>NZ_KE386941.1:0-1724529 GCF_000429705.1 Alteribacter aurantiacus DSM 18675
ATTACGTTAAGTAAGTAAGATCCCTCAGAGACGATGAGGTTGATAGGTCTCATGTGGAAGCGTGGCAACGCGTGGAGCTGAGAGATACTAATCGATCGAGGGCTTATCCAAAAATTGATGTTTGTTTAGTCTTCTAACGAAACTCTGTGAAGAGTGTCGAAGCTGTTATCTAGTTTTGAGAGAATATCTCTCTAACTTCATATTTGTCTAGTGGCGATAGCGAAGAGGTCACACCCGTTCCCATGCCGAACACGGAAGTTAAGCTCTTCAGCGCCGATGGTAGTTGGGGGCTCTCCCCCTGTGAGAGTAGGACGTCGCTAGGCAAGTATTATTATTCCACAGTAGCTCAGTGGTAGAGCAATCGGCTGTTAACCGATCGGTCGTAGGTTCGAGTCCTACCTGTGGAGCCATATGGAGAACTGTCCGAGAGGTCGAAGGAGCACGATTGGAAATCGTGTAGGCGGTGTAGAACCGTCTCGAGGGTTCGAATCCCTCGTTCTCCGCCAGATATGGCCCGTTGGTCAAGTGGTTAAGACACCGCCCTTTCACGGCGGTAACACGGGTTCGAATCCCGTACGGGTCACCATTACTTACATATCTCATTCAATTGAAGCAGCTAGCATATGAAAGTATGTGAAGAGCTTCAGGATAAATGAATATTCGGAGGATTAGCTCAGTTGGGAGAGCACCTGCCTTACAAGCAGGGGGTCGGCGGTTCGAGCCCGTCATCCTCCACCATATCGTCGCGGGATGGAGCAGTCTGGTAGCTCGTCGGGCTCATAACCCGAAGGTCGGAGGTTCAAATCCTCCTCCCGCAACCAAAAAGGTCCCGTGGTGTAGCGGTTAACATGCCTGCCTGTCACGCAGGAGATCGCCGGTTCGATCCCGGTCGGGACCGCCATTAAAATGTTTGGCTCGATAGCTCAGTCGGTAGAGCAGAGGACTGAAAATCCTCGTGTCGGCGGTTCGATTCCGTCTCGAGCCACCATTTTGTATGCTGGCCTAGCTCAATTGGTAGAGCAACTGACTTGTAATCAGTAGGTTGGGGGTTCAAGTCCTCTGGCCAGCACCACCAAATAATCCTTGACGGGTTATTCATTTTTTTGTAAAATATTAATTGTCTCTTTTGGAGGGGTAGCGAAGTGGCTAAACGCGGCGGACTGTAAATCCGCTCCCTCAGGGTTCGGCGGTTCGAATCCGTCCCCCTCCACCATTGAGTTTTTTGGAACATTATCTGATGCTTAGGCATATGGTAATGTAAGCTGTGGCGGTCATGGCGAAGTTGGTTAACGCACCGGATTGTGATTCCGGCATGCATGGGTTCGAGTCCCATTGATCGCCCCATACAATTTAAATTAACTAAAATGGACGTAATTTTAGGGCTATAGCCAAGCGGTAAGGCAACGGATTTTGATTCCGTCATGCGCAGGTTCGAATCCTGCTAGCCCTGCCATTTTGCGGGAGTAGTTCAGTGGTAGAACACCACCTTGCCAAGGTGGGGGTCGCGAGTTCGAATCTCGTCTTCCGCTCCATTTTATTAAGGCGGCATAGCCAAGTGGTAAGGCATGGGTCTGCAAAACCCTGATTCCCCGGTTCGAATCCGGGTGCCGCCTCCAATTATATATAACTTTGTCTTATAGATGTCATGCCGGGGTGGTGGAATTGGCAGACACACAGGACTTAAAATCCTGCGGTAAGTGATTACCGTGCCGGTTCAAGTCCGGCCCTCGGCACCAGAAAAGACTAAGATAAGACAAGCACTCGAATTGCCTTTTAGATTTGCCGGTGTGGCGGAATAGGCAGACGCGCACGACTCAAAATCGTGTTCCTCACGGAGTGCCGGTTCGACCCCGGCCACCGGTACCATACATAACTATAAATGCAGTATTCACAAGGCTTCAACAGTAATGTTGAGGTCTTTTTTTGCGTTCTTTTAACACGACTAAAATAAGCGATAATCGTGTGCCTAGGAGAAAATTTATGAGAAGACGTAATGAATTAACAGAAGAAGAAATGAAAATAATCAAGAAAACAATTAGTGATGATGAAGCATTTGATTTATTTTTTAGAGATTGTTACTTAAGAAATTTAAGACCTGCAACCATCGAGTATTATAAAAATGAATTTCATGCTGCTAAAAAGTTTATAAGCATACCATTAGTTGAATGTGAACAAAAAGGCATTGAGGAATTAATTCTACAAAGTAAAAAAGTCATGAAAATAACTACAATAAATACACGATTAAGAGCACTTCGAGCATTTTATAACTACTTAAATAAAAACAAGCTCATTGAGAAAAATCCTATGAAGAACATTAAATTATTACGAGATAGACAAAAAACAATAGAGACATTGGATAACAAAGAAATTGAAGCATTGATAAGGGTATTACGTAAAAAGAAAACTTTCATTGGATTTAGAGATGAAGTGGTTTTGCTTGTGTTTTTAGATACTGGAGTTCGACTGTCTGAGTTAATCGGAATTGAGGTGGATGACGTTAGAGATAACAAGATAATTATTAGAAAGACTAAAAATTTATTTGAAAGAATTGTTTACTTGTCAGATACAACACAAGAACAGCTAAAAAGATATTTAATGATCCGTGGTTATGTTGAAACAAATAAGCTGTTCATTAATCGAGACAACAAAGAGCTTAAGCCACATAGTATTCAAACAAGCTTTTCAAAGTATGGAAAAGAAGCAAAAATATCAAAAAGAGTTAGTCCACATACATTTAGACATACAATGGCAAAACGAATGATAATGGCTGGAGTTGATGCTTTTAGTCTCATGACAATACTGGGCCATAGTGACATGACCATAACTAAGAGATATGTAAACCTTTGGGGACCAGATATAGAACAAAAACATAAACAATATGGAGCTTTAAAAGGACTAAAACTTTAAATGTACGCACGTATGTTCGATATATTATAATAAAATAAAGAGATGGTAATTGGATTGGACCCCAACCATCTCTTAAAAACGAAACAGAAGATAGACTTCTGCAATAAAATTGTAGCATGTCTTCTTTTGTGATGTCAAAGGGAGAGAGTGAACAGATGAAGTTAGTATCAATTTTAAGTGGGAAAGGTTTCGTCATGTATAACAAAGAACTTGCCCATGAAGTATCAGTTAATGGTTCGATTATCTTTGGTCAACTATGTTCAAGTTACGAGAGTTTTGATAGCAAAGGAATGCTAACAAATAAAGACGGAAAGAAATACTTCTTTTTAACTGCCGAAACATTAGAAGAAGAAACTGCTTTAACATACAAACAACAACTTAAAGCCACAAAAGAATTAGAAACTGCTGGATATATTCAAACAAGAACAATGGGAATGCCATCAAAGAAGTACTTTCATATTACAAAGAAAATTGAAAAGGTTTTGATTGGAATACCAAGCTCTGACAAAAGGGAAGACCTGGACACTAACTCAAACCCTACTAATGAAGGACAAAAGGTAAATGCTAGGTATGACGAAAAGGAATACCATGCGTTGACAAAAAGTAACGGCATGCATGAACAAAAGGTAACGCTAAAAATAAATAATAAAAATAAAAAATATAAAAATAAAAATATAAAACTAAACCTTAATCCTAATCCTATAGATATTTATGAAATTCTTTGGGAAGCTCAATTTCCAAAAGAATTAAAGAATAGGATTAAAGTTATGATTTCAAATAAATCTGTGTCTTTATCTTCCGAACAAATTCTTTTAATTGAAGATGCTTATAAATATCAAATTGGTAGAGAATATGTAATTCCTAATTGTGCATTAGATGACACGACAGCTTTAAATGATCATGAGTTTTCAAAGACTGTTATAAAAATGTTGGAAGTATGTAAGAACATAAATAATATGAGAGGCATGATTAAAGAATGGGTGGAAAAAGCTTATTGTTTCAAACTGGATCAACATCGTGTTTCAGATTATTCATGTGGTAATACACCAAGTTGGTTAACTGAATAGAGGATGACAGAAAAAAATTGAAGCCCCAGGTTTAAATTCTAAGCCATTTATCCTTATGATAATAGATTAATATTACCTTCTCTCTTAAGATTGAATATGGGTCAATCTGTGACTATTCTAACCTTTATATTTTTATAATCAAATGGAACAAGTCAAAATTTTTTTAGCTTTACATATTAAATACTCTCGATACAATGACTTCGAATATAATATTGGAGGTCATATTTATGAAAAATCAACTTATCAAAAAAGCATTGAAAAATTTCACAATGAACGAGCTAATTCAAATTAAAAATATTGCAGGAAAGATTGGAAGAGGTTTTGAAGTTACAAGTAAAGAACGACAACTGTTTGAGAGGTATAGTTCAATAATGCAAACACAACAAAGGATGTTTCACTTAATGTATGGGCAGCAGTAAGCTGTCCTTTTTTTATATAAAATTTTAGTTTTCTTTCTCCTAGTTGGTTACAAATTGTGCTCGATTGATATAAAAAATCTGACCAACTAAACTAGGAGGAAATATTATGGAACAAAAACTAAGTTATATTAGAGATTATAAATTCTATTATGGGAAAAATTTACTCAAGAAGTACGATAGCAAAGTTGTTTTAGGAATGTTGAAATTAATGAATGGAAATCGAAAAGCTTCGTTTACAATTTCAGAACTTGCTGAAACAGCGAATGTTAGTAGAAGTATTGCAAAATCGACTGTTTATAAGATGATCGATGAGGAAATGGAAAATCATCTAGTGATAGATTTTATTCCTGCTAAGTATTCTGCGAATGAACGTCATGTAGTTCAGTTTCCATACGATATGACAAATTTCTCGTTTTTGTTTGAGCATGAAATTAATGAACTGTTAAGTCTTGAAACTAACGAAATACGAGTTTTCTTAATCTTATTTAGCTTTACAAAACAATCAAATTCTTACAAGCAAAAAAAGATAAAGCGGATTCGAATTGGTAGAGCTAATCTTTCACATTATAGTGGAGTGAAAAATCTAAACACTTTAACTAGTGCTATCAATGTATTAGAGGCTAAAGGTTGGATTAAGATTGTTGACAAAGGAAATAATCTAAAAGAACTTAATACAGAATATGAGATTTTAAAAGATTATGAAATTCGATAATGGACTATTTTTATAGTCCTTTTTTTGTTTTTACAAAATTACTCCAGAGAAGCAAATTTGTTATACAAAATTACTCCAGTGAAGCAAAATTGATACACTAAATAATTAAATAATAAATAATAAAATATATTATTGCCGCAAAATTACTCCGTTCCACTTCGTAATTTTACTAGCAAGAGAAAAAGAATAGAATTAAAAAACCTTTAATAAATTTCTAAATTTCATTTACGTTTTCAATCCAGTAGATATAAATACATTACTTGATAAACAACATCAAGAATAATTCCAAGGAGAAACGATCCCAATGCACAAAAAAATATTCAACAAATCTATTGCAACTAGTCTAATTCAAAGTGGTCATAGTTTAATAGGTCTTGAACAAAATCGAAAGCATCCCAATTTAGTCGTTTTTGTATTTGAAAATACTCGGCAATTAGATACTGATTTATCAACAATAATAAAATCAAAAGTGGAGAACTAACGTGGAAAGATTTTAAGGACTAGTCAATTTTATGACCAAGACATACTACTAAAAAACGAACAAGAGGAGAAAGCTAACTATGATTACAATGCCAAAAGAAATTCAAATTCATGATGTTGAAGATCCACCCTTAAAATATTCTATAAAAAAATACAACTTGTTCTTTAAGAACGAGCTGATTTTAGAGAATGTTGGAGTTTTAAGAATAGCTAAATTCATAATGGAAAACACTCATTTACGTTCTGATGATGCAAAACTTATATCCGTATTATTAAAACAAAAGAAGACTGCATCATTTATAGCAAAAGCTTTAGGATCTGACTCAACTAAAATAATTCCTCTGTTTAATGTAGAGCACTTAAAAGACGAAGAAGTAATTATTGAAAATGGAAGCACGGAATATATCAATGCTCAAAAAGCTTGGCAAAAATCTTATGATAAAGCTTCAAAAAAGATGTATGAAAAAATAGCAGCCAGTAAAACTAAAACTAAAGAAACCGAAATGATCAAGGAGTTTAAGAAAGCTGAAAAATTGCTTAAAAAAGAAAAACAAATATTTGCTATTATTGAAAGTCATGACACAGGACTAGACTATAAAAATATCCTTCAATATGAAACAGCTGAAGATTTCAGAAAAATGCAACCTTGGTACATCATAAACGAAAACTTTCAAATAATTGATCTAGTGAAATGTAAAGATGATATTAGCTTTTGGGCTAGTAGAAAAGAAGGCTTAAAAAGAGCTCCAAGTCGCCAAACAATTTTCAACTACATCAAAGAAGACAAAAAATATCTTGGAAAATATTATTTTAAAAAAGTTGAAGATTATTGATGAAAAACTGTAACTTTACGCAACTTTAGTTACTTATTTAATATAAGGGTTATTTGATAAACAAATTAATTTAAAGATTAAATTTATGCAGTCGAACGTCTGACATAACGTTCGATTGTTTCCATAATTCTCCTTTATATATGTAGTTACAGAAGTTCCATATTTCATGACTACACTTTGAGAGATAGGTTGGCGACCTCCTTCCTCTCTCTCCTTTTTTAAAAATCAATTTATCCATATAAAATTTAGCGCTACATAATAGTAGTGCTGATAACGTCTCTTTCTTATGTTTAAACACTTATTTTCCCTTCTCTAAGGTAGTCAATGTAAAACTTGACAACCATTTCGATTTTTCTTTACCAGTTCCGATCATTTCGGAACAAACGGGCTACTCATATTATTGGGTAGCCTTTTTTATGTTTTCCAAATGCCATTTAGATTCTTTATCCATGAGATTCCTCCAAGCTTTCTCTAAGTAGTTGAGTTGCTAGATGGCATTCGAAAAATATATAAGCTGATTTATCAGCGATAACAACAAAGAGGTGAACTCATTTGAAACAAGTAGAATTGCGATTCTATAACAGTGAAATTAGAGCTAATGAAGATGGCTCAATGAAAGTAAGTGGCTATGTAAATAAAGTTGAACAACTCTCAGAGGTTCTTGGTAGTGCAAAAAAATTTGTAGAGAAGATAGCTAAAGGCGCTTTTGATCGAGCAATTAAGAACACTAAAACAGATATTGATTTCTTAGCTGAACATGATACTAAACAGGTTTTAGCTTCAACTCGGAATAATTCATTATCCCTTCGTGAAGATAATGTTGGTCTTTATATGGAAGCAACAATTGTTCCAACTTCTTACGGAAAAGACTACTACGAATTGATCAACTCTGGAATTTTACGAAACATGAGCTTTGGATTTCGAACAGTTAAGGACTATTGGAAATCTGGACTAAATGGAATTGCAGAAAGAACAATTCATGAATTGGAACTCTTTGAAGTTTCGGCTGTTAAAAATCCAGCATACTCACAATCTACACTTTCAGCTAGAGGAATTGATCTAGTTGAAGATATTACAATTCCAAACCTTAAAAATGAAAAGGAACAATTAAACAAAATGAAAACAGAATTTAGATATAACACCAAAAATGAAATTGAAATTCGAAAAGAAAACGAAAGCCGCGAATTTAACGAAACGCTAAAAGGTATTGCAACTCGTGATCTACAAACTACAGATTACAGTGGAGCAGTCATTCCAGAAAACGTGGCAGACCAAATCGTAGTGAAACTTGAGGAAGTTTCTCCTGTATTTGCACGAGCTAAAAAGTTTTATTCAACAAGTGGAGCTCTAAAAATCCCTCGTGAAAACGCTGTTGGAGTAGGTATGTTCGTTGGTGAAGGTGAAAACCTTATCGAAGACGCAATGATTCTTGGAGAAGTTAAACTCGAACAAAAACGAGTAGGAGCTGCACTTTCATTAACTAATCAACTAATTAATGACGCTGCTATTAATATGGCTGAATATGTACCTAGCTTGCTAGCAAGAAGAGTTTACAAAGCTGTTGAGGAATCAATACTTCATGGTAATACTGATGAAAGTTTTCGTGGAATTGTTCATGAAGAAGAAGTTGAAGCTTTCGTTCTTTCAGCAGATGTTTCACTGCTAGATACTTTGCTTGATATGACTCTAAATATTCACCCAGAATATCTTTCTAAAGCTCAATTTATCATGTCTCGTCCTTTCTTCAATAGAGTAAGTAAACTGAAGGATGCTGTAGGCCATGCTTACGTGCAAAATGGAATAATTAATGGAAAACCAACAAAAACTCTATTCGGTTTAGAAGTTGTAATTTCTTCTGCTCTAGAAGATGGAGATGCTTCCGGTCAAACTCCACTAATTCTTGGTTCGATTGAAGATGGATATGCAGTTATGGTTAAAAAAGGCGCTACAATGACAGTAGTTCAAGATTCTAAACAAGCATTACGTGGTAGTCAACTATTCGTTTTTGATAGTTATATGGACGGATGCGTTTACAATCCAGATGCTTTTGCAAAATTAGTTATTGCTTAATCATTATTGTGAAAAAACTTCACAAATTATGAGACTTGATCTACTTTAGGTCAGCTCTCTTTTATTTAAGTAGAAAATGAAAGAGGTTATTTAAAATATGAAAATCACAGGAATGAAAGTTAAGTTGTTCATTAAAGATGCAACAACTGGAAAAGTGTTAGCTGGTCAAAAGAACGCATCTCTTTCTCGTTCCGCAGAAACTATTGATGCTACATCAAAAGATACTGAAGGTTTTTGGAAAGAGAATTTACAAGGATTTAAAGAATGGTCAGTTGATTGTGATGGTGCGTTCATCGAATCTGATGAAGCTTACGGAATTCTTGAAACAGCATTTATCAATTCTGAAAATGTTGACGTATATCTCGAACTCCCATCTGGTACGAAATATGAAGGAAACGCTACTATAACAGATTTCTCACTCGAGTTTCCTTACGATGATCTTGTAACGTATTCTTTAAGTCTACAAGGTAGTGGAGCACTATACACTGCACTTGGAGAACAAGAATAAATGAATTGTATGGAGTGGTCTTATGGCTACTCCACCTTGTATTTGTATATAGCAGGCTGAGATCAGCCAATAAAGAAAGGAATTATAAAGATTATGAATATCAATAAGAAGTTTGACTCAATGGAAGAGCTAAAAGAGTACATGAATGACAGAGACTATCGCTGTATGTATGCAAATCTCTTAGTCGATTATTACGGTAGTCTATTAGAGGACAATAACATAAAGAAAAGTCGTAGATATGTTTTAAATGCAGTAAATAATCATTTAGTTAAAAAAGGTTTGGACAAAGTAAGTTATCAAGTAGTTAGAACTCGCATTGAATCAAAATGGAACTAAGCTAACCTATACCCCATACTTTTCTAGAAAAAACGCATAAAGGCTTGAAATAACGAGGGGAGGGTCACACGCAATACCTGCATTTTTTGTGAAAAGCATTTTTATACAAATATTTACATTTCAGGGAGCGGATTATATGAACGATAAGATTGAACAGATTCAATCAAATATCTATCAAGCTGTTTCAGCAAATGGAACTGTTGGACCAACTGAGTTAATCCTAATTGATCGTTTATCTTTCAATGTCTATACTGTAATTGAATGTGAAAGGAATTTACTTAAAGAAGGATTCGTTCTGGATGGACTCCATGGAAAAAAAGAGCATCCATCTGTAGCTGTGAAAAATAAAGCTGAAGCTAAAATTCGTGAGTCGCTCATTTTACTTGGTTTAGATGCAGCTTCCAAATCAAAAGAAAAAGATAAAGCAGCTACCTCTGAATTCATCACTCAATTAATTGGGGGCTAATATGGCGGACTTATTTAAACGACTCCTAGAAGAAAGGGTTGTTATTGACCCAACCCTCTATATCGTAAAGATCCAAGATAAGGTTGGCCAAGAATATTCAACTTACTTAAATGGAGTGGCTGAGCGTTGGAAGCATAACTCAACAATCATTGAGCAAGTAGAATTCTTCAAAAAGTATGATCTATAGGCTTGAATAATTTAAAATTCTGTGACTATAATGTTATTAGGGTTCGGGGATAGCTCGGACGGCCGCATTGAGCGGCTTTTTTTATGGGAATCTTTTGATTCCATGCCCCATATAATATGGCGCATTATCTAACTTTGATTCAATTGCCTCAAAAGCTCGATCTTTTTC
Source organism: Alteribacter aurantiacus DSM 18675 (assembly GCF_000429705.1). GTDB lineage: Bacteria > Bacillota > Bacilli > Bacillales > Salisediminibacteriaceae > Alteribacter > Alteribacter aurantiacus. Next base: position 10,154 of record NZ_KE386941.1, read on the forward strand.
TCCTGTTTTCATGTATTTAAAAATAGGAAATGACACAAGATCTGTTAATTCAAGTTGAATGAAAGAAGCTTTGCCTTTATTTTTAGAAAAGCACCATTTCTCATTGAAATAAACACCTACGATATTAGAAAAGTGGCTACTATCATGATAGTTGTTTCCGTTACTTAAAAGATTAACTAAATATGTTAATACGGCTTTATCCTCATTTTTCCCTCTAGCTTCTAGCATCAAAATTCCTTTTTTACCCTCACGGTTTAATTGTCTACAGTATCGTTCAATAATGAAGTTTAAACAAAGATCATAAACTTCATAAGGATTTGCATACTGGTTAACATGATTAATTTTATCTATTGAAGAGCTATATATTTTATAATTCGCATTACAAATCATGTCAGTTAAATCTATTAAAAAATCATTGAAATTTATCAGTTTTGGATTAAACGGGCCTTCTTTTCGACGTATCTCACGTGAATGAAATACAACCCTCCTTTCACCATTTTTATAGTTATATAAACCATCCCTCCAATAATGAAATTTAATTGTATTAACTGAGTCCTTGAATGAATTAAAATCTTCTTTTTTTAACACTATTCCTGAAATTGTAAACCATCTGTCATGTTTGTATAAAGATTCGTTTATAACTGCTCTCATGAATTCTAATGGTTTATTTCTTTTTAACATTTTCATTCCATTAAGGTCATTTGTTCCATTTTCATCAATTGACATAATGTAATCAAAGTCTTCTGTCCACTCATTAATAATTGTTGGTCTTTTATCCCAATTCGTCATAATTACACCTTTTCTTACTTTTTCTACAATTTTATCATAACTAAGCTGTTAGAATATAGATAAATGCAACATTCTTGAACTAATATATAGTAGAATTTAGCTATGGTTAAGTAGATAATGAGGTGTTTAATAATGGCAATGCTTAGTTGGAATGAAATAAGAGTTAGAGCAATTAGGTTTGCAAAAGAATGGCAAGATGAGACAAGTGAAAATGCTGAAGCAAAAACTTTTTGGGATGAATTTTTTAACGTTTTTGGTATCTCGAGAAGAAGAACCGCATCATTTGAAAAGAAAGTAAAAACATTAGGTGGAAAGAGTGGGTATATAGATCTTCTATGGAAAGGCGTCTTATTAGTTGAGCATAAATCCAGAGGAAAAGACTTAGAAAGGGCATATAAACAAGCTAAGGATTATTTTCCTGGATTAAAAGAGTCCGAACTGCCAAAGTATATTTTAGTCTCAGATTTTGAAAACTTTGCACTATACGACCTAGACACAGATTCCAAAAGAATTTTTACTTTAGAAAAATTCCCCCAAAATATTGAACTCTTTGGTTTTATTGCAGGTTATCAACAACAGGAAATTAAAGAACAAGACCCTGTAAATGTTGAAGCTGCGGAAAAGATGGGAGAGCTACATGATAAATTGAAGGAGATAGGGTATGGTGGTTCCGATCTCGAAGTTTACCTTGTTCGACTATTATTCTGTTTATTTGCAGATGATACTGGTATTTATGAGAAAAACCTATTTAGAGATTATATAGAACATCATACTAAAGAGGATGGTTCAGATCTTGCTGGTACAATAGAACTGATATTCGAAGTTTTAAATACTCCTGTTGAGGAAAGGTTAGCGAATATTGATGAGACTCTTGATAAATTTCCTTACGTAAACGGTGGGTTGTTTTCGAAAAGATTAAGGTTAGCTTATTTTGATTCTGAAATGAGGGAAATGTTATTAGAGAGTTCAGCACTTGATTGGGGTCGAATTTCTCCTGCAATTTTTGGCTCATTATTTCAAAGCGTAATGGATAGTGAAGAAAGAAGATCATTAGGAGCACATTATACAAACGAAGAAAATATTTTAAAAGTAATAAATCCCCTCTTTCTTGAAGATCTTTGGAAAGAATTTAAAAAAGCGAAAAGAAGCCAGAAGCAGTTAGAGCTCTTCCATGAAAAGATTGCAAGTTTAAAGTTTTTAGATCCTGCTTGTGGTTGTGGGAACTTTCTTATTATTGCTTATAGAGAACTCCGATTGCTGGAGATGGAAGTAATACGAGAATTACTAAGAGGGAAAATGGTGTTGAAAATTGATCTTTGGGTAAAAGTAAATGTTGATCAATTTTACGGAGTAGAAATAAATGAATTTGCAACTCAGGTAGCTCAACTAGCTATGTGGTTAATTGATCACCAGATGAACATGGCAATTAGTGAAGAGTTTGGCCAATACTTTGTTAGACTTCCTCTAACTACCAAACCTAATATTATTTATGGCAATGCATTAAGAATGGATTGGAAGGAAGATATTGTTAGTCCTGAACGATTACATTTTATACTTGGAAATCCCCCTTTCGTCGGTACTGCTTATATGAGTAAGGAACAAAAAGAAGATATAACACCAATAGTAAAACCAATTAAGGCTGCAGGCGGCCTAGATTATGTCACTGCATGGTATATAAAAGCTGCGGACTTCATTGAGGGAACCGATATTTCTGTTGCTTTTGTTTCTACAAATTCTATAGTTCAAGGTTTACAAGCAATAGTTTTGTGGAAGTATCTTATGCATAAAAAAGCCATCTTGATAAACTTTGCACATCAGACATTTAAGTGGTCTAGTGAAGCTAAAGGTAAGGCTGCTGTTTATTGCGTAATTATAGGTTTTAGTCGAAGGTCAGAAAGTAAAAAAATGCTATTTACATACCCGAATGTTTCTGGTCCAGCTACAATGATAAGCGCTAATAACATTAATCACTATTTGCTCGATGCGCCGACAATATTCATAAAAAGACGCAGAAAACCAATTTGTGATGTAAAAGAAATACTTTATGGTACAAAGCCGGCAGATGGAGGATATTATTTATTTAATTTAGAGGAAAAGGAAGAGTTCATAAAAAAAGAGCCTAATTCTGCAAAGTACTTTAGAGAGTGGGTAGGATCAAAGGAATTAATTAATAGCCGGAAAAGGTATGTATTATATTTAAGAAATTGCCCTCCTGGTGTGTTAAGAAAGATGCCTTTAGTCAGAGAAAGAGTCGAGGAAGTAAGAAAAGTAAGATTAGCAAGTACAAAACATGCAACAAAAAAATGGGCGGATTTCCCTACGCAGTTTACCGAAGACAGAGTAATTGAGGATGATATATTGGCTATTCCTGAAGTTTCGTCCGAAAATAGAAGTATTATCCCCATAGCCTATTTTAAAAAAGGAACAATTTGCAGTAATAAGATATATCAACTTTCATCCGGAGATTTATATTTATTTGGAATTCTAACATCTGCAATGCATAATGCCTGGACCAAAACTGTCTGTGGTAGGCTAGAGAACAGAATAAGTTATTCAAGTACTGTAGTATACAATAATTTCATTTTCCCTACTGAAAATGAAAAAATACGTAATACTATAGAGAAGCGTGCTAATGACGTATTATCAATAAGAGAAAAGTATGAAAAAATGGGAAGCACCCTAGCTGATCTATATGATCCAATTGTAATGCCAGTAGATTTAGTAAAAGCACATAGAAGTTTAGATAAAGCTGTAGATAAAGCATATGGGAAATCATTTAAGAATGATAATGAGAGAGTAGAGCACTTGTTTAAACTTTATCTAGATAAGGTTAACGATATATAAAATAATAATTTTAATTCGCATAAAAATCACCTAATAAAAGTGTTAAGGTGATTTTTATGTTTAAAACAATACTTTTTCGGTTTATTATTGTACATATCATGTAAACCGTTCTTTCTAGGAGGGAAATTATGTTTCTTTTAGGAATAATACCAATAACTATTACTACATACCTATCTAATCAGTGGGATATCTTTATTTCAAATTTTGCTTTGTTTGCTGCATTAAGTGTTATACTATATTTTGTTATTCAAAAATCCGTTGAACATCGGTTCCAGAGCCGATTAACTAAACTTAAAGGTAAGGTAGACGAGGAAGTACAAGGAAAATTAATCACCTTAAAGGGAAACCTTGATCATGATTTACAATCAAAAATAGAAGTTTTGAGAAGTACACAACAAAATAAATTGGAGTCTTTAAGACTTGAGCATCAAAAGGTGTTACTAAATTTTGAGACATTCAATAGTCAACAAAATGAGCGATACCCTCAACTATATTTCTTAACCGAGCAAGCATTAGGTTATATTTATTACTTAAGAGGAATTCGAAAATTCCCCACTTTTAAAAACTCCGATATTGAAGATGTAAAAACCTATTGTGAAGTTATAGAAATGAATTCAGGAGATAAAAATAGAATTCTTTCTTTATGGCAACAAGATAGAGATAAAGCAATTTCGGAAATAGAAAGACTTAAAAACATCATTGATTATAATCGAGCTGAGGTTAAATGGTATGACGCTAACGATTATCTAATTTATAATGAGTTATATTTTTCTAATGAAATTACCGATCACTCAAGGAAATTGCTAGACTTAATGCATAAATATTGGTTAAATTTAAATCCAGTGTATCATTCATCAACTTACATGACTGACTTAAATGAAATGAGCCAGGACAACTCCGTTATAAAACAAAAAATTGATGAACAAAGGAAAATATGGAAGGTCATTATGAAAAAAGAGGTATCTGGACAAGCAACATTATAAGTTAGAAGTCTATAACTTTAAGATGGACATTTATTATAAATAAAACATCTATTGTATGTTTACCAATCCAATCACTTCGATATAAGAAAAATGAGGTGATTGCCTATGTTGCCAACAAAAGAGCAACTTATACAATATTTATCTGATAAAATGACGAACCAAGATATTGCAAAAATCTATGGAACATCGTTTCAAAAAATAATTCAACTTATTAAGGAATTTGACCTAAATCCTGATGAACTTAGGAAAGTAAATAATTTTACCGTCTATGAACATTGGTTAGATGGAGAAGTAGTATATGTCGGAAGTGGAGTATGGTATAGGTGCAGACGATATACTAATAGAAGGAACTCAGTACACAGAGAATTAATGGAAGAAGGGAAGATACAATATAAAATCGTTGAAGAGTTTGAGATCGAGGAAGATGCAAGGGAATATGAAGTACTACTAATCGATAAGTATAAGGAATTAGGTCAAGCAAAATTCAATAAACAAATTCATTAAGGCTTGACGATTTGGAGAACCAAAGTCATAATTGGTAGTAATCGTGTTAACTAAAAAAAACAAAAGTCCAACAAACTGTTGTGGCTGTTGTATTTATAAGTTATTTGGTTACTTTTGGGACTCTAAATCGTGTTCCTCACGGAGTGCCGGTTCGACCCCGGCCACCGGTACCATACATATTAGACTAACGGTTCTCATTTATGAGGACCGTTTTTTGTATTATTTTTAGCACCATACAATAGAACCAAACAATTAGAGCTGGAGTGTACCTTTATGAATAAGTATAGTTTCAATAATCCAATGAGGTTTACAGAGGAAACAATCGTTTATAACGAGCAAGGTAACCCGAGATTTCAAATGCAAGGGTTTTATAAGGGGATTACCGGATATTTATTAAAGTTGATTAACTTTCAAATAAACATTAAAGGAGTCTGCTGTGACGGAGTGCAGATGTATCTTGAACAAGAGCCTATTCTAAAGGAAGGGATTACAGGAAAGTGGAGGTTAATCACATCTAAGAGTGGTCATGCTCAAAATGAATGTATAATCCATAACAAAACTAAGATTAAAACAGATATTATGATGAATTACTATAGAGGCGATACAGTTATCGAAATGAGTTCAACTTTGATTGATAGAGGGATCTACTTTCGTGAAAGAAATACTAATAAGCTTTTAGCCAAGGCTGAGGTGCCACGAGTATATATAAAGGATTTGAAGTATGAGGTCTATGATACATCAATCAAAGAATGGGAAGTAGCTTTACTTTATTACCTATATATAATATGGAGATAAGATTTGAATATGGATAATTAATGTCAAGAAAACTGAAAAGTACAATAGAGTCTCTTAACCTTGCGAATAAAAATAATATTTTTCTCTAACCTAACGGTATCTCAATGTTGAGAACCGTTTTTGTATTTTTTGCGAAACATAGAATGTATAACTATTGAAAAGATACCAAATTTATACAAATAATCTCTCGTTTTCTCGATATACGGTGATATAATTGTAAAATAAGGAATAAATGTAGGTAATTTTAGTTTAGGGAGTAGGTGATGAATTGAAGAGAACTGTTATTACGTATGAATTAATCATGTTTCTTTTGGCGTTGGTGTCACTTGTAGTGATTTGGACGGACAATCAAACGTTCCTTATGTTAGACCGATTTGTGTTAGCAATCTTTATAGTAGATGTGTCCATTCGAATTATGCGTGCAGATAAGAAATGGGAGTACGTAAGAAAGAATCCTTTCGATATTGTAGCCATCATTCCTTTAGACGCGATTTTTCAGTTAGCTAGATTTGCTCGTTTATTTAGGGTTCTGAGAATGTTTTTAATTGGTAAGAAGTTTGCTAGACCATTCTTTTTAATTCTTAAAACAAACGGGTTAGATAAACTAATTGGTGTAACTGCAGGGCTAATCTTTTTGTCTTCTATCCCCATCCACTTTTACGAAACGTCAGTAGATACTTATCAAGATGCTATTTGGTGGTCGGTGGTTACGACAACAACTGTCGGTTATGGAGATATCTCTCCAGAAACGGGTATTGGGAGAGCGGTAGCTGTGGTTTTAATGTTTGTTGGAATCGGGCTTATTGGAATGACCACAGGGGCTATTGCTACTTTCTTTATAAAAGGAGAGGAAGAAATAAGTCCAACGATCATTTATTTAAAGGAACAAGTTAGTCGTATAGATCACCTATCTCCTAGTGAAATAGAAAATATTATTGTTATATTGGAGCGATATAAGAAAGACCAACACCGGACTTGGGCTAAAAAGGAGTCAGTCTGATGAAAAAAAGAAAGCGAAGGTATCAAAACCAGGCACAGGATCTAGCAATTGGTGATACAGTCTTAGCTATTCTCTGTATTTTATTTCTGTTAGGTGTGATAGGGATCTGGATGCAGGGTGGGGGATGAATGTTCTAGGTATCATAGCAGAAATGAGGATCATCAGGTTTTTCTATTCTTTTAATAACATACTATGGTTCTGTTTGAGAAATAGAATTATCTAGGTGTGAGAAGTGATTATATAGACTAAATGGTAAGGAGACAAATTACATGGATAATGGTATTGGAAAGTTAGCATTTGGCGCAGGTTGGACCATTTTAGTTATCGGAGCAATTGCGTCAGTTTACATTGGTTTACGGCTCATGCTAGTTCCGGCGGAGGTTGGTGTAACTGGGTATGTATTCGATGAAGGAATTAAGCATCCTTTACGATGGTTTATCGCAGGAGGTTTATTTACATTTACAACGGTTGGTGGATTAATTCTAGTTGCTATTAGTGGAGTCATTCAAGAAATCGAATATCGTAATGAAATTCGAAGTAATTCTGCTTAATCATGGATTAACCAACTGAAGTGTTTGTTTTTAGTTGGAATGGGTTTTCTGTCCATTCCTTTTATTATGTTATGAATACATCGTCCATTAAATAAAAGCAACTATTGTGACACTTTCATATTTAAATATAAACCCACCTCTACACGCAGAGGTGGGTTCCCTTATTCCTGTTTAAAACGCTCCCCAAGTCTTCGGTCCGACTATGCCATCCTGTGTGAGGCCTTTTTGACGTTGGAAGCTAATGACTGCGCTTCTTGTTTGTGGTCCGAAGATGCCGTCCGCGGTGATGTTATAGCCGTTGCTTCTGAGTTGGTTTTGCAGATTAGTAACAGCGGATCCACTGCTGCCTTGTCGTACCGTCGGCTGGTTGGTAACAATTCCGGTATTGGTCGTGGTTTTTTTTTGCGGACTGGTTGATGATGGGCTTGTGGCTTTGGCGTTTTTCAGTGCATTCCATGTGTCGGATCGGGCGACGCCATTAGCTGTGATGTTGTTGTCTTTTTGGAACTTCTTAAGGGCAGCTTCAGTGTTTCTTCCGAAGATCCCGTCAATCCCTTTTGTGCTGTAGCCTTTATTCGTCAGTTGTCGCTGAAGGTCTGTCACAGCTGCGCCACGGCTTCCCATTTGTAGCGTTGGAGTTGAAGAGCTCACTGGTACGGCTTTTGAGCCTCCGTCTAAGTTATAGCCATTGGCTTTTGCGATTGTGTTAAAAGAACTGCTTGAAGAGACGATGACGACAGGTGTGTTCACTTTGACTTTATCATAGAGCCAGCGAACTTCTTCATTGTGCATGCGAACGCAGCCGGCACTGGCGTAGGTGCCGATGGAAGCCGAGTTATTGTTTCCGTGAATCGCATACGTGGTGCCCCATGTTCCTCTTGCATTGATACCTAGCCAGCGGTCACCAAGAGGATTCCTTGAATCGCCGCCAGCTATGTTTCCTGTGTAGTATGGACGGTTTTTAATCTTGTTTACGATTTTGAATGTCCCTTCTGGCGTCATGCTTGCCGAACGACCGGTGGCTACACTGAATGTTTTCACATGCTTGTTGTTTTCATAGAAGGCTAGTTGATTGTTCGACTTGTTAATAATAATAAGCTGATCGGTACCGGACGCTTCGGTTGATGGCATTTGCCACACAAAAAAGAAGACCCCTAAGAGTATGTAGCAAAGAAGTTTTTTGATCATGATGTAATTCCCCCATAAAGTTGAAAGTTAATAAACAATATGAGGAGCGGTTTGTCCACTTTCCGATTTTAAAATAAATAATGATTATGCCTCTTAGTCGTAACCCTATTAATTAATGTGAAGTGCCTTGTCCATTTGTAATGCGTAGCTGAACGCTAGCAGCGACACTCCTGCGGCTGTGGGAGCCAGGAGAGACCCCGCAAAGGCTTTGCCTGAGGAGGCTCGCCGGCACCGCCGCGGAAAGGGAGCGGATAGCGTGAAGCGGAGATCACACACACTGAGCAAGGATTTACTCATTAAAAAACCAAGCACCATGATTGATGCTTGGAAAGGGGGGTTAAACCGACTTATCAGATGAGCGTTTCCTTGAAAGGTAGTAAAGGGTTCCTGCACCGATTGCCAGAGGTACGATCACAGGGGAGAAGCCAATCATAAAGACAACGACCCCCGAGAACATGGATACGATGCCGTTAACCGTGTTCATAAACAGCCGTTGAGCCCGCTCAAAGGTGTTTAACGATTCAGGGTCTTGAAGCGAGGACACGGCTCGTTCTTGAATGTGAATGGAAATAGTCGAGAAGGCCACATGGTTTTCAAGATAATTCATTCGTCCTTGAATGTGTTCGATTTCACCTTGTACTTCAGACAAGTCTCTTGAGATTTGCAAAAGGTCTTCCGTATTTTCCGCTTCGTCTAAAAAGGCAAGGAGTCGTTCTTCAAGAACTTCCTGCGAGCGGAGGCGTGATTCCAAGTCTACATATTCTTCCGTAACGTCATTTCCGTAAGAAGACTTTTCGAGCACGCGGGTATCGGATGACTCCAAGTCAGTCATAAATGAAAAGAAATGCTCTTGGGGGACGCGAACGGTCATGTTGCCAGAGCGGTCATCGGATGTTCCTCTTTGGTAAACGGACGATTGCAACACAAATCCACCGAGTCGCTCTACTTCTTGTTCAATTTGTTGTTGGGCTCGTTCGAAGTTCCTCACTTCAATGGCTATGTCTCCGTTATAGATGACCATTTGCGTTCGTTCAGCGTTACTTGCGGCTTCACGAGATTCCGACTCTGCCATTTCTTCATCAGCCATTTCGTACTCCCCAGCTGCCACGTCATCGCTCGCCATGTCCCTGTCATACTCCACATCACTGTCGTAAGATTCATCATAATCTCGATTGCTACAGGATGTAACCAAAAGCACCATCACCACAAACAAAAAAACGATATTCTTTTTCATCTACTGACCCCCTATTGGTCGTTTACGTAGTAGACGAGTGTATCTGGAAAAAGTTACAAACCTTTTTTTGGTTGATGATTAAAATAAAAAAGCTCTTTAAAGGAAGTCCCTTTAAAGAGCGTGGTGCTTTTATGGTACGTCATGTCCCATAGAAGAGTGCAAGATAGCAAACCACTGATCCAACGTAAGCTTGTGCTCAAGAGCTCGCACAGCGGAATCAATGCGAGCGGTCTTTCCAGAACCGACAATCGGCATGATCTTAGCCGGGTGGTTTAGGAGCCATGCATATAGCACTTCAGAAAGATCTTCTGTTCCAAGTTCTTCTGCGACCGTTGTGAGCGTATCTCTTAACCGTACGGCTTTTTCGTCATTTGAAGAGAAGATCGCTCCGCCCGCGAGAGGGGACCATGCCATAACGGGCATGCGTTTTTCCATACATAGGTCGAGTGTTCCGTCTTGAATGTTTTCAAGCTCGTAAGCAGATACTTCGACTTGATTGGTGACGAGTGCGTCATCCAAATACGATTGAAGCATGTTCAGTTGGTGACGTTTAAAGTTACTTACGCCAAAACTCCGTACTTTACCCGACGCCTTTAATTCTGAAAAGGCCTCGGCTACGTCTTCCGGATTCATCATCGGATCGGGACGGTGGATCAACAACGTGTCGATGTAATCGGTTTTCAAGTCCCGTAACGAGTTGTCCACAGAGAGGAGGATGTGTTCTTTTGACGTGTTGTAATGGTGGGACTTGTGCGCTGGGCGGTTTGGTGATTCCAAGACGATGCCGCATTTTGTGACAAGCTCCATTTTTTCTCGTAGTTCGGGTTTCGCTTCAAGGGCACGGCCGAATAGGGCTTCGCACGTGTAGCTTCCGTAAATGTCAGCGTGATCGAATGTGGTGATGCCTTTGCTTATGCAGTGTTCAATCAATTCAATGGTTTGATCAGTTGTGTAGTTCCAGTCATTTAAACGCCAAGCACCGTGAACGATGCGGGAAAACGAGATGTCTTTTGTTAACGTGATTCGCTCCATGTTAAGCACTCCTTATGTAGGTAGATGTAATGCCTTCTTTTATTTAACCATGGAATCGTGTTGTCGGCTACATATTCCATCTCCGTCTAGAGGCGTAGTGAAGAACGGTCGCGGGGCCGTGGTTTAGGTCTTTTCTACAGACTATAATAAAAATGTGAAAAATAAACAGTTATTTCTTTATAATGGAAACCGATTGGGTTTTCATTCGTAAGTAAACGAGGGTAATAAAACGGGGAAAAGAGAGGGATTTGTATGGGTTTGTTACAAAGGTTGCTTGAGCGAAAGATTGTGATTGGGCTCATGGTCGTATTGGTGTTCATGGTTGGGTTGTACTCCATCAACAAGCTTGATCGAGAGTTGATTCCATCCATTGATTTCGATATGGCGATGATTTCAGCTAGTGCAGGGGATATGCCTGTGTTGGACGTTGAAGAAAGGCTTACGAAACCGATTGAACAAGTGTTAAGCGGTACAGATGGGGTAGAGTCGTTTCAGTCCTCATCATCGGTTGGAAGCAGCTCTTTCTTTGTGGAAATTGAAGAAGGAAGAATGAAGGAAGTTACACGGGATCTTGAAGCGAATCTATCAAGCTTGGAATCTCAAATTAGCGGTGTGAATGTTATTCAAGTGTTTCCTATGAGTACCGATCAAGGTTTCGAGTTTTATATGGAAATCTCCGGCGGTTCTATGGAAGAGATGAGTGAATTTGCAAGGGGAGTCGTTAAGCCTCGTCTTGAAGGGCTTTCCTCTGTTAGGGAAGTACAGCTAAGCGGGTTGGAAGAAACGGAATATGTGATCGAATTTGACCGGGATGCTCTGATGGAGAACGGTCTTGATATGAACCAAGTGGTCGGCGCACTTCAGCAGGCCAATGTAGACATGTCTCTTGGGGAGCTCACAGCGGATGAAAATGAACCCTCCGTTCGTTGGGACACGTCATTCAAATCACTGAACGATTTGGAACAAGCGGTTGTGCCAGGGATGGATGGGCCGGTGGCGTTAAGTGATGTGGCATCGGTTTCGGTGGAAAATAACCAACACTCGTCGGTGGCTTGGAAAGACGGAAGCCGAGATTTTATTCTTGTGGAAATTGGCAGAGCGAACGGATACACGCAGCTTGATATGGCCGCGGATGTGAGGACGGAAGTAGCAGCGATCCACGAAGCGGGAGTCGGTTTCTCTTTCGGTGAACTTGTCGCACAAGCGGATTATGTGAGTTCATCTCTTGACGGGGTTACGCAAAATATTTTGATTGGTGGCTTACTAGCCCTCGTGGTTCTTCTGGTATTTTTACGTAACGTAAGAGCGACGATGATTATCGGACTTACCATTCCTGTATCGATCTTGCTAACCTTTGCGACGATGTGGGTGTTTGGATACAGCTTTAATGTCCTAACCCTTGTTGGACTTGGTCTAGGGGTTGGGATGATGGTGGATGCGTCCATCGTAATTTTGGAATCGATTTATCGTAAAAAAGAGCAAGGATACGAAGGCATGGAAGCTGTAACCAAAGGCGTACGTGAAGTTGCCACTGCAGTTATTGCCTCTATGCTCACAACGGTCGTTGTATTTGTACCTGTTGGGTTGTTTGGCGGTGACGCTGGGGTATTCATTCTCATATTGAGTGTGGTTGTGGTGATTACACTGGTGAGCTCGGTTGTAGTGTCCTTTACACTCATTCCAGCTCTTGCGGAGAACTTCTTGAAGCTTCGTGAAAAAGACCGTAAAAAGAAAAAGGAAAGCCGAATCATTGCCTCATATGGAAGTCTGATCGGTTGGTTAAGTGGGAAAAAACGACGTCGGTACTCGATGATTATGGTCTTTTTCCTCGTATTTGTCGGGTCGATTGCCCTCACTACTCAAGTCCCTCTTACACTGATGCCTGACGTATACGATCGTTACGCAGAGATTGGGGTGGAGCTTGAAAGTGGGATTACACCATCGGAAAGAGATGCGATTGCTGTAGCAGCTCATGAAAAATTGTCAGAAGTCCCTGACGTGAAGTCGAGCGTCTTTATCGACGATCCTCAGTTCATGTTCGCCATTATTAACATGACTACGGGCAATGAGGTAACGACGCCTCAGGATGAGGTGAACCTGGCTATTAACGAAGCCCTTCGAGAGCTTGAAGAAGAGTTTCCGGTTAAAAACGTCGGGATGATTACAGGACCGATGGGCGGAGCGCCGATCCAACTTACGGTCAAGGGAGAGAGCTTAGATGGGATTCAAAACATCGGTCAATCTCTTGTGAGCGAACTTGAAGAGATCGATGGTCTCGTCAATGTGGCTACCTCCATGGAAGCTACGAGTGAAGAGCGCCAGTTTGTGTTTGATGAAGAAGCCCTTGAGGAAGATGGACTGACCACAAGCGATTTGTTTATGCAGCTACAAGGCTCGTTTACAACGGTGCCTGTTGGTGAAATTGCGGAGAGTGGGCGTGCGGTTCCAGTCGTTGCTAAATCTGACTTTGTGATCGATAGCGAAGCTTCTTTGAACGATTTTGAACTCGTGACAGCAGCTGGTGTTGAACCGTTATCTACGTACATGAGTTTGGAAACAATCGAATCACCGCTTCAGATTGATCGAAATAACGGAGACCGCTATATTACCGTATCTGGTGAGATCGAGGGCCGTGATTTAGGGTCTGTGTCCCGTGATGTTCAGAGCGTAATTAGTGATTATGAAGTGCCAGTCGGCTATTCTGTATCCACGGCTGGTGATATGGAAGCGCAACAAGAAATGATCATGGATCTTCTTGTAGTGTTAGGGATCTCAATTTTCCTTGTGTACCTTGTGATGGCTGTCCAGTTTAACAGTCTCGTTCATCCTGTAATCGTCATGAGCGTGATCCCGATGACGGTGATCGGATCGATTTTGGCTCTCTTAATCACGCAGCGAGAGTTAAGCGTGTTATCGGCACTCGGATTACTCATGTTAATTGGGGTTGTGTTAAACAATGCGATCCTATTGATTGACCGTACGAAGCAGCTACGAAACGAAGGCTTGGATGTGAATGAAGCGGTGAAAGAAGCTGGGAAGAATCGGATCCGTCCAATCTTTATGACCACATTAACGACGGTGGGGGGGATGATGCCGCTTGCTTTGGCAACGGGAAGCGCCAGTGCTTATCAAGCGCCTCTTGCCACGGTCATTATCGGAGGCCTGTTGTTTGCGACGTTTATAACATTAGTTTTAATTCCGTCTGTATACCTACTATTTGAGGATGTAGGACGTGGCTTTAAGCGCTTGTTTAGGCGAAAAAAGAAGAAGCAAGCGGAAATGATTGATGTAGCGTCTTAACGTTACATGAAAAAAGCAAAAAGCCCAAAGGCGCGTCGTCGCTTTTGGGCTATTCTTATATTGAGAAAAGGAAATTGGCTGTGGCGATGATACGTGCTGAGACCTACCCGTTAATAATATCCCCGCCGTTTACGTGAATCACTTGGCCTGACACATAGGAAGAGTCTCCGGACGCGAGGTAAACATAGCTTGGGGCTAGTTCAGCGGGCTGTCCTGGTCGCCCCATCGGGCTGTTTGATCCAAAGTCGGCCACGTCGTCTTCTGGGAATGAAGCAGGAATGAGCGGTGTCCAAATTGGACCCGGTGCTACTCCGTTTACTCGAATGCCTTTTTTTACAAGGTTCTCAGACAGAGACCGAGTGAGAGCGACGAGTGCCCCTTTTGTAGACGCGTAATCCATAAGAACAGGCATGCCTCGGTACGCAACGATGGAAACAGAGTTGATGATGGTACTGCCTTCTTTTAGGTGATCAAGTGCAGCCTGTGTAAGGTAAAAAGCAGAGAAAATGTTCGTTTGGAACGTCCTGTGAAGTTGTTCGCTCGTGATGTCTCTCAAGTCTTTTGCATAATGTTGTTCCGCTGCGTTATTAATTAAGCAATCGAGCTGACCAAATTCACTCACTGTTTTTTCTACGAGATCACGGCAAAATTGCTCATCACCAATGTCACCAGCATAGATTTCGCATTTAACACCTTTATCTTCAACGAGCTTTTTCGTTGTTCCGGCATCGTCATGTTCGTCTTTGTAGGCAATCGCTACGTTAGCTCCTTCTTTTGCAAAAGCGATAGCGACGGCCCTACCAATACCACTATCTCCACCGGTTATGAGTGCGACTTTATCTTTTAGTTTGCCGCTACCTATGTAGTCGGGGTCATCAAAAATTGGCATTGGATCCATCTCTGTTTCAAGTCCCGGCTGCTTCTTTTGAACTTGTTTTGGTTGTCCGTTCGTTTGCATGTTTTTCACTTCTTCATATCTCACGTTCGTCACTCTCCTCCATTGGTTTCTTTTGTCCATTTCCAGTTTCCCCAAGTTGTAAACCGAGTATTGATGAATTTCGGTCTTTTTACCTTGTTTTAAGATGACGGTGTACATTCACATTACAGTTGTTTTATCATGTGCATGCCTTTTACGGGTCATCCATCTTCAGCTCATGTCTTCTTTGTTTATGTATAAAAGCATGACGCTTTCCGAAAACATCTTGCTGTAATGAGGTTTAAGAGGGCGGGTTAACGGAAATAGCCCAGTACGACAACAATGATAACCTGTAGAGGAGGTTCACAGGCATGAACCATTATACTGTAAGACCGAATAAAGACGCCGATGAATGGTTTGTAAAAATGGAAGACGTTGCATCGGAGTCGTCATACGATAAAATAGATGAAGCAATCCGCCAAGCGGAGATAGTAGCAAGTGACAATCGACCAGCAAAACTCATCATTTACAACCACCTTCAAGAAATTGTGGATGAAAAAACGTTCAAGTAAGCACAAAAAAACGCTCAAGGAATTCCTTATGAGCGTTTTTTTCTTTATATGAATTTTGGATCGAGTGTCTACGGATGAGAGTGTGAAAATTACTTTACCGCATTTTCAATACACGTGATCAAGCGCTGTTCTACATCATTTGCAGCCGTTCTGACTTCAGGATTGTCCACATGTTCCATTAGAGACGTTGGTTTTGGCATGCCTACAAATGTTTCACCGTTATGGGTGTATACAACTACTTTACAGGGTAAAAAGTAGCCAGTCATTTTCGTGAGTTCCAATACGTGCTTCGCATCTTTGGGGTTGCATACTTCAAGGATATAGTAATCATCATCGTAGCCGAGCCCTTTTTCTTCTAGTTTTTCTTTTACGTTAAATGACCAAAGCACACCAAAGGATTCATCTTTTAGTGACATTTCAAGGTCATTCACTACCTCCACAGGATTCTTGTCCGTTTTAACAGTAAAATCAAAGCTCATAGAATTGTGCCTCCTTTTTTAAAACGTATAGCCTTCTTTGGATAGCATAAAACGTCATTAGTGGTCTCGGTGCTCCCTCATCTTAAGAAGAAGGTAAAATTTTTCCAACTCTCTTCTAACTAGTCCTAAGGTGATTTGACATTAAGATAATCGGGTAGTAAAATACATAACAAGTCAAAACAAGCGGGTGTAGTTTAGTGGTAAAACCTCAGCCTTCCAAGCTGATGATGTGGGTTCGATTCCCATCACCCGCTCCAATAAAGAATTCATCGAAGTAGTGTTTCAGTTGAAACGCTACTTTTTCAATGTGTATAAAAAATGGAGACAAGGCGCAGGGGTATATTTTTCAGGAAAGGTGGTGGAAACAGTGACATCAGCCCATTTAAAAGAACAAATCATTGCATATAGTAAGACCATAGGTGTTGATAAGATTGGTTTTGCGTCAACCGATCCTTTTCTTACGCTTAAGGATCGCTTGATTGCTCATCGAGAATTGGGCTACGAATCCGGTTTTGAAGAGCCGGATCTAGATAAACGTACTGAACCATCACAATTATTGCCTGAAGCGAAAACAATCATTGCGATTGCTTTGGCTTACCCATCAAAAATGAAAAATGCCCCTGTTTCCAAAAAGGGAGAGCGTCGAGGGATCTTTTGTAGAGCGTCATGGGGGGAGGACTATCACCACATTCTTCGCCGGAAATTGGCGCAGCTTGAAGACTTTATTCAAGAGAAGATCCCAGGTGCTAAAAGTGTCTCCATGGTCGATACAGGTGAGCTTTCTGACAGAGCGGTGGCCGAGCGAGCGGGAATTGGATGGAGCGGAAAAAATTGCGCTATCATATCTCACGAGTTTGGGTCGTATATGTATTTAGGTGAGCTCGTTACGACGCTGTCTCTTCCGCCTGATCAACCGATTGAAGACCAATGTGGAACGTGTAACAAATGTGTGGATGCTTGTCCTACCGGAGCTCTCGTCCAAGGTGGTCAGCTTGATTCAGGAAAGTGCATTGCCTACTTAACCCAAACAAAGGATTTTTTACCGGACCGCTTTCGAAAGAAGCTTGGGAACCGGCTATACGGTTGCGATACGTGTCAGGTGGTGTGCCCTGAAAACAAAGGAAAGAATGCTGATCATCATGAAGAGATGCAACCCGATCCTGAGGTCGTCAAGCCAAAGCTCGAACCGTTGCTTACCATTAGTAACCGGGAGTTCAAAAACACGTATGGGAACATTGCAGGCTCTTGGAGGGGAAAAAAGCCGATTCAGCGTAATGCTATCATTGCTTTGGCCCACTTCAAGGAAACATCTTCTTTGCCCACATTGTACACTCTTTTGACCGATGATCCCCGTCCCGTTATTCGCGGAACAGCAGCATGGGCAATCGGAACAATCGGAGGAGGCGAAAAATCGGAAAAAGCACTTAAACAGGCGAAAGAAAGAGAAAAAGACACGGATGTGCAAGCTGAAATCGCCAAGGGGCTTCATGTCCTTTTAAACGAGCGTATATAGCCTTGGAAAGTATTGTTCTTGTCCAGTAGGATAAGGATATCGCTGTCAATCACTTGCACGGTGTGGAATTTAAGTTAGGACTGAAATGAGGGGTTAGTTATGTCGAAACGGTCATTCATTTACTATACGGAAATGGATAGTCCGATCGGAGCCTTAACGATTGCAAGCACAGATTTTGGTGTTTGCTTAGTCGAATTCGGTCCGGTAAAAGAAACATGTTCAAGCATTCAAATATGGACGAAAAAGCAATTCATGAATGCCGAGCTAAAAGAGGACCCGGAAAAACTTCAGCCGGTTGTTGATCAGTTGAAGGAATACTTTGCCGGCACACGAACAACATTCGATCTCGAGCTTGATTTAGTGGGCACGAGGTTTCAATGCCTTGTCTGGGAAAGAGTTAAAAAAATCCCTTACGGCCAAACAAAGTCATACAAGCAGATTGCAATGGAGATCGGAGCACCAAAAGCTGTGCGTGCAATCGGTGGATCCAACAACAAGAATCCGGTCCCTATCATCGTTCCGTGCCACCGCGTAATCGGAAACAACGGTTCCATGGTCGGATATGGCGGAGGACTGGATAAGAAAGAACATCTTCTTAAAATGGAAGGTGCCATAGAGAAAATTTCGTAATCATTTGATGAGCTCCTGCTTTTTAGCACGGAGCTCTTTTATTTTGATTTTGGGTGAGGAGTGACAAGACTGACGGTGGTGAGTCTTATAGCGCTATTTTAGGTTCTGGTGCAAGTGGCCCTCCTATGCGTCCTTACAGAAGCTATCATGATCATGAACCGTTCGTGCATAGGATAGTGATAGAGCAATTCAAGGGGGCGACACGATGAATAGGGGACTGAGGCGTTTAAAGGAATACGTGAAACAGTGTCATGAATGTTACGTGTCCAAGGATGGAGAGCTACCTTACTTACGAACTCACGAAAGCGAAGCCTACCAACGTAAAGTAGAGCAATACAACAAGCGTGGCGCTGAAATCGTAAAGAACATCGTCGATGGAAAGGTGATTAGTCAGAAGCATTACGGAGTTCAAGAGCTCATCGATTACGTGCTTGTTTTTCAACATCTGATCCGTCACGGGAAACGTTTTTACTTTGAAGAGCAGGTTCAGTATCGCCGGGCGGTACTCATGGACGATGACTTGGTGGATGATTACTTGCTCATCGAAGAAGGAAACGACATGGAAGAACGGGATGTTAGTGATCCGGTTGGATTTGGTGTGGAAACGGAAGAGCCCCCTGACTTTAGAGGGTATAACCGATTGGAAGTGGTTAAGTACGCGGAGCGGTGGTGGAATACACCGAACCCCGCGTATAAGAAGTTCGAAAATAATTGTACGAATTACTTGTCCCAATGCTTGAAGGCAGGGGGAATTCCTATGACTGGATCGGGCAATCGCTCAAAGGGGTGGTGGTACACTGGAAGCAATTGGAGCTACAGTTGGACAGTGGCGAACGCCTTTCGTTGGTACTTAAGTGGAGTCAAATCCACAATCAGAGCGAGAGAGGTATCTTCTCCAAAGGAGCTCATTCGAGGGGATGTGATTTGTTATGACTTCACAGGAGACGGAAACTGGCAGCATACGACTATCGTTGTGGCAAAAGACGAGAACAATATGCCTCTTGTGAACGCCAATACAACGAACAGCCGCATGCGCTACTGGGCATACGAAGATTCCACCGCCTGGACACCAAATATCAAATACAAATACTTTCACATCATCGACTAAAAATGTTCGGGGGTCAACGTTCGGGGGTCTGTCCCCCGAACGTTTTGTCAATCCTATTGACAGAATAGAAAACATAGCTAATCGGCTTTAGGCAATGGGGGCGCAAAGTCAATGGAAAAATGGAAATTGTGCGGGGACAGACCCCCGAACGTTTTCGTGGTATAATACGGTGTGGTAATTCGAGATCTTTTTTGAGGTGAAAGTATGGGCATTCATGTTGTTTTATATCAACCGGAAATCCCTGCAAACACGGGAAACATTGCGAGAACGTGTGCAGGTACTAATACAGCGTTACACTTGATTCGTCCGTTAGGGTTTTCAACGGATGATCGTATGCTAAAGCGAGCTGGCTGTGATTACTGGCCAAGCGTAAAGATTCATTATTATGACTCCCTTGAGGAGCTAATCGAGTCCTACGAGGACGGAGAGTTTTTCTTTATCGAAACGATCGGTGAGAAATACTATCACGAATTCGACTATAGTGAGACGGACAAGGACTACTTTTTCGTGTTCGGACGTGAAACCACAGGACTACCTGAAGCGGTCACGGAAAAGTATGCCGATCGATGCTTTAGAATTCCTCAAACCGATAATGTAAGGTCACTCAACTTGTCGAACACAGCGGCAATTTTGGTGTATGAAGCGTTGCGTCAGCAGTCGTTTCGTGAGTTGACGTAATTAGACAAGGGGCAGCGAACCAACCAGACTAAAGGAGCCAGGTTGGTTCGTTGAGGTGGTGAGAGAGCAGGATTCATTATAAAAGTGGAATTTTTCATTATAAGTTTGAATTATTCATTATAAATCTCCCAATATTCATTAAAAGGTTGAAAGATTCATTATATATCACGAAAAATTCATTATATCCGCATATCCGCATATCCTCATATTCGCCTGCCCTCCCCTCCTCCCAATCCCTTAACAACCTCTCCTCTTTTATGGCACAAAAGCCCCAATTCAAACTTCCTGAAAGATATTCCTTGCAAACAACCTCTCTCTCTACTAAAATACTAAATAAGCAACAAATGGAAACAACAAACACAATATATAGTACAAACGCTGAAATTTAGGTGTCATGCAGACTTAATAGGGAATTCGGTAGCTATCGCCATGTGTCAACAAATAACGTCGCATAGGCAATGGCATTGAAACCGAAACTGTCCCCGCAACTGTGAATGCTGACGAAACGAGAATCCACTGTACCGATCAAGGTCCACGAGCAGCGCCAGAGCGCATGCTCAATCAAAAGGACTTGGCTTTAAAGTATGGGAAGGCTCGGAGTAGGACGACGCATGAGTCAGGAGACCTGCCTGGATTTCGAGAGTTTCATGTCTTCGGGGATTGAGTGCATGGAGCGGCAGGGACCAATATAAATACTTGCAACTCAAGGGTCAAAATCGACTTTTGTGACTGTGGAGTATTGCGTCACATCAAAATCCCTTTCTGCCGTTTTTCCTAGTACATCCAACTCTTTCCCGCGAGGAAAGAGTTTTTATTTTGCCCAAAATGAGAGGAGAAACGATGATGATTGAAGCGAAAAAGGATCATACGTTAACGGAACAGCTTACAGATGAATTTCAACACCTGGACTGGAGCAACTGGGAGACAGCTAATAAATCGACGAAAGACTTGCAGCAGCAAGCGCTCGATCGTCTTTGTATGGAAGAACCGGATTGGACGTACGTAGCAGCAAGGTACCGCCTAAACGAACTGTACGAAACGATTGCGGCCGACCGTTTTTGTGATTCCGAAAACGTTTATGAACGATTTCCAGAGACGATCAACTACTTAACCAACGACAGAATCTACTCGAAAGCGATACGCCATCACTATAATGAACAAGACCAACGAGAGTTAATGAAAGCGATCGACCCAGCACTTGATAAACAATTTACTTTCCTTGGGCTACATACGTTTATTGACCGGTATTTGGCAAAAAATCATGAGAATCATGTGGTGGAATTACCTCAAGAGCGATTCATGGTTATTGCGATGGTTCTTATGCAAAACGAACCAAAAGACAAGCGTCTAAGTCTTGTAAAAGAAGCGTATTGGGCCATGGCCAACTTGTATATGACGGTTGCCACGCCAACCCTATCCAATGCCGGGAAAACGCACGGTCAGCTGTCTAGTTGTTTCATTGATACGATGGATGATAGCTTACGGGGCATTTTCGATACGACGACCGATGCGGCAACATTAAGTAAAAACGGCGGAGGCATTGGCATTTACCTTGGTAAAGTCCGTTCGAAAGGATCGTCAATTAAGGGCTTTAAAGGAAATTCTTCTGGCGTCCTACCTTGGATGAAGCAGCTGAATAACACAGCGGTAAGTGTGGATCAGCTCGGACAACGCCAAGGAGCAATCGCCGTCTACTTGGATGTGTGGCATAAAGATATCTTTCAATTTCTTGATGCGAAGTTAAATAACGGTGATGAACGCCAGCGTACACACGATCTTTTTACAGGGATAAGCTTACCCGATCTTTTTATGGAAAGAGTAGAATCCCGTGAAGATTGGTATTTATTTGACCCACACGAAGTAAGGCAGCAGATGGGCTTTTCACTTGAAGACAGCTTTGATGAGCAAAAAGGAGAAGGGACATTTCGTCAAAGGTACGAAGCTTGCGTTCAAAACCCGGACTTGTCCCATCACAAGGTACCGGCTATTGATATCATGAAACGAATCATGATTTCGCAGCTTGAAACGGGAACGCCATACATGTTTTACCGAGATGAAGCGAACCGCATGAATCCGAATGCTCACAAAGGAATGATCTATGGTTCCAATTTGTGTACAGAAATCATGCAAAACATGAGTCAAACGACGGTCATTGAAGAAACGACGCGGGACGGTACAATTATCATCACAAAACATGCCGGTGATTATGTGGTGTGTAATCTTAGTTCTGTTAATCTCTCAAAGGCTGTTCCTGAAGACGTTCTTGAGCGACTGATTCCGATTCAGGTTCGCATGCTTGATAACGTGATTGATGTAAACGATTTGGAAGTTCCTCAAGCAAAGCTTACAAATGAAAAATACAGAGGCATTGGTCTTGGAACATACGGATGGCACCACCTTCTGGCCCTTGAAGGGATTCGTTGGGAAAGCGAGGATGCTGTGAACTACGCTGACGGGTTGTACGAAAAAATCGCCCGCCTTACGATTGAAGCCAGTGCACAGTTGGCAAAAGAAAAAGGCACGTATCCGGCCTATAGTGGGTCTGATTGGGATAAAGGAACGTATTTTTCGAAGCGCGGACTCGGGTCGAATTGGGATAAAACAATGAAGAAGGTTGAACAACACGGAGTGAGGAATGGTTATCTCATGGCGATTGCCCCTAATTCATCTACGGCAATTTTGGCAGGAACGACGGCGTCGATTGACCCGATTTACCGAAAAGAATACGCCGAAGAAAAGAAGAACTTCCGAATTCCAGTTACAGCTCCGGACCTTACGCCTGATACGACGTGGTTTTATAAAGCAGCTCACGACATCGATCAGCACTGGAGCATTAAGCAAAATGCCCAAAGGCAGCGCTACATTGATCAAGGAATTTCCTTTAATTTCTATGTGAAAAACACGATAAAAGCAAAAGAACTTTTAGGTCTTCATATGCAAGCTTGGAAAGAGGGGCTGAAGACCACGTATTACGTGAGGTCTACATCCAGTGAAATTGAAGACTGTGAAAGCTGTGCAAGCTAAAAAGGAGTGAGAGAAGTGGATTCATTAAAAGAACGAAAGCTCTATGATGTAACGGCACCAAACGCCTCTACAGGAATAATTAACGGGGAAAGCTCGAACGTACTAAACTGGGATGATACCCGGTTTAGCTGGGCTTATCCTCTTTACAAGAACATGCTCGCCAATTTTTGGACACCGTTTGAAATTAACATGAGTACTGATATTAAGCAGTATGAAAAACTTGAAGCTCACGAACAAGAAGCCTTTAACAAAATCATCGGGTTACTCGCCTTTTTAGACAGCATCCAAACGGACTATTCTATGCACGTGGCACGCTACTTGACAGACTCTAGTCTTAGCGCGTTGATGACGGTCTTGTCTTTTCAAGAAGTGGTCCATAACCAAAGTTACTCGTACGTTCTATCGAGTGTCACGAGTAAACAAAAACAAGATGAGATCTTTGAGTATTGGAAGCACGATCCTGTTCTTAGGGAGAGAAATGATTTTATCGCTCAAGGTTACGAAGCCTTTGTTAAAAATCCGACGCCTCAAACCTTTCTTGAGTCGATTGTCTACGACGTTATTTTGGAAGGGCTGAACTTTTATTCGGGCTTTAGTTTCTTTTACAATATGGCACGAAATCAAAAGCTTGTATCTACGTCTACAATGATCAATTACATCAACAGGGACGAACAGCTCCACGTCCATCTGTTTGCTAATATCTTTAAAGCCCTTCTTAAAGAACATCCGGAGCTAAATACGGAGAAAAACCATCGTTTTGTGCAAGAGACGTTTAAAAAAGCAGCGGAACTTGAAATCAATTGGGCTCACTATTTGTTCAAAGAACCGATAGAAGGCATCAACTTGAACGATCTTGAGGCGTACATTAAGTTTATGGCGAACAAGAGAGTAAACGAGCTCGGAATTGAAAGACCTTTTGAAGGGTACCGAAAAAATCCAATGAGATGGATTAAAATCTATGAAGATGTGAATAGCGGAAAGACCGATTTTTTTGAACAAAAATCAAGACAATATACAAAAGTGGGAACGGACAACGGATTTGATGATTTATAGTGAAACTGCCTCTTTACGGAGGCGGTTTTTTCTTGTTTTAAAAAAGGATATTATTTTTTTATATTAAATAAGAAGTTTTTTTTGAGGTAAAACCGTTGGTATCTCTGGAGTCACCCTTATTTAATATTCAGAAAAGAAAAAACGTTGTTAAATTTAACGTTTACATTAAAACAATCCTATGATACTTTCAAATTAACGGTTTAATTAAAGACATTTTCCGTAATTTAAACGGACATGCCGTAAATACTTTTTTTAGAGGAGTGAATGAGTATGATTGACTCAAACGGAGGCAATAAAAAGCGAGGCTTGTTCTCCCGTTTTCTTGATATGGTTGAACGAGTAGGAAACAAGCTGCCTCACCCGTTTATGTTGTTTGTGTATCTTGCACTAGGGGTAATTGGGGTTTCTTGGTTCATCGGTTTATTCAACATTACATTTGAACACCCTGGCACAGGGGAGACTGAACAAATCCAAAGTATGCTGTCAGCAGAGGGTATTGAGTTCATCATATCCTCGATGTTAAGTAACTTTACGGGCTTTGCTCCGCTCGGGCTTGTACTTGTGATGATGTTCGGTATTGGCCTTGCTCAAAAGGTTGGCTTGATTGAAGCCTTTATGAAAAAGACGATCTTAAATGCCCCTCGTAGCCTGATCACCTATGCAATTATTGCGACAGGTATTATGGGGAACTTGGCTTCTGATGCGGCGTTTGTTATTGTACCGCCTCTTGCAGCCATGGTGTTTTATGCGATTGGGAGACACCCTCTTGCAGGGATTGCAGCCGGTTTTGCCGGTGTTGGTGCCGGATTTACAGCCAATGTAATTATTACAGGAACGGATGCCCTTCTTTCCGGAATTAGTACTGAAGCGGCTCGTACGATTAACTCTGAAGCGCTTGTCACACCGGTCGACAACTGGTACTTCATGCTATTCTCGGTTCTGATGCTCATGTTTGTAGGTGCTTGGATTACGGAAAAAATCATTGAACCACGTCTAGGAAAATACGATCCTTCTCTAGGAGAAGACGATGTGGTCGGACAGAAGCTTGAAGAAATTACTCCTGTTATGAATAAAGGACTTCGAAACGCAGGAATCGCCGGATTGGTTTATGCCATTCTAGTATCTTTCCTCATTGTTCCTGGCGACGCCATTCTTCGTGGTGAAGGTGGTACGATTGTACCTTCTCCGTTCTTGACGAACATTGTACCGATCATTTTGTTCTTCTTTATCGTAGTTGCGATTGCGTACGGTCTGACTGTGAAAATGATTCAATCGACTAAGGACATTCCGGAATTTATGGCGGAGTCCATGAAAGATATGTCCGGTTACATCGTGTTGATCTTCGCAGCGTCACAATTTATCGCTTACTTTGAGTGGACCAACTTGGGTGCGTTCATTGCCGTGACTGGTGCAGAGACACTCACGAACTTGAACTTCACAGGCCTACCGGTTATTGTTGGCTTTATCATTTTGGCAGCAGTACTAAACTTGTTCATTTTTAGTGGATCTGCTCAGTGGGTGTTAATGGCACCGATCTTTATTCCGATGTTTATGTTACTTGATTACAACCCGGCATTCGTTCAGCTTGCTTATCGAATTGCTGATTCATCTACGAATATCATTACACCGCTCAATCCGTATGTGGTTATGGTGCTTGCTTTCATGAAGCGCTATGACAAGAACGCAGGGTTTGGAACGCTGATTACAATTATGCTTCCATACTCCCTCATCTTCCTCGGTATTTGGATTGCGATCTTTATCGGATGGACCCTACTTGGCCTACCGATCGGACCTGGTGTAGGAATGAACTAAATCAATGAGAAAAGGGGAAAGAAGTTGTTAACTAGCAACTTCTCTTTCCTTTTTGCTTTATAAAAAAGACGAGTGTTTTATGATATAAACAACGTAACAAGGTGAGTTTGAAAAGCTTCATTGAACGGCATATGCTCCCTTTCCGCGGACTCGCGGTGAGCCTCCTCGGACGCTGTCCTGCGGGGTCTCACCTGCTCCGTAATTCCGCAGGAGTGTCACATATGTCGTTCAATTCCGCCTTATTCGTGCAAAACAAATAGAACGAAACAAGATTTATCCCTCCGCTTCAAGCGTGGTGCGCTAAAACAACATCTATTGTTTATAAGAGGATGATTAAAGTAGCTACAATCTATCGGAAAGCTAGAAAAGATGAGTGTGGATCTTTGACAGTCTTCCCGTTCATTACATGGAGTACTTTATTCTTTAGTTGTGCGTAGCTGAACGCCAGAAGCGACACTCCTGCGGCAGTGACGAGCGTTTGCATCGTGAGTTTTCTGCGAGTTGCTTCGACGCAGATTACTACGAAGCAGTACTTGCAGAGGAAGAAGCAGGAGGTTCTATTGGCCTTTCCTCCGGCACCGCCGCGGAAAGGGAGCGGATGGCGTACAGCGAAGCATTATACACTGTTTTAAAGGTTGTACTCATTAAAAGAAACGCTGTCTTATAGAAGGGAAGCTGCTTTTTTACAAGAAAAGTTGAAGCAGAAGGGCCCGAGACTCCTGTGGCCGTGGGGGCAATCCAAGACCTCACAGGTCGCAGACCGAGGAGGCTTGCCAGCACCGCCACGGAAAGCGAAGGGCCCGTATGCTTCAACTACAATTCCATTGATGATGAAAATAATAATAAAAAGCAACGTCTATGAAAACAGTCAAAAGAAACAAACCAAACGATCAAACAAGGAGTCGGTTTACGATGAGTTTTTCAGTAAAAGGAAAAGGCAAAGAAGTAAAGGAGTTGGTGGTTCATTACCGCAGACATTTTCACCAACATCCGGAATTAAGCCAAGAAGAAACGGAAACCTCAAAGACGATCCAAGCTTTTTTGAAAGAAGAGGGCATCCCTTTTGAAGCCGGTTTTGCTACTCACGGTGTTTTAGGGGTCATCGAAGGAGGAAAGCCCGGCAAAACGGTTGCTCTCCGGGCAGACATCGATGCTCTCCCAATTCATGAGAAAAACGACGTAGACTATGCTTCAAAAACACCTGGAAAAATGCATGCTTGCGGTCACGATGCTCATACTGCCATGCTCATGGGAACTGGGGCACTATTAAACCGCTATAAAGATGAGCTCCAAGGCACTGTTCTTCTTGTCTTTCAACCAGCTGAAGAACTAGCTCCTGTTGGTGGCGCAGAAGCTATGATGAAAGACGGAGTGTTTGCAAAGCACAAGCCAGATGCGATCTTTGCTCAGCACATGTGGCCAGACCTTCCAGTCGGACAAGTGGGCGTTATGCAAGGCCCAATCATGGGCAACTCAGATCGTTTGTCCCTCACTATTCGTGGAGCGGGAGGCCACGCGAGTATGCCTCACCAAGGAAAAGACGCGATTGTGATTGCGGCTCAAGTGATCACGCAGCTTCAAACGATCGTAAGTAGAAACGTGGATCCTATGGCGTCTGCTGTTATTACGTTCGGGGAAATTCACGGTGGTGATCGCTACAATGTCATTCCAAGTGCGGTTACACTTGATGGTACGGTGAGAACGAATTCAGACGAGGTCAAAGAGAAAGTGAAAAGCCGTATTTTAAAAGCAGTCGAAGGGCTTGCAGCTGCGCACGAAGTCGAGATCGATGTTGATTACGTGGACGGTTATCCGGCTACAGTCAACTCTCCAGAGTGGGAGGCACCTGTAAGAGAGACGGCGCAACGTATTTTAGGCGAAGAGGCAACGCCGACAGTGAACCCGAGTCTTGGTGGAGAAGATTTCGGACGCTTTTTACACGAGTATCCAGGCTTGTACTACTGGCTCGGCACAGCAATTCCCGAGCGCCCGGTACAAAAGCCTCTTCACGACGCCGAGTTTAATATAAATGAAGCTTCTCTTTCGATTGGAACGGAGCTTATGACCCAACTTGCTATTGATGCCTTAGAGCGATTAAACAAGGAGAGTCAGTGATGGGTGTGGACCCATTTTTAGACGAGCTCTATCCGAGTCTCGTAGAGTGGCGCCGATCGTTTCATAAGATTCCGGAAACAGGCTGGACGGAATATGTAACCACGTTTCGTATTTACAAAGAATTAAAGAAGCTAGGGTTTGATTTGTATGTAGGGCGAGAGGTCGTCGAGTCAGCTGAACGAATGGGGGTGCCTGAAGAATCTGAGCTTGCTTTAGCAGAAAAAAGAGCTCAAGACTTTGGGGTCGACCCTGACCTTTTGGAAAAAATGGCAGATGGACACACGGGTGTTGTAGCTGTTTTAGAAACGGGTCGCCCAGGTCCTCATATTGCATGTCGCTTTGACATCGATGCCCTTCCAGTCAAAGAGTCCATTGAACCTACACACGTGCCAATTAAGGAGGCCTTTGCTTCTACAATCGAAGGGAAGATGCATGCTTGTGCTCATGACGGTCATGCTGCCATTGGTTTAGGTGTTGCTACGTACCTTGCTAGGATGAAAGAGCAGCTTTCAGGCACGTATACACTTCTATTTCAACCTGCCGAAGAAGGAAGCAGAGGAGCAAAAGCAATGGTTGAGAAGGGGTGGCTTGACGACGTTGATGTGTTTTTAGGGGGGCACATTGGCATTGAGGACCTTGAAGTGGGACAAGTCGCTGCGACGACGGACCAGTTTTTGGCTACCACCAAATTTGATGTGACCTTTACAGGTGTAGCTGCTCATGCAGGGAAACGGCCGGAAGAAGGGAAGAATGCCCTTTTGGCTGCGGCAGCGTGTGCCCAGCACTTGCATGGGATTGCGCCTCATTCACACGGTGCCACTCGCTTAAACGTGGGTACTCTTCATGCGGGAACAGGACGTAACATCGTGCCCGACCATGCCACGTTAACAGGTGAAACAAGAGGAGAGACCGCTGAACTGAATGATTACGTGTTTTCCGAAGCGAAAAGAATCATTGAGTCAGCAGCCAATCTTTATGGAGTCGATGCAGAGATGAGCGTCGTCGGTAAAGGAACGACAGCTGTTTGTGATTCTTCGTTTGTTGATTTACTCACAAAAGGGGCAGAACAAACACAGGCCATTAAGGATGTCATTGCGCGTCTTTCATTAGGAGCTTCTGAAGATGTGACGCACATGATCAACCGCGTGCAAGAGCGGGGAGGAAAAGGAACGTACATGATTTTTGGTACGCCACTTCCGGCAGGGCATCATCATCCTGAATTTGACTATCACGAAGAGGTATTAAAAACGGGAGTTGCTGCGTTTATTGCTCTTTTTCACGAACTGGCGCGAAACCAAGGGGAGGATCAACAATGAAACAGTGGTTACAACATACACTTGAAAAGCTCAACCTCGTAACGACGATGGAGCAGCCTGAGGGCTTTACGAGGCTTGGGTATACAGATGAAGAATGGGAAGCCATGGCTGCTTTTACTCGTATTGCTGAAGAGCTTGGCCTAACGGTTACACAAGACGCTGCGGGGAACCGAATTGCGCGGTGGGAGACATCTGAAAACAAACACAAACCGGCAGTTGCAACGGGATCTCACGTAGATACGGTCAAGTACGGTGGTGGTTACGATGGTGTGGCCGGCGTACTTTGTGGACTTGGCGCAATTAAGCTTTTAAAACAAGAAGGATTTAACCCGTTGGCGCCAATTGAAGTGATTTGTTTTGCATCGGAGGAGTCCTCTCGTTTTGGCATTTCCACAATCGGAAGTAAAGCCATGTCAGGAAAGCTTGACGTGGACACGTTGGCGAGTGTGGAAGACGAAAACGGTGTGACCATAAAAGAAGCGGTCGAATCAAGAAGGCTGACTTGGGCTAACGTGAAGAGCGCAGAAAGAAGGAGTGAGGATTTAGCTTCTTTTGTTGAGCTTCATATTGAACAAGGGATGAGAGTGGAGAGGGCGAAACGAGATTTTGGAGCTGTTACAGCAATTGCTTGTCCGATTAGACTCGTTTTACACATTGAAGGAAAAGCGAATCACACTGGAACAACGCCCATGGGTCAACGACAAGACGCATTGGTAGCGGCAGCGCCAATCATTTCCTTTATTTCGGAGAGGGCGAATGAGCTTTCCGAAAAATCCGATTTGCCAATTGTAGCCACTGCTAGTACGATAGAACTAAAGCCAAATGTGATGACGGTCATCCCAGGTCAACTTGACCTTGGTATTGATATCCGAAGTGTGGACGATCGCTTAAAAGAGCAGCTTGAAGAGGAAATTCGGGACAGGTGCAAGCAGGTAGAACAGCGTTTCGACGTGACAATAGATGTGGAGAAGCTTGTTCATAACCCGTCTGTTCATCTGGATATGAATGTACACGACAAGTTGGTCTCACTTGGAGAGGAGCTAGGGTTAACGTCTCTTACTCTTGAGAGTGGTGCCGGTCATGATGTGATGAACATGGCAGCGAAGTGGTCTACCGGTATGATTTTTATCCCGTGTAGAGAAGGTCTTAGCCATCATCCGAATGAACATGCGAGTATTGATGATCTTTACAAAGGCACAACGATCATTACGGCTTATTTACGAAAAGAAACAGGTGAATAAAACGTGAAAATTAAATTGGGTGCAGTAGGGCCTGAAGATTCGATTAAAAAAATCATACAAGAAGCCAGTCGTTTTGACGATCTTGAGTTGATTCCTTTTCCATATGAAAAAACGGAGGAGACAAAAGAGATTATTGAAACAAACAGAGGGAAAGTCGACTATTGGCTCTTTTCAGGTCAGGCTCCATATTTTTATGCCCGTACCTATAATCTCGTGGAGGAGCACGAAGCCACTTATCCTCCTTTATATGGCTCAAGCCTGTTGGGGAAACTACTGAAAGCACAGTACAAAAAAGGAACGATTCTTCCGAGCATCAGTGTAGATACGATTAGTGATGAAGAGATGGATTCCTTTCGTAATATGTTTTCTTTGGAGGACTTGAACGTTTACAATTACCCGTACGAGGGATATTTGCCTGCGGACGAAATTGTTTCCTTTCACGAAAATCTGTACAAAGAAGGCAAGATCGATGCGGCATTTACAAGTATTCGATCGGTTTATTTGGAGTTGAAAGAAAGAGGCGTACCATGTTACAGGGTGACGCCTACGGAACTGGCGATTCAGTTGACCATCAAGTTCTTGAGGGAGCGGATCCACTCCGCCCTTTACCGAAAGTCGCAAATTGCAATTGTAGGTATTGAACGGATTCAAGAACCAGGTCAATCGGAAGAGGACTATTATTCATTCAAGTCGAAGCATCAAGACTTGGACTTAAAGCGCCTTATTTTACTCTATGCGGAAAAAGTGCACGGTTCATACGTGCAAATGGGAGACGGGTTGTTTTTCATTTATACGACGCTCGGCGAACTGGAATATCAAACGTATCAGCCTTTATTCAACCTCATTTATCAGGCTGAAATGCAGACTGGCCTCAGGCTTCGAACAGTTACAGGGTATGGTCGAACGGCCATTGAAGCAGAGCAAAATGTAAGACTTGCGTTCCGTGAAGCCAGGTCCACACGAGAGCGGATCATTGTAACCGTTGACGAAGATAAGGCGGTTCATCAGGTTTATGAAGACAAAGGTGAAGTCACTTACAACCAACGGATGTGGGGAGAAGAATGGCTTGAAAAATTCAAGGCCGCTCACATCAGCCCCGCTATCGTGTCAAAAATTCAGTCGATCTCTTCGTACTATGGTCGGGAAACGGTAACAGCCAAAGACATCTCCACGTGGCTGAACAGCACCGATCGAAACGCACGACGAATTCTCACTGCATTGGAAGAAATGGGACTTGCCCGCATTAGCGGCGAAGAACAACCGGGCCAACGAGGTCGCCCAAGAAAAATATACAAGCTATGCTTTGAATAAGAAGAAAAAACTGCACCCAAAAAAGTGCAGTTTTTTCATGCCTTTGATGCCAGGCACTATGTTTAACCTTTCACATGGTGCCTGACCCCGTGCTCATGTATTCACAAACACAGTTTTTCGCTGTTTCATTGTACCTACTTGAGAATAGGAGTGGGGCTCAAATCATGAAAAGTCCGATTACTATGATCCTTGGTTTCTTCCAAATATTATCCTAATATATTGCTGGTGTCAGGTGGGGGATATGGTGCAATCTGTTAAATAATGTGGATGATGCAGGTTGATTGCGTAATATTTATTAAGAAATTATGTAAGGAGATGAACCCTTGTAATTACGCTATTTTCGGACTGAATGTTTAGAAAGATTAAATAGTAATATAGTTTTTAGCCTTTACAAGAGGATCAAGATGTAGTAGTTTTGTACATAACATTTTTTCGCCGAACATTCGGACGAAAAGGGCAATACGAATGTGATGAGAAGAAAGAGGCATACGTTAAATTTTCAGAATTTATAACATTTTCCGTATAATCACTTTACTCTTTCTATTTCAGTAAGTGTTGCAGACATTCAAGGGGGAAACAACATGTTTAAAAGCAAAACACTCAAAGCAGGAGCGATGTCGCTCGCACTGGCGTCACTAGTCGCCGCATGTGCAAGTGAACCAGATCAAGAAGCAGGTGGCGGCGATGATGGTCAGCCGCAAGAAGAAGGTAACGGGGAATCAGGCGGTGACCTGAAAATCGGTGTCCATTCCGATATTACTACACTCGATCCTCATACAGCGAGTGATGTTCCTTCTGGCCAGGTCCATACGGCCATTTACGAAACACTGACTCGATTTGACGAAGACATGGAATTGGAACCATTACTAGCTGAGAGCTGGGAAGCGAAAGAAGAGAACGTTTGGGAATTTAAGTTGGTTGAGGGTATTCAATTTCACGACGGTACGGACTTTAACGCTGAAGTCGTGAAAGCAAACGTTGAACGTATTTTGGATGAGGAAATTGCTTCACCTCGTGCCATTCTGTTTGAAGTCATTGATGAGGTAAATGTAATAGACGACTATACGGTGGAATTTATCACATCAGAGCCTTTTGCACCATTGCCTGATCACTTTGCCCACTACGCATCAAGTATGGTAAGTGCCGACTCCATTGAAAAAGACTACGCTGCGGTGGAGGATGGTGCGCAACCTGGTGATACCATCAACGAAGAGCCGGCTGGTACAGGATTCTTTTCTTTTGAAGAATGGAATTCCGGTAGTGAAGTGAAGCTTGTAAACTTTGAAGATTACTGGGGAGAAAATGCAAAAGTCGATACAGTCACATTCGAAGTTATTTCAGAAGACTTAACGCGACTTGGTAACCTTGAAACTGGAGACTTGCATATCATTGATCCTGTTACACCAAGTGATATGAGTCGTGTAGAAGCAAATGAAAATACAGACATTTACATCCGTGATGGAGCAAGCATCTCTTATCTTGGATTCAATATGGAAAAAGAACCATTTGATGATCCTCGGGTCCGTCAAGCATTGGATTTGGCCCTTGATAAAGAAGCCATTTTAAACGGAGTCCTTGAGGGAACAGGGGAAGCTGCGAACGGTCCGATTAACGATACGCAATTTGGCTACAGTGAAGACATTCCTGTAAAAGAGCGTGACGTTGAAAAGGCGAAAGAACTACTTGCTGAAGCCGGATACGAGGACGGTTTTGAAACAACAATCTGGACAAATGACACTCGTGAACGTTTAGATATCGCAGAGCTTGCTCAAGCAAACTTTGAGGAAATCGGTGTTGATGTCTCCATCAATCAAGTTGAATGGGGAGCTTACCTTGAAGCGACAGGAGCAGGGGAACATGATATGTTCATTCTAGGCTTGTCCCTTGGAACGGGTGATGCAGATTACCCTCTTCACATGCTCTTCCACTCTGAGAACGCAGGGCCTCCGGGGAACCGCGTATTCATGAAAGACGATTCGTTTGACGATCTTCTTCAAGAGGCGCGAGTAGAGCAAGATGAAGATACACGTGCAGGGCTTTATAAAGAAGCGGTTGAATACTTGAATGAAGAAGCACCGATGTCATTCTTGTACCACCCGTCCCACGTAATGGGGCACCAGCAAAACGTTGAAGGATTTTGGGCTGACGGATCTGGAATCTACCAGCTTCAAAATGTAACCATTAACTAATGACAGGCATAGAATAAGAAAAGGTGTAACGTGCCGGGCGAAGGAGCGACTTCGTCCGGCACGTTTTCTTTGTGCTAGATGTCGGGGTCTGACCCCATGAGAAGGGCTTCACACAGTGCCAGACCCTACGTGAATAATCACACACAGTGGCAGGCCCCACAGACTTACATATACAAGCTTGCCAAAAAGATACCCAAGTTCTCTTCATACATTTCATCGAATTGGTCGATGGGCAAAGGATTCACACCGAGTCCTAGTTCCACAGTAAAGCCGGGGCGACGGAATTCCTGAATAAACCAATCTTTGTATCCTGCATAGCTTTCTACATACTGGATCGGTTCAAACCCCGATACTCTTGCAAACTCATTGACAATGCCTTCTGATTCTTCAGGTTCAAGCCCTTCGTAACCCCAAAAGATAACCTTACCTTGCGTATGATAAGCAAGGACGCGATCAAAATCCGATTCTTTTGTAAGATCCGCCATTGCAATGGACTCGGGTTCCGTTAACGGTGCATAACCTGGGAAATCCCGAGGAGCCGGGTTTTGCGGTTTTGTTTCTGCTTCTTCTTCCCACCGTGCAGGAAATTGATTGTTTAAATCTACTCCGCGTATGTTTGCTTTCCAATCTGAGAAGTCCGTGCTGTTATTGTTAATCGCCAGCACATCGCTTCGGTAAGGCTCCTCTTCAGGAAGACCGTTAATGAGGAGATCCACTCCATCAGGGTTTACATTAGGTACAATGGACAAGGTGATAGAAGTAAACAACGGAAGCAGGGCAAGGCCTCTTAAAGGTTCGTTGTTTACTAGACCCAATAAGTAAGCATCCAGTGTTTGCATTAGTATTGGAGTTGTAATCCATTCATGGGCGTGAAAAGAGCCGTTCATGTGGACGCGCTTCTCTCCCGTTCCTACTTGGATTTCATACAGATTTTTCCCCATGACCGATTGTCCGATGGTTCTGACGGTTATAAACGGATAAATCTCTTCGAGGACTTGAATGTCTGCGACCATGGAAGCAAAGTCATAGTCTCTCGCCCCTTGAACGATGGGGGAGCGGACTCTTATGGGGATAAAGATCTGCTGATTGACCTGAAGTTGAAATGGATTGATTCCGGGATTTACAAGCTGAATCATATCTGTGGAGGCTCCGATTCGCTGCCCGATCGTCCAAAAGGAATCTCCAGGTTGGATTGTATACGCACTCAAATAAAATCCCGGTATTTTAACAATCTGACCAATTTGCAGGCGATTGGGATCAATACCAGGATTGGAAGCGGTTAGTAAAGGAAGGGGTACGGCAAACAATTGGCTTAAAAACCAGAAGCTATCCCCTTGACGGATCCGGATGTTCATATGCTTTAACCTCCTTCTTTTCATACCTATGAAGAAAGAAAGGCGGTCATACTGCTGTACAAAGAAAAAACGGCTTCAATGAGCCGTTTCACGTTTGGAACTTTTGATTTTTTTCAGAGAGGAAATATTGTTCTAATGTCTCTGTTTCGGAGTATGGCACTTCTTCTCCATTAACGAATTGATGACCAACAAACCCGATGCCAGTCAAAAGAACGATGTCTCCTTCTTCAGCATAAGAGAGCGCTTTATGAACACCTTCTGCCCGGTCCAGAGCAGTGCTGATGGACGGATGGATTGGATCTTGGAAGCCACTTAACACGCCTGTTACAATATCCCGTCTGTCCAAACGATCGGGGTGATCGACTGAAACAACGATGTGATCGGCTTGTCCTTCGACTGCCGCTCCCATATTTGGCCACTGGGCTGGGTCTCCACCACCGGCACCGGTTACAAGGACAATGAGCTTCCGATGTGAAAAAGACTTTACGGCTGTTATGACGTTAGTAAGAGCATCCGGCGAGTGGGCGAAATCCATAATGATCTTATAATCGCTCAAGCTTTCTTCAATCTGAAAGCGACCTTCTGGAGGCGTAATCGTTCTTAATCCTTCCAAAAGGAGTGGAACAGGCACATGCAAGTGTAAACAGGCGCCCAAAGAGGCAAGGAAATTGGAAATGTTATACTCACCGAAAAGAGGTACAAGGACAGGAATCCGCTCTTTTTTGATATACAAATCCATGGATGTTCCTGCGGATGTGACCGTCATGTTTTTCACATAGATATCTGCTTCTTCCTTGATGCTGTAAGTGAGTAACGGTCCCCTAAACTCGTTGATGATATCGTGACTCATGCCTTGATCGTCCAAATTGACAACCGCTGTTTTTACATGGCGAAAGAGTTTCAGCTTGGCTCGTTTATAGGCATCAAAGGAACCATGGAAATCGAGATGTTCAGGGGTTAAATTCGTATGCACACCTACATCAAACGTCACGCCATCTACTCGCTTTTGTTCGATGGCGATAGATGTAGCTTCCAAAGAAACAGCTTGTAAACCTTCCTCATAAAAACGATGGAAGATGTATTGCAGATCCGGAGCTTCAGGAGTTGTGTGGGTAGTGTGATTAAAATTGCGGCGTATGCGGTCATCCCACACACCATTCGTACCGATTAGTCCGGTAGGAACCTTAGCCTTATTCAAGAGGGATCGTACAAAAGAAGACACGGTCGTTTTCCCGTTGGTCCCGGTTACGGCAACGGTTTTAAGCTTTTCGTGCGCTCGGTCATAAAGCAGGATGGACAAGTAAGACATAAAGGATTGTGCGTCACTGACCTGTACGAATGTGGTGTTAGGGTACTGGACACTTCCTTGTTCAAGTCGGTCGGCGTCTGTACCGACGACGATGGAAGCTCCTTTTTCGCACGCTTGTGAAAGATAGTTGTGACCATCGGTTCTTGTTCCTTTCACACAAATGAACGCCGTGCCAGGTTCAACTTTTCTTGAATCATATGTAATGGAATTGAAGGATGTGTCTGATAAGCCCCAGTGATAAATGAAGTGAGGGTGTGAATCGTGAAACGATAATAGCATAGGTATAGCTCCTTTTTTACAACCCGTATTTGTAGCGTAGTATGTGTTATTTCGTAAACTTCTATTAATAGGACGAAAAGGTAAATCGTGTAGGTTGCTATATCGCTTTACTACCCTAAATGGTTTAGAACTAAACGTAATGTAAAACGAAACAAGCCGGAAGAGCGTGATCTCTGCCGGCTTGACTACGTTTATTAAATTCGTGTAAATCCTTCTTCATCAAGGTATTGGGCTGCTTGTTTGTATGAAACGAACGTTCCATCGAGCCCTGTATCGGCATACACATTCCACGTATCGCCTTCTTTGATAACGGTAAGGGTTTGCGTGTTGTCGTTGATCCATACTTCTTCTTCCTCAACTGATTCTGGCTGAGGTGTTAGAGAGGAAATGGATTTTTCGATCACGGAACGAAGGGCTCGCTCGGTGAAGTTACGAATGTTCACCATTCCTTTATCGTTGATTTCATAGCCCGTAAGCTCTCCGGCATAGACAAAGCCATTACCGTTGGGGTGTAGGTGATAAACCACGTTCTTTTTTTCCAATGCGCTATCAGGATAGTGAAAGTTCACTCTTCCCATAGACACGTCATGTCGCTCCAATTCCGGAAACGATTCAATAATGTTGAGTTTTTCTTCAAATGTTAACATAGTGCCTCCCGTATCTTTCGTCCATCTTAGTATAACCAAGGCATTGAAAAAGTTAAAGATCGAACTTTTTCAGTGCCTTCTACACAAACAAGGGTGAAGAATTAAAACGTTCACCGGATATTCACATTCTTCAAATTAAGTTTAAGAATAGTCAAATAGTTTAATAGACTTTTCCCTTCAATTTGTTAAAATAGAAGTAGTAATTGTAAGGGAGCGTTCGTTATGAAGCTGTGGTTCCAAAAGATATCCATTGTTTTGATTACATTTATGACCCTGGGAATGTTTATCCCACCTACATACTTAGATACGAATGCTCAGTCCTCCAAAGGATTGGATGATACGGACGCCGACGGAGACTTGGCTTCTTTATCCGAGGAAGACGCAGGTCTGCCTGAAGATGAGCTTGATTTAGATGACGACGACCTTTTACTAGATGATGATCTCATTGATGGTGAGACCCTTGAGGAAGCCATTGAGCGAATTACGGATGAGGCGAAAGAGCAGACCCTTCGCAAATTAGGGCCAAAAATCGCCAAGCAAGTAGAAGATGATGTACTGAATGCGATCATGCCAAACATAGAAGAAGTACTAAACACCATCGTTGAACAAGCAGAGGATAACCGTTATCAAAACTTCGTTGTAGCAGAGGAACCCGCAGCTGGATACGGCGAACGGATTTTTAACATCTATGATAGTGAAGCGAACGAAGACGTGGCCAAATTTCACGTCCGCCGGGATAACCGACCGAAAAACGGCTACTGGTTCAACTTTCATTACCACTTAAGCTCTGACGGATTCGAAGAACACCATGAGCTAGGTGAGGTCTATTGGGATAAAAACACACCACCGAAGTGGATGTCATAACAGAAGAAGCCCTTCTTACATGGAGGGCTTTTTTGTTTGACCAAAGTATAGAGGAACGATTGCGTGTGAAGAACCAGGACCCCAAGATAAAAAGAAACTGGATCGCGTAACACCTTCACCCGTTTCCGTTGGACAACACTCAATTGAATGAACAACACGAAGTATAGTAAAATGTGCAGAGACACAAAGAGAAAAGGTGAACGCATGAAAACATATATCGTAATCGGATCAGGTATTTTAGGAGCATCTACGGCTTACCACCTTGCAAAAGAAGGGGCGCGTGTGGTTGTGATTGATAGAAAAGACGAAGGGCAGGCGACGGACGCTGCTGCAGGAATCATTTGTCCGTGGCTGACCCAACGCCGAAACAAACCGTGGTTTCGACTCGTAAAAGGAGGCGCAACTTATTATCCAACTTTGGTGGAGAAGCTTCAAGCGGACGGAGAGAGTGAAACAGGATACGCCAAAGTAGGGGCGATGATTATGCACCACGAAGAGCATATGATTGACCGTATTGAAAAGCGGGCCGAAGAACGAAAGCCGACCGCCCCTGAAATGGGAGAGGTGACAAGACTATCTCCTCAAGAGACGCAAGAGCGCTTTCCTGTATTAAGTGACGCATACGGAGCGATCCACGTGAGCGGAGGCGCACGAGTGGATGGGAGAGCCCTTCGAAACGCTTTAATGAATGGAGCAAAAAAGAATGGAGCCCAGTTTATTTCCGGGGACGGAACGATTCGATATAACGACGACCGAGCAACTGGTGTAGAAGTGAATGGAGAGACGATCAAAGGGGATGCCGTGATCGTAACGGCTGGTGCTTGGGCAAGAGAAATTCTCGAAAAGGTTGGCGTGAGGTTTATGGCATCCTCACAAAAAGCGCAAATCGTTCACTTGGACATGCCTGATACAGACACAAGTGAATGGCCTGTAATCATGCCGCCGAGCCGATTGTATATGCTCACTTTCGGACCGGGAAGAGTCGTTGTTGGAGCGACACATGAAGATGATGTAGGCTTTGATCCCCGTCCAACAGCGGGAGGCATTCATGAAGTCCTTAATCGTGCATTGGAAGTGGCACCGGGGTTAACAGATGCCTCTTACGTAGAAACAAGGGTTGGATTTAGACCCTTCACACCAAACTTTTTGCCGGTAGCAGGACCGGTTCCAGGAAAAGAAGGACTTTACGTAGCGAACGGATTAGGCTCTTCCGGACTAACATCAGGACCTTATCTAGGAGCCCAACTGGCAAGGCTTGTGATGGGAAAACAAACCGATCTCGACATGTCCGACTATGACATCTCCATCGCCATTGAAGAAGAATAGCACCAAAACGAAAAGCGCAGCTCAAATCAGAGCTGCGCTTTTCGCTTCTGTGCCTCTTCGGTGTCAGACCCTGTGTGAAAAAGTGAGCAGGGGGTCTGGCACCACGTGAAAGGATCCACAAAGCACTAGGCGCTCAGGGAATAAAAAAACCGTTGACTCTTACGTTGCGTTATTGTTTATAGTAAGTGTTGAGGTGATCACCCGTGTATCGAATTAAAGAAATTGCGCAGTTAAGCGGTGTAAGTGTGCGCACACTTCACCATTATGATGATATCGGTTTGCTACGACCGGCAGAAGTGAAAGAAAACGGGTATCGATTTTATGATGATGAGAGTTTAAGTGCCCTGCAACAGATTCTGTTTTTCAAAGAACTTGGGTTTTCGTTGAATGACATTAAACGAATCTTAGACGATCCGTCATTTGACCGTAAAGAAGCACTTGAGAGTCATAAAAAGATACTCATTGAAAAGAAAGAGCGCTTAGAGAGAATCATTAGATCGGTCGATCAAACCGTCAACGCAATGAAAGGGGAAGAGAGAATGTCAAATGAAGACATGTTCAAGCCGTTTGATATGAGTCAAATTGAAAAACATCAAAAGCAATATGAAGAAGAAACAAAAGAGAAGTATGGTCACACCGACGCATATAAAGAATCCAAAAAAAGAACGGATTCCTACAAAAAAGAGGATTGGGAAAGAATTCAAACGGAGTGGAACCGCCTTTATCATGATCTTGCTTCCTTGATGAATAAAGAAGCAGGAGACGCCGAAGTGCAAGAACGGATCGCAGATTATCACAAGCTCATTAACGATAACTTTTACACGTGTCCGAAAGACATGTTCCGAGGACTTGGAGAAATGTATGTAGCCGATTCTCGTTTTACTAAAAACATTGATAAACATGGAGAAGGATTGGCTGAGTTTCTGCGAGACGCTATTCGACTTTACTGCGATAGGTAAAAAAGATTACCGGTGCCAGCCACGCTGTGAAAGACTGAGCGGAGTGCCTGGCACCGAACATTTACCGGTGAAGCATCACCGTTTCGACTTTTGGTTTTGCCGGATGGAAGTGTTTTTCGAGAAAACATAGAGTCTCCTCCCACGAGCGGCGTCCGCCCTCTGCATTTGCTTGTTCCGTCCCACCCAGTTCATAAGGAAGGTCCTTTGGAAGAACGGAAGGGAGATAAGGGAGCGTCAATACGTGACCGGCATCCTCAAGTTGAACATGCTTTTTCTCATATGCGAAATGGTGCTCAGATAATCGCTTCATCATACTCTCGCACATGGCACTAGAAGGCCATACCTGGTCTTGTCCGCTACTCAAGAGAAGGATTGGTCCGTTAATGTTCTCCACTCGAATCTCTGCCTCATCACGTTTATTTTTTTCAAGACTTCGCTCATACATATCCCGCAATGACACCGGTTCTTTTCGCCACTGGTTCGTCAGGGACTCGATCAACGCTGAAAAAGAATAAGAGTACTTTACAAAAGGTAAAGGTTCGCCATTACGTGACCAAGAAGAACCCTTGCGTTTACGGTTAATTCCTTGAAACACGTGACTGGACGGCACTTCCCCCACGACGAGACGAATCTTTTCGTTGTAAGAAGCACTCACCAGTGCGAGTTCGCCTCCTTTTGACGTACCCATAGTTGCAATCTCACTATGATTGACAAAGGATTTTTCGCTGAGCCATTCCACCGCTCGATCCACCGTTTCCAAAGGGATGTTTTGAAGAATTGGTGACAGACCTGGTTCACCGAAGTACGCTAATGCAAGCACCGCATATCCATGAGAGCTCAGTACTGAGGCTGTTTCCTCGTATAGTCCTCCTTCTGACCCTCCTAGCAAAATGACACCAGGTAGGTTCTTT
The DNA here is from genome assembly GCF_000429705.1 of Alteribacter aurantiacus DSM 18675. Classification (GTDB taxonomy): domain Bacteria; phylum Bacillota; class Bacilli; order Bacillales; family Salisediminibacteriaceae; genus Alteribacter; species Alteribacter aurantiacus. The sequence continues at coordinate 51,981 of NZ_KE386941.1, forward strand.
TCATCACGAGGATAAAAAAAGGTTCCTACAAAACCTTCTTCAAACACCGTTTCCCTCTCGATGTGATCTTCCAAGAACAATCGCGTAATGGTTCTCTCCAACACCGTTTCCTCTCGCTCATTCAACATGGTGATCTCAATCTCCATCGGGTCTAACCCGGAACGTTGCATCACCGTTCCATGAGAAGACGTACGTGTCGGTTTTAACGAAGAAAGGAGGCGTTGGATGGATTGTTGGTCCTCTGATTTAAGTTGAATTTTACCTTGTTCATCGGCTTTTACAGTCATGGAAGACGTCCAAAGCCCCTCTGTTCTGTCAATATAACGGGCTTTAACCGTCACCGTTTCAAAAGGGAAAAATCCGTCCATATGAAGTTGAACCGGCTCATCAACTCGTCCAATATCGGGGTACAAAAAGCATGTCATTTCATTCACCTGCCATATGATTGTTGCGAAGCAGCTGGTGTGTATTCGTGAAGTAGGCGTTCCCTTCGCTCGTCTTATCTATATTCGATAGACGGGTAAAAAACCATTCTTTTTCTGTAAAAACCTTCTTAGGCGATCGATCTTACCTGAAGAACATCTAGAAACATAACGCAGGTAAAGTTCGAATTTTTTCAGTGCTTATGGTAATGTCTATGGAACAATTAAAAAAAGCCGAGCTTCTCTTTAATGAGAGAAACTCGGCTTTTTACAGTTAGCTACGGTTTGGGTTGTCATTGTACCCGGCAGTAAAGATGGCAGCAATAAAGGCTGCACATACGCCTAAAATTAAAAGCAAATTCATGTTTTTTGCCTCCTTCAAACATATCGAACAATCTCTAGTAATCAATATACCACGAATAGTCTAGGGATGCACGTCCAATTTCTTTTCTTTAAACAAGCTCTCACGTATAATGAAAGCGAAAACACAGATTTGAAACGGAGGGACCTATATGTACGTAGTCATGAACGAGTTACATGTACCCAAAGAAGGAAGAGAAAACGTAGCCGCCCGCTTCTCTGAAAGTGCAGAGAAGATGAAAAACGTACCAGGATGCCTTGATTTTATGTTTTTACACCCCGCTGACGATGAGAACTATCAGGTGGTACTAACGAAATGGGAAACAAAAGAAGATTACACAGCGTGGGTAGACAGCCGTGCTTTTAAAGATGCTCATAAAAAGCGTCGTGAGAATTTGGACAAGAGCCCGACTTCCGGTAACAAAATCTACGAGTATGAAGCAAAACATCATCTGTAAAACGTGTGAAGGTGCCTGAGTGTGGGCATCTTCTTTTTTGGTCTCATGAGAGCTAAGGCGTTAATAACTGGGATGAAACAGTTAATTATAGCTTGAAAGCCGTAAATCGTAACATTGATCCAGTCAATAGTGTAACCGTAGCCGTTAATACACGAGTTCAAGCCGTTAATCATCGCTATGAACTGAGCGGGAGAGCGTCCGTCTCCTTTTTGTACTCTGTATTAAATGTCGGTAAAAAATAGCCGATAAAAGAAGTAGTAGTGACGATAGGCAAGGTGATCATGTTGATGAAAAATACATATCTTACGAGTCATTTCCCCCTCATCTCCATCGTTTTTTTCAGTCTGGCTCTTGCGTTATTCAGTGAACGAGCGATTATCGCTTTTTTGATAGAGGTGGGGATTTACAACGGAATGACCGAAGTGTTCAGTGAGCAAGGAATTACACTTTCCTTACTATTTTTGCTTTTGTTTTTTTACTTTATGCTTTTTTCTGCCCTAAAGTTGATCGCGGATACCATCAACGAAGTATCGCTTCTTTTCTTTTCAAAGGACAAGGAAGGAAGTGATCTACAAAAAATCAGGGGAGGCGTGTGGATATTTCTTATCGGGAGTATTTTGGCTGTGGTTCTCTCATTTAATATCCTGTATGTGATAGGGGCTTTTTTGGTCGCTTGTTTTTGTTATTTCGTATTCTTTGTATACAAACTGGGAAGTTCTCTTTCTTCAGCTACGTTGGTGGGGATGATTTTTTTTCACATGTTTTTTTGGTCGACTCTCGTTGCGAGTGTGTCGTTTGCTCTTCTTAAGTTGTACAACACAATGTTGGCTTCATTGCCTATTTAAAAGAAGAGGTGTGTTCGAGTGTCTTTCAATCTAAAGCGTTACCGATATACGTTCGGTTGCGTTTTTTTGTTTGTTTAGGAATATATAATTCTTCTTACATGTGGCTAACTCAGACAAAATGAAAATAAGTGGACCGAACGTAGAATAAGTTAGCCAAACAAATGATAAGTGGAACAAACTTAAAATAACGAAGACAAAACAACAATAAGTGGATCATACGGGAGGCGAAAGGCCTCGCCCTCCGTAAGTGCTCCGCTATCCTTCAGTCTCCTGAGCTTTTCCTTTCACTCCATCAATTTCTTCCATAAAGATGTGTGCAGGTTTCTTTCGCTTGCATGCGGGATGGGGGAAGGCGTATCCTGACCGAGCCAAATACCCGTTGTGTATGAGTCGTCCAAACCGACGAACCAAAGGTCATGAAAGCTTGTGGTGGTGCCGGTTTTCCCTCCTGCGTAACGATTTCCCGGAAGACGGGCTGCTCGTCCGGTACCGTCATCAACGACCTTTTGAAGTAACTGGCGCATATAGTCATTCGTTTCTTTTGTCCAAACGGACTCGGTTCGGTCATCCCACTCGTAAATCGTGTTGCTGTTTCGGTCCGTCACATGGGTAATTGCTCGCGGTCGTGTAAAATGGCCATCATTTCCAAACGTAGTATAAGCCCCTGTAAGCTCTAAAAGGGATACCTCCATCGTACCAAGTGCGGCAGAGAGCACGCGGTGATCGTTGGTCACACGACTGAATTCGAAAGGCTCGAGGTACTCGAATCCTTTCTCCACACCGATTTGATGAAGCATGCGTACAGCGGCTGTGTTATACGATCGAGCGAAGGATTTGTCTAGTGGGACCCAACCGTAAGTGGCTCCGCCAAAATTACCGGGAGCGTACCCATTGTGCTCGAAAGGACTTGCATCGATCACCGTAGATGGCCCCACACCTGTGTATTCCATATAAGGAGCAAAGGATAGAAACGGTTTGATTGCGGATCCCGGCTGGTTATAAGCCTGATAAACTCTGTTAAAGTCAAACTTTTGATAGTCAAGGCCGCCAGCTAGGGCGACGATCTGGTGTGAATCGTGATCGATCATCACGGCGCTTCCTTGCAGATTGGCTCCTTTTAACGTGTGATTGATCTCCTTAACGAGATGGTGCTGCTTGCTTTCATCAAGAGCAGTATGGATCCTGATTCCGCTACTCAGTAATTCGTTGACTTTTTCTTCCCAGCGTTCTCGTATACTCTGCCTTTTATCATCGGAGATTGCTTGTTTTACTTTTGCATCATACCCGTGATGGTGACCGATCAGCTCGTGAAATTCATGGTGCACATATGTGACGTAGTCGGGGAAAAGATCAATTTTGTTTTTTACATTCAAAAGAACCTCTTCTTCTTTTGCCTCATCATAATCAGAATCCGAGATAAAGCCTTCATTCTTCATTTGTTTTAACACCCAATCCTGCCTAGTGTGAGTGTTTTCCTTATGTAATAACGGGTTGTATAGTTCAGGGCGGTTCGGGATAGCGATTAAGAAGGTGCATTCCGCAAGTGAAAGTTCATGAGCATGCTTTCCGAAGTAAAATAGGCTCGCTGCTTCAATCCCGTAAATGCCGTTATGAAAATAAAGGACGTTCACATATAATTCAAGGATTTCTTCTTTTGTTAAATGGCGTTCCAGTTGATATGCGTGTAATAGTTCAACGAGCTTCCGTTCATACGTTTGTTCGTGAGACAAATAGATGTTTCGCGCGAGCTGTTGGGTAACGGTGCTGCCTCCTTGGGCAACCGACTGGGATTCGAGGTTTACGAGAAGGGCACGCACAATGCCTTGGACATCGAAGCCTTGGTGGTCGTAAAAGGATTGGTCTTCCACAGCCACGAGTGCTTCAATAACATGCCGTGGGATTTGGTCATATGTAAGATTGACTCTGTAATCACCGGCATACAGTTCTGAAATAACAGCGTCATCGGCTCCTTTAATAAAACTTGTTTCCGACAGAGACGTTTTTTTTATTGGCATTCGTTCATCCAATACATGATGAAAAGAATTGGCTTTTTGGTATTCGGTGATGCCTTCAATTAGAAAAAATGAAAAAGCCCCCATGAAAAAAAGGACCCAAAACGTTCCTGCCACTCCTCGCATGTCCTTACGCCTCCTTGCATTCTCCTTTTATTCTATTAAATACTGTCGAAAATTGGTAGGTTTTATACGCATGTCTTTTCAAAGAGAGCGAATGAACCTATGAAGCCATGCATAAGATGAATCAAGATATCTGGTTGTTTCCCCAACCAGTATTGGGAGGAGGCCCCAAATGGACATTCTTAATAAAATTCAGCAGTACCGGGAAGAGGAAGAGAACCTGAAGTGGGAAGGGACATTCGCGGAGTACCTAGACATCTTGAGAGAACGACCGGAAGTGGCACAGACTGCACACTCCCGTATTTATAACATGGTTAAAGATGCGGGCGTAGAGGAAGTCGATGGTAAAAAGCATTATCGTTTCTTTGAAAATCAGATTTACGGGCTTGAAGACGCGCTTGAAAGATTGGTAGAAGAGTATTTTCATTCAGCAGCCAAAAGACTTGATGTTCGTAAACGAATTCTCTTGTTGATGGGCCCTGTAAGTGGTGGTAAATCGACTCTTGTGACGATCTTGAAACGAGGACTTGAAAAGTATTCCAAGTGTGACAACGGAGCTGTCTACGGGATTAAAGGCTGTCCGATGCACGAAGATCCGTTGCACCTCATTCCGCACCATTTACGTGAGGAATTCAAAAATGAAACAGGCATTCGCGTAGAAGGAAACTTGTCTCCTCTCAACCTCATGCGTCTTGAGCAAGAATATGGTGGGCGTATTGAAGATGTAATGGTAGAACGAGTAATATTCTCCGAAGACAAGCGTTGCGGTATCGGAACGTTCAGTCCATCCGATCCGAAGTCTCAAGACATTGCGGATCTAACCGGTAGCATTGACTTCTCAACCATTGCGGAGTACGGATCAGAATCAGATCCTCGCGCCTACCGCTTTGACGGCGAGCTTAACAAAGCCAACCGTGGACTCATGGAGTTCCAAGAGATGCTCAAATGTGATGAAAAGTTCTTATGGCACTTATTATCTCTTACTCAAGAAGGAAACTTCAAAGCTGGGCGATTCGCGTTAATTTCAGCTGATGAAATGATTGTTGCGCATACCAACGAAGCGGAATACAAGTCGTTTATTTCCAATAAGAAAAATGAGGCTCTTCACTCACGGATCATCGTCATGCCGATTCCGTACAACTTGAAAGTCAGTGAAGAGGAACGAATCTACGAAAAAATGATTCGAGATAGCGATATTTCCAATGTCCACATCGCCCCTCATGCATTAAGAATAGCAGCGATCTTTACCATTCTTACAAGACTCAAAGAGTCCAAGAAAAATGGTGTGGATATTCTGAAGAAAATGAAGCTCTATGATGGGCAAAATGTAGAAGGCTTCAATACGCAAGACATAGAGGAAATGAAGAAAGAGTATCAAGACGAAGGAATGAACGGAATTGACCCTCGGTACGTGATCAACCGGATTTCCTCGGCGATCATTCGTAAAGAGCTCACGTCGATCAACGCCCTGGACGTACTTCGTTCAATCAAAGACGGACTCGATCAGCATGCGTCGATTTCAAAAGAGGATAGAGAGCGTTATCTGAATTACATCTCTGTCGCTCGTAAAGAGTACGACGAGATTGCGAAAAAAGAAGTACAGAAAGCCTTTGTGTACTCATATGAAGAGTCTGCGAAAACCCTCATGGATAATTACCTTGATAATGTGGAAGCGTATTGCAACAAAAACAAGTTGCGCGATCCGCTCACAGGTGAAGAAATGAACCCTGATGAAAAACTCATGCGTTCTATTGAAGAGCAAATCGGCATTTCCGAGAATGCGAAGAAAGCATTCCGTGAAGAAATCCTGATTCGCATTTCTGCTTACGCTCGTAAAGGGAAGAAGTTCGACTATCAATCCCACGAACGTCTCAGAGAAGCGATCCAGAAGAAGCTGTTTGCTGATCTGAAAGACGTTGTCAAAATCACAACGTCAACGAAAACGCCTGACGAAAACCAGCTCAAAAAAGTAAACGAGGTAATCGCACGCCTTATCGAAGATCACGGCTACAATTCCACTTCCGCAAACGAACTGCTCCGCTACGTCGGAAGCTTGCTAAACCGCTAAAAAGTTCAAGAAAAGTTCGGGGGACTGTCCCCCGAACTTTTTTGTTTTGGGGTTGACAACGAGAGGTAGCTATGAAACAAGGTTTTCTGTCTTGTGATTTTGGGTATGAAGTACGTAATAAGTAAAATCCTCTTTTCCTCTTCACCACTCTTCTGTTTTACATAACCTGCTTTTTTTATTCTCATTTAGGTTTACTATTTATCATTTCTGTCAATAGTAGTTAAGTTGGCTATAACGCTATAACTATCATACTAATTTTTTCAGTAACCTCTTCTTTATTTCATTTTATTAACAAATATTATTATTATTTAATAATAGTTTAAAACGTTATATCCATGGCTATTAATAGAGTATAAAAGTCCTTGAATTAATCAAATAAATGGAGGAGAACAAAGGATGAGAACAGAAGATGTCGGTAGTCGCCGAGCGGTAAGAGATCCTTTTAAAAAGAAGAATTGGAAGCTGGAGCTTTGGAGTTGGACGAAGACATTCATGATTGTTTTTATCATTGCTATTATGATTCGCGGCTTCATGTTCACAAACTATATAGTGTATGGCCAATCCATGATGCCGACGATCAATGACGGTGAACGGATTATTGTTAACAAAATCGGTTATGAGATTAGTCAGCCTAACCGATTTGACCTGATTATTTTTCACGCTACAGAGGATACGGATTACATTAAACGTGTAATCGGGCTACCCGGTGATACGATTCGTTACGAAAATGACATTCTCTATATAAATGATAAGCCCCATGATGAAGACTTTCTTAATCAGTTCCGAGAAGAATTGAATGGTGATATTCTGACCAGTGACTTCACATTAGAAGATATTACAGGAGAATTGAATGTGCCTGAGGGACATATCTTCGTACTCGGCGATAACCGGCAAAATAGTATAGACAGTCGTCAAATTGGATTTGTACCAATGGAACAAATCGTTGGACGAGCCAATATGGCATATTGGCCGATCCAAGCATTTAGACTGTTTTAAGATAAAAGAAGAGGCGTTCCTTCAAACAGAAGGAACACCTCTTTTTTGTTATACTGATAGCACTAACACACTCATAATAGGGGGTGAACGACTATGGGAAGAACTAAACTGGACGTCTGCGGAGTGAAAGTGGACCAACAAACCCGTTGTGCACACTATCATTCAGAGAACGACCGCATTTCTATCAAGATGAAGTGTTGTCAAACGTATTACGCTTGTATCACCTGTCATGAAGAGCTCGCCGATCATCCGGTTGAGAGGTGGACACCAGACGAATTTGAAACTACAAAAGCGGTCCTATGTGGGGCATGTAGAACGGAACTGACCATTAGTGAATACATAAATGGAGGTTCCGTGTGCCCTAACTGCGCAGCCGAATTTAATCCAGGTTGTGCTAATCATTATCATTATTATTTTAAATTGTGATGGATTGATCCTTACTCAAAAGTGAGGAGAGTATCATTCCCAGGAATATATAATTTTGAGTATTCCGTTTCAAGTCCATCTATTTCTGCATCCTTATTATCAATGTGTACCTCAATGACGAACTCATCCGAATTGTAGTATTCTTGGACTTTATAGATTGTTTCTTCAGCTAATGAGTCAAATTGTGATTGTTCCAGAGCCTCATGTCCATATGCTAACACTTGGACTCTCTTTAAAGGGTCTAATTCATTCCCTTCCGTACCTATGAATTCCTCCCCTAAAACTATAAATATGCTCGAGTGAGAAAAAGAACGGTCATGTGGAATCATTTGATATAACTCTTTATCCAAAAAGTCTCTCAAGTCATCATTATAGATATGTTTTTCTTCCGTTATTTTGAAGGTGGAAGCCTCATTAAACGTTTGGCCAATAGCGTAACGTTCAATAAAATCTTCTTCTATTTCAATATACGATATCGTAACAGGAACATCGTAGTGTTGATGGAAGTAATCCGTAACGTCTTCTAAGTAGTCAATATTCCTATTACGACTTGAAATCATTACTGTGCCCTGTACAAGTTCATCTCCAACGAACAAGCCTGTAGGATAGATGTAATCTAAATTCTGAAATCTATCCTTTAAAGTTACTAATTCATTTAATGTCATTAAGTCGCTAATTCTAGCATCTTTACCAAACCGGTATTCCGTTTGTAAATCTTGTGTAATAATATGGCTCGCTTCACTTAGGCTGAAAAATTGATTATGAATATGCAAGCCAACATTGTTTAAATCAATGTTATCGCTTAAAAAGTGATCAATCTTTGGAATAGTCCTACGAGACATTTCTTCATAGTCACCACGCTTTATCTCTTCACCATTTGAATCAAAAATATCTAGCTTTTCTGTTTCGGTGCCCGTTCCAATCATGTTCTCAATCTCTCCTTCTGTTAAAGGTTCCCTTTCAATATCCGGTCGAGAGAGAAGTGCCATTCCTCGCATGTCGGTATGCTTTGAAAAACTTGGTGGAGATACCACAAGGTCACCCGCTTTAATATAAGATAATCCAATAATAACAACTAAGAAGGTAGCTGCGAGCATTCCGAATAGAGGCTTAGAGCCGGTAACGACTTGTTCGAAAAAGGAGGGCTTTATCTTTTTCTTCATGTTTTGTAAAACAAATTCTTTCTGCAATGAAGAATACGGATTCCCCTCAAAAGCTTTATCGAAAGCCTTTTTGATCTCATCACGCTTCGGGTCCATTGTAAATCCCCCTTTTTTCAAGCTCCAACTTTAACCGTTTTCTTCCCCTTTGAAGCTTGCTCTTAATGGTCGACTCTTTCTCATCCAACAAGTCGCTAATCTCTTTAACAGAAAAGTCCTTATAGTAATAAAACAAGATGATTTCACGGTACTTTAGGGGGAGGGTCATAATGGCCTCTGAGATGACCTCGTCTTCTGATTGTTTTAACACAATCGCTTCCGTTTCGTTGTGAGAGGAAGTAAATATCTTTTCTAACACGGTACTTACTGTGACTCTTTTTACGTAACTTTTACGAAGATAGTCTTTGGCCTGGTTCATGGTGATGCGATACACCCATGTTTTGATGCTCGACTGGTGATGAAACGAGTCCATGTGGCGAACCGCTTTAATTAACGATTCTTGAACCACATCTTCAGCAATGCCCCAGTCTTTTACATATGTATAGGCAAGGTTTATAAGATCCTTGTAATAATCATCTATAAACTCAGAGAGAATGTCTTCATCATCATGCTCGTCTTCAGCCACTACGTTGTCTAAAATCATACATGCCCTCCAATCATTTCAATTTTTGCTTAAAATTAGACGTATCTTCTATGGTATAGGATACAGTCATTTTTTTCATTACCTTTTCACAACACAATGCCCCTGGTAAAACGAAGGCATTGAAAAAGTTAAAGGTCGAACTTTTTCAGTTCCTTCTGTTACAACTCAATGGTGCAAAAAAAAAGATGCCCCTTGTAAAAGGGACACCTCTATTCTTAAGCACTTTTCTTCGTTTTGCCACGTTCTGATTGTTTCTCCTGAGCGAGTGCTTTAAACAAGGAGAAAATCATGAGAACCATGATGATGGAAAAGGGAAGGGCAGCAATAATCAAGGCGTTTTCCAATGCCTGAAGCCCATCTGAGTACAAGAGGATGAGGGCTGTTGCTGATAGCATAAGTCCCCATACCAGTTTGATCGTTTTGGATGGTGTCAATGATCCACCAGTTGTTTGCATACCGAGAATGAATGTTCCTGAATCGGCTGACGTGATAAAGAATGTACAAATTAACAAAATGGCCACCATGGACATGAGTTGCCCCAGTGGGAAGTTTGAAAAGACGCCGAAGAGAACTTCTTCTGTCGCGAGGTCTGAGATCGCGTCTATTCCACTTACTTCTAAGTTAATGGCCGCGCCGCCGAATATGGATGCCCATAAAAAGCCAACTGCACACGGAACGAGTAAAACAGCCGTAACAAACTCACGAATGGTACGACCTTTTGAGACCCTTGCAATAAAGGAACCAACAAAAGGTGCCCATGCAATCCACCAAGCCCAAAAGAAGATAGTCCATCCGTTGATCCACTCTCGGCTCTCCCCATCAAGTGGGCTTAGCCTAAAGCTCATGCTAGGTAAGGTCTGAATATACGTTCCGATCGTGTTAGTGAATAGGTTCATGGAAAAGAGCGTAGGACCTACACTGAACATAAACGTAAACAATGTGATAGCTAGAATCATATTCACGTTACTTAAGTATTTGATGCCTCTGTTCAGACCTGTATATGCAGAAATTAAAAACAGGACAGTCACCACTGAGATGATCATCAACTGGACCAAAAAGTTGCTTTCAATCCCAAATAAGTAGTTTAATCCCCCATTAATTTGCACAGCCCCAAAGCCTAACGTACTTGAAACACCGATAACCGTAGCGGTCACCGCAATGATGTCAACAACATGTCCCACAAATCCATGAGCATGTTTCCCGATCAATGGTTCAAGGGTGCTACTAATAAGTCCGGGAGCTCCTTTACGAAATTTGAAGTAGGCGAGGATCAACGCCACAATGGCGTAGATGGCCCAAGCATGGAGTCCCCAATGGAAAAAGGTAAACCGCATCGCATCTAAAATCGCCTGATTTGATCCAGGCTCTGAAGTAGGAGAATCAATCATGGCGTGAGAAAGGGGTTCCGCAGCTCCCCAAAACACAAGACCAATCCCCATACCTGCACTGTACAACATTGCAAACCAGGTCGGGTAATTATAATCAGGCTTGTCATCCGGCTTCCCTAATTTGATCCGTCCATACGGGCTTGCGATTAAAAATAAACAAATAAGTACAAAAATAGAAACAACTAGCAGGTAGTACCAGCCAAGTGTTTCAGTAATGAAGGCTTGAAGGTTGCCGGTTATCCCCTCAAGTCCAGTAGGGGCAATGGCTCCAAATAATACTATACATAGTAAAATGATCAGAGCACCCCAGAATACAACCGTTACTTTTTTCATGCGCATATCCTCCTTATAGAATATCTATCCTATTCCCTGTCGCTGAACAAAAATATCCTATACTTACACGAAAGTCAAAAGAAAACTGTTTATCTCATCATTTATGCACCAGTTGAATATAAAAAAGATGCCCCCCTATTAAAAAAGGAGGCATCATCCACGTAACACTATGCTTTTTTACTCGCGCGATCTGACTTTCTCTCTTGAGCGAGCGCTTTAAATAACGAAAATACCATGAGAATCATGATGATGGAAAAAGGAAGAGCTACAATAATTAAAGCATTTTCCAAAGCCTGCATCCCTCCGGTGTACAACAGGATCAATGCAGTTGCTGAAAGCATCAACCCCCAAACGAGCTTGATCACACGGGATGGATTCAATGATCCCCCAGTCGTTTGCATTCCGAGAATAAACGTACCAGAGTCGGCGGACGTAATAAAAAACGTTCCGATCAACGTAATGGCAACATAAGACATAACTAATCCAAGGGGGAAGTTGCTAAATACGCCGAACAGTACTTCTTCGGTAGCTAGCTCTGAGATGGCCGATATGTTTGCGTCTTCCAAGAAAATAGCTGTTCCGCCAAACACAGAGAACCAAAGAAAACCGACAATACATGGAACGAAGAGAACACCGAGTACGAACTCTCTTAAGGTACGCCCTTTGGATACACGTGCGATAAATGAACCTACAAACGGAGCCCAAGCAATCCACCAAGCCCAATAGAAAAGCGTCCATCCATCAATCCACGCCCTACCTTCGTCATTAAGAGGGCTCAGTCGGAAACTCATGCTCGGTAGGGTCTGTAAATACGTACCGATTGTATTGGTAAAAAGATTCATCGTATACAAAGTCGGACCTACAATGAGCATGTAAAGAAAAATGAGTAGAGCGAGGGTCAAGTTTGTATTACTCAAATATTTAATTCCCTTGTTTAGCCCAGAATAGGCTGAAATCATAAACAAAACGGTAACAACAGCAATAATGATCGCTTGAATGACGATGTTGTTCCCCACGCCGAGCAGGTAGTCAATTCCGCCATTAATTTGTACTGCCCCAAATCCGAGAGAGCTCGCTACTCCAATAACCGTTGCTGTAACCACAATAATATCCACTACATGTCCAAGAAGCCCTTGGGTATGCTTGCCAAACAACGGCTCAAGCGTACTACTCACAAGCCCTGGCGCGCCTCTTCGAAATTTAAAATAAGCAAGAATCAATGCCACAATGGCGTAAATCGACCAAGCGTGGACACCCCAATGAAAGAATGTAAACCTCATCGAATCGAGAATCGCTTGATTCGTTCCAGGCTCTGTAGTAGGAGATGAGATCATGGCATGAGAAATCGGTTCAGCAACCCCCCAAAACACAAGGCCAATCCCCATCCCTGCGCTAAACAACATCGCAAACCAAGTTGCGTAGTTATAATCAGGTTTATCTTCTGGCTTCCCGAGCTTTATTTTTCCATAAGGACTGACTGCAAAAAACAAACAGACAAGTGCAAAAACGGAAACAATCATAAGATAATACCATCCGAGGGTTTCGGCAATCCAATCGCGTAACGAAGAGGTTGCATTTTCAAGACCAATAGGCATAACAACCCCGAAGCCGACGATAAACAGTAATATCACAAGTGAACCCCAAAAAACCACGGTTACTTTGTTCATAAACGATTTTCCTCCTCAAAAGCTTGTCCACTTAGATTCCCTTAAAAAGTATAAAAACATGTCAAGAAATCATAAGAAGTGGAAAAATCGTAAAACCATGGCTCTTAGGTGGCTAAATGTGTATGCATAAACGTGCAAAACGTTCAAATGAAAGAAACGTCATTTCCGCTCATAGATTGTCGGTATTCTTAAGGAATAGGAAATGCCTGTCCGATTTATGCCTGCAAAGTGATGTAAATGCTTGTATATTTATCAGATTTTTTTGTCAACTAACCGAGCTACCTGCATAGGATAAAGTAAGCTATTCAAAAGACACCTTGGTGAAAGACAACTGACCTGATTTCGTCACTTTTAATGTATGTGCGATAAAAAAAGATTGTGCCTGTCCCAAGAACTTTTTTGAGAATGAGCATTCGTTACACGAAGTAACGATATTACCTAAAAAGGCATTGTAAAAATGAAGGAGGGAGTAAGACAATGAAAAGTAACGTCGGAAAAAATTATGTTGTCTCTCAGGATAATTGGTCCCTCCACCGTAAAGGCTACCAAGATCAACAACGACACCAAGAGAAAGTGCAAGAGGCGATCAACAAAAACTTGCCTGACTTGGTGAGTGAAGAGAACATTGTCATGTCAAATGGCCGAGATGTAATCAAAATACCGATTCGCTCTCTAGATGAATATAAAATTCGCTATAACTATGATAAAAACAAACATGTGGGCCAAGGAGACGGAGACAGTGAAGTTGGCGATGTAGTAGCAAGAGACGGTGCTCCGAAGCCGGGCGCAGGGCAAGGTGAGGGAGCCGGTGATCAACCGGGAGAAGATTTTTATGAAGCAGAAGTAGCCATCTCTGAACTTGAGGAAATGTTATTTAAAGAGCTGGAACTACCGAACTTGCAGCAAAAAGAAGAAGACAACATTGTCGTTGAAGACATTGATTTTAATGACATCCGTAAAAAAGGACTTATGGGTAACATTGATAAGCGACGGACGATCATTCAAGCCATTAAGCGAAATGCCATGGCCGGTAAAAAAGGAATCATGCCTATTTATAATGACGACCTGAGATTTAAAACATGGAATGAAAAAGTGAAACCGGAATCCAAAGCCGTGGTCCTTGCTATGATGGACACGAGTGGAAGTATGGGCCGCTGGGAAAAGTACATGGCTCGAAGCTTTTTCTTCTGGATGACCCGCTTTTTACGCACGAAGTATGAAACGGTAGATATCGAGTTTATTGCTCACCATACGGAAGCAAAAGTCGTGACAGAAGACGATTTCTTCATGAAAGGTGAAAGTGGAGGAACGATCTGTTCATCCGCGTATCGAAAAGCCCTTGAACTCATTGACGAAAAATATTCTCCTGAACGCTACAACATTTACCCGTTCCACTTTTCTGATGGTGACAATTTAACGTCTGATAATCAGCGCTGTTTAAAGCTCGTTAAAGAACTCATGGAGCTCTCAAGCATGTTTGGATACGGAGAAGTAAACCAATACAACCGACCGTCCACATTAATGGGCGCATACAAAAACATTCGCGATGAACGTTTCAGACACTTTATCCTTCGGGAAAAAGGCGACGTCTATCAATCGCTCAAATGGTTCTTTAGAAAAAATGAAGAAGCTATGAGTTAATTAAACATCCCTCGGAAGCCATTCCGGGGGATGTTTTTTTTATTGAAGAGGCGGGTAAAAGTAATGATGAAGGAAATGTGCTTGAGGCTCTTGTATGAGAGCGAGGGTTATTTAGAATGCGGCTTTTACCATTATAAAAGCAAGAAGTTGTTTTTGTACGCTGTTTTCACAAGAGGTGTTGCTTTTATACAAGAAAAGTTGAAGCAAAAGGGCCCAAGACTCCTGTGGCTGTGGGGGCAATGCAAGACCCCACAAGACGCAGGAAGCCACTGAAAAAGTACACCCCGACTTTTTCACTTCCTTTATTTGAATGGCAATGGCTCCACTCGGTTGCGCGCCTGATACGAGAAGCCCACTCGTATCAGGCTTTCAAAACAGGCAACCGTTACGCTCATTGCTTCGAAGGCATTGAAAAAGTTAAAGATAAAACTCTTTCAGTGCCTTCACGCAGTCCGAGGAGGCTTGCCAGCACCGCCACAGAAAGTGAAGGGCCCGTATGCTTCAACTACAATTCTAATGATGAAGACAATAATAAAATAGCAACAATCTATACGAAAATAGCCCTTTTTAAGCCTAATTATAACTCAACATGAAAACGAAAAGTAAAAGGAGGACAAGCTAATGCCTTGGACAAAAAACGATTACCCAAGCTCAATGAAAAATCTCGATAAAGAAGTAAGAGACAAAGCCATTGAAATCGCAAATTCCATGGTTGAAGATGGTTACGATGAAGGCCGAGCCATTCCAATTGCCATTGACGAGGCTAAGAAAGTGGGCCCAAAGAGTGATGTAACCTACACGGTCACTTACAAAGATGAAAAGTGGGCGGTAAAAAAAGAAGATGCAGACCGGACAACGAATATATATGATCGAAAAGACCAAGCACTCGAACGAGCCGACGAACTCATCGAGAGCCAAAATGCACAAATCAAAATATACAGCCAAGACGGTCGTTTAC
Source organism: Alteribacter aurantiacus DSM 18675 (assembly GCF_000429705.1). GTDB lineage: Bacteria > Bacillota > Bacilli > Bacillales > Salisediminibacteriaceae > Alteribacter > Alteribacter aurantiacus. The sequence goes on from NZ_KE386941.1 coordinate 67,481, forward strand.
AGGAAACGAAAAAAGCAACTGAATAAGTTGATGTTGACAGTTCTGTTTTGCAGGCTGTCTTTTCTTTGCTATATTTTAATAGTGAAATTTAGGATTCTGGAGGGATGAAATTGTGAAAAAGTGTGCAGTCTTTTGTGGGTCGAGGGCTGGTAATCATCCAGCTTACTTAGAAGCGGCAAAAACGTTGGGTAAAGCCATGGCAAAGCGTAATACCGAGCTTATCTACGGGGGAGCAAGTGTGGGAATTATGGCAGCGGTTGCCGATGCGGTTTTGGAAAATGGAGGACGAGCAACAGGTGTCTTACCGCGATTTCTAGGAGATCGAGAAATTGCTCATGAAAAGCTTACGGAACTACATATGGTCGATACGATGAGTGAAAGAAAGCAAATGATGGCAAAGTTATCAGACGGTTTTATCTCCTTACCAGGGGGGATTGGGACAATGGAAGAGTATTTCGAGATGCTCACCCTCGGATATTTGAGCCAACATCAAGGAAAAAGCGGTCTTTTAAATGTGAACGGTTATTATACACCGCTCATGACTTTTTTCGATCATATGCAAGAGCAAGGCTTTATTGACCAAAAGACGAGAGAGGGTATGATCGTAAAAGAAGATCCTGAAAGGCTATTGGATATTATTTTTCCGGAATAAAGGATTAAATGGTTTTTCACATTAATAAGATGACGCAAAAAAACCTGCCGGGCTTCCTTTGCAAGGAAACCTTAGGCAGGTTAATTTGTCTGTGAACGACCTTTTGAAAGACCGAGTATTGTACTTACAAGTTGATATACGCTAAACAAGACAATGCACGTGACAAGGGATCCTGCCATATAGCCGGCAGAGAAGTGGGAATTTCTAAACCATTCCTCGTTCCCTCCAACGAACACTCCTGCACCAATGGAAAGAAGGAAGATAACAGCGACAATGATTTGCTCAACCTTTTCTTCTTTCGAAACATTTTTAAATTTAAACAAGCTTCTTCCCACCTTTCAAAACCAATGTTCTTACTGAAAGTATACGGTTTTACATGAATATTAGCAATGGGAGAAACTGTCGGCGCCTATGTTAGCGAATATCCTTTAGCGCCGCTCCAATACTCGTATCCCCTGATAAAAGTTCGAATGCCTGGTGATTGGTTTCCTCAATTGTCAATGAGTTGACTGCAACAGATGCCACGTCTTCTCGGGGAATGTCACCGTCTTTATCAGAAAGAGACTTAGCTAAACGAATCGTCCCTTTTCCTGGGTCGTCCGTAAGAGGTCCTGGACGAAGAATCGTGTAATTTAGCTTGCTTTTTTCAAGCGCTTCGTCTGCATCACCTTTTGCTTTCATATAGTGGCGGATCGAGTCAGGAGTCTCATCCGGTTTGTCCGCTCCCATTGCGCTTACCATGACGTACCTGACGACACCGTGTTTATCCGCCTCTTCTATGGACTTGATCGCCCCTTCGCGATCAATAACTTCTGTTTGCTCTTTTGATGTATGGCCACCAGAACCTGCAGTGAAAATAACAGAGTCTACACCTTCAAAAGCATGAGAAAAATCCTCTTCCAAATCGGCAAGAACAATTTCGTCAGCTCCGAGATCTTCCATCGTCTCTTTTTGTTCTTCCTTACGAATCATCGCTTTCACTTTATGTTCGGTACTAAGGCCTAGCATTTTTACAATTTGCTTCCCTATTTTCCCATTAGATCCTATAACTAGTACGTTCATGCCGAAACCACTCCTTAAATTTAAGTTTGCACTCTATCAAAATGTTCCCTTCTAAAAAGGGAGCTAAACGTTGAGAACACTAGGATCGATAATTGTCGAAAGATTAATGAAATATGTAAATTCGAAATACATATTGACTTATTATGGCTAATCGTTAATAATTTTAATCGACAACTATTGATGAACACCGACCCGTCGTATAATTAAGGGGATAGGGCCCTTAAGTCTCTACATAGTCACCGTAAATGGCTAGTCTACGAGGGATTGAGTGTGTATCGGACCTGTGAAAAAGGCTCTTGACACCATTCGACTCTCTTCAGACTCCAGGGACAATACTGCCCTTGGAGTCTTTTTTGCGGCAGAAATTTTTTAAAAAGTTAAAATATTCACTCTATTTCGACAAGGTTGTTCATCAATTGGGGTAAAAAAGAGGAGGGGTCAAGATGTTTAAGAAAAAAGTATTAACATCTGCACTAGTGTTAAGTTTAGGGGTTATGGCTGCTTGTGGAGCCGATGAGGAAGAAGGTACGAACGGCGACACAGAAGGAGATTCCGCAGACGGAGCAACGGAAGAGCAAGAGTATGAGGAGCTTGTTATGGGATTCGTTCCATCAACTGACTCTGATCAAATTGCTTCCACGGTTGAGCCTCTTACAGAGCGTCTTTCTGAGGAGCTTGGTATCGATGTAGAAGGTACTGTTATGACAAACTACTCTGCTTTGGTTGAAGCAATGGGTAGTGGACAAGTTCAAATCGGATTTATTCCAGCATTCGGTTACGTTCTTGCAAACGATCGTTATGACATTGAAGTTATTCTAAAATCCATGCGTAATGGTGACAGCTCTTACCGCGCGCAATACTCGGTTCGTGCTGACAGTGGCATTGAGACATTGGCAGATCTAGAAGGTAAAGTTTGGGCGTTTGCTGATTCTGCATCAACAAGCGGATACATCTTCCCAGGAGCACAAACGATCATCGACAACGACCTAGAGTCTTCTGATGATTTGGATAATTTCTTTGGTGACATGGTAGAAACAGGTTCTCACGATAACGCACTTGTAACGGTTCTTGAAGGCGGAGCAGACTTTGCAACAACATTTGAAGATGCTCGTGAAGTAATCGAAGGTGACTATCCTGAAGTATTCGACGAAGAAAACGGTTTGGTTCAACTTGACTTCACAGATCCAATTCCAAACGACACCATTTCGGTTATTCCTAGTCTTTCTGATGATATGGTAGATCGCATTCGTGAAGCTTTCCTTTCTTTTAACGATGACGAAGACATGATTCAAATCATGAATGACGTTTACCGTTGGGACGCGATTGCAGAAGCTGAAGACAGCGAATACGACGTTGTTCGTGAAGCAGCTGAATTCTTTGATATCGGATTAGACTAATCCATTTACTAAAACAAAAGAGGAGAAGATTGCCTTCTCCTCTTTCTTTACGAATTTAAACGGACACTTGGGGGAGTTAGAAATGATCGAATTTAAAGATGTGTCTCTTGTTTATCCCAATGGAACACAAGGACTAAAAAACATTAACTTAAACATTAAACAAGGGGAATTCGTTGTTATTGTCGGCCTTTCAGGCGCCGGTAAGTCTACATTAATTAGAAGTGTAAACCGTATGGTGACACCAACAGGTGGAGAACTTCTAGTAGATAATGAAAACATTCTTCCTTACAAAAATAAGAAACTACGAGAACTGCGTACAAAAGTAGGGATGATCTTTCAAAACTACAATCTCGTAAAACGTTCAACTGTAATGAAGAACGTTATTGCAGGAAGACTTGGTCATACCGGAACGCTAAAAAGTGTTCTTAACCTATACAGCAATGAAGACAAAGCTTTGGCTTACCACAACTTGCAGCGTGTGAATATCAGTGAGAAGGTTCACTCCCGTGCAGATGAGCTGAGTGGTGGACAACAGCAACGAGTAAGTATTGCCCGAGTATTAACGCAACAGCCTAAAGTGATCTTGGCCGATGAGCCGGTTGCGAGTCTTGACCCGCCGACGTCTCACCAGGTGATGACGTATTTAAGAAAAGTAAACAAAGAAGACAACATCACAACAATTGTTAACTTACACTTTATCGATATGGCAATGGAATATGCCGACCGTATTATCGGTATGCGAGCAGGTGAAGTTGTATTTGATGGTCCCGCCAGTACGGTAAACGAAAGCACGTTCGAAGAAATTTACGGACGTAAGATTCGTGAAGAAGACATGGTAGGAGGAGAAGACGATGAAGGGAACGCCTAGTCCGCAACAAGGAACTTTTACTCCTAACAACCCGCCAGGTCTACGTGCCCAGCAGGCCAAATGGAAGCTTACCTTCGTTTTTGCGGTCGTCGTTCTCGTTTATATGTTTACTTCTTGGCAAACCAACTCTAGCTTGATTAATCTATGGAATGGGTTGCCGGACGTCTGGAGAATGGTTGGTGAACTGTTTCCACCGAACTGGGGTTATGCAACTGAAACATGGGGCCGATTAAGCGAAACGATTCAGATGGCAATCATTGCAACTACGGTTGCGGGGATTCTCTGTATTCCAATCAGTTTAATGGCATCGTCTAACATTGCTCCAAACAAATGGATTTATAACATTACAAAGCAAATTATGAACATCCTACGTACCATTCCGGACCTTTTACTTGCGGTTATTTTCGTAGGAATCTTCGGTATCGGAGCTTTCTCTGGAATTATGGCTCTTATTATTTTCTCATTGGGTATCTTGGCTAAGCTCCTTGCAGAAACGATCGAAGCAATTGATAAAAATCCGTTGGAAGCGATTCGTGCTTCTGGGGGGAACACGCTACAAGTTATTGTTTACGGTGTTATGCCGCAAATTTTACCTCAGTACACGTCGTTTACGCTTTACGTATTTGAAATCAACGTACGTGCGTCTCTTGTACTAGGTTTTGTAGGTGCCGGTGGGATCGGTCAACTCCTTCAGCGTTCAATTAGCTTTTTCCAGTATGGACGCGCCATGATGATCATTATTATTATTTTCGTAGCCGTTGTTATCATCGAGTATATCAGCGGTAAGATTAGGGAGGAGATCATGTAATGGCACAACCAGAAACGCTCGTTCTACCTCCAAAGAAAAAACGTTCTACGAAAAAAGTCGTTCGCAACTGGATCATTGCAGTGTTGTTACTTGCTATGTACGTTTGGACGTTCTCAGATATCGGCATTAACTGGTCACAGATTTTTAGTGAACGTACGTTAAACAACATGACTCGTGTCGTACCGCAACTTTTCTCACCTGAGTGGGCAGTAGCTCCGGACGCTATGAGACTTATGGGAGAAACCCTTGCTATGGCCTATACAGGTACGTTAATGGCGGCTCTCTTGGCTGTTCCGTTCGGTTTCTTCGCCGCAAAGAACATGTTCAACAGTCGTTTAATTAATACATCAGCAAAGTGGTCCCTTGATGCGATTCGTGCATTCCCAGAGATCATGCTAGCCCTGATTTTCGTAGCTGCAATCGGTCCGTCACCTTTTGCTGGGGTATTGGCGATTGCGGTTGGATCGATCGGGATGCTTGGTAAATTGTACTCAGAAGTCATTGAGTCAATTGACATGCAAGTGGTGGATTCACTTGAAGCAAATGGTGCGAATAAGATTCAGATTCTCTTTTACGGAATTATTCCACAAGTTATTCCTGAGTTCTTGTCTTACGCCATTTATCGTTATGAAATCGATGTTCGATCTTCCACGATTCTAGGTTTGATCGGTGCCGGTGGTATCGGTATGATGATCCAAATCTCTACGATGAACCGTAACTGGGACGAAGTAGGGATGGCCCTACTCATTATCATCATTGTAGTAACGGTCATTGACTATTTCAGTTCTTATTTAAGAAAGCGAATTGTATAACGGAACTTCCAGGTGCCCTTGTTTTGAGGGCATCTTTTGTTTTGCAAAAAAGGGTGAAATAGGTGGAGCGGCTCTCTTCAGGCCTTGTGTGTAGGCAAAAAGGATACGGACTTTTGACCGCTATGTTTATGTGCGGTTTTTCGTTATACTCTTTTTACCAATTATTCGGTCTGAACGATGAAGGATTCGGGTATAGATAAGGTAGAACATGTCCGTAGCCGAAATGAGTAAAGGAGAGGGAACCGATGAAAAAGGGAGTTATGAAAACAACATTTGGTGTAGGGGTATTTTTGGGAGCCCTTCTCCTCTTTTCCGCTTGTGCAGAAGGGGAAGAAACGGAAGCGGTCGAAGCGGCAAAACCCCTCGTATCGGAAACGGAGGCAGGTGACTTTCTTCTTCGTTTGGTGTCAGATCAACCGATCTATAAAACAGCAGAAGAAGTGAAACTAACTGCTAAGCTCAAGTATATTGGGGAAAAAGAACGGATCACGCTCAACCACAGCCAATCTCCCTTTCACTATCAAATTGAAGAGGTGACTAGAGGGATCGAAGTTCCTTTCGGGAGAGAAAGAATTCAACTCACAACAGAACTGGAACGAGATCACTGGTACGAAGAGTCATTCACAAAACCTGCGATCAGCTTGTTGAGTGAGGACAAGGATTATAAATTCTATAAAAGCTTTGTTGAAAGCGAGGGCTTTCCTCCGGGTGAATATGAAATCGAACTTAATTCTGATTTTGAGGTCCTCACCGATGGGATAGAGGGAGGATACCTCGTTACAACAGGAGTAATCATAACTGTAATTGAAGAGTAATAGGAGCTGCTTCTTGGATGAGGCGGCTTTTTTTGTTGTTGTTAAATGTGATGGTGGGGTGTGGGAGCGGGAGAGCTAAAACCGCTAATTTTAAAATAAGTCAGCCAATCCCACAATTAACTCCGCTAATTTTAAAATAAGTACGCCAATCCCACATTTATCTCCGCTAAACGAAAAATAAGTACGTTATCCGAATCCCGAAAGAGTTCAACAGCCTCTCTCTCCAAACAAATAAAGAAAGCAAAAAAAGAACGGACGTGATATAATCTTAAATTGGTTCGTGTTTTTTGAACCAGCTTGGCGTTACGTTGCCAAGAGGTCGGGCGAGGGGCTACTAGTAAAGGAGAAGATAGAGTGAACCAGAGACTTAATCGCTGGTTTCAGATCGATGAACACAACTCAACAATTAAGAAAGAAATGATGGCGGGAATGGTGGCGTTCTTTACGATTGTATATATCGTAATCGTAAATGCTGCAATTTTATCCGACGCAGGAATTCCTCTTGTAGCAGGGATTATTGCAACGGTTTTTGTATCATTTCTCGGGAGTATGATTATGGGCTTATGGGCGAATGCGCCGATTTTGCTCGTACCAGGCATGGGGATTAATGCCATGTTTGTGTACACATTTGTCCATTCAATGGGGCTGATGTGGCAAGAAGCTCTTGCTGTTGTTGTGTTATCAGGGGTGATCTTTTGTGTAATTGCCTTTACGAAGCTTGCTCCGATTATTACTGAATCCATTCCTACCTCTTTAAAAGAAGCCATTGCTGTCGGGATCGGGATTTTCTTAACCTTTATCGGCCTTCAGCAAGGTGGGTTGGTTATATCCGATGAATCTACTTTTGTGACGCTCGGTAATATTTCCGAGGCAAACGTAATCGTAACCATCGTTACACTATTTGTAGCTGTAACGTTATTTATTAGACAAGTACCAGGCAACTTTTTGATCAGCATTGTATTTGGTACGGTTCTTGCTTATTTCTTAGGCGTTTTAGGAACCGGAGAAGCGACATCCATGTCACTGGCACCATACGGAGAAGTATTTTTTGGATTCTCGTTTTCCAGTTGGATGACAATCGCTTTTATGGCGGCCACGTTTTCTTTGGTTATGGTGATTGTGTTTGAAAATATCGGACTCATTCATGGACATCTCAATATGGTCGGTGCCCCGCACAAATATAAACGAACACTTCAAGCGAACGCCGTTTCCGTGTTGTCTTGCGGCTTTTTAGGTACAAGTCCCACAGTTGCAACGGTTGAAAGTGCAGCAGGGATTGCTGCCGGAGGTCGTACCGGTCTAACGACAATTACAACAGGGTTTTTATTCTTAGGCTCTCTGTTTTTTATTCCATTCATTACAATGATTCCTCCAAGTGCGATTGCACCGGTGCTGATCATTATTGGTGGACTGATGATGCAAAACATACAAAAGATCAACTTGAACGACTTTTCAGAAGGCTTCCCAGCTTTTCTTGTGATCGTTCTGATTCCATTAACCTATAGCATTGCTGACGGCATTGCGTTTGGTTTTGTCGCTTACCCGTTATTGAAATTACTCTTGGGTAAACGTCGAGAATTAAACACGCCGTTGGTGATCATCTCAACGCTGTTTTTCCTAAATTTCGTATTGCAAATTTGGAGCGGCGGATAAAAAAGGTTCCTCTACGCTTTTACGAGAGACCACTGAAAAAGTTGAAGATCAAACTTTCTCAGTGCCTCGTTTTTATAAGCGTAGGGGATTTTTGTGTATAATGAAGCCATCATCCCAAATGATTTAAGGAGGAAATACAGATGGTCAGTCACTCGTTTGGTCCTCTTGTGAAAAGTACGTTCGTAAAAAGACCGAATCGATTTATTTTGATATGCAAGTTGGAAAATGGAGAAGAAGTCACGGTGCACCTTCCGGACCCTGGACGTTTAAAGGAGCTTCTCCTTCCTGGAACAGACGTAATGCTTCGCTATGTGGACGATAAAAACAGGAAAACGAACTGGTCAGCCGTTCTTGTGAGCCGAGGTGATGGGGGGTGGGTAAGTGTGAATTCCCAGCTTCCAAACCTTTTGGCTAAAGATGCAGTGGAAAAAAAGCTGATTGCGGAGTTTGAAGGATGGACCTATCTTCGCTCTGAATTTAAAAAGGGAGGTTCGCGTTGGGATCTGTTGATGGAACACGAAGATGGACGGAAGATGGTCGTGGAAGTCAAAGGCGTATCTCTTGTATATGAAGAAGGAGCAGGAGCGTTTCCCGACGCTGTCACAGCGAGAGGAGCCAAGCATGTAAGAGAACTCGGTCATATAGCACAGGAAGAAGGATGGGAAGCGGCGCTCTTCTTCGTCGCTCAACGAGACGACTTGCGTAGCATCACGCCAGCGCGGCATATTGATCCAAACTTTGCTGACGCCATGGAAGAAGCAAATGCAAAAGGGGTAACGATCATTGGACGAAAGTGTAGCATCACACCAGATCATATAAACATGAACACCGACGATCCCCTGACGATCCTCTTATAAGAAAAACGCCTTGGAAGAGCACTCTTCCAAGGCGTTTTTCTATTTACACTACCTTTTAAGGCATGTCAACAACAAACACGGCATTGTGCGGGGGCAGACCCCTGAACTTTCTGAACTTACTCTTTTGAATGGAGCGAGGGGAATTTTGGCATACTAGGTTTTATATGTGAATGGATAACGATGAGGGGTGTGTGGAATGAACAAGATAAGTACGAAGCGAATGGGGCTTGTGGCTCTGTCGTTCATTATTATGACAATGATCATCCTTACTGGTTGTGCAGCAAACCAAGACCAAGCGAGAGAGCCGAACAGAGATAATATCGGAATTCAAGGCGATACTGAACCGATGTATCCTTCTGCTGGAACGACAGCCCAACCGGCCGGCGGTCCAGAATATGCTGCAAGAGAGGAAATGGAACCAGATTTGCCTTCCGCCTATGCAGGGCAAGCCGATAAAGGAGACGTGTCCCTAGAGAATGTAGGCTTTGGGGAACTGCAAAAGCAATTTCCCGATACGGTTGTTTGGCGAGGGCCAACAAACCAAAAACGAGTGGCTCTGACGTTTGATGATGGTCCGGATCCTCGTTTCACCCCAGCTATTCTTGATGAACTAGACAGTCAGGATGTGAAAGCGACGTTCTTTGTTATGGGAGCAAGAGCGAAGGGCCATCCTGACATTTTAAAGAGGATGCATCGTGAAGGCCATGCGATTGGTAACCACACTTACTGGCATCCGAACTTGGAAGGAGAGTCTGTCGGACAATTGCGATGGGAAATGGATCAAACGAACGATGTTCTTCAAAACCTGCTTGGCATGAGAACCGATTTGTTCCGACCTCCATACGGCATTTTCGGAACGGCTCATACAGAAAGCCTGGCTACCAATAGCGAAACGGCTGTCTTTTGGACGGTTGACACAAGAGACTGGGACGGCCCTTCTTCAGAAGAGATCTTCGAATCCGTGATGGAGGATACAGATAATGGTTCGATTATTCTCATGCACGATGGATCTCACTGGACTGTTGATATGAGCAATACGGTAAACGCCCTCGGTCCGATCATCACAGAATTAAAGAATCAAGGGTACGAATTTGTCACAGTACCTGAATTGTTGAACTTGAACGGGAATTAATATGTCTGATTGATGCCTTTATTGGAGCGTACTCTGTTAAGGGCATTTTTCTTTGAAGTTTGTGTGTCGATGTTCTCTGTCTTCTTTTCCTGCCGGTAATAATGAACCCCCATATTGATAAACGAAAGTCTGATTTGACCATCCGTAGTTTTAAGACAAACGTTCGCCATCATACAGATGAAAGAGAAAATGTCTAAGAATGATGGAGGGACTGCTTTGATTACACGTATAAACAAATTGCAAATTGAACTACCTAAGCCGAAGAACCCTGATGCGAACGCAGCTGCGGCTGTTCAAGAGCTTTTAGGTGGAAAGTTTGGTGAAATGTCCACCCTAAACAACTACATGTTTCAGTCGTTTGCTTTTAGACAAAAGAGGAAGCTAAAACCTTTTTATGATCTGGTTGCTAGTATTACTGCAGAGGAATTTGGTCACGTGGAGCTCGTATCAAACACGATTAATTTGATGATTCATGGAACGACCTTCCCAGGTGATCCGAACATCGCTCCGATGCAAAATGGGAAAGACAAACGAAATTCTTATCATTTTATTGATACGGACCAAACGGCCAAACCATTTGATTCGATGGGTGCAGGATGGAATGGAGCATCGAATGTGTTCTCAAGTGGGAACCTGGTACTGGATCTTCTCCATAACTTTTTCTTGGAGTGTGGTGCAAGAACACACAAGATGCGTGTGTACGAGATGACAGACAACCCAGTTGCCCGAGAAATGATCGGATACTTGCTCGTGCGTGGAGGGGTGCATGTCATGGCCTACGCGAAAGCACTGGAAATTGCCACAGGAGTAGACATGACAAAAATGTTACCAATCCCGAACCTCGACAATGCCAAATTTGAAACGGCGAGGAAGTTTGAAGCGGAAGGGTCGCATCGCAAACTTTATACATTCAGTGCCAATGACTATAAAGATGTGGCGATGATTTGGAAAGGGGATCACCCTCTTCAAGGCGGGCAACTGGAAGTTATTCAAGGAACACCTCCAGGAGGACCGATCCCTGATCTCCCACCAATTCCGGAAACTTTTGCTCCAGGCATTTCTGAAGAAGATTTCAAAGAAATTGCGAAACGACTTCAACGATCGGCCGGTATTTAACCAAAGGTAACATGTGTGGATGGAAAGCGGTGGATTTAAACAGGTTGGTGTGGCCTTTAAACAGATTAGCATTTGATTTAAACAGGTTAACCACTTTCCTCACCTCTCGCGTCCCCACAAACCCGATGAAAGAGCCGAGTTACAACAGACTCGGCTTTTTAATTTTCATAAAAAATACCATAAATAAGCAGTAATGGTACGGATTATGACATATTTATACTTTTTCGGTAAAAAAATTTCGGCAAATTAACAAATTTTTGCTAGAATAGACATATGACTATCAACAGGAGAAATTAGAGGTGAAAATGATGACGGAACGATCTACTAATAGCATACCTAAAAAGTTGCTCACGATCTCCCGTGAAAGCGATTTAAACCCTCTCGACTCGGATGCTTTGATCCTGGATCGATTAAGCGACGCTATTGTTGCCTTCGATTATCATTTTACGGTTACATACGTAAACCAAGCTGCATGCAAACAGCTACGAACAAAAAAAGAAGATATGGTTGGACATAATATATGGGAGACCTTCCCACAAGCAAAAGGGACGAGAGTATACGAGGCGTATCAGCGAGCCATGCATGAACGTGTGCTTGCGGAAGTGGAGTACGAATATTTTCCCCCACTGAATACGTGGTATAACGTACGGGTCTTCCCAACAGAAGACGGAATTACAGCGATCATCCGGGACGTGACGCAAAGGCAAATGGCCATGCTCGCGGTAGAGCAGAGTTATCGCACGTTGTTCCACGAACATCCAGATGCCGTTTGCTCCATTGATTTGGACGGATACTATTTATCTGTGAATCATGCATTTGAGAAACTATTCAATACGAGTGAAAAGCGTCTGGTAGGGAAGCAGTTCAACGCCGTTTTACCTAAAGACACAGCCGAGAAGGCGTATGATCTTTTTTATTTGGCAAAAGAAGGAAAGCCGGTCACACAAGATTTTGATCTGACAAAATTAAAGAAAGAACCGATGTTTGTCCAATGTACCGCTCTACCAATTATTGTTGACTCAGAGATTATTGGAGCCTATGGTATCTTAAAAGATATAACGAGTCAGCGATTAAATACAGATGAACTCAAAAGAATGCACCACATGAATCAACTCATCTTGGAGTCTGTAGAGGACGGTATTTTGGGAATTGATAAGGATTTTAACGTAGTCATGTGGAACGAAGCGGCAGAGGGAATTACCGGATTTTCTCGTGAAGACTTGAATCCGAACATCTTTATCCAATTTCTTTCAACCTTATATGAAGGGGAAATGAAAGAGCTGACCGACTATTTTACAAGTGAAACGAATCTTGTTCGAAAAGAAGTCATTCGGAAAAGTAACGTGACGTTGTACCGTAAAGATGGAACCCCATATCTCGCAGAATTCACGGTCACACCCATGGTTTCGGACGATGCAGTAGTCGGAAGTGTGTTTACCTTCCGAGACATTACCGAGAAAACAAAGTCTGCAGAAATGCTTCACCAGTCGGAAAAACTGTCGGCTGTTGGCCAACTGGCAGCGGGAATTGCTCATGAAATTAGAAATCCTCTTACTTCTTTAAAAGGATTTTTGCAACTGATCGAGATCTATGGGAATGAGAAAAAAGAGTACTTCGATATTATGAAATCGGAGTTTGGGCGAATTGAGCAGATCTTAACAGAGCTTTTAATTTTGTCCAAACCACAAACCTTGTCAAAGGAACGCTCTGAAATGAGCGAGATGCTGACTCACATTAGCACCTTGCTTGAAACACAAGCGATCATCAAAAACATCGGTATTGAGAAGGAGTTCAAAGATACGGACCTTTATGTGGTGTGCGCTCAGCACCAAATTAAACAGGTGTTTGTAAACTTGATTAAAAATGCAATCGAATCAATGGAGTCCGGTTTGATCACCTTAACGTTGGAAAAGGTGGATAACCAAGCGGTCGTAAAAGTGATTGACCAAGGGTGCGGGATCCCAAAAGAGAAGGTTGCAAGGATCGGTGAACCGTTCTATTCCACGAAAGAAACGGGAACGGGACTCGGATTAATGGTCACGTTCAAGATTATTGAAGAGCACGGCGGAACCGTAAAGGTGGACAGTCAAGTAGGTGTTGGAACCACATTTATGATTTCCTTCCCTCTTGCTCAAGATTGACCCGAGCAGCTAAACAAGCTCATGTTTGGCTGCTTTTTTTATGAACGAATGAGTAAACTAAAGGTGGAGAAATGATGTAAATTCGAGGATGGAAGTAAGGAGATGAGGTTTATGAGCGCATTAAGAAAGATCACAGGACTCTTGGTTCTGTTAGCCATACTTACAGTCGCGTGCAATTCAGCCGAAGAAGAAGCTCGGGAATCCTTCGAAAGTTTTGTGGATGCCTTGGACCGAGGAGCAATTAGTGAAGTTGTGGATTACGTGACCGATGACTTTGTTGAATCGGAATTCGGCGTACCGAAAGAGGCATTTGAAGAAGAGGGGGATTTAATTGATGAACAAATGGGAGAGCTTTTGTCCATGTTCGATTACCAAATCATATCCTTCGAAGTGAGCAGTGAAACGGATGAAGAGATTGTAGCTGCTTATGAAATCTCCATTACTGAAGAAGAGACCGGTGACGAACAAACAGAAGGTGGCACCGTTACATTCATTAACACGGACAGCGACTGGCTCATCGACCAAATGGAAGAGTAGCCCAAGCCGTCACAAAAGAAGGAGTCGTAAGGAAACCTCACCCTTACGACTTCTTCTTTTATTTCCGAATATACTCAGGCTCCTGACTCACAGCCTTCAACTTGCCCTGGGGTCAGACCCCAGGGCCGTCAACTTAAGGATAGAGTGTCGCAAATCAGTTGAATAAAGGTGTAGCCAAAATGTTCTTCACTTTCCGCGGCGGTGCCGGCGAGCCTCCTCGGGCAAAGCCCTTGCGGGGTCTCTCCTGGCTCCCACGGCCGCAGGAGTCTGCGAACATTCCGGCTACACCTGATCACATGTCCAAGTTCATATCATTTGTGATTGAAATCAGTGAGATGAAGTGCATAAAAGAATTACGTGAAAGTGCAGAAGAGTTCTTTCAAACAAGTACATCACCAATTAAGGAAATAACCTATTCCATCAATACACAGCAGTCATTCGGAGTCAATGTAGGAAGTGCAAAAAGAAGAATCGCGAGACACCTTTTCAAGTGTTAAAGAACGAAATGAAGGAGGAAGAAAAGCTGATACTCTTAAAGGTTTAAATAAGCTGTTCGTTATATAGAAATCATCTTTTATTAAAGTAGAAAATGGAGTGAAAGGTGGCGACTCCAGCGACGAGCGTTTACATCACGAGTATGCTACGAGTTGCTTCGACGCAGATGCTTCGGAGCATATGCTTGTAGAGGAAGAAGCAGGAAGCTCATCAGCCCAAGACCCCGCAGGGCGCCCTTTCCCGAGGAGGCTAAGGCGATGCCCGCGGAAAGCGTCCACCTGTAACGGAATTTATCCTTGTTTAAAAAAATCTTCCGAAAGGAAGCTTCTTTGTCATTTGAAAAAATGAGAGTGAATGATCAAAAAGATAAAAAGCCGCCAATTTTGCTTAACTTGACGGCTATGGGGTCTGACCCCGCACAATTTTGTGGGAAATTGTGGTATGAATTGGTGTTGGGGGAGTTACAATGGAGAAGAGCGAGTTGGCGATGTTTTCTTATTGATTGCCTCTTCCTTCTGCTCTATGATTAGACTAATCAAAAAAACAAGGTGATGAAGATGATAAAAAAGGTTATGATCCTGTGTATTCTTTTAGGAACCCTTGGCTATTTCGGTTACAATCTCGCGATGGATTACGCATCGGATCGTGTAGCTGATCAAATACGCAACGAGGTTTTGACTGACGATGTAGCCGAACAACTGAAAAATAACCCGGAGCTTCAAGCTCTGGCTGAAAAATATAGTAGTAGAGATCTAACGAAAGAAGAGAAACAAGCGTTACCGTTCACCACAGCCGAAGAGGCAGCACGTGTGTTGATGACGAAGTTCTCTTTGGGAGAATTGTATTCGATCGCTTCTAAAGCGTCAGGTGGGATGACACAGGAAGAGCAAGCAGAGCTTGAAACGAAACTGAGAAGCCGTCTTACTGATGAAGAATTGGAAGCGATGATGGTGATCGGGCTCGATGAGATCCAGCGGAAGTTTTAGCGGAATAGGTAATTTAATTGAAGAGGGTTGTAATCAAAGAGGCTATGTCGGGGTTGTGCCCCTGATATAGTCTTTTTCGTACTTACGGAATTTGCGATGATAGCTTCTTTGGTAGCCTGAGCGAATGATTCACCGGACCACCCCGAAGAAGGAAAGAGCGATCGTGCAAATTAGATCCTGTTTATTTGAACCTCCTTTCAATCCAGCAGATTCACAGCTTTCCTCTTGACAACTTTTTTTGAATATGATAATTATTAATGTGGGTTAGCACTCTGGTAAGTCGAGTGCTAAAAAGATATATTTACATATTACTTAAAGGGGAAGATACGATGGTGAAGAAGCAGTTTGAAGCAGAATCGAAACGATTGCTAGATATGATGATTCACTCGATCTATTCACAGAAAGAGATCTTTATTAGAGAGCTCATTTCAAACGCAAGTGATGCGATTGACAAGATGTATTACAAAGCCCTAACCGATGAGTCGTTGACGTTTGAAAAGGACGATTATTTTATCAAAATCTCCGCAGATAAAGAAAGCCGCACGCTAACGATTAAAGACACTGGAATCGGGATGACGAAAGAAGAGCTTGAGGAGAACCTCGGGACCATTGCGAAAAGTGGTTCTTTAGCGTTCAAAAATGAAAATGAAATCAAGGACGGTCACGACATCATTGGACAATTCGGAGTCGGTTTTTACTCCGCATTCATGGTAGCCGATGCTGTAACCGTGTATACAAAGTCCGTTGCAGACGAGACAGGCTATAAGTGGGAGTCTACAGGGGCAGATGGCTATACTGTCGAGCCGTTTGATAAAAAAGAAGTGGGCACAGAAATTATCCTTAAGTTAAAAGAGAATACAGACGAAGAGAGCTATGATGACTTCCTCGAAGAACATCGTCTCAAGCAAGTGATCAAGAAGTACTCCGATTTTATCCGCTACCCTATTAAAATGGATGTGTCGGAGCGTAAGCTAAAAGAAGGCACGGAAGATGAATATGAGAGCGTCGTTGAAGAGAAGACCGTCAACAGCATGGTGCCGATCTGGAGAAAGAATAAGAGCGAGCTCACCGATGAGGATTACGAGAACTTCTACCAAGAGAAGCATTACGGATTCGACAAGCCGTTAAAGCACATTCACGTAAGCGTAGACGGCGCAGTTAGATACAATGCGATTCTATACATCCCATCCACCATGCCGTTTGATTACTACAGCAAAGAATACGAGAAAGGCCTTGAGCTTTATTCCAATGGGGTCTTGATTATGGAAAAAGGACCGGAGCTTCTTCCTGATTACTTTAGCTTTGTAAAAGGCTTAGTAGACTCTGAGGACCTTTCGTTAAACATCTCAAGAGAAATGCTTCAGCATGACAGACAGCTGAAGCTGATTGCGAAAAACATCAAAAACAAAATCAAGAACGAGCTGAAGAAACTTCTAAAAGATGATCGTGAAACATATGTGAAGTTCTTTGATACGTTCGGAAGACAGTTAAAATACGGTGTTTACAGTGACTTCGGGGCGAACAAAGACGACCTTAAAGATCTTCTCATGTTCTACTCATCAAAAGAGAAGAAGCTCGTTACGTTACAAGAGTATGTAGAGAACATGCCGGAAGATCAGAAGTACATTTACTACGCAACAGGCGACAGCTACGATCGCATCGAGAAGCTTCCACAAACAGAAGTGGTCCTTGATAAAGGATACGAAATCCTCTACTTCACCGATGAAGTAGACGAATTCGCGATCAAGATGCTTGCGGCGTTTAATGAAAAAGAGTTCAAATCCGTTTCTAGTGGCGACTTAGGCTTTGATGAAGAGGAAAGCGAAAAAGCGGAAGAGGAAGACAAAGCGAACAAAGATCTTTTTGAAGAAATGAAAAAGCATTTAGAAGGAAAAGTGAAGGATGTTCGCGTATCCAAGCGTCTAAAATCTCACCCGGTCTGCCTCTCGAGTGAAGGAGAAGTGTCCATTGAAATGGAAAAAGTCCTTCAAGCGATGCCAGACAGCCAAAATGTTAAGGCCGATAAAGTCCTCGAAATCAATACTAATCACGACGTGTTCCAAACACTAAAGAACGCGTTCGAGAGTGACAAAGATCAAGTCAAACTATATACAAACCTCCTTTACAACCAAGCATTATTAATCGAAGGGCTTCCAGTCGAAGATCCTCTCGCATTCTCCAACGACATTTGTAAAGTGATGGTGTAACTTTTAGAGTCCTGTTCCTTTTGGAACAGGGCTTTTCTTATTGTGATTGTGAGGAGTGCCTATATAGCAATCTCAAGCGGGTCAATAAAGGACATCCCTTGCTCAATCTCGTACTAGTAGGTTAGTAGAGTTGGAGCGGGGAATTTTTTAGTTCTGTTCAAGCTGCTGTGAAAACACAGCTAGTCGTTTGATAGAAAAGTGGGGGCTGAGGCATGTTCATTTGGTTGATTGCGGTGTTTGCGGTTGTTGGGGTGTTGGACCGGGTGTTTGGGAATCGGTTTGGGTATGGGAGGGAGTTTGAGAAGGCGTTTGTGGCCATGGGGCCGCTTGCTCTTGCGATGGTAGGGATTCTTTGTTTTGCGCCGGTTGTGGCGGAGTGGATGGCTCCGATAATTGTGCCGGTGGCTGGTGTGCTTGGTGTGGATCCGTCCGTTTTTGTGGGGATATTTTTGGCGGTGGACATGGGAGGGTTTCCTCTTTCAGTGGAGCTTGCAAAAAGCTCTGACGCGGGGCTCTTTTCGGGGATTCTCTTGGCTACAATTGTAGGTCCCACGTTTTTGTTCACGATTCCGGTGGCGTTAAGTCTAATTAAAAAAGAAGATCATGTTTTTTTAGCCAAAGGGGTGTTGGTTGGTCTTGTTCCTGTGCCTGTGGGGGTGTTTGTGGGCAGTGTGGTGGCGGGGTTTTCGGTGGAAGAGGTGCTCGTCAATCTCGTGCCGGTTGTGGTTGTGAGTGCTGGTGTGATCGTGGGGCTTTGGTTGATTCCTAGGCGGATGGTTGTGTTGTTCGTGTGGTTCGGAAAAGGGATTGTAGGCTTGTTCATGCTCATGGTCGGGGTGATCGGGTTCGAGGTGCTTACCGGTCTGACGGTTGTGGAAGGGACGGGGTCCGTGGCGGAGGCGTTTATGATTGTGGGAGTAATCGTGCTCACCTTGTCTGGGGCGTTTCCGTTTGTGCTTTTTTTGAAAAAGGTGGCCGGGTCATTGTTTGAGCCGGTTGCCCGTTGGTTGCGTGTGGAGAAGGTGTCGGTGGTGGGGATCGTGACGTCTCTCGCCCACTCGATCCCCATGTTTCAGGTGCTCGAGCAGATGGACGAGCGGGGGAAGGTCATGAATGTGGCTTTTGCCGTGAGCGGGGCGTTCGTTCTGGGGGGACATTTGGGATTTACGGCTTCCGTGGCCGAGGAGATGGTCGTGCCGATGATTGTAGGGAAGCTCGTGGCCGGGGTGCTGGCTGTGGGGGTTGCTCTTTTCGTTATGAGGCGGGGAAGGGCGGGTGTTTAGTCGAGTTAGGAACCGGTTTAGTCGATTTAGATTGCATTTAGTCGAGTTAGATCTACCTTTAATCAAGTTAGCTCTCCAACGCTTCACTACGGCTGGAAAGGTGAAGGTCCTCCATGGGAACTTCCTTAACCAACTACATAGTAATAGCGCGCACGACAGTCACTTCAAAAAAACAAGGTGTGACACAAGCACAATTCCTCTCTGGGCGGAATAGGGTATACGGGAAAAACCATAGAGAGGATGTGATGTTGTGGCTTTTCCGGCGGATTCACAATTTGAACCGATTTTAATCGGGGGAGTGCCGTTATTTGATATAACCGGTGATGAATCCCCCGCCTCGACAGATATTGTAGGAAACACGCAGTTTCCGGCGGCCTTTTATGCATATGATGGTCAGTTTGTCACTTTTCGATTGAGGTTGAACGATGATCCTCGAAACCCGCAGCTAACAGGGTTTCGAAATTTTGCTTGGGGGGTTCTTGTTAATACGACCGGAGTGCCTGGAACGTACAACTGGCTTGCCGGTGTGAACGGGCTCGCAACGAGAGTCAACTTGATTCAAAATACAGTCGTTCAATTTAATTCGTGGAACGATCCGGCAGAAGGGCTTGGTGGGGGGACGCCGAACTTTAGCTTGCCAATTGTGAATTATGATTTGGCTCGGGTGCGGCCGGCCGATTCAAACTTTGGTGGAAATCCGGACTTTTTCTTAGATTTTCAATTTCCTGCTGCCGCTTTCTTTTCAAACCTTGGAATTACGGAGACGTCCATTCTTCAGTTTATTTTCTTTACATCAGCGAATGTGAATAACTACAACAAAGACAGCTTGAGAACGGCGGAAGGGTTCAGTTTCGTGAACGCCTTTACGGATCCGACAACAATTGCTGACGCAGATATTCGAGCTCGGCTTGCTATAGAAAAGGCAATCACCAGCGGGCCTTCATCGGTTGTGACGGGTCAGCTTGCTAACTGGACTGAACGTGTTCGAGTAACGAACACAGGTGGGAGTGTTGGCTCGCAAGTATTTGTAAATGATGTGATCGAGCTGGATACGATCGCGAACGTGACGATTACAGGTGCGACGCAAGGGAATCCGGCGTTTAACTCATTAACCAACCAGATTACGTGGAACATCGGAAACCTTCAGCCAAATCAAACCGTTGAACTGACGTATACGGTTAGAGGATCGTTTAACAACCCAGGGAACCGAGTATTGGATCGGGCTACTGTGACCGGGGTGGATACGTTTTCGGGAAATAATCTTCCACCTGTATCTGCCACGTCGAGGGTAACGGTCGCTGCGACGGGCAGTATTCAGGGGGGAGTCACGTCAGGAGTTACCGGCTTACCTCTCCCAGGTGTTACCGTAAACCTTTACGATGCAGGAAACGTCCTTGTAGCAACGACTTCGACAGGGGGAGCGGGTTTATTCAGCTTTTCCAATCTTGCACCGGGAAATTACCGTGTCGAGTATGTACTGGAAGGATTTGAAACCTTAAATCAAAACACGAGTGTGACGAGTGGGCAAGTGACGGAGCTCAATGCCGTACTTCAACCATTGCCGGGTACCCTTCAAGGGACGGTGACGAATGAAGCGGGACTGCCTGTGAACAATGCCACCGTTCAATTGGTGAATGCATCGAATGTAGTAGTCGCTACGCAGACGACGAATGCTCAAGGGTTTTACCAGTTTCAAAATGTGACCCCGGGTCTTTATACGGTTACGTTTGCTGCAGAGGGGCTTCAAACGGCTGTGCGATCGGCACAAGTAAATTCAAATGAGATTACGACACTCAATGTGACGTTAAATTTCCAGGCGGCGATTGTAAACGGGCAAGTAACGACGGAACAAGGGGCTCCGATTGCAAACGCCACGGTTGAAGTGCTCGATACACTTGGGAATGTAATCCAAACGGTCACGACGAATGGGGACGGCAACTATTCGGTGCCGGGGCTTGCGCCTGGAACGTATACATTTCGGTATACAGCAACCGATTTTCAAACGCGGCTTGTGGGAGCGACGCTGGCTGCAGGAGAAATCCGCACAATCAATGTTCAGCTCGCAGCTTCACCTGGAACATTAACAGGAACCGTTCGGGACCAGGCTACCAATCAGCCTCTTGTTGGGGCGAGCGTAACGGTTCAGACATCGGGAGGCGTGTTTGTTCAAAGTACCCAAACGAACGTAAACGGTCAGTATACGATTCCGTCACTTGCTCCTGGAAGCTACAACGTCGTCTTTTCTCAAGATGGTTATGGACAGTCAGTCCAAGGGGCAGTTATCAATGCCAATCAGACGACTACATTAAATGCGGCGTTAGCGTTTATTAGTGGGGCTGTGTCAGGTGTGGTTAGAGACAATGAAGGCAATCCGCTCGCCAATGCGTCAGTTCAAGTATTGTTAAACGAAGTGGTTGTGGCTTCCGTTTTAACATTAGCTGACGGCTCTTATTTTATTGGAAACCTTGCTCCAAATACGTATGTGGTCACTGCATCGGCTGAGAATTTTGCAACGGCTTTTGAAGGTGTTGCGATCCTCGGCAATCAAACGGCTACGGCTTCCTTTGCGCTCTTTCCCGATCCGGGGCGTGTGATCGGAACGGTAAGGGATTCGGATGGAAATCCAATTTCCGGAGTGGAAGTGGTTGTA
The DNA here is from genome assembly GCF_000429705.1 of Alteribacter aurantiacus DSM 18675. Taxonomy (GTDB): domain Bacteria; phylum Bacillota; class Bacilli; order Bacillales; family Salisediminibacteriaceae; genus Alteribacter; species Alteribacter aurantiacus. Next base: position 88,952 of record NZ_KE386941.1, read on the forward strand.
CGTACCTCCATTGGCCGAGTGGTCATTGGTACAGTCATAACAGGGATTAACGGAAATTACGTTGTGAGTAATGTGGCCCCGGGCAGTTATTCGGTTACGGCATCCGCAACGGACTTTCAGTCGGCCTCTTTAGGTGCCATCGTCGTGTCCAATCAAGATTCGATCGTCAACTTTACGCTTTTGGAAAATCCAGGAACGATTGTAGGAACGATCGTAAATGCCCAAACGGGTCAACCGATTGTAACATCGAATGTGCAGCTTCGGATTAATGACGTGAATGGTGCGGTGATTGCCACTGCTTCCACGGACACCCAAGGAAACTTTACATTCCAAGGTATCGCACCGGGGACGTACACCGTTGTAGCATCGGACATCAGCTTCCAAACGAATTTTGCCACTGTAACGGTTGGTCCTGGGCAAACTCAAACGGTTAACATTGCCCTTGAACCGAATCCAGGCTTTATTTCGGGAACGATTACGGACAGTGGCACTGGTCAACCTATTTCAGGTGCCCAGATCAATGTCGTCAATGAGTTTAATGTGTTTGTCACATCCGTATTTACAAACAGCAGTGGCGAATACATGGTACCAGGTCTTGCCCCAGGTCAATATTCGTTAACGATTTTGGCTACGGATTACCAAAGTATTCTTAGAGGAGCTATCGTCAGTTCAAATGGGATGACGGTAGTGGACGCAGCCCTCGTGGGTAACCCGGGCTGGATTGTGGGAACCGTTACACCGGCTGTACCAAATACGGTTGTTCAATTGTTTACATCGAACAATCAGTTCATAACAAATACGATTGCCGACCCAAGCGGCCGTTACCGATTTGATAATTTGGCACCGGGAAGTTATATCGTAATTGCGGCTGCACCAGGCTTTGCGCAAGGGGTTGCGGGAGCGACGGTCAGAGCGGGAGAAGAAACGACGGTTAATTTACAGTTAGTTGCGAATCCGGGAACGATTATCGGAACACTTGTGGATACGAATGGCAATCCGATTGTAAACGGAATCGTTCAAGTGGTTGATGGGGCAGAGACGATCTTCGGTGTCGTTGCTACTGATCAAAACGGGAACTACACCGTACCGCTCCTTCCACCGGGAAATTACTTTGTGATCGCGTCGGCGCCGAACTTTGCCACTCAAATTATCGGTGCGGTCGTTGAAGCAGGAGAAGTGGAAACGGTGAACTTTACGCTCCTTTCCAACCCGGGTTCGATCAACGGTCAAGTTCGAAATGCGGTGACATTGGAGCCGATTGCTTTTGCTGAAGTGGTCGTTCGTGTGTTTAGTGCAACCGGTGCTTTTGTCACGAGCGTAGTGGCTTCCGAGTTTGGTAACTATACGGTAGCAGGATTGGCACCTGGAGAGTATACCGTAACGGCGACTGCGCCAGGTTTTGGTGCCTCGTCCGCCGGAGTCATTGTAGTAAGTGGTGAGGCTGCGGTTGCCAATATCAATCTTGCGCCAAACCCGGGAAGAATTGAGGGACAGCTAAGAGATCCTGAAGGGAACCCAATCACCGGTCCGAATTTGTGGGTTCGTTTACTCGATCAAACAGGGACACTTATTCTAACTGTTCTGGCTAATCCGGATGGCTCCTTCGTATTTGAAGGTGTTGCCGCAGGAGGATACTTTATCAATGCGGTAGCTCCGGGCTTTGCAAGGAGCAATACCGGTGTGATTGTGAACAGTAACCAAACGACAACGGTTACGGTTACGCTTGAACGTGATCCATCACGTATTGAAGGGCGGGTCGTGATTCAAGGCACGACAACCGGTATCGCTGGTGCGACTGTGATTGTGAGAAACCGTGCCGATCTTTTTGTCGGTCGGGCCATAACCGATCCTAACGGGTTCTTCGTAATTGAGAATATGCCGAGCGGCTTTTTTACGATTACGGCTGACTCGGAAGGGTTTGGTAGTCAGTCCGTCGGTATTCAGCTTTTGCCGAATGAAACGACGAGGGTTACATTGGAATTATCCGAAACGATCGGAAGTGTGGCCGGGGGAGTCATAAATCTGGATACAGGAGAAGATTTGGCCGGCGTTACGATCTCCATTCGAAATTTCCAAAATGTGCTCATTCGACGAGTGATTACTAATGACTTGGGTGAATTTTTAATTGAAGGTCTTGCACCGGGAACCTATTTGATTTCAGCGGACCTTCAAGGGTTTTCAACGCAAATCCTCTCCGTCTTTGTATTAGGGAATCAAACGTCAGTCGCAAGTTTTGCCCTTGTTCCTGATCCGTTTACGATTTCAGGTAGAGTTACTGCAAACGGCACTCCAATTGCAGGAGCTACGGTCCGGGCGAGAGACGCTGTATCTGGTTTGATTATTGCAGCAGATATTACAGACGACAACGGAGAGTATTTCCTGAACGGTCTTGCTGCAGGAACGTACTTCATAGTGGCTACTGCACCAGGTTTTGGAGCTGCGGTACAAGAAGTGAGCGGCGTTAGAGGAGAATCTCTGATAGTCAACTTGCAACTAAGCTTACAAGCATCAAATGTGGTCGGTGTAGTAGAGGACGCTGTTACCGGTCAGCTTTTATCAAATGTTCGGGTCACCATAATAAGACCGGACGGAACGGTATTGTTAAGGGTCGTAACGGACGAAAACGGCTTTTATGAAATTCTCGGATTCTTGCCGGGTACCTACACTCTCGTCTTTTTTAGAGAAGACTATCAGGCGAGAACAGTTCAGTTCAGTGTGGCTGACGGGCAGACGGCGGAGGTGAACACCAGTTTAATCGGCAACCCGGCCCGAATTTTCGGGCGAGTAACAAACTTAGTAGGAAACATTCCGTTAAGTGGAGCAGCTGTCACGTTGATTGATGAGAACGGGATGATCATTGTATCGACGTTTACGGATGGAGAAGGGAATTATGTTCTTTTCGGAGTACCAGAAGGAACGTTTACGTTGATTGTACATTTAGAGGGCTATGAAACATTCACAACAACGGTCACTGTCGTAGCAGGGCAAGTACTGGAGCTTAATATAAGGCTCACGCCACTACCGGAACCAACACCATGTACGATCATCCCAATTGAAGCAAACTGTATTTTTACCAATCAAATGGGTGAAGAAATCGACATTAGCGAACTATCATGTCAGGTGAAAACAAAGGGATGCATCAGGCATAGAGGACGTCTTCCGAAGAACTTGAACGAAGTGGCGGTCATTGTAAGCGGGTTTATCCGGTTTGAAATTATTGGAGAACTGGGGACGTGTTTGACAAACCCAGTACCGTTTACCATTGTAGAACGAACGTTAATTTGCCTTCCGAAAAATGCAGAGCTCTCGTGTGACGTGTTTGCTGTTGACTGTGATGCTGTGGTGAACTGTTGTCCTGGTCCACTTGGTCCAGATGAGCTCGACTCCATTGATGTCACGCTCAGGTTATGTACTTCCGTTACAGCTACGGTTAATAAGACGGTTAAAATTGACGTACTTGACTACTGCAAACCGAGGAAGCACTTCAGCCCAAGTCCGATTGACATTGGTTGCGAGCTTCCTGAACTTTTGGATAATGCCCAAGCGCCAGCAACAGTTGGATCAGACGGTACCATTTCCATCGGAGACTTCGATGACGAGTGGGAACCTGAAGATCGACCCGTTTCTTCAGGACCTGTCTATGATGAGCAAAAGAGTCATATTGCCCACAGAATGAGACAAGAGCAATGGGAAGAATATGAACGACAAGTTAAAAAGCTCTCTCATCATCCACCTGAAAAGGAAATATGCATCATCACTCCGGTCATCTACGATTGGATCGTAATTAATCGGGTGCAACAATTCTCGATCGACGAGAACGTCATTTTTGCAGAGTGTGAGTTTTTTGTAAGGCCAGTCAATAGAAGGAAACGAATGAATTAAATGTGAAGCCGCACGGTGTTATGTGACCGGGTGGCTTTTTTTGAGTGGAGGTGGTGGCTAATGGGGGGCGAGAGTGCTAACTCCGCCAATTTGAAAAAAAGTCAGCCAATTACACAATTATCGCCGCTAAATCTCAAATAAGTCGCTCATTCGAATCTCGAAATATCCACTCCTAGCCCTAGTCACCGCCGCTCGCCTCCATTTCCACTAGTTAAGCTGACTCCTACACATTCCGATAAATCGCCGTGATAAATCGCTGAAGGATCGGTGTAATGGGCCGGTCTTTTCGGTAAACAAGAGAGATGTACCTGTTTTTTTCAAGCAGCGGAACTTCTGCAATGCGGAGCTTCCCAAGGCTTACATCCTCTTCGACCGCTCTTTTTGACAAAATAGAAAGTCCCGATCCGAGCATCACCATTCGCCGGATCGCTTCAATATTTGTAAGCTCCATTTTAATTGTGAGTGTATGGTTCTCCTTAACTAGCCACTGGTCGATCACGTCCCTTGTGGATCCTTTTCTGTGCAAAATAAATCGTTCTGTTTGCAAATCATTCAATTGTACTTCTTCTTTTTCGGCCAACGGATGAGTAGGGGGCATGACGAGTACCAAATTATCAGGAACGAGCCTTCTGATTTCGAGCGTAGCGTCCTCCAACAGCTGTTCCGATACAACGCCTAAATCGAGCTGCTTTTCTTTAATGAACTCTAAAATTGTCGGCGTGGATTCGACTTTTACGCTCAGCTGTATGTTGGGACTCTCTTCGGTGAAACTACTGAAAACAGGAGGCAGGATAAAGTTGGCAGGAATGTGACTGGCACCGATAAACAATTCTCCTCTTGTGGAAGACTGGTAATCGTTCATGACCCGTTTGGTCTCATTTAGTAAGCTCATAATGTCGTTTGCATAACGATTAAGCGTTACACCTGCGGCCGTGAGTTTTACGTCGTCACTTGTTCGTTCATAAAGGGTGATCCCAAGAGATGTCTCAAGCTTTTTTAAGTGAAAGGTAACAGTAGGTTGTTTTAAGCCGAGATCTTTGGCTACTTTAGTCACACTTCTTGTTTTAGCGAAACGGTTGAAGATATCAAGCTGCTGAAGGTTCACGTGTGTCACCTCATTAGGGTTATGGTATAGAAATGATCTATGCATGTATAGATTATACATTAGTTTTTTTGATCAAGGATTAAATCCATCTTAACAATAGCTTTACATTCCATGTGTAAAGTAAGAGTTGACTTAGACAGACGAACTTGAAAGGGGAGTGGCAACGTGGATATTTCGCTTCAAGGAATCGTAAAGCGATTCGGAAAACTACAAGCATTAAAGCCACTGAATTTATCGATAAAAAGCGGAGAGTTTGTAAGTCTTCTTGGCCCATCCGGGTGCGGGAAAACAACACTACTTCGCATCATTGCAGGACTTGAAAACGCAGATGAAGGTCAAATCGATTTTGGAGACAAAACGGTTTATTCAAAAAAGAAGAGAACGAACGTGTCACCTCAAAAAAGGCACATCGGGATGGTGTTCCAAGACTTTGCTCTTTGGCCTCACATGACCGTCTTTGAAAATGTTGCTTACGGTTTACGAGCTACCGGCAAGAAAAAGGGGCTCAAAGAAAAAGTGGAAACGGCGCTAAACAATGTTCAACTGGGAGACTTTGCTGAGCGCTATCCTCACCAGCTTTCCGGTGGACAACAGCAGCGTGTAGCCATTGCACGAGCGATTGCGAACGATCCGTCAATCATTTTGATGGACGAGCCGTTAAGTGCATTGGATGCTACCCTTCGTGATGAAATGAGAATTTTACTTCAATCACTCGTAAAAAAGCTGAACATGACGGCCATTTATGTGACTCACGACCAGAACGAAGCGATGGCCATGAGTGATCGCATCGTGGTTATGAACAAAGGAACGATCATGCAAGTGGACACACCGGAAACGGTTTACCAACGTCCCGAAAACGAAACGGTAGCCCGCTTTGTTGGTAAAGGCGCTCTCATTGAAGGGATGCACACGATTTATGATGATGTTCATTATTTAAAGCTAAACCAAAACGCGGCAATCCCGTTTTCGAGAAACTTCTTGGGAGACTTGCCGTACAATTCAAGCATTACAGCGGTCATTAGGCCTGAACAGATAATTATTTCACGTACCGCAAAAGAAACAGGATTAAAAGGAGAAGTTGAAACGGTCAGTTTCTTGGGTGAACGGTACGAAATTACATTTAAAATCTCGGGATCTGATCAACTATTATTTGCTTACACCACATCAAAAGTGGCACCAGGAGATCACATTTTCTTTGAAGTAACAGGTCAAAACATTCACGTAATGAAAACAAACTCAGGAGGCGAAAAGCATGAAACAGCCTAAAGTAACAGGACTTGCACTAGGATTAGGATTACTCACATTAACCGCATGTGCACAAACGGAAATGGAACAAGACAATGCAGGGGATACAAGCACAGATAACCAAACAGAGGAAACAAACACAGCAGGAGATGTAGAGGAAACAGGAGAGCTGACCATTTATACAGCTGGACCTGGTGGCATGGCTGAACAGTTGGTTGAAGCGTTCGAAGAGAAAACGGGCATTGACGTTCAAATGTATCAAGGTACAACTGGTGACGTTTTAGGGCGCCTAGAAGCAGAGCAAGGAAATCCAATCGCGGACGTGGTCGTACTCGCTTCTATGCCTCCTGCGATGCAGTTTAAAGAAGACGGAATGATTATGCCGTACGAAAGTGAATACGCCGATCAGCTTCATGATGGTTGGTATGACGAAGACCACCACTATTACGGCTTTAGTGCAGCGGCACTTGGAATCAGCTACAACACGAACATGGTAGATGAAGCTCCAACAGATTGGAGCGATCTGACTGGTGAGGCATTCGCAGATCAATTGGCGATCCCCGATCCACAACAATCGGGTACGGCTCGTGACTTTGTTGCAGCGTACATTCAGCAAGAAGGAGATGCTGGTTGGGAGCTATTTGAAGAGCTAAGTGAGAATGGATTGAGCCTTGAGGGAGCCAACAACCCTGCTTTACAAACGGTCATCAGTGGGGCCAACTCGGCAGTGATGGCTGGTGTTGACTACATGGTTTACAACAACATTGAAGGTGGAGAGCCGATCGACATTGCATTCCCGGAGAGTGGAACGACGATCACTCCGCGTCCGGCATTCGTTTTAGATTCTGCTCAAAACGTTGATTCTGCTCAGAAATATATCGACTTTATTTTATCTGATCGCGGTCAAGAAATTGTAGCGGATAACTACTTGCTCCCGGGACGCACAGACATTGATGCTCACGAAGATCGCGCTCCTCTTGAAGACATTGCAGAGCTTGATTTTGACTGGGATTACCTTGAAGAAAACGGACAAGACATTATTAACGACTTTATTAGCATCGTACGCTAAAGACAGAAGATAGGAGCTGTTACACATGAGAAACGCCATCCCGACGCTAAATAAATGGGCCGCACTTGCGGTCCTGATCATCTTGGTGTTTATACCGCTCAGCCTTGTTCTCCTTCGTAGTGTAACACCTGACGGAGCGTTTGAAGGGTTCGCGGCTTTCTCGATTTTATTCGAAGAGCAATACCGTACCATCCTTTTTAACTCGTTGTTACTCGGACTAGGCGTAGTGGTTGGGGCATCTGTATTGGCTGCCCCACTTGCCTTTTTTATGGCCCGAACAGAGCTTCGAAAACACCGGTGGATTGATATTGTCTTAATCATTCCTTTTATGACTCCACCGTATATCGGAGCGATGGGCTGGATTTTGTCCATGCAACCAAACGGGTACGCCCAGCAAGTGGCACCGTTTTTAAGCGCGATCACTCCGTACTTTTTCACCTACTTCGGCATGGTTCTTGTGATGAGCTTGCACTTGTTTCCGTTCATTTACTTGATTATGCGAAACACCCTTGAAAACATCGGTGGACGCATGGAGGAAGCAGGCGTCATTCACGGAGGGAACTTCTTTTACCGAATGAAGCGCATCATTATTCCGCTCTTTTTCTCGGGATACAGCATGGGGGCATTGCTCGTATTTGTAAAAACGATCGGAGAGTTCGGAACGCCCGTGACTCTTGGAAATCGAATCGGTTTTTATGTATTAACGTCAGAGATTCACCGGTACACATCAGTGTGGCCTCTTGACTTTGGAACAGCTGCGATTCTGTCTACAATGCTTTTAAGTGTAAGTATGACGATTTGGTACATTCAACAATGGCTTGTTAGCCGTCGGCACGATAAAGTGGTTTCTGGTAAAGGCCAGACAAAAGCCTTTACGCCACTCGGGAAATATCAGTTCTTGGCATGGTTTTATTTGTTCGGTGTTCTCGGTCTTGCGATCGGTGTACCCTACTTCTCTGTTATATCAACGGCATTTTTAGAAGTACAAGGAGACGGGCTTGCTTGGAGCAACCTAACAACGGCTCACATGGTCCAGCTCTTTACGGGAAGCGGACTTGAAGCTTTATTAAATAGTGTGTGGCTTGCAGCGATTGCGGCAACGATCAGTGCGGCCATCGGCATTTGGGTCGCGATCATTATCATGCGAAAAAAAGGAATCGGGGAAAAGACGATGGACTTCCTCAGTCTCGCACCAAACACGGTACCAGGTATCGTTGTGGTGGTCGGATTGATTCTGTTTTGGAACGCCCCGTGGAATCCGGGAATGATTTACAACACGTGGATGATGCTCGTTGCCACATACGTGGTCTTGTACTTGCCTTTTACAGTTCAAAACATTAAAGCCATCTATGGCCAGCTCGGCGACTCTCTTTTTAACGCGGCAAAGATGAGTGGGGCGAAGCCTGTCTATATTTTACGCACGGTTTTGATTCCGCTAATTTTACCGGGAATTTTAGCCGGTTGGATCATGACGTTTACGATTTCCATGCGTGAGCTAGTAGGTTCATTAATTTTACGTCCGCCGAACATGCACACGTCGGCTACGTTCATATACTCTCAGTTCGAACAAGGGACGGCAGCGCTCGGGATGGCTATGGCACTTGTGAGTGTCGGCTTTACAACGATTGTACTGATCGTTGTAGAACGTTTCAAAAACCGCTCTCAAGCGTATCGACAGTAACTTTTCTTTAAGGATGATGCAACGATGAAACTCACCTTTTTAGGAGGGGCAGGAGAGTACGGACGCTCCTGCTTTCTTCTTGAACACGATCATGGCGCTCTTCTCATCGACTGCGGAGTGATGAAGAAAAAAGGAAGCTTCATAAACACCTACCCAACACTTACACCAAGCATTGCCAAGCGTGTTTCCCACGTTCTTGTGACGCACGCCCATGAAGATCATACGTTATCTCTCCCTTATTTAAAGAAGCTTGGCTTCACGGGAACCGTTCTGGCTACCTCTCAAACGATTGAACAAACGATCGAGTACTTTTCAAAGTGGAGACAAAAGGTAGAAACAGAAGGGGATACGCTCCCTTATGAAAAAGAGGATGAAGAAGGTCTTTCGTTTGAAGCGTTGGACGACAAGTGCACCAATTTTTGGATCTCGTTAACGGATACGGTCTCCATTATGTACGGTCGAAGCGGTCACACGATTGGTTCCCTTTGGTACGCCGTTCAGGTAGATGGAAAGACCGTTTTTTTCTCAGGAGATTACTCTCTTGAATCAACTCTCTTAAACTATGAGTGGCCTAAGATAGGAGCAAAGCCAGACCTTGCTGTGATGGACGGGGCATACGGTGACTTTAACGTTACTCAAGATACCCTTTTGGAGCAAGTGATGATAAAACTTCACTATGCTCTAGAAAAGAGGGATCGGGTGCTTCTGCAAGTTCCTCTTGTGGGTAAATCTCAAGAGCTCCTTGCGGCTGTGAAGCATCGTTTGTTAATGAAAGGGGCAGACCAAATCGTAGTGGAAAAGGCTCTGTATGAGGCTAGTAAGAACTTTGGGAAGCACAGTGACTGGCTCGTGGATCATACAACCGCTGCCTTTTTCGATTCTCTGGGAAATGGCGGTGTGACTGTGGCTGATAGCCCTAATGAGGTTGCAAACGGATCGATCGGCTTTTTCACAGCTGAGACATTAGTGGAAAAAGACGATTGGAAGCACGATCGGTCCACACATATTATCTCTCCTGGACCGGAAAATCAGGAGCTTAAAAGAATGGCAGAAGTGACATCTATTGCGTATTCGAAAGTGATGCTTAAGGTTCACCCTGGAAAAGACGAGACGGAAGCTCTTCTTTCGCGGCTCATGCCAAAACGGACCGTGTTCACCCACGGCGTGCGAAAAGATGTGGAAGCATTGGTGGGAGCGTTACATTCGAGAACGAGGTTTTTGACAGGGGAAGTTGGAGTTACGGTTGAGGTGTAGTAGATGGTTGGGAAGAACCGCTCTTTAGGTAGGGCGGTTTTTTTTGTGTTGAGGAGGTGGTGGGTGGGGGATCGAGAGAGCTAACTCCGCCAATTTGAAAATAAGTCAGCCAATCGCACAATTACTCCGCTAAATGAAAAATAAGTCAGTCAATTCCACAATTAACTCCGCCAAATCTAAAATAAGTGCCTCATCAGAACTCCGAAAGATCCACCGCTCGCCGTCCTACAGATAGTGCGAGCGGCGGGTATGTGTCAATTGCAGTGTTATACCTCTATTCAATGCTTCGAGTAAAAATAACAAGACCCGATCCGGATCTCGGATTGGGTCTTTCTCATACTATGCTCTTGCTTTTCCGGTGATTAGGGCGAGACGGTTTTTCAACTTCTCGACGAAAGGTTGATACCGAGTCTCGGTGGTAGGAGGCGCCTCTTCCTCGGTGGTTGCTACAGGTTTTGCAACCTCTACTTCTTGAGGCATTTGCTCCCATTGTTGCCACAGCTGCTTTTGTACTGCCGCTTTTTCATTGAAACGATCTTTACCATAATAATAGCTCTTTACAAAATACCAATAATACCAAAATCGATGCCATTGAATACGATAACTGCGTTTTTCACGAAGACGGCTGAAGTAATTCATATGTGACCCCTTTCTACTGTTTCTATATGGATGATTTACCCACCTCTTGGCCTTAAGTAAACATTTATACAGAAAGTAAATTTCTTATTACTAATGCTAAAAGAAGAAGGTTTCAACAGGAACAGTCATCAAAGGTGTTCATGGGGTCTTTACGAAAACTAGATTTCCCCATTGGACGCCAAAGTAGGGGAGTGTTGTTTTTTAGGTAGGGGATGCCACTAAAATATTTCACCTCTTTTCCCTCTTTTTATTAGACAACCATATTCCTTTACAGTAGCTAATGATTTTCAGCAGCTGGAAGAAGTCATAGTGGAAACCCTGGATGTGTAGGAAATAGACAAGCTGAATACGATTACGAAGTGTATTAATTAGTATGTGTGCGTGGGGGAGGTCACTACTTTTTTTGGAGTAGTGGCCTTTTGGGTGTGGTGGGGAGGGGGGAATTGGAGCCAAACCGGTAAATAGGGAGAGGAAGCCGTGAATAGAGAGTGTGAACACGGGAATGCCTTGAGCCAAGCCGTGAATCAGCGTTTTTTAGCCGTGAATCCTGCCAAGGGCCCCCAACCCGTTAAATACGAAGAGCTACCCGTAAATAAAGAGACTGTTCCCGGGAATCAGTAAACGTTACCCGCGTTTCCCTCGCACCAAGCCGTAAATTAAACCACCTAACCCGTAAAAAAAATAAATTTTCCTACGCCAACCCCCGCCATCTCAACTCATCCGACACTTCCACCACTAAACTTGACTATACAAATTCAAAAACCCCTTGTAATCGTTTTCAAAAGAGTGTAAAGTAATAACTGTAAGAACATCCGAAACGTTTTGGAGGGAGCCTATGGCTACAATAAAAGATATCGCGAAAGCTGCAGGCGTCTCTGTGACAACGGTTTCGCGAGCCTTGAACGATTACAGTGATGTAAATGAAAAAACAAAGGCACGTATTAAAGACATAGCCACACAACTTAATTACAGTCCGAACGCTTTGGCGAGAAGTCTTGTGATGAGTAAATCTCACACAATTGGCCTTCTTGTTTCAGAGCTCAACCGGTCGGGTGCGAAAGACATGTTTACATACGAAGTGATGTGTGGAATCAATGACGCCGCATCGGATCAAAATTACGACTTGATTTTATTTAGTACCAACCCGATTAAACAAGAGCAAAAGAGCTATTCCCAACTTTGTCGCGAACGGCAAGTTGAAGGGGTCATCATGCAAGGAATCAAGACAGACGATCCTTATTTAGAAGAAGTCATTGAATCGAACATTCCTTGTGTCCTTGTAGATGTGGAGCTTGAAGGAGACAATGTGGGCTATGTGTCTACAGATAACGTCTTCGGAGCTCAAATGGCCATAAAGCACTTGATCAACTTAGGGCACGAAAACATCGCAATGGTCAACGGTCATAACCAAGCGAGGGTCAGTCAACGGCGCTTTGAAGGGTATGAAAGAGCCTTGAAAGAAGCGGGAATCCCAATGCAAGAGCATTACGTGGTCGAAGGGGACTTCCTTGAACCAAAAGCTGAAACGGTAGCCACAAAATTACTGACGGAACATCCGGAAATCACGGCGATTTTTTGCGCTAGTGACTTGATGGCACTAGGTGTGTTAAGGGCTGCTGAGAGGGTTGGCAAAAAAGTGCCTGAAGATCTATCAATAGTGGGTTATGACGATATCATGCTCGCCCAATATGCTCATCCGCCTCTGACAACCGTGGCTCAGGATAAGTATCAAATTGGTTACGAGTCATCTCGATTGCTCACTGCTATGCTCCAACAGGAAACAAAAAAAAGAAAAGTGATTCTCGATAATCAGCTTATTGTAAGGGGATCTACCGCACCACCAAAATCATGATCCTCTTTTTTTAACCTATAACCGAAACGTTTCGGTTATTTTTACCAACAAAATCCGAAACGTTTTGGAAAAAATACGAACTACTCACTCAGGAGGTACACAACGATGAACTACCGTGTAATCAAAGAAAATGACGTTTTTTTACTCACAGATGAAAAAGGAAACATCCCAAAAGATCACCCATACGGACCTGGTTTATATTCAAAGGATACCCGCTTTTTAAGCAAAATGGACCTGAAGATTAACGGTCAAGAGCCAATCCTTCTCTCATCAGAAGCGGAAGTCAGCTACATGGCATCCATGATAATGACAAACCCTCATATGGAGAGTGACGGGGAAGTGGAGCTTTGGCGTGAATCGGTTGAGCTTACAAGAAAGCGCTTTATTTACCGAGATGTGTTTTATGAAGTGGTCACTGCGAAAAACTATAATCCGAAGCGCACACAATTTAACATTAGCCTTCATGTGGACGCCGACTTTAACGACATGTTCATCGTACGTGGTTTCCAAAACGGGGAGACCGGTTCAAGAGGAGAAACAACGCTAGACGGTAACCAACTTGTGCTCACTTATAACGGTGCAGATGACGTGAAGCGTGAAACGGTGATTGCCTGGAACGAACAAACATCGTCTGCTACAAAAGATGGCGACGTGTATTTCGATCTCGACCTTGATCATGAGGAAGAAAAAACAATTGTGTTTACATTCGTACCAACCATTAACGGTGATGTTCCTAAAACATATGAGCCACAGGAAGCTTTGGACAACCTAGCCCAATCATACAAAGATTGGGAAGATGAAACCACGCAAGTCAAAACGGATAATGCTCCTCTCCAACGGTTGATTGAGCGAGGGATAGGAGACTTGAGAGTGTTACTCACTGACCTTGGTTACGGGCGCTTCCCGGTTGCAGGTCTCCCTTGGTTTGGTGTTCCGTTCGGTCGGGATAGCTTAATAGCCGCATTGCAAATGCTTCCGTTTAATCCTGAAGTAGCAAAAGGGACTTTGAAAACGATGGCTAGCACTCAAGGGCAGTCAAAAGACAGCTGGCGAGATGAAGAGCCAGGGAAGATTATGCACGAAATGCGTTTTGGTGAGCTGGCGAATACGGGACAAATTCCGTTTACTCCCTATTACGGCACGATCGATGCGACACCACTTTTCCTTGTGCTCTTGAGTGAATACATTAAGTGGACGGGTGACATGGATCTTTTTACAGAGCTTGAAACGAATGTAGAACGAGCACTCGAGTGGATCGACAGCTACGGGGATCGTGACGGGGACTTGTTTGTGGAGTATCACCAAGAATCGTCCAAAGGAATTGCTAACCAAGGATGGAAAGACTCCGGTGACTCGATTGTTCATCGTAACGGGGACTTGGCAAAAACACCAATCGCCTTATCAGAAGTACAAGGATATGTTTATCAGGCAAAAGAAAGCATTGCTGCGATTTACGAAAAGCGCGCGGAAGGCGAAAAAGCCGAAGCTCTTAGAAGTGAAGCTGCGAACCTGAAAGATGCATTTGAAAAAGCCTTTTGGATGGAAGATGTGAACTTCTACGCTCTAGCACTTGATGAAGGGAAGAACCAAGTGGGCACGATCACATCCAACCCAGGTCACGTTCTCTTCTCTGGCATGCTTGATCAAGACCGCGCTCAAACGGTGAGTAGCATGCTTGTGTCAGACAAAATGTTCTCTGGTTACGGCATTCGTACAATGGGTAAAGGGGAAGCTGGTTATAACCCGATGAGCTACCATAACGGAACGATTTGGCCTCACGACAACAGCATGGTGATCCTTGGTATGAGTAAAACAGGAAATAAACAAGATGCTGCTAAAGCGATGAAAGGGTTAATCGATTCGGCTGCTTCATTCGAATATGATCGTCTTCCGGAGTTGTTCTGCGGCTATGATGCGAAAGGAAAAGCGGTTAATTATCCGGTTGCATGTTCGCCGCAAGCGTGGGCTGCAGGAACACCACTGTTATTTATCCAATCCATATTAGGTCTATTCCCGGATAGTTTAAATGAAACGATTGCCCTTAACCCAGAGCTTCCTGAAGGCACGAATGAGCTTGAAGTGGCGAACGTGTCGATCGGAAGAGGGGAACTGAGCGTTCGTGTAACGAGAAAAGAAAACGGATTTGAGACGGAAGTGCTCTCCAATACAACGGGATTTACTGTGAATAACGAATAGATTTTCATTTTAGAAAGGGGAATGAACGATGAAAAAAGCAAACTGGCTGAAAGTACTGGGAATGGGTTCATTAGTCACTGTGGCAGGCGTGTTAACAGCATGTGGGGACGGTGGAAATGATGCTGGAGGAGACGGTGAAGAGGAAGTGACGATTCGGTTGACTGGCTGGCAATCTTCACCGACGGAGCAACGTTATTTTGAAGAAACAATTGCGGCTTTTGAAGAAGAGTATCCACACATCAACGTCCAAGTGGATACAATTGCAGACCAATACATGGATGTGTTACGTACGCGACTAATCGGTGGAGAAGCGGCTGACGTGTTCTTCCTTGATGCCTTTGAAGCTCCGGGACTTATTCAGTCGGGTGTCCTTGAGCCGCTTGACGGCTACATTACAGACGAGTTTGACATTGACGATTTCCAAGAGCCATTAATTGATGCATTCCGTAGAGACGACCAGCTTTGGGGACTACCAAAGGATACGTCTACGCTCGCCCTTTTCTATAATGAAGACCACTTGGAAGAAGCAGGCTATGACGGACCACCTGAAACGTGGGAAGAGCTTGAAGAGATGGCTGAAACCCTAACAGAAGGGAACCGCTATGGTTTCGGAGTTGTAACAGACCTTGCAAGACTGAAGTTCATTGCCGAGTCGGGCGGGGGACAGATCGTGGAAGATAACCGTGCGAGCTTCTCTGATCCAAGCGTTTTAGAGGCACTTCAACCCCTTATTGATATGAGAAACGAAAAAGAAATTGCAGCATCACCAGCAGACGTTGGGGCTGAGTGGGGCGGAGACATGTTCGGTACAGAACGTGCGTCCATGATCATTGAAGGAAACTGGATGCTTGAGTTTATGGAAGACACATTCCCGGATGTGAACTTTGGAGTTGCTGAAATTCCGACGATTAACGGTGAACAAGGCTCGATGGCATATACGGTCTCTTACTCTATGAACAGTGCATCCGATCATAAAGATGAGGCGTGGCAGCTGATTGAGTTCTTGACAGGTAAAGAAGGTATGGAGATTTGGACAAGCTCTGGCCTTGCCCTACCATCTCGTGAAAGTGTTGCAGAAGAACTTGATTATGCAGACGACGAGCTTTACGCACCGTTTATTGAAGCTGCTTCATATGCAACGGTATGGGCGGACGATACGAACTTGCCGATCATCAATTCAAACTTTGAAAACCAATTCTCAAGTGCATTCTTAGGTAACCGCAGTCTTCAAGAGGCGTTGGAAGAAGCGGAGCGTGTAGCGAATAACGAAATTCAAGACTAGTAGCGCGGAGGCGGTTGCCTGGGGATGATAGGATCCCCCGGCAACCACTCCCTTTTACGAAACTAAAGCATGTTAGGCCTTCCGTTTATTTTCACAATGCCAATTGAAGGAGGTTACGAGAACCATGGCTAAACGCAAATATACAAAAAGCCAACTCAGAGAGGCTGGTCAAGGTTACGTATTTTTATCTCCGACCATTTTCACGCTTCTTGTGTTTTTGATTGGACCGATCGTTTTTGCTTTATTTTTGGCATTTACAAGAGTCCAACTACTCGGTGATACGAGCTTCACATTCGTAGGTTTTGATAACTTTACAAGAATGGTCGATGATACGAGAGCACTCATCGCCCTTCGGAACACAGCCTTTTACGTGATCGTGGTTGTTCCGATCCAAACGATTTTGGCCTTGGTATTGGCGGCAACGTTGAACGCTGGGCTTAAAGGGGAAAAAGCGTTTCGGATCATTTACTTTTTACCAACATTAACGTCTTCGGCTGTACTCGTCATGATCTTCATGTGGATGTATCGTCCGGACGGTTTCATTAACTCCATCCTCGGTGGAGTAGGATTACCTACTTATAACTGGCTCAATGATCCAAACATTGCCCTCATCTCGATCATGATTATGAACATTTGGGCAACGGCGCCTTTCTTTATGGTCATTTATTTGGCTGCCCTTCAAGACATTCCTGATTCTTTATATGAAGCGGCTGATCTTGATGGAGCCAATGCAATTCAGAAGTTTTGGCATGTGACGGTGCCCCTGCTTCGTCCCGTTACAGGATTTGCGGTTATTATGGGGATTATCGGAACGTTTCAGCTCTTTGACCAATCGTACATGTTCTCGGGAGGTTCCGGTGGTCCGGATAACTCCACATTAACGGTCGTTCTGTTGATTTATCAGTACGCTTTCGCGGCTTACGATCAGATGGGGTATGCCGCATCTCTTGCTATCGCCCTCGCGATAGTCATCTTAGCAGCGACGCTCATTCAGCGTAAGCTTTCAAAGGACGAAGAAGTGTACTAGATAAATGGAGAGGAGGATCCGACCATGAAAAAACAAACGAACATCGCAAAACTCTTGCTCTACGCAATTTTGACCAGTTACGCGATCGTCACGCTCATACCGTTCGTCTGGGCATTGAGTGCATCATTTAAACCACTAAATGAAATTCTTGCAGGGGGACTGAATTTTATCCCCCAAGAATTCACGTTCAATAACTATATTACGATTTTTACGGAGCAGGCTTTATTTCCACGCTGGCTGTTTAACAGTGTGTTCGTTGCGGTGGTAGGTACAGCGTTGAATCTCGTGTTCAACTCCATGGCAGGATACGCTCTTGCAAGGCTTAGCTTTCCGGGAAAGAAGACGCTCTTCATTACAATCCTCGCCGTATTAATGATTCCGGCGCAGGTAACGATGATTCCGAACTTCTTGATTTTAAAAGAACTCGGTTGGCTCAACAGTTACCAAGGATTGATCATCCCTGGTATGATCAACGCCACGTTTATCTTCATGATGAGGCAGTTCTTTATCAACTTTCCTCGTGATGTGGAAGAAGCGGCTGCGATTGATGGTTTGGGACGTTTCGGCACGTTCTTTAGAATCGTTATGCCAATGGCGAAGCCGGCACTGGCCGCCCAAGCGATCTTCGTGTTCATGTCCTTTTGGAACAACTTCATGGCGCCACTTATCATCATGACGGATGCGTCCATGTACACGTTACCGGTCGGCTTGAACGCCTTCCAGTCGGACTACGCTACGTACTGGAACTACATCATGGCAGCCTCTATGGTATTTACATTGCCAGTGCTCGTGATTTATATCTTCTTTAACCGCTTCTTCTTGAAAGGGATGTCGTTTAGAGGGGATAAATAGAATTGTATGTTTTTGGTGAGGCCGCTCTATTTGTATAGGGCGGTCTTTTGTTGGAGTCGGAGTAGCTGTAGGTCGGTGGAGGGGGGGGGTCGTTTTTTGTCGATTGGTCGATATATTAGGATTAGTGGTCGATAAACTTGAAGTAGAGGACGATATAATATGATTAGTTGACGATAAATTTAGAATAAAGGTTGATAAACCATAAATAGAGGACGATAAACTAGGACGATCCGCTGTTATGCACCAAAGTATTTGAGCCATCTTCGAATCAACCAAGGTGGCTCCCATAGAAACCGCCATCTCGTTAAAATAGGAAGGGGAAGCCGTTAATAGAAAGTTGGAAGCCGCGAATCCAGAGAGCGAACCGGTGAATCAAGAGAACCAACCTGTTAATCCTACGAGCCAAGCCGTGAAAAGCACAAAATCCAGTAATTCCCACAACTCCTCGGAACCATCCTTACCTCCAAACAAAAAACGCCAAGCCGTTTTCACACCGGCTTGGCGTTTACCTTTAAACTCTATTCTTCGATACTTCCCCTAATTCGGTCAAAGCACGCTGAACAAGCTGCCTTACTATGATGTCGCTAATTGGTTTTTGGATGGTGGCAAAGGCCCCGAGCATAATCGTTTTCTTTAAATGACTGTTCGTACCCGCCGACGAAGCCATGATGATTTTGACATTAGAGTCAAATCGGACAATTTCTTTTAGGGCTTGGACACCGTCTTTTACAGGCATGATGATATCCATGATAATCACGTCTGGACGATAGGTGCGGCACAGTTCAACGGCCTCTACACCGTTGGAAGCTTCATAGATTTCTGATGTACCAAGGGTTTTAAAGGTTTCTCGTAAATGTCTTCGAACCATCTGTGAATCATCACAGATGAGGATAGAACATTCCATGCTCATGCCTCCTAAAAATGAAGTCTGTGACACTGAAAAGATAATGACCGAACGTTTTCAATGCCTTCATGAAGTCTTCCATGGGGTGTGCAAAGGGAACAAGATCCGATCTCTAACATTACACATAGTGTAACATAAAAATCTAAAAATATAGATATTTCCGTCAATTTAAGTGGTAATTTGACACAATTTTTTCCAAAAAAAAGCTTCTTAAATTCCTCTTTATTCCTATTATCGTAATGGTTTAAAAAATGTTAAAAAATTATGTTTGATTTGTAAAAAAACTATTTATTACGTTTCATAAAGATGATATATTAAAGTCGATTCATGTAACTTATTTGCGATGAATAAGGTAACACACTTAGTTGTCAGACATCGAACATTTTTTTTATACCCTATGAAAACGCTTTACAAGGGTTTGAGAATCATACTGTGTCATACTATTGGTATCGTTTTCAGAGGCGAGTCTGATGTTGAGGTTTCAGTAGTAAATAAGGTGCATACGTCAACTTTCAAGATTAATCGAGGGGGATTAACGAATGAAAAAGAAGTTTTCATTTCTATTAACAACAGTACTTGCAGCAGGTACAATTCTAGCCGCATGTGGTAGCGGGGACGATGAGGCGAACGAAGGCCAAGGTGCTGATGGCGGTGCTGAAGGTGGCGGATTCTCAGCCAAAATGGTAACGGATGAAGGTGGCGTTGACGATAAGTCATTTAACCAATCTGCATGGGAAGGGCTTCAAGCATTTGAAGGAGATTTCGATGACATCGAGATTGAATACCTACAGTCTAACAGTGCGAGTGATTATGCACCAAACTTGAATCGTTTGGCTCGTGATGGATCTGACATTACATTTGCAATCGGGTTCTTAATGGAAGATGACATAAGAGAGATTGCCAACCAACACCAAGACAACAACTTTGCCATTGTGGATACAGTTGTTACAGACGGTGATGACAACTTGATTGATAACATTGCTAATATCACGTTTGCAGAGCACCAAGGTTCATTCTTGGTCGGGGTTGTTGCAGGACTTCAAACGGAGACAGATCAAGTTGGATTTATCGGTGGGGTTGAAAGTGCTCTAATCTCCAAGTTTGAAACTGGATTTAAAGCTGGTGTTCTTGCAGTAAATCCTGATGCTCAGATTTCTGTTCAATATGCACAGAGCTTTAACGATGCCTCTTTAGGACAAGGAATTGCTGACTCCATGTATGGTAGCGGCATTGACATTATCTATCACGCTGCAGGCGGCGTTGGTAACGGGGTATTCACAGAGGCTACAGACCGTGCACGTAACGGTGAGAACGTATGGGTAATCGGGGTTGACCGTGACCAGCACGAAGAAGGGGAATATGACGGCGGTAACGTAACGCTTACTTCTATGGTTAAGCGCGTAGACGAAGCGGTTTACCAAGTATCTGAACAGACAATGAACGGAGACTACCCTGGTGGGCAAATTCTTGAGTTCGGTCTTGAAGACAACGGTGTAGGAATTGCTGAAACACAAGACAACGTATCAGATGAAGCTCTTCAAGCGGTTGAAGAGTACAAGCAAATGATTTTAGACGGTGAAATCGACGTTCCTCAAAACGATGAGGAGTTCGAAGAGTACCAAAGCAACCTTTAATTTAGTAGAGCTTCTCGAAATACCAGTGTTGTAGCGAGAACGAAGCGTCTATGTATATGAAGGAAAACAGGAGGTGCCCCATAGACAAGAGACTAGGCTCCCGTACTTCTCGGAAAGTGAAGGTGGGAGACCGGCTTGCAAATATGGGGCGCCTTTTTCTAACAATACGCCGATTTTTACGGTGGGGAGTGGGTTAGCGAATGGAATATGTAATTGAGATGAATAACATTCGTAAAGAGTTTCCCGGTATCGTTGCGAATGACAATATAACATTGCAGGTCAAACAAGGCGAAATTCATGCCCTTTTAGGAGAGAACGGGGCTGGGAAGTCTACGTTGATGAACGTCTTGTTCGGCTTGTACCAGCCTGAGAAAGGTGAAATTAAAGTTCGGGGAGAGAAAGTGGCAATTACCGATCCGAACGTTGCAAATGGCCTCGGGATTGGAATGGTTCACCAGCACTTTATGCTTGTGCAAAAATTCACGGTCACAGAAAATATCATTCTCGGAAGTGAACCAACCAAAGGAATGAACATTGATATCCGTAAAGCGGAGAAAGATGTGGCTGCTATTTCCGAGCAGTATGGACTTCGTGTCGATCCAAGAGCGAAGATCGAGGACATTTCAGTTGGCATGCAGCAACGTGTTGAAATCTTGAAAACTCTTTATCGCGGAGCTGACATTTTGATTTTTGATGAGCCTACGGCAGCTCTTACACCTCAGGAAATCAAAGAACTGATTCAGATTATGAAAAATCTGATTAAAGAAGGAAAGTCTATCATCCTTATTACGCACAAATTAAAGGAGATCATGAGTGTATGTGATCGTTGTACGGTTATTCGTCGTGGACGAGGGATCGGAACAGTAGATGTATCAGACACGGATGAAAACAAACTTGCAGCGATGATGGTCGGTCGTGAAGTAAGTTTTTCAGTTGAAAAAGGGCCGGCAAAGCCCAAGGATTCAGTTCTCTCCATTCGCAATTTGACAGTCGAAGATGCAAGAGGAGTCAAGGCAGTAAATACATTGAATCTTGAAGCTCGGGCTGGGGAAATCCTTGGTGTTGCTGGGGTTGACGGGAATGGACAGACAGAATTAATTGAAGCCATTGCAGGACTTCGTAAAGTAACGGACGGAACAATTTCCGTGAGTGGCCAAAACATCACAGGTCTCAAACCAAGAAAAGTAACCGAGTCTGGTGTGGGACATATCCCGCAAGACCGCCACAAACATGGATTGGTTCTTGACTTTACAATTGGGGAAAACATCCTTCTTCAAACGTATTATCAAAAACCATATTCAAATAATACAGTTTTAAATTATACGAAAATGTATGAAAAAGCACGTAGTCTTATTGAAGAGTACGATGTACGTACGCCAAATGAACGGACTCCGGCAAGAGCATTATCCGGCGGTAACCAGCAAAAGGCGATCATTGCTAGAGAAGTGGATCGCTCTCCTGACCTTCTCATTGCTGCACAGCCTACTCGTGGACTCGATGTTGGAGCGATTGAATTTATCCATAGCAAATTGATTGAAGAACGTGATAAAGGGAAAGCAGTACTCCTTGTGTCTCTTGAGTTGGACGAGGTACTAAATGTGAGTGATCGAATTGCCGTTATTTATGAAGGGCAAATCGTAGAGATTGTGGATGCGGCAAAAACAAATGAACGAGAACTTGGCTTATTGATGGCCGGAGGAAAGCGAAAGGAAGGTGAAGCCTAATGATAAAAAGGTTGTTAGTAGGAGCTAGAGGGAAATCATTCGGTCTCATCGTTCCTTTAATCGCCATTGCCTTCGGGTTTATTGCTGGTGGAATAATCATGCTCCTTAGCGGCAATAATCCGATTCTAGGTTACACGGCATTAATTCAAGGTGTATTCGGTGACATGTACTACTTCGGGGAAACACTCCGTATGATGACGCCATTAATCTTGTCGGGATTGGCGGTCGCTTTCGCCTTTCGTACTGGTCTACTTAATATAGGTGTAGAAGGTCAGCTTATTGTCGGATGGCTTGCTGCGGTGGTCGTTGGGATCTATGTTGACGGACCATTTGCCTTGGTATTGGCTATTTTAGCTGGTGCAGTGGCCGGTGGACTTTGGGGATTTATCCCGGGGCTTTTAAAGGCGAAGTACGAAGTCCATGAGGTTATCGTAACCATTATGATGAACTACATTGCCCTTCATGTAAGCAATCATTTTATACGTAATTACTTATTGGCGAGTGGACAACGAACTGATTTTGTAAACGATTCTGCGTCTCTTTCTTCACCATTTCTAGAAGCGTTAACTGACTACTCGAGACTTCACTGGGGTTTTTTCATAGCCATCTTCGCTTGTGTTGTTATGTGGTTCATCCTTTGGAAAACAAACAAAGGGTATGAGCTTCGTGCTGTAGGATACAACAAAAACGCTTCTTCTTATGCGGGAATGAACGTTAAAACCAATATCATTCTTTCCATGGTCATCTCTGGAGCTTTTGCTGGTGTAGGTGGTGCGATGGAAGGGCTTGGAACATACGGATATGCACAGATTCTCTCAGGATTTACGAACCTTGGGTTTGATGGAATTGCTGTAGCATTGCTCGGTGCAAGTACATCTGTGGGAATCTTTTTGGCTGCATTCTTGTTTGGTGGCTTAAAGATCGGAGCTTCCAATATGCAATCTGCTGCAGGCGTCGCTCCTGAACTCGTAGAGATTGTCATTGCGTTAATTATCTTCTTTGTAGCATCTAGTTATCTTATTCGCTGGATTCTTGGTCGTCTTCAGCAAAATAAGGAGGAGAAATAGATGGATATCCTTCAGATTTTATATACGATTATTCCAGCGGCTTTAATTGCAGCCACTCCTCTGATCTTTACAGCTCTAGGCGGACTATTCAGTGAACGTGCCGGGGTCGTTAACATCGGGTTGGAAGGTTTAATGGTCATTGGTGCTTTTAGTGGTATTGTAGCAACGTTATGGTTTGAGTCAATGGGGCTAGGGTACGCGTCACCGTGGCTCGCGTTATTGGTTGCTATGATTATCGGTGCCGTATTTTCCCTCTTTCACGCGGTGGCTTCAATTACACTTCGTGCTGATCAGGTTGTAAGTGGTGTAGCACTGAACTTTTTAGCCGTCGGTCTAGCGGTGTTCATGGTAAGAGAGATCTTTGACCGTGGTCAGACGGATTACATTAGTGCTCGTATTTATCGTACCGATGTCCCGTTTTTAAGTGATATTCCATTTATCGGTCCTATGCTTTTTAGCCGTGTATATGCGACCACATATATTGCTATCATCCTTGCAGTCGTTGTATGGTACGTTGTCTTTAAAACCCCATTCGGACTTCGACTACGTTCCGTTGGGGAACACCCGATGGCGGCAGATACGATGGGAATCAAGGTAAATCGTATGCGTTATATTGCTGTCATGTTAAGTGGGGCTTTCGGTGGTGTTGGTGGAGCTGTATTTGCAATTACAACTGCAGGTAACTTTGCCGGTAACACCATCGTCGGACAAGGGTTCATGGCTCTTGCTGCTTTGATTTTTGGTAAGTGGCACCCGTTCGGCGCATTGGGAGCGGCCTTGTTCTTCGGATTGGCTCAGGCGTTAAGTCTCACTGCCCAGCAAATTCCGGCTCTTGCTCAAGTCCCTCAAGTATACTTGCTCATCGCGCCTTATGTACTAACCATACTTGCTCTCGCTGGATTCGTTGGAAAAGCGAATCCGCCGAATGCGATTGGTAAACCGTACGAAAAAGGCAGTCGTTAATCGTAATTGGTACTACAAACCGTTGGGTCTTTTGATCCGACGGTTTTTTGTGTATTCCATAATGAGTGGAGGTCTTTTATACTATATACATAGTACCGGTTAGGGGTATCGATAGTCGGATAAACACATAAGAGCAACATCATCTTAAACATAAGCGTACTTAAAGGGGAAGAAGGCTCATGAATGTAGATCATATTAATGCCGTCTGCAGGGCGACGAAGGGAATACTATCAAGTCATTTTGGGCTTGAGGTAGAACCTAAGACACCAAAAGCGGGTGTACATGCGATACCATCAAACGACGTTTCTGTTGTTCTTGGTGTGAATGGAGAAGTAAATGGTCAAATTGTGTGTGCCGTTGACGAACAAACCGCCAAAAATATTGTTGGAGTCATGATGGGTGGGATGACGATTCTGGATTTGGATGATATGAGTTGGAGTGCGATTCAAGAGTTTGGTAATTGGATTGCTGGATCAACCGCAACGGAATTATCCAAAGTGAATTGTCTCATTGACGTGACACCGCCTATAGTCAATGATGGGCGCTCAAGTTTTCGTTCATCCGAGCAATTCATCACCGTTCCATTAGCTAGCACACTTGGGCAAATTGATGTTCACATTTCACTTCATAAAAAAGCAAGCTAACCAAAAGTCTCAGCCAACTTGGCTGAGACTTTTTCTACGCGCAATAACTTTGTCATATCACTAACAGAGGGTCAAACCCTCTGTTAGGTGATTCACATAACAAAAGAGCATTATTACCCAGGAAATGACACAGACTGACGTTATCCATTGCTTTTCGTATCCATTCGTAATAAATTTAAAGAGATTAGATTTCCTTAGAGAAAGGACGTTATGTATGGCACCTTTAGATATGTCGAAATTTGAGAAGAAAATTATCATCCGTAACATCGAAGCGAAAGATATAGATAAGATTATTCAGCTTTCAAAGGCGTGCTTTCCAAACATGGAAGCATGGAAGCGTGAGCAGTTAAGAAGTCACATTGAGCTGTTTCCGGAAGGGCAGTTTTGTGTGGAGTATGATGGGGAAATTATCGGTTCTTGTTCCAGCTTGATCATTAACTTTGATGAATATGATGATCAGCACACATGGGATGAGATTACAGATGAAGGATACATTACAAATCACGATCCTGACGGGTACAATTTGTACGGTATTGAAATTATGGTGGACCCTAACTATCGTCGAATGAAAATTGGTCGCCGCCTCTATGAAGCCCGTAAAGATCTTGCCCGTAAGCTAAACTTAAAAAGCATCATTATTGGTGGCCGTATACCTAACTACAACAAGCATGCAGATGAAATGTCACCAAGAGAATACGTAGAAGAAGTGATTCACCATAACGTTTACGATCCGGTCCTTACATTTCAAGTGATGAACGGCTTTAGCTTAAAGCGAGTCAATCGGAACTATTTAAAAGATGACAAAGCTTCTATGAAGTATGCCACGTTAATGGAGTGGAACAACGTCGATTATCAACCGACCACAAAGCGTCACTTTAAAACGGCGTTCCCGGTACGAATTTGCGTCATTCAGTACATGATGAAGAAGATCAATTCGTTTGAGGAATTTGCTCAGCAGTGTGAGTATTACGCTGATGTAGGAGCGAGCTATAACTCCGATTTTGTGGTTTTCCCAGAGATTTTCACCACGCAACTTCTTTCTTTTATAGAAGAAAAAAGTCCAAGCCGTGCGATTCGAGCCCTCACGGAGTACACGGAAGATTACATTCAAGTGTTTACAGACTTAGCTGTTAAATACAATGTGAACATTATCGGTGGATCCCATTTCGTTGAAGAAGAAGGAGATATTTATAACATTTCCTACCTGTTTAGACGAGACGGAACGATTGAAAAGCAGTACAAAATCCACATTACTCCTAACGAGCGTAAGTTCTGGGGCATCCGTGGTGGTGAAAAAGTGGAAGTATTCGATACGGATTGCGGTAAAATTGCGATTCAAATCTGTTATGATATTGAATTTCCTGAGCTTGGTCGTATTGCTACGGAAAAAGGAGCAAACATCATATTCACACCGTTCTGTACGGATGAGAGACAAGGCTACCTTCGCGTACGTTACTGTGCTCAAGCCCGCGCGGTTGAAAACCAAGTGTTTACGGTTATTAGTGGTACAGTCGGAAACCTTACTCACGTGGAAAACATGGATATTCAATACGCACAGTCCGGTATTTTCACACCGTCTGACTTTGGTTTTGCAAGGGACGGCATCGTCGGGGAATGTCACCCTAACATTGAAACAGTTGTTGTGGGAGACGTTGACACGGAGCTTATCCGTCGATCCAGAAAATCAGGAAACGTTACCCAATGGAAAGATAGAAGAAAAGATCTGTATCAAATCAAATCAGATTGTTAATAACAGAAGCCCTTCCTGCATTAATTGCCGGGGAGGGTTTTTTGCTGTGCTTTTAGTGTGGGGGGGTGGTTACTGAGTAGGAAGCCCGCGTCTACTATAGATAAATCTCCCTCACCTTTAGTCAATTTAAACCGGTTTGCCGGATTTAGAAGCGAATTCGATTTAGCCTCCCCCCTATTTAAAATTCTGTTTTCCGTTATGTTTACAGGACAAGTTTCATAAAGTAATTTAAAGCCTGTTTATTTTGAAAAAAGTTGGACCATGATGGGAATGAAAGAAGGCACTGAAAAAGTTCGATCTTTACCTTTTGAATGCCTTCGAAATGAAAGGGGATAGGAACATGAACGAGCATATGAGACCAAAACAAGAGAAGCTGCCTTCATGGAGAACGCCCGCCATCATCGCAATGGTCTTTTTATGGGTGACAACAGCCTTTTTTCTATGGCTGCCTAACCAACTTGAAAAAGAAACGATGGACCCCGATTGGGCTGTCCAAGTATATACCCGAGAAAACCCCATAAGAGAGGGCGGGGATGTGACGCTACAAGTATTTGTGTTTGATAACCAAACGAAAGATCCGATCAAGGGAGCCGACATTGAAGTGGAGTTTGATACGAGAGAAACGCCTCTTATTTTGCATTATGTGGAAAACGGCTTATATGAAAATGTGAGTCAGGTTGAGGAACATGAGGTCCTAAGCGGAAACATTATTGTAAAAAGGGAGAACTTTGAAGCAAACAGACCATTCACCTTCCCTGTAGAATCCTTTACAGATGAGTGGGCAAATACATCAGCCTTTTATATGAAAAAAACCAAAGCGGTCTCCCACTAAAGGAGGCCGCTTTTTCCTAAATTCTCTATTTCTTTAAAACAGACTGTTCATACTTTTTTAACAGCTCGTCAAAGGCGTACGAATCTTTTCGGTTCCTAAACTCTCGAGGGGAGAGGCCGGTCATTTTTTTGAACACTTTGTTCATATAATTGCCGTTTGCATAACCGGTTTTTTTGGCCACTTCATCAAATGATTCGTTCGTATGAAGGACGAGGTCTGCTGCTTTGTCCATTCGCACAAACGTGACGTATTGAAGAGGGGTGTACCCGGTCGTTTCTTTAAATAGGCGACTGAAATGATACGTGGACAGACTCGCTTTTTGAGCAAGGCGATCCGCAGTCAGATCTTTATTGTAGTGCGCTTTTATGTAGTCAATCGCTTGTGAAATCCCCGGGTGATAACGAGCGGATGGTTGATCCATGGCGCTTGTAAATTCGAGGAGGCTCATGGTCATTTGATATGCGAGTGAACTACCGATATAAGGATTGTCGATTCGTTTTCCGTCGGCTTGCTCGTAGATAGAAAGGAGCATTTGAATAGGGCCGGACTCGGGGTGAAACCGAAGAATCGAGCCGTTTGTATTCGTGAGCTTATCCCAACACCATTTTGCTTTGTTTCCGTAAAGGGTGATATAAATAAACTCCCACTCGTCACTTTTTTCGGGCAGATAATATTCATAATCCCCAGGGGTTGACACCATAAAGGCTGTCCCTGGTTCCAATCTGAATACGTCTTCTTCAATTTTGATTTCCCCGTACCCGCTCACCGTATATTGAAAAATATACTTATCGGTATCCTTTCGCTTTAACCCGTTCCATTTATACAAGTTAGATGTATGGAGATCCCAGCCGATAGACCAAAGTTGGATATTTTCGCTCACTTGAGATTGTTGAAATCGGTACGCATAAGACCCTTGATTTCGATGAAGAGAATCGATGAGAGTATCCATGAAATGGATCCCTCCTTTCGTAGAAATGACACTTGTATAGGTGTATGAAAAAATTTACATATAGCAAGAAATTACCGAATACTTTATCGTACTACATTGTGAAAATGAGAGATATATAGAATTATAATAGATCATTCAGAATAATACCAATATAAAAGATAGCAAGAAATTACCTTTATTATTTCACAAAAACTATTGAAACCGTTATCAGAAATCGTTTACAATATGAATCACCAAGACGATTAATTAAGTAAATGAATAAAGCGGCAGTACTCTTAGATAAAACACGAACAGCTCACAACAAAGGAGAGTCTGCCATGAACTGGATCATCATATTATCATTCCTGTTTTTTACAGGACTTGTAGCTATTATTTCCTATATGAAAACGAAGAAAGAGCAGTTGGATACGTCTGACGGATACTTTCTCGGAGGACGAAGCTTAACTGCGTGGGTCATTGCAGGGTCGTTGATGCTTACAAACTTGTCAACGGAACAATTGATCGGATTAAATGCAGAAGGCTATGAATACAACATGAGCTCCATGGGATGGGAAGTTGGTTCCGCCATTGCTCTTGTTATCGTTGCTTTTTTCTTTTTACCACGTTATTTAAAAGGTGGAATCACAACGATTCCGGACTTTCTTGAAAAGCGTTTTGACGCTGGCGTGAAACAATTCGTTACGATTCTATTTTTGTTTGGTTATATCTTTAACTTATTGCCACCGATCCTTTATTCTGGAGCGGTTGCTCTGAGTGGAATGTTTAACGTGCCGGAAATGCTGGGCGTAAGCCCTACAGTAGCCTTATGGATTACGGTTTGGGTGATTGGGTGTATCGGTTCCTTGTATGCCATTTTCGGTGGTTTGAAAGCGGTTGCCGTTTCGGATACGATTAACGGAATCGGTCTTCTTATTGGGGGGCTTATGGTTCCGATCCTTGGACTGATGGTTCTTGGAGGAGGAAACCCGTTCTCCGGCTTCAACGTTATTGTCGAGAATACACCTGAGAAATTAAATGCAGTCGGAAGCAACACCGACCCAGTTCCGTTCGGTACGATGTTTACGGGAATGCTTCTTGTGAACTTGTTCTACTGGGGAACGGCGCAACACATTATGCAGCGTGCCATTGCGGCGAAAAACTTAAAAGAAGGTCAAAAAGGTCTCATTATTGCAGCCTTCTTGAAGCTTCTTGGACCAGTATTCTTGATCTTGCCGGGAATTATCGCGTTCAACCTGTTGGGTGACAACATGAACGCAATGGATGCTTATCCGGCACTAGTAAATCACATTTTACCAACACCGCTTGTTGGTTTGTTTGCAGCGATTCTGTTTGGTGCGGTGCTATCATCGTTCAACTCCGTATTGAACTCGTCTGTAACACTGTTTGTTTTAAACATTTATAAGCCTTACTTTAAACCAAAAGCACCAGATCATGTGCTCATCAAGCACGGTAAAGTGTTCGGTTTGTTCTTAGCTCTATTTGCAATGATGGTTGCACCGTTGATTGCCATGGTGCCACAAGGGTTCTTCCAATACTTGCAAATGGTTAACGGATTCTACAATGTACCGATCTTAACCATCATCATTGTTGGTTACTTGACGAAAAGAGTACCTGCACTTGCAGCGAAGATCTCTCTTGTTGTATTTATCTCAACGTATGGTTTCACGCAACTTGTGTGGGACGGAGGACTTCACTTCCTTCACATCTTGGCGATCTTGTTCGTCTTATGTGTAACGTTGATGCTTGTGATCGGTCGACTTTACCCACGTGAGAAAGAATTCGTACTTCAAGAACAAAGTAAGGTGGACATGACGCCATGGCGCATTGTCTATCCGATGGGTGCCATTGCTACAGCAGCAATGATCCTTGTATACCTTCTCTTCTCTGGTATCGGACTAGCAGCCTAGTAAAACACTGATCCGGGAAAACTTATGAATAAGCGCCCTGTCGCTTGAATGAGTCTTCCCGGCTTTTTTTATGAATTAGCGGAAAATAATAAATGGAAAAGAGGTTCTTCACCATGCCTATTCTAGTAAACACACAACCACTTGAGTTTCATCTCCAATCCGAGAACGTGAGCTACATTTTGACTGTTATGGAAAATGACCAGATTGGTCATTTGTACTATGGTAAAAAACTGACACACCGAGATAGCTTTCAGCACCTCATCCGCACAGGAGAGAGAGGAATGACGGCTTACATAAACGAAGGAGATTTGAATTTCTCCTTGGATCTTGTCCAACAAGAGTACCCGTCTTACGGTACAACGGATTTCCGTGAGCCTGCCATTCAAGTAGAGCAAGAAAACGGAAGTCGAATCTCGGATTTTACTTTCCGCTCTTACGATATTCAAAGTGGAAAGCCTGCTTTAGAAGGGTTACCGGCCACCTATGCAGAAAAAGACGACGAAGTGACGACGCTTACAATCACACTTGAAGATCAAGTGACAGGGGGAGAACTGACCCTTTTATATTCCATCTTTGAACAGTCAGGAGCTATTACCCGAAGTGCATCCATTCAAAATAAAGGAGATGAAACGGTTCGACTTAAGCGCTTCATGAGTGCGTCCGTGGATTTCCCAGATGCTGATTATGAAATGGTTCAGCTTTCTGGTGCATGGTCAAGAGAGCGTCATGTGAAAAATCGTACACTAGCACCTGGCATTCAAAGCGTATCAAGTGCTCGTGGGACAAGCAGCAGTCAGCAAAACCCGTTTCTAGCGTTAAAGCGTCCTGATACGACGGAGGATACAGGGGATGTATATGGATTCTCTTTTGTATATAGTGGCAATTTCCTTGCACAAGTAGAAGTTGACCACTACGATGTGGCACGAGCCATGATCGGCATTCACTCCTTTGATTTTGAGTGGAAGCTTGAGCCTGGAGAAGCGTTTCAAGCTCCGGAAGCGGTTCTCGTATATTCCGATGAAGGGTTAAATGGAATGAGCCACATCTATCACGAGCTTTATCGAAACCGTTTGGCAAGAGGAGAGTGGCGCGACAAAGAGCGTCCGGTTCTTATTAATAACTGGGAAGCCACGTATTTTGATTTCAACGAGGATAAAATCGTCAATATTGCTCAATCTGCCCATGACCTTGGTGTAGAGCTGTTCGTACTCGATGACGGCTGGTTTGGTAAAAGAGATGATGATACAACGTCCCTTGGAGATTGGGTCGTGGACAAACGCAAGCTTCCTGATGGTATGAAGTCACTTGGGGATAAAATTACAAACCTTGGTATGAATTTCGGTCTTTGGTTTGAGCCCGAAATGATTTCAAAAGAGAGTGACCTATACAACAATCACCCGGACTGGCTTATACAAGTACCTGATCGTAAGCTTTCCCACGGTCGAAACCAGTTCGTTCTAGATTTTTCCAAAAAAGAAGTGGTCGATCATATCTTTAACCAAATGGCGGAGGTTCTTGAAGATGCCCCGATTTCGTACGTGAAATGGGACATGAACCGAAACATTACGGAGGCAGGATCGACTGGTCTCTCACGGGATCGTCAGCAAGAAGTGTATCACCGCTACATCTTAGGAGTATATGACCTTTACGAACGATTGACTTCTCGTTTTCCTCACATCTTGTTTGAATCTTGTGCAAGTGGTGGTGCCCGCTTTGATCCGGGTATGCTTTATTACGCGCCTCAAGCGTGGACGAGTGATGACACGGATGCAGTGGAGAGGTTGAAAATTCAATACGGCAGCACCTTTGCCTACCCCCTTAGTTCGATGGGGGCTCACGTTTCTGCCGTTCCAAACCACCAAGTAAAAAGAATCACGTCTCTTAAAATGAGAGGGGACGTGGCGTACTTCGGAATGTTCGGCTACGAGTTGGATGTAACGAAGATGGATGAGGAAAGTCGAGAAGAGGTAAAAGAGCAAATTCGTTTTTATAAAGAAAACCGTGGGCTCATTCAAAATGGACGTTTTGATCGTCTTCTTAGTCCATTTGAAGGTTCAGGCAACGAAACAGCCTGGAGTGTGGTGTCCCCTGACCGTAAAAAAGCGATTGTTGGATTTTATCAAGTCCTCGCTGAGCCTAATCCAGGCTTCCAAAAGCTCAAGCTCACTGGACTTGATCCACATAAAGAATACCGTGTAAGTGGAAAAGACCGAACCTACTTTGGTGATGAACTCATGAACTCTGGTCTTCTTTTAAAAGAACAATATATCGGTACCGATGCCGGAGGACTTGAAGAGAGCGGGGACTTCAGCTCACAAGTGTACGTACTAGAGCAAATCAACTAACAGCCAAGGAGAGGAAAAGTGATGAATAAATTCCCACCTATTAGTGAGCGAGTACCACACATGCTCCACGGAGCAGATTACAATCCAGAGCAATGGCTCAACTATCCGGATATTCTTGAGAAAGACATGGAGCTGATGAAAGAAGCCGAGTGTAACGTGATGAGCGTTGGCATCTTCTCATGGGTGTCCCTTGAACCAGAAGAAGGGGTCTTTACATTTGAGTGGATGGACCAGGTTCTCGATCGCCTTCACGAAAACGGCATTAGCGTATTTCTTGCTACACCGAGCGGGGCGAGACCCGCTTGGATGTCCCAAAAATATCCTGAAGTTCTTCGTGTTGAAGCGAATCGCGTGCGAAACCTTCATGGATTCCGTCACAACCACTGTTACACATCGCCTGTGTACCGGGAAAAAGTCCGTACGATAAATGAGAAATTAGCTGAGCGATACGCTCATCATCCGGCGGTCATTGGTTGGCATATCTCAAACGAATATGGCGGCGAATGTCATTGTGAGCTGTGTCAACATGCTTTCCGTAACTGGGTAAAAGAGAAGTATCACACTTTAGATCGAGTGAATCATGCGTGGTGGACCACTTTTTGGAGTCATACGTACACAAGTTGGGATCAAATCGAATCCCCAGCTCCCCACGGAGAAATGATGGTGCACGGTCAGAATCTTGACTGGAAGCGGTTCGTAACAGACCGAACCGTCGACTTTTGTCGTCATGAAATCGAGCCTTTAAAAGAGAAAGATCCAACGATTCCTGTTACAACGAACTTTATGGGCATCTACGAAGGTCTTGATTATTGGAAGTTTGCCGAACATCTCGATGTCATTTCATGGGACGCCTATCCCACGTGGCACGACAACCAAGATGAAAGCTTCCACGCATCAGGTGTTGCCTTTACTCACGACTTGAACCGCTCTTTAAAAGGAGGACAGCCATTCATGCTTATGGAAAGTACCCCAAGCATGACAAATTGGCAAAACGTAAGTAAGCTGAAAAAGCCAGGCATGCATCACTTGTCTTCTCTTCAAGCTGTAGCCCATGGATCAGACACGGTCCAATACTTCCAGTGGCGAAAAAGCAGAGGGTCGAGTGAGAAGCTTCACGGAGCTGTTGTCGATCATTACGGTGAAAGCGACAACCGCGTATTTCAAGATGTGAAAGGAGTCGGTCTCACACTAGAGAAGTTGTCTTCCGTTACAGGAACGAGTGTGCAACCGGAAGTAGCCATTATCTTTGATTGGGAAAATCGCTGGGCGATCAATGATGCACAAGGACCACGAAACATTGGCGTGCATTACGAGCGAACGGTTCAAGAACACTACTTGCCGTTTTGGGAGCGAGGCATTCCCGTTGATGTAGTAAGCATGGATGCGGACCTTAGCAAGTATAAAGTGGTGGTGGCTCCCATGCTTTACATGGTACGTGAAGGCGTAGGGGAAAAGATTGATCAATTCGTTCAAGCTGGCGGAACCTTTGTAACCACTTACTGGTCCGGCATCGTTAACGAAACAGACCTCTGCTTCTTAGGAGGATTCCCTGGTCCATTAAGAAAAACCTTGGGTATTCGCTTAGAAGAAATTGATGGCCTTCATGACGGACAAACGAACGGGATTGACATGAGGGAGAACAGTCTCGGGATGAGCGGACGTTTTAAAGCGAAAGAGCTGTGCGATCTGATTCACCTAGAAGGGGCCACTTCACTTGCTGAGTACACAGACGACTTTTACAAAGGACGGCCAGCTCTTGCAGTGAACGAGCATGGTGAAGGAAAGGCCTATTACATTGCCTCTCGAAATGACGGGCGTTTCCACGACCAATTTGTGGAGAGTGTTGTGACTGAGGCTGGTGTTAAGAGAATCGTAGATACTAAATTGCCAAAAGGTGTGACAGCACAGCTGCGTACAGATGGCGAGACGGATTATGTATTTCTCATGAACTTCACGGGAGAGAAGCAGCGTGTGCAACTAGATGGTGAAGGATTGGAGCTCTTTGTTGGAGAAAGTGAAGAGGGAGAGATCAAACCGTACGGTGTAGAGATCTTTACAAGAAAGGCGAAGCACGGTCATTTTTCTGAGTTTCGTTAGTTTAGATGAGAGCCTTGGGGTCGTGCATGTGCACGGCTTCGGGGCTTTTTTGGTGTGTGGGAAGTGTGAACTAGAGCCAAACCGTTAATAGGGACGGTGAAGCCGCGAAAGCGTACGAGGAAACCGCGAAAAGAAGGTGAGAAGCCGTTAATCCAAGCAAGGTTCCGTAGAAAAGCAGGTCCCAACCCGTTAAAAACCCCCTATCTAGGGGTTGGGGTATGCGCGGGGAAGGTTACTAGAGCCAAACCGTTAATAGGGACGGTGAAGCCGCGAAAGCGTACGAGGAAACCGCGAAAAGAAGGTGAGAAGCCGTTAATCCAAGCAAGGTTCCGTAGAAAAGCAGGTCCTAAACCGTAAAAAGCCCTAGCTGGGGGTGTGCGGTAAAGTCGACTTTGAGTTTAGTTTTACCAATCACTTTTTGGGGTTTATTCATCACTTTTAAGATTTATCAATCACATACGACCGTTTATCCATCACTTTCACGCCACCAATCCCTAACCCAAAATCATCGCATCAACCCCCACAAAAACTTTTTTAATTAAATTTATTAATTAATGTTTTCAAGAGACATCTTCTTCGTTATAATAGGTTACGAGGAAACAGTACGAATGCCGTTTGAAATGAAATCGTTTACAGATCGTCTTGGTTGTCAATTTGTAAACACCGTAAGAAAAGCGAACAGGAAGGTGACGGCACCATGGAACAAAAATTACTAGATGCAATGAAAAAAGCTTATGGTCACGATGGAAGTAACGTACGACTATTTTTTGCCCCAGGACGGGTAAACTTGATCGGAGAGCACATTGATTACAACGGAGGATACGTGTTCCCTTGTTCTTTGAGCATTGGAACGTACATGGCTGTGAAGCGCAGAACGGATAACGTTGTTAACATGACTTCTCTTAATTTTCCTGACGAAGGAACGATCCAATTTAGTCTGGATGAACTTGTTTATAAAAAAGAAGACGACTGGGCTAACTACCCTAAAGGTGTTATTAAAGAGTTTGTGAATCTTGGCAAAACATCCGACCAAGGATTTGACGCTGTATTCTTTGGGAATATCCCTAATGGAGCAGGTCTTTCATCATCCGCATCGGTTGAGCTTGTTACAGCCGTAATGTGGAATGAGGTTAACGGATTTGATTTGCCGATGGTTGAGATGGTTAAAATCGGTCAGCGAGCAGAGAATGACTTTATCGGTGTGAGCTGTGGGATTATGGACCAGTTTGCGATCGGTATGGGTCGAGAAAACAAAGCGATTTTGCTCGACTGTAACACACTTGACTATGCCTACAGCCCAATTGAACTGGGCGATTACGCTCTTGTAATTGCAAATACGAATAAACGCCGCGGACTTGCGGATTCCAAATATAACGAACGCAGAAGTGAATGTGATGAAGCACTTGCTTCAATTCAAAAGAAAAAAGATGTAGCGTTTTTATGTGACCTGACTTCAGCGGAGTTTGAAGAAGTAAAAGATGCGATTAGTAACCCGGTCGCTCAACAGCGAGCGAAGCATGCGGTCGCTGAAAACGAGCGTACGAAAAAAGCAGCGGAGCTACTTGGTGAAGGAGATTTGCTTGGGTTTGGTCAATTGATGAACGCTTCTCATGTCTCCCTTCGTGATGACTACGCAGTTTCCGGTAAAGAGCTTGATGCCCTTGTGGAAGCGGCTTGGAAAGAAGAATCAGTCATTGGAGCGAGAATGACTGGTGCCGGGTTTGGTGGATGTACAGTGAATCTCATTCACAAAGAAGGACTCAACGAGACGATTGAACGCATCGGATCGGATTACGAAAACCATACAGGCCTTAAAGCGGAATTTTACATTGCAGAAGTGGGTCCTGGAGCAAAGGAAATCACATCAGTAAAGGAAGGTGAGAGGTAATGGCAGTACTCGTATGCGGAGGTGCAGGATACATCGGAAGTCACGCAGTCGAGGATCTCATCCGTCAAGGAGAAGAAGTGGTCGTTGTCGACAATTTGCAAACCGGTCATCTTGGAGCGGTAAACCAAAAGGCTTCTCTTTATGTTGGAGATTTGAGAGATGAACGCTTTTTAACTCGCGTGTTTGAAGAGAATGATATTGAATCGGTGATTCATTTTGCAGCCGACTCTCTTGTTGGTGTAAGTATGGAAGAACCTCTTCAATACTACGACAATAATGTAAACGGTGCCTTAAGCTTATTGAAGGTCATGCGTACGTTTGGCACAAAACGCATCGTTTTCTCTTCAACGGCAGCGACCTACGGAGAGCCGGAACGCATGCCAATTCAAGAAAGTGATCCAACAGAGCCGACGAACCCGTATGGTGAAACGAAGCTGGCGATTGAAAAGATGCTCAAGTGGAGCGAGAAAGCTTACGGAATTGAGCACGTGGTCCTTCGTTATTTTAACGTTGCAGGAGCACATATGGAGCAAGACATTGGAGAAGACCATGATCCTGAAACGCATTTGGTCCCGATTGTTCTTCAAGTGGCCCTTGGTCAGCGAGAAAAAATCATGATGTTCGGTGACGACTATGATACGCCGGACGGTACGTGCGTACGTGACTACATTCATGTTAACGACCTCATTTCCGCTCACCTCCTTGCTTTGACTCGCCTTCGCGAAAACAAAGGAAGCGGTACGTATAACCTTGGGAACGGCAACGGATTTAGTGTAAAAGAAGTAATCGAAACGGCCCGTGAAGTCACTGGAAAAGCGATTCCGGCAGAAGTAGCACCAAGAAGAGCAGGGGACCCTGCGAAGCTCGTTGCTTCTTCTGAAAAAGCAGCGACTGAACTTGGTTGGGAGCCTCGTTTTGCAGACATGAAAACGATCATTGAGAGCGCGTGGAAGTGGCATCAAGCTCATCCAAAAGGCTACAACGACGAGTGGATTAAGTAACGATTACCATCACAAATCTTGAACCCTTGTAAAGGAGAGTGCAGCATGACTAACCAACCCATTGAGCGTTCCATTGAAAGATTGATTCAATACGGCTTGCAAAAGCAATTAATAGAGCAGGTAGATGTAGCCTATACAAGAAACCAAATTCTCGGTGTGTTGGAGCTGGATGACGTGAACGAAAGTCTTCTTTCAGCACCTGAGGAAGCCCTTGAACACCCAGGTCCGATCCTAGATGATCTATGCGACTGGGCCTATGAGAATGATCGGATCGATTCCAACGCCGTAACGGTTCGTGACCTCTTTGATACGAAATTGATGGGATGTTTAACCGCTCGGCCATCAGAAGTAAACAAATGGTTTGATCACCTTCGTGAGACGGAAGGGCCTGAGGCTGCTACTCGTGCTTTTTACGATTACAGTCAGGATGTGCACTACATTCGAAAAGATCGTATCGCCAAAAACCAAAGCTGGCAGGCGAAGACCGAGTACGGCGATATGGAAATTACGATAAACCTGAGTAAGCCTGAAAAAGACCCGAAAGAAATCGCTGCCGCAAAGCAGGCAAAGGGAGCCGACTATCCGAAGTGCTTGCTTTGTAAAGAAAACGTAGGGTATGCAGGAAGAATGAACCATCCGGCCAGACAGAATTTACGGACGATACCAGTAAGTTTGAACGATGAAGGATGGCAGGTTCAATTTTCACCATATGTGTATTACAATGAGCATGCGATCGTGTTAAATGATGAGCATACACCAATGAAAATCTCTAAAGACACGTTTAAGCGTTTATTATCCTTTGTGGATGAATTCCCTCATTATTTCATCGGTTCCAATGCGGACTTGCCGATTGTTGGGGGATCGATTCTCAGTCACGACCACTTTCAAGGTGGAAACCATGCGTTTCCTATGGCATTAGCACCTACAGAAAACACGTATCCTCTTGAGCAGTTTGGTGACGTGACAGCCGGTACGGTTAAATGGCCGATGAGTGTGGTCCGCCTAAGTGGCTCTTCCATGGAAGACGTGGTGGAAGCGGCCGACTTTATTTTATCCAAATGGAAAGGGTACAGTGATGAGAGCGTAGATGTGTTGGCATATAGCGGGGACACGCCGCATCACACGATCACGCCAATTGCTCGGATGAGAGACGGAAAGTATGAGCTTGACCTTGTTCTCCGTAACAACCGTACGAGCGAAGAGCACCCGATGGGAATTTTCCATCCTCATGCAGAGGTACATCATATTAAAAAAGAGAACATTGGCTTAATCGAAGTGATGGGTCTG
Source organism: Alteribacter aurantiacus DSM 18675 (assembly GCF_000429705.1). Taxonomy (GTDB): domain Bacteria; phylum Bacillota; class Bacilli; order Bacillales; family Salisediminibacteriaceae; genus Alteribacter; species Alteribacter aurantiacus. The sequence goes on from NZ_KE386941.1 coordinate 128,028, forward strand.
GCTGTGTTGCCGGGCAGACTTCAAAAAGAGCTGGAAGAGTTGAAGGATGCGATGCTTTCCTCCGATCCGTCTACTGCCATTGAGGAAAATGAGTCGATTGTAAAGCATCAGACGTGGGCCCTTTCGATCTTAGAAAACACCCCGAATTTCTCTGAAGAAAACGGAATGGATATTCTTCGAGAAGAGGTAGGCTTTATTTTCAGCCGAATCCTTGAACATGCAGGTGTGTTTAAACGAGACGAACATGGACAGGAAGCGTTTGCTCGCTTTATGACTCACATTCAATCTTCGTAAACAAAAAGGACCAAGGGAGTGAACGATACTCCCTTGGTTTAAGCCTTTTTAAGGTAAGGTTGTGAAAATGAAGGGGGAAGTCGCGACGTCGCAGAATGTCGATACCTTTTTCTTACCTGAAAATGAAAAGGTTTTCAAACGCTCTAAGATGGGTGAGGCAACAACCGTGAACATTCAATATTCATCATTGTGAAAGAAGAAGGGGAACTTCTTTCCGCGAACATATCGTTCAAAAGCTCGTACACGAGTCTAAGTGTAAATGTACACATGACCTTTTAAGAGAGAGGGGTAGTCCAAGTGGTAGCCAGTATGACAGGAAGTTTTCAACTGATGAAGTCTTTAAACCGCTCGCTGATTTTAAATATGATTCGTGTATATGGACCGATTTCCAGAGCGGAAATAGCGAAAAAAGCGAGCCTTACACCACCAACTGTGACGAACATCGTCAATGAGTTATTGAACGATGAACTTGTCAAAGAAGGTAAAATGGGTGCGTCAAAAGGCGGCCGCAAGCCGATTCTTTTAACAATTAATAAAGAAAGCCATTTCATTTTCGGGGTCGATGTGGGGGCTCAAGAGGTAAGAATCGCACTCACCAATTTAAGTGCGGATGTGATTTGCTTAAAGCGTTCAAAATTGCCTAAAGGTTTTACCAAAGAAGAGCTTATGACGATGATTAAAGAAAACATTCAGCACGTTCTTGATGAGGAACCCGTTCCACAAAGTAAGATTCTAGGAATTGGAATCGGAATGCACGGTATTGTGGATCATGAAAAAGGGATTGCGGTTTACGCACCGAACTACGGCTTATCAGATATTCGGATGAAAGAAGAGCTAGAAAAGGAATTTCCTTTTACAGTTAAAGTGGAGAACGATGCTCGTGCACTGGCCCTTGGAGAACTGTGGTTTGGTCACGGTCAAGAAAAGCAAAATGTGGTATGTGTGAACGTTGGGATCGGGGTTGGAGCCGGTATCATTTTAGGTGGTCGCTTGTATCACGGGGAGCATGGGATTGCCGGTGAGATTGGTCACACGATCATTGATCTTAACGGTCGTCGTTGTTCGTGTGGAAATTATGGCTGTCTTCAAACGGTTGCGGGAAGTACACGCATAACCGATCGCGTGATCGAAGAGATTTCTCTCGGACGCAAAACAATGATCACAGAGCTTGTTGAAGGGAACAGCGATTGGATAACAGGTGAAATTGTTCACCAAGCTGCGACACAAGGGGATCCTCTTGCAAAGGAAGTTCTCGAGCAAACAGGCCGCTACCTAGGAATTGGCTTAACAAATTTAATTAACTTTGTTAACCCGGAAAAAGTGATCATCGGTGGAGGGGTTTCCCGAGCAGGGGAGTATATTCTTGATCCTATCAAAGAAATTGTTCAAAACAGAGCCTTGACGGATCGCGCCAGAACAACGGAAATCGTTCCTTCCAAACTAGGTGAAAAAGGAACGATCATCGGGGCAGCAACGTTAATTCTAGCAGAATTATTTGACTATCAAATTTCATAAAAGGGCTTTCATTATATAAAGAGATATGGTATCTTCAATTTAGTTAATAATTTAATTTAAAAAAGTTTCATGTGAGACTGAAATAAAAAAGAGCTCGCTCTTTTTTATACAAGGTATGAAAGCGTATACAAGAAAAAGGGGGATTCAAGATGTTCAAGAGAAAAATGGCTGGAGCTTTTGCAGGTGTGATGTTGGTTGGAGGACTTGCAGCTTGTGGCGGCGGAGACGACGATGCAGGTACGGATAACGGTAATGCAGGTGACGGTGACGGCGAAGTATCAGGTGAGATTACAGTTTGGGGTTGGAACGTAGCGGCAAGCTCAATGGAACTTGCGATTGAAGGCTTCAATGAAGAGTATCCTGATGTAGAAGTGAATGTTCAAGATATCGGTCGTCTTGATTTGTATGACCGTTTGACTGTAGGACTTGCTGCGGGAGGATCTGGTTTACCAGACGTTACGCTTATTGAAACAGACAGAATTGATAACTATGTAGCTGAGTTTCCTGAAGGATTCTTGAATCTATCAGAATACGGTTACGATGAGTACGCAAGCGAATTCGGAGATGCGAAGATTCAAGCGACTCAAAATGATGATGGAGACTTTATCGCGGCGCCTTGGGACGTGGGACCTGCAGCTGTCTTTTACCGCGTAGATATCTTTGAGGAAGCTGGTGTCGATGCCGACTCAATCGAAACGTGGGATGACTTTGTTGAAGCGGGTACTACGATTAAAGATGCCACTGGTTCTTATATGGTTCCGATCGACATCTCAGCAGACGATGCTTTGTTCCGTATGATGCTTAACCAACAAGGAGCATACTACTTTGACGATGAAGGCAATATTGACTTAACTTCCGATGAAGCGGTACAAGCGATGGAGAAAATCCAAGAGCTTCACGAAAACGAATTGGTTGCTAACGTAGATGGCTGGGACGGAACAGTTACATCTACAGTAAACGGAAATGTTGCCACAGTGCCATTTGGTGTATGGTACGCAGGTACAATTATGGACCAAGCACCTGAGCTTGAAGGTGACTGGGACGTATTTGAACTTCCAGCATTTGAAGATGGCGGAAACAGCGCCGCTAACCTTGGTGGATCCGATCTTTCGATCATCTCTGGTACAGACAACCCAGATGCTGCTTACGCATTCGTAGAGTACTTCACAACGACTGTTGAGCCACAAATGGCTGCTCTTGATGAGTACGGAATGTTCCCTTCCCTACTTTCAACGTATGAAGAAGACTATTTTGATGAGGAATCTGCATTCTTTAACAACAGCCCAGTATTCCGTACGTTTGCTGACATGGTAGAAGATATTCCTGGAGCAAACTACACAAGTGACTATGCACGTGCTTTCCGTTACGCTTCTGACGCTCAAGCAAGTAGCTTATTGCAAGGACAATCTCCAAGCGAGACCCTCCGCCAAGCAGCTGAGCAACTTGAAAATGAAACGGGACGTACGATCAACGAGTAATGGTTTGAGATTACAATAGAAAAGAAGAGCTGTACGAAGGCTCTTCTTTTCTTTCCATTATCTTACTAAATTAATTTAATAAAGCTAAATAAAGCTTAACTAGACTAGCAAGAAAAGAGGATTCATATTATGCAGATGAAACAGCTTAGGAACTGGCTCAATGATAATCATTATGAAGCCTTACTACTATCAAAACGAAATAACTTCTCTTGGGTAACGAGCGGGAGAAGAAGTCACATTGTTCAATCCACCGATCAAGGTGTAGCGAGCTTGCTCATTACGTCGGACCGTGTCCATTTGATCACGAACAACATGGAGGTCAAACGGATTGAGGAAGAAGAACTTCAACACTGTGATTTTGAATATGAGGCTCACACATGTGAATGGTATGAAGACGAAGGAGATGTGATCCGAACGCTTATTGAAGGGAAACGAGTAGCAGCTGATTCCCCATTTGATTCCTTGGATGTGGTGGACGATCAGATTGGCGCGATTCGATCTGTTTTATCAAAGGAAGAGCAAGAGCGTTACCGCATTCTTTGCCAAGAAACGGCTACCGCTGTGGAACAGGCTGCGCGCATGGCAGAGCCTGGGATGACAGAACACGAGATTGCTAGTTTTGTTGCATCAGAAGTGGCAAAATTCGGAGCAACCGCACAAGTGATCCTCGTCGCTACAGACGAGAGGGTATATAAGTATCGTCATCCGATCCCAACAGATAAAGTATTCAACAAACACGCCATGATCGTTGCGTGTATCGAGCGGGGAGGACTGGTTGCCAACGCAACACGCTTCGTGTATGTAGGAGAGCCATCAGAAGAATTGCTCGAGAATCGTACACGATTGGCTAGAATTGATGCGACGATGATTCATCAGACACGTCCTGGCTATGTTGTAGGCGACATTGTGAAAAAAGGCATTGAAGAATACAAGAATGCTGGTTTTCCTGAAGACTGGAAACTCCTTCATCAAGGAGGCCCTACTGGATATGATTCTAGAGAATACTTGGCCACCACAACATCTCCAGCTGAGGTTCAAGTAAACCAAGCTTTTGCATGGAACCCTGCATTACCAGGTATTAAATCGGAAGATACGATTTTAGTAAAAGCAGATGGCGTCGAATTGTTAACAAAAACAAACCAATGGCCTTACTTGGATGTGGAAATAGAGGGTAAAGTCTATAGCCGTCCGGATCTTTTGATTAAACCCGCATCAAATAAAGCGTAACGACCACACGTAGAAAGGGGTAACTTTATGGAACAGTCGGTTAAACCGAAAAAGAAGCGCAAATTCGTCACTCCAAAGACGGCGCCTTACATGTTTATTGCACCAGCTGTGATCTTGTTCTTGATCTTCACGATGTACCCGGTTATTTCATCTCTCATCTTGAGTTTCCAACGAACATCCGGCGGTGTAACAGAGTTTGCAGGGCTTGCCAACTATCAGCGCTTGTTTAACGACCCGTTATTTTACAAAGCACTAGGAAATACATTTACCATTTTAATTATCCAAGTCCCAATCATGCTTACCCTTGCCGTTATTTTAGCGGTCTTCATGAATTCGGCACTTCTTAAAATGCGCGGATTCTTCCGAGTGGCTTTCTTTATGCCGGCCATTACGGCACTCGTTGCTTATGCGATCATTTTTATGATTTTACTGGATGAAAACTACGGAATCGTCAACTACCTGCTAAACATGATTGGTGTCGATTCTATTCCTTGGTTAAATGATCCATTTTGGGCGAAAGTGGCTTTGATCATTGCCGTAACGTGGCGTTGGACAGGCTATAACATGGTTATTTTCTTGGCAGGACTTCAGAACATCTCAAGCTCGTTATATGAAGCTGCAAGTATCGATGGAGCGGGCAAAATTCGTCAGTTCTTCTCAATCACACTGCCACAGTTGAAGCCGATCTTCTTGTTTACATTCGTACTCTCAACGATCGGTACGCTTCAGCTTTTCGACGAACCGTTTATTTTAACCGGTGGTGGACCGAACAATTCCACATTGACGATTTCACTGTATCTTTACATGAACGGTTTCAGATACTTCGACTTTAACTATGCGTCAGCCATTGCCTATGTCCTCGTAATTATTATTGCGATTCTGTCTTGGCTGCAGATGAAAGTGGTAGGTGATAAAGAATGATGAAGAAAAAGAAAACACGCGAATTGCTTAAGAAAATCGGACTGTATTCATTCTTGTTCATCGGTGTTATCATCTCCATGTTTCCGTTTTATTGGATGTTTATCGGAGCAACAAACCCATCAGGGCAAATTTTCAGCATCCCGCCCAATTTAACACCGGGTGATCATTTCTTTGAAAACTTACGGAACTTAAATGAGTCGGTTGGCATTTGGCGAGTCATGTTCAACTCTCTTGTCATAACGCTGATTTTTACAGCGGTGAGTGTCTTCATTTGTTCTGCTGCAGGATATGCCTTTGCGAAGTTCGACTTTAAAGGGCGTAACGCGATTTTCTTCACGTTACTTCTTGCGATTATGATTCCTTATCACGTCACGCTGATCCCGCTTTTCAAACTAATGGCGGACCTTGAATGGTTAAACACTTATCGCGCAGTTATCCTGCCGCACTTGTCTTACCCATTCGCGATCTTCTTGATGAGACAAAACATGAAGGCCATTCCGGACTCTTTAATTGAGGCTTCACGAGTGGACGGCGCAGGAGAATTCCGCATCTTCTTCCGCGTTGTACTTCCAACGATGAGACCAGCCCTTGCTGCAGTAGCCATTTTCTTGTTCATGTTCCAGTGGAACAACTTCCTATGGCCCCTCGTCGTTATGAATTCAAGTGACATGTACACACTACCAGTGGCACTATCCAGCCTTGTAGGAATGTCACGAATTGATTACGGTCAAATTATGCTAGGAACGACCATCTCAACATTACCAATCATGATCTTCTTCTTGCTTCTGCAAAAGCAGTTCATCTCAGGTATCTTGGGTGGCTCGGTGAAAGAGTAATGTTATGCCTGTAAAACTAGCTATCTAAATTTGGGAATGGTACTTTCTGGAGTAGTAGCTAATCTAGCTTCTATTGTATAAGCTTCAAATAGTGAGTGTTTAGGAACACTGCTATCGAAAAAGTGTCGTTTATTAAGAGAGATGTTGAAGCCGAAGTGCCCGAGACTCCTGTGGCTGTGGGAGCTAGGCAAGACCCCGCAAGGCGCAAGCCTGAGGAGGCTTGACAGCACCGCCACGGAAAGCGAAGGGCACGCAGGCTTCAACCTAATCCTCGGTATTCTTATCCTAGAGGCAACCTTAAGGTAACAATTAAATTTTTATGGTACAAAAAGCATAAAAGCATCACGAAAAACAACAACGAAACTGAACTAAAGGTGGTAAAACAACATGTATATCGGTGTAGACTATTATCCAGAACAATGGCCAAAAACGCGCTGGTCCGAAGACGTGCGTATGATGAAAGAATTAGGAATTAACGTTGTACGAATCGCAGAATTCGGTTGGAGCCTGATGGAGCCAAATGAGGGCACGTACGACTTCTCATTATATGATGAAGCGATCGATCTTTTTGCCAAAAACGGGATTGACGTAGTACTTGGGACGCCAACGGCAACACCTCCAGCTTGGATGGTCCAGCGCTACCCTGACATTCTTCCGGTCGATGAAAACGGGGTAACCATTTCTTTCGGTGCCCGCAGACACTATACCGTAAACAGCAAGACCTACCAGGAGTTTTCTAAAAAAATCGTTGCCGAAATGGCGAAGCGTTACGGACAACACGCTGCCGTAATCGGTTGGCAAACAGACAACGAATACGGACACGAAAAATCAGACCGTAGCTACGGAGACGAAGATCGTGCCCGTTTCCAAGATTGGTTAAAAGAAGAGTACGGCACACTTGATAAGCTAAACGAAACATGGGGTACCGTGTTCTGGAGTCAGACTTACACAGAGTGGGAACAAATTCCTGTTCCGCGTAAAGTGTATCAAGAGCACAACCCAAGCCTTCTTCTCGACTTCGACCGCTTCTGTGCGGAGGCGTATAACCGTTATAACCGCCTTCAAGTGGAAGAGCTGAAAAAGCATATCGACGAGCGTCAGTTTATTACACACAACTTCGTATACACAGGTCTTGCGTTAAACCAAAAGGAAATGGCGAAAGACTTGGACTTCATCAGCTTTGACAACTACCCTGTATGGGGCGGACTACCAGAGCCGATTACACCAGCTAACATCGCACGTCAACACGACTTGTGCCGCGGAACGAAAAGCGGAAAAGGCTACTGGGTCATGGAAGAGCTGTCCGGTGCCCAAGGATGGAGCCGTATCGGCTACTTGCCTCGTCCGGGACACCTTCAACTTTGGACGTATCAAGCGATCAGCCGTGGTGCTGAAGCGATTGTTTACTTCCGTTGGCGCGCTGCCCGTTTTGGAACAGAAGAGTTCTGTCACGGAATCTTGGATCATGATGGCAAGCCAAAGCGCAAGTTCGACGAAGTAAAACGCGTAATCGACAACATGAAAGTATTCGGTGACGATTGGATCGAAGCAGAGTACAAAGCGGACGTTGCTGTTTACCACGATCCTGAAAATGACTGGGCTTGGCAGATCCAACCGCAAAGTGAAATGTTCAACTATGTTAACGAATTCCTTCGATTCTACGAGCCTGCATACGCAGTAAATGCAAAAACAGACATCATCAGTGAAGTGGAAGATCTCGATTCTTACAAAGTCGTTGTGGTTCCTGTGTACTTCTTGACGAAGAAAGGGTTCACAGAAAAGCTCAAAGAGTACGCAAATGCCGGGGGAACCGTCATCTTGACGTATCGTTCCGGAGTGAAGGACGAGCACAACGTTGTAACCGATCAAACGCTCCCAGGTGATCTGGCTGAGATTGCTGGAATCGAAGTAAATGAATACGAATCGCTACAAAGTGGTCAAGTGAACCAAGTCGAAGGGGTTAAAGGATCAATTGAGGGAATCGTATCTGATGCAACAGTATGGTGCGACCTTGTAGATCCGGTTACCGCTGAAGTATTGGCCGAGTACCGCAACACGTTCTACTCCGGCCAAGCGGCAATCACTCGTAATCGCACAGGTAAAGGTTCAGTTTACTACATCGGCAGTGCCGTTGAACCTGAAATCCTACGTCCTCTTTACAAAGAGGTTCTCGGAGAAGTGGGCGTGACCATGGTTGAAACGCCTGAAAACGTAGAGGTGCTGTTCCGCGGCGAGAGCGGAAGCGAGTTCATGAGCATCCTGAACCACGACACAAAAGCTGCTCACTCTTTCGAACTACCTGAAGGAAAGTGGCAAGATCCTGTAACAGGTGATGTGTACGACGGCGCATTTACAATTGAGTCTCTCGGTAGCATCGTGTTAAAGAAACAACAGTAAATAGGTGGTCAGGGGGAGCGGCAGCGCTCTCTCTGGCTTTTTTCTAAGGCACTGAAAAAGTTCGGACTTTAACTATTTCAGTTCCTTAAGCAATGAGCGAAACGGTTGCCTGTCTTAAAAGCCTGATACGAGTGGGTTTCTCGTAACAGGCGCGCAACCAAGTGGAGCCATTGCTATTCAAATAGAGGCACTGAAAAAGTTCGAACTTTAACTTTTACAATGCCTTTCCTTGATGGAGTAGCCGCTCGGTCGGGGATATTGCAGTGTGATTGGTGAGAGCATTTGGAAAGTGATTGATAACTTCTGAAAGTGATGGATAACGGGACGAAAGTGATCGATAAATCTGAAAGTCGATGAAGAACCACGCAAACTCGATGGATAAATCTGAAAGTCGATGAAGAACCACGCAAACTCGATTAACAAATCCCAAACTCGATGAACAAATCACGCCTACCCTATCCCATCCCACCATCGCCGCGCCCACCACACCTATCACCCCACACCTATCTTTTACACCACCTTTGAAAAAAGGTACTATTGTAGGAGATAGGAGTGAAACGTTATGAATGAACGCGCACAAACACTGCTTCCGGCCATCCGGCAGCTGAAAGATTTTGATTGGCTACTCGAAAGCCCATATCAAACGATTATTTTACTCGAAAGTCATGTCGGTCAACTTAGAAGTATCGTTACAACTGCAAAACGAGCGAATAAACAGCTCTTTATCCACGCAGATCTTGTTCACGGGTTGAAAAGTGACGATTACGGAGCCGATTTTTTATGCCAGGATATTAAAGTGGATGGGCTTATATCAACGAGAAAGAACATGGTTTTAAAAGCGAAGAAGCAAGGGATCTCAGCAATACAACGGTTGTTTCTCCTTGATTCCCTCGCTCTTGAAGCCAGCTATAAAAAGATTGAACTTACAAAGCCGGATTATATCGAAGTTCTCCCTGGGGTGGTGCCCAATTTGATCGAGGAAATTACGGATCGAACGCAAATACCGGTCATTGCAGGGGGACTTGTGCGGACATATTCCGATGTGGAAACGGCGCTTAAGGCAGGCGCATCGTCGGTGACAACATCTAATAAAGACCTATGGAAAGAGCACTTAGAAAGAGAAGCCTAAGGAGGAGTAACAATGGACAAGACATACATTCTTTCATTAGACCAAGGAACAACAAGCTCACGAGCGATGCTTTTTGATAAACAAGGGGAAGTTGTAGATATTGCTCAAACGGAATTCAGACAAATTTACCCGAATCCGGGGTGGGTGGAGCACAACGCAAACGAAATTTGGTCATCCATTCTGTCCGTGATTGCGGAACTCCTAAGTCGAACTGGGGTTTCCGCCAAGCAAATCGCGGGTATCGGAATTACGAACCAACGCGAGACTACTGTCGTGTGGGAAAAAGAAACCGGTCGTCCGATTCATAACGCGGTCGTTTGGCAATCGAGACAAACGGCTGCCATTTGTGAGCAGTTAAAAGCGGAAGGGCATGAAGACACAATCCGTGAAAAAACAGGACTACTTGTAGATCCGTATTTTTCAGGTACAAAAGTAAAGTGGATTCTTGACCATGTAGAAGGAGCGCGTGAGAGAGCGGAAAAAGGAGAGCTTCTCTTCGGTACAATTGACAGCTGGCTCATCTGGAAGTTATCCGGAGGGAAAGCCCACGTAACCGACTACTCCAATGCGTCTCGTACATTGATGTACAACATTCACGAGCTAAAGTGGGATGACGAACTTCTTTCCATATTAGGTGTACCAAAAGCGATGCTTCCTGAAGTGAAGCCGTCTTCAGAAGTGTATGGGACTACGGTTGATTACCACTTCTTCGGACAAGAGGTACCGATTGCAGGAGCGGCCGGAGATCAACAGGCAGCACTTTTCGGCCAAGCATGTTTTGAAAAAGGAATGGCAAAAAACACTTACGGAACCGGGTGCTTCATGCTTATGAACACTGGAGAAGAAGCGGTCAAATCAGAGCACGGGTTGCTCACGACGATTGCCTGGGGACTGGACGGAAAAGTGGAATATGCTCTTGAGGGAAGTATTTTCGTTGCGGGCTCTGCGATTCATTGGCTTCGCGACGGGCTACGCATGATTAAGGATGCAAAAGACACGGAAGCTTACGCTGAGCGCGTCGCGTCTACTGAAGGCGTATACCTTGTACCTGCATTTGTAGGGCTTGGTACGCCGTATTGGGATTCCGATGCAAGAGGCGCGATTTTCGGATTGACCCGCGGTACAGAAAAAGAACATTTCATTCGTGCCACACTGGAGTCTCTTGCTTATCAAGCGAAAGACGTGGTTCGTGCAATGGAGGCTGATTCCCATATCGATGTAAAAACCCTTCGTGTCGATGGGGGAGCGGTAGCGAACAACTTCTTGATGCAATTCCAAAGCGACATTTTGGATGTTCCTGTTGAGCGTCCGGTTGTTCAGGAAACAACAGCACTTGGAGCCGCATACCTCGCCGGACTAGCTACTGGCTTTTGGTCAAGTAAAGAGGAGATTGCCAAGCAGTGGGATGTGGATCGTACGTTTAATACAAATATGCAAGCTACTGATCGAGACAGTCTTTACAAAGGATGGAAAAAAGCGATTGAAGCGACTGTAGCATATAAAGTTTAATTCGTATTAAGACAAATTATCCGTGCTTATCCCTTTCATTAGGTACAAGGATGTAGTATACTAGAGTCAAGTTCATAACAGGTCGGAGATTAGGAGAAAGACCACAGCACGGGGTCCATAGGTGCGTATTTTACGCTTTTTGGGGGACTCTGATGTTGTGGTCTTTTCTTTTTTTGAACCTGTCAGATAAAGTAAAATACGTTTTTATAAAAGAAAGGATGTTTGAAGTGGTCAAACCATTTTCAGCAATTCAGAGAAACACTTATTTAGATGAAATGCAGCAAGAGGAGCTTGATTTACTCGTAATCGGTGGAGGGATTACAGGAGCAGGTATTGCTCTTGACGCATCAGTACGTGGGCTTTCAACGGGACTCATTGAGATGCAAGATTTTGCCGCAGGTACGTCAAGTCGTTCCACAAAGCTTGTTCACGGCGGTCTTCGCTATTTAAAGCAGTTTGAAGTGAAACTTGTAGCAGAAGTAGGAAAAGAGCGAGCGATCGTTTACGAAAATGCCCCTCACGTAACGTCTCCTGAGTGGATGCTCTTGCCAATTATGAAAGGCGGCACCTTCGGGAAGCTTTCCACTTCTGTAGGATTAAAAGCATACGACAAGCTTGCAGGTGTTAAAAGAAACGAGCGCCGAAGCATGCTAAATAAAAAAACAACGCTAGAAAAAGCGCCACTTCTTCGTAAAGAAGGCCTAAAAGGAAGCGGCATTTACGTAGAATACAAAACCGATGATGCCCGCCTCACCCTTGAAATTATGAAAGAAGCGGTTCACCGAGGAACAAAAGCGACGAACTATACAAAAGCTGAGTCCCTTCTTTACAACGAAGCAGGCAAGGTCATTGGAGCGAAAGTGAAAGATCTTGTAACAGGCAAGACCTTTGATATTAAAGCGAAGCGCGTGGTTAATGCAGCTGGTCCTTGGGTGGACGATCTTCGTGAGATTGATGGCTCCAAGAAAGGGAAGTTCCTTTATTTAACCAAAGGCGTTCACTTGGTGATCGATCAGTCTCGTTTCCCACTGAAACAAGCGGTTTACTTTGATACGGAAGATGATGGCAGAATGGTGTTTGCGATTCCTCGTGACGGGAAAACATACGTAGGGACTACAGACACGTATTATGATGGACGCATCGCTAGTCCTCGTATGACTCAAGAAGACTTGGATTACATTTTGGATGCGGCAAACTACATGTTCCCAAGCTTGAAACTTGAAGAGAAAGACGTGGAATCTAGCTGGGCAGGACTAAGACCTCTTATCCATGAAGAAGGAAAATCTGCATCAGAGATTTCACGAAAAGATGAAACATTTATTTCTGATTCTGGCTTAATTTCAATCGCAGGTGGTAAGCTGACCGGATATCGTAAAATGGCTCAGCGAATCGTTGATATGGTTGCAAAAGATGTGGGCGTAAAAGGCAAATGCACTACTGACAAAATTGTTCTTTCGGGCGGAGACGTTGGTGGATCAAACGGTCTTGAATCGTTCAAAAAAGAACAAATCAAAGTTGGAATGGACTTAGGTCTTGATAAAAAAGAAGCGGAAAAGCTTGTAAAACTTTATGGATCAAACGTTAAGCGAGTCTTTGAAATTATGGAAACGTCCGGTGAAGAGGCTAAGCATTTCCATATGCCGAAAAGCTTGTACGCAAGCCTTGTTTACGGATTAGAAGAAGAGATGACTACGACACCGTTAGACTTCTTCAACCGTCGGACGGCTTCATTGTTCTTTGACATCCATTGGGTAAAGGAATGGAAAGTACAAGTCGTGAACTATATGGCATACCGTCTGCACTGGACGAGTGAACAGAGGGATCGCTATGTAGAAGAGCTTGAGCGTGAGATGGCTTACGCGATGAATCCTGAAGAAAAGGTAAATGCATAAAAACGAGTCTTGGTTTTTTGCCTGACCACTCGTATAATAAAGGAAACTGGAAAAGCCCTATCACATTGTGTTTTGATAGGGCTTTTCTTTCTAAAGCCATCTTCACTCTAGCATCTACATACTAAATAACGATCTACAAGGAGGAACCAATGAGCTGGAAAAAGCAGTTTGAAAAATGGATGGGGTACGAAAGTTTACGAGAAGATTTACGAGAAGAGTTAATGAAGTTTGCAAATGACGAAACATATTTGGAAGATAGTTTTTACAAGAACCTTGAGTTTGGTACAGGAGGAATGCGCGGTGAAATCGGACCGGGTACAAACCGAATGAACGTTTATACGATCCGTAAAGCTGCTCAAGGACTAGCAGATTACATGAAGGCTGCCGGTGAAGAAGCTGTCTCCCGTGGAGTGGTGATCGCTCACGACAACCGTCGCATGTCTGATGAATTCGCCATTGAAGCCGCTTGTACACTAGGTGCAAACGGGATAAAAACCTATGTTTTCAGTGAGCTACGTCCAACACCGCAGCTTTCTTTTGCTGTGCGTGAATTGAACACACATACAGGAATTATGATTACAGCAAGCCACAACCCACCTGAATACAATGGGTTTAAAGTATACGGAGATGATGGCGCTCAGCTTGTACCAAATGATGCCGATCGTCTCATTGAAATGGTGAACGCAGTTGAAAATGAATTGACGATCAAAACAGGCGATAAAGACGAGCTTCTTGAAAAGGGACTTCTGGAATTCGTACTTGAAGACATGGACAAGTCTTACGGTGAAGCCTTGGAACGAGTTGTTGTGGATCAAGAGCTTATTAATGAAGTAGGAGAAGACTTGGGAATCGTATTTACACCTCTTCACGGGGCTGCCCAAAAGCCGATGATGGACGGCTTCCAGAGAGCCGGCTTTAAAAAGGTACACGTCGTTGAAGAACAAGCGGTTCCTGATACAGAGTTTTCTGCCGTGACGTCACCTAATCCAGAAGAACATCGTGCTTTTGATCGTGCTATCATTCTTGGTGACAAGCGTGATGCAGATATCCTTATTGCAACAGATCCAGATGGGGACCGTGTTGGTGTCGTAGCAAAAGACACAGAAGGCACGTACAAAGTGCTTACAGGTAACCAAACCGGTGCGTTGATGCTCGACTACTTGCTTTCCAAGAAGAAAGCTGACGGTAGCCTACCTGATAATGGTGTTGTCATCAAGACGATCGTGACTTCCGAAATGGGACGTCGAGTCGCCGCTCAATATGGCATAGAAACACTGGACGTTCTTACAGGGTTCAAATTCATCGGAGAAAAAATCCGCCAGTTTGAACAAACGAACGAGCACACGTATTTATTCGGGTATGAAGAAAGCTATGGTTATTTAATCGAGCCGTTCGCTCGTGACAAGGACGCGATTCAAGCAGCGCTCCTCGCAGCGGAAGTAGCAGCTTATTATAAAAAACAAGGGAAAACCTTGTACCAAGGACTTTTGGATCTTTATGAGCGCTACGGTTACTTCTTGGAAGACCTTGAATCGTTTGTATTCAAAGGGAAGACCGGCGTTGAAACGATGGGCCGTATGATGGAATCGTTCCGTAATGAACCTCTTAAAGAACAAGCTGGACTAAGAGTAAAGTGGCAAGAAGATTACTTGACCGGAACACGTACCAATATGATCAACGGCACTTCAGAAGAGATCGACCTTCCTGCATCCAACGTGATTAAAGTCGTATTGGAAGACGGTAGCTGGTACTGCCTTCGCCCGTCCGGTACAGAGCCGAAAATCAAAGCGTACTTCGGAGTGAAAAAAGACTCTCTTGAAGCTGCGGAAAGTCAGATTGAGCAGTTAAAAGACGCGGTGCTACAAAAAGTAAATGAAATGTCATAACCGGCACTGATGATAAATAGGGCAAAGCATGTTGTTTTCACGAGCAGCATGCTTTTTCCTTTTCATTTAAGGTCAATTAATTTATAATATTAATTAACAAAATATGTTACATTTGTCAGAATAAACGGAAATAAGGTAGTGAGTATATGGTCCTTTTGCACGACCTGAAACGATACGTAGAAGAGAAACGTCAGCTTATGATCTTGTCTGCCAAAAAGAACGGATTAACGTCATCAGAAACCGTTAAATACAGCCAAGAGTTGGACGAGCTATTGAACCTTTATCAAAATTACACCACCCAACGGAAGAAAAGCACAGGAGATGCAGGCCTAAACTAAAAGCCATGCAACCTACCTGTGCTTTTTGCGTTCGGAGAAAGGAACAGACAAATGAAAGAACAAACCTTTATCGATAACCAATTCAAAGATTCGTTGCAAGGAACCGTCATAGACCGTTGTACGTTTCGCAACTGTCGGTTTCGGGGCATTGACCTTCAAGAGGTTCAAACTTCCAATTCCGTCTTTGAAAACTGCGATTTTAGCGGAGCAAAACTGAATGATTCCCATCACCATACGAGCGCTTTTCTCAACTGTGATTTCCACATGGCGAATCTATGGACCGTGCACTTCTCCCATTGTAAAATGACTGGCTCCTCATTTATCGAAGCGATCCTTACTGGGATGTCGATAGAAGAAGGAGATTGGTCGTACACGAATTTTCGCCTCCAAGCTCTTGGAAAACAAAACTTCACCAATGTGCGGTTGATGGAAGCTGATTTTTACGAAGCAGATTTAACGGGAGTTGTGTTTAGTGGCGCAGATTTAACACGGGCAAAGTTGATGAAAGCGAATTTGAAAAAAGCCGATCTCCGAGAGGCCGTTGTTGACGGCATCAATTTTAAAGACCTGGAGTTAAATGACACCAAACTCGATTGGCACCAAGCTATTCGTGTGGCGGAAAGTCACGGTGCCAAAGTCGATTAAATAGAAATCAGCCCTACACGACATCGTGCAGAGCTGATTCTTTTTTTATTCTTCATCTTGAAGGAGGTGGTGAATACCCACGGTTTCTTCAACAGGCAACACAAAGCAAATGCCTTTTCCCGGTTTGTTGAGTTCTGTACCTTCTTCAATTTTTGCTAGGACTTCCTTTGTTTTAGAGCGTTTAATGAGCGTAAGAACGATATCTTTTTCAGGCTCGATACTTAAAGAGAGCAACTTGGCTTTTTCATGAATGCCACTTCCACGGCCGTTTAGAATCGTTCCACCTTCAGCGCCCCCCTCGATGGAAGAGTCGACAACCTTCCCGGCATCTCCTTTATTCACAACGGTCATGATCAAATTGAATCCTTTAGTGTCGTCTGTCATCGCGTCTAAATCCTCCTTTTCTTCCTCTTCATAATCCATATGGTTAATGCCGATCGTCTTTTTAATATCAATGATACAGCCGAGACCCTTTCCCGTTGTATTGAGTTTTACGGCGTCGATAATGTTTCTTAAAACGTCGGGCAAAATCTCCTCTCTCACAAGTGTGAGAATCAGGTCTTTTTCATAAATTTGATCCAAACCGAATGATTTGCCTTTTTCATGAATGCCTCGTCCGTTTGCCAATAGAATCGTTCCGCCCTCGGCACCGGCAGATTTAGATGCTTTCATCACCTTTTTCGACATGCCTCGTTTTACAATGGTGAGAATGAGTTTGTGATCGTGCTTTTCTGAAGGTGTCATGAAGAGGTACTCTCCTTCCATTTGTAAATTAAACCGAGAATCAGAACAGATAAGATCGGAGTGATGGCTACGAGAGCAATCATACCGAATCCATCCATTAACGGGTCTCGACCTTCTGTTACTTCAGCAATTCCTACCGCTATTGCCATAATGAACGTCACGGTCATAGGTCCTGTTGCTACGCCTCCCGCATCAAAAGCGATGGAGATGAACCTGTCCTTTGAGAAGAAAATGAGTAAAAGAGCAAGCCCATACCCCGGCACAATAAGGTACCAAAGGGGGATGCCAAGAACAATACGGACCATTGAAAGAGCAATAGAACAGGCAACACCAATCGATAACGTGATGAGCATGACGTTCTTGGAAATGGAGCCTGAGGTTACTTTTTCCACCTCATAATTTAAAATTCGAATAGCCGGTTCTGCAAAAGTCGCAGTAAATCCAAAAAGAAATCCAAGGATAGGTAGTAAAATCAATGTGTTTTCCCGTTCTCCGAGTAATTCACCAATCACTTCTCCAGCAGGAAAAAACCCTACTTCTACTCCTTGTAAAAAAAGAGAGAGCCCCATAAACGTGAGGACGATTCCAATCAAGACATTTTTGATTCGTTCTTTTTCAAGTTTTAAAAAGAAAATCTGAAAGATCAAGAAAAACACAAGAAGAGGAATAACAGCCATTAACACTTCCAACAATACATGGTCAAATCCTTCAAACAGTTCTGCAATCATCCGTATATCACCCCTAAAATCATCACGGCAATGATCGGTCCGATCGAGGCGAGTGCCACAAGGCCGAACCCTTCACTTGACGACCCTTTGCCGCCGCGAATGACAGATGCCACACCTACACCAAGCGCGAGGATAAAGGGCACCGTCATCGGTCCTGTCGTTACCCCTCCTGCATCAAAGGAAATGGGAATAAACGAGTCGGGGGTGAACAAAGCCAAGAGGAATACAACCGTGTATCCTCCGACAAGTAAGTACTTCAATGGAATTTCGTAAATGGTTCTTGCCATGGCCAAGGCGACAAAAATCCCCACCCCAAGTGCCACCGTATAGACGAGGGTCAAATTCGAAATGTCCCCTCCTGAGACTTGATCGACTTGAAGGGCAAGCACACGCACATCCGGTTCCGCAATCGTAACTGCTACCCCAAGAATAAAGCCCACTCCGATAATAATCAGAGGTTTTTTCGACTTAGGTAGGGTAGACCCAATTAATTCCCCGATCGGTAAAAGTCCGATATGAACGCCAAGTAAAAAAAGAAAAAGGCCTAGCCCAACCATGACTACTCCGAATAAAAAGCGGATGAACACATCTGTGGGCATTCCAATGACGGTAAATTGTAAGAAAATAATTAAGCCGGCCATTGGCATAATGGCTAAGCTAACTTCTTTGAATTGGTCAAGTACGTTCTTCATAGCATCTCCCCATCTGCGACGTTTTCTATGTTAACCTTTTCACTTACTAATACCCTTTTGAACGATATTTTACGCTCGAAATAATTGATTGAATAGTATAAAAATTTAAGTGAGGTTGGGTTACTTTTTCTAAAAGAGCGGTGTATAATAAGAAAAAGAGTAGAAAGCGGTGGAAAAAGGTGGCCATTATTTACATTTGCAAGCAGTGTAATGGCGTTGGTCAGGTTGAGAGGAAATTTTGGTTTTTGTCCAGAAAGAGTAGCTGCCGCTTTTGTGAAGGAAAAGGAAAAAGAAGATATAATAAAATTGTGTAAGAGTAGGTCTGTTTCCGATTTGAGGAGACGGGCTTTTTTGTTCTTTGGATGAGGTGGATTGGGGGAGCTGTGATTTGAGCCAAACCGTTAATTAGGGGAGTGAAGCCGTAAAAAGAAGGGGAGGAGCTGTGAATTGGAGAATGGTACCCGGTAAAAGTGGGGATGAAGCCTCGAATAATAGTGATTTGGCCGGATATAAACATTAAGTGCGTTGGCCTTCTTCGAGATGGTGTGACTTGAGCCAAACGGTTAATTAGAGGAGTGAAGCGGTAAAAAGAAGGGGACAAGCGGTGAATTGGAGAGTGGTACCCGGTAAAAGCGGGGGACGAAGCCGCGAATGAGAGTGGTGAAGCCGTTAATTCCCCTAAGCTCCACACCTTTCTACAACAAGACCCCCTCTCCAAAAATAGAGAGGGGGTCTTACAAGAGGTGGTCATCAGGTTTGGTGCATTAATCGCTCTACGATGCATCACAAATCAATCCTCAACCATTTCCGCCAAAAACACTCTTACTCCAACAATTCCCAACCAGTCGATAACGTCAAGTCAGGATACTTGTCTTGGAAGAAGCGCAGGGAGAATTCGTTTTCGAACAAGAGGACGGAGCGGCCGTGCTGATCTTTTACGAGCATTTTGCGGCTGTCTGTCATGTTGTCGGTAATTTCACCTTTGGTTACCCAGCGAGCGAGTTCGTAGGTCATGTGACTAAACTCGATATCTACGTTATATTCGTTTTTCATACGGTATTCGAATACTTGGAATTGAAGCTCACCAACGGCACCGATGATGTAGTCATCGAAGTACGGCGTCTTATAGAGCTGAATCGTTCCTTCTTGCACTAGCTGCTTCATTCCTTTGTGATACTGCTTATGTTTCAGCGCGTTTTTCGCCGTAATTTTGGCGAATTTTTCAGGCGGGAATTGAGGCATTTCTTCGTATTGGAACGGCTCGTTGCCCGTTACAATCGTATCGCCTACTTCGAAGTTTCCTGAGTCGTAAAGCCCGATTATGTCTCCAGGGAGTGCATCATTGACCGTTTCACGATCTGAAGCGAAGAACGAATGGGACTGAGACAATTTCATTTTTTTGCCCGTACGTGAAAGCATGACTTCCATTCCTCGTTGGAATTTACCCGAACATATGCGAAGAAACGCAATACGGTCACGGTGGTTCGGGTTCATGTTCGCTTGAATTTTGAAGATGAATCCGCTGAACGTATCACCTTCTGTGCTGATTAGCTCTCCACCAGCTTTACGAGGCTGAGGGGGTGCTGCAAGATTGACGAATTCGTCGAGAAACGACTGAACACCGAAGCTTGATAAAGCACTACCGAAGAATACCGGTGTGAGATCACCGTTACGCACTTTGTCCATTGTAAATTCGTTGCCGGCTTCATTTAGAAGCATCACGTCTTCTTCGAGCTTTTCTTTTTCGTAATCCTCGAGCATCGTCTGCTCGTCATAATCGACGATTACACGTTCATGCTGCTCGTTGTACACTTCAATTTTATTTTTTTCGCGGCTGTAAATCCCTTTAAGGGTTTTTCCCATACCGATCGGCCAGTTCATCGGATACGTTTCCATCTCGAGCACTTCTTCAATTTCAGCTAAAAGGTCGAGTGGGTCTTTTCCTTCACGGTCAAGCTTGTTGATGAAGGTGAGGATCGGTATTCCACGCATTTTACACACTTTGAACAGCTTCAATGTTTGCGCTTCGATTCCTTTTACGCTGTCGATCACCATGACGGCCGTATCAACGGCAGTGAGTGTTCGATACGTGTCTTCACTGAAGTCTTGGTGTCCAGGTGTATCGAGAATGTTGATTTGGACGTCGTCATAAATCAACTGCATCACACTGGATGTAACGGAGATTCCCCGTTGTTTTTCAATCTCCATCCAGTCGGATGTAGCGAACTTTCCGCTTTTTTTCCCTTTAACCGTTCCTGCGTCGCGGATTCCTCCACCAAGGAATAACAGCTTTTCGGTTAGTGTTGTTTTACCGGCATCCGGGTGAGAGATGATGGCAAATGTTTTTCTTGGTAATTCGGCAGTCATGTACATAACCCTTTCTACATTTAGCGCTCATTTTTACATTCATCTCCCCATTATATACAACTTGGGACGAAGAATCACTCTAAAAATGCATGGTTCTCCTCATGAGCGGGAAAATAACAATGTACAGACAAGAAGGCACTGAAAAAGTTCGAACCAATGAGCGTAACGGTTGCCTGTTTTGAAAGCCTGATACAAGTGGGTTTCTTGTATCAGGCGCGCAACCGAGTGCCTATTCCAATAAAGGCAGTGAAAAAGTCGGGCTGTACTTTTTCAGTGGCTTCGAGTAAAAGGGAGGAGAGACCATGAAGGACGAGCGCTTGTTTTACTTTTCCATTACGGGAATCTTTGTTGTCGTGATTATTGCCAGCGGCTTTTATGTATTTGAGCGTGCGGCAGAACAGGACTACGCATTTCCAAATCACCTATTACTCATTGGCATTGCTTTTGGTGTGTGGGCGATTCTTCGCTGGAAACGAAAATCGTACCCTTTGGCATTTATTCTCACGTTACTCTCAGCCTACGCGCTACTTATGGTGTTATTTACCATGATGGCCATGTAAATGAATGAAGGTATTGAAAAAGTCGCGCCTTATCTTTTTCATTGCCTCATCAATAAACAGGAGATTACATCATGACAAAACAACGATGGATTTGGCTCATTGCGATTCTCCTTATTTTTACAGGAGGGTTGCTTCTTTACCATACGATTCAAGCTCCGGCGCTTCTTTTATCTTTGCCCTATCACTTATTGATTATTGGGATCATGTTTTTCGTGTGGGCAAGATTTGAGTGGCAAAAAGGGAATAGGAAGCTTTCGTATTTGTTTATTGCGATTGCAGTGTACTCATTAACTGCATTTGCCTTTACAACAATCGTTCTTTAAATCGGTCTTCCTTGAGAGGGCCGGTTTTTTTTGCTTTGAAAAAATATCTGAATTTTTCACACTTAGTATTGACTTTGGAATAATATGACTGTAGTATCTTAGTTAGTTAGTTGAGTAACTAACCAAATGACATGGATGAAAAAGTTGGTGAAAAATTGAAGAAAATGATTGATGAGAACCGACCGATTTTTCAACAAATTAAAGAATGGGTCGAGGAAGACATCTTAGACGAAGCGCTAAAAGAAGGTGACAAACTTCCTTCCACAAACGAGCTTGCTAAGTTTTATAAAATTAATCCAGCTACGGCGCGTAAAGGAATTCAGGCTTTGGTGGATGAAGGATTGATCTTTAAACGGAGAGGAATTGGCATGTTTGTTGCTGAGGGGGCAAAAAAGAAGCTTATGGCAAAACGGAAAGAAGAGTTTTTTACCGAGTTTGTGAAGCCTCTTGTAAAAGAAGCCAAGCGAATCGGGATGGAGAGGAATGAGCTTTCAGAACTGTTATCTAAGGGAGTGGATGAAGAGTGAATGAGCATGTGGTAAAAATTGAGGGGTTAACGTATTTTCACAGTAAACAAGCGAAAGGTCTCGACAGTGTCAGTTTAACGTTAGAAAAAGGAAAGGTTTATGGGCTGTGGGGTAGAAACGGAGCGGGAAAGACAACGCTCATGAAAGTGTTGGCCGGCTTTTTTAGACCCGACGAAGGAAGTGTAAAGCTATTCTCAGAAGCTCCTTTTGAAAACCGCAATGTATTGAAAAAAATGTGCTTCATTCAAGAGAATCATCCTCTAAACCCAGCGTGGAAAATTAAAGATGTGTTACGAGTCGCGTCTTATTTTTACCCTAAATGGGACGAAGAACTAGCTGCCCATAGTTTACGGGCTTTTTCGTTAGATGGTAAAAAACGTGTGAAAACCTTATCAAAAGGGATGAAAACGGCTGTCGCTTTAACTGTTGGTTTAGCGAGCCGAGCGGAATTCACCGTGTTCGATGAACCAACAAATGGTCTGGATGCAGCTGTCCGTGAAGTGTTTTATGACTTATTGGTAACGGAACTTGAAGAAGGGGATCGCACGTTTTTGTTGTCTACGCACTTTATTCAAGAACTACAGTCGTTTATTGAAGAGATGATCGTCATGGATCAAGGAAAGCTCGCCCTTCAAAAATCAATGGAAACCATTCGAGAAGGTGCCGTTTATGTGACTGGTTCGAAGGAGGCGCTTGGGGTATACCTGACTCACCGTGATGTATTGGAAACGAAGTCACTCGGTAACACCGTTTCCCTTCTAGTAGAAAAGGAAAGTGAGTTATGGCAAGAGCTTCAGGACGTAGAGAGCATGAACGAAGTACCGAGCCTTCAGGAGTACTTACTTCGCAAAACGGACCGTAAGAAAGAGGGAGTGGGAGCATGAGAGAAGTAATAGGGTTATGGCACATGGTTTGGCTTGAAATGAGAAGTTCATTTTTGTACTTCTTTGCCATATTATTTGGTGTCGTGAGCATCGGAATTGTGTATACAGCGATTAACCAGTCAGACCAAGTGTTCTTTCAGACTAATGCGGCTGTGTATCTTTACTTTGCGATTATCGGGAGTTACTTATATCGTCTCGTTTTAACATATGGATCGTCTTTTGGTGCCACTCGGAAGCAACTCTATATAGGTGTAGTCGCGAGTGCTGTGGTGCTAAGTGTACTCGGTGCCTTTATCCACACTGTTGTGTTTCTTGGTCTTGAACAGTTGACGCTGTGGCAAGCAGAAGAAATGAACCTTTCCCATTTTACGGCATTCATGGCTGGGGAACAAACCGTTTTGATAATGTTTGCAGTCGATATGGCGATGCTCATTATGATTATGTCACTGGGATTTGCAGCCTCTGTGATTCATTACCGATTTGGTCTTGTGTCTCTGATAATTGGTGGTGGAGTGATTGGTCTCTCTGTCATTATTCCAGAAGTACGTGAAGCGATTTGGCTAAATGTTTTCAACATTTTCTTGGTTCGTGGGATTTGGGAGATCACAGGTGCTGTGCTAGCAGTAGCGGTGGCTGGCTTCGTTCTACCATATTTCTTGGTAGGAAGACTGAATCTGTACTTTAATGAAAAATCTGCCTAAATAGATCTTAAATGGGGGATGTGTCTGAGCCTTACACAACACTGACGTAAGTGTAAATAAATCAATAATTGGTGGAATCACAAAAGGAGTGGAAATATGGCAAACCTTTTAGAAGTTAAAAATATTAGTAAATCGTTTGGTGATAAAGCTGTTTTAAAGGATATTTCGTTCAATGTCCCTGCAGGGTCCATCGTTGGGTTTATCGGAGATAATGGGGCAGGTAAATCCACAACATTTAAATCGGTCCTTGGGTTAACGTCTACGGACAATGGCTCAGTTAAGATATTAGGCAAAGAGGATCCGAGTAAACATTCAAGAATGAAAGAAGAGATTGGGGTCGTGTTTGATGCTATGAATCTGCCTTCACAATTGACAATAAAGCAGCTTGGTAACGTATTAAAGAAAATGTATGACTCATGGGACACAGACAACTTTAATCGTCTGGTTGAGGCGTTTTCTCTACCTTTGGATAAAAAGGTCATCACCTTTTCTCGAGGAATGTCAATGAAGCTGTCGGTGGCTATTGCCTTATCGCATGACGCAAAGCTACTACTTTTAGATGAAGCTACAGGTGGACTTGATCCCTCATCTAGATCAGAATTGCTTAGTGAATTAGAACGATTTGTAAGAGAAAAGAACGGTGGGATATTACTTTCCTCACATATCATGAGTGATGTGGAGAAAATAGCTAGTCACCTCGTTTTTATTAAACAGGGTGAGATCATATTAAATGATGAAATAGAAGAGGTGTTTGAAAAGTATGGTTTGGCTGATGTCACTGCTCACCAGCTAAGTCTAATTGATGAAGAATGGATTGTGGCGAAAAAAGACCAAGACTCACACTATCGTGTACTCGTTTCAGATAAAGAGAAGTTGCCAACTGTAGTAAAGTCTAAACGAATTTCTATGGAAGAACTTACGATCTTTTTAACGAGGAGTGAAAAATAAATGTCAGCTCTTTTATTAACCAATTACTATCTGGTTTATCGTAGTTTCTTTGCCTACGCGGGATTGGCCCTCCTATTGTCCATGCTACTCTTTTATTTTGGAAACGATTCAATGTTAAGCATGGTTGCTTTACTAGTTATATTGTTAGTTTCGATGCCAGGTCTTGAAGTCATCAAGCACGAAGGAAAATCGGGTTATGACAAATACGTACTTACCTTGCCGGTCAGTAGGAACCAAATCGTAAAAAGTCACTATTTTTTTTACTTTATTGTGGTGGTGTTAGGAAGTGGATTATCGTACGGAGTCTTTCTTGTATATAACGTCGTTTCAAGTACACCTGTCGATGCGATCTTTACGACAGTTGCATTAGGAATTTTCATCGTCTTATTTATAGGAGCGGTTGCTTACCCACTTCTCTATATGTTAGGTGCGGAAAAATCGGACGCCATTTTGCTTGGTGGGGCTATGGGCGGACTAATTGTTACTTTCGGATTGCGAAATACGGTCGGCTATATAGCAGAACAACCGCTGATCTCGAATTTAAACATAGACCCTACTTTAACCATGGCCATTGCCTATACGGTTTTAGGAGTTATGATTTATATCCTTTCATTTTTCATCGCAACTTTCATCTATAATAGAAAAGAATTCTAGCAAGCAAAAAGGAAAGGTGAAGAGTAGAACAACAGGAAGCAGTTTAATCCTTCATTTTAAAAAGAGGGCCGCCCTGGCTGAGTTGGGCGGTCCTTTTCAAGGGGAAGCAATCTATTAGATCACCGGTATGATAGCCGGAAGATCACGCTTGTTGAGATTTTACTGCTTCAGGTGCGAAGTTTTCCGGATAACCGTAGCTTCCGTGCTCACTCATATCAAGACCTAAAAGCTCTTTCTCGCGAGATACGCGGAGTCCGCTAACCATTGGTCTGATCAAAAGAAGGAATCCGTATGATGCGATAAAAGCAAAGGCTCCACAAGCGACGACACCAATGGCTTGAACGCCGAGTTGTGTAAAACCGCCGCCGTATAAAAGTCCGGCACTTCCGCCGTTCATGGCTGCTAGTTGAGGAGTGGCGAAGAAACCAGTAGACAACGTTCCCCAAACCCCGGCTACACCGTGAACAGAAAGAGCGTAGATGGGATCGTCGATGCCTTTTTTCTCGAAAAATTTCATGCTGAAATGAACGATAATTCCGGCTACAAAACCGATAAGAACGGCTGCCCAAGGAGCTACGAATGCACAAGAAGCGGTAATAGCTACAAGTCCGGCAAGTGTTCCGTTCAACATGGTTGGAACGTCCGCTTTTCCGCGGTCAACCCATGTAATAAATAACGCTGCGATCGCACCTGCAGCTGCAGCAAGCTGTGTATTAAGAGCTACATAACCAAAGAACCCGTCAGCTACTTCAAGTGTACTACCTGCATTAAATCCGAACCAACCAACCCACAGGATCAATACACCAAGGACTGTGTAAACCTGGTTGTGACCACTTAACGGATTTGAAGATCCATCCGCGTTGAATTTTCCAATACGAGGCTTAAGAAGAATCGTCGCGGCCAATGCTGCCATGGCACCAGTCAAATGAACAACTGTCGATCCGGCAAAGTCTTGTTTATCAAGGCCTGCTAACCAACCGCTACCCCAGATCCAATGTGCAACAACAGGATAAATGAATGCAGTAAACACGACGGCGAAAATAATATAAACCGAAATCTTTGCTCGTTCTGCAAATCCACCAAATGCAATCGCCAATGCGATACCGGCAAAAGCGAGCTGGAACATAAAGTCAACCGATCCCATTAATCCATCAGAGACGGCTGTGAAATCACCAAAGAAAAAGTCTGACATTCCGATAAAGGCATTTCCTTCACCGTAAATGAATCCATATCCTACAGCCCAAAATGCAAGGGACGCAATACCAAACGCAAAGATGGACTTACCAGCCGTATGTCCTGCGTTCTTCATTCTTGTGGATCCTGCCTCGAGAAGAATAAACCCGCCCTGCATTAAAATAACAAGTACTGTCGCAAAAATGACCCATACATTATTCATGAGAAAAATACTATCTTCCATCAAATTCGTTCCCCTTTCAATGTTGCTGTTTTTTTACAGTTTAGTCTTGTGACAAGGAGGTGACTACAAACCGGTCAGATTATGTGACAAACTTTTTAGAAAATTAAGAATAATAGGGTGGGACTATTGGAGTAGTGAGGAATGGTAGATGAGAGGGAGATGCGTCTGTTTCGTGGTTCTATCAGTCTATTTCGGTGGCTCATGCGTCTGTTTTGTGTGTGTATGCGTTGATGTCTTGATATATGCGTCGGTATCTGTCACTTGTCGGTCATTCGACAAACATTTGAATTTCGCCGTGTTCATCACGTTTACCTCTGAATGCTCAATTGACTCTGGAATCCTGGTCGCAAATGAAAAACGCCTCCCCGCAGAGTGGGAGAGGTAAAGGGTGAGGTAGATTTATCAATCGACTTTGGGATTTATTAATCGAGTTCGTCTGTTTATTCATCAACTTTGAGATTTATTAATCGAGTTGTGGCGTTTGTTCATCGACTTCGGGATTTATCAATCGAGGTCAGCCGTTGCATCATTGACTTCCTTGCCTATGAGGACATTCCAAATAAAAAACGCCTCCCAAAAGTAGGAGGCGTCATACAGATTAAATTGAAAGTTCGATAGCCAAAGTATAAAGCTCTTTAATATCCTCATTTTCTTTTTGCTTCAACACGTAATCGAAATCGTGGGAGGAGATTTGATTTTTTTCAAGTCCAAGTGCTTTGCCTGATTCACCGTTCATAAGCATTTCCACTGCCCGTGCACCAAGGCGTGAGCCAAGGAGGCGATCGAAAGCGGAAGGAGAGCCGCCTCGTTGAACGTGCCCCAAAATGGTAACACGTGTATCAAAGTTTGTTTTTTCTTGAATGAAGCGACCGATTTCTTCACCGCTACCGGCACCTTCTGCGGCAATGATAATCGAATGTTTTTTCCCACGTTCGAATCCGTCTTGGATTCGCTGGAGCATATCATCTCGGCTTGACTCGACTTCAGGGAGAAGGATGCTTTCTGCCCCGCCACCTAGACCACACCATGCGGCAATGTCACCTGCGTCCCGTCCCATCACTTCTACCACGTAGGTGCGCTCGTGTGAGGTTGCGGTGTCACGAATTTTATCAATGGCATCGATGACCGTGTTGATGGCTGTATCAAATCCAAGTGTATAGTCAGTTCCGCGAATGTCGTTATCGATTGTACCCGGAATTCCGAGCGTTTTAATACCGTGATTATGTAAGATTTGAGCGCCACGATAGGATCCATCGCCACCAATGACAACAAGGCCTTCGATTCCATGTTTTTTTAACACATCCAGAGCTTGGGCTTGTCCTTCTTCTGTTTTGAAGCGTTCGCTTCGAGCAGAGTAGAGAACCGTTCCTCCTCTGTGGATGATGCTCCCAACGTCTTTTAAGGCAAGTTTTTTGATGTCGTTTTCCATTAACCCTTCAAAACCGCGGTAAATTCCGTACACCTCGTGATTATGATAAATGGCTTTTTTCACGACGGCTCGAACACCGGCGTTCATGCCGGGAGAGTCGCCTCCACTTGTCATCACTGCAATTTTCACGTTATCACCCTTTCCTAATTAAACAAGCAACTCTAAACGTGAGTTGCTCGTTTCTTCTATAATATTATGATAGCGCTTTCTACCATTGAAGGCTACTACTCTATCTCAAAAATAATGAGTTCTTTTCCCGATTCAAGAAGATAGTCTTCATACACTTCTTCCAAAACCGTGACGTTAGAGGTCGTTACTTGCTTTTTTAGGTAGACAAAATCTCCATTAATATAGTACTCGGAACCATCCGTGCCGGAAATGGTAAGAGCAGGCGTGCGATCCGTTTCATTAAAAGGCGTTTCGCTAACATACATATAGTCCACCTGAGAGGTGAAAAGGATAACGATGTACAATGTATTCATACAAATGATTCCTTTCGTAGCATGTTTGTCGGTCTTAGATAATGTATGTAATCAAGGTACGGCTTGTATAAACGAAATCATTAATAAAAAATATTTGGGTGCCAAGCACTTTGTGAAATAGGTTACACGGTGCCTGACCCTGTGTTCACCAAATCACATGCGGATAGGCACCACGGAGTATCTTTTTTATATGAAGTGTCGTTATTAGGAGATACTTGAAGGTATCTTGAGAATATACGGGATGATTGGCGCTTACATTGGTTTTTCGATTTCTTAGATTATCTGGTACAATTTAATATGTTTGCGACGGAGTGGTTTTCGTGAGAGTCGAAAACCAAAACTATAAAATCATATGAAAGAGGTGCAGTTTTTGAGTTACGCTGAAAAAATGAAAAATGAATGGTTTGGGAATGTGAGAGGGGATATCCTTTCAGGGATAGTGGTAGCCTTAGCCCTGATTCCGGAAGCGATCGCCTTCTCAATCATTGCCGGTGTCGATCCGATGGTCGGATTGTACGCTGCATTTTGTATTGCCGTTGTTATTGCTTTTGTAGGAGGTAGACCGGGTATGATTTCTGGTGCCACAGGAGCAATGGCCCTTCTGATGGTCACCCTCGTTGCGGATCATGGGTTAGAGTATTTACTTGCTGCGACGATTTTAACTGGTATCATTCAAGTTCTCTTTGGTGTTTTTAAACTGGCTAGCGTAATGAAGTTCGTTCCGCGCTCGGTTATGATCGGTTTTGTAAACGCCTTGGCGATCTTGATTTTTACCGCACAGCTCCAACACTTTGTAGGTGAAACGTGGATCATGTACAGCTTAGTAGCGTTAACCCTTGCCATTATTTATATTTTACCTAAATTTACGAAGGCGGTACCGTCACCTTTAGTTGCGATTATCATCGTAAGTGTATTAGCAATTGCAATGAACATGGGTGTAAGAACGGTGGGGGACATGGGGACGCTTCCCGCAACGTTGCCGATGTTTGCGTTGCCTAACATTCCGCTCACATTTGAAACATTAATGATTATCTTGCCGTATTCTCTTGCTCTAGCCATGGTAGGTCTTTTGGAGTCACTCCTAACAGCATCGATTGTAGATGATATGACGGATACAGGTAGTGACAAAAACAAAGAAAGCCGCGGACAAGGGATTGCCAATATGGTTACAGGTTGCTTTGGTGGTATGGCTGGTTGTGCCATGATTGGCCAAGCCGTCATTAATGTGAAGTCTGGTGGAAGAGGGCGGCTGTCGTCATTAGTTGCCGGTGTGTTCTTGATGTTTTTGATTCTCGTTCTTGGTGGTCTTGTCGTCCAAATTCCTATGGCAGCCCTTGTCGGGGTGATGATCATGGTTTCGGTCAGTACGTTTGATTGGAGCTCATTGAAGAACATTCACCGTGTTCCAAGAACAGATGCCCTTGTTATGGTTGTGACAGTAGGAACAGTGGTTTACACACACGATTTATCAAAAGGTGTTTTTGCCGGGGTTCTTTTAAGTGCGATTTTCTTCGCTGCGAAAATCTCGAAAGTGAATGTCGAAAGCCATTTCGATAAGAAAGCTTCACGACTTACCTATTCCATTCATGGTCAGCTTTTCTTTGCTTCTGTTACGGAGTTGATTGAAAAAGTTGAGTTTGAGACGAAGGCAAAAGAGGTCGTTATTGACTTAAGTAATGCTCACCTTTGGGATGACTCGGCTGTCGGTGCCATCGATAAAATGGAATCGAAGTTTGAGAAAAGAGGCGCAAAAGTGTATATAACGGGCTTGAATAAAGAAAGCTCGGTTCTTATGGATAAAATAGGCGGATTGAGCAAGGCATCCGGACATTAAACAATAGCCCGATTTGATAAAGTAATCATATCGGGCTTTATTATATAAAGAGAAAAGTAGGTGAAGGGGATTATGTTTAACAAGATTTTACTTGCTGTCGACGGGTCTGAACACGCAGATCGCGCGACCGATAAAGCAATCGCGCTCGCACGACTATCGAAAAATGCAACGGTTGAACTTCTGTATGTAGTAGATGGAAACAAATCTAAATCCGACGTATTGAAGTATGGTGACTCGGATACTGCCTCATTTAAACGTAAAGAAATGCTTAAAGCTTATGAAGCCAAACTTTATAACAAAAGCGTGGCTTACGAAACGACGATTTTGCACGGATCTGCGGCTCAAACGATCATTGAACACGCGAACAAAGGTCAATACGATTGCCTCGTAATGGGAAGTCGCGGCCGCAATGAATTTCAAACCTTTCTCCTCGGAGGCGTAAGCCACAAGGTAATGAAACACGTGAAAGCACCAATCATGCTCGTTAAATAACTGCACTTAAAAGTCGCCTCTTCTAAAGAGAAAGAGGCGGCTTTTTCATGGGTGCTAGGCACTTTGTGATCATTTTCACGTGGGGCCTGACCCTTTGTTCAATAAATCACAATCACCTTAACAATGACCAAATAAATCCTTTCTTCCTGTACATACTAAAACAGGAAAGAGGTGACCACGTATAATGGACGATAAAACATATGAATTGATGCGTGAATTAACAAGTGAAGAGGGAGTACCTGGCTTTGAGGACCGTATCTACCGAGTGATGAAAAAGCATATTGAACCCCTCACTGAGGAAATTGTGACAGACAACTTCGGAGGGATTACCGGTAGAGTGGGCAACTCAGGACCAAAAGTTCTCTTGGCAGGCCACTTGGATGAAGTAGGATTTATCGTGAGTAGCATCACAAAAACTGGGTTTATCAAGTTTAAAGCTCTCGGCGGTTGGTGGGGACACGTAATGCTATCCCAACGAGTAAAAGTGATGACCGATAAAGGGGACTTGACCGGTGTTATTGGATCAAAAGCGCCTCATGTCCTAGCACCTGATGAGCGAAAAAAGGTGTTGGAAATCGATAAAATGTTTATCGATATTGGCGCTTCAAGTGCAGAAGAAGCTAGGGAGTTCGGGGTTGAAGTAGGGGACCCAATCTGTCCTGTTGGTGAATTCGAAGTGCTTCCTAATCCTAAAATGCTATTGGCAAGAAACTGGGATAATCGCGCAGGATGCTATGTGGCTCTGAAAGTCCTTGAAAAACTACAAGGAGCGAACAATCAAAATACATTGTATTCAGGAGCAACCGTACAAGAAGAAGTGGGACTTAGAGGGGCACAAACGCTGGTACAGACAATCAAGCCAGATATTGCTTTTGCCACAGATGTGGGCGTAGCTGGAGATACTCCGGGAATGAATCAAGAAGCAGCAAACTTGGAGCTTGGTAAAGGTCCGATTATCGGGTTTTTAGATCGTTCCATGATTCCGCACAGAAAGCTGCGAGATCTTGCGGTGAAGATTGCTAACGAAAACAATATTCCTTTCCAGCGAGAATTAATGAGCGGTGGGGCAACAGATGGAGGAAAGTTCCACATAGATGGTGCTGGTGTACCAACGTTGGTTGTGAGCGTCCCTTCTCGTTACATCCACAGTCACGTGTCTATTGTCCACCAAGACGACCTTGATAATGCTGTTGAGCTACTCGTTAAGGTCATTAGTGCCCTCGATGAGCAAACGGTACAAAGCCTAAAAGGACTTGAATAATGTGAAAAAGCTCACAGGATGTCTGACACCCTGTGAGCTTTTTCACGTAGTGCCTGACACCGTGTGAAGTCCTACACACAGTGCCTGGCCCCTATAAATATTGCAACATGGCAGTCGCGATCGAGAAGTAGATCATTAAACCAAGTACATCATTGACGGTTGTAATAAATGGACCGGATGCGATAGCCGGATCGAGCTTCATTTTATTAATAATAACCGGTACGACTGCGCCAACAATTGTCGCGATGCTAAGGGTTAAGAAGATAGACACGGCTACAATCATGGCGATCATAACATCTCCATAAACAATCGGGATTAAGATCATCAACACAACGGCACAAATAAGGCCAAGGAAAATACCTGTTCCGAATTCTCTTTTAATCGTATTAAACATCCCTTTTTTCTCGAATGATCCTGTTGCAAGAGAACGGACCATAACAGCAAGAGATTGTGTTCCGGTGTTACCGGCAGAATCCATTAATAAAGGAATGAAAACGGCCAATAAGACGATTTGTTCAAGCGTCTGCTCGAACTGACCGATCACGCCTGCAGTAATCAAGCCAAAGAACATCAACATGATGATCCAGGGTGACCGCTTTTTTGCTGCTGTAAAAGAAGAAAGGTTTACGTCTGTTGCTCCACGAGAAGCGGCAAGTTCTCCGATATCTTCTGTGGCCTCTTCTTCAATAACATCGATGATATCATCGACAGTAATGATTCCCACTAACGTATTGGTAGACGTCACAACGGGGACAGCGAGAAAGTCGTACTTTTTAATTAAATTTGCAACATCTTCTTGGTCCTCATCTGTTTTGACGGAGACTACTCTTGTGCTCATGACGTTTTCAACTTTTTCATTAGGGTCGCTAATAATTAAATCACGAAGAGAAACAACCCCGGCAAGCTCGTGATTTCCGTTAACGACGTAGAGGTAGTAAATCGTTTCAGCATCTGGGCCTTCTTGACGAAGAAGATCAATAACATCCCTTACGGTGGACGAAGCTGTGATGTTAATGAATTCTTTCGTCATGATCGCTCCGGCCGTTTCCTCTTCGTAGCTTAATAGTTCTCTAATATCTTTTGCATCTTCCGACTCAAGGCCATCAAGTACCTTTTTAACGGTTGCTTCCGGCACTTCACCAAGGAAGTCTGCAGCATCATCGGCAGACATTTCAGAGAAAACGCTCTGAGTATACTGAACGTCCAACTCTTCAATGGTACTTTTCTGTTCTTCTAGCTCTAGCTCCTGAAAAATTTCTGAAAATTCTTCAGGCGAAAGATACTCATAAACTTTCTTACGCTGTATTTCATTTAGCTCGAGAAAAAAATCAAGCTGATCTTGAGGGTGGAGTTCTAAAAATAAATGACGGAATTCTTGGATGTCTTCAGCATTTAACGCGTCCAGGATGCTTTTTGCATACTGCTCGCGATTTTGCTCGGTTAGTTTGACCATTTTGGTTAGCCTCCTTAAACAAGGTCAGCCACGAAGGTGTGAATGAACCTCGTTGTTAGTATTAAATTTCCTGTTTCACTAATGTCAAAACTTCGAATTAAATGATGACTTCGACTGGGACTCGGGTCCATTCACACCACCTCCAATTTGGTTTGTTTCGTTTTTCGTATTAAACCAATAAAAAAACACCTTCATTCCATACGAATGAAGGTGTTAGATGCATAGCAAATAACGACTAAGAATGCCCCTCCATTCGTAGAGCTTTAGCACTGTACGGCATAGGGAATACACCCAGCTACGTTAGGAAACACCTTATGTCGATGATTCCGGTTGACCCATTGGCGTCTTTGGACGTTTTTGGGCAGTAGCGTATCTCCAGTACAGGAGCCTCACCTAACGAGGAATGTTCTGTTTTCTTAACTGTTTGCAATGGTAAACCACAAAATCCCACATGTCAACAGGGGTTACACCAACTTTTCAATCTTAATGTATGGAAGGAAAGAGAAAAGGGGTTGCCTAATTTTGGCTCTAAAAAAGGAAAAACCTTGCTGTAACGCGAATCCTTAACAAAAAGAAAGTGCTTTCATAGAGGGGGATTCTTGTGTCACAACAAGTAGTAATAGAAAGAGAAAAAAAGCCTTTTTTTAAACGACGCTCGATAAAAGTAGTGATGATTGCGATCGGAATTCTATTGTTCTTTACCATTGTGGG
Organism: Alteribacter aurantiacus DSM 18675; assembly: GCF_000429705.1. GTDB lineage: Bacteria > Bacillota > Bacilli > Bacillales > Salisediminibacteriaceae > Alteribacter > Alteribacter aurantiacus. The sequence continues at coordinate 162,302 of NZ_KE386941.1, forward strand.
GGCCGGGACCGGGTACTGGTATGTCACAAAAAGCTTGCCTGTTTTAGAAGGAGAAAAACAGATGGATGGTCTTTCTGAAGAGGTGTCGGTTGTGAGGGATGAGCGTGGGGTTGCGAAGATTTCAGCAACGAACCTTGACGACCTGTTTTATATTCAAGGATACGTGACAGCCCAAGATCGCTTGTTTCAAATGGATATGACAAGGCGCCTTGCTAGTGGTCAGCTTTCTGAGGTAGTAGGAAGTGCTGCCCTTGATAGTGACCGTTTTTTTAGAACGTATGGGATGCATCGCTACACTGATGAGGCGGTCGCACTTTTTGATGACGAGTCTCAAAGGATGGTTGATTCATTTTCAGCCGGAGTGAATGCTTATATGGAAGAAGCGTTCGAATCCGGGAACGAGCCGATAGAATTTAAGATTCTAGGTTATGAGCCGACACCTTGGACACCGAACGACTCGGCACTGGTTGTAAAATATATGGGCTATACGTTAACGGGGAACCATCGTAACGAGCTGGAAAACTATCAGTTGGTACAAGCTCTTGGGGACGATGCCCGTTACCTGTTCCCTGAGTATCACATCAACGACTATTTCCCTACTATTTATGAAGAGTTAGATGTGGAAGATATGGCTTTTTCAGGAGAGATGCTTGAAAAACTGATGCGTTTTGCTCCGTCGGAATTTAACGGAAGCAACAACTGGGCCATTAGCGGAGAGCACACGGAATCCGGTTTTCCGATTGTGGCAGACGATCCTCATTTAGGGCTCGCAATCCCAAGTGTCTGGTATCAAACCCAATTGGATCTTGAAGGAGATTTTCATAGTATTGGTGTAACGGTGCCTGGTGTACCGGGAGTTGTACTTGGGCACAACGAAGACATGGCATGGGGTGTCACATCCATGAGTGTGGACCAAGAGGATTTGTTCTTGGAAAAGATAAGCCCCGACCAAGCGTTTCATTATTTGTATGATGAAGAGTGGGAAGAAGCAGATGTCATCGAAGAGATCATAATGATTGACGGGGAAGAGCCCCATACAGAGCATGTTGTGGTAACGAGAAACGGGCCGATCATATCAAGACTCTTTGACGACGATGAAGGAGAGGACGAGGAAGAGAGCTTCCAGATTGATGGTGATGCGCCGTACGATGAAATTAGTTTACGGTGGGCCGGACGTGAGGCGGGAGAAGAACTCAACGGCGTACTAAAGTTGAATCGAGCTACAAATGTGGACGAATTTATGGACGGCCTAGACGGTTTCGTGACACCGGCATTAAGTTGGGTGTTTGCTGATCGTGAAGGAAGTATTGCTTACCGAGGGCAGGCTAAGCTTCCCAAAAGGCAAAACCATGATGGCCTCCTGCCGGTTGCTGGTTGGGATCCCGATTATCAATGGGATGGTTTCATTGAGCCAGAAGCCTTGCCGCAAGTCGTAAATCCTGAAGAAGGCTATGTGATGACGGCAAACAACAAACCGATCGATGACAGCTATCCTTATGAGATCGGTCGTAGTTTTTACCCGTATCGAGCTGAGCGAATTGATGAAATGATCAATGAACGGCTTGATCTAGGAGAGACATTTACAACGGAGCATAGTAAAGAAATGCAAGTGGACTTTTTAAATACACAAGCGAGAGCTCTCGTTCCTTTGCTTGTGAATGCCGTTGAAAACAGTGATAGAGAATTTTCCGAAGTAGAAAAATCAGCATTGGACATGCTCAGGGAGTGGGACTTTGTTGAAGCTGAGGACTCAGGAGCAGCTCTGTTATGGCACCAGTGGTACAACCAGTTTAAGGACATCATGTTTGAAGACATTGTTCCATTCTCTTATGGTAGTGCTCTTGTCATTCACAATACGATTGTCGAAGCTTCTAATGATCCTGATGGGCGAATGTTTGCCTTTTTAGACGAAGAATGGCACAGAGATTTTGCCCAATTCTCTTTTGAAACATTTGAGGAAGCTTTTTCTCGCTCACAATCCCTCCAAGGAAGCACCGTAGCCGATTGGACGTGGGGTGAGTGGCATCAAATGACGATTACACATCCGTTAAGTAGCGTTTGGCCACTCGATCATCTATTTAATTTAGGTTCATGGGAACTTGGAGGAAGTGGGGCTACACCGGGAGCAAACTCGTACAATGATGAAACGGGGCGAGTCAACCACGCTGCCGGATGGCGTTTTGTTGCCGACCTTTCCTTTGAAGAACCAGCGGAAGATGTCGTGATTCCCGGTCAGTCGGGGCAAGTCATGTCCCCTCATTACGGCGATCAAATTGAGACGTGGGTGGCAGGGGAGCTATACCCTATGAAGTATGACATCAACGAAGAAGAAGGGGCGAATGTGAAGACATTTGTACCGATGAGTGAAGATTAAAGGACCGAGAAGATAGCCTTCAAAGGGACGTGAGCTCTAGGGGAATAATACAACAGCAAGGTCACTGAAAAGGTGTGTGAGAACCTTATTAGTGGCCTTTTGTTTAATTTGAAGAGGTGTGAGACAGGTTGGATGTGTTTATAATGAATCATGAACGTTTTATGATGAATTTTTTTGCATATATAATGAATCTCGGAACATTTATGATGAATTTTTCTTTTATATAATGAATCTCAAGTCATTTATAATGAATTCTCTCCATGAATCCCTCCTTCTTTAAGCTTCCTTCGAACACTCCGCCTTCTGTTATTGAAACGCCAACCATTTTTCTTTAAAGTAAGGAAAGAGAATCTTCCTGTTAATTGGCTAAAGGAGCTACATAAATGAAAATCAATTGGTACTTATTACTCGCTATTTTTATAGGCGGGGCGATCGGAACAATGATCCGATATGGCATTAACATGCAAACGATGTTTACCCTATATCCATTGGGGACGTTGATTGAAAACATCCTCGGAAGTTTCCTTTTAGGTGTGCTTACGAGATACATCTTTCATATGAAACTACATGAGGCATGGAAAGCAGGCCTTGGGGTCGGCTTTTGCGGAAGTCTTACCACCATGTCCACCCTCGCTGCGGATGCGTTCATGCTTGCAGGAGAAAATTCCATGCTCGGAGCAAGTCTGTATGTTTTGTTATCGTTATTTGGAGGGCTCTTGGTGGCGTTTCTAGGCTTTGTCATGACGGACGCCCTAACGAAGAGAAAGGGGGCCAAAAGCCGTGGTTAACTTATTACTCGTGTCAGTCGGAGGAGGACTTGGAGCTGTAAGTCGCTTCTTGGTCGGAGCAAAAATACAAGAGCGCTACCCAAGCCCGCCGATTCCAATTGCCATGCTTATCGTCAACCTTCTTGGATCATTTGGCCTTGGTGTTTTCTTTGGTGCTTTGTTTAAAGGTATTCCGATCTTTGAATACGAAAACCCTTGGTTTCTCTTAATTGGAATCGGTTATTTTGGTGCTTTTACTACCTTTTCCACCTTTAGCGTAGAAGCGGTTACTCTTTTGCATGATGGTAAATACCGAAAAGCCCTCATTTATATTTCCTTAAGTATTGTCGGTTCCATACTGGCATTTATATTCGGGATCTATTGGTTCATCTAGATAGCTAAAACGGTCTCCGTGCAATCTTCACGATAGGCCGTTTTTTTCTGCGCTTTAGAATTCAAAGCGTACAACGGATCTTTACCTCTAAAAAAGACAAGTTTTTGCTCTTAAGTAAAACTACCTAAAACGGCCACATCTGTTAAACCACACGAAAATCCATTTAATTGTAAAAAAAAATAAAGGACTCCTGCCCCTTCACCAAGAATGGTTATAAAAAGGAGGGGCTACCGATGAAACATAAAGTCGCTTTACTTGCTTTTTTAATTGTCATATTAGGTGTGACTGTGTTTTCCACAGTTGATCAGGTGACGGGTGGAGAAGGTGAAGTATACACGTCGTTTACGTTTCAAGGAGAGTCTGAATCATGGAAAGTGGATGGTTCCTTTGTAAGAGGAGAAGAGGGCGTTAACCATGCAAGAGATGTTCTTCGCTTCAGCTATAAAGAAGGAAGGATGCCTCAAAATGTGAGGGTCTCCATCATGACGCCTGAAAAGGATTGGTACGCGGGGCCTGCTCAGGAAGTGCTCGTTTTTGATGGACAAGCATTTCATGATGAGGGAATGAACCTAACACCATCCAATCGAGGAATCACCGCTGTTATCGATTGGGACGGGGAGCATGAAATTGTCCAATTGAGATATGTATCGGGAGGCGGCCCAGCAGAAAAAAATGAACGATTAACAGTGAACGCCGAGTTACAATAATAATAAAAGCTAGGCTCCAGTTTAGGAGAGCCTAGCTTCATTTTTTTTATACGAAAAGTGACAAGATAATTCCTGCAAGACCAATCAACGCCATCACGTATACCGGCTTTACAGGCATTTCGCCACCGTTCTCCATTGCTTTACCGAACATGAAGAACACAAGCGGGTGTACCAAGAACGGCATAGAGAAAATAAACGGAATGAGTGTCGCGGCTTCAGAGCCGAACATTCCTTCTTGAATGGCTGCAAACAAGCCAAAGTGGGAAATGGCAGACGCTTGAGCCATTGCACCGTAATCCATGGACAGAGAACTCATGCCAAGGAAGGCGAGACCACCGAATACGGCACACAATTGCCAACCGAAAGAGAACTGCATAAGCGCCGTTACTTCTTTTCGGTCTTCGTTGTTTGACTTACGTAAGTTGATTAACGAGAGGATCGTTAACCCGATACCAACGGCAACAATAATCAAAGCAGGTCCCATCCAAAGACTTCCACGTTCTGCACTAACAGCGAGAACGGAGAAGACGAATACGTGTCCGAAGAACGGAATGTTAATCATAATCGGAGCACGAGACGCTGCCGTTTTACCAAAGTCGCCGGCAGTACACGCACCAGTCAAACCGGAGTGAGACAACGCACCAGCCATACCTGGCGCTAAGTTACGAGCATTTGCTGTTTTGGCAAAGAACATTATCAATGCAATACCACCGAACATCCATAGAAGCTGTCCGAAGAATCCGTACACAAGAACAGCATTTACTCCAGGAATGGCGAAAGCATCACTGATTCGTGATCCTCCAATCAAGAAGTTCGCCGCAAGAACGACCGGAATACCGGCAAAAAGTAATGAACGTAACGTTGGACCAAATGTCCACTGATAAAAGACAGCCCCAAGTCCTGCCGCAATCATCATGGCAAAGAAAATCTGAGGAAGGGCAATAATTGGCGCTACCGCTTGAGCCACGTAGTAAGACCCCATTAGGATCCCAATGATCGCTACGATTTCAAATACACCTTTTCGTAGGTATTGGTGCTTGTCCGTGATTTTTGCTTTGTTATCAATCAGGATCACCGCACCAACAAGACCAATCCATGCCACTAATGGATAATAAGACGCGAGCATGTCTTCTGATCCTGTTCCAAGGATGATATGCATAAGTCCTTGAATTCCGAACAAAAGGAAGAAGGCACGGAGGATAAAGAACAGTTGCGTTCTGCTAGTCCCAAGAATTACTTCTTCGTCGGACGGGACGACCATGTCATCTGATTCAAGCGATTTTTTGCCAAGAATCTTACGTAGCTCTTGACCACCAACGAAAAACGAAACGGTCAAGGCAATGATTGTCGTTTTTGCCATCAGGTCAATAAACGGGAAGTTTTCAAGACCAGGAGTGGACACGCCGCTCGACTCGAGCAAGAAGCCCATGGCAAGTCCAAAAATAACGATGATAAGGATCGGTGAATATCTTGTTCCTGCTACAACGGTTCTGGAAATAAGAACGATCGGAATCAGGAATAACAAGATGATCCAAAACTGATTTAACAGCTGAACATTTGTAATTTGATCAACAATTTCCATATGAATCCCCTTTATGCTTGTTAATTATAATTTGTATACACAAGGTACTATGATACATGAAAGTGAAAATGATCACAATGACAAATCTCTATTTTATTAAAATGTTCATTTTTACTTTATTTTATTGATGCGAAAGGATTTTTTCGGACAAGTTGCAAGGAATCGTCATCATTTCATCATCCTTCTGCCCATTCCTTCATAAACATTACTAACAGGCTATGGGAGGGAATAAACATGACCAGTCATGATCGCGATAGAGAGCTGATGAGGGCCATCGATGAGATTACGGAAATCGCTGATGGGTTCGGGCTTGATTACTACCCGATGAGGTATGAAATCTGTCCGGCGGATATCATTTATACATTTGGAGCATACGGAATGCCAACTCGTTTTTCCCATTGGAGTTTCGGAAAACAATTTCACAAAATGAAACTTCAGTACGACCTCGGGTTAAGTAAAATCTATGAACTCGTCATCAACTCCGATCCGTGTTACGCGTTTTTACTCGATACAAACACGTTGATTCAAAACAAGCTGATTGTTGCCCACGTGCTGGCACATTGTGATTTCTTTAAAAACAATGTCCGCTTCTCCAACACAAGAAGAGACATGGTCGAGAGCATGACATCTACTGCTGAAAGAGTATCTCACTATGAGATGGTACACGGTAGGGAAGAAGTAGAGAAATTCCTCGACGCTGTTCTGGCTATCCAGGAACACATCGATCCGAGTCTCGTAAGACCAAAGCTGTCATGGTCAAAAGAAGACATCTGGCTCGATGAAGAAGACGATGATCCAAAAGCAAGCCCATATGATGATTTGTGGATTCTCGAAAACGCGGATAAAGTGAAGCCAAATCGACGTGATTTGGTGAAAAAGAAAAAGAAGCTCCCGCCCCAACCGGAAAAAGACATCCTTCTCTTCATCGAAGAATATAGCCGCGAGCTTGAAGAATGGCAGCGAGACATTCTCACTATGATGCGTGAAGAAATGCTCTATTTCTGGCCGCAGCTTGAAACAAAAATCATGAACGAAGGCTGGGCGAGCTTTTGGCACCAACGCATTATCAGAGAAATGGATCTTACAGAAGACGAAGCGATCGAGTACGCCAAGCTAAACGCGGGTGTTGTTCAACCGTCCAAAACGCAAATTAACCCTTATTATCTTGGGATTAAAATCTTTGAAGACATCGAAGAGCGGTATGATAATCCGACTGAGGACATGATTAAGCGCCAGGGTGTGAAACCAGGCAGCGGCCGTGAGAAGATGTTCGAGGTTCGGGAGATTGAATCGGATATTTCGTTTATCCGAAACTATTTAACAAAAGAACTGGCCTCGCGCGAGGATATGTATCTGTTTCAGAAGAAAGGTCGTGACTATAAGATCGTAGATAAACAGTGGGAAGCTGTAAGGGATCAGCTTATCTCAAGCCGTGTGAATGGAGGGTTTCCTTATCTTCAGGTTACAGATGGAGATTATTTGAAGAACGGTGAGCTTTACATTTCTCATGCATATGAAGATATTGAGCTGGATACGAAATACTTGGAGAAAACACTCCCTTACCTCCATCAACTTTGGGGACGTCCTGTTCATATGGAGACGGTGCTCGGTGATCGGCAAATTGTCTTTACGTATGACGGGAAGAAGATTCATAAGAGGTATTTGTAGTATCAAAATAGATTCCACATTTTTAAGACGCATGAACTTCTTTCAAGTTCGTGCGTCTATTTTTGGATCCAACATTTCAGTGATCGATATGTTTTTTAAAAAGGAAAATAAGCGAATGTATTGAACAATATGAAAGGGAGGGGATTTTAATATGACCGTAAATGTGAAGGTGTGTACCCATAAAGATTTACATAAGCTCCAAGAAATCAGTCATGAAACATTTTATGAGACATTTAAAGATCAGAATACGCCCGAAATGATGAGTGCCTATTTAGAAAAGGCTTTTAACTTGAATCAAGTCGAAAAAGAATTATTAAATGCCTCTTCGCATTTCTACTTTGTTTACTTTAATCAAGAAGTCGCTGGATATTTAAAAGTAAATACGGATGAAGCTCAATCTGAAGATATGGGTGAGGAATCCCTTGAGATTGAAAGGATTTATATTAAGAGTGAATTTCAAAAACATGGATTAGGTAAGTACCTCCTTCATAAAGCCATTGAAATGGCGAAGGAACGAAACAAAAAGAGCGTCTGGTTAGGCGTGTGGGAAAAGAATGAGAATGCCATTGTGTTTTACAACAAAATGGGGTTTTTTAATACAGGGTCTCACTCGTTTTATATGGGTGAAGAAGAACAAACAGATTTCATTATGGTCAAGACACTATAACTACATTTCTATATACAGAAATGCTATCTCGTATTGCAAAGGAAGTAGATGGTTTGAGAGATCGAGGAGCAGTTGTCATCATTGAGAATAAAAAAGTCGGACTGATAAAAAGGGAAAGAGAAGGTTCGACTTACTACGTTTTCCCCGGCGGTGGTGTGGAAGAAGGAGAAACGCCTGACCAAACTGCAAGGAGAGAAGCTTTTGAGGAATTGGGGGTGATCGTTAAAATTAAACGTTTGTTCACCACTTTTGAACATGACGGCATCCAATACTATTATTTGGCTGAACGTCTTGATGGGACGTTTGGTAGCGGGAGCGGTGACGAATACGTGGATCGAAGTAGAGACAGAGGGTCATATACGCCAGTATGGGTGGGAATAGAGAGGTTGTCCACTATTGACCTTAGACCACGACAAGTTGGATTAAAAGTCCAAAGTTCAGTCGTTAACTGATCAGTGAGCATTAGTAAAAGGAGGTTCTTCCAATGTGATGTAATCCCTAATTTAAGAGAGAAAAACTTAGGGATGTGAGGACATGAATCTATTTAAACAACGTAACTTTCAAGTCATGTGGGTAGGGCAGTTAGCAACGATCTTTGGGAACCGTTTCAGTGAAATTGCAATTCCTCTGATTGTATTGCAATTAACAGGATCTCCTTGGCATGCGGCTCTCGTGGTTGTATGTTCACAGGTGGCCCCACTCGTGCTTTCACTACCTGTAAGTAACTGGATCGAAAATAAAAAGAAAAGAAATGTTGCACTATTTGCTGAGGCTGTTAGTTTTATGACCATGAGTGCCTTGGTCGTTTTGGTGTTTTTGGATATGCTTACAATTTGGACACTGGCAGGGAGTCTTCTCGTATTAGGAGCGGCGGGTTTGTTTTTCAGAATTTCTTTTGGGGTGATGGTTCCTGGTGTGGTTGGTCGTCAGAACTTAATGAAAGCACACAACAGCTTTGAAGGAGCGGATGCAGTTAGCACGTTAATCGGGCCTTTTCTTGCAGGGGCTGTACTCACTTTTTATGGTATTGGGGCAGTACTTAGTGTGGATGCGTTTACTTATCTGGTTTCCTTTTTGGGTATTTTGCTTCTAAGCTATAAGGAACCTGTCAAAAAGAAACAGACGAATAAGAGTGAGAGGAAAACGAATGGTACCTCTATAAAAAATATAACCTATCTTTTTAAAAACGAGTATCAAAGATTTATTTCGTTTAATCATGGAAAACTAAACTTTACCACTACAGCTGTAACACTTACGGTGATCATTTATACCAGTCAAACTCTTGGTTTGAGTGAATGGCAAACCGGACTTGTTTTATCCGCAGCTGGAGCAGGAAACTTGGTAGGCGTATTTCTATTACAGAGAGTAAGCTTTGTTCAGTGGCGGTACCTGTTCGGGATCCTTATGGGCGTCTCTGGAGCGGGCATTGTGTTTTTATTATCAACGGAAACGCTCCCGTTTCTCATGCTCGGGATGTTTTTATTTGATGGCGCATTATCTATGGCATTTGTAGTTAATGGTTCAGCAAGGCAGGCGGTTACACCTGACCATTATCTCGCCCGAATTGGAGGCGGTGGAATCCTTATCGCAGGACTAGTTGCAATTATGGGAAACCTTTTTGCCGGCGGTATTTCCGAATGGATTGGTCCTCAAATAGCACTGGGACTATGCGCACTTCTCCTTTTTGTAGGAAGTATCAGGTCTCTTCGTTTTAGAAAGGGCAATGTATCTGTGAGAGAGTTGAAGCCTATGGACTTTGTATAATACTGGAACTTTTGTGAAAAAAGAGTTAACAGTTCTATAGATTGAAGTAAAAGTGCGTTTCTAAATAAACCTTAATACATAAAACGGATGAAACAAATGTGAGTTCATCCGTTTTATTAATATCGATTAAGGAAGAAGTAGATTTAGGTAATATTAACCATTTTAAAGAGTTTATGTGATAACATGGTGTTAGTTTAAATATTCAGTAAAAAAGAAAGGTTGTGTATTGGATGTCTCAATCAAACTATCCGTGGTACTTTACTTATTGGTTTATTGCATTACTAATCATCCCTGGAGTAATTACCATTGTAGGTCCAATTATCGGCGCGGTATTATTGGTAATTCGTATTGTAAAAGACAGAAAACACTATGAGAAAGAAACAAGCAACCTAAAAGTTGAACTCGAGAGGATTAGAAAGGAAACAGGATATGAAGACTTAGAAATGATGAAAGAAAGGATTAAAGCAGCTAAAGAAGAACATAAAGATACACAGGCTAAAGTAAGTAGATTAGAAGAAGAGTCGAAAGAAATTACTAGTGTTATTAAACGATTAGACGATGAATATGATGAGCAAGAAATTGGTTTTTTCGTCGCTAAGTATCACTTGCCTTCTTCTGAGGTTTACAAAGAAAGGATTAAAGATATAAGAGAGCAGCAGAAAGCATTAGTAAAAGGAAAAGAGGCTGTAATACATGCAGGTACAGAGTATCCAAAGAAAGTGATTTCCATGGTAGAGAAATTAGCATTGCGCTCTTTTAATAAAGAATGTGATCTTGAAATGAGTAAAGTTACAGGTGGAAATGCTAAAGCCGTGGAAGCTCGCTTGAAAAAGAGTCGTGAGCAAATCAATAAAATATGTGAACCTGCAGGTGTTAGCATTCATCCTAAATTCTTAAACAGTAAACTTGAGGAATTATTTTTGCAAGTAGAGTATGCACAAAAGATAGAGGAAGAAAAAGAAGAACAGCGAGAGATTCGAGAGCGGATGCGAGAAGAAGAAAAAGTTGGACGGGAAATAGAAAAGATAAAGCAGAAAATCCAGAAAGAACAAGATCATTTTGAACAAGCTAAAAAAGCTTATGAAGACCAACTGGCTACAGCAACTGGAGAAACAAGGGAAGCTATTCTAGCTAAAATTCAAGAGACAAATATACTATTGGAAAAAACAAAGGCAGAAAAAGAAGATGTAGAATTACGTGAAAAAAATGCACGAGCAGGGTATGTTTATATCATCTCCAATATCGGTTCCCTTGGTGAAGAAGTCTATAAAATTGGAATGACCAGAAGGCTTGAGCCTATGGATCGGATTTCAGAATTAAGTAATGCTTCTGTACCTTTTAACTTTGATGTCCACGCTATGATATTCAGTGAAGATGCACCGGGGCTAGAAGCAAAACTGCATGAGACCTTTAAAGATCAACGTGTCAATAAAGTAAACCTTCGAAAAGAACATTTCAAGGTGACCTTAGGAGATATTGAAAAAGAAATCCGTGATAATCACAATGATACTATTACTTTTACAAAGACTGCTGACGCAATAGAGTATCGTCAGACTCTGGTCTTGAATGAAAAAGTGGAAGAAAAAGTGAGCTGATGTAAACAGGTGCTATCAACAGAGTTGATAGCACCTGTTTACTAAATTATCCGTAATATATGAAATGCTGCTTTTAAGAAAGTGAGGTCAACATGACTATCATTTTTATCACAGGTCTATCAGGGGTAGGGAAGACCAGTGTGTTAGAGCGCTTAAAGAAAGATGGTTACAACGTCATCGATACAGATTATGGCTACATAACGATCAAGAATACCGGTGGTGTTGAAGAAAGAGTTTGGGATGAAGATAAGATTAAGAGGTTGCTAAATAGCAGTAAAGAGGAGAACTTGTTTTTATCTGGATGCTACTCAAATCAAGGGAAATTCTATTCCTATTTTGAACACGTTGTTCTTTTGAAGGCCGACTTGAATGTGATGCTAGAAAGGATCAACAAGCGGAGGTCTCATGATTACGGAAAAAGTGAAGAGGAAAGATCAGAGATAATGGATAGTTATGAGCATGTCTTACCGTTACTGGAAACAAGGTCAGATGTCATTATTGATACTACTCATTCTGACATTGAAACGGTTTGTAACCGTCTTAAAGAGTTAGTAAGTGGGGATTTGAGAAATGCGTGAAATCCTGTTGGCACGAAAGGGAGTGAGGCGTTGATTTATGACAAAAGCCAGAATACGTTAACAACGGACAGGCTATTGCTTAGACCATTTAATAGATTGGATGCAACGAGGGTAACGAAGCATTGTAATAATTATAGGATTTATAGACATACGTTGTACCTTCCTTATCCTTATTTAAAAGAACATGCTTTAACATGGATAGACACTCATCAAAATAACTTTAAATTAGATAAATCCTATGAGTATGCCGTCACTCTTAAGAAAGATGGAGACTTGGTTGGTGCTATTGCGTTAACGAACAATCAAGCGTTCCATCACGGAGAGCTTGCCTATTGGATCGGTGAAGAGTATTGGGGACAGGGATATGCAACAGAGGCTGCACAAGGAATAGTGGATTTTGCTTTTAGAGAAAAAGAGTATCACAAGGTTTTTGCCCGCTGCTTCCAATCAAATCCCGGTTCAGAAAAAGTACTGAAGAAAGTAGGCATGAAAAAAGAAGGTGTGTTGAAGGATCATGTGTTTAAAGAAGGTCAATATGAAAGCCTCATTTATTATGGGTTAGTAAAAGGAGAGATATAGAAGTAAGGAGATCTAAAATGGTGAGGGGAAAATTTGAATGAGGATAAAAAAAGTTGTAATCATAGTCATGTTCTTCATTGTTGCATCATATAGTGTATATTGGGCTTTCTTCGACTGGAGTAGATTCAAACAGGAACTAATTGCTGAATCTACTTCACCGGACGGCACGTATACCATTAATGCTTATCTAAATAATGAACACGCAACGGCGCCTTTTACTGTCCTTGGGGAATTGGTTTTTAACAATGAGAAAAAGCGTTCAAAAAAGATCTATTGGGATAAAACAGATCGAGGTCAAATTGAGTGGATGGATAACACCACTGTTGTGATAAATGGGGTAAAGATCCATTTGCCTGATGAAACGTATGATTTTAGAGAGGTACAGTGACTTTTAAATACGAGAGTATTAATTAGAGATTTTATATGTGCGGAAAACCGGAAATGAAGTAGTTAAGGAAGTGAAAGGAGAAGATGCTACTATGGATTTGGCTTTGGACATTATGAGTGCTTTATTTCCACTTATCTTCGTGAGTTGTATTGTCGTATTTGTCATTCTTAGGATGAATCATAAATATAAAAAAGGTACCTTGGGTAAAAAAGAATCTAAAGGGGCTCAACAACTACTAGATAGTTCAATACCACTAGGGATGCTCATTGGTTGTATGGTTGCGATCGTTCTTAGCTTCTTTATTCCGCTTACATTACTCGATTCCATAAGCTATGGTATTGGAATAGGCTTTTTACTTGGATATGTTGCTTATGAGATTTATAGCAAAAAGGAAGAGAGTATTAACAATTAGCAGTTTTCATAAACAGTAGCTTTATGTGAGCAAAGTGAAAAAGCAGAACTTCCATGTGTATGAAAGCTCTGCTCTTATCACTACAACCATCTGAAATCTATTAATACAAAGACGTATACATACTTTTAATCTGAGTATTTCACCTAACAAAGATACTTCTCATCTATACCGTGCTTCTCTGGTGAAAAAACAATAACACTCGAGAGATCACAGCTAATATCGGAAGCTCCAATAAGGGCCCTATCACTAATGTTAAGGCAATTAACGGCTCATCAGGAAAAGCGGTCATGGCAATTGCTAAGGCAAGAGGGGAGTTCCTTGCAAGCGTAGTAAGGCTAAAACTGGCTCTATCAGGCAGTGAGAAACCCATCAGCGATCCGATTTTTTGACCAACAAAAAAGTTGATCACAAAAAACAGAAGAAGCGGAATGGAAATTTGCAAAATCAGTTCCAGGTTGTCCATCAATAGGTGCCCTTGTGATGCAAACATGGCCACAATCGCAAGGCTCAGAAACAGAATAGGGAAAGGCCCAACCTTTATTATAAAGCGCTCTCGCCTCTCTTCGTTTGATATGATTTTTTTTGTAATAATAGCTAACGCAAGGGGAACAAGTAAAACAATCCCTACACTCTCCAACAGGTAGACCGGTTCAATAACCCCTGATGTACCGCCGAAAATGAGTAGATAAACTGGGAGTAACAGGACTTGGAGAATCAAATTCAATGGTAGGATAGCTGTTGAGAGAGCGACGTTCCCTTTGGCGATTCCTGTAAAAATTAAGTACCAATCCGTACACGGGGTGACCATGAGCATAATGAACCCGATGTATAGTGCCGGGTGATTTCCTAAGAACACCATTGCTAAGAGCCAGGCTAGAATCGGTGCCCAAACAAAGTTCATAATGAGCGACGTGTAGGTAAACGAGATGTTTTTAAATGCTTTCTTTAAATCTTTAAAAGGAATTTGTAGAAACGTAAGATAAAGCATAGCCACCAATAAAGGAACAATCAAGGCTACTAAATGGATTCTGAACCAATCAAATTGCCCTAAGCTTATCCCAGTAATGACGGCCAAAAAAATGATAATGGTATAATATTTTTCTAATAAGCTCATCGCATAACTCCCTGATCTTTTATGTATGCTGTTTTCGTACAGATTTTTGCTTTTTAATATTCTCTTCATCCCTTAGAATTGTTGTTGAAGCATACGGGCCCTTCGCTTTCCGTGGCGGTGCTAGCAAGCCTCCTCGGGCAAACCTGTGCTTCTTCCTCTGCTAGCCTATGCTTCGAGGAGTCTGCGTCGAAGCAACTCGAAGCTTACTCTTGATGTAATCGCTCGTCCCTGTGGGGTCTTGCATTGCCCCCACTGCCACTGGAGTCTCGAGCCCTTCTGCTTCAACCTTTCTTGTATAAAAGCAACAATACTTCCGAAAACAGCGTTTATGTAATTGTTTTATTTATTTTATCATTCCCCTTTGTCTGAAGGACTTAATGTAATATTTACTCGTATTACTAGCCTTAGTGGGTGAAGTGGAGTTTCCTAGATCATTAAGATATTTATGGTAGTTTATAAGTAATTTAGGAGAATAAAGCACATGGATCGTGTGAGAATCCATGTGTTTTTTACAATTCTTTGTATTTTTTTGGCGTTAAGTGAAGGTTTACCCTTTTTAATATGTAGGAAATCGGTTACAATTATCAGATAATACTAGATATTTCGATCTATTCATTATTATAATAGAGGTAGCTATGCTGTTGTGAGTCGGGAAAGTTGTGTACGTAGGTGGAGCATTGTTCATCGTTGCACCTAATGAAAAAGCCAACTCTTTTTTACAAATTTCGGAGATAAGGAAGGGTACTATGAGCAACTTACAGAAGAAAACAGATGTGATTTTAATCGGTGCCGGTGTCATGAGTGCCACTTTAGGAGCGTTATTAAAAGAGCTAAAACCTGAGTGGGAAATCAAAGTATTTGAGAAACTGGCCAAAGCAGGAGAAGAAAGCTCAAACGAGTGGAACAATGCAGGAACGGGGCACGCTGCCTTGTGCGAGCTTAATTATACGTCCGAGAGACCTGATGGATCGATCGACATTTCAAAAGCGGTAAAAGTAAATGAACAATTCCAGCTATCAAGACAATTTTGGTCTTACCTTGTAAACTGTGGTTTGATTAGTAGACCGCAAGACTTTATCATGCCTATCCCTCACATGAGTCTCGTGCAAGGGGAGAAAAACGTTGATTATTTACGAAGACGTTTGGAAGCGCTATCAGATAATCCGCTGTTTGAAGGAATGGAGTTTTCCGATAATCCGGATAAGCTAAAAGAGTGGATCCCCCTTGTCATGGAGGGGCGGACCTCTAATGAGCCTATCGCCGCAACCAAAATTGATTCCGGTACGGATGTGAATTTTGGTGCATTAACATGTACGTTGTTTGATCACTTGCAAAATGAAGGGGTAGAGATCAATTACGAACATAGTGTTGAGAACCTGAAGCGCACAGAGGACGGCTCTTGGGAAGTGAAAGTCCTTGATATGAAAAACGGGAACATGGAACACCATACAGCCAAGTTCCTCTTCATTGGGGCAGGCGGAGGCAGCCTTCCGTTACTTCAAAAAACCGGTATTCCTGAATCGAAGCAAATCGGTGGCTTCCCTGTAAGTGGGCTGTTCATGGTTTGTAAAAATCCAGAAGTTATAGCCAAGCACAATGGGAAAGTATATGGAAAAGCCAAATCTGGAGCCCCTCCAATGTCGGTTCCTCACCTTGATACGAGATATATCGGTGGCGAAAAAGCCTTATTATTCGGACCTTTCGCAGGCTTTTCACCAAAATTCCTAAAAGAAGGCTCTAACTTAGATCTCATCAGTACCGTAAAACCGAATAACGTTCTGACTATGCTTGCAGCAGGTGTAAAAGAAATGTCACTTACAAAGTATTTGATTCAGCAAGTGATGTTGTCACATGATAAGCGTATGGACGAGCTAAGGGAGTTTATCCCGAACGCGAAAAATGAAGATTGGGAAATCGTTACTGCAGGTCAGAGAGTGCAGGTAATTAAAGATACAGAAGCAGGCGGAAAAGGGACGCTTCAATTTGGTACGGAAGTCGTAAGTGCTGCGGACGGATCGGTTGCTGCATTGCTTGGAGCTTCCCCGGGAGCATCCACCGCTGTACACGTTATGCTTGAAGTGATGGAGCGCTGCTTCCCTGAGCATATGTCAGAGTGGGAGCCTAAAATTAAGCAAATGATCCCATCCTATGGCGTTTCCTTATCGGAAAACCGTGAGATGTTCCTTGAGCTACAGGCTTCAACAGCAGAGACACTAGGATTATCTCAGATGGAGAAAGAAAGAGCGCTTGTGTTAAATTAATGACCAAAAGGACCTCCGATCTCTTGATCAATTGGAGGTCTTTTCGTTTGTAAGGGCAAGTGCACCAACCATTGTCTAAATAGATATGCTTACATTATTGAGGAGGAGATTCGTATGAAAACAGAACGTCGACCTTTACCCACCCTGTCCATGTACCGCATCACAGCCAGGTTGTTCACCCATGTGGAAGCCTCTGTTAGCAACTCCTTTGAAGAGGAAGGAATTAGGCTTGTTCAAAGAGGAGTGACTAGGTTTGGCTATGACCTTGCACAAAATATAGCTGTGAGAGCCTCAGAAGAAGGAGAAGCACATGTATTAAGCGACTACATACCAAAAGAGGTTGAAAAGAAAAAACTCGATCTTAATGAAGCGACCGTATACAGTCAGATGGCGAAATTGTTTGGACAGGTAGCGAAAGTAGTGGTCGACCATTACGGAGAAGAAGGAAAAGACGTGGTCCGCGAGGGGGTTAGAACCTTCGGTGAATCAAGAGGGAAAGGCATTCGAGAAAGAGCTGCCCACCTTGGGCTAGACAATACGATTGAGAATTATTTATCCAACTATGACATGGCTCGTAGCGAGCTGTTTGAAATGGAAACCATTCATAAACCGGAAGTCATTGAACAAACCTTTACCGTATGTCCATTTGGTCAACAATGGGCAGACGACGATATGGCTGAATACGGTATTTTGTACTGTGAGATGATCGACCCGTCCATTGCTAAAGGGTATAACAATGACTTTGACGTCGATCATGACAGATATGTGTTGAAAGACGGGGTGTGCGAATTTAAGTTTAAGTTGAAAAAGTAAGTGACATACGTAATAGCCAGAGTTAATGTCTTCTTCTACCAGTCCCTAATGAATATAAAATGACAGGATTATAGATTTACAAAGAGCTATGATAAAGCCAGGAGGTGATTGTATGACGTTAGTCGAGTCATTAAAAAGAACGATCGACATCATTGAAGAGTCATTGCCGAAAAGCGTCTCCATTGAAGAAGCTGCCCAGGTCGCTCACATGTCGCCAGCACATTTGCAAAAAGCGTTTACTGTGTTAACTGGGATGACTGTGGGAGAGTACGCGCGCAAACGAAGGCTCACACTTGCAGCTGAGGAGCTCACAAGAGGTGAGACAAAGATCATTGATATTGCATTAACGTACGGGTATGAAACACCTGAATCATTTGCAAAAGCGTTTCGAAAGCAACATGGAATGACGCCGAAAGAAGCAAGGATACCAGGAGCTCGTCTATCGTGTTACAACCGCCTGCTCATTCATGTAACGTTGAAAGGGGAAAAGGCCATGAGGTATCGAATTGAAGAACGAGAAGAGTTTCAAGCAATCGGGATTCACAGACGGATGACGATGGTTAATAACGAACAATCGAGAGAAATCCCGAAGCTGTGGGGAGAAGTAAACGAGAACGGAACATCAGAGAAGCTTTTCAATTTAAACAACGGGAATATTAAAGGCTTGCTCGGTCTATGCATAGATAACGGAGATCAAACGTTGGACTATTGGGTAGCTACAGATTATATAGGTTCAGTACCGGACGGGTTTTATTCCATTACCGTTCCTTCATCAAAGTGGGCTGTATTCGAAGTTGTCGGAGCTATGCCTCATGCTATGCAACAAGCATGGGAACAGATCTTTTCGGAGTGGTTTCCTTCCAGTCATTACGAGCAGGCTGGAACAATAGATTTTGAGTTGTATAAAGAAGGTGACCCGATGAGTGAAGATTATTACTCGGAGGTATGGATACCGGTGAATTAGCGAAAAGAGAATAAGTGGATCAAACTACAAATAACTGGAGCGAAAGGAATATAAGTGGATCAAACTACAAATATCTGGAGCAAAAAGAAAATAAGTGGATCATCCGAAACTCGAAACATCCACACAAAGCATTCAGCTACCGCTTCTCCTATGGCTGGAGTGGCATGATTAACGAAAAATAGGTTCCGGTTGGATACGGAGCCTTTTTGTGGTGGGGAAGTTCGGGCGGTAGGCGGTATTTGTAGCTAAACCGGAAATAAGTAGCGGGTAGCCGTGAATCGTAAGCGGCTTCCCGTAAATGGAGACGCTCAACCCGTTAATTCCCTATGTGAAGACGTTAATCCACCATCAGAACCCGTGAATCCCCTATGAAACTCTCCCTTCCGACTCCCACTTCACTTCAAAAAACAAGGGACAACGAACCTCAAATCTACCCCGAGCATACGGTATAAGGAGAATGCCTATGAAAGGAATGACTCCTATGTATTCGTATCCCTTTTTCTACAGAAATACATCTAATGAGACCATTGAAGCCGTTCAAGAAGGCTTGAACAAAGAAGCGACGGCGGTGGATTTGTTTAGTCGCTTGGTACATGAAGCCCCAAACACCGATCACCAGCAAGAAATCCTACAAGCACTTCAGAACAGATTCATGCATTTTAACCAATTTGCCACCCTTTACTACTCCATGACGGGTGTTCAGCCTGTCTATCAATTGGAGGAGGTCCGTTACCACGATTATCAAGACGGTTTGCAAAAGGTCACCCAGTTGGGGACTCGTTCATCGAAGCAATATCAATCTCATGCTCAAAGCACCCCTTATCCCCTCGTACAACAAGCATTCTTACAAGCTGCAATAGGGGAAGGATCGCTCCGTTCCTTGTATCGTAATGATATTCAAGACTATGGTTCAAACCCTTACGTAGTAGATATTGAGGAAGTAACTACACAAAATGACACCTTTCGTACAGCGTTGTGGACAGGAACGCACTTGCAGCTTACGTTAATGAGCATCGATGTAGGGGATGACATTGGACTTGAGGTACATCCGGACGATGATCAATTCCTTCGCATTGAAGAGGGGCAGGCGTTGGTTCAAATGGGGGACAGTGAAGATAATCTTACGTTCCAACAAGAAGCCTACGCAGACTACGCTATTTTTGTGCCGGCGGGAACGTATCATAACGTGATTAATACGGGTACTGAGCCACTCAAAATTTACTCGATCTATGCCCCTCCTCATCACCCATTTGGCACGGTTCATCAAACGAAGCAAGATGCCATTGATGCAGAAGGATAAAACGAATTTCATTGAAATACAAAAAAGCATGAGCTTCGTTAACGAGGTTCATGCTTTTTGTTTGCAGGAATGTGTGATGGATAGGAGAGTGAGTTTAGCTGTATATAAAGAGTATGTAGTAGTGGGTACGTTTCTAAAAAGGGGAACCATTATTTTTTCTATCAAGCAAGACAGCTGTCAAAACTTGAATATCATCATCGATTAGTCCCTTTAATGTAAAGTCATCACTATTATTAAGTTCTCTTTTCATCTTTTTAAGTTCATATATAAGAATTTGCCGCTCTTCATCAGAAAGCAAATTAACACCCCATTTATTCCCTAAGTCTATTTAAATGTACCTTACCATAATCATACAGAAAAAGAGAGTGAAATGCGAAGATTAAGAAATGATTGTTTGAAAGATAGTAATATAAAGTTAAAAAAATGTTTTAAAAAGAACATACATCGCTTTATAGAGAAGGTTTATCTCCAATTTAGTAAGGGCACAGAATGATATGAAATAGTCATAGGGGGAGTCTACATGTTAAAGACAATCATCGGATACGCATTGGTAGGACTGGGGATTACGCTCCTGTTAGGTATCATTACCGTGCTCGTATTTAGTTGGCGTGTGTTTCTGTTATCTACTGTGATCATAAGTGTACTAGCTTTTATTCCATTGGCATATGCCGTACTTACAAGCAAAGGGGCCCCTAAACCAACGATATACGGAACATCGGCTCCGAAGCGACACACTACCATTGGAGTGGATGAAGGAAAAAAGACCAGCAAAACAGTAAGCAAGTGGGCCATTCGTTCAGCTGCAGTTGGCGCAGCCATGTTTGTCTCTTTTTTTATTCTGACCATACTCACACTAGAAGGGATTCTCTAATTTCACTATTATCATAAAGGGGATAATCTGGTAAACTCTTCAACTGAGGAGGGGGATCATGAACGTCATTAGTTTTCTAATTTCAGGGTGGGTGCTTATAGGGAGCACCGTAGTCGTCGACTTTATCGTTGATTGAACAAACAAAGAAGATTTACGGTCGTCAATAAAAATTACAGTAGAAAACGAAAAAGCGGATAAAGTGGTTGAGGAGCTGCCAAACGTTTTTGAGCAATACTCATCATACGAATGGGAACGTCGTGAAAGTGACGACAAAACAACAATTGCATTAGATAATCGTGTGAGTGACACGAGCATGAGTAACGTGTTTGCTCGTTATGGAGGTCATGATTCGAATTTCTATAGCCGAACCAAATCACTTCCATTTTATTATTCTAAAATAGTTGAAAATAGAGCATACATAGCCGAGGACCTAACAGCTCTTTTACAGAGTGATGGGCTGGATGTGAAAAGTCGGTTTATCCTGCATTCGCCGGATTTAAAAGAATCAAATGCACAGCAAATGATGGAAGACGGGGACGTTCACATTTGGACTTCCAGTACAAACGAATTGGACATCGTATACACGTTATCAGAAAACAAAGTCTACATTCCCCTAACAGGTGCATTCCTTTTACTAACAGCAGGTACGTTTGCATACATAAGTCGAAAAAGAGTGAGGCCGGCTGAGTAAAACAGGTTGGTAGCCGGTCCTAACGGGAGGTTGATTCATGGGTGGTAAGAACCTACGATCAACCTTTTTTATTTTGCAGAAAAAAGAACAGCTTTTTCTTTATAATAAGGGCTTTTGATTACGATTCCTATTATTAAAGCCTTTGCTCATTTATAACAAAAAATAAATATAACGTAAGTATAACGGAATTCAATAAAATAAAATATTTATAATTTATTTATTCAGAAAATACTAACAATAATCCCTTTTTCATATTGACAGCGCTTTCATTTAGTCTTACTTTTGATATAACGTGAAAATTATCCGGCGTTTTATTTTTATGATGAGGAGTGTTCGTGCATGTCATTTTATACTCGTGAAGAAGGAATCGAGAAACATGAAATGGAATCGATTCAATTTGCCCGACTCAAAACGACCGTTGCTAATGTTTATGAAAATGTCCCGTTTTATAAAAGGGAGTTTGAAAAGGCGGGAGTGAAACCTGAAGCCCTCCATAGTCTCACTGACCTTAAGAAGCTTCCTTTTACAAAGAAGACAGATCTTCGTGATCACTATCCATTTGGCCTTGTAGCTGTTCCTATGGATGAGGTTGTTCGTATTCACGGTTCGTCAGGAACAAGTGGAAAACCTACCGTTGTGGCTTATACGAAAAATGATATTGAACATTGGTCTGACATCGTTGCAAGATCGATATATCTTGCAGGGGGACGAAAAGGAGATCTTCTTCATAATGCTTACGGATACGGTCTTTTTACGGGAGGGCTTGGTCTTCATCATGGCTCAGAAAAACTGGGGTGTGCCACCGTTCCCGTGTCCGGTGGTAATACGGAACGTCAGATTACACTTATTGAAGATTTTAAACCGAGAATCATCTGTTCAACACCGTCTTATCTTTTAAACATTGGAGAGACGATGCTTGCTAAAGGTCTCGACCCGAAAAAGACAAGTTTAGCGTTTGCGATCCTTGGTGCTGAGCCGTGGACGGAAGAAATGAGGGCGACGATAGAAACGATGTTTGATCTGAAGGCCATGGACATTTATGGATTAAGTGAAGTGATGGGGCCAGGGATCGCCATGGAGTGTGTAGATTGTCAGGATGGCCTTCATCTTGCAGACGATCACTTTATTTGTGAAATCATTGACCCTGATACGCTTGATCCTGTACCGGATGGGGAGAATGGAGAACTTGTATTTACGAGTCTTACAAAAGAAGCGTTGCCAATCATTCGATATCGAACGGGAGATATTGCGTCTATTACTCGAGAAAGGTGTGCATGCGGCCGAACGTCAACTAGAATGAGCCGGGTAAAAGGCAGAATTGATGACATGTTTATCATTCGTGGGGTGAATGTGTTTCCATCCGAAGTGGAACGAATTCTTTTGCAGATGGACGAGCTCGTTTGCCACTACAATATTCATCTTAAGAGAGCTGGTTCAATGGACCACGCGGAACTCCATGTGGAAGTGTGCGAATCGTTCTTTAACAGACTACCGAATGGGGACTTTTCGGTGGGAGAAGGGCCGGATCTTATTAAAAAAATCAAATATTCATTAAAATCACAAGCGCTTATTTCGATGGACGTCTGTTTAAAAGCGCCTTACTCTATCCCAAGGTCTGAAGGGAAGGCCAAAAGGGTTATTGATTTGAGGGGGGAAAACGCACTTACAGTAGAATAAGCTGCCTTATTTTTTCCGGAAGTTTAAACTAATCGTTTGTAGGGGGAGTAAAAAGGATGAAGAGTAAACGGAACTATGGTGAAATACATCCAGGGATAAAATGGGGGCCATTTACAATGCGGCTCCCGGGTGTACATTTAAAGCTCACGCCAAGCCAGCACATACAAGGAGGCCTTCTTTTATTAGCTACGTGTGGTTCCATTACGCCGTTAATGATGATGTATTTTGAAGTGTCCTTTGAGGTAGCTTGGACCGTTAGTCTCGTGATGCTGTTTTGGGTATTAGCACAAACAGTTCTGTTTGGGGATATTTATGCTGCAGGAGCCATAACCCCGGCTTTACCACTAACTCTCGTTTACATGAACACGTTAGCCCCAGGGATTGATGCAGTTCACGGCATGATTGCTCTTTTTCTTTTAGTCATTGCCTTGTTTTTATTCTTTGGTGTAACAAAGCTTGGAGAGCGATTTAACAATATGGTTCCTGTTGCCTTAAAAGCGGGGATCATTATGGGGGCCGCCATCGCTGCTTTTCAATCTGAAATGAACCGCTTGCCAAGTATGCCATATTCTCTTGTAACCTCATGGATTATTGTATTGGTGCTTTTGTTTTCAATTCCTTTTTCAAAGTTGCCTGACACCAGGTCAAAGCTGATGATGGGTTCAAACGCCCTTCTTCTTTCACTAGTAGTAGCCGGGGCGGTCGGTTTTTTTACAGGAGAAATGACGTTTCAAATGGAATGGGGATTCTTCATACCGCCAATTGCTGAAACGATGAGTACACTTTCCATTTGGGCTGTTGGCATTCCGTCTTGGGATGTGTTTCTCGCTGTTTTCCCGATCGCGCTCGTTGTTTACATTCTCGCTTTTGGCGATTTGGTTATTGCTCATACTCTTTTAAGAGGAGCTGATAAAGCGAGAAAAGATGAAAAAATTGATATCAATCCTACTAGAAGCCACTTTGTACTAGCAGCTCGAAATGCTGGTCAGCTAATGACGGCTGGACCTTTGCTTTGGATCCACGGACCAATCTGGACAGGCGTTCAGGTATTCTTGATTGAACGGTATAAAAAAGGTCGTAAAGTGATGGACTCGATTTATGATGGTCCGATGAACTTTTATATTATGGCGATTCCACTTGGATTGCTCTTACCGGTTATTGCAATCATTATGCCAATCTTCCCGATTGCTCTAAGCATTTCTCTTTTATTAACAGGATTTGCTTGTGCTTATGTAGCCATGTCTTTGGTTAAAACGAACATCTCAAGAGGTGTCGTTCTTGCGATCGGTATGCTTACCGCTACTTACGGACCTGTTTGGGGAATCGGAGTTGGCATTGGTCTCTACATCTTATTAATCGGACGTCACGGTGAGAAAGTAGAAGACTCTCTTGGAATGGAGAAGGAGGCCAAAGACAAAGAGGATGCAGCTTCTTAGTTGGATAAGCTAAAAAAGCTTAAAGAACACAAAAAAGCAGCGACTGACGCTGCCTTTTTGCGTTTTCTTAAAATGGTACTTCCTCGTCAATATCTTCAATGAGAAGTTTTGTTTCAGCTAAAGCTTCCATGGCTGCACCAAATGATTCAAACCAAGCACCGATAATCCCGAGTTTTCGTCCTTGAATTTGTTGTTGTTCATCAGGTGACACTTCAAGGCTGAAACCAAAGGCCGCTAGTGCGGTGCCAATGGTTTGTAACCAAACACCGGTTACCGCTTGTCGCTCTAATGCAAGCCCTTCTTCATCCGTTTCTCCTTCTTCTT
Organism: Alteribacter aurantiacus DSM 18675; assembly: GCF_000429705.1. Taxonomy (GTDB): domain Bacteria; phylum Bacillota; class Bacilli; order Bacillales; family Salisediminibacteriaceae; genus Alteribacter; species Alteribacter aurantiacus. Next base: position 187,228 of record NZ_KE386941.1, read on the forward strand.
GGAGAGCTTGTAATTCCTCCGTTACCCCAATGGCTTCCAGTGCCGATCCAGCAAATTGAATCCAAACGCCGGCCAACACTTTACTTTCTCCGGAGGAAAGGGAAGGGCTAGGCTCTCGTTCAGCATTATTCAATCTTGTTTGAAGTTCTCGAATACTATTCTTATTTAATTCTCCTCCTTCATCTAAAACGGGTTGGTTAAACGTTCGTTTTTTGAAGTGTTTTCTACGGGCCATTTTCTCGACCTCCACTGCCTTGTATCGCTACCTTCAAGATATTCTTATACAGAAAAACGTGTGAAGAAAACAGGCTCTTGGCGGTGCGAAAACTTTGTGATGCCGTTCACGTGGTGACTGACCCTGTGTTCAGCTATTCACGTAGTGTCTGGCGGGGAAATATAAATGAGTCAAAAGATACGTTTTACTTCCTTTTAGATAGGTAATAGACACCTAACACATAAAAGGAGGAATGAATGATGGCAAATCAAGACAGTAATTCCGATAAAGTAAAAGGAAACGTGAACAAAGCAAAGGGTGAAATGAAAGATCAGACTGGAAACCTGACCAATAATAAAGACCTTCAACGAGAAGGGAAAAAGGATAAGGTGAAAGGGAAAGTTCAAGAAGAAGTAGGGAACATGAAGGATTAAGAATGAAAAAAATACTTAAGTACTAAAATAGAGTAGTACGGCATTACTTTTCCGGTAGGGGCTAAATCCCTACCGGTTTTTTTCGGAGCAAATCCGAGGTGTTTTTCGATTCAACCAGGGCACTGACACTGCTAATAATCCCTTTTTACACTTGATTGTGAATCTATCGCCCAGAATTCCGCCTTTTCCGTTTTAATAGCATATTAACCCCCATTACTAAGGCTAGCATTTCTTCATCGCTTAGGTTATCAGAAAGGTTTTTAACTTCATATGATGGGGATGAAAAGAACCCACTTTCTCTTTTAAAGTGGCCGACGATGGCATCGCTTCCATCTGCTTTGATTTCAAACTCCGTACTAAAGGCTTCTCCGACTACCGTGTAAGAGCCCCGTTCTGAAGTAAGGTATTCGAATTTTTTAGAGAAAAAAGTGAAATTCTGCTTAAGCACCCCTAACTCACGATCGGCATAATCGACAATTGTCCATTTGTTTGAGAAGGCAGGGAACCGAGCTTTTACGAGTACTTCACCGTCTATATTTAATATATTCACATTTGAATTGAATGCACTCTGTAGGTCTAGGGAGCCAATTTCTTTTTTATCCTCATTATAAATGGTCGTTTCTCCAGCTGAGAAAAAGTTATCTGAAACATGCATCGTCGTCATATGATCACTCCGTTCAATAGTAGCTTGGTAGTGTGTACGTTATGGAAGAAAAAAGGTTTCAATTCGGGCAATGAACAGTGTCTTAAAACTCTTTTGTATTTCACATACCGTACACTTATACCGCGGTAAAGAATCCACTTAATAAAAAACAATCCGAATTCATCATTCCAAAAGGGTTGTCCAATCCGCTATAATGAAAACACAAATTGTTTTACCGCAGGAGGAACTATGACGAAAAAAACGATTGTATTTACAGGTGGCGGGACGGCCGGTCACGTGACACCGAACATAGCCATTATAAATGAACTTGACGAATCGAAATGGGATATTAAATACATTGGATCAAAAAAAGGGATTGAAAAAGAGCTGATCGAGAACCGCAACATTCCTTATTACGGTATTCGAAGCGGGAAGCTTCGTCGATATATTGATAAAGAGAACATCATAGATATGTTCCGCGTAATAAAAGGTTGTCAGGAAGCTCGCTCAGTACTCAAAAAACTCAAACCCGCCCTCGTTTTTTCAAAAGGCGGATTCGTATCCGTTCCAGTTATCATCGCAGCCCGTTCTTTGGGCATTCCGATCTTTATCCACGAAAGCGATATTACACCGGGGCTTGCTAATAAAATCTCACAGCGTTTTTCAACGAAGATCTTTACTTCTTTTGAAGAGACGAGAGCGTATTTCCCGTCGTCAAAAACGACTGTGATCGGCTCGCCAATTCGTAAGGAGATTCTAAGTGGCGATTCAATTAAAGGTCGCCAAATGCTCGGGTTTACGAAAGAACTTCCTATTTTAACCATTATGGGTGGGAGTCTTGGAGCAAAAAAAATCAATGAGTCTGTTCGTGGATCTCTTGACGAGCTGACCAAAGATTATCAAATTGTTCATCTGTGCGGAAAAGGAAACGTGGACGAAAGCTTGGTTAGGGTAGCAGGATACAAGCAATTTGAATATGTAAACGAAGAATTGGCTGATATCCTTGCCGCGACGGATATGGTGATTACTCGAGGCGGATCAAATTCCATCTTTGAATTCCTCGCTCTCCATATTCCTATGGTTATTATTCCATTAACTAGAAAACAAAGCCGAGGAGACCAAATTTTAAATGCCAAATCCTTTGAAGAGAAAGGCTTTGCCTTAAAACTGGAAGAAGAAGATCTCACCCGTGATTCTCTATCTAACGCTCTTCACACGTTAAAAGCGAAACGAAATGACTACACAGAAATGATGAAATCCTCTAAAGAAAGCCATGCTTTAGACATTTTAGTGGAACAAATAAATGCTTATCATAAGTAGATAATAAAGGCCTAATGAGTTCAAATGGACAAATAGCGGGTCGAAACACAAAAAGACTGAGCGCCCTCGGCCTCAGTCTTTTTGTACTTTTTCCACATATGTGCCCGCAAGAAAATCGTGTATGCTTCGTCGGTCTTTTCGAATTGCCACCATGGCTGCACTGATTATTGTTGTAAGGCCAAATGTGAATACAGCAAGTAAAAAGTAGCCAATCAATTGGCGCATGAGCATCGTCCAGACAGTGAGCTTCTTTCCATCGACTCGAACAATTCGGATGTTAAATAGCCTTTTTCCGACTACATAACCGCTCCAAAAAAGTGGTGTCACGATGAGATAGACCACGTAAGCATAGTCCCAACCGGGCGTTTCAAGAAACGTAAACCAGTCTTGTCCCATCGCCGCTGCAACGATAAATGTGATTGGAAGAAGTACGATAAAGCTGTCAGCGAGTAAAGCGCCGAGACGGGAAAAAAATCCTGCTGCGTTTTCTCTAGGTGTCATCCTTCTTTCCTCCTGATGTAGTAGTAAGAACAGTGTAGTACAAATATTCTCCTTTTGCGAACATACACTTCAAAAGAGGGGGGGGTGTTTATACTAACGTTAACCTGTTACAATGAATAAACGAACAAACGTTTCGCTATTTTAAAATAACTAAGGAGTTTTTCCTATATGCATAAACTCATTCCACAGTCTATGAAACGGATGAGACAAGAGAACGGTGGGCATATTTTTTATAAGTTTGAAGAAAAGGCGGCGTATCTCGAAAATGCTGTCACTTTTATATGTGAAGCAGTTCGATCCGGTGACGATGTAGCGGTCATTGAAAGTGAGAAGATTTTGCCCCAATTAAAAAGAAAAGTAGAAAGTGTGTTAAGTGCAGAACAGCAAGAAAAAGTCTACTACATTAACAACTTTCAATACTATCTTTTAAATGGAAGCTTTCACGTTTCTAGTGTTGAGAAGGGTTTTCATCGGCTTATTGAAAAATACGATGGGGACGTGCCACCCCTTCGCACGTGGGCGCATGTTGAGTGGGGAGAAGATGCTGACTTGCTTGAGGAAGTCGCTTTGTTTGAACAACAAGCAGATACGATGATTAGTGCACAAAAGATGATCTCAGTGTGCGCGTACCAAAATGAACGAATTTGTAATACAATCGAAAAGCGCCTTCAAGAATGTCACCCTTTTTTTATGACAGATACAAATCTTTCACCTAGTAAACTTTATAAAAAGACTAGTTAAAGCTTCTGATTATATAAAAATGTTTGTTGACTCATAAGGGAGAACGTAATCTTGAGAATTAACACTTTATAGGATGAACACTATCAAATCAAAATTGGGTCATTGGAAGAGACTATGTTTTAAGGAGTTTTTTTATATGGATAAAGACATCGTTTTGGAACTTAAAAGGATGCACAAATCAAGTGGCGGGCACATATTTTATCGTTTCGAAGACCTTGAAGCATACCTGTCCAATGCTGTGACGTTTATAAAAACAGGAGTACAAGCAGGCGATGATGTAGCAGTGGTGGAGTCTGAAAAAATGTTGCCATTATTAAAAGACAGGTTAAGAAATGACCTTACTGATGAGGAATACGAGCACATACACTTTGTAAACAATTTTCAATTTTACCTCCTTAACGGCACCTACAATCCACCGCAAGTGGAACAATATTTGGGGAAAATGATCGAGCCCTACGAAAGTGAAGATACGAAATTGCGAACGTGGGCTAATGTCGAATGGGGCGATGACAATGAAATTTTGCACCAAGTTGCCGATCAAGAAGAAAAGGCGGACAAAATCTTAAAAGAATGGAACATGATTTCTTTATGTGCTTATGAATCTAGTCGCCTAACAGATGAAATTGAAGAGAGGCTAAAAAACTGTCATTCGTACTTTATGACAGACGAAACATTTAAGGCTTCAGAGGTCTATGGGCAAGTAAAATAAATGAGTGGAAGATCAGCCTGGCTCAGGTTGGTCTTTTTTTGTGTGTAAAAAACTCGCGAAAAAATATTTTCTCACACATATTGCAAAAGTTTCCAAAATAGCATATACTACATTACAACACTAATGCACTAACCTTGAGAGGAGGTGCTCGTTTGATTATTAATCCAGATGGTACAAAACCGATCTATGTTCAAATATCAGAATGGATTGAAACTGAGATTCTTAATGAAAGCTTTGTTCAAGATGAAAAAGTGTATTCCCAGTATCAACTGGCGGAAATGATGAACATTAACCCGGCAACAGCGGCCAAGGGATTAACAAAGCTTGTCGAAGAAGAGATTCTTTATAAAAAGCGGGGACTGGGGATGTTTGTAGCATCAGATGCGAAAGACATTATTTTGAATAAACGAAAAAGCAATACATTAACAAAGCTCGTCGATGACGTTGTAGCCGAAGCCAACCACCTTGATGTGAGCGAAACGGAACTTATTTCAATGATCCAAACAAGCATGTCTAAATTGAGAGGGGAAAAAGAATGAAAGCAATCACATGTACTCATTTGACAAAATCGTATGGAAATAAAAAAGCAGTCAATGATCTGGCAGTTTCCATTGAAGAGAATAAAATAACCGGGGTGATTGGCAGGAACGGGGCCGGAAAAACAACCTTTCTTCAACTAGTGGCAGGATTTATAAAGCAAAGTGAGGGTAAGATTCACGTCCTTGGTGAACCGCCATTTAACAGTTTAAAAGCGTCTGCCAATACCATTTTCATTAATGACACGATGAACCTCCCCACGTCCCTTACCATCTATGAAATTTTGAAGATGGGAAATGAGTTTTACCCGAACTGGGATATGGAGCTTGCGGAGCGTTTGTTTGATTATTTCTCCCTTGATCGGTCTCAAAGACATGATCGTTTGTCAAAAGGGATGAAGAGTACGTTTAATATGATTGTCGGATTGGCATCACGCTGTCCGCTGACCATTTTCGATGAGCCAACAACCGGAATGGATGCCTCGGTGAGAAGTGATTTCTATAGAGCCTTACTAAAAGACTACCTCGCCCATCCGAGAACGATCTTACTTTCCAGTCATCACTTAAATGAAATTGAAGAGCTAATCGAGGATGTTCTTCTCATCAAGGATGGTACGAATCATTTGCATGTATCTGTAAGTGATTTGAAGGAATATGGCATAGGGGTTCAAGGAGAGTCGACTAACCTTGAAGCTTGGCTCAAGGGAAAGGACGTTTTTCACAAGCGGGAACTCCCGATGAACAAAGCATACGCGGTGGTTAAGAAAGAACAGTTAGACCCGAATTACAAACAAGCAGGACTTGAAGTGGCTGCTGTTTCAGCAACAGATATGAGCATGTATCTCACAGGTACGAGTGAAGGGGGAATTGATGATGTCTTTAAGTGAGATCGGTTTTTGGGCTACGGTCAAAAGACAGTTTTTCTTTAAGGTTTCATCCTATAAAAACGCATTTTCAACACTGGTTGTCCTACAAGTTCTGGCCATTCTTCTTTCAATGGGCGGAACATCATCAATGGGATCGGGAAGTACGAATGTGTTCGTGTCCGTATCCTACTACTCTTCTTCTGCTGTGATTGTGTTTTCAATGATTTGGTGCTTCATTACGGCTATTCTCATTACAACAAGAGCGTATCGAAATGACGATTTTGCCTTTGTGACCAATCGCCTCACCCAAAATATGGCTAATATTCTTTTTTTACTAACGGCAAGTGTGATTGCAGCAATAACTGCAAATTTAAGCGGGTATGCTGTTCGTGTCGCGGCGTATGCTCTTCACGGAGTGGAATTTGTGGCAAGTCCTTCGCTGTTCAACACGCCAGGTGAATGGCTTATGAGCGTTAGTGCTTCGTTTTTATATATCTTTTTACTTGGCTCACTCGGGTATATTCTTGGAACCCTTACGCATCTGAATCGCCTGTTCATGTTTATAATCCCAGCGGTTTTCTTTGGGGGAATGTTCACAGGAGCGGCGAATGATGGGTTCATTACCCAAACGGTTCTTTTCTTTAACGATGAAACATCCTTCGTGTTATTCATGATTAAAGTAATCGTAACCTCGTCTCTATTATTTATACTAGCCAGCTGGATTACAAATAAGACGGAGGTGCGCTTATGATGATGAATATTGCCATACTTCAATTACTCGTATTCATTGTTCTGATCGGTGTCATCATGTTCTTTATTAAGAGACAAAAAAAGATGGGCTTAATGACGATAAAAGGGCGGAGTCATAATTGGATCTTTTCCATTTATCTTTTGGCACTCATTGTTTGCACCGTCATTTACTTCATGATTCCAAGTAGTGACATGACCTATAGTGAGCCAAAAAGTATTGAACAGTCAATGGAAGAAGAACAAGAGCTTCATGATCGATTGTTCTCGGGAGACATTGCAGAGGCGTCTGAAAATCTTAGAAATGAATTCTATTTCGAATTTACTGAAGACGTATTGATTGTGAAACCAACTTATCAGGATAATTACTACTCAGGAAACATTCTTTTTGAAAGAGTTGAAGACTTCGAGGATGAGGTTCAAGTTTACCTTTATTCAGGTAACTCCTACATTGATGGATTTGACTTTACGGATCGAATAGATCCACCCTCTTTCGTCCTTGAAGAAAACGAGCTGCAAGTAATCGAACGAAGTTCTGAGATTAGTTTTGCGAAACTGGCACAAGAGTTCACCCTTACGCAATTCTCTGATCGACATTCTGGTAATCCTTTTCATACTGAATCATCGAGTTATCACGGGGCGTATTTCGTGTACATTCAAGTACCAATGGACGTGGATGTTACATCGGCGTATAGTGATATCGAATTAACGGAAGTGAAGTAGTAAGATGAAAGGGAAGTATAACAAACATGCTGTTCTTGGATTAACGTTGGGGATTGGGTCAATTTTAATCCCGACGATTGGGATATTCCTTGCAATGGCCGGAATGATTTACGCTTACTTGGCAAAAAAGGAAATTGCGAGAACGGAGGAACCTGGCGAAAAGGTCGCCAAAGCCGGTTTTATATGTAGCGTGATCGGCTTTGCCTTTCAGGCGGTTCTCATTTCCGTTGGTGTGTATTCGCTCTTTAATGCGCCGGTGGCTCCTTAGGGGAGTAATTGTAAAGGTAAATAGGAAGAGCAATCGAACCCGGAGCGTTTTGTGGGGGCGGGGGCTCTTCTTTTTTGTGGAGCGGGGAAGTTGCTTCGCGGGAGGCTAACTCGACTAAAGGTGAGGCTAACTCGACTAAAGGGGAGGCTAACTCGACTAAAGGGGGGCTAACTCGACTAAAGGGGAGGCTAACTCGACTAAGGGAGGATCTAACTCGACTAAAGGTGAGGCTAACTTAACTAAGGGAGGATCTAACTCGATTAAAGGCGCACCTAACTCGACTAAAGACATCCCCCTATCCCCAATAACCCTTTGACAAAGCGCTTGCATTTGAAATATGATTGTATTAATGAATGGAAAGGAAGGTACCTTATACGATGAAGCAGTAATCCTATTTTTTAGACAAGAATTTCATGAAAGTAGAATTCAATTTGTCTGGATAGGATTAGTGTGTACATTTTTAAGGGAGCCCTTTATACGAATAAAAATGGATTTCCCAGTTGCTTGTGGGGAATCTGTCTTTGTTGCTCACTTGCACACCAATCTTCTCTGGCTTAATAGGGAGGATTTTTTTTATGCTTTTATTAGAAACGACACGCATTGAATTAAGTTACGGAGACCGAACGCTGATTAACACAGATTCTATTCGCGTCTATAGAGGAGAAAAGATCGGGATTGTCGGACGAAACGGCGAAGGAAAAACGACGTTACTCAAGATTTTGGCAAATGAACTGAGTCCCGATCAAGGAAATGTCACGGCTTTGGTCCCCTTTGCCTATTTACCTCAGTTGGAGATGACGGTGGAAGACCTTTCTCAAAGGGAGCGGGCAAAGTGGCACGTCCCTGATGGAGATGCCATGAGTGGTGGGGAGAAAACAAGACGAAAGATTGCAGCCACTTTGGCTTCTGGTGCAGAGCTTTTATTGATGGATGAACCTACAAGTCATCTCGACATGGATGGGGTAGAGCAGTTTGAAATTGACATTAAAGAGAGACCTGGTGCTGTCGTCATGATCTCACACGACCGAGAACTCCTTGATCGGGTTTGCACAACCATTTGGGAAATCGAGAAGGGTAGGCTATCTGTATATAAAGGGAACTATACGGACTATGTAAAGAAAAAGGCGGACCAAAAAGAGCGCGAATGGTTTGAGTACGAAGAGTATACAAAGGAAAAAACACGCTTAACCGAAGCGAAGCAACAAACCGCTCAACGATCAAGTTCGATTAGAAAAGCGCCGAGACGGATGGGCAATTCAGAAGCCCGTTTGCATAAACGTAGCTCTGGAAAACAAAAGGCGAAGCTTGATAAAAGTGCAAAAGTCATTCAATCGCGTATTGATCAGTTAGATAAAAAAGATAAACCGTTTACCCAAAGAGAGATCACGTTCGACATGGAACGGTTTACCCCATTACACAGTAAAACGGCGGTAGCTTTTGAAGGTGTAACCGTTCAAAGGGGCGATCAATTGCTGATTAAAGAGTTGAAAGGCTTTATCAAACCAGGTGAGAAAGTGGCTATAACCGGACGGAACGGAGTAGGGAAATCTACGCTTCTAAATATGATTAGAGCCAGAGACCCTCATATTCGCGTAGCGAAGCCTGCGAAAATTGGCGTCTTCGATCAACAGCTTGAGAACTTGGAGGAAGACAAATCCATTCTTGAGAATGTGATGCGATCCTCTCGCTACACGGAAGAATTTATACGTACCATCTTGGCACGTCTACTTTTTAAAAGTGACGAAATGGATCGGGAAGTATATAAGTTGAGCGGGGGAGAACGTGTAAAAACAGCTTTGGCAAAGGTATCTCTGAGCGATGTGAATGTTCTTCTCATGGATGAACCAACCACGTATCTGGACATGCCAACAAAAGAAGCCTTGGAGAATGTTCTTGTTAAGTATCCCGGCACCATTCTCTTTATTACTCACGATCGCTACTTCATACGCCATTTAGCTGATAAAGTACTTGATATCAAAGAGAAAAAAGGAACGTTTGTTGATGTACGAATTGATGAAAAACCCCGCGACACCGGTGCTCAAGAGGAAAAGGCAATGAGTGAGTTAGCCCTTGATCTTAAGATTTCCGAGGTCCTTGGGAAACTTAGTGAAACAGAAGATGAAGAAAAGAAAAAACAACTAAACAACGAGTACATGATACTGCAAAGAAAGAAGCAAGGGTTGTAAAAGGGAGCCATTGTAAAAGGAAACCCCGACGTTTTCAGTGACTTTTACTTAAGTTGCAAAGGTTCCAACGGTTGCGCCCCTGGTACGAACGACCAACACGTAACCATAAAACGTTGCTATGACAGTGGTTTTAGAAATCACTGTCTTTTTTTGTGTCGTTTCAATCCGCGTCTCGTCCTTTCTCATGCTCTCTAACGTCGTATAACGTGATTAAGGGAAACTGTGGGTTTAATGTTGGCGCTTTCATTCACTATTTGCCCTTTATCCTCACTACCTCACATGTACCCCTTGAAGTCAAATATGAGAGTGTTACGATTAATAGCGGATTAAACAACAGGACGGAACAACAATACGTTTTTTAGAGATAAAAAGGAGCTGGATATAGATATGGATACAAACTTACGAGTTGCGTTTATCGGTGCAGGGAACATGGCAGAAGCAATGATTTCAGGCATTGTAAAAACCGGAACACTTGAACCGCATCAAGTGATTGTTACAAACAGAAGCAACGAAGAGAGGTTGCTCGAGCTTCACAACCGATACGGCGTTCAAGGAATGGTGCGTGACCGTTTGCCAATCCACTCAGCAGATGTGATTATTCTTGCGATGAAACCAAAAGACGCAGAACAGTCACTTCTTTCAATAAAAGATCAAATCAGACCCGATCAAGTGGTTATGAGCGTTCTTGCCGGTATTTCGACGGGATTTATGGAAGAACATCTTAATGCGAGTCAGCAAGTGATTCGCGTGATGCCAAATACATCAAGCATGCTTCAAGAATCTGCAACTGCGATTTCACCAGGTGAGCATGTAACAATGAAGAACGTAAAAATGGCTAAAACTCTTCTTAAATCAATCGGAGAAGTGTATGTGATTGAAGAAGATCAAATGGACCTTTTCACAGGAATTGCAGGTAGTGGTCCGGCTTACTACTACTATCTAATGGAACACATTGAAAAGATTGCCCGTGAAAACGGGATGGAGCCGGCACAAGCAAGAGAAATCGGTGCTCAAACCATCCTTGGTGCAGCAAAAATGATGCTTGAGCGTGAGGAATCACCTGCACAGCTCAGAGAAAATATCACATCCAAAAACGGAACAACAGCTTCAGGACTTGAAGCATTAGCTGAAAACGGTGGCGGTAAAGCAATTAAAGCTGCGGTTGAAGGTGCGATGAACCGTTCAAAAGAAATTAGTAAACAGCTTGAAAAAGAACCAGCCCACCAGTAATCGATCGTAGGAGTGATGAAATAAATGACATTAAATAAGCGTGTAGTAATTAAAATCGGAAGCAGCTCTTTAACAAGTCAATCCGGTGATATAAGTAGAAGAAAGATCCAAAAAATTACCGATCAGGTAGCAGAACTAAAAGATCAAGGGCACCAAGTGCTCCTCGTATCTTCTGGAGCAGTGGCAGCGGGATATCGAACGCTCGGTTTTGTGAACAGACCCACTTCTCTGCCTGAAAAACAAGCAGCAGCATCCGTAGGGCAAGGACGTCTCATTGAAACATACTCCGAGTTGTTTTCATCCCACGGCTATGCAGCTTCACAGATTTTGATTACTCGTGGCGACTTTTCAGACGAAAAAAGATACAACAATGTGCGCAACACGGTCAATGTCTTGTTAGAGCGAGGCATTGTACCGATCGTAAATGAAAATGACACGATTACAACAGATCGACTGCGCTTTGGTGATAACGATACCCTATCGGCTAAAGTAGCCGGTCTCGTGGATGCGGACCAACTCATTATTTTATCTGATATCGATGGGTTGTACGATGATGACCCTCGTAAAAATGAAAATGCCGAACTATTGCCAATAGTCACTGAGATTACAGATGAAATTGAGGACATGGCAGGCGAACCGGGTTCCGCAGTCGGTACCGGCGGAATGCGTTCTAAAATTGATGCTTTCAAAATTTCAATGGCTTCAGGAATTCCATCTTTCCTCGGACGTGCAGGTGTGAAAAACATCATTGTAAACGCAGTTGATGAAACCGCGCGAGGAACCTATTTCTCATGCGAAGAAACGGAGCATAATCTCGATCATAAGCGTCAATGGATCGCGTTTAACTCAGGACCAGAAGGAGAAATTACGATTATTGACGAGGCTCGTGAAGCGATTGTAGATAACAAAAACCACCTTCTTCCAAGTCAGGTATATCAAGTGGAAGGCAAGTTTAGCAAAGGATCTGTAGTAAAGATCCGTGATATCCACGGCACCCAGTTAGGCCTTGGCATGATGAACTATTCTTCCGAAGATTTGGCTTCCTTCCAGTTGAAAAAATCACAACCAAAATCAATGGATGCGGTCATGGATAACGAAGCCTTCGTATGCGAACTTGAAGTGGCAATCCCTGTAGGCGTGTAAGATCGTCAAATTTGATCTTTAAGAAGTTGGTGATGAAGCCAAATGCCTAAGATACCTTGGCACTACGACAGAGAGTGAATGGCAAGTAGGCTTCATCACGACTTCCTTTTTATAAAATAGAGCAATATGTAACAGATAAAGCTTAAAAAACCGCTGTTTTCGGAAGAAGTAATGCTTTTATACAAAAAAAGCACCCCTCTTTACGAAAACAGTCAAAAAATACAAGGAGTGGTTGGGTGACTAAAGTAGTCGAACCTGTAAGTGTAAAGTCTCAAGCGAAATTAGCTCAGAAAGCGTCTAAATCATTAGGGATGCTTCCAACTCAAGTGAAAAATGAAGCATTGCATGTGGTTGCGGACTATTTGGATCAAAATGTTGCTACAATTTTGACAGCAAATGAACAGGACCTTCAAAATGGTCGTAAAGAAGACTTTGATGCGGCTTACATGGACCGTTTAGCCTTAACAGAAGATCGTGTGAAAGAATTCGCACAAGGCCTTCGTGACGTTGCTAAGCTAGATGATCCATCAGGAGAAACGGTTGATGAATGGACACTTGAAAATGGGTTGAACGTTGCCACTGTCCGGGTTCCACTTGGTGTAATTGGTATGATTTACGAAGCTCGTCCGAACGTAACTGTTGATGCAACAGGTCTTGCATTGAAGTCAGGGAATGCGATTGTTTTAAAAGGTGGATCCACAGCGATTCATTCAAACCGCGCGATCGTGAAACTGATCAAGGAAGCGCTAGGTAATACAGAAGTATCAGCTGACGCAGTCCAATTTATCGATAGCACCGATCGTAAAGCAACAGAAGAGCTGTTTACAATGAAAGAGCATATCGATGTTCTTATCCCTCGAGGGGGCGGCAAGCTTATTTCCGCCGTTGTAAACAATGCGACAGTTCCGGTACTAGAAACCGGTGTTGGGAACTGCCACATTTATGTTGATAAAGATGCAGATGTTGAAAAAGCAATCAGCATTTTCGTAAATGCAAAAACAGACCGTCCAGCAGTATGTAACGCAGCGGAAACGCTCATCGTTCACCGTGCTTGGTTAACGGAGAACAAAGATGCTTTAGTAAGTGCATTTAAAGAGCACGGCATCGGTGTTTACGGATGCGAAAAAGCAGTAGAGGAAATTGAAGGGGCTGAGCCTGCCACTGAAGCCCATTGGGCAAATGAATTCTTAAGCCTTGATGTAGCTGTTAAAGTGGTCGATGACGTTGCGGAAGCCGTTCAACACATCGACACATACGGTACGAAGCACTCGGAAGCGATTGTGACCGAAAACAAAGGAACAGCGGCTCGCTTCACAGGATTGGTTGATGCTGCTGCAGTGTATCACAATGCATCTACTCGCTTTACAGATGGAAGTGCCCTCGGATTTGGAGCGGAGATCGGAATCTCCACACAAAAGCTTCACGCACGTGGTCCGATGGGATTACCGGCACTAACAACTGTGAAGTATGTGATGACAGGGAACGGTCAAATTAGATAATAAGAATGTGACGACTCTGGGAGTTTTCGACTCTCGGAGTCTTTTTTATACCTCTAAGTCACTGAACGTTTTCAGTTATATGAAGTGCCGTGTCGTTTTTTATACGCGTAGAAGTTGCAACGAGCGTTTACCTCGTGAATATGTGCTGGGAGTTGCTTCGACGCAAAAACGATGAAGTGTCACCGTTACTAGCAGAGGAAGAAGCAGAGTTCTTCTAATGAGCCGATACTGCCGCGGAAACGGAGCGGAGCAGATTGCGTGAAATTGAGACTTGTACACTGATTTAAAGGTATACTCATTTTTTATTGAAATAAAGGGTCTGAGGGTTTTGGCGAGAAGAGTGTGAATAAGGAAGTTATTTTCCTTAATACGAATAGAGGAGTCCTTGCTTTGAAGTTTCCTGTGCTTGAGACGAAAAGGCTGAGCCTGGTAAAGATCACCTACGACTATACGAAAGATCTTTACCACATTCTCTCGAGAAAAGATGTCATGAAGCATTACGGTATGGACCGTATCTTTAATTATGAAGAGGCTGCAAGGGTCATAGAATCATATAGAGCGAGTTTTGCAAGACAACAAGGCATTCGTTGGGGTATGGTAATCAAAGATTCCAATACCTTTATCGGCACGATCGGTCTGGATCATATAGGTGTATCTGGAAAAAAGGCGGAGATAGGCTTTGATTTGCACCCATCGTATTGGGGGAAGGGATTGGGTTCTGAAGCGTTAAGAGAAATATTGAGGTATGCGTTTGAGGAACTTCATTTGTACCGAATTGGTGCAGTGACGTTTCCTGAAAACCTCGACTCCATTACTCTTCTGGAAAAATTCCATTTTGAAAAAGAAGGGTGTTTAAGAGGCTACTTTTATCAAAACGAACATTTCTACGATGCATTTGTATTTTCTGTTATTTATCCTGATTGGAAGGGTAAAGAGAAGTAGTCGTGGATTTTGTATATCATTGTCGATTAGTTTTTGAAAAGTGAGCTACATTCATACTCCTAAATCCGTGCAAATAGGATTATAATTATCTAGATGATTAGTAGGGATTGACTTTTTCTCATTAAAAGAGAGGGGTAGAGCAAGTGATAAACAAAGAAAAACCTCCATCGCTGAATGGGCATGTCTTTTTGGCAAAGCTAATTACACAATATGCACATATTCACGAGCGAACAGTGGGAAAAGGAGCCCAAGAATATATTAGAGAAATTGGGCTTAGGACAGGGGAATGGTTGGAACGGTTTTATGAAGATGACCAAAACCACTGGTCTATTGAGAAATATGCAGATGTGATTGTCGATATTAAGAATTCCATTGGTGGGCACTTTAGAATAGCTGAAGTGTTTCCGGACCGTGTTGTCGTTAAAGCGACGGCTTGTCCTTTTGGAACTGTCGTTCAAGATGCACCACACTTATGCATGATGACGTCAAGCGTCTTCGGAGGCATTGCCGCTCGCCAGTTCGGGTACGGAAAAGTAAGTCTTCGTGAGCGTATTGCCCTCGGGCATGAAGGCTGTGAAGTAGCGATCTATTTTACACCGGACAGCCTTGAACCTGGTGACGAATATGAAAACCTCCATGTTACGCCTCATTACGGAGATCCGTTCAACTGGGAAGAAGAAACGATTTCCATGCTGAATGAAGAGCTGAAAAAAAGTGATCATATGATCCAAACGCTGTTGGAAGAACTTGAGGAATTAAAAAAAGAGCGTAGAAAATAGATAGGAAAACCCAGGTGGCTAAGGTGGCTGTTTGGGTTTTTTTGATTTTTTCATGGTGCAATGTATGGGGGAGTTCGGTCGTTGGGTGAGGGGGTGATTTGATCCAACCCGTAAATAGGGGGCATGAAGGCGGGAATTCGGAAAGTGAAACCGTGAAAAAGTAAGGAAAAGTCGTAAATAAAAGAAAGGTTCAGTAGAAAAGCGCCTACTAACCTGTAAAAACTTGAAAGCTAGAGGTTCGGGTATTGGAGGAGGGGATGTATCGATGAAGAAAAGGAGCAAGTCGATGGATAAATCTCAAAGTCGATGAAAAAACCAGTCAAGTCGATTAACAAATCTCCGCTTCTCCTTATCCTAGTTAAAGCTCAACCTTATCCTATCCCAATCCACCTTTCACTTATTCACAAAGAAAAACTCCCATCCATCGTCACACTACTTCCTACCTAAGCCTACACACCAACTCCATGACTCGGTCATATTCTAATACAAGCATGCATACATCACGAATGGAGTTGGAACAAAATGAAAGAAATTTTCAAAAGCCTTATTAAAAGTGGATTCTTATGGCTTCTTATGATTCCTATCATCCTCGCCTACGGTACACTTTCTGTTGTAACCTATCAACTAATCGAAATTACAGCAGACAAACTTGAAGAAATGGAGCCCGAAATTATAGAAGCAAAAGAATCGGGAGAGCGGTTGCCGTTTAAAGAGCGAAATGCTTACGAATCCACGTATAACCTCTACTATAAATCACAGAACCTCATACAAAGCTTCTGGATGAAATACTTCTTCACCTTCCCTAAATTCACTGAACCACAATAACCGAGCTACGCTTTAGCCAAAACGTTTTGGGGTCTGTCCCCGTACATTTTTGTGTGAAAGTGTGGACGGTCTTCAAATGTTTTTCATGAAAGTTTGATTTTCTTATAGCATAGAGTAGGACAAAGGGGTCTTCATGTAGAATGTTTACTTAGTTCTAATATACTAAACATTATGAATCATTTTTGTCGAATTAGGGTAGTAGAATTGTAGACAATTTCACCGTTCGGAAAGGGGTCTTTCTGTGAATAAGAATAAAAAAGTGATCTTGATTCTGTTTCTCTGTGTTATGACGGTAGGACTCTTATTTGGTACGGTTCGCCCGAGTTCGGTTCATGATTTTCCTGTGCCTTTTCATGCTGAAATTAAAGAAGTACACTCTGAGAACAGTTACACGTACAAACACATGGGTATTAATCGTCTTTATCTTTTTCAGGCGCGGCTGTGGGGATGGAAAAAAGTAGACGGCATGGGATCACTTCAAGTGTTCGAGAAGGATGGGAAACGTGTGGATGTGATTACGTTTCAAGACGGTTTTGACATTGGAGCATCAGTGGATGAGTGAATGTAATCTCCATTCAATACTGTAAAAAGAGCACGAACGAGTTACGTATGTGCTCTTTTTGTATGCTATTGATTCATTAAAAACAATAGCCATACAGCATGATTTTGTTCGTCCCATGCTGCTCTTCTAAAGGTGTTTCTGACAGCAGGAACGTCTGCTTGTTCGGCAACCTTCAAATAAAACGCTACATTATTTTGTTTATTAAAAAATGCTTCTCGAAGCCCTGACTTATATTCACTAGGGCATACGGCCATCATTTGAGGAGAGTGTTCCCGACCAGTTAACGTGAAGTACAACTCGGCAAACATACGGTAATGGCGGAACTCTTCTACCCTAATGGCAAGCAGGCGATTTCTCTCTTCTTGATTAGGTGCCAGCTGGGCCAACACTTCAAGACAAAAAATAGACGTATAAACGATATTCATGGTTCTTGCAATGTTATTTATTTGTTCTGGATTTATACCTTCTGAAAGTTGTGGGGGAGAGGTGAACATGTGTAGCACTCCAATCCGGTAAGTTTCATGTTCATTATCGTATGCGTAATGGCAGTTGTTGTGTACGTCCAAGGTTATGTTACTTTCTATATAGAAAACCTCTTTCATTACGTTAATGGTATAATTTGTACTACGATATTTTATTTAGAAAAGAGGGATCAACGATGAAATTGGATAATATTCGTCTGCTCGTTTCGCATTTTGAAGACTGTTTTTATTTTTACAGAGATACGCTTCAACTGGCGGTCACGTGGGGAGAGGCCGGAGGAGCATATGCAAGCTTTCAAGATGAAGATGAGAATACAATTGGACTTTTCAAAAAAGAGTTAATGGCAGAAGCAGTTAATAAAGATGACTTGCCACCGGATGTTCAAGACCGATTCGCATTTATTTTTAGAGTGGATAACCTTGAAGAGACAGTAGCTACTTTAAAAGAAAAAGGAGCACATGTAACGGATATTAAGGAGCAATCGGGCTGGGGAATCAAGACGGCTTACATACGAGATCCCGACGGAAACCTGATTGAATTAATGGAAAGCATACCAAGAGACACATGGGACAAGTCCCTAAAAGAAGAAGACGCGAAGTACTCACAGTAAAAAGATAATGATAAATTTCTCAACCCTTGTTAAAATGGCAATGGATCGTTAAAAATATGGAAAGCGTTATATAAAAGGAGTTTTTACACAATGGCAAATGACAAAGTATTGATTTTCGGACACAAGAGCCCTGATACGGATACAATTTGTTCCGCTCTTGCGTATGCAGAGTTGAAGAAAGAGCTAGGGATGGATGCAGAACCTGTTCGTTTAGGTGAAGTAAGTGAAGAAACAACGTTTGCACTTGAAAAATTCAACGTACAAGCCCCACGTCAAATTGAAAACGCGGCTCCTGAGGCGGAGCAAGTCATTTTGGTTGACCATAACGAGCGTCAGCAAAGTGTCGATGATATCGATGCTGTACGTGTGCTTGAAGTGATTGATCACCACCGTATCGCCAACTTTGAAACAAAAGATCCACTCTATTACCGCGCTGAGCCTGTTGGTTGTACGGCTACGATTCTAAACAAAATGTATAAAGAAAACGATGTGAAAATTAAGCCTGAAATTGCGGGTCTGATGCTATCCGCGATTATCTCAGATTCCCTACTGTTCAAATCGCCTACGTGCACAGACGAAGACATTCAAGCAGCAAAAGAATTAGCTGAAATTGCGGGTGTCGACGCTGAGAGCTATGGCCTTGATATGCTTAAAGCTGGTGCGAACTTAAGTGACAAGACGGTTGAGCAGTTAATCTCACTTGATGCAAAAGAATTCACGATGGGTGGAGCAAAAGTGAAAATTGCACAAGTGAACACAGTCGACACGGACGAGGTGTTTGACCGCCGCGATGAACTTGAAAAAGCAATCAACAGTGACGTGTCGGAGAAAGAACTCGATTTGTTCATGCTCGTCGTAACGGATATTCTTACAAATAACTCTACGATCTACGTAGAAGGACAAGCGTCAGAAAACGTAGAAAAAGCGTTTAATGTTAAACTGGACAACAAAACGGCTGTACTTGAGGGCGTTGTATCTCGTAAAAAGCAAATCATCCCACCACTAAATGGTGTAATGGCATAAATAAAAAGGAAGCATGGGACTCCTATGCTTCCTTATTTTTGTGTTTCTTTTTTTCCATGAACTGAGTGCTGTAGTTGACAGCAATCATCATAACTAATGTGACGGCAAAGATTCCTTGATAATCAAGCGGTTGATCTACAATCCAACCGAGCACTACCGCGGTCAAATAACCCAAGAAAGCGAAAACGTAAGAACGGCGATAGGCTTTAAGTTGAATTGCGTTTTTTTGTTCCTGATTTAAGTGGTCCATGTTGTCAATTCCCCTTTGTAAGTCATGTATGGTGATAATTTTAGCATACATAAGGGGTGGTTGAGCTAATGAAAGTGTACGTATTAATCAAAAGGAAATCTCAAGCCGTGTAACAAGACGAAAGTCGTGATGAACATGCCATGGGCTTTTGAAAGATGTTTTTAATGATTTATCCCAATAGTTTCCTCCACTGGTAGAACAAAGGCAATTCCTTTGCCTGGTTGGTTTAGAGAGGCTTCTTCTTCAATCTGGGATAGGACTCGTTTGACGTTTTCCCGTGTTACAAGAGTGAGAACGATCTCTTTTTCCGGTTCAATGATCATGGAGAGAAGCTTTGCTTGTTCATGAATACCGGAGCCGCGTCCTGAAAGAATGGTGCCCCCTTCAGCCCCGGCCCGCTTTGATGCATCCACAACGATCCCTGAATCCCCTTTGTTGACGATTGTAACAATTAATTCAAAATTCACGTGCTCAGCCATCGTGCCAAATGCCTCCTCTTCAACGGTCATGTCCATCTGATTGTGAACAATTCCCTTTACTGCAAGTACATCTACGACAAACCCGATTCCAGTTCCTTTTTTATTTAGTTTTGCTTCGTTTTGGATGTGGTCCAAAATATTTTGAAGACGGTCTTCGGGAATTAACGTAAATACAATTTCCTTTTCATATAACATATCAATTCCGAAAAAAGACTCTTTTTCATGTATACCAAGACCGGATCCCAAGAGAATCGTGCCCCCTTCAGCTCCACCTCTTTTAGCCGCAGCCATCACTTTATTGGCTTGTTTCTTTTTCACGATTGTGATGATGAGTTTGTATCGGCGTTTTGTCATGGCTTGCTTCCTCCTTTTTGCTATAAAGTAGGCCCAATACAAGAACGGATAAAATAGGGGTAAGGGCAACGAGTGAGATCATGCCGAATCCGTCCATAAGAGGGTCACGACCTTCAGTCACATTTGCTACGCCAACGGCAATGGCCATAATAAAGGTGACAGTCATAGGGCCTGTGGCAACACCTCCAGCATCAAATGCGATTGTAATAAAGCGTTTTTTTGAAAATCGAATCAAAATTAAAGCGATCACATATCCGGGAACGAGTATGAGCCATAATGGAATGCCGACAATGATGCGGACCATCGATAATGCGATGGATAAAGCCACACCGATGGATAAAGTAAGAAGTAACACATTACTTGAGATTGAACCTGCAGTTACTTTTTCCACCTCATGATTAAGAATGCGAATGGCGGGTTCAGCGAACGTAACCACAAACCCGAACACTAAACCGATGATAGGCAGATA
The DNA here is from genome assembly GCF_000429705.1 of Alteribacter aurantiacus DSM 18675. Classification (GTDB taxonomy): domain Bacteria; phylum Bacillota; class Bacilli; order Bacillales; family Salisediminibacteriaceae; genus Alteribacter; species Alteribacter aurantiacus. The sequence continues at coordinate 207,764 of NZ_KE386941.1, forward strand.
TAGCCATGCTCGGGGTTCTTGACCAAGCATTTCTCCAATCGCCTGTCCTGCTGGGAAAAAACCAATGCCAACACCTTGTAAAAAAAACGAAAGCCCGAAAAACGTCAGGGTGATTCCGATCATCATTTTCCATACCTTTTTTAAACTAAGGCGGAGAAAGAACACCTGAAAAATCGCAAACATTACAATCAAAGGCAAGATCGCCATGGCTACTTCATATAGGACGTGGTCGAATCCGTAAAAAAAGTGTGTGATCAACCAAAAATCACCCCCAAAAGCATCACGGCCAAAATCGGGCCAATCGATGCCAAAGCTACAAACCCAAACCCGTCACTCGTCTGCTTTGAATCCGCTCGTCTTAACACGGAAGCAACACCAACGCCAAGAGCCAAGATAAACGGAACCGTCATCGGTCCAGTCGTGACTCCCCCGGCATCAAACGAGATTGGCAAGAAATGAGGTGGTGTAAAAAGGGCGAGAAGGAAAACAAGAGAGTAGCCTCCAATAAGTAAGTGAACAAAGTTCAAGTTGAATACAACCTTTATCATTGCGAGTGCGACGAAAAATGCGACACCTACTGCTACGGTGTAGACGAGGAGGTTGTTTGAGATTGCCCCCTCAGAAACTTGGTCCACCTGCAAAGCCAAAACCCGTACATCAGGTTCTGCAACGGTCAAAACCAGCCCTAAGAAAAAGCCGATTGCTACGATAAGCCACGTTTTTTTCACTTTGGGCAAACTAGCCCCGATCATCTCACCAATAGGAAGGAGACCAATATGGACACCAACTAAAAACAAAAACAACCCGATTCCTACAAAAACAACGCCTGCTAAAAATGAAACAAAAATGTCGGTAGGAAGACCAATGACAGTGAACTGGAGAACGATGACAACGAGCGCTAAAGGGATAATCGCAAATGTCACTTCTTTTAGCTGTTCAAGAATATTGGCCATGTTGGTCTCCTCTCGTAATGATTCTAAAAACGGGAAAGTGCATTTTAGTGCTCTTTATTGGAGATTAAATGGAAAATGTAATGATCGAATATGATTAGTACCTTCATTCATGAATGGAGTTTACGACTTGGCGACAGGGGTTTATGTGGAAATGGTTGTAAACATACTTGGAGTATTATGAAAAAGCATATTTGTCATGATGTAACATAACCTTATGTTATCATTATAATATGTAACCTATGGAGGATTCCTATGAAATATGTCGAGCCAATAAAAAATATTCAAAAAATTCACGAGTTGAAACAAATTCTTTTAAATCGATCACGAAGAGACTATTGCTTGTTCGTGATGGGTATCAATACAGGCTTAAGAATTACTGAACTTTTACATAGTAAAGTGAGCGATGTGTATTGTGAAGAAACTGGCCGGGTGTTGGATTTCTTAAGCCCTGAAACGAGAAAAGGTACTTCCTATCCGCATTTCTACCTTAACGACCAAGTCAAACAAGCGGTTGGACTTTATTTATCTGATAACCATTTGAAGAGTGAAGACTTCTTGTTTTGTTCAGCCAAAACGAATTCCCCTATTACAAGGCAACAGGCTTACCGTGTCATTCATGCTGCAGCGAGAGAAGCGGGCATTGAACATAATGTTGGAACTCACACGATGCGCAAGACGTTTGGCTATCATGCTTACCGAAAAGGTGTGGCGATCAGCCTTCTACAAAAAATCCTTAAGCACGCGAGTAAAAGTGAAGCATATGTGTATTTGGGCATTGATCCATCTTCTGAAGAGCCAGTGCAAATTGATGTGAATTTATAAATGGATAAGAAGAGGAGAGCGAACATGATACGGCCCTCATATTTATTTGTATGATCCACTTATCAGCGGTATAGATGAAAGACCTGCAATTTATATTTCTATCCGATAAATAAAGGAGCGTTTGTCCATCGATACGTTTATTAATACAGATTATGTCGTTTTACTTATTGCACTTCTACTTATAATTGGTGTCCTTACTACCAAGTTCTCTACTCGCCTTGGTGTTCCTGCCCTTGTTTTGTTTATTTTGCTCGGGATGATTTTTGGGAGTGACGGTCTTGGACTGATTTATTTTGATAACGCCTCTTACGCGCAAATCATTGGAATGATTGCACTTGTGATTATTTTATTTGAAGGTGGTCTGTCTACGAAGTGGACGACAATAAAACCTGTAGCGGTACCGTCCCTTTTGCTAGCGACTGTAGGGGTTTTGATCACTACAGGTGTTGTTGCAGTGGCAGCCAAACTGGTACTTGATGTCACTTGGCTCGAGGGAATGCTCTTTGGTGCTATCGTTGGCTCAACGGACGCAGCAGCTGTTTTTGCTGTATTAAAAGGACAGAACATTAAAACGCGCCTTGGAGCCACACTCGAAGCGGAGTCGGGGACGAACGATCCCATGGCCATGTTTTTAACACTTGCATTAATTGAATTGATCATGCTTGATGATGTTGGCTTCCTATCCACAGTAGGCTCGTTTTTCTGGCAAATGGGCTTTGGTTTATTGGTTGGAATAGGAATAGGTTATTTCGCTTCCTGGGCCATTAATCGCATAAATTTGGATGCCAGTGGTCTCTATCCGATTTTGGCAATCAGTTTTGCCCTTCTTACGTTTAGTGTTGCAAGTTTGTTGGGAGGTAGTGGATTATTAGGCGTTTATGTCGCGGCTCTTATCATTGGAAATTCCGACCTAACATACCGTCATTCCATCTTCCGATTTAATGAAGGTTTTGCGTGGATGATGCAAATTCTAATGTTCATCATTCTAGGGTTGCTTGTTTTCCCAGGGCAAGTATTTACATTTGACGTCATTGTTACAGGATTAATTTTGTCTTTTACTTTGATTATCGTGGCAAGACCTTTGGCGGTATTTTTATCGACAATCGGTTTCAAGTACACATGGCAAGAGAAAACTCTTCTTTCGTGGGCTGGGTTAAGAGGAGCGGTCCCAATCGTTTTGGCTACATTTCCGATGATTGCAGGGTTTGACAACGCCCAGTTGTTCTTCAATGTCGTCTTTTTCGTTGTGTTAACTTCTGCACTCATCCAAGGGTCGACGATTCCGTTATTTGCAAAAAAATTAGGATTAACCGGTCCTAAAAAAGTAACACCACTACATTCGTTGGAGCTTGTAAGCATCGGTCAAGCAAACGCGGAGATTGTGGAGTACCAAGTGCAAGAGGACGCGAAAGTGGTAGGTAAGCGTTTAGCTGACATTAATTTCCCTGAAGATGTCCTCATTAATGCTGTGATTCGAAGTGGGGACCTCGTTACACCATATGGGGAGACCATTATTGAACAAGATGATATATTATACATTCTTGTGTCCAGGAAAAGTAAAAAAGAATTGCGTATGCTTCTGAGTGAAGAGAGCGCAAAAAGTGAGTAATAAAAAAGAGACATCCTTTAATTGTAAAAGGCTTGTCTCTCTTTTTTTATGGAAACAGTGTTCCTTTCACACTGCGAAGTGACCGACAATAGCGAAGAAAAACACGAGACTAAATGCGAAAAATGTTCGGCGCATAATGAAACCCTCCTTGATGAAAAAAGTAAAAAAGAGCTAAATACTTGTATATTGAGCTAAAAACACTATAAAAACTAGATGACGTTTGCTTATATCGGTTTAGCTCTTTATAACTCTATTTTAAATGATAATAATACGTTTTTAAAGTGTTGTGTTTTTCCTTTTTCCGTTTTTTTATTTATGTAAACATGGATTTCTAAAAGGATGATTTTTTTGAAATCCGAAAAGGCGGTGTCACGCCTTCGTTAGGAAGTTAAACGCACAAAATGACGGTTAATTTACATTTAATACAAAACCATTTGCAAAATATTTATTGCAAAATGCAATATATCCTTTACATTTTGTTTTTAATCGCGTACATTAGTAGTAAGATGTTGGAAAAGGAAGGAATGCCTATGTTAAAAAACCGTGTAAAAGAACTACGGGCCAGGTTTAACTTAACGCAAACAGATCTAGCCAAAAAGATCGGCGTTACAAGGCAGACGATCGGTTTGATTGAAAAGGGGGACTATGCACCAAGCATTACCCTTGTCATTAAAATGGCTAAAACATTCGAAACATCGATTGATGAGATATTTTGGCTTGAAGGAGAGGAAGAGTAGGATGTTAGAAAAAGTGATACGATCTCCGTTAGCAATAATGATTTCGTTATTTTTCGCAGTGACTATGCTTTGGTCCATTTATTACGGAAATCTTTCAAACGTTGTTGAGCAGTCAGTGGTACTAGTTTTCTTTTTGTGGACATTTATCTTTTTAATTATGATCATCATCCATAACAAACGAAGTCCTGAACGTAGAATCAGCTGGAAAAGCTGGACGCCATATGAATTGAAAGAAGAGGACGAAGGGCAGCAGTGGGTCACATTCCAAGCGACGCGTAAAGTTTACATTTTCTTTTACTTTGCGATCCCCCTCGGACTAGTGCTAGTTGCTGTGTTTAGACACATTGAAGCCATGCCGCTGTTTGTATTATTTGTTTTAGGAGTGACTCAGTACGGGATTTACTGGTACGAGTCGAGAAAATACTTAAATGACCAGGAGGAAATTGAAGAATGACTACTTTTATTGCGTACGTTGTTGTGTTTTTGTTGGCTGCTACCCCGTTTTTTGAGATGATTGCCGTGATCCCACTAGGTGTGGCAGCAGGCCTGCACATCGTTCCCGTCACTGTTTTAGCTCTCTTAGGCAATGTTGTTACCGTACTCCTAGTCATTTTATTAATTAACCATATTCAAGCTTGGCAAAAAAGAAGAAGAGAGGCAAAAGGCAAAAACAAAGAGTCTAAGCGTGAAGGTCGTGCGAAAAAAGTATGGAATCGATTTGGATTGCCAGGTCTTGCAGTCGCCGGTCCGTTCTTTATCGGAAGTCACTTGGCAGCTTTGATGGGAATGAGCTTTGGCGGAACCAAAAAACGCATGGCTACTTGGATGGTAGGAAGCTTGACAGTTTGGTGTTTGATCACAGCCGTGGCATCCTATATCGGGATTGATCTCTTGTTTACACACACCGATCGTGAAGGGTTTTTAGTAGACTATTTAAATCAATAAAGGTAGGTTGATAGAGTCGCATGGTGTGATGTGACTCTATTTCTTTTGGCGTTGTGGATCGGGGATAAGGAGAGTTTTAAAGTGATGGATAAATGGATCAAAGTGATGGACAAAATTGAAAAGTGATTGATAAGAGGATTAAAGTGATGGATAAATCTGAAAAGTGATTGATAACCGACTGAAAGTGATGGATAAACCTCAAAAGTGATTGATAAACCGACTAAAGTGATGAACAATTGCAAATGTGCTCAAGTGAATTCCAAGACCAATAAGAACATCCACACCACAGTACCTCTAAATCAAAATTTCCCTTTCCGAGCTCCATAATAGTGTACAAGATTTGCGCATATAGTGAGGTAACGAAGAAGGGGAGTGATGCAGCATGAGACTGAATGTGATTACGCTTCTCGTTGTAATTTCTTTTGCTTTCCTTGGTCTATGGGGCTATTTTCCGAGCATCGATCATGCTCCGTTGTGGTGGCTTTACCCGAGTGCGGCTTGGACGTTTGCCCTTTTTATTCAACAAATCCCTCACTTATGGGTAAAGTGTTTCGGGTCGTTGTTGTCAGTTGCTAGTGCCATGTTTTGTGTGATTTTTTTCATCGCCAGAATGTTTTTATAAAAGGAGGAAGTCACCCTCTTTGGATTGAATACAGGAATAGGGTGTCAAATAAGGCATCCTTTCTTTTTTCTAGTAAAGTGTTCTTAACGTGACAATAAATGATGTGAGGAGAGAGCGTGATGATGAAAGGGTTTCTCATAGTGGGCATGTGTTTCTTCATCGTTGCTTGTTCCAATCAAGTCGAATCCCAAGTAAATAAAAATATGCTTGATGAATACGTAACGTTTACATATACAATTCCCGAGTTGGAAGGGTATGTGATTACAAAGATAGATGTGGCACCGTATGAAGGTGAGGCCAACCGAATTGATATTTACTATACAAATCAAGAGGATGTAGATCGGAATTGGGACTTACTAGATTTGGAGGAAGCCTTAGATGAAGAATTTGACCTGAAAACCGTGTATGGACCTTATGAAGAATGGCCAGATTATGGACTTGTCCTTTCTCAAATGACCGAAGACGTTACAATTGAATACAAAGAAAGCTTTGAAGTTGATGAGAGTAAGATCAAGTACAATACTATTGTTAGCGGTGAAGACACGTTTTTGTCCTTCTACATTCGTATTGATGAAGCCCTTTACCAAGGAACGCTTTTTCATCCTGAAGGAGAGTCCAAGGAAGATGTGGAAAAAGAGATTGAAGAGGTTTACAAACAATTAGTCGATGAAATGACACAATAAAAAAGATTGTGAGGTTCAATTAATAATGAGTTACTTTAGTGAAATGAGAAAATACGTGGGCAACCGGCCTTTAATTTTGCCTGGGTCAGTTGTCATTATTTTAAATGAGGAAAAGGAAGTACTTCTTCAGCAACGGCCGGATATGAGCTGGGGATTGCCAGGTGGCTTGATGGAGCTTGGTGAGAGTTTAGAAGAGACGGCAGCACGTGAAACGCTGGAAGAAACGGGCCTAAGGGTATCCGAATTGAAACTCGTCCATGTTTTCTCAGGTGAAAAGTATTACTTAAAAGTAGCAAACGGAGATGAGTTTTATTCTGTAACGGCTGTTTATGTTGCAGGCAAGGCAAAAGGAAGCTTGAAAGTAGACGGAATAGAAACGAAATCCCTCTCGTATTTTCCCTTGAATGATCTGCCAAAGGGTCTTGGGAGGTCGTATAAGGAGTTTTTGGATACATATAAAAAGTTGAACGGTGCAGCTGAAGAGTTGCGTGCATAGGTGATGTGTTTTAACATACCTAAGGATTTATGTGATAGAAGCCCAGGAGTAAGGGGCTTCTTTTTTTTTAAACGTGATAAGTGATACGCTTGTCATTGTTCATCATCTTTCACAAAAAGTCACATACTCTCACTTGAGAGCATCATACAATCAATCTATAATCAAGTAGTGTAATTATGTTGGCTTCAAAAATTTGAAGCAATGGGGCGACAGTTTGTTTGATAAACAAGTGATCGTTGTATAGAAAGGGAGTTAAGAGATGAAAAAGGTTTTTTTCGTTACACTAATGAGCGTGTTCATAGTCGCTTGCGGTGGACAGGATGAGGAAGATACACAAAGCTCGGATCCTTTAGATAATCTCGGACCGATTGATGTAGAAGTGACGATGGATAGTGAAGGAGACCCTGGTGACTGGACGTTGGAAGCCCTAGTGAGTCAAGAGGGGGATCCGGTAAACAATGCGGATGAAGTGGTTTTTGAAGTATGGAAGCAAGGGGAAAAGGAAGATAGTGATATGCTTGAGTATGAAGAAGTAAATGATGGTGTTTATTCTGCTTCATATACGTTTGAAGAAGAGGGCATTTACTTTGTCATCCCTCATGTCACGGCTCATGGTATGCATGTGATGCCAACTCACGAACTGGTCATTGGGGATGTAGATCCTGACGAGCACTACCATGAGGCGGAAGAGGAGCAAGGTCACGACCACGAAGACCATGGTCATGAATCTGAACCAGGTCATCACCATCATTCTGAACTTGTTGAAGTGGAAAGCAACTTTGATGATCTTGAGCGAGATGCGCAGATTGAACTGACGATCACGGAAGAAGGAGAAGGTTTGGAAGACGCACGTGTTCAGCTTGAAATTTGGCAACATGGGGACGAAGTGAGAACGTGGGTTGACGCGGATGACGAAGGTAATGGTAACTATACTGCGAATCACGAATTTGATGAAGCAGGCGATTACCACGTTGTGATTCATATTGAGAATGATGAGCTTCACGAGCACTTGGATGAGTCATTTACGATCGAGTAAAGGATTCTATCTATAAAGGGATATAAGCATTGAGAAGGAAGCCAGCTGAATCAGCTGGCTTCTTTTTTGCATAGGCTATGAAAAAGTGAGGTGCCTTGCATGAATCCAGAAGAGGCGTTTATGCAGTATGCTGCTCATTCGTCGGCTGTGGACCACTATCGTAGACTAAAAGAAGCAGAGGCGGAAAATTCAGATGAATATTACAGGTTGGCTGAAAGGGAAGCTTACCATCAATGGCAAGCGGTCTATTACCGCAGGTTTTTCAAGTCTCCCTTGGCGTAGGGATGATTTGTAGCTCGTTTTAAAGGGGGGGACACATTTATAATGAATGTTTCAGAGGATATAATGAATGTTGGAGGATTTATGATGAACCTTTTCAATATATAATGAATCGTCATTGATTTATAATGAATAATCCGAATATATAATGAAACCTTACCTCTCACCACCCACGCGCCATCAAAAAACTCCCTCAACCACATCAGTTGAGGGAGTGACACGTTTATAAGAACGTAAAGATGAGCGTTCCACCAAGTGCGCCAACAATGACGACCATCCAGGCAGGGACTTTCCAGAAGACGAGAAGGCCGAACATTCCTACGGCCAAAGCGAAATCAACGGACGATGTGATGGCACTTGTGAAAATTGGGTTGTAAAAGGCAGCGGCCAAGATGCCGACTACGGCTGCGTTTACTCCAAGTAATGCTCCTTGGATCGTTGGGTTTTTGCGAATGACGTTCCAAAATGGCAGAGTGCCCAAAATCAATAAAAAGGCGGGCAAAAAGATCGCGATGGTTGCGACAAGGCCGCCAACCCATCCGTTTGCGATCGTCCCTAAATAAGAAGCGAACGTAAACAGTGGGCCTGGAACGGCTTGGGCTGCTCCGTATCCCGCGAGAAAGTCTTCTGCGCCGACAATTCCTGTTGGTACTACTTCTCGCTCAAGCATCGGTAAGACGACGTGTCCGCCACCAAAAACGAGAGCTCCTGCGCGGTAAAAGCTGTCGAAGAGGGCAAACAGGTCTGAGGTGAACACATTCCTTAGGGCCGGGAGAAGGACCAAAAGAGAGAAAAAGGCAACGAGACAGAGTGATGCGAAGCGGTAGCTGAGCTTGATCCCCATGTCAGGGGGATTCTCGTCTTTCTTTTTCCTAAAAATAAGGAGTCCGGCGATTCCAGCAAGGATGATGAGCAGGACTTGGCTGTAGACGGTCTGCCAGACGAGCAATACCATTAGGGTGGTGATGGCGATTGTGGCTCGTGTTCGGTCGGGGGCGAGTTTTTGCCCCATACCGAGGATGGCGTGTGCGACGACGGCTACGGCTACGAGTTTGAGACCGTGAATCCATCCGGCTTGACTGATGTCAAACGTTTGAAGGATGGTGGCGAAGGCCATTAATGCAAGAACGGATGGTAACGTAAAGCCGAGAAAGGAGATAAAGGCTCCGAGTAGACCGCCGCGTATGAGCCCGATTCCGATGCCTACTTGGCTGCTTGCGGGACCGGGAATGAATTGGGAGAGGGCGACGAGATCGGCGTAGGCTTTGTCGTCGAGCCAATTGCGTCTATTTACATATTCATTATGAAAGTATCCTAAATGGGCGACGGGACCTCCGAATGAGGTGAATCCAAGCCTTGTTGAAACGAGTAAGATTTCGAGTAGTGTTTTTAAGTGCATAAGTATTCTCCTATATGTCAGAATCAGCGTTATTATATCATAGCTTGGCCGGAGGTTTGTTAAGGGTTTGTAAAAAAAGATAATGAGGTGTTGGTAGTGTACGAAACTTTTGACGTGTTTATGAGAAGCTTGGGGCGACAACGGACGGTGCGGGTGCTATTGCCAGAAGGGTATGGAACATCTTTAAAGGTGTATCCGGTGTTGTACATACATGATGGCCAGAATTGTTTTCGGGATGAGGAAGCGAATTTCGGAGTATGTTGGGACGTGGAAGGGGCTTTGATGAAGGTCGGGATTGATATTATTGTGGTGGGCGTCGATTGTAATCATGAAGGTTTTAAGAGATCTGATGAATACGATCCTTGGGGAAATGAGACGATTGGCCAGGTGTTGTTCGGTGTGCCTGGTGTAATTGGCGGGGAAGGGAAGGCGTATGTTGACTTTCTCGTAAACGAATTGAAACCGTTGATCGATGAAAAGTATCGGACGAACCGAGATGTAACAGGGTTGGCAGGCAGTTCCATGGGTGGTCATATTTCAACTTATGCCGCATGTGCATACCCGGAGATGTTTTCGAGAGTGGCCTGTTTGTCGTCGGCTTTCTGGTTTAATCAGGACAAGGTTGAGGAACTTGTGTCGGCTTCGGATTTGAGTCAGATCAAAAGATGGTATATGGACACCGGGACAGAAGAGGTTACAGCGACTGTTGGACCGGATGTTTATTTGGAAGCTAGTGATCGTGTTTACGACAAGGTGAAGAGGAAAGTGAGGAATTGTCGCTACGAGGTTGTGGAAGGAGGCAAGCACCATGAGAAAGCTTGGAAAGATCGGCTCCCTGACGTACTTGCCTATTTGTTTTTTGATCAGCCTAAAAAGAGTTTGTAAATGCCGATGGAAATGAGAACGAGCGGGGGAAGAACTTTTTTGTTCTTGGTCAGAAATTGAAAGCGGGCGGAGTGTCCGATGATGATGCCTGTGATAAAGAGGGCGAAGAAGCTAACGGCTACGAGAATGCTTGTAAGGGGATGAATGTCTTGGACACCGGAGATGACGCCGTAACCGATATTGTCGATGTTGACGACAATAAAAAGGTTACGAACCAGGCGGCCGAACATGAATCCACCGGAGTGAGTGAGTTGAAAAAGGCCGATGCCTAAAAAAACCAAACCGGAAGCTTGATTTAAAAAGCGAGTTGAACCTTCGAATCCGATGGAGGCACCGATTAGATACGTAAAAAAGAACACAAATCCCACTCCGATAGAGAGGAAGATGAGCTGGCCAATTGGGAAATAGATTCGTTTATATCCTAGAATGGCTCCCCAAAGGAGTCCGTCAAAGCCGATCAATAAGCAAATCATAAGTGTCGCTAATGCCATCGTTCTCACACACCTTTAGTACATATGTATGAGCTATGGGTATGGAGTAGGACATAAAAAGAGGATGACTCCCTTCGCTTTAAAGGTTGGTCATCCTTTTTATGTCTTTAATGAGATCGTTTGTTTTTTCCGGGCTTACTGCTCGTTTTATTTGCGAGCTTGTCGTCAAGGCGACGCTCAATTTTGGAAAGTTCTTGTTCGTTTTTCATAAGTTCTTCTTTATTTTGATCAATTAGAAACGTCATAGATGTCTTAATCACAGAAATCATCCTTTCTTATCGTAATGATTCGAGATTTTTGTACAAACGATTCCTTAAAGCCTTTTCATGCACAACAGACCTTGGATTCTCTTTTTCTTATAAACGGCTTGCTGTATATCATGTGCATGTTTAAAAAGGTAAAACTTATATTCTATATTATAGATGATAATGATTTTCACCGTCAATCGACATGTTTCGACTTCGACAATTTTACATAAGAGGACGTGAGTTGACCACATTGCATAATCAGGTTTCTGTCGCGCCCATATGGGCATGATGATTATGTAATTTGTTTAAACTACATCCATAGCCAAAAGACTGATTTATATAAAAAAAATAACATATTAATCATTGATTATATAACTGTTTGATTATATAATGAGTTCGAAAGAGCCAATTTCAGTTGGAAAAGGAGTTTTTACGATGACAAAACCAATCATTTACTTCCTATGTACAGGAAACTCTTGCCGAAGCCAAATGGCAGAAGCGTGGGGAAAACACTATTTAGGTGATAAATACGACGTTTATTCTGCGGGGATTGAGGCACATGGTGTAAATCCTAAAGCAGTAAAAGCGATGAATGAAGTAGATATTGATATTACGGACCAAACGTCCGATACGATTGATCAAGAACTATTGGATCGTGCGGATCTTGTGGTTACTCTTTGTGGACATGCAAACGACGTTTGTCCTGCAACGCCACCGAACAAAGACCGTGTTCACTGGGGCTTCGATGATCCTGCAAAAGCAGAAGGAACAGATGAAGAAAAGTGGGCTGTGTTCCAACGGGTTAGAAATGAAATTGGTGAGCGTATCAAGCGCTTTTATGAAACAGGTGAATAATAAAAAGAAGCCGGGAGATTTCCGGCTTTTTTTATAGAAAGGACGTGTGTACAAGTGACTAAAATTCGAATTTTTGATCCTGCCATGTGTTGTGAAACAGGCGTGTGTGGTCCTGTTGTAGACCCTGAACTTACTCGGGTAGCAAATGCGTTATTTTTACTTGAAAGTAAAAATATGGATGTGAAACGTTACAATTTGGGTAACGAACCGCAAGCATTTATTGATGAAGCGCTTGTACAAGAATTGCTTGAGAAAAAAAGTACGGATGCCTTACCTACCGTCATCGTAAACGGAGAGGTAAAGAAAGTAGGTTCCTATCCGACTAACGAAGAGCTGGCTTTATGGACAGGGATTGATAAAGACGAATTGCAACCGAGAAAGAAAGAATCAGACGACCTGACGCTTTTTTAAGGAGAGGGGGAGATCGAATGTATACCGACTTTTCAATTGATGCGGTTTCAACAACACCATTTCTCTTTTTTACAGGTAAAGGTGGTGTGGGTAAAACATCAACGGCAAGTGCCACGGCAGTCGGCCTTGCGGATAAAGGAAATAAAGTGTTACTTGTAAGTACGGACCCTGCATCAAATCTTCAAGACGTATTCGGAATGGATGCGAGCTTAAAACCGATAAGCGTTCCTGAGGTGGATGGGCTGTTCATGGTTAATATTGACCCGGAAGCAGCAGCTTTTGACTACAGGGAACGTGTCGTAGGACCATACAGAAACAAGTTACCTGAAGCAGTAGTAAATCAAATGGAGGAGCAACTGTCAGGAGCTTGTACTGTTGAGATTGCAGCTTTTAACGAATTTGCTTCCCTCCTTACAAAAAAAGAAGTGGTCGACTCTTTTGACCATATCCTTTTTGATACAGCTCCTACGGGACATACGTTGCGACTACTTCAATTGCCTGCCGCTTGGTCAGGTTTCTTGGATGAGAGTACCCATGGTGCATCGTGTCTTGGACCTCTCTCGGGACTAGGTGATAAAAAAGCGTTGTACGAAAACACCGTTGAAGCCCTGTCAGATGATAATCAAACAACGCTGATCCTTGTGACCCGGCCTGATCGATCATCGATTCAAGAAGCGGGAAGAACGGCAGAGGAATTAAAAGAAATAGGCCTTACAAACCAAAGACTGTTACTAAATGGTTTATTTGAAGAGAAGTCTAATGATCCAATTGCACACGCTTTTTATACAAAACAGCAGATCGCCTTAAAACCGGTTGAAGAAAAGTTCATTGACCTCCCTGTATTTAAACTTCCTTATATTGCGTATCCATTGACTGGAATGGATGCTTTACGTCGTTTCCTGAAAGGGGACGAAGAGGGATCTCCTCCTTTAGCTTCGGATGAGGGAACGCCTTCGTTACCTGGGCTTGACCGGATTATTCACGATCTTTCGCCCAAGCAATCAGGAGTTGTTATGACGATGGGTAAAGGCGGTGTCGGTAAAACGACGATGGCCACTGCCATTGCATTAGGTTTGGTCTCAGAAGGAAAGAAGGTTCACCTTACTACAACCGACCCGGCAGCTCACCTCCACCATGTGATTGAAGATAAAGGATTATCAGACCAGTTAACCGTAAGTACCATCGATCCTCAAAAAGAAGTAGAGAAGTATCGAGCAGAAGTTCTTGCTCAATCTGCTACTCAATTGGATGAAAAAGGCCTTGCTTATTTAAAAGAAGACCTTGAATCTCCGTGTACGGAAGAAATTGCGGTCTTTCGGGCGTTTGCAAACGTGGTTGAACGAGCGGACCAAGAGTTTGTGGTCATTGACACGGCGCCAACGGGACATACTCTGTTACTTTTGGATGCTAGTTCTTCTTATAATAAAGAAATTGAGCGATCTACTGGTGAAGTACCACATTCGGTTCGAAAGCTTCTTCCACGATTACGAAACAGGGACGAAACTTTTGTTGCCGTCGTCACACTGCCGGAAGCGACGCCTGTTTTGGAAGCGTCCAGACTCCAAGGCGATTTAAAGCGGGCTGGAATTACACCTGCTTGGTGGATTGTTAATCAAAGTATGGCAAAAACCCATACGAAACATCCCCTTTTACTGGCCCGTGCTTCTTCGGAAAGGCAATGGATTGACCGCTCCCTTAAGGAAAACAAAAATACAGTGGTGTTACCATGGTTTACAGAAGATCTGACAGGAACGAACGCACTGATGACGATGTTTAGAAAAGAGGTACGGTAATCATGCAAATTACAAACGAAGCAAAGCAGTTTTTACAAGAAATGATGAGCAGAAAAGACGTGGAGACAGTCCGTTTTTTCTTTGCGGGAATGGGTTGTGGCACGCCACAAATGGGTGTGCGATTAGAGGAAGCTCAACCAAAGGATCATGTGAGTGAAGTGAACGGGGTTAAAGTAGCCATTGACCCTACGATAAAAGATCAAACAGAAAACATTACTCTCGATTTTGAAGAGCGCGAGGGCTCAAGAAGCATTGTGCTGCACGGTTTGGATTCTTGTTGTTAACATGTGTTTGCCCGGTAGGAGAAAGAATTCCTGCCGGGCATTTGTTTTTAATGATCACGTGAGTACAATCACTACTTATTGTTTTGAATTCTTGTTCTCGCTGCTTTTCACTTCTGAAATTTTAACTGAACAGCAGGACTGTTTACCCTCTTTTTTGGAAAAAGAAAAGAGTTTTTTAAGCATGGTCTCACCTCCCTTTACATGAGCGTGATTAAATGAAATAAAATATAAATCCTGAAACGGTCGACATGGTTAGAACTGAGATTACAAATGCTGCGATCAGTTGCTTTTTGAAAATGGACTTAAGTAAAACCAGCTCCGGGAGGCTGGCTCCGGCAGAACTGATGAGCATAGCCATAACAGGACCTGTTGCCATGCCACTGGCAATAAGCACTTGTGAGACGGGGACCATACTTGCTAAGCGAATATAGAGAGGAATACCAAGGACTGCAGCCAATGGGATGAGCCACCAAGCGTCTCCTCCCAAATGAGTCGCAATAAAGTGAGCAGGGACTAATCCATGGATAATGGCCCCAATGGCGGCTCCAATAAGTAAGTAAGGATAGACGTTTTTCATCATGTGCCATGTTTCTTTAACAGCACCTTTAAACGAAACGTGCTGAGATTGGTCAGGATTGAAACCTTCCATCACCACATTCTTTAAAGATGAAGCGAAGCCAAAGCGCTCCAATGTGAGTCCTATAATGATCGAAAACACAACCGTTACCATTGTGTAAACAAGAGCCACTTTCCACCCCATAATAACAGCCATCACAGTTAGGATAGTCGGATCGAGGAGGGGAGAAGCGAACAGGAACACCATGACTATACCAAAACGGACGTGATTTTTAAGGAGGTTGACGATGACCGGAATTGTGGAACAGGAACAAAAAGGTGTAATAAAGGCAAAAAATACAGCTAAGAGGCTTGCTTTAATCGGATTGGCTCGCTTTAACCAGAGCTCGACTTTACCATAAGGAATGCGAGCTTGAATGAAGTAGAGGGCAAACGAGATAGCAACAAACAATACAGTGAGTTGAGTAGCGATGTACAAAAAGCTTTTGAGTGTTTCAAGCATAATAATCCCTGCTTTCAGGTTTATTTATCAAAAAAAATTGATTTATTAAATCAAAAAAAATTGATATTAAATGCCGCCCTGTTTATTAATCTGCAGGACGGAGTATACAACAAAGTTCTTCTGATAAAAGCTTGGATAACTCCGAGCGGTTGCTACTGTAATAATTCCATGTGCCTCTTTTTTCTCTTGTAACAAATCCGGCATCCAAAAGAAGCTTTAGGTGGTAGGAGAGTTTTGACTGTGGCATGTTCATGTGATCTTGCAAGTCGCACACACACACTTCCCCTTTATTTGAAAGCAAGGACAAAATTTCTAATCTTTTTTCATCGGCCAAAGCCTTAAATTGTTTCTCAAACGTTTTAAATGACGTGTTTCCGAGTAATTGCTCTTCAGACAGTGTTCGGCTCATTGTAAACACTCCTTCATCAACTTTTCTTGATGGATTAATCATAATGGAAAATAAATGAAGTTGCAAGCGTTTAATCAAAAAAAATTGATTTATTTTCAGGCTGGAGTTTCTTGTAAGCAAAATAAAGAAAAGGTCGGTGCACAGTTCAACTGCCACTAATCCTATGCGAGGCTACGACTACTAAAATCAATAGCCATTTTTGTCTTTTTTTGTCTCTCTTCTATGTTACAATCGAATTAATGGAAAATGAGACCAGTTGATTAGTGATTTTTCCGGGAGGGACATTTATGAATAGCAAGCCGTCTGTCACGTTTGCCATGCTTCTTGTCACTTTGTTTTTGCTTATTCCTCCGTTAATTGTGTACTTGAACTTGAACGGTAATCCGATTACCAATTATAAAATAGAGCAAGATGTGTTTTTGTATTTAGAAGGCCAAGGTTATGAAGATGAGGATGTTGCAGACTATATGAGGGTTAGAGACGGCAGCACGCTTGCAGACGTCTATCGTACACATATTCAAGTGTTTTTTGAGAATGAACCTGACTTTGGTTACCACTATGTAAAGATGGAGTCGACCGGTGAAGTATACCAACTTTGTAAAGTGAGTGGCCAATCCAACTCTGCGGTCAGTGGTGGAGGTGAGGATCCTATTCATTTGGATGATGAGTGTCACAACCCGGGGCTTGATGAGATCTCAGGATGAATTTGGTTAATCCTTTACAGCTACCTTTTTCTCCAGTACGCTTTTATGTGGTCTAAAACTCGTTATGATAGTAGAGGGCAGACCCATTCATCAGGCCAGTATTTGTTATAATAGAAGGATCCGGTTTGTTACCGGATTACATAAATAGAATAAGATAGAATAGGAGATAAGGAAGATGGAATTAGTATTCGTTGGAGCTACGTTCGTATTTATCGTCGGTTTTTTAGTTGTCTTCAGTAAACTGATGAACCCAGTTACTCGTGGGGAAGTGGGGAGAGAAGACTTCAAAAAGTTACAAACAAAGTTTTTTATCCAAGTTGCAATACTAGAGGCGCCTATTATCATTGCTATTGTTTTTGTACTTTTTAATGCAGATGGGCAGGCTTTGTCTGGTGTCACTTTACCAATCATTTTAATTGTAACGATGGCGTTAATTGGAATGGTGATCACGTTTATGATTGCAAGAGGGGCATGGGAAAGTGAAAATGGTCGCGCGTTCAAGCAACCAATACAAACGTTCTTGTATATTGGTTTTTCTCTTGTGAATGCCATCCCGATTATATGTGCCGTCCTTCTTCTTTCACTAAGCGGGAACATATCGTAACATGCTTGGTAAGAATGACTACAATCCTTTGTACGTCATTGGAGGAGCTTGTTTTTTGGCATCGCTGGTAGCGGCTCATGTATATGATTCGGAAGTGCTTCGATTCATAGGAAGACTGGGCTTGATTATCCTTCTCACAGCTCTTTTCTTTCAATCAAGAAAAAAGAACGTTTAGGAATTGTACACAGAGGATAATTAAATAATACAAAAGCAGACGAACTCATTGCGAGCTCGTCTGCTTCTTTATTCTTATATAGTTTCATAGATTAGTTAGTTTCAAGTACTTTTACTTCTACAGTTTGACGACCGAATTCTAGTGCTTCATCTTTAGTAGCCATGTGAAGATCGATGCGGTTGCCTTTGATTGCTCCGCCGATGTCTCCAGCTACTGCTTCGCCATAACCTTCAACATAAACTGTAGAACCTAGTGGAATAACGTCAGGATCAACGGCAACTACTTTTTTGTCCGGGTTAGCACGAAGATCTTGTCCGGTATAAGTGATGCCTGTGCAACCTTCACAGTATGCTGTGTATGCAGTTGCTTCCATTTCTAGTACAGATTGTACTTCAGAAGAGGACTCTTCGTTTGAGCTCTCAGAAGAATCAGTGCTTGTTTCTTCAGTTGCTTCTTCTTGAGTAGACTCTTCTTGAGCTGGTTCTTCAGAAGCTGTTTCTTCTTCAGTTACTTCTTCTTGAACTGGTTCTTCAGGAGCTGCTTTTTCTTCAGTTGCTTCTTCTTGAGCTGGTTCTTCAGAAGCTGCTTCTTCTTCAGTTGCTTCTTCTTGAGCTGGTGCTTCAGCTTGTGTTTCGTTAGAACCAGATAGGGCAACATGTAATGTGCCGTATGTTTGAGGTCCTGCTAAACCGTCAACTAAAATCTCTTTTGCAGATTGGAAGCTTTTAACCGCATCATGTGTACCACGATCAAATTCTCCATCTACTTCTGATTCAAAATATCCAAGCTCTTGCAAGCTTTCTTGAAGGGCAGCTACAGCTTGTCCTTCGTCACCTTCACGTAGAATGGATAATGCACCTACAGTTTGAACACCTGCAAGTCCATCTACTAAAATGTTAGAATCCGTTTGGAATTCTACTACTGCTTCTTTAGTTGCTGGATCGAAAACTCCGTCTATAGCATCTTGCTCTAAGTATCCGCGCTCATGAAGTAATTCTTGAAGTTCTTCAACTTGGGAGTTTTCTTTGCCTTCTAATAGAAGTCTATCTCCTAAGTTGTTCTCACTTCCAGCTTCACTGATCGCTGGTGATACGAAGAATAATGCACCTGCTGCGATTATTGGTAAGCCTAGTGTTTTAAGTTTTGATAAACCAAAGCTTTTCATATGTCAGCCTCCTTAGTTGATAAGTGATCTTCGCTAACGAGTTCAATACTACCAACCCCACCGATACAAAAGCAATGGATAAAGCGTTACTTAAAGGAATTGAAATATAGTTGTAATTGATGAAATCTGATTTAACATAAACGCCATTAATGTAATGATAAATGTGACAAAAACCTTTATTATTCGCATTTTTTCTGACGAAATTGAGTGAATCATGGGAGTTTATCGAGATTATGATAAAGAGTGGAATATTATTCTTTCATAACACTGTAAACGTTTTCCTCCAACGTATTTTCACTTTTCTCTTTCTTAAAAGGGAAACTCCGATATAATGAAATAGAGTTTTATATTGGAGGAGTGAAGAAAGCGTGGCTCTATACAATCAAATTGGGTCTACATATGATATTTCTAGAAAAGCGGATGCTGAAATTGTCAATCGCTTAGTTTACTTATTGCAATTGCCTACAAAAGAAGCGAAGCTTTTGGATGTAGCGTGCGGAACCGGAAATTATACAGTATCTCTTGAAGAAAAAGGATACACCATGAGTGGTTTGGATCTTTCTGAAACAATGCTTGACCAAGCAAGACAAAAAAGTGATACGATTCAGTGGTTTTGTGGAGATGTAAAACAATACAATTTGCCTCAAGAACAATTTGAAGGTGCAACATGCGTATTAGGCGTTCATCATTTTGATCATTTATATGAGAGTTTCGCGAATGTTTATCGTTCTTTAAAGCCAGGGTCTCGGTTTGTTATCTTTACGTCTGGTTCAGAGCAGATGCAACGGTATTGGCTGAACGCGTATTTCCCTGAAATGATGAAAGCAGCTATGGGACAAATGCCTCTTATAAGAGAGATTGCTAAAGCATTAAAGAAGGCAGGCTTTACTTTTCAGGGGTCAGAGTCTTTCCTTGTCCAACCTTCTTTGGAAGATGCATTCTTATATGTTGGAAAAGATGATCCAAAGATGTACCTTGATCCTGACGTTCGAAATGGCATTAGCGCTTTTTCAAACCTCATTTCAGATGAAGAGTTGGATAAAGGGCTTACAATGTTAAAGAATGACTTGGAGGACGGAACATTTCAGGAACGAACGGCACCTTTTGACAGCCGCAAAGGGGATTACATGTTTATGGTGGCGAAAAAATAAAAGAACGATGGTCATAGCATCCAACTATGTCCATCGTTTTTTTATTTACTCAAACGTTCGTAATCGGTTTTAAGCATGGACATCTCATACATATCCCAATACTGATCGCCAACTCTTCTGAAGTCTCGAAAATACCCTTCCTCGTGAAAGCCTGTTTCCTTGTATAGCTGAAAGGCCAGTTTGTTGAAAGAAAATACACCCAGGGCAAGCCTGTGGATGTTTAATTCCTCAAAAGCTATTGTGATAGCTCGTCTAATAGCTATCTTTCCATACCCTTTGCCGCGGTACTCAGGGAAGATCAGAACTTTTCCTAGGCGGGCACCTCCGTGAAAATGGTCGATGTTACGGATGGCTAGGTGACCAACAGTGTTATTTGTTTTGAGCAACGTAAGTTTATATATGTGGTTCTTTGATTCAGGGTTATTGGCTCCTTCTATGTAGGTTAGGAGTTGTTCTCTTGAGAGTGGAAACGTAAATGTTGGACCACTCCATTGCATGAAAAAAGAAGGAGATGTTCCGTTAACGTGCTGGATTAACGTATCAAAGTCTTCTTCAGTAAAGTAGTCGAGTCTGATCATTAATGGTACTCCTTTATTTATGTGTTTGAGGATAGTTTAGCATATAAAAACACATTTAATTATTCAATACATAAATGGAACCACTCGGTTGTCCTGCACAAGAATTTGCATGCTTAACAGTAATAGAAGAGTGAACTTTATCCTCGAAATCAATGGTGCCATTAACGCAAATCTTTGAATCTGGTTTCCAATTAGGTGTGACGTTTCCGCGTACTTTCATGTCACCACCGACTAGTACTTGTGACGTACCTTGAAAGTGAAGGCCGCCATCAATAGTAAGATCACCACCAATCTGTGTCTTAGAACTATCATGGAACTTACCATTTCCTTTAACGATCATTGATTCATCCACATTTAAAAAGGAATTGTTTTGAGGGAAAAAATCTCCACCAATCATTAATGTTTTTGTCTTAAATATTGTATTTGAAAACTGGTTTAAACTACCCGATATGGATGAACGAGTGCCTATTAAGATCTTTGATTCATTATGCATAGTTACGTCCCCTACTACACTTAACTGGGCTAAAGATTGTATTTCACTATTGCTAAAAGTATGAATATGTTTACCTGAATAAATGTTCCTCTTTGCAAAAAGGGAACTGTTTCTATCTAATCTTAAGTTCCCGTTCGTAAAAAAGTCTTCTTCTAAAGAAAGACTGGTGTCGGTGTTCAGTGTAAGGTCGTTAATGAAGAGCGCTGATCCTTGATCTATCCCAGGATTTATACAAACTTTACCTGTTGAGTGATCCAACGTGGTTTGGGAGCTCCAACCACTAAATGGAAACCTACAAGATCTAATAGGGTTGTTCTCCTTAGGTGCACTATCTGTTGTGAACTCAATTTGGTTTCCAAATTCGCTTACCTCTGGAGGAAGAACCTCTTCATCCAGTGCAGGGCTCCCATTGTCTGTTTTATGAACAAAGGTATTACTTCGAGTAGGGATCACTGTTTGTAGCTCATATTCAGCTTCATCACTGTTTACTATTGTGAACGAAAGTGGCAAGGGTTGTAATCGGTTAATCTCTTGACACTGTTTATTACCTTTTATTGAGACAAGCTGTTCGGAAAAAACAACAAATGAACGAAAAGGAACATGTGTGATGGTTCTGGTTTGATTATTTTGTAAAAGAGATAA
Source organism: Alteribacter aurantiacus DSM 18675 (assembly GCF_000429705.1). Taxonomy (GTDB): domain Bacteria; phylum Bacillota; class Bacilli; order Bacillales; family Salisediminibacteriaceae; genus Alteribacter; species Alteribacter aurantiacus. The sequence goes on from NZ_KE386941.1 coordinate 229,311, forward strand.
TTGGTTTGATTCTAGACATAATTCGTATGAGTCATCATCGTGTTCATTTTGATGAACATTGCGAAGGTCTGAAATGATTAAATTAGCCTCTTGTGTAAGAGAGATACTATCGGAGGTTTGCTCATTAAACAGGTTTGCCTGAATTAAAAATGTGAATGCGATCGCCCCAATCACGCCGAATAAGGCTAACGATGCTAATAATTCGATTAAGGTGACGCCGGATTGGTTCAAATTTCTTATCTTTTTCATCATATCACCTTACTTTTTGTGAGTTTTATACTATATTTAGTATATAGGAAATCATAGGAAAATGGTGAGCGAAATGGCTAAAAACAATAAAAGGTTAGATAACGAGCGCGGTTTTACGCTGATCGAATTACTCGTTTCTCTATCCATCTTGTCGATCGTCGTGGTGATCTTCTTTTCTTTTTTCACTCAAGCAGCACTGTTTAACCAAAGGGCAGATACGCAGGTGGCAGCGGTGAATGTGGCACAAGTGGTGATGAATGATCTGAAGAAGTATGTTAAAGAAACTGGAGTGCCATTTAATAACATTCAATGTGATTCTCCTTATGAATTTTCAGGTTCTGAGGTTTTCGATGGGAATAGCACTTATCTTACTGACGAAGGTTCGTTCTATATCTTGAACAACAATAAACGGTATTTCGTTGAGACGTCCATGTGTCAAAACGAACAAGAAAAGGATGTCGCTCTAGTTAGATTAAGAGTGGTGTTAAAAGAAGGTTCTCCTAGTAGCTCCGTTACAATCGAAACGTTTGACTACTTAACAGAGAGTGAGGTGCGGAATGAAGAATCTTAATAGCGAAAAAGGTGCTGCGTTAATTGTTGTGTTACTTACGATTGTTGTTATTGGCTTGATGTCAGTTGCGTTGGTGAATCAGGTGATGGGGAGTCACGTGCAGGGGCAGAGGGCGGAGGAGAAGGTGATAGCAAGTAATAATGCTTTTCTAGGACAGAAGCATTTTAGATCATCTATAGTTAGTAAGGTAGAAGGGCAATCCCTTGAAGCAAAAGACCTATTAGAGGTTCTTAACACAACATTTAAAGAACACTATAAGGTTTTATTAGGAAGTTTGAATGATCAATCCTACGAGGTTATAGTAGAAGATATTTCACTAGTTGCAGATAATACTTTGAATATTAGATATAGTACTAAGGGTATTTATAAAGGGTATAAATCTAACCAAGAAGAGATATTAATGCTTCATAAAGTCCAGACAGAAGAAGTAGGTAAAAGATTTAAAGGAAAAGGAGTTATAGATCAATTACTTTACAACAACGGCCATCCACCACCAGATATTCTGAGAGGGCCAATCCAAGTCAATACACTAAAGATAGTAGGGAATAATAATATATTAAATATAAATGGTGATCTAAAAGTGAATAAAGAGATCCAAACTTCAGCAGTAGGTATTAAAGAAGTGAATATCTTTGGTGATTTCTATGTCAGTCAAGGAGCTAAATGGGATTTAAAAGGTGCGATTTGTGTTGAAGGAGACTTAATTGGGGACTTTGAAGGTATCAACACCACCAACGAAGAATGTGGAATTGAGAAAAATACTGTATATTATACTGGTGAATTATACAAAAAAGAAGGGATTGTCACAATTGATCGGTGGAGCGTCTGCTCTCAAGGTGCAATAAATCGCAATGAATGCGAAGGTCAGTAATTTGCCCGACCTCCCCACAATTGATATGATAAATATCGGTCACAAAATGTTGGTGAGTGTCATTATTTAAGGTAGATATTCAGAATGGTTTGGAAGGAGCGCATCGAGTGATTACAATTAAGACAGAGCGTGAGATCAAGTTAATGCATGAGGCGGGAAAGCTGTTGGCCCGCTGCCATAAAGAAGTTGCAAAGATGATTAAACCAGGTGTGACAACGATGGAGATTGATGCATTCGTAGAAGATTACTTAGCTAAACACGGTGCTACACCGGAGCAAAAAGGGTTTCATGATTACCCTTATGCTACGTGTGCATCAATAAACGATGAAATTTGCCACGGCTTTCCTAGAAAACAACCACTAAAAAATGGAGATATCGTAACCATTGACTGCGTCGTGAATTTAAACGGTGGTTTGGCAGACTCTGCTTGGACCTATACCGTTGGTGAGGTATCTCCTGAGGCTGAAGAACTGTGCAAAGTAACGAAGCAATCGTTATATCGAGCGATTCGCCAAGCAAAGCCAGGCAAGCGGCTTGGGGATATTGGGCATGCGATTCAATCCTATGTTGAGGCAAAAGGCTACTCTGTCGTTCGTGATTTTGCCGGACACGGCTTAGGACCAACCATCCATGAAGAACCGAACATTCCACATTTCGGTGTTCAAGGCAGGGGACTTCGATTAAAAGAAGGAATGGTCATTACGATTGAACCGATGATTAACATTGGGGTATGGGGATCTCAAATGGACTCCAATGGCTGGACAGCTAGAACTGTGGATGGGTCTTTGTCTGCTCAGTACGAACATACACTTGCCATTACAAAAGACGGTCCTGTTATTTTAACTGAACAAGATGATGTGTAACATGGACGCTCCTCAATTCGTTGAGGGGCGTTTTAATTTGTTCATGGATAATAAGATAGAAATTGGAAAACATAACCGAATCGACAGAGTAAGGTGGAGAAACGAAATGGACTCGGGAATTGTTGAAGTAGTCATCCGTAGTTTTGGTGCGTATACCATCTTAATGGTGATTAATAACATGCTCGGGAAACAGACCCTCTCTCAGATGACGAATCATGATTTTATTACAGCCGTGATGATGGGGGCAATTGGAGCAAATCTTGCATTTGATACGCAGGTGAGCTATTGGCATTCGTTTATAGCTTTATTGATTATTGGAGGAATTGGATACTCAACAACCTATCTTTCTTTAAAGAACAGAGGGGTTCGAAAGTGGTTTTCCGGGGAGCCTTCGATGTTTATTGAGAATGGGAAAATTCTTGAGAGTAATATGAAAAAACAGAAATTCAATATGGACTCGTTGAATCAATCGTTAAGGGAGAAAAACATTTTTGATATAAATGAAGTTGACTATGCTGTGCTTGAACCGGACGGACATTTGTCTGTAATGAGGAAAAATGATAACTCAAGTTTGTTCCCAGTGGAGTTAATTATGGACGGTAAAGTAATCGAAAATAACTTGAGAGATATTAAACTTTCTAAAGAGTGGCTGGAACGAGAAGTTCGTAAACGTGGATATGAAATAAAAGATGTTTTTTATTGCGTTCGTGGACCTGACGGATCTTTCGCGTTCGATTACCATGACGACCGCTTACGTTCGCCGATTGATCGAGAGCGTTAGCGTGGATAGGCAAGCACCTTCTTCTTTTCCTCACATAATCTAATGAAGAGCGATGTGAAAGGGGAGGGTAATGTGTACAACGATGACAGACAGTTCCCTGGTGGCATTTATTCATTTTTGCTACCGGGTCAAGGTGGGCAACAGCAACAGTTTGGTCCAGGAGGATTTCAACCGTTCGGACCGGGGGGGCAGCAACAGCCGTTTGGACCGCCACCAGGTCAAGGTGGGCCGCCATTTGGACCACCACCGGGCCAAGGAGGTCAAGGAGGACCCCCATTTGGACCACCACCAGGTCAAGGGCAGCAAGGAGGCCAGGGGGGACCACCACCGGGGCCGCCACCATCTTCGCCACCAACCCAAATGCAAGCGGGTCCTGCAGCAGCTTCTGCAGGAGTAGGGGGACCAGGAGGAGCCCAAGTCTTTGCTGTTGATCCTGGTGCGTTAACAGGATGTTTGTTCCGATACACATACATTCGGCTAATCACAGGACAACGCTTTTGGTTCTGGCCGGTGTTCATTGGTAGAACATCGGTTGCCGGCTGGCGTTGGAGACCTAGAGAGTATCGATGGGTTTACACCGGATTTGATACGAGGTTGATCTTGTCATTTTCATGTTAAGAATAAAAGGCAGTCTCCTAGAATGGAGGCTGTCTTTTGCTTATTGCACATACAGACCAAAATGTGAAAATGATCGTGAATACATCGTTATTGACCTACAAATTGAATAGATTGTCACCTCTATCGTACCCTTCATGAAACGAATAAACATGCTTCTATAAAAAGATAAAAAATAACCAAAAAAATTAGTGCTTAGGTTTTACAAAAATAGGTTTATTACGCCTTTATTTATGGTAAAGTTTTAGAAATGGGGATGATGAAGAAATGAGGCTCTATTTGTTTAGGAAATCTGTATCCCTGTATGTTAAACGGGTAATGTTTGCATGCATTAGCCATTTACAACACAAGAGATAAGCGGGAGGAAAGCAAGATGATGAGCGGAAATCATATGGTTACTATAGGTGAGGTCATTATTGAGAGAAGTGAAGAGATAGCGATTCGTCTCTCTGAAGAGCATGATGAGAATTACAACAGTTGCCCAAATCATGGCCTTACAATTGAAGAGACCAATGAATATCGTAAAAGTTTCTTTATCATGTTAGGAGAAGCGTTGAAGTCCGGGAAGTCGGAAGATAAATTAAATCAAGTCTACCTTTGGGGGAAAGAAGCTGGGAAGACTGCAGTGAAAAACGGGGTTTCTGCAGATACCGCCATTCTCCAATTAAGCCCTCTGAGAAAGGTGCTCTATGAAGCTATCAGGGAAGAATTCCAAAAGCTCGCCTTGGGATTTGATGCTTATTTTGCTGTGTCAGATAGGCTTGACCCCCTCATTGATCATGCTGTCTATTCCTTTACGCAAGCGTTTGTGGAATATAACGAAGAAACATTCTCAAGAGCTCAAGACGAGCTCCTCGAACTCAGTGTACCCGTTGTTCCATTGACTAGAAACGTTGCTATTCTTCCTGTCATTGGAACCATTGACACCTATAGATCAAAGAAAATGTTGGATCAGGCTTTGCAAAAAGGAACAGAGCTTGGGTTATCTTATATGATTATTGACCTGTCAGGGGTTCATATGATTGATACAGCGGTAGCTCAGAACCTTTTCCAACTTAACGACGCTCTAAAAATAGTCGGAATAAAAGCCATCATTAGCGGATTGCGCCCTGAATTGGCTCAAACGATTGTGAGTTTGGGCATCTCCTTTAATCAAATGACGGTAACGAACAACCTTGAACATGCCTTAATGAAATCAGGATTAACAATACAACCGGAAAATGATGAAGAACGAGTGCCTGCTAAAAGTTTGCTATTCTAAAAATTAAAGATATCATCCGTTAAATGACGGATGATTTTTTTGTCCGTCGCAAAAGTATGATTTTTCAGTTTTTGTCTGAAAAAATATGGAATATATCTCAATCTTTAGCGCGATTTCTAAGTTTTAAGCACTGGAAATCTTTACCCTTAGCACACAAAAAGGAATCAATATGGCATAATGATGTCCGTGGAGGTGTTGAGTACATGTTAAAAAAACTCATTTACTCAGTATTGGCTGTTGCAGTTGCAGCTCCTTTAGTTGTTGGAAATACAGCTGAAGCAAGCACAACGCACACAGTAGAATCAGGAGATACGTTGTACAAAATTTCTCAACAATACAACGTAAGTCTATCTGATATTATCGATGCAAACAGCGACATCGATAACCCGGACATGATCTACCCTGGGCAGCAAGTCACAATTGGTTCTGCTCAATCAGCTCAGCAACCAAGTCAAACATCTGAGCAAACTTCAAGCGAGCTTTCAGAGTTTGAACAAGAAGTGGTTCGTTTGACAAATGAAGAGCGTACACAGCGCGGACTGCCTGAGCTTGAAATTGCAGAAGACGTGTCTGATGTTGCTCGTGACAAGTCGGCTGACATGAGAGATAACAATTACTTTGATCACAACAGCCCGACTCACGGAAGCCCGTTTGACATGATGCGTAGCTATGGAGTAGATTACAACGCAGCTGGTGAAAACATTGCTGCTGGTCAACAAACTCCAGAACAAGTTGTGGATGCATGGATGAACTCTCAAGGTCACCGTGAAAACATTCTAAGCAACAACTACACTGAAATCGGTGTAGGTCACGTTGAAGGTGGACAATACGGTCACTACTGGACTCAAATGTTTATCTCTAGATAAAGAGATGCAAGAATAATAGATTCACTTATATGAACCTGAGCACCTGCTTCTTGCAGGAACTCAGGTTTTTTTATGTTAGGATGTGTGTGACTAAAAGCAAGAAGCTTCACTGGTGGAATAAACTGTGAGGTCTTTCGGACTTCGGATCATCCACTTATTTTTTGATTGGCGGAGATAATTGTGTGATTGGCGTACTTATTCATCATTTGGAGGTGATAAATGTGTAATTAAGGCACTTATTTTCAAATTAGCGGAGTTAGCTCTCTTCAAGGCAATTGCATCCCTTCACCCAAATTGTCGGGGGTCTGACCCCGTACAATTTTACAAGAGGTTATCTTCGGTTTTTAGAGCGCGGTCCGTTTTTGGGTTGTCGGGTCCGGGTGGTGAATTTTTAGTAAGGAACCAACCACCAACGGCAATTCCTACTAAGACGGTCCAAAAAAAGGCTTTCCATGGGGTGGACTCCGGAACTGAGTGTGGAATTATTGCTACGTCAGGATGGGCTAGGGTGAAAACAACAAGTTTGATACCCACCCAGCCAACAATTAAGAAGGCCGCTGTCTCCAATCCTGGACGTCGATGAAGAACCCTAACGAAATACGTAGCAGCAAACCTCATGATCACAACCCCGATTAAACCACCGGTCAGAACAACAGCGAATTGTCCTCCATCCAGCTCTCCAATGTTCGGTAAAGGTGTAGGAGAGAGGGTCAAAGAAAGTGCGATCGCTGCAAGGATCGAATCGACAGCAAAAGCAATATCTGCGAGCTCCACTTTGAGAACGGTAAGCCAAAAACCTGCTCCATTTGTTTTTTGTGCGGCTTTCTCCATCTTTTGAGATCGTTTTCTTAATACAAACCGTTTTACGATATGGTTCAAGGCGATAAACAGCAAGTAGACAGCACCGATGGCTTGGACTTGCCAAACGTTAACTAGGAATGAGATGGCGAATAAAGAGAGGAATCTAAAAATAAAGGCACCGGCCAATCCGTAAAATAATGCTTTCTTCCGCTCTTTATCAGGTAAGTGTTTAACCATAATGGCAAGAACGAGGGCGTTATCTGCGGCCAATATTCCCTCTAATCCGATTAAAACGAGTAACACCCAAGCGTACTCAAGAAAAAGCGTAGCATCCATTAAACGAACCTCCTTTTACCTACTTTGTCCAACATTTCTAGAATTAGTAGTATATATTACACAACAGAAATCAGAATTTTCGGTTAAATAAAAGAAAACCCACCTAAAATATGGTACGATACACATAAAGTCATTTATAAAAGTGAGGTGCATTCGTTTGTTTGAATGGAATTGGATGACCAAAGATGACGCGATTGCCATTGCAAAATGGGAGTACGAAGAACCTTATCATTTTTACAATATGACAGAAGATGAGGATGACTTGGAAGAGTGGTTAAACCCTTTTAACTGGAAGCATACCCTTGTTGCTTATAAGGACGGCGAGCTAGTTGGATTTGCGACATTTCGCTATAAAGCTAACAATGAAGTGGAAGTGAGTCTGGGTATGAGACCGGATTTGACTGGAAAAGGGTTTGGAAGACAATTTGTCGAACAAGTCAACAATGAAGCCTGTCATCGTTATCGGGCAACTTGCCTTATCGTAAACGTGGCTGCATTTAATGAAAGAGCAATTGCGGTCTATGAACGGGCAGGTTATCGGAAGGTAGCGGCATTCTTGCAACAGACAAATCATAGCAACTATCCTTTTGTAAAACTGAAGAAGAGGATTCATATGGAAGCTAGTAAATAAACAATCATGTATAGGTCAAAGTGTTATTGGACCGACTTGTTGGATTCCTACAAGTCGGGCCTCTTCATATCTATCGGCAGAAGGAGACGAATAGGAGGGTATTATGTTATCACTGTACTTTACTCGACACGGGGAGACGGTATGGAATAGAGAAGGACGTCTTCAAGGCTGGCAGGACTCTCCACTTACAAAGAAAGGAGAGCAGACTGCAAGTAACCTGGGTCATTACTTTTCCAATATCCGCCTTGATACCATCTATTCCAGCCCAAGTGGCAGAACGATAAGGACTGCCGAATTAATCAACAAAGGTGCAAATACACCGATTGTATTGGATAGCAGACTCCGTGAAATTCATTTGGGTGAATGGGAAGGTATGACAAAGGAAGGGATCGCGAAAAAGTACTCAAAAGAGCGGATTGAAACCTTTTGGTCAAATCCTGAGTGTTATAAGCCCGCTGGAGGGGAGACATTTTGTGAAGTTGAAAGCAGGGTGAATGATTTTCTCACTGATTTGTATCAGAAGCATCCGAATGGTCATGTCCTTCTCGTGACTCATACTGTTATTGTAAAACTATTGTTAAAAAGGTTTCACAACCGAATGCTCGATCAACTTTGGGATCCACCGTTTATTCATCCAGGGTGTTTGAATTTAGTTCAAATTGATCGTAAACAGCACATGAATGTTTTGCTAGAAGGGGACATGAGATACGAAAAGCGCCTGGGTTAAGAAGGTACAATATTGATGAAACGTAGGGGGATTAGTCATGAAGACAATTGGTGTGATTGGTGGAATGAGCTGGGAATCAACACAAATATATTACAGGCTGTTAAACGAATATGTAAAAAAACGTTTAGGTGGACTTCATTCCGCTTCATGTATCATTCACAGTTTGGACTTCGCGCCGATCGAGCAAATGCAAAGAGAGGGGAAATGGACAGAGGCGGGTGATGAGCTTGCTCGCATAGCGAAAAACTTGGAGTTAAGTGGAGCCGAAGGGATTATGATTTCCTCGAGTACGATGCATAAGCTTGCTTCGGTCATTGAAGATGCCGTTTCCATCCCTCTTATCCATATCGGAGATGCCATTGCGGAAAGTATAAAGATGAGAAACACTAAAAGTATCGCTCTCCTTGGCACCCGCTATACAATGGAAGAACCGTTTATGATCGAGCGCTTGAAGGAACATGGCTTGAATGTTGTTATTCCTGAAAAAAACGACCGTGAATTGATTCACCACGTTATATTTGAAGAGCTATGCGTAGGAAAAGTAAGAGATACTTCGAGAAAGAGGATGCTTGAAGTAGTAGAAAAAATGTATGGAGAAGGGGTTCATGGTATCGTTTTAGGGTGCACGGAGTTACATATGCTCATCAATCAAAACGATGTAGATCTCCCCATCTTCGACTCCACGCAACTTCACGTTGAAAGAGTAGTTGACTTTATGCTCGAAGAAGAGAACGTCCGGATGTAAAGAACCGATCGCATACCAACGACCGAAGACTTAACTCTGATACCACAGAGACAAGATCCTCACAACGAAAGAAAGGCATGGAAAAAGACAAACTTGAATTTTTTCAGTGCCTTCACGCATCAAAAGGAGAGTGAATGATGTGAAACGAATCTTTTTCGTGTCCTTTCTTTTTATCCTTTTAGCAGGCTGTACTAGTCAAGAAACAGGTTCAAACGATAGTGAAAAAATCGAAGAGACCGATCATCGGGATCAAATAGCACTCGAAGAAGAGTATGAGCAAAGGCTCCAAGAAAAAGATGCTGAGATTGGAGAGCTAAAAGAAATCATTGAACAACTAGAACAAGAAATTGAAGAAAACAAACATCAAGAGGAGACCGAGGTAGAGAAAAAAGAGGAAGAAGCCGACTCAGACGAGGCTCGGCTTCAACTGAATCCTGACCACGACTTTTATACGCAGTTTTGGTTTTCTCAGGTTCAAACAGCCATGGAAGAAGAGTTAGGCTTCGAGCCCGGTGTGACAGAGTGGCAATCATACGAAGGTGAAGAAAGTGAACGCTACCGTGAAGGAGAAAGCATGTATTCATCTATGGGAGCCCTTGCGCTCGACTGGGTAAGAGAGAGGGAAATGGAAGTATACATGGACACGGAAGAGGAGTTGGCTATTCGTACGTATCTGGACCACGATTCAGGTGAAGGGAAAGTGCTAATTCTGTTATGGGGACTAAAAGATGATGCTGTTGCTGGATCTGACTATTTGCTTCACCTGGATCAGTCGGAAGAGGTGTGGCATTTGGTAGAAGTTGAAACGAGACATTATTGCAGAAGGTCCGTAACAGATGACGGTACCATGTGTAACTGAAGCCATTGAAAAAACAAATAACCTCTTTCAGTACCTTTTTTAAAACCAAGGAGGATATACACGTGTTTTATCACATAATCAACGAACAAACAAAACTTGAAATCCTTCAGGAAAAGCATGGAGAAGCTCTTTTTCATCTAACAGATGAAGGGCGCGTGTATTTAAGTGAATGGATGCCGTGGGCTCCCAATACAAAAACTGTTGAAGACACGAAAACGTTTATTCGCTCAACAATGAAAAGCTTTGGTGAGCAAAGAAGCCTTACATGTGCCATTTTATATCAAGATGAAGTGGCCGGTACGATCGCTTTTCATGACATTGACTATGCTAATAAAAAAACGAGCCTAGGATATTGGCTAGGGGAAAAGTACCAAGGGAAAGGCTTGATTACGTCTTCTGCTCGAGCACTTACTACCTATGCTTTCCATACGATCGGGTTGAACCGATTGGAAATCCGAGCTGGTGTTCACAATAAAAAAAGCAGAGCGGTGGCAGAACGTCTGGGATTTACGTACGAAGGTACGGTAAGGCAAGCAGAATTTATACGAGATCACTACATTGATCACGCAATTTACGGAATTTTAAAAGAAGAATGGAAAAACTAAACCTTTAATAGTTTACAAGTACAATGGTTTGTGGTTAGAATACAAGTAACAACATACTCCGTGTTCGCACTAGGGGTGCTTAAAGAACCGTAACTGGTTTTAATAGCTGAGATTCAGGTGAAATTCCTGTTAACCCTTTGAACCCGAACTAGGTAATACTAGCGTGGGGAAGTGCAGTAGACGTCTTTAGCGTATCATTGCGCTTGTTTTTGTTGACTAACACTGCATTTCTCAAATATGAGAAGTGCAGTTTTTTTATTTCATTTAGCGACCGGACTTGTTGAATAAACAGATAAAACTGGAGGAGATTTTCAAATGCAAGGACTAAGTTGTGGAACAAGTAGAATCGTAGGTTGTCGTTTTTCCATCTATCCGATGGCTGATAACTTTGTAGACATTATTAAAGGTGCATTAGAAGAAGTGGACACGGCTAAAGTATGGATGCAAACAGATGATGTAAGTACGTGTGTGAGAGGCAGAAGTGAGCACGTATTTGATGTTACAAAAGCCATCTTCACACATGCGGCTAAAACTGGCGTACACGTCGTCTTTAACGGTACATTTTCAATTGGTTGCCCTGGAGATTCAGATGCAGACACATACATGTCAGAAGACGATGTACGATTGAACGAAGAACAAGCCAGAGTGGAACAAGTAGAAGTAGCTACTCAATTCGCTCTTTATCCAATGAATAACCCTGATTACATGCAAGTGATTGCCGATCAAGTAGCGGTAGCTGACGAGCACGGTACTTTTACAAAAGGCGTTCACTATGCGAGTCGTTTAGACGGAGATGTTCATAATGTCTTCCAAAGCCTTGAAGAGTCTTTCGTTAATGCATCTAAGACACATGAGCGAAGTCATGTAACCATGACAGCAGCAGTATCTGCAAATAGCCCATCAACGAAAGATAAATAAAGGACGGTGCACGGAATGTCAAACGCGTGGAAACTGAGAGAAATTGTTTTAATGTCCATTTTAGGCGTCGTCTTCGGCGTGATTTATTTGATGTTTTACTTCTTTGGTCAAGGCCTGAGGAACGTGTTAGCTCCTTTTGGTCTCGGCCCATTTGGATACGAAGTGATTTTCGGGATTTGGTTTATCGTTTCAATTATCACGGCTTATATCATAAGAAAACCTGGAGCCGCATTAATTTCTGAAACAATTGCGGCTACGATTCAAGTTCTTATCGGTAGTCCAGCTGGACCTCGACTTATTTTATCCGGTCTCATTCAAGGACTCGGAGCAGAAGTAGTTTTCGCTGCGACTCGGTGGAAGAATTACAATTTGAGTGTCCTCGTTTTGGCTGGGGTTTCAGCGGCCATCTTTAGCTTCGTGTGGGGCTGGTTTATCTCAGGATTTGCGGCTCTTTCTACCTCAATGGTACTGGCTATGTTCATCGTCCGTTGTATCAGTGGTGCATTATTGGCGGGGCTCTTAGGTAAGTGGATTAGTGATCAACTTGCAAATACAGGAGTACTAAGAAGCTATGCACTTGGAAAGGAGTGGCAGGCAAAGCGTGAACAAAAAGCATCTTAACAACACGCTTGTAGACGTTGAAAACTACTCGTTTGACTATGAAAGCAATCCTTTTGACCCTCTCTTTAACGAGTTGACGTTTTCGATTAGAAAAAATGAAACGGTTCTTTTGATGGGGCCAAGTGGAGCCGGGAAGAGTACCCTGGCTCTTTGCCTTAACGGGTTGTATCCTGAAGCGGTTGAAGGGTATGCAAAAGGCAGTATTCGGTTTGAAGGGAGACCGATTGAAGACTTCAAACCTGGTGAGTTAAACCAACGTGTGGGCGTCGTATTTCAGGATCCTGAGAGTCAGTTTTGCATGATTACAGTGGAGAATGAACTGGCATTTACCATGGAGAATTTGCAGGTACCAAGAGAGCAAATGGACAGAAAGATGGATCACGTTCTAGAATCCGTAGGAATGACCGCGTTTAGGCAACGAAACATCCATGAATTGTCGGGTGGGCAAAAACAAAAGGTAGCTCTTGCCTCTGTTCTATTGTTAAACCCATCCCTGCTCATCTTGGATGAACCGACAGCCAACCTTGATCCTGCTTCTCGTTATGAATTTATCCAACTCATATACAAACTTAAACAGGAGTGGAATATGAGTGTGCTGATTATCGAACACCAACTTGATGATTGGGTTGAGCAAACGGATCGTGTTCTTGCCATGAATCGTCATGGTCAGTTAATTGCGGATTGTCCGCCTCATGAAGCGTTTTATGACCGCTACAAAGAGATGGTTGGTGAGGGTATCCATTTACCCAAAGTCGTTAAAACAGCTCAAGCAAGTTCCACTTATGCTAAGCCACTTACTGAAGCCGAGCTCCTTAACGTTTTAGGGGAATCGGCGTTAGAGGAAAAAGTGAAGTCTTCCGGTATCCAAGAGGAAAATCAAGAAGTGATCCTTGAATTGAAGGGGGTCTCCTTTTTCAGAAAGAAACATATCCCCATTTTGAATGGTGTAGACCTTTCTTTGAGAAAAGGTGAATTTGTGGGCATCGTTGGTGAAAATGGAGCTGGGAAGTCCACACTACTTCAAATCATGGCCGGGATTTTAACAACAAAAGAAGGGAAGCGGCGTTTCATAAATAAAGAGTATGAGAAGTGGGATGAACGTGAATTACGCCGTGAACTAGGTTTCGTTTTTCAAAATCCAGAGCACCAATTCATTACCGATACGGTTTACGAAGAAATTTCCTTTGGTATGACCTTGAATGGCAAAAAGGAAGAGGATGTAAATGACCGTACCGAGTATCTAATGGATAAGTTTCATTTGGAGAAAAAGAGGTGGGCAAATCCTTTTTCTTTAAGTGGTGGTCAAAAAAGGAGATTGAGTGTGGCGACCATGCTTGACGAAACGCCTCGTTTACTTCTTTTTGATGAGCCTACATTTGGTCAGGACGCGAGAACGACCCATGAGCTTATGAACATGATTACGGACTTAAGAAACCAAGGTACCGCCATTGTTTTCGTCACTCATGACATGGATCTCGTCAATAACTATTGTGACCGAGTTTATGTGTTAAATGAGGGCGAAGTTGCTTACGAAGGGGTCCCATCTGAATTATGGAGCGAAAAAAGTCTATTAGAAAAGGCAAAACTTCGTCTCCCTTACCAAGTTCGCTTACAACAAGAGTTGAAACGGATGGAGAGAAAAGAGGTTGTTGGCCATGCTTAATTCAATCAACCCGACAATGAAAGCCGTAACCATTTTCGTTCCTGGCCTGTTACTTGCTTTCGTTTTTGATCCGTTTACACCTTTTGTTTATCTCATCTTTACCATTGCCATGACGTTTCTGTTAAGTGATCTGTCTTTAAAGCGTTGGCTACTTATTTTTACTCCTTTCGTGTTTGTAGCGCTCAGCTTTTCGTGGATGACGATGCTGTACTCAAGCGATACGTTCAGTGACGGACGTATTTTGTTCTCTTTTTGGTGGTTTGAGGTTACAGAAGGGGCACTGATGGTTGCTCTTAGCTTGGGTCTTCGTTCACTGTGTCTTGTAGCGCTGTCACTCATGTTTGTGCTTACAACGGATTCGACCAAATTCATGTTGAGTTTGATGCAACAAGCGAAGCTCCCACCTAAGCTCACGTTCGGTATTTTGGCAGGTTATCGCTTTTTACCTACTTTCAAACACGAAATGGAAGTGCTGCGTCAAGCTCATAAAATTAGAGGGGTCGGTAGAGCAAAAGGTATCAAAGGAAGAATTCAACAGTTTCGCCGGTATGCAATCCCCCTACTTGCAAATGCAATACGAAAGGCAGAACGAGTAGCTGTGGCAATGGAATCAAAAGGATTTACAGGCTCTACAGAGCGCTCTCACTATCATAAAATGACAGTTCGAAAAAGGGACTGGGTTTTTCTTTCCGCATTTGTGTTCGTATTTTTCGCAACGGTTTTTGCTTCTTATATGTTTGGATATCTAAATATCTTTGGACGTCAATTTTAGTTCAATGCCTCAGAGGGAAACGCAACCCTCTGGGGCTTTTTTGTCCATTCTTATACAGAGGATTACCATCCTGGCGTATAGAAGTAAGGTGATACTTCAGGCATTGAAGAAGTTTGGTTTATCTCTTTTTCGACCACTTAATTTTAATGAGGAGGCTGTTTGAGTGAACATCAATCGAGATCAACAGATCCCAATTAAACGTGAAATTGTGAGAGAGAGGCTAGAGAAAGAATTGACTAATACTCAAGGTGTGGTTGGGCTTTTTTACGGAGGATCAATGGCTTCTGGAACGATGGATCTTTATTCGGATTTGGATGTACGGGTGGTGGTTGAAGATAGGCATTTTACTTTGTTTGTGGGTATAAAGAAAGAACTTGCACGAAAATGGGGACATGTCTTGTTCTTTGAAGACTTGGGTGACCAAGCCCCTTATACGATTGCTCATTATGATGGCTTTTTTAAGGTCGACTTGTTTTTTTATAAAGCAAGTGAATTAGAGGCTTCTGTATGGCAAAAAGACATTCTGATCGTATATGATCCAACCGGTATCGTAACTGCGATGCTTGATGAGTCTGACAGGTTGTCGTATTCGTTTACAAAGGAAGATTTCAAAAGGTGGAGGGGGAAGACACTTGCCTACGTTCACGAAGCCTACCGAAGAGCGATGCGAGGGGAATGGTACTATGCGCACCAGTGTATCGATTCCATCCGTTGGTCCATTGCGAATGGATGGCTTGTGGAAAAAGGCAACGTACCAAATGCACCAATGGACTGGGCAAAAATAGAAGGGAAACGGAGTCCCCTTTCAGTGGAGCAACAAAAACGCCTTAGAAAGTTGGAACACAGGCCTGATTTCTATCATCAGGATAGGTTGCTTGGGGAGTTACTCAGAGCCTATCTGCCTTTAGAAAAGACGTTAAGTCGCATCACAGAAAGTAAAGTCAATCAAGAAGAGACTGAGCGCATTTGGAAGATGGCACTGGTAGGGGAGGAGTAGAAGGGGGGCGTGTATATCCTTTATTATGGGGGATTGATCATATCAGAGAGGGAAGCATTGATCGGCTCGGGTACTTATGATGAATATTACACAAGATATAATGAATCCTTAGTCACTTATAATGAATAAGGAAAAGGATATATTGAATCCTTGTCATTTATAATGAATCATGCCGAGAATATACTGAATCCGAGCAAAAAGAGTCGGTCTCGGGTGGGAGAAAGATGAAAGCAAGCTTGTCACCCTGGCACAACGAAAAGACAAGCACCTTTTAAGCGATGCTTGTCTTAAATCGTTTACGTAAAGTATTCCAGCTTTGCGTTAGGAAAGTACTTCTCGATGTAACTGTGAAGGGTTTCTTTTAGGTCTTCTTGCTCGTCCGTTTGATAGACGTATTTACCAATTCCATATTTGCCCCATTTGTACTTTCGCTTTTCTTCATCTAGCTCAAGCTTTGTCATTGGGTAATTTTTTTGGATTCTTTTTTTAGCAGGCTTGGTAAATCGGTGTTGAATCAGTTCAAACGTTAAATCATCACGGGCCTGTTCTGAAAGCTCGGAATCCAATTTCTTAAACATTTCCTCGTATCCTTCTTTCCACCCTTCGTGGATGTAAATAGGGGCCACGATAAAACCTAGAGGATAACCTGCTTTAGCGACTTTTCCCGCGGCTTGAATTCTGTAATCGAGAGGAGACGTTCCTTGTTCGAAATTTTTTATGACATAATCGGCATTGATGCTAAAGCGGAAGCGGGTTTTTCCTTTGTGATCGGCATCAAGCAAGTGATCCACATGATGATACTTTGTAACAAACCGCAACTTTCCATTTTCGGAATTACCGAAGTACTCAATCGCTTTTTTTAATGAATGGGTTAAATGATCTATACCGACGATATCAGACGTACAGGCAGCTTCGAAACGTGTGTCCTGAGGAGCTCGTTCGGTCATATAGTCCTCTGCTTGCTTAAAAATCTCATCAAGGTTGACGTATGTGCGAATATAAGGCTTGTCTCCCATCGTCGTTTGCAAATAACAGTATTGGCAATGCCCCATACAACCAGTGGCGAGAGGGATTGCGTATTCTGCAGAGGGCTTAGACGTATCGAACTTCAACGTTTTCCTCACACCTACAACGAGAGTAGACTTAGCATTGCGGTACTTTTGCAGGTGATTTTCACCAGGAATGTTACGCACTTGGTTGTGGGATGTCGTACTACGAATCTCGATACCAATATCCTCGAACTTTTTCTTTAACTCGACACCAAGAGGGTACTCTAAAGCTCCGGGTTCAATGTATACCAACTGAGGCATAAAGGGCTTAATCACAGGTTTTCACACCTTTCGTTTCTATATTCTCTAATACAAGTCCTAATCTTGAGGGATGTCAAAGTATTCATTGTACATTTGTTCAGCTTCTTGATAGCTGGAATACATAGCATATTCGTCTGTTAATGGGTAGTGTTCTTCAAACAAAAACAAACTCATGCTTCCAGGGTTGTGGGGGTCTTCGATAATCGAAGCTTCTTGAATTTGTGCTACGTTTTGTGTGTGGGGGTTTCTATAGATCACATAAACCGTATCGCCGGAATGAAGTTCAGATATATTCATAAATCCTGCTCCTTTGCTTTAATGATATGTATAGGTTGAGTTAGTGCCGTGTTCTTATACAAAAAGGAGGATGTAAGATATTACTAAATGCGTAGACCAAAGCAAAAATCACAAAAAAGCCTGCCGCAAGTTTCTGCGGCAGACTTTATTAGATGGGCTTATTGTTCATCCTTAGTTGGTTCTTCAAACGGAACAGGATCATTGTCCAAGGCTTGCGAGTCATCACCGTTGTTTTCTAAAGCAGCAAGTCGTGCATCAAGTTCCTTTATACGTTGCTCGAGAGCGGCCACTTCTCCTTTGGAAGCAAGGTCGAGGTCACTGAAGAATCGTTGTGCTTTCTCTTTTGAGCGGCGATTCCATGTTTCTTCTGTTTCAGTTCCCTTTTTTTCAAAAGCCTCAAACATTTCATTCGCCTCGTCCGGCGTTACTTTTCCTTTAACAATCAGCTCTTGGAAGTATTTTTCAGCCTTTTCTTTGCTTGTTACAGCAGCTCCAAGTCCGATTAAAAATCCTTTTTTTAATAAATCACTCATGCTTATCACTCCTTAGTATAGTTCAATCGTTTTCCCTAAATCCTGAAACCCATCGTTTGTGACGGTACAAAAAGAACCCGCTCATGACGATACTGAAAGTGGACAATCCGGCAGTGACATACAGTAATTCTTCAAGTGCCATCAGCATGCTTACAAACAAGAACGTAAGGCTGATAAAAAAGGTCAAGCTGGATATACCGATTAAAAGAAGGTAGCGGTGATGATCATAACCACGCCATTCTCTTCTTGTTTCAGCCCTTCTTGCGTACTTAGGCCCTTGAAGCCACTCATTTAAGTTACGTGGAACGGCGAGTAAAGGTTTCGCCGAATCTTTAAGAACTTGAAACTGCAAGCTTCCTTCCTCTTCTTCTGTATCGTTGATCCACTCTTGGACGACAGGTTTTCCAAGTCTGATAAAATCAATCTCGGGGTCGACGATCGTCAGAAGTCCTAATGCAATGGAGGCGGCCCTACCGAGAAATGCAAACTCGGTAGGGAGTTGAATGGGTTGTTCTTGAACAAGTTCTTGGAGGTCTTCAAAGATCTCGCCAATTAATTCTTGGTCGACTGTACCAATGCCATTTTCCAAGTAGGCCTCAACGGATTGTTTAAGGATTGCTTGGAGCTTATGTTTATTGGCATGAGGTAGAAGAAACCCAAGCTCTTGGAGTTGTTTGACAACAAGGGGGTAGTCTTCTAGGACGAGCCCTTGAACAATCTTTCTTAATTTAAGCGCATCTTGTTTTTTGATCTCACCGACCATCCCGAAATCAAGCACCACCAATGTACCATCACGTTTCACTAGAATGTTTCCCGGATGAGGGTCGGCATGAAACATTCCATCGTCCAATAATTGATCCATGAAGAATTGAAAAACCCGCTCTGCCAATTGTTTTTGGTTGATGTTATTCTTTTTTAGAAAAGATGTATTATTCATTTTTTCAGCATCAATCCACTCCATCACGAGGACTCGGCGGGTTGAGAAATCTTCATAGTAGTGAGGGATATACAAGTTTTCATTATCATGAAAGCGTTTCTTGAAATAAACCCCGTTTTTAAGCTCTTTTGAGAAGTTCAGTTCGTCTCCCATGACTCTTACAAGCTCTGTGTGGAGAGATTTTAAGTCCGCTTGCTTACCGAACTTCGTAAACCTTTTCGCAATCCATAGAACGATTCGTAGAGCTTTAAAGTCGGTTTTGAATATCTTCTCGATATTATGGCGCTGGATTTTTATGGCTACATCTTCGCCATTGTGTAGTCGGCCTTTATACACTTCTCCGATAGAAGCAGAGGCCACTGGTTGGTCACTGATCGACTCGAGCCAATCCCCGATATTTCTGCCCCATTCCTTTTCGAGGATTTGCCTGGAGATTCTGGCAGGGACCGGTGGGACCCGATCAATTAAATCCTCCAATTCCTTTAGAAAAACCTCAGGGAAAAGATCAGCTCTAGAACTTAAGAATTGTCCGGCTTTAATCATTAACCCTTCAAGTTTGATTGCTTTGTATCGGTATTCCGACGCCTGGTTTTGGAGGAGTTTTTCCCATTTTTCTTTTGTTTCTGCATCCCAGTGGGGGTTGCGTTTGTTAAAGAAATAGAGCTGTGTTAAAAACTTAATAAACATTGTGACAATTACAGTAATGCGGTAGAGTGAATTGTTCTTCATAGACGACCTCCTGACTGCCGACACATTGGCTAAAGCTACCTATTCCCTCAATCCCCTCGAAATATGTCATGGATTTTGTGTCCATTTTAATCACCCAATTAGGTTATCCAAACAAGCCCAAAACAAGTATGACATTCAATAATTCAGTCAATGACACAGAAGTCAATTCGTGAGGCTCCGCTGCACACGATCCGATGCTGCCGGCGAAGTGTTACGAAGGGCTACTTCTAGTGGAAAGGAGAAGCGAGGCATAAACAGGTTAGGGTAACATTTAAACATGTTAGTAATTGAACGACAAACAAAACAAGCATCCAGCCTTCAAAAGACTGGATGCTTGTTATCATTTTTATACTTTTTCCTTTGTAACGAACTTCGCGTATAAGAACGTTAGAACAAAGGGAACAGCGACTGCAATAATCATACCGATAAAGAAAGAGAGCCAAAAGTCCGGAATGATGGAGAGAATACCAGGCAAACCACCGATTCCGATTGAGTTTGCAAGTACACCATTCATGGTAATGAACATACCTGCTACAGATGCCCCGATAATCGCACAGATAAACGGGAACTTGTAACGAAGGTTTACCCCAAATAATGCAGGTTCCGTGACACCAAGGTAAGCTGAAACAGAAGATGTAAGGGACAAACCACGCATGTTTTCATTACGCGTAGCGAACATGATCGCAAGTGCTGCGGAACCTTGTGCAATGTTTGATAGAGCAAGGATTGGCCATAAGAACGTTCCGTTACCAGTTCCAACAAGTTGTAAGTCTACTGCAAGGAATGCGTGGTGCATACCTGTAATAACGAGGGGTGCATATACAGCACCGTATAACAGACCGCCGATAGCAGGGAGAGTGGAGAATAACCATACAAATCCACCTGTAATGCCGTTTGCAATCGTAAATGTTACTGGACCGATAATGATAAACGCCAAGAAACCGGTAACGAGTAGGGCAACAGGTGCGACCACAAGCATTTGAATGGAATCCGGTACGCGTTTTCTTAAAGAAATATCAATCTTAGCTAGAACCCAAGCAGATACAAGTACAGGTAAGACTTGTCCTTGATAACCGATGGCTTCAACACTAAATCCGAACAAATTCCATGTAGGCACGTTTCCTTCCGCACTCGCGTCGGCATAGGACCAAGCATTAAGGAGATCCGGGTGAACGAGAATCAAACCTAAAACGATACCTAACAGCTCGCTACCCCCAAACCGCTTGACTGCCGACCAACCAATCAAAGCGGGTAAGAACACGAAGGCGGCACTGGCGATGATATTAATCATCTCTGCAATTCCTGCCCATTGTGGGAAGCGTTCAACAACCGATTCGGCGAAGAAAATGCCTTCACCAGTGAGGATGTTGTTAATTCCGAGAAGAAGACCAGCCGTTACAATTGCCGGTAAGATCGGGATAAAGATATCGGCAAGCATCTTTACGCCCCGTTGCAACCAATTTTGTTTGGATGCAGAGGCTTCCTTTACATCTTCTTTCGAGGACTCGCCAATTCCGGTCATGGCAACCATTTCTTTGTAAACCTTATCAACTGTTCCTTGACCGATAATGACTTGGAACTGTCCGTTCGTCGAGAAAGAGCCTTTTACAATATCGATGCTTTCCAATTTTTCTGAATCCACCTTGGATTCGTCTTTTAAAGACATTCGTAGTCTTGTTACACAATGTGTGGCTTTTTCAATGTTCTCTTCGCCACCTATGGCTTCGAGTATTTCTTTAACCTGCTTTTCGTATTGAGCCATCTTGCATCCTCCTTAAAAACAAAAATATATGGATCGATTGAAGTAAAAGGAAATAAAGTAATCGTTTTCATAAGCGAGGTTAACAGAACCTGTTTGATAGAATTCCCTACGTTGGAACGATTATGAGCAAAAAAAGGACTCGCTCCTTTATACCTCTGAACTTGCCTTGTTAAACCAGTTATGTGTTATAGAATTATTGTATATACAAGTTTCTTAACTCGATTCTTATTTTATCTTGTATATACACCTATTGCAAGCGTTTTAATTTCATTTTTCGACAAAAATTTTATTTCCTTCTCAAAAGTTGATTAATCAAGGCTTTCGGCCATGAAAAAGGGTGAAAACAAAGCAGTTTATCGCCTCATTTTCACCCTTGACGGTTATTTGTTTTTTACGGTCACATTCATACTGAGCAATCGTCTTGAAAGTAAGTAACTAAACAAGGCAAAGACCAAGAAGCCAATCCAATAAGCGATAACTTGAAGGTCCGTCATTCCCCATGGGACTATGGCAGAGATAAGCATGCCCCCAAGCAAGGCGAAGCAGACAACAATTCCCACTAAGAAGACCGGCTGCAACTGTTTGAAGAGGAGAAACTCGCCATTGTGTTCAACTTTATTTCTTTGGTATAAGAAGTATCCGATAGCGAGTGTTGCGATTGTCCATGGGAGGGCTACCAATAGTGGGTTAACTAAACTTTGGTCCTGCTGATTTAAGAAAGGGAATAGCAATGGTGCTGCATATAAGATCCACTCCGGTGGCTCCCAGTTAAATCTGAAGTGAAGGTCAAATCCGTATCCTAGAAGTACAAATAGTCCGAATGGGAAGATCGCGAATATAAAGGTCAGAACAACCTGGGAGATCATTTCTCCGGCAATCGTCCCAATAAACATAGCAAAAGAGAAAAATAACACATATCCAATGAGTGGAGTTAAAAACAGTTCTGTAAGTGAAAACCACTGCAGTCGGTAAGCATATTCAGATGTGAATAGAATTAAATAGGCAGTAAAGAAAGTTACTGTATGAATAACAGAAATGCTTAACGCACCATAAATCCATTTAGCCAAATACATATCCCCTCGTTTAAAAGGAAGGGAAAAGGTAAAGTCGTTTCGTCTCGTATTTCTTTCAATTCCGATCAATAGACCAGCTAAAATTGCTGTTGCTATAAGGACAAAGAAAGGAAGAGATCCACCGATGAACAATCGGTATATGTCATATTCGGTTGCGCTATAAAAGTGTGGGTATTCACGCCAGTTTTCTATGGCGATCATCGTCTGGAATGGTAGGTGGATAACAAAAATGATAGTGAGAATCCAAATGAGCATTTTAGACTGTTTATAATTTTGTATCCACAGTGCTTTATGAAACAAATTCTTCTCCTCCTAACTTTGCCACAAAAACGTCTTCTAGACTCATAGTGAGTTCTTCGAAAAGAAGCGGATTTTCATTTTTTATTGCAGCCTCGACGCCAGTACTCTCATTAGGAATAATAATTGTATATACGCGTCCCGTTTGGTTTAGGATGTTAACCTGACTTTCGATCTCTTTTGGCATGTATTGGGAGAAGACTACTTGAACTTTCTTGTACATGCTTTTCATTTCATCAAGTTCATAATGGCTGTCTACTTTTCCATCTTTAATCATAATAATATCATTGGCCATAAACTCAAGTTCATCAAGGCGGTGAGATGAAATGATGACAGAAACGTCACTTAAAGCTACTTCTTCTACTAGAATTTTAAGTACGCGCCTTTTCACAATCACATCAAGGCCGTCCGTTGGCTCATCTAAAATAATGTAGCGAGCTTTGGTCGAGAAAGCTACAACGAGAGAGAAGAGGGCCTTCATTCCCTTTGAATAATTACCGATTTTTTTTGTTGGCGGCAGTGAGAAGCGATCCATGAGATCATTGAAGTATTTTTCCTCAAAACGTGGATAAACGGCTTTATAAAGTTTGACAAGCTCTTTTGTAGAGTAACTTTTCAACGCTTCCGATGAATCTGGTACAAATATGACATCTTGTTTTGTTTCGGGATGTTTATATATGCTCTTTCCGTCGATCTTTACATCCCCATGGCTTGGATCGAGTATGCCTACGAGTGTACGTAGCAATGTTGTTTTTCCGGCACCGTTCCTTCCGATAATCCCTACGATATTTCCAGGTTTAATGTCGAATGTAATATCTTTTAATACTTGGTGTTGGTGAATGCGTTTGGAAACCTGTTCAACTTTCACGCTTTTCTCCTCCGATCTGCTCATAAAATTGGCTCATCCATTTCTCTATCTCTTCGCGTTCAATGCCAACGTAATGGCTATCAATAACCACTTTTTTCAACGCTTGCTTAAGCGAATCGACCTTTCTTGGGTCGTGTGTATATTGATAGTCTTCTGCAATGAATGTTCCTCTCCCACGTATGGTCATAATCACACCTTGACGTTCCAGTTCTTTGTACGCCTTACTAACCGTGTTTGGGTTGATTACAATTTGTGCACTCAGTTCCCTCACAGAGGGAAGCTTTTCATTTGGGGTGAGAATCCCTTTTGCACACATCTCTTTTACTTGCTGAATGATCTGTTCATAAAGGGGGATATTCTTCTTTGGATCTATGTTAAAGTACATCGGTTCACCACCTTTATTTGTATGATATGCGTGTGATGTGTGTATTATTAGTAGTAGTACACAATTAGTCTAAACCGTAAGGAAACCTTTGTCAATGTTTTCCGTCCCATCACCCACCTATAAAGAAGGAATTACTTAAGGTTATATAGAAACAGCTATAGTGAAGAATCGAAGGGGGAGCAGAGAATGGGAAGAAAGGTTTTGGTACTTGGAGGAACGCGCTTTTTTGGTAAAAGGCTTGTTGAGAAGCTTATTGAAAATGGAGACCATGTAACCGTTGCGACAAGGGGAAAGCAAGAGGATTCGTTCGGAGATAAGGTTGAACGGGTGAAAGTGAATCGTTCGGACAGGGGGTCAATGGAAGGCGCTTTTGAAGGCACACGCTGGGACCTCATTTACGATCAAATTTGCTTTTCACCAAGTGATGCAAAACTGGCTTGTGACGTTTTTAAGGAGCGAACCAAACACTTCGTTCTAACATCAACGTTATCTGTATACGCCTTTGACGAGAAGGAGCGAAAAGAAGAAAAAGATTTCGATCCTTATACATATGAAATCAAGATGGGAACCAAAGAGGATTTTAGTTATGGTGAAGGGAAGCGTTTAGCTGAGGCGGTCTTCTTCCAGCAAGCGAGTTTTCCTGTTACAGCTGTACGCCCTCCTATTGTCTTGGGAGAGGATGATTATACGGAGCGGTTGCATTTTCACCTTTCAAAAGTGAAGAAACATGAGCCTGTTCATATTTCAAACAAAGATACGAAATTATCATTTGTAGAAGCTGGTGATCTTGCAACTTTTTTGTTTTGGATAGGTTCGCATAATCTTTTTGGACCAGTGAACGCTTCCTCCCCCGATCAAGTAAGTCTTTTAGAGTTGATGACCATGATAGAAGAGGTGATAGGTGTAAAAGCGATTATTTCGGAACCAGACTCACCTCAAAATCAATCGCCTTTTAATTTTCCGAAATCAGCCTATCAAGATGTTTCATTAGCTGAGGCATCGGGCTACTCTTTTATGCCATTAACGGATTGGTTGCCTACATTAATCGAGAAGCTTCATCAAAAAAAGTGAACATGATGGGGAAGAGTCGTATAGTCACGACTCTTCCTCTTTTTTATATAGCATTTCAACATGAGGAATGCCATCCTCTAAATATAGATCGGAAATTGGTTTGAAACCATGAGATTCATAGAAATGTTGAATGTATTCTTGGGCGGAAAGTTCAATCATCGTGGCTTTTTTCTCTGTTAGAATGAACGACATGGCGCGGGACATTAATTCATTTCCGAGCCCTCTTTGGCGGAAG
Organism: Alteribacter aurantiacus DSM 18675; assembly: GCF_000429705.1. Lineage (GTDB taxonomy): Bacteria > Bacillota > Bacilli > Bacillales > Salisediminibacteriaceae > Alteribacter > Alteribacter aurantiacus. Next base: position 254,560 of record NZ_KE386941.1, read on the forward strand.
CTTTTGTTTACAATTACCCTCCCAATTCGATAGGAACGGTGACTATTACCTGGTGGGATGATCCTCAAGTAACCGGCTATTTCTTTATTTTCTTTTTTAAAAAGATGAAAAGAATTGAAATCGATGTTATCCAACTCTGGGTAAGAACAGTTTTGCTCGACCACAAAGACATCAACTCGTTCTTTTAAAATAGCATATAGTTCTACCGTATCTAGTTCATCAAAGCGTTTGAGGTGCCACATCAATCATTCATCCTTTCTTTGTTCATCCATTTCTATTTCGGATTCAATCGGGGTGAAGATATTCATCTTTACTTACTAAAATTACTTAAGGCGTAGGTCTTTGGTAAGTCCTTTCTGACTGTTTAGCATTATATAGAATGAGGAGTAGACGAGCTTTTTTCTATTAAATCATGCAAGCACTCTTTTTGGTATATAAAATTTGTCTACTCCATAATAAATGTGAGGGGAATGTAAATGCGTGAGCACACAGAATGTGTGTATTGTGGTAGACCGATTGAACAATTTGAAATTGAATTGTTTAAAAGTGGTGATCATGGTGAACCGGAATGTAAAAGTGACGAATGCGCAGAACTTCGTATGAACGGAATTCAATCCGACGATGATCCTGAGAATCTTGAGGATGAGAGTGGGGGGGAAGAATAATGGTATTACCTATTGGTTTAGGGCGACCGGTCCGTGTGTTTATCGATCCCGGTCATGGGGGGAGTGATCCCGGTGCTATTGGCAACGGGTTACGAGAGAAAGATTTATGTTTGAGTACGGCATTGGTGCTAAGAGATATGCTTCAATCAGAGTACCAAAACGTAGAAGTAAGATTGAGCCGTCAGACCGATGTGTTTGTAAGCTTGGCCGCTAGATCTCAAGCGGCTAACAGTTGGAATGCAGACTTGTTTGTGTCGATCCATTATAACGCTGCGACTGCTGCCGCTCGTGGTTTTGAAACATTCCGTTTTACAAATGCACCAGCACGAACACGACAAATTCATCAAGAAATGCACAGAGTGATGTACAACCAAGCGTGGAGAGGTAGAACGCCTGATCGAGGATAAAAACAGCAGGATTTGCTGTGTTGCGTAATACGAACATGGCTGCAGTTTTAACAGAAGGTGGGTTTGTGACCAACACACAAGATGCTTACTTGTTACGCTCTTCCGCTTTTATTAGAGAAGCAGCGAGAGCCCATGCAGACGCAATTGCCGCCATCTTCTCAATTGTGCAAAGAAGAAGTTCAGGTGGATCTGGTGGTTCAGGCGGTAGCGGGAATACGTGGACAGGTCAAGTATTACGAAATGGCGACCGGGGTCCTTTAGTGAGGAGCCTGCAGGAGCAGTTACTAAACTTGGGGTATAATCTTGGTTCTTTTGGTGCTGATGGAATCTTCGGTAATGTAACTGAAAATGTTGTACGTGAGGTGCAACGAAACGCAGGTATTTCTGTTGATGGTGTAGCTGGGCCCCAAACGTACCAGGAGATTCGAAATGCTAGACCATCTGGCTTGCTTGTGATTGTAGATGTTGACACGTTAAATGTAAGGAACCTCCCTTCCTGGGAAGCAAGTGCCCTTGCAGGTACCGTTCGTCGTGGGGAAGCATTTACCGTAGTGGATCGAGTGAGCGTTCCAGGTAGCTCTACAGACATGTACCGTCTGAAAAGCGGCCTTTATATTACTGCGAGTGATGCATTCGTACGTACTCGTTCCACCTAGTTCATTTTTGGCGGCCTTTAGATAAGGGCAGCTTGTTTTTTATTTACGTAAACGTTTTCTTTACCTCTACGTTTTCCTGTGGTAAAAATGGAGTAACTTGCCATAAGGGGGAAATTGATTTGAAACGAAAATGGTGGAAAGAAGCAGTAGTTTATCAGATTTATCCTAGAAGTTTCAAAGATTCAAACGGTGATGGGATCGGTGATATTAGAGGGATCATTGAGAAGGTTGATTATCTTAAGGAGCTTGGAATCAGCGTAGTTTGGCTTTCACCGGTTTATAAGTCTCCCAACGATGATAATGGTTATGATATTAGTGGGTATCAAGAGATTATGGGCGAGTTCGGCACGCTGGATGATTGGGATGATTTACTGACCGCTCTTCATGACCGTGGGATAAAATTGATTATGGATTTGGTCGTGAACCATACGTCAGATGAACATCCTTGGTTTGTTGAATCGAGAAAATCAAAGGACAATCCATACAGAGATTATTACATATGGCAAGATGCGAAGCCTGATGGCAGTGAGCCAAACAATTGGCTGTCGTTCTTCAGTGGATCGGCATGGGAGTATGATGAGGGTACTGAGCAGTATTTCCTTCATTTATTTACAAAGAAACAGCCGGACTTGAACTGGGAAAATGAGAGAGTAAGAAATGAAGTATTTGATATGATGACGTGGTGGCTCGATCGTGGGATAGACGGGTTTAGAATGGACGTGATTAATAACATCTCCAAAACACCTGGTTTACCGGATGGGTCTGTGAAGGACCCGAAATCAAAATATCAATTTGCTCCCGAACACTTCGCCAACGGTCCAAGACTTAGAGAGTATTTGGCGGAAATGCGTGATAAGGTACTGAACCACTATGACATCATGACAGTAGGAGAAACGGCCTTCTTCCCAGTAGAAGACGCCTGTGATATTACCGATGAAGAAAATGGCTATGTAAATATGGTGTTCCAGTTTGAACATATGGCTGTTGATGGAAAACCGGATACTCATGCAGGAAAATGGGACACTAGGCAATGGAAGCTCCAAGAACTGAAGCAGATTATGACGAAGTGGGACAAAGGCCTTGAAGGTGTCGGTTGGAACAGCTTGTACTTAAACAACCACGATCAGCCAAGACAAGTGTCACGGTTCGGGGATGACAAGAATTATCACGAAGAATCAGCAAAGCTGTTAGCTACTTTCCTTCATACAATGCACGGTACACCTTATGTCTACCAAGGAGAAGAACTAGGCATGACAAACGTTCGATTTGAAAAGGTGGAAGACTATCGTGATGTAGAGATTCACAATATGTATCACGATTTCACTGAAAAAAGAGGCGAGTCGCACGAGACAGTCATGGAGAGGATTTGGACAAAGGGGCGAGACAATGCCCGAACACCCATTCAGTGGGACGATTCTAAACACGGAGGATTTACGAAGGGAACACCGTGGATAGGCGTAAATCCGAATTATAGAGATATTAACGCTAAACAGCAGATAGACGATCCCAATTCCATATTAAATTACTATAAAAACCTGATTGCTCTTAGGAAAAAACACGACATTTTAGTATACGGGACTTATGATTTATACCTTGAAGAACACGAAGAATTGTACGTATATACAAGAACGCTTGGCGATGAAAAGGTACTTGTTGTATTGAACTTCTTTGGAGGAACGCCTGAATTCGTTTTACCGAAAGAGTTGGAAGACTTTAATGGGGAACGGCTAGTAGGGAACTACAAAGATGGAGCTACACAACCTTTAGAAAGAATGACATTACGCCCATACGAAGCCCTTGTATTTAAAGGTGAGTAATAAGAAAAGTCCCGAGACAATGTCTTGGGACTTCTTTAATCGATTCGTTTGTCTCAAAATCCTTTTGAGACATCACATTTACATAATTGTTCGGGGGTCAGACCCCATAGCCGTCAACTTAAGGATTGAGCGTAGTAAATCAGTGGAAGAAAGGTGTAGCCGGAATGTTCTTCGCTTTCCGCGGCGGTGCCGGCGAGCCTCCTCGGGCAAAGCCCTTGCGGGGTCTCTCCTGGCTCCCACGGCCGCAGGAGTCTGCGAACATTCCGGCTACACCTAATCACATGTCCAAGTTCATATCATTTGTGATAAATAAGAGCTTACCGGCTCATCCTGTCGGGTATCTTCCCTTTACAATGTAAAGGGAGGTATTTTTTATGAAGAAGAAAAACATTCTAAAAAAATCAAAAGACGCACTCCGTCGGACTTTTCTACGTTGGCAAGTTGAACAATTATTTAAATCATGGAAGTCGTATTATGGCATTCATAAAATAAGAAACATTAAACAGGAGCGCTTTGAGTGTCACTTGTATGGCCAACTCATTGCACTTTTGATATCTAGTATGATTACATTTGAAGCGCGAAGTGCGTTATATGAAAACGAAGAGATTGAAGTTAGTGAGATGAAATGCACGAAAGAATTACGTGAGAGTGCAGAAGAGTTCTTCCGAGCAAGTGGATCACCAATTAAGATAAATAACCTATTTCATCAATACACAGAAGTCATTCGAAGGAGATGTAGGAAGTGTAAAAAGAAGAATTGTGAGACACCTTTTCTAGTCTTAAAGAACACGATGAAGGAGGAAGAAAAGCTGATACTCTTACATGTTTGAATAAGATGTTTGTTTAAAAGAGAACATCATTTAAAGTAGAAAATGGAGTGAAAGGTGGCGACTCCAGCGGGAATAGCATCAGCCGAAGACCCCGCAGGGCGCCTTTCCCGAGGAGGCTAAGGCGATGCCCGCGGAAAGCGTCCACCTGTAACGGAATTAACCCTTTGTTAAAAAAACTTCCGAAAGGAAGCTTCTTTGTCATGTGAAAAAATGAGAGTGAATGATCAATAAGATAAAAAGCCGCCAAGTTTTGCTTAACTTGACGGCTATGGGGTCAGACCCCAGCATTAGTCGTTGTCTTGGAGGTAGTGGGGCGGCTTTGCTTTTGCTGCCCAGACGAATACGAATGCGACAGCACCAACGAGCACCAGCGGCGGCGCGATCATGATCAAAAAGAATGTCAAATCCATCGTAACTCCTCCTTTATTTGAATGGCAAAGGCTTCTAGGTTGCGTGTCTGTTACGAAAAAACCACTCGTAACAGGATTTTAAAACAAGCAACCGTTCCGCTCCTTGCATAGATAACATTGAAATCGTAAAAATCGAACTTTTTCAGTGCCTTTATTTTTTACCTTCTACATAATCTGCGTCGAATAAGAACAAACGCATGAGTAAGATGAGCGACGGAATAAGAAGCAACAATCCGCCGATAAACGCGATAATTAACGCGAGTGCCATAGCATCATTTGTAAAACCATCATAAATCGTCAAGTACGGATACAGTAGGTATGGCAAGTGTGCCGATCCGTAGGCAAAAAACGCTGTGAAAAACTGGACCATCACGAGAACGAAGGCCGTTCCATAGTTTCGGCGCTTCCAGATCAGAACCGTGGCTGCAACGAATGTGACGAAGGAAATGCCAAACATCCACCAAAGGTCCATCATGTTGGAAAAGTGTACTGGGTTTCTTTTTCCAAGTAAGAAGAAAACCACGATACCGGTAATAATGGTTGGTCCAGCCCAGGATAGAGCATACTTTCGTACGACTTCAAGTGCCGGTTTATCTTTTGCACGACTTGCGTAATAAGTCAAAAACGCTGCCGAGATAAACAGAACACTGAAGATAGCAAGGAAGACGACTCCCCATGAGTAGGCACTTGTAAACAGCTCTCCGTATAAAAGCTGAACATTCCCGTTATCAACGACCAAATAACCACCTTCTGAAATCGTAAGAACGGTTGTCAATGAAGCGGGAATTAATAGTCCTGTTGCTCCATAAAGGAATGAATACAAATGACTGTCTTTTGCTCCGTAAGTGGCGAACGCATAGTAAGAACCACGGAGAGCTAAAAGGATAATCGCTACGCTTCCTGGGATGAGGAGTGCAGTTCCATAATAGTAAGCCGTATCTGGAAAGAACCCGACAATACCCACGAAGAAAAAGACGAGAAAGACATTGGTTACCTCCCAAACAGGTGAGAGGTAACGCTGAATAATGTTGTGTACAACATGTTTTTTATTTGTAATATGACTATAGTAACTGAAGAAGCCGGCGCCGAAATCAATCGACGCCACAATCAAGTAGCCGTAAAGGAAAATCCAAAGTACCGTAATACCAACGACTTCATAGCTCAATGTCGGTACCTCCTTTATTCATTGCTAACACGTTTTTGCTGTGCCATGCCACGCTTTTCAAGCTCATGTTCTACAGGGTTTTTCTTGAACATTCTTCGAAGAACGACAGCACATGTGACACCAAGGATGATATAGAGTGTAACGAATAGGACAAACATCACATCAACATGAGCAGAAGTAGTTGCCCCTTCTTCCGTACGCATAATACCATTAATAATCCATGGTTGACGCCCAACTTCAGCAAAGACCCATCCAGACTCAATGGCAACCATGGATAATGGTCCACCTGCTGCGATTGCCCATAAGAGTGGTTTGTTAAGTGGGTTCCATTTCTTTCTCCAGCTCATCACCACGAACAATACGGAGACGAGGGACAAGTACATCCCAATGCCAACCATTAAGTCAAAGGCGTAGTGAACCCAGAGCGGTGGAAGTTCATCTTCCGGAAAGTCATTTAAACCTACAACTTCGGAATCCGGCGTACCACCAGCTAAAATACTTAAAGCGTAAGGAATCTCAAGTGCATACTTAACCTCGTTATCCTCAGTGAGAATTCCGCCTAGGATAAGCGGTGCTTCTGTTTCTGTCTCAAAGTGCCACTCTGCTGCGGCAAGTTTTTCCGGCTGGTATTCGTGCAAGTACTTACCGGATAGATCACCGATAACTGCCGTTGCAATCGCAAAAACAGCACCTGAAACCATCGTTAAGTGCAATGCTTTCTTGTGGTAGACGTGGTTATTTCCTTTAATAAGGTGGATAGCCGCGATCGTACCAAGAATAAACGCAGAAGTCAGGTAACACGTAATGATGACGTGAGCGACTTTCGTTGGTGTCGCAGGGTTAAACATGGCCGCAAGGGGACTCACGTTTGTAAGAACGCCATCCACGATTTCAAACCCTTGTGGAATATTCATAAATCCATTCACTGTAGTAATAAAGAATGCAGATGCTGAAGCTCCTATTACAATCGGAATCACGAGTAAGAAATGCTTCATCTTACTCTTAAAACGATCCCATGTGTACAAGTAAATACCAAGAAAGATCGCTTCAAAGAAGAAAGCGAAAATCTCTAAAAAGAGAGGCAGTCCTATTGTATGTCCTGCAGCCTGCATGAAATTAGGCCACAATAAACTTAGTTGAAGACCAATCGCTGTACCAGTAACAACACCAACAGCCACTGTGACAACAAACCCTCTGGCCCATCGTCTTGCAAGTAATGTATAGTGAGGGTCATTTCGCTTAATCCCCATCCATTCCGCAATGGCAATCATAAGCGGAACCCCAACACCAATCGTGGCAAAAATAATATGAAAACCAAGTGTCAGAGATGTGAGGATTCGGCTGTATATGACCGGATCATATTCAAAACCAAACATAAAGATCCCCTTTCCATTCTTATCAAATCTACAATCTAATTCTATTAGGGTGCATAAATCGATCACTGTACTTATTTTATTAAATGTGAAATAATAAACATATAGGTGATTACACCTAAATACAAGTGATTTTGTGAGCAAACTTTGAACAGGATGTGAACGATTAAAGACAAATCGTTTACGGCAGTTTGCATGGGAATATTGAGTACAAACAATACTAAATAAAGAAAGCTAATATTCAGAGGAGGCACAAGGGATGCCGTGGATTAAACCAGTAAAGCAAAAAGATATTAAAGATTTAGGTGTATATGAACAGCTAGATCAACCTGTCTCCATTTTTCATCGTCTAATGGCTCATACACCTGAGTTGTTAGAGAGCTTTACCCCATTACAGCAAGCAGTTAAACAAGTAACAATTGGAGATCAGACTCGAGAGATCATTATCACTTACGTTTCTGTCTTAAATGGGTGTGAATATTGTACAAAAGGCCACAAAACCGTCTTGGGAACAATGATAGATCAAAAGGAAGTAGAGAGCCTTTTAGCCGACGACATTCGTTTGTTTGATCCTTCCATTCAAGCCATTCTGAACTATGCGAAAAAATTGGTCGTCGATCGAGCCAGTCTTTCAAAAGGAGATATTGAAGAACTGACCAACCTAGGTTTTTCAACAAAAGAAATCGTAGAGATTAATCATGTGGTTGCTTATACAAGCTATACCAATCAGCTTTCAATTGGTTTAGGATTATAATATTCAAGTGGATATGGAGAGAGGAGGAGAGAGATGCGTTGCCTAATTGCTGAAGAGCATGAGCTCATGCGCTTCGGGATTACTCAACTCTTAAAAGACTTATTTCCCGTGGAATATGTGTTGGAGTCAGTGGAAAAAGAGAATATCATTGCTTTACTAAAAAAGTATCCTTTTGATTGGTTACTTTTAAATCCAACTACACTCTCAAACACTTCCCTTGCAGAGTTTTTATCGCTCGTGAACGATTCAAAAAGAGAGGTGAAAACCGTCATTTTATTAGGGGAAGAAGGGTTTGTCGACCTTTCTGTTTTGGAACACTATCCGATTTTAGGTGTCATTAGACACGATGAACCACTCGAAGATCTCATGCGCGCTTTTGAAGGAATGAACAGAGGAAGAACACATTACTCTCTTCAATCCTCGGCTGAAAAAGGAAAAATCAACGAACGGACGGGAGCCTATTTAACAAAAAGGGAAGAGGAAGTACTTTTGCAAATCATCCAAGGTTATACCGTAACCGAATCTGCCTCTGTTCTTGGTGTGACAAAAAAGACGATTGAAAACCATAGGCACAACCTACGAAAAAAGTTAGAGGTCACTTCACAACAGGAGCTTATGAAAGAAGCACAAAGGTTGGGGTATATTCAGTTCAAGTAATAAAAAAGGTCCAGAGCAACTAAACATTGCTTAGTCGCTCTGGAACCTTTAATGTTCACCAAATTCAAGGTTATCTACAAAAATCCTCGTAGACTCTGAAAACCGGTTTCCAGAGAGGATCATGGGCTTTCGAACGACAATTTCATAAAAAAAGCGTTCCTCTTGAACGAACACTTGATATTCAATCGCCGAATCCGAAATCCAATAAGATATTAGTTCGCCCATTGAGTTATGAAGGGTAGAATCAGGGTACTCCGTATAGCCCTCTGTCTCTAACTTATCTCGAAACGCGTTTTCAACAGGATCTTCTTGTCCTAATGAATGTTTGGTAAGTGTAATGTAGGCCTCATGTTTTTCAACAGCGCCATACATACTATAAAACGTTGCCTGATTGTTTTCTATGTGCACATCAAACTGTTCTTCAATGTAAGTGGAAAAGCCAAGCTCCTGATTCTCGTAAAGGACATATTCATATGTTTCGGTCATTCCTTCAAGTTCAAATTCATGGACCATACGATTTTCCCTTGGAGGCAGTTTGGAGGGAGTGTCTTCCACACTTGAAGGGGATTCATATTCTTCCTCTTCATCTCCTGGAGCAGCAGGCACGTAAGAGTTCGCGGGTGGTTCTTGAGATGTATTTGTTTCACTCATTAAATAAGAGGCTGTAAGAATCCCGGCACCAATAAGAAGCAAAAGAGTAGCTACTACATTCGCAAATAGCATCGTGTAGTTCTTGTTGGTGGGTGGGCGTTCTCGGGTCTGTTCTCTGACCCTTTTATAAAGATCTTCAGGTGACTCGGAAGAAGGCAACTTATCATACCTTTTTCGAAGTTCATCCATCCCTTTTTCAAAATTCATTTTCAAACCCTCCTTTAATCATGGCTGTTTTTAGCTTGTTTTTTCCTCGACGCAATCTCGTCTTTACGGAGTTTTCATTTAACCCCATAATCAATGCAATTTCTGAAAGCGTTCGATCATGAAAATAGAACAATACAATGGGGATCCGATATTTCTCTTCCAACTCATGAAGGTTTTCATTTAACAAAATGGCATAATGGCTAAGTGTTTCTTCATATAGTGGGATTACTGTTTGCTTAGCTTGTTTTATTTTGTATCGTTCACGTTTTTGTTTACGGAATAAATCCTTACAAACGTTCAGTGTAATGCTGTAAAGCCACGTTGTGAATTTACCGTGTGTGTAGCTGTTAAAGAAACGATATACCTTAATGAAAACGTCCTGTGTGACATCAGGTAGATCGTCTTCCGATACACCAATCTGACGGGCAAATCTCTCCACAACTGGTTGGTATTGAATAATCACTTCAAAAAAATCATTTTCATGACTAGGAAGCGTTTCTTTGATTGATGGTTTGTCGCGGGGGTCCAATGGGGCTCCTCCTTCCACTCACACCTATTAAACGCCAGTATTTATGAAAAAGTTTCATCATCAGGACTCATTCTATAGAAGCGTTAGTCTTATGAAGGAATGATTTGAAAAAAATGGTTGACGGAAAGTTTGAAATAGTGCTACGATTAATAACGATTTAAAACTCATTATGAAAGGAGGACAAACAAGATGATCTTAGTAAATATCAAAACTGCGCAATTGAATATATCTTGTTGTAGCTCCAATGGTATTCGTAATGAGGAACGTTTCTTTTAATGTCACGATTCTTTTTGCCTTTCCATGCGCAGTTACAATTTACTTGTGACTGCGCTTTTTATATGGGTGAATTCCATATGTATGAAAGCACACGAGCAGGACGCTTGTGTGCTTTTTTATGGTTTTAAATTGTGTTTTCAGAGAGTCATAGGAAAAAAGGAAAGAAGGGATCATTAATAGGCCCAAGGAGCTTGCCAGCACCGACAGGGAAATAGATAGGCATAGACCTTCACCAAGACTCATGGTAGTGAAGGAAATTATTAGAATAGAATCAAAAAACGGCATTTGCCGATCACATAAATAAAAAAAGACCACTTTTGGAGGGGTTACTATGATTAAAAGATGGAAGTTTAGAAGGTTTTACACCAAAGAACATACGACAGGTGGAGGTTAGCAATTGCAATCGTAGTAAAGATCTTAAGACAGGACGTGACGCATAATGTTTTCGGTACTTAAAAAGTTATTATGGTTTTTCAAAGCCCAATGGAAAAGGTACACATTGGCTTTGTCAATATTGATATTTGTAAGTTTCCTAGAGGTTATACCTCCGCGATTGATCGGAGTCGTGATTGATGATATTCACCAAGGATCATTGACAACGGATCGATTAATGATGATTATGGGGGTTATGCTCGGGCTTATGGTTGTCATCTATGGATTAACATACACATGGATGCGACAGCTGTTTGGAGGGGCGTTTGTTATCGAGCGTTTGCTCCGTTCCAGGCTTATGGGCCATCTAATGAAAATGACGCCCACTTTTTATGAAAAGAATAAATCCGGTGATTTGATGGCGATGGCGACAAACGATTTGAAAGCCATCTCCATGACAGCAGGTTTCGGCGTTTTGACGTTGGTTGATGCGACGGTGTTTCTTGTCATTATCTTGTTTATGATGGGTTTTTTGGTGAGTTGGAAGTTGACCATTGCTGCTTTTTTACCGTTACCAATCATGGCGTGGTTGATGAAACGATATGGCAAAATTATTCATGAACGGTTTACAAAAGCACAGAATTCCTTTGGAGAGCTCAATGACCAAGTGTTGGAATCGATCTCCGGTGTAAGAGTTGTGAGGGCTTTTGTAAAAGAAAAGGACGATCAGGCTCAATTCAAAGCAACGACAGATGATGTTCTTAAGAAAAACATCGCCGTTGCAAGAATCGATGCTTTATTTGAACCGACCATTAAGATCCTCGTCGGATTGAGCTACATGATCGGTCTCGGATATGGAGCGTTTCTTGTCTTTAATAATGAAATTACCCTTGGTCAGCTTGTGTCATTTAACATCTATTTAGGTATGCTCATTTGGCCAATGTTTGCCTTTGGTGAACTGATGAACATCATGCAAAGAGGGAACGCTTCATTAGACAGGTTGAACGACACCTTTTCGTATGATGCAGATGTTAAAAACAGTGAGCATCCAGTAGTTGTGGCAGAGCCTGACACGATCGTAATGGAGAATGTTAGTTTTCAATACCCAAGTTCACCAGAATTGGTGCTCAGTAACATATCACTTCAGGTGAAACGGGGAGAGACGATCGGGATTGTTGGAAAAACGGGTTCAGGTAAAACGACCTTGTTAAAGCAGCTGTTAAGAGAATATCCCTTTGGAACAGGAAGTCTAAAGATTTCCGAGGTGGATATGGAACGAATCGATTTACAGACGATGAAAAGTTGGCTTGGTTATGTTCCACAAGATCATTTCTTATTTTCAAAAACGATCAGAGAGAATGTGCGTTTTGGCCGTCCCGATGCTTCTGATTACGACTTTTACAGAGTGTTGGACTTAGCATCAATCACGAAAGATATTGAGACGTTTCCAAACGGCATTGAGACAACGGTAGGGGAAAAAGGCGTGTCGTTATCAGGGGGGCAAAAGCAACGAGTCTCGATTGCCCGTGCTTTACTTAAAAACCCACACATTCTCATTCTTGATGATGCCTTATCCGCTGTTGATGCAAAAACGGAATCGACGATCATCACCAATATTCGTAATGAACGAAAAGGAAAAACCACGTTCATCACGGCACATCGTATGTCAGCTGTGAGTCACGCTGATCAAATCGTGGTAATGGAAGCAGGAAGGATCATTGAAAAAGGAACTCACGACGAGCTCATGGCGAGTCATGGGTGGTACAAAGAGCAATACACAGCTCAGCAAATCAAGGAAAATCTGAAAAACGAAGAAAAGGAGGTGCATAGCTCATGACACCAACAAAACGACTAATTCGCTATGCCCTCGCATTTAAACGAACGATCATTTTTGCACTCGTTCTTTTGGCTATTGCAGCCGCTGCAGAGCTGACCGGTCCATTTATTGCTAAACACATGATTGATAATCACATCATGGGAATTGAACGACCTTGGTATGAGGTAAGTGATGAAGGAGAGGTTGAATACGGGGGCCGTTCCTATATTCGTAGCGATCGGTATGATCGTACAGAAGAGCCCCTATCTACATTACAAGTCTTACAAATTGGTTTAACGTACGTAGCCATTGATGAGCCTTTAGGTTTTGAAGGGGAGCGCACCTTTGATGAGGGCACGTTGACGATTACTAGAGGAGAGGAATCGGCTGTATATGAAGGCACCCAGCTTTCGGGCGAAGAAGTCTTTTCTTTTTTCCAGCCTGAGGTCAAATACTTGATATTCCTTATGGGAGGGTACTTTCTTCTCGTAGTAATGGCTGCATTTTTACACTACCATCAAAGCTTTCTGTTGCAACGTTCGGCCAATCAAATCATTCAAAAGATGAGAACGGATGTATTTCGTAAAGTGCAAGAACTTCCGATTCACTACTTCGATCGCCAACCGGCAGGGAAGATCGTGTCTCGTGTGACAAATGATACAGAGGCCATTCGTGAACTTTATGTTCGAGTCCTTGCTACGTTCTTTACGAGTATCATTTATTTGGTGGGGATTTATATTGCCTTGTTCTTACTTGAACCAACACTTGCGACAGCAGCCCTTGTACTTTTGCCTATTCTTGTCATTTGGGCGGCCCTATATCGAAAGTTGGCATCAAAATATAATCATGTCATACGAGAACGTGTCAGTGACATCAATGGAAAAATAAATGAGAATATTCAAGGGATGCCTGTCATTCAAGCCTTTGGACGGGAAAAAGAAGTGAATGATGAGTTTGAGAAATTGAACAAAGATCACTTCACATACAATAACAAGCTATTGTCTCTAAATGCCCTTACTTCTTTTAATCTTGTAAACATGTTTCGTAACTTAGCATTCGTAGGGTTGATTTGGTATTTCGGAGGCGCTTCTGTTGGAGTCGGGGCTGTTTTTTCCCTCGGGGTCCTATACGCATTTGTAGATTATTTGAACCGTTTGTTTGAACCGGTGAATAACCTCGTGAATCAGCTCGCACAGCTTGAAGAAGCAAGGGTTGCAGGAGAACGAGTGTTTCAGCTCATGGATGAACCAGGGATTACTTTATCAGACGGAAGCGTAGAGCGCTTTAAAGGAAACATCCGTTTTGATGATGTAAGCTTTGCCTATGAAGAAGAGGAGTATGTGCTAAAAAATATTTCGTTTTCTGCACAAAAGGGGGAGACGGTAGCTTTTGTTGGTCATACGGGTTCAGGTAAAAGCTCCATTATGAACGTATTGTTCAGGTTTTACGATCATCAGAAGGGAACCGTTACAATTGATGGAACGGATATTCATTCGATCACAAAGCAAGCTCTTCGAGAGCATATGGCTATTGTTTTACAGGATCCGTTCCTTTTTACTGGAACGATCGCGTCCAACGTGGGAATGAACGACCCAAAAATCTCCCGCAGAGATATTATCGACGCCTTGCACAAAGTCGGAGCGAAAGAAATGATTGATGCCTTGCCTAATGGAGTCGATGAAAAAGTAGTAGAAAAGGGGAGCACCCTTTCTGCCGGTCAACGTCAGCTAATCTCATTTGCAAGAGCACTCGTGTTTAACCCCCCTATTCTTATTCTCGATGAAGCGACGGCGAACATCGATACAGAAACGGAAGCCGTAATCCAGCGAGCACTCGATGTGGTTAAAGAAGGCCGTACTACCTTTGTAATTGCTCACAGGCTTTCCACAATTCGAAACGCCGATCAAATTATCGTCTTAAATAAAGGAGAAATTAAAGAACAAGGAAATCATGATTCTTTGATGAGACAAAGAGGAACCTACCACCACATGTATCAACTTCAGCAAGGAATAGAAAAGTCGGTAGGGTAAGGGAAAGAGCACATGTAAAACACATGTGCTTTTTTTGTGCCCTTTTTTAAGGATAGGAAAGCTAAACCGTAAATAACGGGACCGAAACCGCTAAATAGTAAAATGAAGCCGTTAATCATACTAGCGAACCTGTAAATAGAATACACGTAGCCGTTAATCATTGGTATGAAGCCGTCAATCACTCAAAGAACAACCTCAGATAAACCATTAGGGACGAATACTGACTTCATTTCCATGATGAGAACGTTTTTGATCACTCAGACAACCCAACCCTTTTTTGTATAAACAGATTCTTAAAAAACACATCATACGTAAACGCGGCTGTATCTCCGCTAGTAACTCGCTTTCCATTCTCTGGAAGAACGTCTTCCTCAAAGCGAATCTGCCCCGTTTTTTCGCCATCCGGTAGGAACGTTGGACAAACAATGGTCCAATCCAGATCGCTTTTTGCAAGAGATTGATAGGCTTCTAAGTGGTCTTGCGCAGCGGTCGTCGTTTTTCGTTTGGATTCACTGGATAGAAAACGATAGGTATCCGGTTCCGCTCGAGATTGAAGGATTCCGGCTGTACCTACTGTGACAACACGTTGAATTTGTTTTTTACCAGCCTCTTCTACTAAGAGAGGAGTAAAAATAGACAAGACATTGTTTTTGTCTGTTGATAGACATGAGATGATCCCGTCTTGCCCTTTTAGTGCCTGTTGTAGATCGCGTCTATCTGTAGCATCCCCTTTAAAAACACCCATGTTTGGTGGAAGGGGGGACGGAAGTTTCTCCGGTGAACGAACAAAAAGGGTGTACGTGTGTGTGTCATTTTCTGCAATCTTGAGTAAATGGGAGCCGACTCTACCGGTGGCTCCGAGTAGTAGAATATTCACATTACGCCCTCCTCTGTTTTCTATTATTATAGCTTTGGGTAAAAAGATAGACAAACGAGAAGATGGGAACGCTTCTTTTTCATAAAGAGACATTCGCGTTATAATGAATAAAAAGATCATGTATTCAGGGGAGTTTCGTATGTTTGAGATTGTTGAAGGAATTAGTGCGGTTCTGCGTGAACCGTTTATGAATGCGGCGAACCGCGCGGAATCCATTCCGTTGTTGTTTGCTTTGCTTCTAGGGTTGGTTGGGGCATTGGCACCGTGCCAGTTTTCGGGAAACTTAAGTGCCATCACGTTGTATGGTACAAAGTCTGTTAATCATGGTGTCTCTTGGAGCGATGCTTTTTTTTATACACTCGGTAAAGTGGCGGCATTTATGTTGATCGGAAGTGCCGTTTGGTTAATCGGACAAGAATTTCAGCAAGAGTTGACGCAGTATTTTCCTTGGATTAGGCGTGTACTAGGCCCTATGTTGATTATCGTCGGTTTGTATATGCTTGGCTTGTTTACAATGAGGTGGACACTACGATTATGGAAAAGACCTGAGCACAGCTCGACAGAGAAAAGAGGCAAGTGGGGCGCCTTTATGCTCGGGTTTAGCTTCTCACTCGGATTTTGCCCAACGATGTTTTTGCTGTTCTTTATGTTACTCATGCCGATGACGTTTACGAGTACGACCGGGTTTTTATTGCCGGCAGTATTTGCTATTGGAACGGCGATTCCTTTCCTTATTGTTATTGGGGTAATTTGGTACCTTGGAGCTGGTGGAGCAGTTAGGAAAAAGGGAAGAAGACTTGGCTTTATTGTTCAGCGAACGGCCGGGGCTGTAATGATCCTGATTGGTGTACTGGACATCGCTATGTTTTGGTAGAGAAACTTCGGATACTTCATCCGAACAAAGTGGCAAAGGGATCTCGCCTAAAAGGAAAGGCACTGAAAAAGGATAACGGGTTCCGTTAACTATCGCAACATAAAAATTGTAAAGCAAAATGACCTTCAAATTGTATGGAAATTTGAAGGTCTATTTTTATTGATATAAAGGGATTTCGATCATAATTTTTGAGGGATTTGTAATGCAATTTGTCGATTAAAATGCGGGGATAGATACAGTAGCCAGTCTACCCACTGTGTTTCGAAAATAAAGGGAGGAATTCCGGCTAAATTGAGAAATACCCATATTTCCTTAATAATAAGGGGAGTTTTTCCGCTTACATTATCAAAATCTTTAGATTTTGTCTTATTTAGAGCTGTTAACCGGAACATCTCTGCTTATCTTCGGCTTCTTAACCTCCTTTACCTTCATTAGGCGGAAATTCTCCGCCTATTTCATACCTAAGCAAAAATTGATATGAGCGGGCGTAATTGGTTTGCAAATTGACGTTTTGTGATAGGAAACGGAACCCATTATGAAAAGATACGATCTTATTCTGTGCCTTTTGTTATGTGTAAAGGGAGGAGGCCTCTAAAGTTAGAGTTGGCATTAGTCAAGTTAGTTCCTCTATGAAGGTTTTCTTCCGTTATTTTTCCTCCAACAGATAGCCTTCTTTTTTCAAGACCGCAATAGCTTCGTCCAAAAGGTCTTCGGTAGGTGCTTCAATAGTATGGAGGTGGACACCGCCTGTAAGTTCCGACAAGTAGGCCGCTTTGTTTAGTTCAATTTTTCGAATGAACTTTTCCGCTTCAACACGGTTACTTACCATAATCGATGCAGTAAGGTCTCCGTAGACAGGGTGTTCAACGATGACATCTCGTACAGTGACACCGTGATCGACGAGTAGAAATAATTCATGCTTTGTTTGGGCTGGTGTATGACTGCTAACAATGATTCGTTGATGCTTTACGCCTTTTTCGTCTTCTTTTCCTACCAATACATAGCCTTGTGATGTTGCGAGTATGGGGTTATTTTTGGCTTTTAATAAGGAAATGTCTTGAACAATCACTTGGCGGCTCACATTCATCTGTTCTGCAAAAGCTGAACCTGTTATTGGTTTGTCACTTTCTTTTAACATGGTGACAATGTTTGATCTACGCTCTTCCCCGAGCCACTTCTTCGTCATTATAAAACTCCTCTTCTGTTTTTCCTATCAAGCTAACTAATACGTCAACGGTGCGTTTTAGGTCTTTGTATGTCGTGGTGTGACTAATCGATACACGGACAAATTCTCGTGCTTCTTGGTTATTCTTACCTATAGACGATAATACATGGGAACCTTCTTGTTTGGCAACTTGGCAAGCACTGCCTGTAGATACGCAAATGCCGTAACGATCAAGGGATAACATGGCGTATTGACCCTCGATTTGTGGTATACGAAAGCCAATGATATGCGGGCATCTTTGTGAGAAGGACCCCTCAATTATGGCTTTTGGAATGTTGGAGGTTAAATACTCAATAAAAAACGTCCTAATCTTCTCCAATTCTCGTTTTGTTTGCTCAATGTTTATGTCAAGAACTGCTTGAGCGAAGGCGGCGATGCCAGGGGTGTTTATGGTTCCAGGTCGAAACCCTCGTTCATGACTTCTGCTAGTAAGGGGACTAACTGGATTCCACGGGACTTCCTCTTTTATATACACAGCCCCTACACCTTTTGGCCCGAAAACTTTATGAGCCGACACCGTTAAGGCAGAAACACCAAGGTCTTTTACTGTAAAGGGAATCTTCCCGAAAGTCTGAACAGCATCTGTATGAAATAAAATCCCTCTCTCGTTTAACACATGTCCGATCTCTTGGAGAGGTTGCAAGGTGCCTATCTCCGAGTTTCCATGTTGGATAGATACCAAAACAGTCTCCTTTGTAAGAGAATCTGTGAGTGTACGTAAGTTAACCATACCATCCTTTTCAACATCCAAATACGTCACGTGAAAACCATCGTTTTCAAGTGCTTTAAATACGGATAAAACGGAAGGATGTTCAATTTTTGTTGTGATTACATGCTTGTTTTTTCCTATAAACGGTGCTGTTAAAGAGTAAATTGCTCGTTCGTTTCCTTCTGTACCACCACTTGTGAAAAAGATTTCATCAGGGGAAGCACCAAGCTTTCCGGCAATCACGTCTTTAGAAGCTTCATAGATTTGCGTGGCAGCAAATCCCCCTTCGTGAAGGCTTGCCGTATTTCCAAACACATGTGCAGCTGTTTCGTGATAAACAGCTAATGCCTTTTTACTCATTGGCGAAGTGGAAGCGTAGTCCAAGAAAATCATATGGTTCAATCCTTTCGATAAATAAAACAGTTGTGTTCAGTGTAAAGTTATGTAAAGATATGTGTCAAGACACCTGTAAATAATGAGGAGGTGTATGGATGGAAAAAAAGACTGTCATCATACTTGGGAGCGGTCTTGCTGCATTGACCACAGCGAAAGAATTATCAACGGATTGTGATGTGATTATTTTCACAAAGCAGACGCAAGGGAGCTCTTGGAGAGCCCAAGGTGGTATTGCTGCTGCGATTGATGAAAACGACCACCCAAACCTACATCTAGAGGATACCCTATTTGCCGGGGTAGACCATTGTAATCAAGAGGCGGCAACAATCCTTGTGAAAGAAGGGACTCAAGCAGTGAGGGAGTGGCTCGCTGAAGGAATGGCTTTTGACAAAGACAACAAGGGAGCACTGGCGTTGTCGTTGGAAGGAGCTCACTCAGTGAGGCGCATTCTTCATGCCGGTGGTGATCAAACAGGAAAACGAATGATGGAGCATAGGGTTGGAACATGTTTATCGATCGCGCTTGTTTCAGATAAAAGCGTCGTAGATTTAATCATAAAGGAAGGGAGCTGTAAAGGGATCTCGGTCAAAACAAAGGCTGGAGAAGTGGAGCATGTATTCGGTGATGCGGTTGTCATTGCTACAGGAGGATATGGAGGGCTTTACGAAACCTCTTCCACAGATCCTGGACTTGTAGGAGAAGGGATTGCTCTTGCCTACCGAGCGGGGGCGAGATTATCCGATTTGGAATTCACCCAATTTCACCCCACTCTCCTTTGGACAAATAACGGTGGTGGGGGACTTGTGTCTGAAGCGGTGAGAGGCGAGGGAGGAATCTTAGTCAATGACCAAGGTGATCGAATCATGGCTCATTATGAATTGAAAGATTTAGCACCTAGGGATGTGGTTGCGAGAGTACTCTATGAAAATGTGAAACAAGGTCGAAAGGTTTACCTTGATATTTCTGGAGTTCCTCAGTTTACTGAAAGGTTTCCCACGATTACTTCTATGTGCAAAAATGCAGGAATTAATTTGGATGAGAAGAAGATACCGGTTCGACCCGGTGCCCATTTTTCGATTGGCGGAATTCACACAGACGTAAACGGTTGTTCGTCTGTACATAGGCTATATGCAATCGGCGAAGTAGCCTGCACCGGTGTCCATGGAGCCAATCGATTAGCGAGTAATTCTTTATTGGAGACCATCGTTTTCGGAAAAAGAGCAGCAAAGCATATTCTTAAGAATGACAATCCTCAAGAACACACGCTTGGTACTACACGAAGGGTGAATCTAAAACCTACCCACTTTCCTGATCAAACAACCATTAGGCGCGTGATTACGGATAAGGTCGGTATTGAAAAGGATAATAAAGGTCTTACAAGGGCCATTGCGTGGTTTGAGGACCACTATGTTAAGCACCATTTACATAGTCTGCGTGAACAGTGGACGGACGAAGAAATAGAGAGAAGTAATATGCTAATCGTTGGTTGGCTTTTAGCCTCCTCTTCACTGTTAAGAACCGAATCAAGGGGGACTCATTATAGGTGTGACTATCCTTTTCCAAATCGTGATCGGTGGTTAGGGGAGAGGGTGTTCCGTCATATTAGTGAGAAGATTAGTACAACAGCTTACGAGAGCGAGAGGGGTAACGGATATGAACAAGTGGATGCTTAAATCAATGCTTGAACAGTGGTTGCAAGAAGATATCGGCTTTACAGACTTGACGAGCGACTCGATTTTTTCAGATGAGGATGAATCGGTAGCAGATTACATTGTTAAAGACGATGGCGTCTTTTTTGGACAACAAATTCTTGAAACGGGATATAAAGAATTAGGTCTTCAAACGGAGGTCACGGTTCATAAAAAAGACGGGGAGAAAGTCCAAAAAGGGGATGTTCTGGCCACTGTTAAAGGAAAAACGAAGGATCTTTTACTAACAGAACGAGTGTTGTTAAACGTGATTCAGCGATTATCAGGGATCGCATCAGCTACAAAGCGCGCGGTTGACAGTGTATCAGATTATCCCGCGTTTATTTGTGATACACGAAAGACGACCCCAGGACTTAGAATGCTTGAAAAAGCAGCTGTAAAAGCCGGAGGAGGAAAAAACCATCGTTTCCGCTTGGATGACGCAGTACTCATTAAAGACAATCATATTGCTGCTTGTGGAAGCATAACGGAAGCCTTGAATCGCGTAAAAGATTCCGTCGGTCATATGGTGAAAATTGAAGTAGAAGTGGAAACGTTGGAAGGGTTAAAAGAAGCTGTAGAGGCAGGGGCTGACGTCATTATGTTTGATAATGTATCCCCACAAACTGCTAAAGAGTGGATGGATAACATTCCGGACGGAGTTACGGCAGAAGTATCTGGAAACATCACAGATAAGACAATTACAGAATACGCGGCCTCGGGCGTGCATCGTATTTCCATGGGGGCATTGACTCATTCCGTATCGGCACTTGACATTAGCCTCACTTTTCAAGATAAGGAGCGTGACTCGTTGTGAGTGTGTTGGAAGGCTTATTAAATGAACGATCCGTTATGCCTGGTCGTTACAAAGAACAATCTGAAACCGAGCTTATGACTCTAATTAAACAAATAAAAAAAGAGATGGGCCCTCGCCTTTACCTCCCTGGTCATCACTATCAAAAAGATGAAGTGATTCAATTCGCCGATGATACGGGGGACTCGTTAAAGTTGGCCCAGCTTAGTGCCGAGAACAAACAAGCGGATTATATTGTGTTTTGTGGTGTGCACTTTATGGCTGAGACAGCTGACATCCTAACAACAGAACGGCAACAGGTCATTTTACCCGACATGAGAGCAGGATGCTCCATGGCTGATATGGCAGACGAAAAGCAGACCAGAGTAGCTTGGGAAAAGCTTACAGATCTTTACGGTGAAACGATCATCCCCCTCACCTATGTGAATTCAACCGCAGCCATTAAAGCGTTTGTTGGGAAACACGGCGGGGCATGTGTAACCTCATCCAATGCAAAAGAAATCGTATCATGGGCGTTAAAGGAAAAGAAGAGAATTCTCTTCTTGCCCGATCAGCACTTAGGAAGGAATACTGCCTATGATCTTGGCATTCCTCTTGAACAAATGCGTATCTGGAACCCGATTACCCATGAACTTGAAGGAGAGGCTACCGAAGACGTTAAAGTGCTGTTATGGAAAGGTCATTGCTCCGTTCACGAAAACTTTAGAATGGAACATATACGTATGCTTCGAGAAGAAGAGCCGGACCGTGCCATTTTGGTTCATCCAGAATGTACGTGGGAAGTGGTCCAAGGCAGTGATTTCGCAGGGTCAACGAGCTATATTATTAACATGATAAAAAACGCTCCTATGGGAAGTAAGTGGGCGATCGGTACCGAGATGAATTTGGTCAAACGATTGATCAAAGACAATCCTCATCTGGATATCGTTTCCGTTAACCCATATATGTGTCCATGCTTAACGATGAACCGTATCGATTTGCCTCACCTTGCCTGGTCATTGGAGAACATCGCAAACAACCATTCAAATAACATCATTCAAGTGTCCGATATCATAAAGAAGGACGCCAAGATTGCATTGAATCGCATGCTTGAACTCGTATGATCAATCTCTCGTGCAGGTGAGATACAAATGTCGCCTGCGCGTTTTTATACGACATAAAGTTCAAATGTTCACATAATTTTTAATAATATAAATTTATTTACAATTCAATTTCACTTCCCTATAATGAAACTGAACGATTGCTCAGTCAGGATGTCTTTTTTTATAAAGTAAAATGAAAGCCTTTACATTTTAACTGAATTTCATAGAGGGAGTGGATCATATGGATTTTTCATTAACAAAAGAACAGCAAATGATTAAAGAAATGGTAAGGGAGTTTGCAAAAAAAGAAATTGAACCGAAAGCGGATGAGGTCGATCGTACGAGTCGCTTTCCTGAAGAAACGTTTAAACGAATTGGAGAGCTAGGACTTTTAGGTATTCCATTTCCAGAAGAATACGGAGGATCTGGTGGTGATACAATTTCGTATGCCCTGGCTGTAGAGGAAATCGGTAAGGCATGCGGAGGTACAGGATTGAGCTATGCAGCAGCAGTTTCTCTTGGGGCTTCCCCACTTTACTATTTTGGAACGGAAGAACAAAAGCAAGAATACCTCGTACCTATTGCCAGTGGTGAAACGCTTGGAGCCTTCGGATTGACAGAGCCAAATGCAGGCTCTGATGCCGGGGGCACCCAAACCAGGGCGGAGCAACATGGGGACGAATATGTGATCAACGGTGAAAAATGCTGGATTACGAACACGACTTATTCACGAATGGTCATTGTTACAGCTGTAAATGGAACTGATTCGAACGGGAAGAAGAAAATATCCGCATTTATTGTGCCAACCGATGCACCAGGTGTGACCATTCGAAGTGATTATGAAAAATTCGGCGTTCGTGGCTCGAACACAACGGAAATTCACTTGGAAGATGTGAGGGTACCAAAAGAGAATATTTTGGGTGATCCGGACAAAGGATTCAATCAGTTCTTATATACCCTTGATGGTGGACGTATTTCAATCGCGGCCCTCGCAGTGGGAATCGGACAGGCCGCTTATGAAGCAGCACTTGCTTACAGTAAAGAACGAAAACAATTCGGAAAAGCAATCGGAAGTTTCCAGGCGATCCAATTCAAGCTAAGCGATATGGCAATGGAATTAGAGCTTGCTCGTAATATGGTCCATAAAGCAGCGTGGCTGAAAGATCAAAAGAAGCCGTTTAAAAAGGAATCAGCGTATGCGAAATTATTCGCTTCCGAAGCAGCGACGAGAGCGTGTAATCAAGCGATCCAGATCCACGGGGGTTACGGATACATGAGAGAGTATAAAGTAGAGCGTTACTTAAGAGATGCAAAGCTGATGGAAATCGGAGAAGGAACATCTGAAATTCAGAGACTTGTAATCGCAAGGGAAATCGGCTGCCCACGAGGGTAATCCAAGCGAGGTATGAAAGGAGTTTTATCATGATTAAAAAACTATTAGTTGCCAATCGCGGTGAAATTGCCGTACGAATCTTTAAAACGTGTGAGCGTTTAGGAATTAAAACCGTAGCGATCTTTTCTGAAGCAGATAAAGAAAGTGTTCATACAAAAGCGGCCGATGAAGCTCGTTATGTAGGAGGATCAAGGGTAAAGGAAAGCTATTTAAACATGGAGAACATTCTTAACGTAGCAAAAGAAACTGGCGCAGACGCCATTCATCCCGGTTACGGATTCCTCTCTGAAAACCCTGAATTCAGTAAGCGTGTAAAAGAAGCAGGTCTAACATTCATTGGACCCGATGAAAAAATCATGGAGACCATGGGGAATAAAATCGCAGCGAGAAAAGCGATGATCGACGCAGGTATTCCCGTTGTTCCTGGGACTACTATTCAAGATACGAACGATGAAAGTGCTGTTGCCAATGCGTGTGCAGACATCGGTTATCCGGTCATGATTAAAGCAGCATCCGGTGGAGGCGGCATAGGGATGCAGCGGGTTGAGCATAGAGATGAGCTAGTCAAGGTTCTGCCTTCCGTTATTAAAAAAGCGGAGACCTTCTTTGGCTCTGCCGAACTGTACATCGAAAAGTTTATTGAAAACCCTCGCCATATTGAAGCTCAAGTTGCTGGAGATATCCATGGGCACGTTCAATGCATCGGTGAGCGTGATTGTTCCATTCAAAGGCGCAACCAGAAAGTGATTGAAGAGGCGCCTGCAATTAATGTAAGTGAGTCTACACGAAAAGCTCTTTACCAGTATGCTGAAAAAGCCGCTAAAGACATTGGCTATACAAATGTAGGGACAATCGAATTTCTTGTCGATCAAGATGAGAACATCTATTTTCTCGAAATGAATACCCGATTGCAAGTGGAACACCCAGTCACAGAAGAAGTTTCTGGGATTGACTTAGTAGAATGGCAGATCAGAATTGCAGAAGAAAAAAGGATTTCTGACTTTAAAGAGAGAAATGTGTCATATGATCATGCGATCGAAGTGCGAATTTACGCAGAAGATCCTGTTACTTTTTTTCCTTCCCCAGGGAAGTTAAAGCGTTGGTCTTTTCCTCATATGGAAGGCATCCGCTATGACTTTGGTGTAGAAGAAGGGACACAAGTAACACCGTTTTACGATCCGATGCTTGCAAAAGTCATTGCCAAGGGGCAATCACGATCCGAAGCCATTGAGCAGATGATTGAGTGTCTCGAACAAGCTCAAGTAGAAGGGATTAAGACTAACATTCCAATGCTGCTTGAGACCTTGGCGCACGACGTGTTTAAAAAAGGATTGGCTACAACGCAATTCGTACAAACGTACGTGATCGAGAAAAAGCGCACACAAGTATAAAGCCGGGAGTGAACAGCAATGAAACAAGTCAAAACGAATATGGCCGGAAACGTATGGAAGATCCAAGTGGGAGTGGGAGATGAAGTAACGGCAGGGCAAGAAGTCGTTATTCTTGAATCCATGAAAATGGAAATTCCGATAACTGCAGAAGAATCCGGTGTTGTCGATGAACTAAAAGTAGAAGAAGGCAGCTTTGTAAACGAAGACGATGTTTTACTTACTTTAAAATAATCAAACGTTAAGGAGTCGCAAGGATGCTACTCCTTAACTGTTTTAAATGGAGGTTCTCATGAGCTATCCTGAGCACGTGTGCATAAAGGAAGTTGGACCAAGAGACGGCTTGCAAAATGAAAAATCCTTTATTCCAACGGAAAGAAAAATTGAATGGATCAATACCCTATCTGAAACAGGTCTTTCATATATTGAAATCACCTCTTTTGTTCATCCGAAGTGGATCCCTGCTTTATCGGACTCCTATGAAGTGGCTGTAGGAATTAATCGTAAGCCAGGTGTCACCTATGCCGCTCTCGTTCCAAATATGAAAGGCCTCGAAAAAGCTCTCCAAGCGGATGTGGATGAAGTATCTGTGTTCATGTCGGCTAGTAACACCCATAACCAAAAGAACATTAACAAATCGATCGAGGATACATTGCCTGTCCTGCAAGAAACCGTACGTGAAGCCATGGCCGCGGGGAAAAAGGTCAGAGGGTATTTGTCTACAGTTTTTGGTTGTCCGTACGAAGGGCACGTACCATCAGAACAAGTAGAACAAATTGCTCTTCGCTTGTTCGATATGGGTGTATATGAAGTGTCTTTAGGGGATACGGTAGGTGTTGGGAATCCCAGTCAGGTGGAAATGTGTTTAAACGAATGGGCGAATAGCCTTCCCTTTAAACAAATCGCTCTTCATTTTCATGATACAAGGGGGATGGCACTTGCCAATACACTCGTTGGTCTAAAAGCTGGTATTACGACTTTTGATGGTGCACTGGGCGGCTTGGGTGGCTGTCCGTATGCAAAAGGAGCTTCGGGGAACGTGGCTACAGACGACCTTGTTCATATGCTTAACGAAATGAACGTTTCAACCGGGGTCGATCTTTCAAAGCTTTTAAAATCGGGGCATTTCATTGAAGCGTCTTTAAATAAACCTTTGCGCAGTCATCAAATGGCTGTCACTAGACTAGAACAAAACGTGGGCAAGGAGTGAGTAAAGTGAGCTTTGTAAATATTGAAATGCAAGATGACCACATAGCATGGTTGACGATTAATC
This sequence comes from Alteribacter aurantiacus DSM 18675, assembly GCF_000429705.1. Taxonomy (GTDB): domain Bacteria; phylum Bacillota; class Bacilli; order Bacillales; family Salisediminibacteriaceae; genus Alteribacter; species Alteribacter aurantiacus. The sequence continues at coordinate 280,894 of NZ_KE386941.1, forward strand.
GGCCAGAGGCTGCCAATGCTCTTAACAAGCAAGTCCTTGAAGAGGTTGCTGCAGGTATCAACGAGCTTGCAACCAACAAGAAGGTGCGAGCACTAGTCATTACAGCCACTGGTGAAAAAGTCTTCAGTGCAGGAGCTGACCTGAAAGAACGTCGGGAATTGCCTGTTGAAGAAGTGCCCAATGCAGTAAAGAGGATCAGAGAAACGATTGACTTAATCGACGATTTCCCGGCACCAACGATTTGTGCGTTAAATGGTCCGGCATTTGGGGGCGGGTTCGAACTTGCTTTGGCATGTGATATCAGGATTTGTACACCGCACACCACCTTTGCATTAACAGAAACATCTTTGGCTATTATTCCTGGAGCTGGTGGGACACAGCGTTTGCCTAGAGCAATCGGGATGTCCAGAGCGAAAGAGATGATTTTTACAAGTCAAAAAATTGACGCTCACACAGCGAAAGAGTGGGGTCTAGTAAGTCGTGTGAGTACGGCTGAGTCATTATACGATGAAGTTAAAGCGCTTACAGAAAAGATGGCCCAAAACGGCCCTGTAGCATTAAGACAAGCCAAATATGCCATGAATCAAGGTGCAAACACAGACTTGAAAACAGGCATCGCCATTGAAGCGAAAGCCTACGAAATCACGATCCCCACAGAAGATCGTATCGAGGGATTGGACGCATTTAAAGAAAAAAGAAAGCCGCAATATACAGGTAAGTAAGTCTGCCAAGGAGGAATGGAATATGAGTCATGAAGCACTATGGCAAGAAAAAGTAGAGAAGATCTCTCGTGGGGGAAATGAAAAATATCATGAGAGCAACGAAGCGAAAGGAAAAATGTTTGTTCGGGAGCGGTTGAACCTTTTGCTTGATGAAGGCTCTTGGGCTGAAGACGGTCTGTTTGCAAACTCAGAAAAAGAGGGGTTGCCAGCTGATGGGGTTGTAACGGGAACTGGAAAAATTAATGGTCAGACGGTCTGTTTTATGGCGAATGATTCTACAGTAAAAGCGGGCTCGTGGGGAGCGAAAACCGTCGAGAAAATTATTCGCATCCAAGAAACAGCAGATAAACTTGAAGTTCCGATCTTTTACTTGGTCGATTCTGCAGGAGCAAGAATCACCGATCAGTTGGAAATGTTTCCAAATCGACGGGGAGCGGGAAAGATCTTTCACAATGAAGTGAAATTATCGGGGAAAATCCCGCAAGTATGTATTTTGTTTGGCCCGTCAGCTGCAGGTGGTGCTTATATTCCTGCTTTTTGTGACGTAGTGATTATGATTGATGGGAATGCTTCTATGTACCTAGGATCTCCGCGTATGGCTGAAATGGTTATCGGTGAAAAGGTTTCCCTTGAGGAAATGGGTGGCGCAAAGATGCATTGCTCTGTTTCCGGGTGCGGTGATATTCTCGTTTCCTCCGAGAAGGAAGGCATCGAAAAAGCGAAACAATACTTATCTTATTTTCCAAGTAACTATAAACATAAAACGAAAATTGGCGACAGCAAGCCGGCTCCAGAGTTTGAAAAGACACTTGAAGAGCTGATTCCAAGCAATCAAAATGCTCCTTTTGAAATGAAAGACTTTATCGATCGCATTGCTGATGAAGGTAGCTTCTTTGAAATAAAGGCCTTGTTTGCAAAAGAGTTGATTACCGGTTTTGCAAGAATCAACGGAGAAGCAATCGGAATCGTTGCCAATCAGCCTCGTCAAAAAGGCGGCGTTTTATTTCCCGATTCGGCAGACAAAGCGGCACGCTTTATCACCTTGTGTGACGCGTATCATATTCCCCTATTATTTTTGGCAGATGTACCGGGTTTTATGATTGGAACAAAGGTGGAAAAAGCCGGAATTATCCGCCACGGGGCGAAGATGATCTCAGCTATGGCAGAAGCGACTGTACCAAAAATCAGTGTCATTGTAAGAAAAGCTTATGGAGCTGGACTTTATGCCATGGCAGGACCAGCATTCGACCCTGACTGTTGTATCGCCTTACCCTCGGCACAAATCGCTGTAATGGGTCCTGAAGCTGCAGTCAATGCTGTGTATGCCAATAAAATTGCAGCACTGTCACCTGAGGAAAGACCAGCCTTTATTCAAGAAAAACGTAAAGAATACCAAGAGAACATCGACATTTACCGTTTGGCTTCAGAAATGATCATTGATGAGATTGTACCTGCAAACAAATTGAGAGCCGAATTGGAACAGCGTTTTGAACTTTACCGAACAAAAAATCAAGTCTTTACACAGCGTAAACATCCTGTTTATCCCGTGTAAAGAACACACGTAGGAGGGGAAAAGCGTGAAACAGATTCATTCTTCTTTTGAGGAAGCTGTAAGTGAAATCAAAGATGGTGCAACGCTACTTGTAGGTGGTTTTGGTTTGTGTGGAATCCCGGAGAACTTAATTAAAGCACTAAGGGAAAACGGCGCGAAACATTTGACTGTCATATCAAACAATTGCGGTGTGGATGATTGGGGCTTGGGGCTTCTTCTTGAAAACAAGCAGATTGATAAGATTTATGCTTCCTATGTAGGGGAAAACAAAGAGTTTGAACGTCAAGTTTTGGCCGGAGAACTGGAAGTTGAGCTTGTTCCACAAGGGACACTTGCCGAGCGAATCCGTGCCGGTGGTGCGGGAATTCCCGCATTCTATACTCCTGCAGGAGTAGGAACAAAAGTGGCTGAAGGAAAAGAGGTTCGTGTATTTGACGGCAAAGAATACTTGCTTGAAGAAGCGTTTACAGCAGACTTCAGTTTAGTAAGAGCATATCAAGGAGATACACACGGTAATTTGATTTATAGGAAGACTGCTCAAAATTTCAATCCCCTAGTCGCTGCTGCTGGTAAAGTGACCATTGCAGAGGTTGAAAACCTAGTAGAAGCAGGGGAGCTTGATCCTGAAAAAATTCATACGCCAAGTATTTACGTAAATCAGCTAATTGTAGGAGAGCAAGAGAAACGGATCGAAAGAAAGACGCTGGCTCAAGTCTAATTGGAGGAGGCGAACGAAGGATGAGTGTTGTTGAACGTCAAAAAGTAAGAGAACGGATCGCAAGGCGGGCAGAAAAGGAAATTCACGATGGTGATTATGTCAATTTAGGCATCGGAATGCCGACGATGGTAGCCAACTATATTACCGAAAATAAGAAAGTTGTCCTCCAATCCGAAAATGGATTGTTAGGTATTGGGCCGTACCCAACGGAGGAAGAGTTGGATGCCGATTTGATCAATGCAGGAAAAGAAACAGTAACTGCCATAAAAGGAGCGTCATATTTTAGCAGTGCTGAATCGTTTGCCATGATCCGAGGGGGTCATATTGATGTGGCTATTCTAGGAGCGATGGAAGTAGCTGAAAACGGTGATTTGGCCAATTGGATGATTCCAGGAAAAATGATTAAGGGCATGGGTGGTGCGATGGACCTTGTTCACGGTGCAAAAAAAGTGGTCATCATCATGGAGCATGTAAACCGTGCAGGGGAACCAAAGATCTTAAAGGAGTGCAGCTTACCTCTTACTGGTAAACAAGTGGTTAATCGAATCATTACGGATCGTGCCGTAATGGACGTAACGGAAGACGGATTATTGTTGAAAGAAATCATCGGGGACTACTCTGTGGATGATATTCAACAAGTAACAGAACCAACGCTCATGATTGACCCATCACTGAAATAGGCTAGAGAAAAACCGGCTGACAGGCCGGTTTTTTGATGGGTTAAAAGAAAGACACCACAATTAAGTTGAACACCAAATCCACGCTTCACTGTACGAGCCATGATGAAATGCATCCTTCTACCTTCAACTTGAAAAACCTCTCAATCTCTACTCTAAAATATATTCCTTAAATTACTATTTAACTTTACACATAGACCTTGTGTTTTTAACCAAACTATGATTACAAGGGAGGTGAGAAACATGGCAAACCGCTCAAACCAACTAGTTGTACCTGGTGTACAACAAGCATTAGATCAAATGAAGTATGAAATCGCTCAGGAGTTTGGTGTTGAACTTGGCCCGGATTCTACTGCACGCTCTAACGGATCTGTAGGTGGAGAGATCACTAAGCGTCTTGTACAACAAGCAGAACGTCAATTCGGTGGTCAGCAGTAATAACTGAATAACATGGCTGTAGGGGGAGGGGAACCTTCCCCTTTTTGTGTATTGGAGGTTTCAGTGAATGAGTGGAACGTGTCCTGTGTGTAACGGATTTAGAGTTGTCTCAAAACCATGTGATTTATGCAATCGTCCTATGCAAGACTGTGGAAAGTACACCGACTACTTTGATAAGTATAGCGCATATGAGGAAATTGATACGGTGAAGCTGACAAATCATATTCAAAACGATCAGTCGGCCGATCTCTGTGCTCACCTATTTTACTGTAGTCCTTGTCAAAAAGAGACAATTGTATTGATCGATGAAGAGCAAGGCTTTGAAAAACAAAAAGAGACGCCACTCTTTTTTGATTAAAGAGTGGCGTCCTATATAAGGGGGGTTACACACTTAGCGAAGACGCTGTTCTGTTTCAGGGTCGAAGAAGTGGGCTTTATTCATATCGAACGCGAGCTGAATATCTTGGCCGCTTTCTACGTCCGTACGGCTGTCAACACGTGCGATGAACTCTTGCTCTCCAATTTTGGAGTATAGGAATGTTTCAGCACCCATTAACTCAGCAACGTCAATTTTAGCTTCAAGCTGTGTTTCTCTTGAAGACTCAAGGAACACAGGCTCATCGTGAATATCCTCAGGACGAATGCCAAGGATGATATCTTTGTTGTTGAATTTTTCAACGAGCTTAAGCTTACCGGCTGGTACTTTTACTTTCATACCGTTAAGGTCAATGAAGCCATCAACAAGCTTTCCGGAAAGGAAGTTCATGGATGGAGAACCGATAAATCCGCCAACGAATACATTCTCAGGGTAGTCATAGATGTCTTTTGGACGACCTACCTGTTGAATTAAACCGTCTTTCATAACAACGATACGAGTAGCCATTGTCATCGCTTCCGTTTGGTCGTGTGTTACGTAGATCGTTGTTGTTTGAAGGCGTTTGTGAAGCTTTGTAATCTCTGCACGCATTTGTACACGAAGCTTTGCATCAAGGTTGGATAACGGCTCATCCATCAAGAATACTTTAGGATCACGTACGATTGCACGTCCTAGTGCCACACGCTGACGCTGACCACCGGACATTGCTTTTGGTTTACGATCAAGCATTTCAGTTAGTCCGAGGATTTTTGCAGCGTCACGAACGCGACGATCAATTTCCTCTTTTTTAAACTTTCTTAGTTTAAGACCAAATGCCATGTTTTCATATACGTTCATGTGCGGATAAAGTGCGTAGTTTTGGAAAACCATCGCGATGTCACGATCTTTAGGAGCCACATCGTTTACAAGTCCTTCCCCAATGTAAAGTTCCCCTTTTGAAATATCTTCAAGACCGGCTACCATTCGAAGTGTAGTAGACTTACCACAACCAGATGGACCTACGAATACGATAAATTCTTTATCTTGAATTTCAAGGTTAAAGTCTGTTACGGCTTGTACATCACCGTCATAAATTTTGTATAAACTCTTGAAACTAATATCTGCCATGTAAAACACCCTCCACCAAATTCAACTTTGCGCTATGTAAAAGCGCTTTCTTTTATAGATACAGTGTACCTTTTTCCTAGTAAGAGTGGCTATTGTAAACGTGCACAAAAGTTTTGTAGAATTTTGTGCAAAGTGCAAACGTTTTCAGAAAGCAAGGTTTATTAGTGTAACAAAAGGGATGAAGGGATGAAGTGGGCTTATGATATTTTTAAAATAAGCAGGTAAAAAGAATGCACAAGAGGCTGGGTCATTAGGAAGGGTTTCAGGGTGCAATCCGAATTTCAAAAGCGAATGATTTGAAACGCATAACATTGCTCGGATTATCATTTGAAAAACTCTTCTTTCCCAGCCCCTTAAGGCTATGTCTATTTATCTGCCGATTTTTTTGCTCCTTGAACGAGTAACATGAGGTATACGGCAACGCCATTAGGAAATTGTTTAATATCAAGTGACGTTTTCTCAATGAATTTCTCTACTCTGTATTGAAGTGTGTTACGGTGGACAAACATTCTTTTAGCAGCCAGTGATGTATTCATGTTGCATTCAAGATACGTACGTACAGATTGCTGCAGTTCAACATCGTCTTGAACAGGCTTCAATAATTCACGTAAGGTGCGGATCGCGTCTCGATCCAATCGTGTTAACAGCCAGTGATTCAAGGCCTCTTGTTCATGAAAAACCGTTTGAGACGAATAGCGTCTGGCAGCTTTAAAAACGGTTGATTCCAATTCGAAGCGATCCATAATCGACTCAATTGTCGAGTGTGGGGATCCTACTAAAAAGGACAATTCTACATAAAAGTCACTCGTAAGTGCCGAGACGATACTATTATCAAGGGTGTCATCTTCAAACCCTTCGTCCAGACGCTGAACGAGTATCCCTTCTGTTTTTGTTGTCCATAAAAGGGCGTCTATGGAAGAAAATAAATTATGTATGGCTTCCGAGAAACCTTCGTTATCTGTTAACGTTCCTTTCACATGAAAATGAATGAATCGAACCGGAAGAGGTAAATTTGTCTCCGGAACGATTTGATGGACTAAGAGCTGGGACCACATTTGATCTGATTTTGAGACGGGCATGATGGCTCCACCAACTTTGTCAAACAACGTACAAAGCAACGTTATTTCTTCATGAGTGAGCATCTCTTTTTTAAAATGTAACCGATCCCCTGAGTCGTTTTGAATGATAAGTAGTTCATCTTCACTAATTGATGGGGAGGCTAGAGCATGAGTGTACATTTCCTTTAATTTTTCAAACATCATTAATCCTTTCTTGGGAGTAGTCAAGGGTAAGGTGAATATAAAGAAGGTTTTTCAACACGGTAGCATTGAAAAACCTTTCTTTTTATTGTTGTTTCTTCTTAGTGGTGTGGTGAGGACGTTCTTCATTATGAAGATCGAGTGATTCATCAATCTGTCTTTTTCCATAAGTCAAATGATCTTTTCCACCGGCTAGACCTTCATTTGTCATTCGATCCACATCTAGGTAAGCCTCTTCCCGGCCTTGATTTTCCAAATCTTTTTGTGTCATGAATAGTCTCCTTTTTCCTTTTAGTATGGAGGTGAAGGGAGGTATTCATGCAAAAGCGGTTAGTGTTCTTCGTATACGTGATAAAGCATGAGGTCGTGAACACAATCTTCCAAGAACGACTTTTCCTCAGTAGTCATTTGGTCGGCTCCTTGATGATGCCATGTAATGGAGCCGTCCTTGAAATACTTCCCTTTGTATTTATTTTGTTTATAGTAAAAGTCGAAATCCCATTCTTGGTTAATCATATTGTTTTTGATTTCACGGTAATGAAAGTGAGAAAGCATGTGAGTTCCATCCTTTATAAATGGTGTAGTAAGAATTCAGATTTTTCATCCCTATCTTACCATATTGGAACAGGTTTTTTCACGTTCAAACCGAAAAGCCTCCCAACTCGTGACAGATCAAAGCTACGTGTTGAGCCCCTTTTTCTCGAATATGAGCCTCGTCAAAAATCATCGGTTTACTGTTAATATCAAATACATAAAGGCGGTTGTGTTCATCGGAGCCTATGTCCATAGACAATTCATAAAAGGTGTCGGGAAGAAGAGATGCGGTCTCTTTAGCTAAAGATGTAACGTCTTTCGTATCAAGACCTACCTTTAGTGGATCGAGAAGGTGACCCCCATATAAGGTGTGAGTGGTGAATGCCTCACTCCCGGCCACCCGAATCCCAACACCCGAGCACTCCCACTGGCCTTTTACCCTATGAAGAAGCACACGATAATCGTAAGGAGATCCGTTCCAAGTGGTGAGTTTCACTTGTTCTTGTATTAAAAGTGTTCGTTTGCTCAAGACGGGAACCAATAGTCCCCATATGGCTTCTAAGGAAAGAGGAGGGGTACTCCCTTTTTGAGTCGTTAAAATGCAGGAATCATCATGACGTTGTACCAAGCGATAAATGCCTTGTCCTTTCGAGCCATTACTGTCTTTTATAAGAACATTTCTATGAACGGAAACGAATTGTTTAAATTGAGAAAACGAGGTAAGCTCTTCTGTTTTGGGCAGGTTTAAATTTACAATTGAAAGTTCTAAAAGGTCCTTTTTTGTTAAAAATCGAGGGTTGAATATAGACGTATGGGCGTTGGTTAATGCACGTTTAATTTGTGCGAACGTTTCTTTACGTTCAAGACGTCGAAAGGGTACGCGGTTATAGACGACATCAGGCTTCCCTCCATGAGCTTGAATCCATTCTCGGTTATTTTCGTTGTAAATGTATCCCAAGGTTCGGTGAATATCTTCAAGAGAAGAGGCGGTTACAATCATAAGTACACCACCGATCCTCGATAAGGAGCGATGTATGGATAAATAAAGCCTTTCATCTCCTGTGAAAGGCTTTATTGTGTGTGATTCTGTTAAGACGATTACGAAAGGTCCGACTGCTTTCGTCTTTTCACATAGGGCAACGGAGAAAGGGATTGCTCTTTGTGAAGGTTCAACAAACGAAAGGTCTTTTCCACCGAAGGAATACTGAGTAGTATCTTCATCTCCAAGCCAGGTTTCGTAAAAGGGGTCGTAATAAATCATCTTGTATAAACCGGGGTTGTTTGGAGCGTTTGCTCAAACAAATACGTTCCGTACTCGAAAGGCAACTCCCGTGTAAGAACTTCTTCTTTTCGAAGCCGAGGGTGAGAGAAGATGGAACGCCCAGGCTTGGAATTCGCTTCAAACATCCATGTTTTTTCATTCTTATCTACACCGAAATCAAAACCGATTTCACCGATGAATCCATCTACTTGGTTGTCAATTGTCTCACTGATCAGAAGGGCAGCTTTCTTTAAGTCGTGATAGGTTTTTTCAGTGATCGTGAGGTCAGTTTTGAGCTCACTCAAGGATTTGATTTGACCGCCACTTTTTACGTGCGTCGTGACGCTACCGATTCCTGCGACTTTGGCAGCAAAGGCACTAACTTCCCAAGTGCCTTCACGATTTTTGTTTGTATGAATGCGAAAATCGATCGGTTTTTGTTGATAACTCATTAAGTCAATTCCTTGTTGAATAATCATTTGGGTCAGGCCATTCGGAAATTGTTTTTTTACAAGCCTTTGTAAAGAACTATACCGTCTCAGGCGGTTTTTTTCACGATCTCTAAATCGACAGTAAAACATGTTTTCTTCAGGCGAATAAATGATTTGGTGGATGCCAATTCCAAGACTCCCTTTTGCAGGCTTGATATATACCTGCTTGTGCTCATCGAGGTAGCGACGGATGGTTTGCACATCGGGAGAGAGCGTACTTTCAGGCAAGTAAGAATGAACATTCGAATGTTCAAGTGACAGGTGAATGTCCCATTTGTCAAAAAATCCAGGGTTGAACCAAGGGATGGCATACTCTGTTTTCAATCGATCACGTACTTGGGAGTAACCAGGGTGAGCTTCCGTTTTACGATTGGGAATTCGATCATAGACCACATTTGGTAAAGGTACAGTATGCTTTTCCCATCCTTTTTCATTCCAGTAATAGCCTTCAACTAATCCTTCTTCCCATGAAATGTGAGGAGCTCCAAAAACGAAACAGCTTACCCCAAGCTTTTTAGCCGAAGCCAAGTATTTAGCAAACAAAAAAGAACGTTCACCAATAGGACGAAGAAGAGATTGGGTAAAGCCGGCAGTGTAAATGCCGATATGAGGGCCGAAAGCTAATGTACGACCATCTGAATGGATTCGGTATGGGCCGAGATTAGGCAAGTGCAAATCGTTGATCACATCTTGGCTGATCATCCAATCGTTTGTAAAGGACTCTTTTACAGTTACTTGTTGCTCTTTTGTACCAAACAAGATTGAAATGAACTGTCCGTCATAAAAGGTGGACTCTTTAAAGTAGGACCCAGGAAGAATAACTGTCTTTTTATGGTGAGGAGTGATTTTCCACTCGGCAATAATGTTACTCATTAATCACGGTAGCCCCTTTCTTACGCTTCTTTTGCTGCTTTAATACGTGTTTTTTAATCCGCAAGTATGCGTCGATTGGCCCTTGATGTACGGCTCTTCTTCCAAGGTGATCACTAGTGAATAGAACGGTCTGAAAACCGGGCTTTGAGTTTACTTCAAGGATCCACGCTTTTCCGTCGTTGTCCAAACCAATATCAATGCCCAGCTCGAATAAACGGGGGTGATGCTGTTCCAAATGGTCACCTATTTGGTCGATGATGGCGTCTAGAACGCTTTTTTGTTCATCGGAGAGAGCGGTATGATCAAATGGTTTGATTGCTCCTCCTGAAGAAAGGTTTGACACAATCCCCAGTGGTTCTCCATAGCGGATTCCTCTGCCGAGCTCCGTCCATTTACCCGCTGTCCCCTTTCGTATGATGACTCGGAGATCATATGGACATTGATCACCATCGGTTAATGATAGGTAAGGTTGAATAAGGTAAGGAATACCTCCCGTACGTCGCTTCAGTTCTTCACTCAATTTTATTGGTGTCGCTTGGTGCGACATCTTTTGGGTTGTGGAGGCATCGGTCCACTCAAAAGAGCTTTTTGATTTTGTAACGAGGTGAATGCCTTTCCCGCCTGATCCTGCTAGTGGTTTCATAATCACTTGTTTGTGTTCTTTTAACATGGACACCAAAGAAGATGGCTTAAGAAGCCTCGTTTCAGGTAGAAGTCGAGCAAATCCCTCATGAAGCTTTAACGTTTCGAACACTCGCCACTTATCAGGGAGGCCATATCCTAAAAAGTAAGCTTTCTCTTTTAGCTGACGAACAATTGGAGCTGCTTTTTTCGCTTCATCACTTCGACTGTAAAAGCATCGATCGTAAATGACTTTCGGCAGTATAAAGGACGATGGAAGGAAGGTAAGGCTGTTTTTATCAAATTTCAGACCCTTTACGACGTTCGTTTCTGAATCCCAATCAAATGGGGTAAACACGTGCAACGTCACGTTCTTTAATGAAGCTTCCAGGGCGATTTGGGTGACGTACTCTTTTTCTTGGTCGTGCCCGAGTTGTAAAAGACCCATTGTTACTGATGTCAAAGCGATCACCTTCTATTTTTATTAATCTAACCCACTTAAATAGTGACCAAAGGAGAGAAGCTTTTTTACCGATGGCCGAACTTTATCTTGATCGGGTGTATCGTAGGATTTTGATGGTTTGGAGTTTACTTCTAAAATCCACGGATGCCCGTTATTGTCAATTCCGATATCGATGCCAAATTCACCATAGCAACCTGACTCACCTAGTTCCTCTTCAATGGTCTGCGCTGTTTCAATCGCCAATTCATTTAAGAAACGGATGAGGTGAAAGACATGTAATTCAGGGAAAGCACCTTCGAGGGTATCGAGTACCTTCCGTTGCTCCCCGCCTTTTGCAACGTTGGAAACAATTTGATTTTTAACACCACAACGAGCAATTTTGGATGCGACTTCCCACTCTCCTTTTCCATTTTTAATCGTCAAAACCCGAATATCCACGAGTGATCCATCAACGGTGAAAAGAGGTATGGCCTCTTGTACAACGTAACCTTTTTCTTTGAAACGAGGCTCTAGCGTTTTATAAAAATGATCAAACGATCGAAAGTGAAACGTTCGTTGGATGGTGTCAGAAGGGTATTCAGCCTCTAGGGAATGATCGTGACAGGTCATTCTCAAGATGCCATTTCCTTCTCGTCCCCATATGGGCTTGATGTAGAGTTGCTTATACATTTTTGTGAAGGTTAAAAAGCGTTCGCGATCAATGGAAAGAACAGTATCAGGTAGATAGGGTCGTAACTGCGCATGTTGGAATAGGAGTTGATGCATTTCCCATTTATGAATGAACCGGTCGTTAAAGAAAGGGATATTCTTCTCCTTTAACAGACCGAATAATTTTTTTCCTTTTTTCGAATTCTCTTTTTCAGGTGTGGAAAGGCGGTTATACACCACATCGGGAAATGGAATGGGGCCGTACCTCCACATCCCATCCTTTTGATAAAATCCTTTAAGGTCACTCGCCTCTTGATGATTGAGAGGAATCACGACAAACATTGCTCCTGATTTTTTTGCATAATCAGCGAGTTCATCAGAAAAAGATGTAAGATGTCCGAAGGGTTCTTCTCGGTCCAGATGTCCTTCATTTAAGAGCATGGCAACCAAAGGACCGATGTGCCACGCATGACCTTCTTTAATTTTCAAATAATAGAACGTATCCGCTTTAACAACGCCGTCAAAAGGGAATAGACTTGGAGACAGGACCATGGTTTCGTCTGAGAGGTTGCTGTCAATTGCGATAAGGACCTTTTCTTCCCACGACCCAATAGATAAAGTGACTTCTTTTTCTTCTTGATGAAAATACCGTGATGCAAACGATTTGGAAATCGTCACTTGATTTGGTGCACGTTCTGTATGATCAAAGTGAAAACGGACTGTCGTTTGATCGCCAATGAACGACATGGACATCCCTCATTTGTTACTCTATATGATGAAAGGAACCAAACGATTCCTCATGAAAATTGATATGTGAATGTGAAAGACGATAAACTATTCGTACCTGTACTTTTGGGCGGGCAGATACCCTATACTATGAAACCCTAAAAATATTGGTGCAAATACAGGCAAAAGGTGATGCGAGTGCAAACATTTATGCTAATTTCCCTAATGGTTATCATCGGGGCATTTATCGGAGGGTTAACAAACCTGATTGCAATTAGAATGTTGTTTAGACCTTTCAATCCAATAAAAATAGGGAGCTATCAAGTCCCCTTTACACCTGGGCTCATTCCAAAAAGACGCGGTGAATTGGCTGAGCAGCTCGGGAACCTTGTGGTCGGGCATTTAATAACGGTTGAAGGTGTCAAAAGCAAATTATTTGATAACATGCTCATTCAAGAAATACGTACGTGGTTTAAGAAAAAAGTCCATGAACTCTCTACCAGTTCCAGTACGTTGGAAGAGTGGTGGAAAGGCCAATCCGGTGGTGAATGGTCTGCTACAAAAACAAAAGGCCGCTTCACTACGTCCGTAGCGAAAACACTTGTCAAAACCGCGGATGAATACCGAGGCGAACCACTTCAAAATTGGCTTCCCGAAAGTATAATCCACAAAGGTGAAACCTTAATCCCTGAAACAGCCGACCTGCTTTTGGAAAAAGGGAAAGTCTACGTGAGGTCACATGAAGGGAAAGCCAAAATCGAAGAGATGGTCTCTCGTTACTTTTCTACAAAAGGAAGTTTTGGGGGGATGGTTGGAAGAGTGGTCACAAACATCCCGATTTCAGGAAGGATCCAATATGAGTTACTACGGCTTCTTGACGACCATAAATCACAGGAATTTATTGAATCCCAACTAAGAAGAGAATTCGAGGAACTTAAGGAAAAGAACCTCGACGAGCTTTTTCCTAACGCAGATTGGGAAGGCAGAGCCAACCAGATAGCTGAAGAAATTGCAAAAAAGGTCCCAGTCCTTGGGGAGTGGGACAAACCGATGTCAGAGTGGGCATACCGTTACGAGGCCCAACTCGTCGATTCACTCATGCCCGCCGTTCTTGAAACGTTATCCTCCATTATCGAACGCAACCTTCAACGGATGCTTATGAACTTAAAGCTCGACGAAATTGTAGAAGATCAGGTGAACAGTTTCCCTTTGCCGAAGCTTGAGCAAGTGATCCTTTCCATCGCGAAAAAAGAGCTGAAGATGATTGCTCTTTTAGGTGCTTTAATTGGAGCAAGTGTTGGTCTTGTCCAAGGGTTGATTGCGTTGATGTTTTTTTAGGAGGAGCTTTGAGAGGTTTCTTTCAAAGCAGTATTGATAGGTGGGAAGGCATTAATGAGGAACAGGAAGCGGCGAACGGAGAGGATCAAGGCGCTAATCGGTTAAGGAGCTACGTCACCGTTCATCTTATAAATGAAGAGGCTCCGTCGTTGGCATATCATTTCGAAAAGTAAGAAAATGAGAAAGTGAGGGCTAGCGGGTGAACTCACCTGACTATGTATGTTATAGTCATAAAGAAGCATTCGTACGTTTTCTATTAAACGTACAATACATTTAGGAGGATTTTTATTTATGGCTAACCCTTACGACAAAGCGCATGAACTCGCAAGCGTTCTTAAAGAGAGTGAAGAATTCACTACACTAAAAGAGCTTCACGACACAGTAAACAGTGACGATGTTGCTAAGCGTATGCTGGATAACTTCCGTAAAGTTCAAATTGAACTTCAACAAAAGCAAATGCAAGGTGCGCAAATTTCTGAAGAAGAAATTCAAAATGCTCAAAAGCAATTTGAACTTGTTCAGCAGCACGAAACAATCTCTAAGCTCATGGAAGCTGAACAGCGCATGAGTCAAGTGATTGGTGACATCAACAAAGTCATCACAAAGCCACTTGAAGAGTTATACGGTGCTGAAGGTGAAGGCGAGCAACAGTAATTTAACATGTGATTTCAAGACGTTCTCTTTTATAAGGGAGCGTCTTTTTGTGGATTTAGATGGGGCGGTGCTTGGTGTAGGGGGGAGTGGTGGTGGGCAAGTGGATGAAGAAATGTGAAGTCGATGAATAAACCTGGAAAGTCGATGAAGAAATCGGAAAGTCGATGAATAAACCGAGCAAGTCGATGAAGAATCTCCAGCTCCCCCGAGTCTCTCAACCAACCGCTTCACCAAAAAAATGGCCTCCTCCTAACTGTTCCACCTCCACCATAGTCAACCCATATTCCCCTTACCACCAGTCATCTATCAACGTCCCTTTTTTAGGACATTTCCTGTTCTAAAGCTTTTCTCCTATTCATAAGAATGAACCAACGACCCAGAAGATGGAGGGGATGCAAGCATGACATTTCGCTTATTGGCGTTGGACATCGATGGAACCCTGTTAAAATCGAATCACAAACTTACGAAGGAAACAAAAGAAGCAATTGAATATGTGCGCAATAAAGGTGTGTACGTAACATTGGCTACGGGAAGAACGTACCCGGCTGCAAGAAAAGTAGCAAAAGCACTGAAGATCGAGGATCATGAGCTAATCACTCATGATGGTGCGTTTATAGGTTCGTCAGTGGAAGAGCCGATGTTTGTTAGACGAATTGATTCGGACCGTACTTACCAGATAGTGGATATCCTTGAAAACTACCATTGTCATATTAGACTTCTTCACGAGAAGTATGCGTTGGCAAATAAAATCAAGCAAAAGAATCACCTTGTTGCGAGAATGAATATGGGGGTAGGCGATCCCCTTTTTTACGGAGTTAATTTCGTCGAGTCTTTGAGTCACCATATCATTGATCAACCAATTACGGTGCCAAAAATCCGTGCTCATTTTTGGAATGAGATGGAGCGTGCGGATGCCTTGGAAGAGTTGGAAGAAGTGGTGCCTGGCATTAGACTCACTTCATCCGATGAATCGAGTATTGATATCACTGATGAATCTGTGTCCAAAGCGAGAGGGCTTCAGATCGTCGGGCAAAAACTCGGAATTAGTCTACATGAGATGGTGGCGGTAGGAAGCTTTGTTAATGATAAGGAAATGATTTCTCAAGTGGGATTAGGAGTGGCGATGGGGCAAGCGCCTGAAGAAGTGAGGAGAGCGGCCGACTGGGTCACTCGCTCGAATGATCAAAATGGTGTTGGCTATATGATAAAAGAAGTGTTTAGAAAACAACTCAAAGTGACGAATTAATAGACAAAAGAGGATATCCGCCAAGGGGAAGCGTCCCCTTTTTGGATATCCTCTTTTTTTAGATGTGGAAAAGAACGAGACCGCCCGAATCCCGAACCACTCGGCTCGTATGGTCAGAGAGGTTTTGTTCATCAAGCTTTTGTTGACCGATCTTTTTTGCTTCTTGGTCGTTCTCTGCTACAAAACTATCATTAAGTAAATGCTCGCCATTTTTATCGTAGGCGGTAATAAAAAATCTTGGCATGTGTGACTCACCTCTTAAGTATCTGAATTTTCATTCAATCGCTCTTCTATTTTATCTGTAAGGGTTTGCAAAATCAAGAAGTACGTCCAAACGGAGAAAAAACGTACAGAATCTGGTAAAGTAAGATAAGGAAACATGGAAATTGGAGAGGAGAACACCGATGACACTAGAGCTAAAACATGTAACGAAGCGATTCGGCGAGCACACTGCGGTTAATGACATTACCCTAACCATTCCTAAAGGTGAGATGTTTGGGATGCTTGGTGCAAATGGAGCTGGAAAAACGACAACGTTTCGTATGATCTTGGGATTGATTGATCAAACAGAAGGAACGATTACGTGGAAAAGTAATAAAATTGGCTATGAATCGAGTCACCTTGTAGGGTATTTACCTGAAGAAAGGGGGCTGTATCCGAAGATGACCGTCGCTGACCAACTTGTATACTTGGGACGCCTTAGAGGGATGAAAAAGGCGAAAGTTCTGGAAGTATTAAAGCAATGGTTGGAGCGCTTTAACATAACAGAATACTTACATAAGAAAATCGATGAGCTTTCAAAGGGAAACCAACAAAAGATTCAGTTCATTGCCTCGGTTATTCACCAGCCAGAGCTTCTCATTTTGGATGAACCTTTTAGTGGTTTGGATCCTGTTAATGTTGAACAGTTAAAGAAAGCTGTGTTAGATCTGAAAAATGAAGGAACGACGATTGTTTTTTCTTCACATCGGATGGAGCATGTGGAGGAATTGTGCGAACACTTATGTATTCTCCAAAAAGGAGAGCCAATCGTCAATGGGCAGTTAAAAGAAGTGAAACGCTCCTATGGAAAGAAGAAGTTGATGATAGAAGCGGAATTTGACGTTTCTTACTTGGAAGCCGTTGAGGGGGTTACGTCCTTTACACCCTATTCCAATGGAGCAAAGCTTGTCATTACAAAAGAAGCAGTAGCAGATCAGGTGTTTAAGGCTTTGGCTGGACGTGGATCCGTTCGTAAGTTTGTATTAGAAGAGCCGTCTTTAAATGATATTTTCATTGAAAAAGTAGGTGCTTCTTATGAATAAGTTCTTTATTATCTTATTTCATACGTTCTTTTCTAAGCTACGCTCAAAGTCTTTCATCATATCAACCATCATTACGGCCGTAATTGTGGCAGGGATTGCTAACATAGACCGGATCTTTGAGGCGTTTGAAGATCGGGGAACCGAAGTCGCTGAAGTCGGTGTAGTCGATGAAGAGAACGAATACACGGCCCTAGTACAAGAACAGCTTGGACCTTTTTCCGACCAAGTGAGGCTGACTCCTTTATCCGAGTCCGTAGAGGAAGGGATTGACCGCGTTGAACAAGGGGAACTGCAAGGCTTGCTTCTGTTGGAAGAGGGGCCTGACGGGTTGCCTCAAGGGATATTTAAAGCCCAAACTGTGGCTAATCAGCAAGCACCTCAGGTCATTGAACAAGCACTTCAGCAAGTGAAAATTGAAGTGGCAACGGCTAGACTTGGTCTTGATGAAGAAACGGTCGAAAGCATTTATGCTCCAGTAAGCTTTCAAACGGAGGCATTGAGTGATACAGCACGATCAGAAGAAGAGCTCACACAAACCCGATTTTTAGTGAATGCCCTCGTTGTGGTCATTTACTTTTCCGTTCTTGCTTACGGGAACATGATTGCCATGGAAGTAGCGACGGAGAAATCGTCACGAGTGATGGAGATTTTAGTGTCTAGTGTCTCACCAGTTAAGCAAATGTTTGCCAAGATTTTTGGCATCGGTCTTTTAGGGATTGTCCAATACATGTTAATCATTTTAATAGGATTTTTATCAATGAGAGGAAGTATGGAGTCTGATGGGTTTATTGGGGATATGATGTCTGGTGTTCCCGTTAGCCTAATCATCTTTGCTCTTGTTTTCTTCCTACTAGGTTATTTGTTTTATGCGACCATATCCGCTGTTCTTGGATCATTGGTAAGTAGAACGGAAGAAGTAAATATAGTTATTACACCTCTTACGATGATTGTCGTTGTGGCATTCTTGATTTCCATGTTTGGATTAAATGCTCCGGAATCGGGAATTATCACAGTTACGTCCTATATTCCGTTCTTTACACCGATGGTCATGTTTTTACGTGTAGGGATGTTGCAACTACCATTTTGGGAAATTGCCCTTGGTATCATTGTGATGGTGATATCAATCGTTTTTCTTGCTTTAATCGGTGCCCGGATTTATAAAGGCGGCGTACTCATGTATGGTAAAGTATCTTCTTTAAAAGATATCAAACAAGCGCTCGCCCTTTCAAAAAAAGAATCGTAATTATCCACCCTTCTTAGGGCCTTGCATAATATGGGCAGTGAGGGGGGATGGACCATGGACACAAACAGCATACACGACTTGTGCAAAGATCATATGTACCGTTACGTCTTGGTAACACCACACAAGATACGATGGAATCGTTGAGAACGTAGACGAGGACTATTTATATTTGGCCGTACCGACGGGTGGATTGGATGCTGAGGGAGGTATGAGGGTTTATGGAGGATACAGCTATTACCCATATTACTATCAACCCTATTATGGCCCGAGGAGACGGTTTCAACGATTAGTGCTACCACTGGCAGCCCTCACGGCAATTTCACTGCTGCCGTTTAATTAATACGATTAAAAGAACTGTGCCCAATGTTGAAGAGGTACAGTTCTTTTTGTGTGGAAAAATGAAAGTTTAACACCGAACAAACGATCGCTTTTTGTGGTATAATGAGCGAAAAAGGTTGAGGGATGTGAGACAGTGGAGACTGTTCGTTTCATTCATTGCGCAGACCTGCATTTGGATCGGCCGTTTGAAACCTCGAAGCTTCCTGCTTCTTTATTGAACCGTTTAAAACGAAGTGCATACGTTTCTTTTGCAAAAATTATTGATGAAGCCATCGCAAAAGAAGTGGATTTTGTTGTCATCAGCGGAGACTTGTACGATCTTGAACATCGCAGCTTAAAAGGTCAATTATTCATGCGAAAGCAGGCTGAACGATTAAAGGAAAAAGACATACTATTATACATTATTCATGGAAACCATGACCCCCTAACAGAGAATGAGAACGGGATACGTATGCCTGAGAACGTGACGGTGTTCGGTTCAAAAACGTCGAGTGTATTACATAAAAATAATCAAGTGCGAGTGTATGGATTTAGCTACGATAAAAGAAGCATTGTTGAAAATCGGATTAAAGAATATGAGACGGAAAAGAAAGAAGACGCGCTCTTTCATATCGCTCTTCTTCATGGACAGGAAGAAGAGCAACCTGATCATGATCCGTACGCCCCTTTTAGAGTAAATCAACTGATTGACACAGGGTTTGACTATTGGGCGTTAGGGCATATTCATAAGCGGCAAATTATATCGGAAAAGCCATTTGTCGTATACCCTGGCAATATTCAAGGCGGGCATCGCAACGAAAGAGGAGCGAAAGGTGCCTACTACGTTGAACTTTCAAAGGTAGACGGGAAATTAACATTTTTAGATACTTCTGTGGTGGACTGGCACAGAGTGGAAGTGTCTATTAATGGGGTCGATTCGATGGACGGTTTTATTGCTAAATGCGAAAAAACGATTGATGGTGTTGGCAAAGAAAACAAGTTTGATTTGATTGACTTGGTCGTTACTGGTTCCGGTCCTCTTCACCAAGAACTGCAAAATCCGGTGGTGGTGGAGGAATGTATTGACGAACTTAGAGGGGACGAAGACGTTCTTTTCGACTTTTCGTATTGGGTTCACCGTTTGGCAGTGCAAACGAAGCCTGAAATGGACAGAGAGAAAGCGAAGGACCAGTCTAATATTTTAGGAGATGTACTCCAAGTGATCGATGGCATTGAAGTATCGGATGATATCTTTTCCGAACTTTACAATCACCGAACGGCGCGAAAATACGTAACTCCATTAACAGATGCAGAAAAGAAAGAACTTTTGGATCAAGCAGAGCAGTGGCTTGTTTCACGTCTATTAAAGGAGGAAGCCTAAGTGATTATCAAAGAAATCGACATCTACGGATTCGGTAAATGGACGAACGAAAGGTTCACGTTAGACCCTTCCATTCAACTCGTCTTCGGAGAAAATGAAGCAGGTAAATCAACTTTAATGGCGTTTATTCAGGCTGTATTATTTGGCTTCCCGAAAAAGAATGAGCAAAAAAAATCCTATGAACCGCTTCATCATTCTATATATGGTGGCAGCTTGGTCATAAAAACGGAGCATGACGATCAAGTTATTATTGAGAGAGTTCGAAAAAATCGAATGAAAGGTGAAGTTACTGTCAAGTATTCCACTGGTAAGACAGGAGGAGAAGAAGAGCTTGACGTTATACTAAATGGGATCTCACAAACGGTATTTGAAGGGATCTTTTCATTCGACTTGTCAGGTCTACAAGGTTTGGAAAAGATGAATCGGGAAGAAATGAACAGTTTTCTCTATGACACCTCAATCTCAGGAGGGCCTTCATTATTGCAAAGTGAGAAAGAAGCCGATGAACAGATGCAGGCATGGTTTAAATCGAGAGGGAAAAAAACACCAATTAACCTAACCCTAAAAGAGCTCCAAGAAAAAGAAAAAGAAGTTCTGGAGTGGAGGGCAAAACTCGCGGAATATGATGATTTGGCAAACAAGATCGACTCTACAAAACAACGGATTGATGAAGTGGCAACAGATAAACATACATTAAAGCAAACCCTTTCAGAGTATGATCGAGTGAAAAAGATGCTTCCGTTGTATGGGGAATATAAAGTAATAGAGGCAACACTTCCAAATGAAAAGGAGCTATCATTTCCGGAATCTGGTATCGAAAGGCTTGAGCGCTCGATAAACGAAGAAAAAGAGCTTCAAATCAATTACACTGAAAAAGAAGAGCAGAAAGTTCTACTCGAAGAAAAGGTTAAAAGCCTCAGAAACCAGCTTTCTCCATTGGATGTAAAAGAGATTGAACGTCAAGTGAAGAAATTGAATAACGAAGAGGGACGATATAGAGAGCTCACAAAATCAAAAACAAGCGTTTTGCAAAAGAAGGATCTTCTTGAAAAGAAACAAAAGGTAATTGAAATGGAATGGGGCATCGAGGATCAACAACACCTAAAAAAACGTGATATAACACGGCAGGCTAACGATAAACTCAGGGAATTAAGGAAGGTGTACGAAGAGTCGGATGAGGCTCTTACTCGACTTGAGGATCAACAAGGACAGCTTAAAAAAGAGCAAGAACGTCTATTACTAGAGTTTGAGCAAACGGAACAAGGCTTGCTGAGTGAAAGTGAAAAGGCACAAGCAGAGCAAACGCTTGATATGTATCATCAACTTGAAGCTTTTAAACCTCAGCTTACGATGCTAAAACACCGTTTAAACGTTCTTGAATCGAAAAAAGAATCAGAGAAAGACTCGTATGCAACACCCCTCACATTCGGTGCAATTGTTCTCATCTTAATAGGTGGTTGGAGCCTATTTACTGGCGCTATACTTCAAGGGATTTTTACATTAGGAATTGCTTTACTTGCCCTCTTTTTTATTAAGGTACGACCGAAGGGAGATTGGAATCGAGGATCTGGAGAGATCGACCAAGTGAGCAGTGAAATACGTAAGTGGGATGAGATAGAAAAACAGCTCAATCAACAACCAGTATCTAATTGGAAAGAAAAACTTACGTTGCATGAGCGCGCGGTGCGAGAAGCGGAACAAATCAATCGAGAGCTTGGCCAAAGGAAGCGGTCTGCACTAAACGTAAGTCAAGATATATCTTCATACCAACAGAAGGTGAATGAAGCATTGGGTGAACTGCAACGATGGGCCAAATCTACAGGGTTTGAACCAGGATATACTGCAGAACAATATGAAGACATGTTCACTGCCACAACCGAGTGGAAACAGTTGGATGAAGAAAGGCAAAGGTGTAAAAAGGAGCTCATAGAGCTTGATCACCAAATCAATCGTTTTTTGGATAGCGTTAATAATGTGGCAACCTATGTAGGGCTTTCCAAAGAACAGCCCCCATCCCTAATCTTAAGCGAGTTGGAGCGATGGGTTGAAAATGAGAAAGATTTAATTAGCATTTGCGAAAAAGCGGTAAACGACTTGGAAACCTTAACTCAGGAGCTACGAAGCATTAATCGTCGTATGGCAAAAGAAAAAGCGGTTGTATCATCGTTGTTTGATGAAGCCGGAGTAACAGATGAAGAAAGCTTTCGAAAAAAAGAAATGGAGTGGAGAGAAGACAAAAAGAAGAGAACAGATGCGCGCACGCTCCTAGCCCAGATGAAAGCAATATCGTCTAAAGACACGTGGGAAAAGGACTGGGAACGGTGTGAAGAATGGAAAGATACGATTGATGATCACATCGAAAACTTTCTTTCTCGCATACATGCATACGAGCGTGAAGAGAAACAACTCATAGAGCAACGTACAAACTTTAAACACGTTCTTAGAGAATTGGAAAACGGAACAACCTATGAAGACCTTCTCCAACAGTTTGAGGTTTTAAAGCAAGAATTGAACACCTATAGCAAAGAATGGTCAATGCTTGCTTTAGCAAAAGAGATCATTCAGAGAACAAAGAGG
Source organism: Alteribacter aurantiacus DSM 18675 (assembly GCF_000429705.1). GTDB lineage: Bacteria > Bacillota > Bacilli > Bacillales > Salisediminibacteriaceae > Alteribacter > Alteribacter aurantiacus. The sequence goes on from NZ_KE386941.1 coordinate 303,421, forward strand.
CGATATGAAGAAAAAAGACAGCCAGCTGTTCTGCAAGGGGCGGAACAGTACTTCAAAACGTTAACGGATGGCAGATATGTTAAATTGTTCGCTCCCCTCGGTGAAACCAGGTTTGTTGTAGAACGAAATGATGGAGCGAGGTTCGGACCAGCCGATTTAAGTCAAGGCACTTGTGAGCTATTGTATGTAGCGATTCGTTTCTCTCTTGTGGAGCACTATAAACAAGAAGAGCCACTTCCTATTATTATTGATGAGGCTTTCGTAAACTTTGATGCATTAAGAAGGGATCGAGTCATAAAAGCAATCAATCGCCTAGGAAAGACACACCAAATCCTATACTTTACCTGTCATAAAAACGTACAAGAAGAAATGAATCGAGAACCTCTTATTTTAAATGAACAAGTGCTTTTGCGTTAGCTTTTCAACCGCTGCCCTTTTAGAAGGTGGCGGTTTTGTATTGCAACGGATCAGGTTCATGCTAAGGGAACGGCCGAATAAGGGGTGAAACAACGCCTATAAAACCCTTTCATTTTCATATTTGTACATAATTTCGGGCTTTCTTGTTCTTTTAGGTGAAATTATTATAAAATAGCTACACAAGGGGTTTGGGACTAAGTTCGATTACAACATACAATTGAAGGATGTGGTCTTTATGGACAACAACTATAAAATTTATTTAGTAGAAGACGAGAAAAATCTAGCGGAAGTCATTAAAGCTTATATGGAAAAAGAGGGGTGGGACGTAACGATCTTCCTTGACGGGAAGGAAGCACACGATTCCATCAATAAACCACCTCATCTGTGGGTATTAGATATCATGCTACCGGGAATGGATGGCTATCAGCTCTTAAAAGCAATAAAAGCCGACCAAGATACACCTGTTATCTTCATCTCGGCGCGAGACAAAGATCTCGACCGTGTGCTTGGTTTAGAGCTTGGAAGTGACGATTATTTGGCCAAGCCGTTTATGCCGGAAGAACTCGTCATACGTGCGAAGAAATTATTGAAGCGTGTCTATCAAACGGAGGTTCAAGAACATAAAAAAATTGAACTAAATGGATATACAATCGATACAAACTCGAGAACCGTTCACGATTACGAAGAATTAGTTGAGTTAACAACGAAAGAGATGGATCTCATCATTCTTCTTACAAGCAATGTAGGAAATGCCCTTTCACGAGAAGACATTATTGAGTATGTATGGGGCAGCGACTATTTCGGATCGGAGCGAGCGGTTGATGACGTGGTTCGCCGTGTTCGTAAGAAACTCCCACGCGTTCACGTTGAAACACTTTACGGGTATGGATACAGGGTCTTATCATCATGATCAAGCTCAATCTGACACAGCGGATTTGGTTCTCTTTTATCGCCATTATCCTGATGGTCGGGTTATTAATTGGAATCATTTATCCGATTTCTTTGAAGAGCACATTAACAGAGGAAACTTATCGCATTATTGAACAAGAACAAGTAAGGGCAATGAGCCCAAGGGGAGAATACCCTGCACCTCACACTTCGGATGTTGAGTTTCTTGAACGTCGGGACGCAGAGCGTTCCGTCGGACACTTGGTGATCGGTGGGAACCAATTGGGCAGGAGACTTGGTGATCCCGTTCCGACCGAAGTGTTAATTGAGATGGGGCAGCGTGCTCAAGAAGTAGAGCGTCGAGGTAGATACGAGCTCACCTACAATGATGCTACCCTTTTCTATGTCGTGTTTAAGTCCTATACACCTGAAGGGGAGTACTACCACATTACATATATGTGGGATACTTACCGAGACCAAATGGTCAACAGACTTTGGTCAAGGCTGTTCTATATTATGGTGATGGCAGGCTTACTCAGTTTGATACCGGCATTTTGGTTGAAGAACTATTTGAAGGTACCGCTAACTAGCTTAGGCAACCACTTTGAACAAATTGCTGATCGGAATTGGAAAGAACCGTTCCATTGGGAAAGTGATGATGATTTTGAAAAGTTGTCTAACCAATTTGAATCTATGAGACAGAATTTGATGAAATATGACCGGGCTCAACGCACATTCATTCAGCATGCTTCCCATGAGCTGAAGACACCGATTATGGTCGTTAAAAGCTATGCCCAATCCGTGAAAGACGGTATTTTACCAAAGGAAAACATTCCTTCTACAATGGATGTGATTTTGGAAGAAAGTGAACGTATGGAAAAACGAGTAAAAGACATGCTTTATTATACGAAACTTGATTCGTTGAAAGAAACGACGATGGAGAAAGTCGATTTTCCATTTGGCTCACTTGCTTATCAAATCCGCGAACGTTTTTGCATGCAACGAGAAGACGTGACGATTCGCGTTGAAGGTGACAAGACCAACATTTACGGAGACAAAGAACAGCTTCAAGTTCTCCTTGAGAACCTTGTAGAAAATGCCCTTCGTTATGCAGAATCAGAGATTGTCTTACGTGCAGAACAACGAGACCAAAACACGTTAATAGAGGTTGAAAACGATGGAGAGTTCATTCCTGAAAAAGAAATGGAGCATTTATTTACTCCGTTTAGAAAAGGAAACAAAGGGCAGTTTGGTCTTGGGCTTGCCATCGTTAAGAGTATTGCAGAGCTTCACAAAGGAGAACCTGAATTACGGAATACAGAGCGAGGGGTTTGCTTTTCAATCTATTTGCCTAAAACAAATAATAGTTAAACCTACCCCTTTGTCACTGAAATGAGTGGTCTTATGAAAAAACAAACGAAATCGTTACTGCTTCTTATGGTAAATATGTTCGTCGTTATGATGGGGATTGGTCTAGTGATCCCGATCCTTCCTTATTATGTAGATTCATTTGGAGCAGGTTCAATTGAATTGGGCGTTCTTATCGCTCTTTTTGCCTTTATGCAATTCCTTACGGCGCCTTTTTGGGGAAAGCTTTCTGACCAAGTTGGAAGGAAGCCACTTATTGCCATAGGGATGTTTGGATTTGCTGTAGCAGAGTTTATCTTTGCTTTTGCTACTCAAATGTGGATGCTTTATATGTCCAGAATCATCGCCGGGGCGTTTGGTGCTGCAGTCATGCCCACAGCTATGGCGTATGTTGCTGATACCACAACTGAAGAGAAGCGGAGTAAAGGGATGGGCTTATTGGGTATGTCTATGGCTCTTGGTATCGTATTCGGTCCAGGAATAGGGGGGTGGCTTGCTGAAGTGAGCTTGTCTACGCCATTCCTGTTTGCAGGTATAGCTGCATCTCTTGCATGTGTCTTTTCTTTGCTTTTCCTCCCTGAGTCTTTGCCAGAAGATAAAAGAACAGTAAAAGGGGAACTCAAAACAAGCCAATTTAGTGACATGTGGCAAGCGTTACGAAGTCCCGTAGGATTTTTACTCGGTCTTGTTTTCGTACTAAGTTTTGGACTGGCTAATTTTCAAACCGTGTTTGGGATGTATGCGTGGGACCGTTTCCTTTATTCCCCGTCTGAAGTAGGAACGATTGTGATGATTGTTGGTGTTGTAGGGGCAGTTGCTCAAGGAGGGCTGATTGGACGTTTGAGCAAGCGTTTTGGGGATGAAAAAGTAGCCCTGGGGTCTCTCCTATTAAGTGGTGTTGGCTTTATATTAATGAGTTTTGCCTTTAACTACAGCACCCTCATTGTGACAACTTGTTTATTCTTTTTAGGTAACTCTCTTCTAAGACCTTCCGTAAATGCAATGATCTCTAAGCTAGCGGGTAAAAAACAAGGGCTTGTAATGGGTGTTAATAATTCGTTTGTGAGCTTAGGAAATGTAATGGGGGCTTTGCTTGCGGGAAATTTATTTGCTTTTAATATCTTCTTCCCATTTGCTGTCGGAGCCAGTATGATGTTTTTAGCTTTCTTTTCCACGATTCTATGGCTAGGAAAGCAGAAAAACAAGGCAATCAAACACACAGAGGAAGTCATGTAACAATTATGAACCAGGTAAATAACCGTTAGCCGTCAAGTTAAGCAAACTTGGCGGATTTTTTTTGGTTTTTTATCTTATTGATGATTCACTCTCATTTTTTCACATGACAAAGATGCTACTTTTCGGAAGATTTTTTTGACAAGGATATATTCCGTTACAGGTGGACGCTTTCCGCGGGCATCGCCTTAGCCTCCTCGGGAAAGGCGCCCTGCGGGGTCTTCGGCTGATGCTATTCCCGCTGGAGTCGCCACCTTTCACTACATTTTCTAATTTAAATGATGATATTTATTAGACAAACAGCTTATTAAAACGTGTAAGAGTATCAGCTTATCTTCCTCCTTCATCGTGTTCTTTAAGACTTGAAAAGTGTCTCACAATTCTTCTTTCTACACTTCCTACATCTTTTTTGAATGGTTTCTATGTATTGATGAAAAAGGTTATTTATCTTAATTGGTGATATCTGCACTCTCACGTAATTCTTTCACATTTCACCCTCACTGACTTCACCTTTTAGTTTGTAAAGGGAAGATACCCGACAAGGTGAACCATTAAGCTCTTATCTATCACAAATGATTTGAACTAGGACATGCGATTAGGTGTAGACGGAATGTTCGAGACTCCTGCGGCCGTGGGAGCCAGGAGAGACCCCGCAAGGGCTATGCCCGAGGAGGCTCGCCGGCACCGCCGCGGAAAGCGAAGAACATTCTGGCTACACCTTTCTTCAACTGATTTACTACACTCAATCCTTAAGTTGATGGCTATGGGGTTAACTCCCGGTTCCCTTAAAGAGATGTCCTTTGCCCCCAATCTAGTAGTAAAACCCAATGGGCCACGTTCATAGAACAAACGTTTGAGAAAATATGCTATACTGTCAAAAAAGAGAACCTTGGAAAGAGAGGGAGGAGAAGATGAAAAAAGGAATCAAGCACCATAAAGTCGGAGAAGCGGTAGACTCTTACCTGTTAATCAAAAGCTCTAAAAAGGGAACAGCAAGCAACGGCAAACCCTTTCTAACATTAATGCTTACGGATCAAAGTGGAGAAATTGAAGCCAAGCTTTGGGGATGTTCACCGGAAGATGAAGATCTCTTCGTAGGAAAAGCAATCGTACATATTCATGGGGAAGTGAATGAATACCGTGGGAATCGTCAATTAAAAATCAAAGCGATTAGACCAACATCTGAAATGGATCAAGTAAATACAGCAGACTTCTTACAGTCAGCTCCTTTGCCTCCAAACGAAATGTTGGAGAGAATCAATCAATATTTGTTCGAGATGACGAACCCAAAAGTTCAACGCATCACGAGGCATTTGTTGAAAAAGCACCAAAAAGCATTTATGGAAGCGCCAGCTGCAACTAGAAATCATCATGAATACGTTTCGGGCTTGGCTTACCACGTGGTATGTATGCTCGACTTGGCAAAATCCATATCTACGTTATATCCGACGTTAGATACGGACCTTCTGTATGCAGGTGTGATTCTCCACGACTTAGGCAAGGTACATGAATTATCTGGCCCAGTGGCCACAGAATATACAAAAGAAGGAAAACTCCTTGGCCACATTTCCATCGTAGTCAACGAAATAGCGGAAGCCGCAAAAGAGCTTGAGATCGATGGGGAAGAAGTACTCACTCTTCAACATATTGTTTTAAGCCACCATGGAAAAGGAGAATGGGGAAGTCCAAAGCCTCCTATGATTAGGGAAGCGGAGATTCTTCATCACATTGATAATCTAGATGCGAAAATGAATATGATGGATCGCGCTCTTGAAGGGGTACAACCTGGTGAATTCAGTGACAGGATCTTCCCGATGGATAACCGTACCTTCTACAAACCAACGTTTCATGATAAACCATTGGATTTGTAATTTTTATGCCTGAAGGGTTTACTCCTTCAGGTTTTTTGCTTGTAATGGAATGATTGAGGACTCCACAATCAGTGGATAAAAAAACGAACGAGACGATATCTCGTCTGTTCGTTATGAAAGAAGGGTTTATTTTGTTGATTAGTACAAATCTGTACGTGGTGGTTTAGAAGACTTGGCTTCTTGTATTGGAGGTGAGTGGTCCACAATGACCGCCTCTTGTAATACTTCCTTGATTACCTCATCTTGAAACCATTGGTAACACTCAGATTCAAACCATTCATTCCACGTCATTTCCTTACAGTTTCCCCATGCTTCCTGCCAATAAGCAAGTAAAAAGGTTTCTACTTTTTCATGGGCGATCGGAAAGTAAACGAGGGGGGAGTTCTCCCGTTTTTTTCCTAATTCATCTAATGTAAGGCGAATAAGTTCTTCTTGAAACTCTCCGTATGTTAGATCTGATAGTCTCTGTTTAGTCATGTATAAACCCTCCGTATAATTTTCGATGATAGTAGGTCTATTCCCTGATTCTTCTAATGAAAAACGTAAACTATCATATTTTCTGTTATTTACCATATGAATAATAGAAAGGTGGAGTTGAAGAAGGAGTGGAGGAGAGTTGAAGAGAATCAAACTGGTAGCAATCTTAGTTAGTGTTGTGTTTATAGCTTTTGTAGTCAGGATTATCTCCATGACCACTATAGGATCGTTCTTGTTGCAAGTACCTGGTTGGGTGTATTTCCTCTATGCAGGGATTGTTTTTTGTGGCTATAAAGCCGTACAAGCATTTACGGATGACAAGAAAAAAGAGCAGGCGTTGATTGAGCAAGAAGGGGAAATTCTGATGAAAAAAGTAAGAGAAAGTCGCGAGAAAAGTAAAGTTGGTTCTTAAATCTATTCCTAAAAAAAGTTAAAAAGAAAGTCCGCACCAGACTAGGTGCGGACTTTTTGCAATTCTGTATTTTGCTTAATCGCTCGTGAATAAGTGTTTGTACTTTTGCTTCATAAAATTTAACAAACGTAAGCAGAACCTACAATAACCAACAGGATAAACATGACGACTAGAAATGTGAAACCATTTTGGCAGTCACCGGACATGTAGCGTCATCCTTTCATCACAGACGTTTTGGGTGAACCCCCTATATACATATGTTTATAGGGCGTTTTTGTCTAATGGGCATATGTGGATTTCCTTTAGCCTCGTCTGTTAGCCACAATGGTAAACTTGTATTCATCACTTTTAAAGTAAAGTTCGCTATACTCAAACACCTGTTCATTTGCGAGTTTGGAGAAGAGTTGAACCTTGATAATAGGAATGGCTTCATCTAAGTGAAGCAACTTTTGAATCTCGTCGTTAGGAAGCAATGGAAGAACCTCTTGAAAGCTGTCCTTTATCATAAGCTTTTTTTTCTTTTCAATGTAGTCATATTTCGAGCCCGACATCGTTTCATACGATAAATCTGGAAACAGGCTGACAGGCAAATATGTGTCTTCCAAAACGAAGGGGATACCATCGACTAGACGTTGACGCCTTACATAAAACGTTTTTTCTCCTATTTCCAAGTTGAGAACTTGGCGAATGTGATCACACGGTTCCACAAGTTTAAAATCAATGACGGCATTGGAGATTTCCTTCCCGTATGCTTTCATTTCTTCGGTAAACCCTCTCAAAGAATAGATGTTATGTTCAATCTTGGTTTCCTTTACATACGTTCCACTACCTTGGATTTTATACAAAAGTCCTTCTTGAACAAGCAACTGAATCGCTTGACGTACGGTAACTCGACTGGCATGAAAGGTTTCTGCGAGCTTGGCTTCTGTGGGAATGGCTTCCCCTTCTTTCCATGACTTCTTATGTATGTGTTCTTTCATTTGGCTGGCAATTTTTCTATAAAGCGGTGAAGACGTTCTCATATTGTTTTCCCTCACAATCCATTTGTATGGCTTTCTTATAGCATACGTCAGATTTTTTTATTGAGCAAATACATTTTTGTTGACGCTTTCATTTATATGTATTATATTTGTATTAGAAAATAAACAATACAATTTATATACAAATAAATTACACAGGAGGATAACCATCATGAAAAAACAAAACCTTGTCGTCGTAGGTGGCGGAAGTACGTACACATTAGGAATGATTATGAGCTTAATTGAAGAAAAGGAGCATTTTCCTCTTAAATCGATTACTTTTTACGATACAAATGCAGAGCGTCAGGAAAGAATCGCAAAAGCTACGAAAGTGATCTTAAATGAAAAATACCCTGAATTAGAATCCTTCTCTTACACTACGGATAAGGAAGAAGCATTCACAGATGTTGATTTTGCTTTTGTGCAAATTCGTACAGGTGGCCTTCAAATGAGAGAGAAGGATGAGCAAATTCCTCTTCGTCACGGGGCTGTTGGGCAAGAAACATGCGGGCCTGGTGGAATGGCTTATGGTCTTCGATCCATTAAGGACATGATTGAAGTTGTGAATGATGTAAGAGAATACGCACCCGATGCGTGGATCTTAAACTATACAAATCCGGCAGCCATCGTTGCTGAAGCCTTGAGAAGAGAATTCCCGAAAGACGATAAAATCTTGAATATCTGTGATATGCCGGCCGCGATCATGGTGAGTTACGCTAAGATTTTAGGCAAAGAAATTTGGGACCTTGTTCCGGAATACTTCGGTTTAAACCACTTCGGATGGTTTACAAACATTTATGATAAAGAAGGGAACAAGCTTACCGACGATATTAAAAACGCAATCAAAAATGATGGCTTCTTACCAGAAGACTCCGAGATTGTAAATGATCCGTCTTGGATTAAAACGTTCAAACAAGTCGAAACGATGCTCAATGATTTCCCGGACTACTTACCAAATACTTATTTACAGTACTATCTCTATCCATCTCAGATGGTAGAAAAAGAAGATATTGAAAATACGAGAGCACGTCAGGTGATTAACGGGCGTGAGAAGCGAGTTAACGATCAATGTGAAACGTTAATTAACGATCAGTCTACTGAACATGCAGACTTGGAAGTGGACATCCACGGCTGCTACATGATTCGAGTAGCTGCATCTCTTGCCTATAATACGGGAGACACATTCATTGTAATTGTTGAGAACAACGGCATTATCTCAAATATTCAAGACGATGCGATGGTAGAGGTACCAGCAGCTTTAACGTCTAGAGGTCCAAGACCTTATGCGGTTGGGGAAATTCCAACATTCCAAAAAGGCCTGATCGAAGGGCAATTGGCTTTTGAAAAACTCGTAGTCGATGCTTGGTATGAAAAAGATTACAACAAACTGCTCCAAGCATTAACATTGAATAGAACAGTCGTGGATGCTCCTAGAGCGCGGGCGATTCTAGATGATTTAATCGAAGAAAATAAAGCTTTCTGGCCTGAATTGGCAGCAAAATCATAGAGAGAGGATCGGGCTGGTTTAACACCAGCCTCATTTCCACAAAAAACGGGGATACAGGGAGGTAACATCATGAATTTTGCGGCATTGCAGAGGTTCGGGAAATCATTAATGGTCCCGGTAGCCTTGTTGCCTGCGGCAGGGATTTTACTAGGAATAGGTGCGGCTATGAATGGCCCCCTTGCTGATTACTTGCCTTTTTTGCAAACGGATACAATGCAGGTGATAAGTAATGGAATGACGACAATTGGTTTAAGTATCTTTCAAAACTTACCGATTATTTTCGCCGTTGGTGTAGCTATTGGTTTAACAGGCGGCTCTGGAATAGCGGCTTTGGCTGCCTTGCTTGGCTATATTATTATGAATACGACGATTTCTCTTGCCATGAACATTACACCGCAAATGGCAGAAGAGAGTGGCGAATACGGAATGACTCTTGGTATTGCTTCCCTTGAAACCGGGGTATTAGGCGGGATTATCGTCGGGTTATTAGCTGTTTGGGTATACAATCGATTCAAGCGATTCCAACCTCCAGAAGTTCTTGGCTTTTTTGCCGGCGATCGCTCGGTTGGAATCGTGATGGTGTTTATGTCCATCTTGTTAGCGTTCGTGGTTATGCTTGTTTGGCCTCCCATTCAAACGGGCATTAACGCGGTCGCGAACGTCATTGCTACGGATGCAACGAACCCTGCTTACATAGGTCTGTATGGGTTCCTTGAACGAGTATTAATACCAACGGGACTTCACCACATTTGGTATGCACCATTTCTTTGGACTCAGCTTGGTGGAACAGCACAAGTGGCTGGTCAGATGGTATCTGGTGATCAATACATTTTTCTTGCTCAAATTGCAGCAGGGGAAGAGGTTACAGCAGGACGCTTTATGGCAGGGAAGTATCCAATCGTCATGTTCGGTCTTCTTGGTGCCGCTTTTGCAATGTATCGGCAGGCTGACAAAAAGAACCGTCCTGTAGTAAAAGGGATGCTGATCGCTGCAGCAGGAACAGCGTTTCTTACAGGAATTACGGAACCGATCGAGTTTACGTTCCTTTTTGTAGCCCCATTATTATTTGTCATTCATGCCGTGATTACGGGCTTTAGTTTCGCTATTGCTTACATGCTTAACGTACAGCTTGGATGGGCAGGGGGATCTGGATTAATTGACTACATTTTGGTCAATGCTCTGCCTGGTACACCAAACTGGTGGATGAACCTTGTGCTAGGAGCGATCTTCTTTGTGATTTATTACGTGGTATTCTCTTTTGCGATCAACAAATGGAACTTGGCTACACCTGGTCGTGCAGGACAAGAAGCGAAGCTCTATACTCGTAAAGATTACAATGAAAAAAAAGAAACGGAAAACAAACCTGTAGCAAAGAAAGATCAGTATCGTGAAACAGCGAAAGAGATTCTTGTGGCACTCGGAGGAAAAGAGAATCTAGAGAATGTCGATGCTTGCTTTACTCGGCTTAGAGTGACGGTTGTAGATCCGGGTGAAATTGATGAAGATCAACTAAAAGCCCTTGGTGCCGCAGGCGTGATGAAGTATAACAAAAACATTCAAGCTGTTTTTGGAGGAAAGTCAGACCTATATAAGAACGAGATAAATGATATCATTAAAAGAAGTGCTTAAGTAAGCAGAAGATAGAAGGTAGTAGGGATGAACAATCCTTGCTATCTTTTTTAGTGTTGAGAATCAACTTTTAGGTGTTGAATTTGACTAAAGAAAGTTTATAAGAAAAAGGAATCCAAAATGAAAACCTATAATAAATACATATACATTTGCGTCAGTGAATAAGGCTTAGCTTTACGCCACCTCGTTCCCTTGTCGCGGCGTGCTGGCAAGTAGCCGATTCTTAATCATTTCGTGGAAGCAAATCGCTGTACATTCACGATGCAAACGAACCTCACAGCAGTAGGGCTGTCGCTACTAGCGTTCAGCTACGCCTGCGCATATCAACAGGACATAGCATTTTACACAACATGAAAATATACTAATTTTTAAAAAACAGCACATAAGAGAGTCTTATGTGCTGCTTTGCTTCTATTTATTGATCAAACAATCCTTCATAACGACTGTCAATCACGTTAATTTCAACTTCTTCAAACATTTCCTGTTGTTTTTCACCCATACGTTGCATCATGCGCTGGTTAAGGGTGTTATAGAGTTGTTCTTCCACTTCTTCAAAGTCATCTTCAAACGGAGTGCGGTCCGTTACTTGAATGATGTGATAACCAAACTGCGTTGGTACAGGTTCACTAATTTCATCTACTTCAAGGTTATAAGCAGCTTCTTCAAATGGAGCTGTCATTGTACCTCTACGGAAAAAGCCAAGGTCGCCACCCTCAGAACCGGAACCTGGATCTACAGAATACTCTTCAGCAAGCTCTGCAAAGTCTTCCCCGTCTGTGAGACGCTCGTATAACTCATTTGCCAACTCTTCTTCTTCGACCAAAATATGACGGGCTTCTACCTCTTCACCTTTATCATATTCAGCTTGTACCATTTCTTCTGTTGGCTCTCCTTCGTCTTCAACTAGCTTTTGAAGTAACACTTGTTGCTTTACAAGCTCGCGAACTTCTTCCTCACTCGAGATTCCTTGCATTTCCATGATGTTGTAAAACTCGTCATCAGACTCAATTCCCATTGATTCCTGGATGGTTTGAATTTCTTCATCAATATCCTCTTCAGAAACACCTAGCTCTTCAGCTTTGTGGTTCATTACTTTCATTTGAACCAATTCTTGAATAACTTGATCACCATACATGTCTTTTAAACGATTCACAAGCTCTTCTTCTGTTATATCCCCTGCACTTGTTTCCACGATAACCTGATTGTCATCATTCGCTTCCTGTGCTTCAACCTCTGCACTGGAATCAGTTCCGTTTTGCTCCTCTTCGCTCGCTTCATCATTCGTACATGCAGCAAGTAAAAGTACCATTGATGAGGCTGCTAAAATCCACTTCTTTTTCAAACTCTCCATCTCCCTTATGCGCTTTAAACAAGCTGTTATATCACCCTTTACTATAGCACAGAAGGAAGGATATTGAAATGTATGTATGAAGAAGAAAGACTTTACAGTAGTGGTATTATAACTGAAATGTACTTTCGTATAGATTGTTGCTTTATTAATATTTTCTTCATCACGACAAGTGTTGTTGAAGCCTTTCGTTTTCCTTGGTGGAGCTAGCAACCCTCCTCGGGTCTTCCTATGATTGCGTATGCTTTGAGGCGAGGCGTCTGCGTCGAAGCAACTCGAAGCTTAATCGATTCGTCCCTGCGGAGTCTTGCTTTGCCCTCACGGCCACAGGAGCCTTGTGTCCTTCTGCTTCAATTTATCTTGTATAAAAGCAAAATCCTTCCGAAAACTGCGAACTAAAGTGATAAAAAGTAGCCTTATTCTTTATTGCTGCCACAATTTAGAGCGTTTTGAACATGGAGTTAAATCCAAGTAAAAGCTTTAATTTATTCTCAACTCGTGATAAACGTCCAAACCAATGAGGCTTTTTTCAATAGTATGTAATGAACGATGAAAAGGAGGGATACCATGTCACATTCATATGATAATGGCTTTGCGTTATTAGTGGTGTTGTTTATCTTATTGGTTATCATTGGAGCGGTCTGGGCTTATTAATTGTAAGTTCTTTAGCATAGGCGAAAGGGGGTAACGCTTATGAGTCATAAAGGTAACGGTCAAGGCTTTGCGTTAATCGTTGTACTATTCATTTTGCTTGTGATTGTTGGAGCATCTTGGTACTAAAAAAGAACATGAAAATAGCTGTCTCTGTGGAGACAGCTTTGCTTGTTCTTTACATGTTTTTAAGTGAAGAAGATCCTTACAAACGATGATGTGAGTAAAATCATAATAAGAATATTGATCGTTCGAAAGACTTTAGGTTGTTTTTCTTCGGAAATTTCTTTTTGAATACATAATGTATTGGTCATGGAATTAATTGTAAACAGGTATAGCGCTGCAAACAAAACGAATGGAATAAATGGCATAATCATCTAGTAACCCCCATAGCTTAAGCTCATTGTTTAACTTTATCAAAAGAAAGTCGAAAATCATAGTAATACGGTCATATTGTTCCCATTCTCGTTCCTATTGCTTTAGAATGACAGTGAAGGATACATTCATTTCGAGAGGAGAATGATCGGTTCATGAAATGGACGAATAATAAATGGAAAGTCGCCTTTTTCTCTTTACTATCTATTGTAACATTAATCACCATTTTCATCATGGTCATGTTGTATCGTTTCTTGGCTCCGATTGACGATCCTGAGTGGGAACAGGTGGAGAGAGGAGATTGGGAAAATCAATACCCATCCTTCGTACTAGAAGCAAATAAAGATAACTTAAACCATCTTATTCAACAGGAGTTGGATAAAGAAGATCCGAATCGGGAGTACGATATTTACTTGGAGGATGAAGTGTTGTTTCGAGCCTCTTTTTCTGTGTTTGGCACGGAGGTACCTGTGGAAATGAACCTTGCTCCAGAAGTCACAGAAGACGGAAATATCATCTTAGAAGAGACGGCGTTTCGTATCGGAAACCTCTCGCTCCCGTCCGCGCAAATTTTTAGGATGATTGAAAACATGGCAGATCTGCCGGATTTTGTGTACATCAACCCCAATGAATCAAGGATTTACATTCAACTTCAAGAGGGTGTTTCAGAAGACGTGTTAGTTGAAGCGGAAGAATTCAATCTAGAAGAAGACAGAATCAGGTTTACGATCTTTTTAACCTCTTCTGACATGAGTTTGCCAAACGAAGTGGAATAACATACTCCGTGAGAATAAAAAAAGCCTCGTCGCTACGAGGCTTTTTTGTTCGTAAGAGCAGGGTTTTCACAAAGGATGTGAAAGCCTCCACTGTATTCTTCTACAAAAGAATCCCGTGGTGCTCTTCGGATGTGTTTAAAATATAAGAAATCGTGCATGCAAATACCGATATTTAATGCAGACATGAGCGCTGCATAATGAAGTAAGTGCGGAAAGAGAATGGAGATCACAATCGCTCCAAAAGTAATAAAAACCGCCGGGGAGCAGATGGCTAAGATCGAGACTCGCTTAGGCAACGGTTGTTTGACTGCAAAATATAAAAACGGCCATTCCCTCATTTGAATACCCATGGTGGCTTTTTTCCCTAACATCCAAACTGGTATGCAATGAAGCAACATATGAAGGGGAATGACAGCAAAGAGGCATACGATGAGAAAAGTTACACCGTAGTCCACTAAAGAACCTTCTAAAATAAACGTACTAAACACTAAGTAATACAACAGAAAATAAATCACCATAACTAATCCGGACAATAACCACAGTCTGAAACGACCGATGTCTTGCGATACGGATACTGTTTTCCAGCAATTCATCTGCTCACCTCCTCTTGATGCTACTCTAGTAATTTAAGCCCTGTAGCCAATAAAAGCAAGAGGTTTTTGAGAAAAAATATACTTTATTTTTGTTAAGGTCCTTTTAGTGCATTAAACATGAAAAGAAGCTGACCAAATCAAGGATTACCCCCCTTTAGTCAACCTCTGATATTCGTAAGTATTCAGTGAAGATTATGATGATGTGGTGCTTTCTTTTTTAGGCGGCTCTACGGTCTTTTCAACCGGTGCCAGTTTCCCATCAACTTCTGTAAAGTCACTTTCGATTTTAGACAATGACTTTTCAAATATAGCCATAAAATCCGGACCGTAAATATGTTTTACAATGCTTGTGATCTCTGAAAATTCAGGGAACTTACCGTAGAGTTCTTTAATTGGCAATGAACCACTGTAAACACCATAACTTTCAGGCTTGTAATTTGCCAGCGTTTTTAAGAGAAGTTCTTCACCTTCACTGGTCAAAAATACATACGTATTTCGTTTGTCATTTTGGCGTTTGGAGAACGTAAGCAATCCTCGTTCTTCCAACTTCTTTGAGAAGTTAAAGGCGGTGGATACATGCATCACACCGAATTTGGCGATATCCGAGATGGATGCCCCTTCGAGTTGGTAAGAGATGAGCAAAATGTGGTGTTCGTTAATATTAAGTTCGTAAGGCTTTATCCATGCTTGCCAGTCCTTTTCGATCGACTTCCAAAGTGCTTTACTAAGCTGAGCCACTTTATGACTGAACATGATGGACTGTTTAATGGATTGTGATACTTCTGTATCCATAAGTCCCCTCCATCTTCAACAGAATCCATAAGAAAATTAATATTTTCTAAAAATTCATTATTTTTTTAGGAAAATGATATCTAAATCATAACATAGAGGAAAAGTGTTTAACAATAGCGTATCTGTATTTTCTGAAAATTATTCCCCCTGGGAGTCCAGGGGGAGCTACAAAAGCTGATAGGGGGCGACTTGCGGATATCATCACTCCATGTAGTACATGAGGGGAATTCCCTTTCTCTTTGACGCTTCATCCAAAAAGAATTTTAATAAAGAGTTGTGAAGGTAAAAATGATTTCGATTAGAAATTACATTACTATTATAATGTTAGCTAGCAGCTATGGTTTCTTCTGAATGCATTCATGAAATCATGTAACGCGTTTACGGATTGAAGTGTAACAGCGTTGTACAAGGAAATCCTACACCCACCAATCGAGCGGTGTCCTTTAAGGCCGATAAAGCCTTCTTCTTTAGCATGAGATAAAAACTCTTGCTCCAGTTCCACAGAGGGGAGGCGGAATGTAATATTCATCATGGAGCGACTCAATTGATCGGCATGTGGTTGATAGAAGTGATCTGATTCGTCCATTAATTTGTATAACAAACCTGCTTTTTCAGCGTTGGTTTCATAGATTTTTTCAACGCCACCTTGGTCTTTTAACCAGTCCATCACAAGTCCCATTGTATAGATCGAGAAAGTAGGGGGGGTGTGGTAGAGGGAATCCTTCTTTTGATGGGTAGTGTATTGAAGGATCTTTGGTATGGTGGTGTTGGCATCTTCGAGCAAGTCCTTTCTAACAATGACAATGGTGACTCCAGATGGGCCTGCATTCTTTTGAGCTCCTGCATAGAGGAGGTCGACTTTCGACCAATTTACGGGTTTACTGAAAATATCACTGGACGCGTCGATAAAGACAGGCGTATCCAAGTGTGGCTCAGGGAGAGAGTACCACTGTGTTCCGTAAATCGTATTATTTGACGTTAAGTGGAGATAGGCTGTATTTTCCGAAGGTTCCCACGTATGTATTTCCGGGATGGAGCGGTATTGATCGTGAGCTCCGCTGGCGTACGTGTACGTTTCTCCACATCTACTAGCTTCTTCAAAGGCTTTTTCCGACCATGATCCTGTAAGCACATACCCAGCTTTTTTACCAGGTGTCAAAAAATTCATTGGGAGCATGGCAAACTGAAGACTTGCGCCTCCTTGTAAAAATAAAATGTCATAATGATCAGGTACAGAGAGGAGGTGTTTGATTTTCTCTTTCGTACCAAAATGGATGTTTTCATATTCCTTTGAACGGTGACTCAATTCCATAACAGACACGTCTTTAGAAAACCCTTCTTCTTTCGCTCTTCTCTTTACTTCGCTTGGCAATGCGGATGGACCTGGATTAAAGTTATACACGTTGAACACTCTCCCTCTGCTATTCTTTCATTTGGCTAACAAAACTCTTCTCTATTAGAATGCGAATTCCTTTAAGTTTTTCTTTGTTTGTGTAAATGGAAATAACCGTAATATAAAAGACTGTTCTAAAAGGGGTGTCCTTTGTAGAGCAGTCTTTTTGTGGTTGTTTAATTAGCGGTACGGATTCGTTGTTTCACATCTGAGGCCATTTGAGTGAGCTTTTCCTGAGTATACTCACTACCATGCTCTTTCCAAACGGCACCGAATCCATCTCCTTTCCCATATCGGGGAATGAGGTGGAGGTGATAATGAAACACGGATTGGCCAGCTGCTTTTCCGTTGTTGTTCAGGATATTGAGACCAATCGGCTCAAACTCTGCTTTAAGGGCGTTTGCGATCTTAGGCACTGCTGCAAAAAGGTTACGTGATGTTTCCTCGTCTAACTCATACACATTTTCAACGTGATGTTTAGGGATCACAAGCGTATGTCCTTTCGTGACTTGGCTGATGTCGAAAAAAGCTACAACGTGGTTATCTTCATAAACTTTCGATGCAGGAATATCTCCTTTTACAATTTTGCAAAAAATGCAGTCGGGATTCGTATGCGCCAAAACGATCATCCTTTCAAAAATAGTGGGTTGAACAGTGACTATGTAAAGATTGAGACTATTTTAACACAGAAGAGTCGTAAACAAAAAAGGACATGTCTACTTTACTTCATTCGTTCATAGATTTGGAAGTGGGGAGGCGAGATTAGTATGAGTAACGCAACGTTTTCAAAAACAAAACAAAAAATGGCTCTGTTTTTACTGCTGTTTTTGATTTTTATGAGTATGCACATGCAATTTCCGGTATTGACGCCATTTGCGGTGAGCCTTGGAGCAACAGGATTTGTTGTGGGTCTTATGCTCGGAGCTACCTCCTTTGTTAACCTTTGTGGTAATTTAGTTGCGGGAATTTTCATTGACCGGAGTGGCCCACGAAAGTTTATCATTGTACCCCTTTTCTTATTAGGGCTATCTCTCGCACTACACTTTTTCGCAACCGAAATTTCTCACTTGTTTATCCTTAGAATGGTGAACGGTTTCTTACTTGCGTTTTTAACGCCGGCCTGTATGACACTGTTGTCATCGTTTGCAGACAATAGAAGAGAGCAAAGTAAAAATATGGCCATAAACACACTAATGGTTACTGTAGCGATGGCTATTGCCCCATTCATTGGGGGGAAAATAGGAGAATGGTTTGGTGCATCGTGGACG
This sequence comes from Alteribacter aurantiacus DSM 18675, assembly GCF_000429705.1. GTDB lineage: Bacteria > Bacillota > Bacilli > Bacillales > Salisediminibacteriaceae > Alteribacter > Alteribacter aurantiacus. Next base: position 321,438 of record NZ_KE386941.1, read on the forward strand.
TTTCTAGTTATTTCATTGGTAATGGTTGTGGCATTTATTCTGGCCAGGAACACGGTTCAATCAAACTTAATCATTCGCTCGTATAAAAAGGAGCCAAGCTACCATTCTCTTCTTAAGCGCAAGTTGCTCCCTGTTTATTTAACAGCTTTTGGAATCATGTACGCACAAGGTACGTTGATGTTTGAACTCCCATTTTTATCAGTAGAAACCGACTTTACCAAGGGAGATGTGGGCATGATGGTGAGTATGGTTGGGGCAGGCACGTTAATCACGCTTGGATTGTTTTTTATTCACTGGATGAGTCCCTACGTAAGAATCTTTATTGGTCTTGCCATGATGTGTGGAAGTTTTGGGTGGGTTTTGTTTTTGGGGCATGTCGCTCCACAAATGGGAGCCCTTTTGTTATTTGGGGCAGGGACTGGTATTATTTTTCCTGCGATGATGACCATGTTGACCGAAAGAATCCCTGAGGAAGCAAGGGGAAGAGGTTTCGCTCTTTTGTCTGCGATCTTTTCTTTGGGGACGATTACAAGTCCTTTTATATCAGGATGGATTAGAGAATTTATTTCCCCATACTTTGTTGCGTGGATTGTTCTTATGATTGTCGTTACCATTATGGGCCTTTTAGAGCAAAAAAAAGAAGCACACCGCACGCTTACTTTAACAGCTTAATCCGTTTATAGGGAAATCCTTTTCTATCGAGGTGAGTTTCGATATAGTTAAAGGATAGATAGAGTGAAAAAGGAGACTGATGATGGATAACGTATTGGAAGTATCGGGGCTGACCGGCGGTTATCAAAGAAGTAAACCGGTATTACATGATATAAATTTCTCCATTCAACCTCATGAAATTGTAGGTTTAATTGGTTTAAATGGAGCAGGAAAAAGTACGACAATTAAGCATATTTTAGGCCTCATGGAGCCTCATGAAGGTGGTGTGAAAATTCACGGTAAGACATTGGCTGAAAACATGGAAGCGTATCGAAGCAAAATGGCCTACATACCAGAGACACCATTACTATACGAAGAGCTTACATTATGGGAACATCTAGAGCTAACAGCCATGGCTTATGGAATTGAAGAAGAAACCTTCAAGAAAAGAGCGGACGAGCTGTTGAAGGAATTTCGTATGGAAAAAATGATCCGTTGGTTTCCTAGCCATTTTTCAAAAGGGATGCGACAGAAAGTAATGATCATGTGTGCTTTTCTCGTAAACCCAAGCTTGTATGTAGCTGATGAACCATTTGTTGGCCTTGATCCACTCGGGATCAAATCTTTTTTGGATCATATGAAAAAGATGAAAGAAAAAGGATGCGGGATCTTGATGAGTACTCATATCCTCGCTACTGCTGAAAAGTATTGTGACCGTTTTATCTTACTTCATGAAGGGCGAATTGTTGTAAAAGGAACAATGGAGGAGTTAAGGCAACAGCTACAACTACCAAACGCGGATCTGGATGATATTTATGTCGCTGTCACAGAGGAAGGTCGTCATGGATAACGTAGGAAACCTCTGGAGAAGTAGGCGAGCTGAATATTGGGGTATGGCGATTAAGTACTTGCGCCTGATCGCAAATAGCGGTTTTTTGTTTACCATCTATTTATTGTTTATTTTCGGTAGCTATTATTACGGAGAATTTTTGCTGTGGCTACCAGAAGACTTTCCGACTGTTTGGGTATTTGTTGCTTTATTTTCCTGGCTCGTGACACGAGGGCGTGTTCGTACCTTTGTAAAAGATGCGGATCTTGTTTACTTGCCACCTTTGGAAAGCAGAATGAAGCCTTATTTTCGATCGTCAATTCTTTATAGTTGGATGATGGAAACATTTTGGTTGGCACTGCCTATTCTTGTCCTTGCACCGTTGTTTTTTCACCGACTGTCCGACTCGGGAACATTGTTACTCGCCATTTTAGCTTTGCTAAGTGGACTGAAGCTGTGGAACCTAGCCTCAGGCTTTGAAGAGCAACGCTTTCAGGAGAATAGTAAAGTCATTAGTCACACGGCCCTAAGGACGGTTCTTAACGTGAGTATGGTAGTGGCTCTGTTTACGTTTCAACCGTTATGGGTTGTCGTGATTTTAGCTTTGATTCTTTTAGTTCTGTACTTGTTTTATTTTAATAAAATTAACGATAGCCACGCCGTGAAATGGGACAGACTTGCAAGGATCGAAGACAATACAGTGATGACCTTTTACAGGGTGGCGAATTCTTTTACAGATGTACCTCAATTAAAAGCGGCCGTCCGACCTCGACGCTATTTAAACAGAATGTTCAAGGGAATGAATTACGACCAAAAGAATACGTATTTGTATATGTACAGTCGCTCGTTCGTTCGGTCAAATGATTACTTTGGCATTTTTATAAGGCTGACCTTTCTTGGTAGTTTGTTTCTCTCGATCGTAACGCTTACATGGGGGCTGTGGGTCATTAGTGGGTTGTTCATTTACATGACAGCGATTCAGCTAAAGACATTAAAGGCTCACTTTAGAACAAGTCAAATCATTGACCTGTATCCGGTCTCCTATGAAGAGAGAACAAGGGCTCACTTAAAGCTCATGAATGTGTTGCTCGTGTTTCAGGTGGTTGTGTTTTTCATCGTTTCAATTATCGCTCACGGTCTTACAGAGGCTGTCTCTGTCTTCATCGCCGCTGCTCTAGTCGCGTTTATCTATCCGAACGTTATTATGAAAAGGCAATCAGCATAAAGTAGAAAGGATTGAGCTTTGTTCAATGTCTTTCTAAGCAATGAGGGTAATAGTTGCTTATTTTGAAGGCGACTTCGAGTGGTTTTCTCGTAACAGGCTCGCAATCTAGTGGAGCGAGGGCCATTCAAATCAAGGGAGTAAAAAAAGGTGGGGTCTACTTTTTTCGGTGGCCTCAAAGGAGGGCTTGTTATCACCTATTCAGAAAAGGTAGAACGGGAGATGGCAAGGTTTGAAAGAAACGTATACAAAAAGTCATCCATGCCACAAACTGTGGCAAAACGATGGCAGCGAACGATCAATGAAAAGGTACCTGAGAAGATCCATCAAGTCGTGTCAGAGAGTGTTCGACAAATGATTCGAGCAACGTTAACCGGTACAGCTTATCTATCTGATCAAGAGGTGCTACCCGAAGGATCTCTTATGGAGCGGGAAAAGCGACTCGAAGAGCGGAAGACAATGTATAAGCGTACGGCAGCTGTCGAAGGTGCTGGTACCGGAGCTGGAGGAATATTGATGGGCTTTGCAGACTTCCCCCTCTTGTTAACGATTAAAATGAAGTTCTTGTTCGATGCTGCCAAAATTTACGGTTACGATGTCGAGGATTACGATGAACGTCTCTACTTATTACACGTGTTCCAACTCGCTTTCTCAAAAGAAGGCGCTCGTATCCAAGCGTATGAGAAACTTGTGAATTGGGATAAAGAAAAGGGAAGTAAACCCCAGGTACAAGCGTATCAGAACATCGATTGGAAGACATTTCAGCTCGAGTATCGTGACTTTATCGACTTGCCAAAAACACTACAGCTCATCCCGGGCTTCGGGGCAATTGTTGGGGCTTGGGCAAACTACCACTTTCTAGATCTTCTAGCTGAGAACACGAAGCATGCTTTTCGAGTTAGGTGGCTTGAAGAGGGTGGGGAGTTTGAATAAAGCATTGTTCTAATAAACGGAATGGTAGTCTTGATGCGGATTAGCGAGGTGTGGGGAGAGATTGCCGGCTTGGCCCTGTTTATTTACCGGATGGCCTTTGGGGATTAACGGCTTTTTAATACCCATTAACGGGTACCGACAGGCTTTCTAACGGATGAGCTTCACTCTACAGAGAGTATAAAGACGGTTGGATGAAGTTGATACAAACCATCGTTTACATTAGTAAAAAGGTTGATCCGAATGTTCGGATCAACCTTTTTTATGGTTTATACGTTTACTGCATTGCTTTTTTCACCTACATAGTGAAAGGCAAGAGTGGCTAATGATTTTGCCGCAATGACCATGGCACGCTCGTCGAAGTCGAACTTTGGATGATGGTGAGGATAAGGGTTAACTGTATCAGGGTGCTTTGCACCAGTAAAGAAGAACGCTCCTTTGGCGTGATGAAGGTAGTAGCTGAAGTCTTCGCCGCCCATTTGCGGTTTCGCGTGTTCGACTTCTTTAACGCCGTCTACAGAAGCGAGCTTTTCAGCTACAAGCTGGGCCTCGGTCTTATGGTTGATTAGAGCTGGATATCCTTTTTTGTATCGGTATGAAATATCGGCTCCAGTACTTAAAGCTGTTCCTTCTGTGATTGCTTTGATTTCTTCTTGGATTTTTTCTTGAACTTTTTCGTCAAACGTACGGACGGTTCCGATGAGCTTGGCAGAATCGGCGATCACGTTGAAGGCGTTCTTTGCTTCAAAAGAGCCTATGCTTACAACGGCTGGATCTAGAGGATCAATTCTTCGACTTACGATTTGTTGAAGAGATTGAACAAGCTGAGAGCCAATCACGATGGAGTCTTTTGTGTCGTGAGGTTGAGCACCATGCCCACCTTTTCCTTGAATGTCGATTTCGAAACGATCGGCAGCTGCCATTAAGGGACCTTCGTTATATTGAATCTTTCCAGTCTCTTCAGTTGCCCAAAGGTGTGTTCCAAAAACAACGTCCACACCTTCCATACAGCCGTCATCAATCATAGCAATAGCGCCACCGGGAGCTTGTTCCTCTGCATGCTGGTGGAAAAATTTAATGGTCCCGTGAATGGACTCTTTTTGTGATGAAAGGACTTTTGCCAATACTAAAAGGGTTGCTGTGTGTCCATCGTGGCCACAGGCGTGCATGACACCGGGGACGGTAGAACGGTATGCAACGTCTTTTCCGTCTTCAATCGGTAGAGCATCAAAATCGGCTCGGAGTGCAACCGTAGGACCTGGATGTGCCCCTTTCAAGGTTGCCACAACCCCTCGTCCGCCTACTTTCGTTTGTACATCTAATCCTAATTTCGTGTGGTAGTTTGCAATATAGTGTGGAGTTTTCACTTCCTCGAAAGAAAGCTCAGGATACTTGTGAAAGTGTCGACGGATTTCAACCATTTCGTCAAAGTGATTTTCCAGCTTAGAAAATAAATCGTTCATATTTGTGATTCTCCCCTTTTTAGTTGGAATGTTCAGAAAAAATATAGTATAGAAACACCTCTGTCTAAATAGACAGAGGTAAGATTACCGAGTGTTAAATCCCAAAAGGAATGTAGTTAGCAAGGTACGCGGTAATGCGATTAAAAAGACCGGAGAAAAGCATAATACCTAAAATGATCATGATGATACCGCTCGTTTTTTGGACGATCGGCAAGTAGCGATTCACGTTTCGCATTTTGTTTAATGATTTAGAGTATAACAGACCTACTAGTAAAAAGGGAATGCCTAACCCAATAGAATAAAAGAGAAGAAGGGTCATTCCTCCCCACATGGTGCCGCTTGAAGAGGCGAGGGCAAGGATTGAACCAAGAACGAGCCCAATACATGGGGACCATGCGGCAGCAAACACCAATCCAAACGAAATGGATCGTAGAAAGCTTGCTGCTTTCTTTGGTCGATTGATTCTTCGCTCTTTCATCAAGAAAGAGAAGCTGAATACACCTGTTAGCTGTAGTCCGAAGAGAACAATGATGATACCTCCTAGTTGTTCAAGGAGAGTCATGTTTTGAATAAACAGTCGTCCAAAAAATGTAGATGATGCTCCCAGCACAAGGAAGATCGATGTAAACCCTATAATAAAGCCAATACTTCTTGATAAGATGAGCTTTCTGTCTGCGGCAATTTCATTGTTTGAAATATTTGCTCCTGTTAATTGTGCCAAGTAGGCGGGCACAAGGGGAAACACGCAAGGAGATAAAAAGGAAACGACTCCTGCAAATAGAGCGATCCACATCGATAAAAACGATAATTCATTGATAGTCATGGTGAACCTCCGTCCGATTCGTGATGAAACCACTGCAAAGGTTCGAGCAGTGCTTTTTTTAAGCAATGAGCTTACCGGATGCCTGTTTTAAAAGCCTAGTACGAATGGACTTTTCATAACAGGGGCGCAACCGGGTGAAGCCATTGCCATTCAACTAAAGGCACTGAACGAGTTGGGGCTTACTACTAATTCAGTGACCTCCTAAGATTGTCTACAGCCATTATATTCGTTTTAATAGCAATAATAAACCATGTCACAGGATTGTTGGAATTAAAAGGCCTATGTTTTGTCCATTTCGGTCCAGGGTAAAGCGAGACTAGGACTTATTTGAAAGGGTGTTGTGAAAATGAGTAAAATTGCTTGTGTACTTACAAACATGTTTGAAGACTCGGAGTATACGTCACCGAAAGAAGAGTATGAAAATGGCGGACATGAATTGATGGTCATCGGCAGTAAAGCAGGGGACACAGTCGAAGGAAAAAACGGCGAGGCAAAGGTGAAAATTGATTTAGGGATTGATGATGTAAACCCTGAAGATTTTGACGCATTGTTTATTCCCGGTGGTTTTTCACCGGATATTTTACGAGCCGACGATCGTTTCGTCACCTTTGCAAAACATTTCGTTTTAAAAGACAAGCCGATCTTTGCTATCTGTCATGGCCCTCAATTGCTCATCACTGCTGACGTGTTACGAGGCAGGAAAGTAACTGGATTCAAGTCGATTCATGTGGATTTAAAGCTTGCAGGTGCAAACCTCTTTGATGAAGAAGTAGTCGTGTGTGGCAACTTGGTTACAAGTAGAACACCAGACGATTTGCCCGCGTTTAACAGAGAAAGCGCCAAGTTGCTATAAGTGGGCACTGAAAAAGTATGTTGGATAACCTTTTCAAAAAGGTTGGATGCGTCGCTCTTTTTTATGGAGCGGCGTTTTTTATAGTGTAGGAATGTATGTTTTTTCTTGCCTGTCGGTTTGGCATCCAGCACCTATGAGCTATATGTCCTTTCATTACATCAGAATACATTCTAGTTTAGGCGAAGAAACCGTGTTCTGATGTTTCTAGTCATTATCGTACTACTAGACATAGTGCGAAGCTCTCTTCCTTTTAATGTGAAAGTCAGTTGTCAAAAAAACTTCTTAAACTACAATACGCCTCATCATAAATCAAAAAACCTCTCGCTCTTACAATATAAAGCCATCGTATGAAACCTTTCTTGTCAAAACTCGTATATAATTTAAGGTACCCTAGGTTCTGAAACGTTTTAAGCTAACATACTCACAATTAATTTGGCAAATACTACAAAACAAGTAAAAATGGTGTATCCACATCATTGGGAAAAAAGATGTCGTCCTCATTCACCCGATGACCTTTAACTAGAGAATCCTGTGTTTTTTGGACAACAATTACTTAGAACATTTAAATGAAAAGGAGGACGACGAATGAGGAGAAAACGAAGAATGAGAAAAAAGTACTTAATGTTAGGCGTTATCGCAGTTACTAGCATGTTTGCCCTAGGGATTATTCTATATCTCTCCATTCTAATATACGGCAATTATACAATTGACAATACAAAGTTAGTGATGAATGAAGCTACTGTTCTAATAGATATAGATGGAAATGAAATTACCAAGCTATTTGAAGAAAACCGCCAGCTTGTAACGAAAGATGAAATTCCTGACCATGTTAAAAATGCGTTTATTGCTGTAGAGGATCAGCGATTCCATAATCACCAGGGAATTGACTTCAGAGCGATTGGACGAGCGTTATATCGGGATATTTTAGCAGGAAGTAAGGTTGAAGGTGGCAGCACGATTACACAACAGCTTGCAAAAAATACGTTTCTCGATCATGAAAAGACGTGGCTTAGAAAGACAAAAGAAGTACTCATTGCCGTGAATTTGGAGAAGAGGTATTCAAAAGACGAAATTCTGGAGATGTATTTGAATCGAATCTATTTTGGTCACGGTGCATATGGTATTCAAGCCGCAAGTGAAATGTATTTTAACAAACATGTAAGTGAACTTACGCCTGATGAAGGGGCCTTACTAGCCGCTCTTCCAAAGGGCCCGAACGCCTATTCACCGATTAACAATCCGGAGCGAAGCAAACAAAGAAGAGATCTTGTGCTTACCCTTATGGAACGACAAGGCTATTTGACGGCTGATGAAACCGTGCGCCTGCAGGGGAAGACGATACCAACCACAACCCATACGATGACGAAAGAGCCTGCCTTTGCTTCGTATGTAGACCTTGTTTTAGAAGAAGCAGAAAAAAGGTACGGCCTTACTCGTGAAGAGGTGTTAAGAGGGGGCTACACAATAACAGTCCCTATGGACCTTGAAATGCAAAAAATCTCATACACTCAATTTAAAGATGAACAATCGTTTCCGCAAGGTGGACCTGATCAAGAAGTTGAAGGGGCTTTCGTTCTTTTAAACAATGAGACGGGTGGTGTTGTTGCAGCCCAAGGTGGGAGAGAGTTCGTTTCCCAGCATTTAAACCGCGTAAATGCCAAGCGTCAACCTGGTTCGACTTTTAAAGTGCCTAGTGTCTATGCACCTGCTCTTGAATCAGGGGACTTTACACCATACAGCCTCTTGGAAAACAGAGAAGGGATCAGTCATGACGGTTATACGGTAAGAAATTCTTCCGGACATTATTCTGAATCCCTTATCATGTACGATGCCATCAAAACGTCTGCCAATGTTCCTGCTGTTTCCGTACTGAACGAAATCGGTATACCGGCATCCAAGACGTATCTGGATAAACAACAGGTTTCACTTAACGAGAACGGCTTAGCAATCGCTTTAGGTGGTCTCGATGAAGGGATTACACCAGTTGAAATGGCTTCCTTGTATGTCCCTTTTTCAAATGGAGGCACGTATTATGAACCTCATTATATCGAACATATCATCGATCGGGAGGGAGAGGAACTGACAGGAACACCACTTTATTCTCAGGAAGTCCTGTCTGTTCAGAATGCATGGCACCTGACCCGAATGCTAGAAGCGGTCGTTCAAGAGGGAACTGCTACTGCTGGTACTTTTGAAGGTGCGTTAGCCGGGAAAACCGGGACAACCTCTTACACTGATGTTGATGGGGGAGTGAGGGATCTCTGGTTCACGGGATATACCCCTGAATATACAGGTGCGGTTTGGATGGGATACGATATTACCGACCATAATCACTATCTGACCGACTCGAGTGCCGTTCCTGTTCGTTTGTTTAAATCAATGCTTTCTGAAGCTTCCCAGACCGGCCTGCTTGAAGCCGTTGCATTTGAGAAACCGGATGGCGTTGATGATTTAGAAGAGCCTATCCGTTTCGTGGATATCCATGATCTTCAAGCAGATATTGTAGTGAGTTGGAACGGGGCACATGTGGATTTGAACTGGACGGGCAGTGAGGATGGTCGTCTTCACTACAGAATTTATGAAGTGAATGGATCGGATTTAAGGGAGGTAGGAACAGTCGTAGGTGAAAACGAGTTTACTGTTAAGCGAGTAAATCCGTTTTCCGCAAATGAGTATGTGGTGGTTCCTTACAGCCCCCAAACCGAGCTGGAGGGACCGCCTTCCAATAACGCTGAAGTGAGCTGGAGCTTGTTTTCAAGAGATGCTTCCTGAAGTAAGTAGGTTGAAGGTTGAATTATACATGCATGCCCGGTAGGAGAATTTTCTCCTGCTGGGCTTTTTGTTTTGTTGGGGAGAGGGGGCGCGTGTCGGAGGGGGGGATTTGTTCATCGACATTGAGATTTATCGATCGAGTTTGGTGGTTTGTTCATCGACTTTGGGATTTATCGATCACTTTTGAGATTTATCAATCACATTGCGTGATTCCTCCATCTCCTCTCGGACTCCCCCATCTCATCATTCCTTAAATCACCCACCTCTCTTTTTTCCTAGCAGCCTCATAAAAATTGGGTGGTGTGAGCAAAATAAGGAAAAATAACAATGGAATTGGAAAGGAAGAGAGCATGTGGCAGGAGCTGATTGATCGATTTTTAGGTTTTCTTCCTCAACGGGCTGCCCTATATTCAGGCATTCTTTATGCGGTCATCTGCTTTGTCGCCCTAAAAACGTCCGAGAAGATGACATCGTCCTACTCTTTACCATGGCAAAAAGAAGAGAACCGAAAAGCTCGAGAACAAATCAAGAAAGAGGGGGAAGGAAAATGAAAACACAATCATCGGATCATTACACCATGTCCCCCTTTGAGCTTTCTATCACTCATATTTCCTTTACGATTGGAGCGGGTATTTTAACTCTTCCACGAGCACTTGTCTCCTCCCTAGAGAGCTCTTTCGGGTGGGTTTCCATATTGTTTTGCGGACTTATAATGGCAATCTTCGTTAGTTTGATCGTAAAGCTGCAAAGAAGGTTGACGAAAGAAACGATCTTCGATTATTTTTCTAGATCACATCACTTAAAGTGGTTGGGGAAACTATTTTCTGTTTTGTTCTTTCTTTATTTTCTTGCCTTTTTTGCCATTGAAGGTCGCATCCTTGCCAACGTTGTTCACATTTACTTGCTTGACCAAACCCCTTCTGAAGTTATTTTCTTAATCATGCTTCTAGCAACGACGTATGCATGCAGTAAAGGGGTAGAAGGGATTGTTCATATCAGCCTCATCTATTTCCCTTTCGTACTTCTAGTGTTAGGGATCGTGGTTTTAATGAATGTAGGTAACCTGAATATAAACGAACTCAGACCCTTTGTGGCTACTGAGGTGATTCGTGCTTTCGATGCGAGAAACTTGATTTATTTTTTCTTAGGCTTTGAAATCTTTTTCTTTTGGCTCAAGTATGTGAACCCGATTGAACCCACAGGGAAAAAACAAAAAAAGCACAAACCATTAGTTACTTACTTGCTAGGCGTTGTAGGGATCGTAATTTTATATGCACTGGTCGTCGTGTTCTCATTCGGGGTACTTACGGTAGAGGCGACGAAGATTTTGCCTTTTCCAACGATTGAGCTCTCCAAAGAAGTGGAAGTGCTGGAAGGACTTATTGAGAGGCTTGAGCCTCTCGTGATTGTCATGTGGATCATGACAATATTTAATACAATGGCAATTCTTCAATTCATTGCATCTAATACGTTTCACGCGCAATGGTTCAAAAAAGGGAATGCCAATATCGTGGCATTTACTTTTGGACTTCTTTCTTTCTTCATAGCCTTTTCACCAGATTCCATTCCGGAATCGTTACAGATGTCCGACTGGATTGGCTATGGAGGATTTAGTGTAACGATCCTATTATTAATTGTTGGTTTTATTGTTGTAAAGAAGAGCAACAAGACGAAATCTGGCGCAGCGATCGAACAACAACCAGGGAGGGAGATGGATGGGTAAGAAACTCTTATTGTGTGGATTTGGCTTACTCTTGCTGACCGGTTGTTGGGATCGGGTTGAAATTGAAGAGAGGGGATTTGTCATTTCGGCAGCTGTTAGTAGCGCTGAAGATAACGGAGATTTCGAAAGAGGCAAGGACAAGTTGGCTGTTACTTTACAGATTGCGATTCCAAGTAAAATGGTGGGAGCGGGGGAAGAAGGTATCAAAAATCGACCGTTTTTTTTGATCAAAACGACGGAGCGAACAAATTTTGGCTCAAACCGGAATATCCCCTCCAGACGAAGTCGTTTGCTTAATTATGAGCATCTAAAAGTGGTCCTCTTAGATGATGACTTAGTCAAACAAGACATGCTCAAATATACGCTCGATTTTTATATTAGAGACCATGAAATGAGAAGGAACACGGAACTGTTTGTGGTTGAAGGTGATGCGGATAAAGTGTTGGAAGATGATCGTCCACCTGAACCCCTCACAGGTCTGGCCTTAGTGAGTACTGTTGAAAATGATGTGAGAGATTTGTCTATGATCGAAAAAGCGACGATCTCTGATGTGACAAACAAGTTGCTAGCTAATGTTGCCTTCGTTATCCCGCGAGTTATTGAACGGCAAGCTACTTCCTACAGAATTAGGGGAGGAGCGATTTTTAACGGAGCCGGGGAGTTTAAAGCTATGCTCACGGACGAAAAGGCCATTGGTTACAATCTCCTTTTAGGTGATATGAAAAATGCCATTGTTGAAACTAGTTTAGAGAACCAGGAGGACATCTTTGTTTTTGAGACTGGGAGGATGAGTTCAAGTATTGATGCATCCGTCAATGATCAGGGAACCCCCGTATTCGATGTGAAAATGAAGGCGGAAGGGGCGCTTGTAGAGAGTTGGATTGAAGATGTTGATTCCGTAACTCAAGAAGCATTCAGGGAAATGGAAACAGCAATTGAAGCCTACATGATTGAGCACACAGAAGCTTTTATTCGAGATATGCAAGATGAATTTCATCTTGATGTGACTGGATTGAGTGAAGAGCTTCGAGTGCAGAATCATGAACAATGGCGAAAGATGAAAGATGAGTGGGACGGAGAAGACGGTTTCTTTAAAGACGCAGAAATAACGATTTCTGCTGATGTAAGAATACGCCACTTTATGACAAAGGAACGTGTATTTTAAAAGATGAAGGTCGTTCACAACGGAAAAGGAGGTGTCCTCTGTGTTTAAAAAGCTGTTTAAAAAATTGAACGAAGACAACGTGAGAAGTTCGGATGAGTACGATATTGTGGTCTCTGATAACTTGGATGAAACAAAGAAGACGCTTGATAGCATTATTGGAGAAAGTGATGACGTCGTTGTTAAAGAATTCAAGATAGCCAAAAAACGGCGTGCAATTGTCTACACCATTGATGGCTTAACGAACATGTACAGCCTTGAACAAGGGGTCATTCGTCCTTTAATGAACTTCAATGATGATTTGCCGAAAGAAAAAGATGATAAACGCTTTATTGAGAAAGTGATGCAAGAAACGATTCTTTTTACAGAGGCGGAAACAGCCGATAATATTGATGATGCGATCCTCGGTTTTATGAGTGGGCAAGCGTTGCTTGCAGTAGATGGGGTAAGTACATTCTTTATCATTGACGCTCGAGAGTTTGAGCAGCGAGGATTGAACGAGCCTCCTAGTGAAGTTCTTGTGCGAGGTCCCCGTGACGGATTTAATGAAGTGCTTCATACTAATGTTATGCTCGTTAGGAGGCGTGTGCGGGACCCGAACTTCGTATGTCAATTTGGTCAGATTGGACGACGTTCCAAACGAGACTTTGCATTGATGTATATTAAAGGGATTGTAGACCCGAAACTTGTAGATGAAATGAGGTATCGGTTATCTTGTGTGGATACCGACGATACGGAGGAATCGGGCAACATCGAACAACTTGTAGAAGATAATGTTCTCTCCCCTTTTCCGCAAGTGTTGAGAACGGAAAGACCGGATAAAACCGTCAGTTCACTCATGAACGGTGGTGTGGCTGTGTCATTGGACGGCACCCCGTTTGCTCTTTTGGCACCAGTAACCCTGCAATTTTTGTTTAAGTCGCCGGAAGATAATTATGACAGATGGCAAATTGGAACGCTTGTGCGACTACTTCGCTATGTAGCAGCATTTATTGCTATGTTTTTACCGGCTATTTACATTGCCATGGTTTCTTACCACCCTGGAATGATCCCCACGCTCCTTGCTGTTTCAATCGCAGGTACTCGAGAAGGGGTGCCATTCCCTTCTTTTATTGAAGCCTTCGCCATGGAGTTTACGTTGGAGCTTTTGAGGGAAGCAGGAGTACGTCTACCGCAACCAATTGGTCAGACGATCGGAATTGTTGGTGGTCTTGTAATTGGAGATGCCGCCGTTCGAGCGGGAATCGTAAGTCCGATTATGATTATCGTAGTGGCATTAACGGCCATTTCGTCGTTTTCCCTTCCTTCGTATAATGTGAGTATTACGTTTCGGATGCTTCGTTTTGCGTTAATGATTTCAGCAGCAGGTTTTGGCTTGTATGGGATTGTCATCGGTTTTATATTTATGACCATTCATTTATCGAGCTTGAAAAGTTTTGGGAATTACTATATGAGTCCCTTTGCGCCAATCCGTATTCGCGATTGGGCTGATTTATTTTTCCGTAGTCCCCTTTCAGGGCAAAAGAAGCGACCGCAAGTACCAAATACGTTTGATGACACGAAAAGTAACTGGACAAAGTAGGTTTTCTATAGCGAATTTATGACAATTGCGCCCTTGAACTGTACTTTTTGTCAAACCATTAGTATATTTGTAACGACTGTGTTTTTAGAATTGTGCTAAATAGACGAAAGAGCTTACATAAGAGAGGTGCCCCCCTATGTTTAATGACCGTTTTTTAAAAGCCGCAAGAAGAGAAGAAGTAGACCAGGTCCCGGTATGGTATATGCGACAAGCAGGACGCTCCCAACCGGAATACCGAAAAATCAAGGAAAAGTATTCTTTGGAAGAAATCACTCAGCAACCTGAGCTATGTGCTTGGGTAACAAAGCTTCCTGTTGATCAGTACGACAACGATGCTGCCATTCTTTACAAAGACATCATGACCCCGCTTCCTGCTCTTGGTGTGGATGTGGAAATTAAAAAAGGTATTGGTCCGGTTATTTATAACCCGATTGAATCGATGGCCGATGTGGATCGTCTTGGTGAACTCGACGCCCCTCATCACGTGCCTTATGTATTGGAAACCATTAAGATTCTGCGCGAGCAACTCAATGTTCCTCTTATCGGGTTTAGTGGTGCTCCGTTCACACTCTCAAGCTATATGATTGAGGGAGGACCATCGAAGAATTATAATAAGACAAAAGCCATGATGTATAGTCAGCCAGAAGCATGGTTTAAATTAATGGACAAGCTTGGTGACATGGTGATTGCCTATGCAAAAGCGCAAGTAAATGCTGGTGCACAAGCAATCCAAGTGTTTGATTCATGGGTCGGTGCATTAAACGTAAACGACTATCGTATTTACGTTAAGCCTGTAATGGAACGTATTTTTACAGAGTTGAAAGAGACCAATGTGCCGCTTATTACTTTCGGAGTAGGGGCACGCCACTTGACGAAAGATTGGCATGATCTCCCTGTAGACGTAGTTGGGCTCGACTGGCGTTATCCGATTTCAGAAGCAAGAAAAGACGGAATTACGAAAACTGTACAAGGAAACTTGGACCCTGCGATTCTTCTTGCTCCATGGGACGAGATTGAAAAGAGAGCACGAGAAGTTCTTGATCAAGGTCTTGAGCAACCAGGCTTTATCTTTAACCTCGGCCATGGTGTGTTTCCTGAGATCAAACCGGAAACGCTGAAGAGATTAACCCGCTTTGCCCATGAGTATTCTCAAGATAAACTATCGAAATAAATTCGTGTATGGAGGCGTTGGCAGTGAAAGAAAAATACGGTTTACTCGTAATGGCATACGGAACTCCAAGGAGTTTAGATGAAGTAGAACCTTATTACACACATATCCGACGAGGAAGAAAGCCATCTGAAGAGGCACTTAACGATCTTGTAGGGCGTTATGAGGCAATCGGAGGCATTTCTCCTTTGGCTAAAATTACGGATGAACAAACAGAAAAGCTAGAAGCTGAGTTGAACAAACGATTCTCTGATTGTGAATTTAAAGCCTATCAAGGGCTTAAACATATTGATCCATTTATTGAAGATGCCGTACATCAAATGAAAGAAGACGGTATTGAAAAGGCGGTGAGTATTGTGCTCGCTCCCCACTATTCTACTTTTAGTGTGAAGTCTTACAATGGTCGTGCTAAAGAAGAGTCTGAGAAGATCGATGGACCTACCATTGCAAGTGTTGAAAGCTGGTACGATGAGCCTAAATTTATCGACTACTGGGTTAATCAAGTGAAAAAGACAATGGATGGGATGGGCGAAGAGAAGCGCGACAAGAGCGTCGTTATTTTCTCTGCACACAGCCTACCGGAAAAAATCTTGCAAAACGGAGATCCATACCCTGACCAATTGAAGGAAACAGCGAAGTTAATTGCGGACAAAGCAGGCATTAAAAATTATGAAATTGGTTGGCAGAGTGAAGGAAACACACCGGACCCTTGGATTGGTCCGGACGTGCAGGATCTCACACGTGACCTTTATGAAAAAGAAGGCTATGAAGCGTTCGTTTATTGCCCTGTTGGATTTGTAGCCGATCACTTAGAAGTTCTATATGATAACGACTACGAATGTAAAGTGGTTACAGATGAATTAGGGGTGTCTTATTATCGTCCGGAAATGCCGAATGCAAAACCTGAGTTTATCGACTGTTTGGCGACGGTAATTGAAGAGAAGTTAAAAGAAATAGATCGTTAAATGGAAAAGCTGTCTCTTAGGAGGCGGCTTTTTTGGTTGCGGATGGACCGTGGTGAGTTTCGTATGATCCAGTTATTTTATGGATGTCTTGGACCCTGTTGTGAATGATCCATTTATTATCATTTTGCTCCACTTATTATGAGGCTGCACCAGTTATTTGGGGTTGGTGCCAGTTAGGAGGAAAAGACATTTTCTCCTAACTAAACCAACTTCTTATACCACTCACGATAAACAAAAAAAGTACCGTACGCGATTCGCGTACGGCTCCTTACAGGGAGAGGAAATTATGAGAAAGTGGGGGAGTTATGTTAGTTATATACCCCTCTTATACAAGCCTAAACCTACTTTTAAAACTTTTTTATCTTTTTCTGTTAATCTCTCCGGCAAGAGCATATAGGATGACCCAAGAAGCAAAATGGGAGCTGAAATCGGTTTCGTCTTGCTGGGGATATACTTCTACGAAATCCATACCGCCGACGCCACGTTTACACACTTCATGAACGATCGTTAGAAGTTCATAAGACGTAAGGCCGTTCCCATCAGCTGGACCTCCCGGGTTAAAAGCGTGATCCAAAACATCGCTACAAATACTCAAGTATACAATATCCGTTTCATTGGCAGCGATATCGTACACCTCATTAGCAAATTTACGTAAATCTTTTGCTTCTCTTACATCATTTACAGTTAACGTTGTCGCGCCAACTTCTTTTGCTAATTTCCCGTTTTCCGCTTTATTCCGAGGACCGTGTATCCCAAGGTGAACAAGGCTTTCATTTCGTACACCTTCTGTTTCATACAATCGGTAAAAAGGTGACCCGCGACCATAAGGGTCGCCCACGGAATGTTCATTATTGTCATAATGAGCATCAAGATGAATGATGCCTACTTTTTTTCCTGTCGATTGGGTGAGTGCTTCGACGATAGGATAGGTGATCCCATGGTCTCCTCCTAGAGCAATTGGGAATGCTCCGGTTTCCCAGACTTTTTTAGCAAACTGATTGATTTTGTTTTTCGTATCTTCCGGTTCCGCAGGCGTTACAGCAATATCCCCCATGTCTCCAAGAGTCAAGTGTTCGAAAACATCAATATGGTCGAGCTCTGGGAGGTAACCACTGTACCTACCAGAAGATAGCCGCATGACTTTAGGGCCCAGCTCGCAGCCGGTATAATCTCCCCACGTAACAGCTCCTTCCCAAGGGACGCCATACACAATGGCATCAACGTCTTTTACGCGTTCGGGATTTTTAACAAGGTTTTCTGCTCCTAAAAAGCAAGGTGTGTTACCATAGATCATTTTCTCAGACATTAGAAAGGGCCTCCTTAAAATCAGGTTACTTATTAGATATAGCCTTTTTGTAAAGGTTAAAACCACACATTTTGAATATGTCATATTTACAAGTAAAATAACGTAGGATAACACTTCTATTATGTTTGTATTTCATTGGGATCATTCTTTATCAAATCGTGTCGTATATACGCGTAATGGGTCGAAAATTGAGGAAGGTCGTGTTGATTTGTCGGTAAATTCAGAGGGACAAGGGTAGTAATTTCCCTTATACTTAGTAAAGGTAAAAAAAATAAGGGGATTAGTCATGGACACAAAATGCAAAAATACAAATCAAATTGTCTCGCTGCTGGCTAATGAAAAGAGAAGTATTTTAAAGTCTGTGTTAGTAAAACTACCTTATTCCCGGCATGCCCAAAACGCCCGTGCACAAAACAAATTATCAGAACTTTTTGACACCATGACCGGATACTTGGACGGACGCTCGGACTTTGACTTAGCGGCTTATGGTCGAGATGTGGCAAATTTCCGATCGAATAAGGGAGTTAATTTCGAAGAATTCCTAAATTCAATTGATGAGATTAGACTCGTTGTGTCTGATTATATAAAGGACTTATCAATAGACAAAGAGGATCAAAGCAAATCATTGGTGCGTCTTAATGAATTTTTCTTGCATATGCAAAAACACATTTGTATTCACACAGCTCAGGTTTCTGATGAACAAATAAAGAAAAAAGATGAACTGCTGTTTTCGTTGGAAGAAGATCGACTGGAAATTTTAGACCGGATCTCTACGAGCTTTGCTCATGAGTTCAGAAACCCCCTTACTTCAATCAAGGGATTTGTTCAGCTATTGGAAAGAAGAATGCCTGAACATATGCAGGAGAAGACGTACATTGAATATATTCATAACGAAATTGAAGGATTAGAAGAGAATGTTAATCAATTTTTAATGCTATCAAATACAAAAAATCATCAAGACACTCATTCTGAGACCATTTGGTTTCATCACTTGTTGTTATCTGTAACAGAAGCGTTTCGACCAGTGTGCTCTGAAAACGATATCAGACTTACGCTTGAGATTTCCGATAATTTAATTACGAAGGGGTCGGAAGAGCAATTAAGGCTTGCTGTTATGAAAATCATCCATAATGCTGTCGATGCATTGATGTATGTTGAACATACACGCACGATTTTGATTCGAGCAGAACTTAACGAAGGACACAACAAAATATTTATTGAGAATAATGGACCTAAAATACCGGATTATTTGATGGAAACGATCTTTGACCCTTTTGTGAGTACGAAGGAATTGGGGAAGGGATTAGGCCTCAGTGTTTGCAAACAGATTATAGATAAACATAATGGTTCATTGAAATGTGTGTCTGAAAATGAAAAAACGACGTTTGAAATTTGTCTACCTTCAGAATGAAGCATAGGAAAGACGTGTTTTTTGAAAAGTCTTATGCTATGATTAAGTGTAGTCTTGAAAATGGTAAATGGGATACTGAATTGATTACGCTTCAGTAGGAGTGTTGTTTTTGTGACTAAAGATTGGGAACCGGTCGAGCTTTTAAGACACTATCGGCACGACTGGCTGAATCATTTGCAACTAATAAAAGGAAATCTGGCTTTAGGAAAAACTGAGCGGGTAGAGGTTTTACTCGATGAAATTATCCAACAAGCCAAGAATGAAAGCAAGTTATCAAATATTAATGGAAACCTCCTGGCAGAGCGATTGCTCACGTATAACTGGGAGGCACATAATTTTCGCTTGAGTTTTGAAGTGATTACAGAACCACATGAGCTTCATACGAGAGAGAAACAGATCCTCATGGTTACTGAACGTTTATTAGAGTGGTTTGACCGCCATTGCTATTATGGTGCGGACAACCACCTTCTTTTTGTTTTAAACGAATCAAGAGGGCATCCTGTAATTGAGTTTGATTTTCAGGGTAAACTGATGATTGAGTCTGTTTCTTTAAACGATCTAGAAAGTACCATCGTTTCAACGGGACAAGTGGAAATTCAAGAAGTGTCTATGGGACAGGAAGAATGTTTCGTTAGACTCCATTTTATAAATGATTAGCGGCTTCGAATAATTTAGAGGTGAATCAGAATGTTTGTAGATAAGGTTAATATTTTTGTTAAAGCAGGAGATGGCGGGAACGGTATTGTTGCATACCGCCGTGAAAAGTATATCCCGGATGGTGGTCCGGCAGGTGGTGACGGTGGGCGTGGTGCTGACGTGACGTTCGTTGTTGATGAAGGCCTTCGTACACTGATGGATTTTCGTTATCAACGCCATTTCAAAGCTGAGCGCGGGGAGAATGGACGCCCGAAAAACCAGCATGGTCGCGGTGGGAAAGAAATGATCGTACGTGTACCACCAGGAACAACAGTCATTGACGAAGACACTGGGAAAGTCTTAGCTGACCTTACAGAAGAAGGGCAAACCCATGTTGTTGTAAAAGGTGGACGCGGTGGTCGTGGAAACTCCAGGTTTGCTACACCTGCAAATCCAGCACCGGAACACGCGGAAAATGGACAGCCGGGTCAAGAGAAAAACCTTACGCTTGAATTGAAGGTTCTTGCTGATGCTGGTCTTGTCGGCTTTCCAAGTGTCGGTAAAAGTACGCTATTAAGCGTTGTATCAGCCGCTAAACCAAAGATTGCCGATTATCACTTTACAACACTCGCTCCGAACTTAGGTGTTGTTGAGACTGACGATTCTAGAAGTTTCGTTATGGCTGACCTTCCAGGCCTTATTGAAGGTGCCCATTCTGGAGTGGGTCTAGGACATCAATTCCTACGTCATATTGAACGAACAAGAGTTATCGTTCACGTTATCGACATGTCCGGTCTCGAAGGGCGAGATCCGTATGAAGACTATGTGACAATAAACGAAGAGCTAAAACAATACAAGATGCGTTTGACAGAGCGTCCTCAAATCGTTGTAGCGAATAAAATGGATATTCCGGAATCAGTTGAGAATCTAGCTGCCTTCCGTGAACAAGTAGGCGAAGATGTACAGATCTTCCCAATCTCGGCTGTTACGAAAAAAGGACTTAGAGACCTTCTGCATGCCATTGTGGATAAGATTGAAACAACAGGCGAGTTCCCTCTATATGATGAGGAAGAGCAAGAACAACGCGTTCTTTATAAGTACGAGAAGCAAGAAGCGCCATTCAAGATTACGCGAGATGATGATGGAGCGTATATTGTTGAAGGTGCTGATATTGAAATGGCATTTAAGATGACCGACTTTAATCGTTATGATTCGGTCCGCCGATTCTCTCGTAAAATGCGTCAGATGGGTATTGATGATGCATTAAGGGAAAAAGGTGCCGAAAACGGTGATACTGTTCGAATCCTTCGATACGAATTCGAATTTGTTGAATAAATACATTAGAGGGCTGCTATTTGGCAGTCCCTTTTGTGTATTGTAATATGTAGTTGATCTTCAGATATTGACACTGGTAAAATAACGTAATTATATAGAACAATTCCCTCGTTTATATGAAAAGGTGGTGACATTGATGAAAAGAAAAACCGAGAATTTTTATTTGGTTAGAGAAGACATGCTCTCAGAAGCAATGCTGAAAACCGTCGAAGCGAAAAAGCTGATCGAGAGTGGAAAAGTGGCAAATGTAAGTGAAGCTGCCGAAGTTTTGGATATGAGCAGAAGTGCTTTCTATAAATACAAAGACGGTATTTTCCCTTTTCACACAATGGTAAAAGAGAAAATCGTTACTCTTTCCATCCACTTGGAAGACCGATCAGGGGCACTCTCCAAACTACTTGCTATCATTGCAGAGGAAAAGGGCAATGTTTTAACGATAAATCAGACAATCCCCCTTCAAGGACGAGCGAACTTAACCGTCTCAATCGAAACAGCTTCCATGACCTCAAATATCAACCGCTTAGTTTATCGGATTGAAACGCTTGAATACATTGAGAGAGTGGAAGTCATTGGTTCCGGGACATAGTGGCAATAACGTCAGAAATCTGTTTCACTTGTCGGACATTAGATAACAAAGTACTGAAATGAATGGAAAGCAAAAGGTGGCATTGAAAATGACAAGAAAACTGGGTTACCTGGGGCCAGAGGGCTCATTTTCACACGTGGCATGCGAAACACTCTATCCGGGAGCAGTCCATATCCCATTTCCGACAATACCGGATACGATTGATGCTGCTAAAGAAAACCATATTGATATTGCGGTTGTTCCTCTGGAGAATACCATTGAGGGATCGGTCAATATTACATTGGATTACATTTTGCATTATCAAAGATTGGATATGATTAAGGAACTCACCTTACCAATCGATCAACATCTGATGGTACACAAGAAATATAAAGAGAGCTGGAAGGATGAAATTACAAACGTATTCTCCCACCCCCATGCGGTGGCACAATGTCATCTGTTTGTAAGAAATCACTTGCCTACAGCAAAGGTAGAACATATTAGTTCCACTGCAGCGGCGGCCAAACTTGTTCGAGACCACCCGGATGAACCTATGGCGGCGATTGCTAATGAAGGTGCGGCTTCTATTTATGGATTAGAAATTGTAGGCAGGAAAATCAACGATTATCAAAACAACCACACACGATTTGTAGCTTTATCAAATGAAAAAGCCACAAAGGAAGTAACGAGTTCTTGTCATGAAACCGGCGTAAAGACGACACTTATGGTCACTTTACCCGAAGACCATTCTGGAGCTCTTCATCAAGTATTGTCCGCGTTTTCTTGGAGAAAACTTAATCTTACTAAAATTGAATCTCGGCCGATGAAAACCGGGATCGGAAATTATTTCTTTATTATAGATGTTGAAAACGAGCTCGATGATGTACTTGTTCCAGGTGCAATCAAAGAAATTGAAGCTCTTGGGTGTAAGGTATCCGTCTTGGGTAGCTATACATGTTACTTAAAGATCACAAAATAATATGGTTTGCCATGAATATAAGAGGATGCTCCGTTTGGGCGTCCTTTTTTCTATTTCATGACACTCTTTTGTTGTGCGCGTAAATGCGCTTCAGTTGAGTTGAACTTATTTTTTCATGGGGAGAAAAATGGCACTTTTGTTCTTCTTGTTATACATCTTGTTTTTTTATCATAAATTGTGATGAAAGGAACTGTACGGTTGTGACGGGATAAAGTGACCATTCGCCCATCCTTGCATAGGATGTAAAGAAAACGTTTGGGAGGGATCACGGAAAGTGAAAATACACATTGTTCAAAAAGGTGATACACTCTGGAAGCTATCGCAAAAGTACGGTGTAAACTTCGAAGAGTTAAAAGCTGCAAATAGTCACTTATCCAATCCGGATTTAATTATGCCGGGAATGAAAATTAAGGTGCCGTCTAATGGTGTTCAAGCCAAAGTCGCCGGTGCCGCAAAGGAACAACCTGTTGCCGCTGCAAAAGAAGCACCGATAGCCAAGGAAGCGCCTGTAGTAAAAGAGGCACCAAAGCCAAAGGAAGAACCTGTTGCACCTCAAGTAAAGCCGCCTTCAATCAAAGAAGAAAAGGAAGCTCCTGTAGCGAAAGCAGCACCGCCGCCACAGCCTTCTTATAAGCTACAACAGAAGATGAATTTTAATTTCTACAAACAAAAACCGGAACCTAAAAAAGAATTTCCGAAAGCTGCCGCTCCACCTAAAATGCCAAAACCTAAAGAGGAGCCAAAAAAAGTAGCTCCTGCTGCCAAGGAAGAGCCTAAGAAAGCTCCTCCAAAACAGCAGCCAAAGCAACAACCTAAAATGCAACCAAAGCAGCAACCTAAAATGCAACCGAAGCAACAGCCGAAACAACAGCCAAAGCAACAACCTCAAGTAGCTGCGCAACAAGCGCCTAAAACAATGAAAGGCGATCAGGCTCAAAAAGCAAGCCCGAATCAAATGATGCCAGGGCAAGTAATGGGAGCTCAAATGCAGCCGAATCAAATGATGCCAGGGCAAGTAATGGGAGCTCAAATGCAGCCGAATCAAATGATGCCAGGGCAAGTTATGGGAGCTCAGATGCAGCCGAATCAAATGATGCCAGGGCAAGTGATGGGGGCTCAGATGCAACCAAACCAAATGATGCCTCAGCAAGTCATGGGAATGGAGATGCAACCAAATCAAATGATTCCGCAAGTGATGGGGCAGCAGATGATGCCACAAGTGATGGGTCAACAAATGATGCCTCACCATCATTGTTATCCATATCCGATCAGTCCCGTCATGCCAGGATGTGCGTGTCAAGGTGGGATGATGCCACAAGTGATGGGAGCGCAGATGCAACCAAATCAAATGATGCCAAATATGATGATGCCAAACCAAATGATGCCGCAAGTGATGGGCCAGCAAATGATGCCAAATATGATGATGCATGAAAACATGATGATGAATCACGACGACCTTATGAATGATGATGATTTTGAGATGAATGAAGCTGACCTATCTGGTTTATACCAACCAGGAGATATGGCACATATGTATGGGGATCTGACTGAGCAACAGTTTCAACCCCAACAGATGCAATCGTTTATGCAGAATCCGTACGGGTATGTTGCCCATAGTGGAATGAATGGTTACCAAATGCGCCAACCATTGTATTATCAAGGATGGAACCAAGCACAAGAAAACGAAGATTAATCGACGATTAAAAAGGTACTCATTGAGCTCATTAACATGCTCTATGGGTTCCTTTTTTTATGTTCAAAAACAGGTGTTTATTCATCCTTTTAATGACATCTAATTTGTTCAAGGTAATGGCGCGGTTTCCTTTAACTAACAGAATCAATTCTCCTCAACCACCACATCCTATATGGTGAAAGGAGGGTTACAAATATGAAGAAATGGTTTATGAGCTTAACGGCGGCTGTAATGCTTGTTGTAGGTCTTACAGGTTGTGGTGGTGATATGAACGAAGAAGGTGACCAGGAGGGCTTTTTCACACGGGGGTACAATAACCGTACTACCGGACAAGACGCTGGTTATATGAATCGTCGTCAAGGTATGACTGGAAGCTACTACGGTCAGAACTATGGTTATAAAAACTATGGGATGAATCGTGGGCGTGAAACAGAGCGCTATGGCAACAGAGCAGCTAATTACGGAAATCCGATGACTGGGTACAAAACTCGTGCAAGAGGAACGGATGGGCGTAATACAGGTTTTCTTGGCATGAACCGTCGCGGTGGTATGCAGGGGCAAGGTCGAGGAATTGTTGGTAATGACCGTGCTGGATACGTTGATAACAATGGAGTCCTAAATCGATTCCAAGCTCGAGGTAACCGTTTGGGTGGTTATGATAATCACCAACGTTTCTCAACTAAGAACCAAAGAGGTCTTGGGAACCGTTACTCTGGGTACTATGATGGAGAAGAAGGACACAAAGCCCGTCGTATTGCCAATCGTGTAGAAGATATGGACAATGTAGATGATTGCCGAGTTATTGTTAACGGTAATGATGTTGTTGTCGGTCTTGACACACACGGCGACAGCCAACGTACTGAGCAAAAAGTTCGCAAGCTGGTTTCAAACATGGACGATGATTTCGATGTTTACGTTGTAACAGATCGTGAACAGCTTGATCAAGTCCGTACAATGGACGATCGCCTTCGTGCGGGAGAGCCATTTGAAGAAGTGGGCGCTACGTTTAATGACATGGTTCAAGATCTTGGAAGAGCCATTCAACGACCGTTCCAACGTTCACGATAATATGGATGGAGGCAGATTGCTTTTTGCAATTTGCCTCTTTTATTTTTTCTTTTTACGATCTCCTTTATAATTTAGGTAAATATTTTTAGGGGGGAGAATAATGGCCGGTCATTCAAAGTGGTCGAACATCAAGCATCGCAAAGGTAGACAGGATGCGAAGCGAGGAAAAATCTTTACCAAAATTTCAAAAGAAATATTTACGGCAGTGCGTAACGGTGGAGAGGACCCTGCCACTAATGATGCCTTAAAGTCTGCATTAGCCAATGCGAAAGCGGCAAATGTGCCAAATGAGAACATAGAAAGAACGATAAAGAAAGCGACAGGAAATGTAGATGGGGTTACATATGATCAAATCACGTATGAGGGTTATGGGCCAAACGGTGTAGCCATATATGTAGAAGGGCCAGCAGAAGTACGACTTGCCTTTAACAAAAATGGAGGCAACCTAGGGGAAAGTGGTTGCGTAGCGTTTCTGTTTGAAAGAAAAGGTTATCTTGTCGTTGAAACCGATAACAATGAAGATGTTACTTTGATTGCGATCGATAGTGGAGCGGAAGATGTGATTGAGCATAAAGGACACGTGGAAGTGGTAACAGATGTGGAAGCCTAATCAAAAGTGATCGAAGCACTCGAAAGAGAAGGAGTTGCGATTGAAGAGTCTGAACTTGCCATGATTCCTAACATGAAGACGGCTTTAACCGGAGAGAAGGCACAAGAAGTGTTGCAACTTATTGAAGCACTTGAAGATAGTGATGACGTCCAAAGTGTCTATCACAATATGGAATTACAAGAGTAAAGCGGATAAAAGGTTCCACCCTTGGAAACACTAAGTGTAGCTACGGGGTGGGCTTTTTTGTGCCCATTGTAGTTTTCACTTAATTTGTCTATTTAGGAGGCTTCTATGCTTAAAACACTGAATTTACATAATACCAAAATGATCTTAGCCTTGGTTGTAGGTCTATTCTTCCTTGGTCTGTTCACGCACCAACCCACCACAGAAGCAAAAGAAGTTCAAGAAGGTGGTGCGTATGAGGTAACTGGTCCTTTGACGATGGAAGTTATTTTACAACGGGAATATCTTGATGGGGAGGTCAGTGAGGAAACGGTAGAAGAGGTTATTTGGTCAATGGAAGATTTCTGGGCATTTTATAGCAACTGGCAGCTTGTTGGCCAATCTTCTGATAAGGTCGTTTTTAAACAAGATGTGAATGACATTTCCCCCCTATTAAAACTAAACGGCTACTTCGGGTTGTCAGAAGAAGGGACATTGAGTATCTTTAACGGCAAGCCTGAGGAAAATGACGTGATTCAATCCTTTTTTCAAATAAACACAGATCGATTAAAAAGCCAGTCAGAAACCGAATTAAGAAATGGGATTCCGGTCTCTTCCAAAGACCAATACTTGGATGTCATCCAAATGTATGAAAAGTACGCGAAGAAGGGCCTATAAAAGAACGTTCCCTTCATAAAAATATATTGAGTGTGACATTAGCGGTTTAAACAGTGCCCACCAAAGTGGGTACTGTTTTTTTAGTCCCTCTTTGTTCGTATGTATGCTAAAATAAGTATATATGTTCGCATGGGGAGAGATATCGTGATTGAATTTATTAATGGAAAAGTAAGCTATATTGATACAGAATACATTGTTATTGATGTAAATGGGATCGGTTATCTCGTTTATTGTGCAAACCCGTTTAGCTTTCAAAAAAATGAGGGTGAATCGATTACCATATATACATACCAGCATGTTCGAGAAGATGCCCTAAAGCTGTTTGGCTTTCATAATCGGGATGAAAGAAGACTTTTTGAAAAGCTTCTGCAAGTGTCAGGTATCGGTCCGAAAGGGGCTCTTGCCATCCTTGCATCAGGAGCTCCGGAGCGCGTTGTTCAAGCCATTGAAGAGGAAGATGAAAAATTCTTGGTCAAGTTCCCGGGTGTGGGTAAAAAGACCGCCCGTCAGATTATTCTTGACCTTAAAGGAAAACTTCCTGAGTGGATGCCGTCATTACTTGATCATGATGGTCAACCTGTGGATGAAGCTGGCCATAAACGTTTTGCAGGAAACAAAGAGTTGGATGAAGCGATGGAAGCTCTAAAAGCACTAGGTTATGTAGACAAAGAGATCAACAGAGCTTTACCTGTACTCAAAGAAAAAGACATGACAACGGACGGTTACATTAAAGAAGCGTTGAAGTTAATGCTCAAAGTCTAGCTCCTGTGCGCACGAGGAGTAGGCGCTGAAAAAGTTCGGACTTTAACCTTTTCAATGCCTTCGAAGCAATGACCGTAACGGTTGCATTTTTAAAAGCCTGATATGAGTGGTTTTCTCGCAACAGATGCGCAATCGAGTGGAGCCATTGCCATTCAAATAAAGGCACTGAAAAAGGCGAGTGTGCTTTTTCAGTGGCCTCCACGAGAGGGATCGGAGGAAATGTGTATGGAAGACAGAATTGTGAGTGGAGAGACGCAGAGAGAGGAAGAATGGGCAGAGCTATCCTTGAGGCCTCAGCGGCTTTCCCAATATATTGGACAACAAACCGTTAAAGAAAACTTAACCGTGTTCATTGAAGCTGCAAAAATGAGAGAAGAATCTCTCGACCACGTGTTGTTGTATGGACCTCCTGGATTGGGTAAAACGACACTGGCTACGATAATCTCCCATGAGATGGGCGTGAATATCCGTACGACGTCAGGGCCTGCAATTGAACGACCGGGGGATTTAGCGGCGATCTTAACTGCACTTGAGCCAGGTGACGTATTATTCATTGACGAGATTCACCGTTTGAATCGAGCAGTAGAAGAAGTGCTATACCCGGCAATGGAGGACTTTTGCTTAGATATTGTGATTGGTAAAGGTCCTTCCGCCAGGTCGGTTAGACTTGATTTACCGCCGTTTACTCTTGTTGGAGCAACGACTCGAGCGGGGATGCTATCAGCTCCATTACGGGACCGCTTTGGCGTAGTGAGTCGACTGGAGTTTTACACTCATGATGAGTTGACCGAAATTGTCACGAGAACAGCTGATGTGATGAATGCGTCGATCGATAAAAAGGCAAGCAAAGAGATCGCCAGGCGTTCGAGGGGAACACCGAGAATAGCGAACAGGTTGTTAAGACGTGTTCGGGATTTCGCTCAAGTACGTTCTGACGGGAGTATCAACGACAAAATTACAAATGAAGCGTTGGAATTGTTGCAAGTTGATAAAGAAGGACTGGACCATATTGATCACAAGTTATTGTTGGGAATGATCGAGAAATTTAAGGGTGGTCCTGTTGGTCTAGATACAATTGCAGCTACCATTGGTGAAGAATCTCACACCATTGAAGATGTGTACGAACCTTATTTATTACAAATTGGGTTTTTACAACGAACGCCAAGGGGCAGAATGGTAACGTACAAGGTATATGATCATTTTAACCTGGAGGTGCCAGACGTTTGATTAGCAGTATCCCAAAGTTACTGATTACATTAGGAGTTGTTCTAATCATTGTTGGACTGATATGGCAAGTGGGTGGAAGGTTTATCAACCTGGGAAAGTTGCCTGGAGATATTCTGTTCACAAGAGGTAATACGACCGTCTACTTTCCAATTGTTACATCAATTGTGATCAGTATTGTTTTGTCATTACTCTTTTACTTTATCGGTAGAATGAGATAAAAGTCGGACTCGGTCATGCCGGGTTCTTTCTTTATGTATCGCTATTCAGTCTCAGGGAATTCGACGCTATCCATGGCGCGAAGGGTCGTCCCAGCTACAAGAGTTTCAGGCCTCACTTTTTACTTTATCGATGAAGACAGCTTTTTGAAAAGAAAGTGGCGGTTTAGTCTCGTTTTTACTATACTAAGTAGGCACATATTTTTTTGGTAAAGAAAGAAGAGGTACGAAGTTATGGATGTTTCACAATTTGATTTTGAACTTCCTGAACGTTTAATCGCACAAACACCACTAAAAGATAGAACGGAATCACGTCTTCTTGTGATGGAAAAAGAAAGTGGTTCGATTGAACATCGGAATTTTACAGATATGTTAGGTTATTTGAAGCAAGGAGATGCCCTCGTAATCAATAACACTCGTGTCATTCCTGCTAGGTTGCTTGGGATTAAAGAAGAGACTGGGGCAAAGATTGAAGTCCTCCTTTTAACTGAAAATGGTGAACACACGTGGGAAGCCCTCGTAAAACCAGCTAAGCGCCTAAAAGTTGGAACGAAAGTAAGTTTTGGAGACGGGAAGCTTGTGGGCACTTGTGTAAAGGAGCTTTCGGAAGGACGAAGGGAAATTCGCTTTTCATTTGAAGGCATTTTCCATGAAATCTTGGACGAGCTTGGCCAAATGCCTTTGCCTCCATATATTCAAACCCAACTTGATGAAAAAGAGCGTTACCAAACCGTTTACGCAAAGCATCGTGGTTCGGCGGCTGCTCCTACTGCAGGTCTTCATTTTACTGAAGAATTACTCAAGCAGGCAAAGGAAAAAGGAGTGAAGATTGTGAACATCAC
Source organism: Alteribacter aurantiacus DSM 18675 (assembly GCF_000429705.1). GTDB lineage: Bacteria > Bacillota > Bacilli > Bacillales > Salisediminibacteriaceae > Alteribacter > Alteribacter aurantiacus. The sequence continues at coordinate 351,070 of NZ_KE386941.1, forward strand.
TCTTCACGTAGGTTTGGGAACGTTTCGACCTGTTTCTGTAGATGACGTGGAATCCCACAAGATGCACGCCGAGTTTTATCAAATGGATGAAGATGCTGCCAGGACCTTAACAGATGTGAAAGAAGAAGGGGGGCGTATCATCGCTGTAGGTACGACATCAGCTAGAACCCTTGAAACGATCACCCGTGATCATGATGGTACGTTTGTAGCGTGTTCCGGCTGGACGGATATCTTTATTTACCCCGGCTTTACGTTTAGAGCACTCGATGGCCTACTTACGAATTTTCACCTCCCGAAGTCGACATTGGTCATGCTCGTAAGTGCGTTTGCTGGTCGTGAGTACATTATGAATGCGTATAACGAAGCCGTACAAGAAGAGTATCGTTTCTTCAGCTTTGGCGATGCGATGCTTTTGATTTAAGGAAAACGTAAGGAAGTGAATGAAATGCCACCAATCACATACGAACATATTAAAACATGTAAACAATCAGGAGCGAGACTGGGGCGTGTTCACACTCCCCATGGTTCATTTGAAACACCGGTATTTATGCCTGTAGGAACCCTTGCTACTGTTAAAACAATGAGCCCCGACGAGTTAAAAGAGCTCGGAGCCGAAATTATTCTTAGTAACACCTACCACCTATGGCTTCGCCCAGGTCATGAGATCGTGAAAGAAGCAGGTGGGCTTCACAAATTTATGAATTGGGATAAGCCAATTTTGACCGACTCTGGTGGCTTCCAAGTGTTCAGTTTAAGTGATATGCGCAAGATTACGGAAGAAGGAGTAGAATTTCGTAATCATTTAAGCGGTGAGAAGATGTTCTTATCACCTGAAGGGGCAATGGAGATTCAAAACGCATTAGGTCCCGATATTATGATGGCATTTGATGAGTGTCCCCCATACCCAGCTGAACACGACTATATGAAAGCCTCGGTGGAACGAACATCGCGCTGGGCAGAGCGTTGCCTAAAAGCACACAAACGTCCTGAAGACCAAGGTCTATTCGGGATCGTTCAAGGTGGAGAGTATGAAGATTTGAGGCGTCAAAGCGCAGAAGACCTTGTATCTCTCGACTTCCCTGGGTATGCCATTGGAGGCCTTAGCGTGGGGGAGCCGAAAGACGTGATGAATCGTGCTCTTGAATTTACGACTCCTCTCTTACCACAGGACAAGCCTCGATATTTAATGGGCGTAGGTTCTCCGGACTCATTAATTGATGGTGCCATCCGAGGTGTGGACATGTTCGACTGCGTATTGCCCACGAGAATTGCAAGAAATGGAACACTTATGACAAGTGAAGGTCGTCTCGTTGTAAGGAATGCTAAGTTTGCCCGTGACTTTAGACCACTTGATGAAAAGTGTGAATGTCACGTATGTAAAAACTATTCAAGAGCTTATATTCGTCATTTGATTAAAGCGAATGAAACGTTTGGATTCAGGCTTACAAGCTATCACAATTTGTACTTCTTGGTGAATTTAATGGAAAATGTGAGACAAGCAATTAGGGAAGACCGCCTTCTTGATTTTAGGGAAGAGTTTTTTGAAAGCTATGGTTTTAATAAGAAAGACGCTAAAAACTTCTAGAAAACTAGGTCCTTTTTCAACATTTTTGAGTGTTTTCCATGTTTTCATTGATTTTGGTACCTAAACTTGTCTACAATAGTACGGGAGAGTCAACACTAGATAATAAAGTCAACTCTGATGTACGCATGAATACAGACGACCCGATGAGTTGAAAGGGGTGAAAATAAATGGAAATGTTAAGCGCTATTGTACCATTACTACTAATGTTCGCGATCTTTTATTTTCTTTTGATCCGTCCACAGCAAAAACGCCAGAAGAAGATTCAGCAAATGCACTCTTCCCTTCAAAAAGGTGACAAGATCATCACAATCGGCGGAATGCACGGAACGATTGATGCACTTGATGAAGACCGCATTATCGTCGCTGTTGATAATGGAAGTAAACTTACATTCGACCGTCAAGCGGTTCGTGATGTAACTAACAGAGACTAATACAGTAAAAAACCAGCTTCTCATTGAATGAGGGCTGGTTTCTTTATTTTGACAAAGGATAGGATTGTTATAAAGTTTGTGTTAATCTTCCCGTGAACCTCTGACTAGGTTGACCCCAACAATCCCTCCTAACATACTCGCTACTGTGTAGCCCGCGTGCATTAAGGATTGCTGCAAATCAAACATTTGATTGTAGCCAAGGAATTGAACTAGGAAAATGATAAGGGAATAAAGAATCGCCGTTGTAGCCCCTACAAGCCAACCTTTTCGTTTTGCTTTTCCCCCTGCGATAAAACCCCCGATGAAGACAGCGATAAATGAAAAAATGACAAGGAACCATGCTACCGAACTTTCCTCTAATGAACTGAACCGTAAAAAAAGAGAAACGACAAAACTTGAAGCTAATACAAGAATTAATATGGCCAAGATCCCATACAAAGCACTTGAAAATAACTGGCGCTGTGCCATCTATTCCAACCTCCTCTTTCATTCACGTTTATTTCATTCTATTCGTCTTGTACAAAAATAGACGAGCAATTTTTGAGTTGAAACATGATTGTCCACTTGCGCTCATAGAATGAACGGAGAAGAGGAAGGGGCTGTCTGGAATGGATCTTATACTCACGTTTGTGATCTTTGTGATTAGCTACGTGTTTATTATTAGTGAAAAATATAACCGGGCACTCGTGGCATGCTTAGGTGGCGTTGCCATGCTTTTTGCAGGTGTGCTCGATTTAAATACCGCATTTATTGAACATATTGATTGGCACACGATTGTATTATTGCTCTCCATGATGATCCTGGTGTCAATCACAAGTCAAAGTGGCTTATTTGAATGTATAGCCATAAGTCTTGCTCGTTTGGTTAAAGGGCGACCGCTACCGCTTCTTATGGTGGTTTCCACCTTAACAGCTGTAGGCTCTGCTTTTTTAAACAATGTGACAACTGTTTTGTTGATCGTACCTATTGTATTTACCTTAACGAAGCTCTTAAAGATATCGGCTATTCCCTATTTGCTTGCAACCATTCTTGCGTCAAATATTGGTGGTACGGCAACACTCATTGGAGATCCTCCAAACTTAATGATTGGTCAAGCGGTAGAACACCTCACGTTCAATGCCTTCCTGATCCACTTAGGTCCTGTTGTTCTTTTTATATTTCTTGTGATTATGGCATGGGTGACATTTTTGTATAGAGGCCAGCTTCATGTTTCACTGGAAGATCGTAACGCACTTATGGAGCTTCGACCAGCTGCTTTCTTAAAACACAAGCGGCTATTGGTCAAATCTTTACTCGTTTTATCCATAACCACACTCGGTTTCTTACTTCAACCCCTTTTAAGTGTGGAGTTAACAAGTGTAGCGATGGCAGGAGCCCTATTGCTTATGTTTTTAACACACGATGAACAACACGCCGAAGAAGTCTTTCGCTCCATCGAATGGGTAACGTTGTTTTTCTTTGTTGGATTGTTCATGCTCGTTGGAGGCTTAAAAGAAGTTGGTATAATCGATCAAATTGCAAGCTCAATTATTCATTACACGGAAGGTGACATCCCGAAGACAGCGATGTTGATTTTATGGGTCTCAGGGTTTTTGTCGGGTTTTGTGGACAATATTCCTTTCGTTGCTGCTATGATTCCAGTCATCCTTGAGTTCCAGGATTATGGAATGACAAACCTTGATCCTCTATGGTGGGCGCTGGCTTTAGGTGCTTGTCTTGGAGGGAACGGGACACTCATTGGCGCTAGTTCAAATGTGATAGTGGCAGGGATGGCTGTTAAAGCGAAGCAACCCTTTACGTACATGGACTTCTTGAAAATAGGAGGCCCAGCAGCCATTGTATCCTTTATTATTTCAAGCTTTTATATTTATTTCAGATACCTCATTCACATGTAGTGACCGCGATTTGCGGTCTTTTTTTTTTATTTTGATAAATTCTCCCGTAACTGTTACCAACTATTTCAATGCACACTATCCAACGCTTGGGTGACACTAAAGCTAAATGAAGTTCGTTTTAGCGAGGAGCGAGAGTGGTGGATATAGGAACGATTGCAGCCAGGACGATCGTCATTTATTTTGTCATCCTTCTCGTGATGCGCATGATGGGTAAACGAGAAATTGGTCAACTTTCCATTGTCGACTTCGTTGTATCGATTATGATTGCAGAACTTGCGGTTGTATCCATCGAGAATACAACGGTACCAATGATTGAACAAGTTACTCCAATGGTAATCCTCATGTTGATTCAAATTTCGTTGGCATTTGTTTCACTAAAGAGTGATCGGATGAGAAAAATAATTGACGGGAAACCGTCCGTTCTAATTAATCGTGGTGAAATTGATGAGAAAGAAATGAGAAAGCAACGTTACAACTTTGATGACCTATTGATTCAGTTGAGGCAAAAGAACGTTCAATCTCCTGCAGATGTTGAGTTTGCCATATTGGAACCGTCTGGAAAACTGTCTGTTATTAAGAAGAAGAAGGGAAAGGAGAAAAAAGATATTCTTCTGCCCTTACCGATAATCTTGGATGGAAAAGTGCAAAACAAACACTTGGAACAAATGGGGAAGACCCCGTTGTGGCTAAGACAGGAACTAAGGAAGTTAGGGTATAAAGACATCAAGAAGATCTCCTACTGTATTTACACTGACGAAGGAAACTTTTTTATTGATGAGAAGGGCTAAGTTTTCCGAGTCGTCAGGGATGAGGCTGCTACACAAGTGTTACAGGATTTATGTTGTTTGGTGGTGGGCGGGATTTGTTGTAATTTGTCGTTTGGTCGATAAATCGATGTTAGAGGACGATAAAAGTGGAATAAAGCTCGATAAATTAGAAGTAGAGGACGATAATCGCGGAATAGAGCTCGATAAATTAGAAATAGAGGGCGATAAACGCGCAATAGAGCTGGATAAAGGATACGAGATCCCATTAATTAATCCGGAAAAAACCTTTAGCTTTTAAAATTAAGCTAAAGGTTTTTGGTGATTGCAACAACATGTGAAAATGGGTTGCCAACTATATCCTATAGCGATCGACCGCTGCCGTAAGAGATACATGAGTCGCCATCTATCGCTCCTAAGAGGAAAACGTCATTAGCTTACTTAAAATAACCTCCAATAATTGGAATCCTGCGAGCTTCTTCTTTTTTAATCAACTTAAACACGAACAGGAGAATCACATATGTGAGTGTAGTCAGACCAATTTGAGCCAGAGTCTCCCACAAAAGATTGTCATTCAAGTTAATAAACATAATTGAGAAGTAAGCAACGCTTCCGGATGCGATGATAATCAAAAGGACCTTGGCAAATTCTCTCAGATTGACAGTAAAACTAATGGTTTTGGCAAGTGTAGCAAAGTGAAGAAGGGTCACCAAAATGAAGCCTAGAACAATCGCTAGGGCTGCTCCCATAATCCCGAATTCAGGCCTAGAAGCTAACACGAAGATGGCTGCAATTTTGACAACTGCCCCAATCAAGCTGTTGAACATGGCGGCTTTTGCTAGGTTGAGTGCTTGTAATGCAGCTTGGAGAGGGCCCTGAAAATATAAGAAAATGCTAAACGGTGCCATAATCACGACGTACGTTGCTACTTCAGGTGCATTGTACATCAACGTCATGACTGGTTCTGCGAACATATACAAAATAACAGCAGCGCCACCACCGGAAACTAAAGCAAGCCTCAGTGCTTGGCCTAGTCGGTGATGGATAATCCCGTAATTCTTTTGAGAGGCTGCCTCACTGATTGCAGGGACCAGTGACACACTTAATGAGTAAGTGATAAAGGTAGGTAAAAGAAGCAGTGGGATTACAAACCCTGCCAGCTCCCCATACTGGGCAGTTGCAACGGCAGTAGCCACGCCAGCGATGGCTAAGCTTTGAGCGACGACAATTGGCTCAAAAAATAAGGAAACGGAGCCGATCATACGACTTCCTGTGGTAGGGAGTGCGATCGCCATCAAGTTGTTAAATGTCGTTTTTGAGTCTTTCACATAGGTGAAGAATTGTTTACGTACTTTAAAATTTTTGCGGCGTTTGAACTGATAAATCATATAAAGTAATGAAACGAGTTCTCCGATTACAACGGAAATCATAGCACCAGCTGCAGCATATTCAATTCCATAAGGTAAAAGAGCTGTCGTAAAGGTGGCTACGAGTGTGATCCGTACCACTTGCTCAATGACTTGTGAATAGGCGGTCGGCTTCATATTCTGAAGACCTTGGAAGTATCCTCGTAACACAGAAGATAGGGCAACAATTGGAACGATAGGGGAAATAGCAACGAGTGGATAAAACGCCCTTTCATCCGTAAGCAAGGTTTGTGAAATGAGTGGAGCTGCCACAACCATGGCTGTTGTAAAAATGACACTTAAAACAGCCGTTACAGATATGGATACAACGAGAATTCTCTTGATTCTTGTGCGATCACCTTGTGCGTCTGCTTCTGCCACGAGCTTTGAAATGGCCACAGGTAAACCGAGTTGTGTTACCGTAATGATCAATAGTAGTGTAGGGACAGCCATCATATAAAGCCCAACGCCTTCTGCTCCCATGATCCGTGCGACTACAATCTTATTCACGAAGCCAAGGACTCTCGTAATGAGTCCCGCGATGATTAGAATAAACGCTCCCTTTAAAAACGACTGTTTAGTCATGAAATAGCCCCTGCCTTTTAGGAATGATATCCTGTACTTTTCAAAGGATTTGTCTGACGAATTGCTGTCTTGATGTAGATTTTTTCCTTAAAGATGTATATGCTGAATAGGGGACCAAGCATGACAACTTGTCTATCTCCTGTAAATAAAGAGGTACATATTATCATTGAAAAATACAGATGTTCTCGGTAAATTAAAGAGACATCGCATATGTAAAAGGAGCGACATTCATTGAAAGAAAGATTGACGGAATTTTTTGTGGAGAACTTTTCATTTTTACCACCTGAACTGCTCGTTGTTCTGGTGTCGGCAATGCCGATCCTTGAATTGAGGGGAGGTATACCTTTAGCGGCACTTGGATTTGGTCTACCTTGGTACGAAGCCATTTTTTACGCAATCATTGGTAACTTATTACCGATTCTTCCGATCCTTATTTTGTTTCGACCAATTAGCCAATTCATGATGCGTTTTGCCATCTATAAACGTTTTTACGATTGGTTGTATAAGCGAACGATGAAAAAGAGCGATAAAGTGGAAAAGTACGGTGCGATGGGACTAATTTTGTTTACAGCTGTCCCCCTACCTACTACTGGTGCATACTCCGCTTGTTTAGCAGCCATTTTGTTTTTCATTCCGACTCGATTAGCATTTATCGCGATTGGTACAGGGGTTCTAATTGCAGGAGTTGGTGTTACAGCCGTTACATACGGGTTATTCGGTTAAACGTCTGAGAGGAGAGTTGAACATGAGTGAGATGAACTTCGACGAGTGGAAAGATGAATTAATGCCTGCACTTTCCAGTAAAGCGGAAGAGTGGCAAATGCTCGGATATGAAAAAGTCACGGTAGAAGACGTGTGGCAATGTATTACGGTCAAGTGGCGAAAAGACATAAAGCGAGGCGACCTTGAAGAGCCATTGCGTGTTCATAGACTCATTGGAGACGTATTTAGTTTAAAGTCATCGGAATACATGAATTTTTTAACGATTGAAGCATATAAAGCCCCTAACTTTTTTGAGCAAGAAGGGGAAGAAGCATTTAACATTGATGATTTTAATATGAAGGATTTTTCGAAGAGATAGAGAGTTGTATATCGTTGTTGTAGTGATTACCTTGAATACAGGGGTTAAAGGTGTTGTGACGGAAGTCCGTCTTCTTTAAAAGCACAGAAATAGCACAGACTTCCGGTACATATTTTAAAAACGAGTTAATTGAGCTATAATGAAAATATTGGATTTTTAACAGGGCGACTTCACTCGGTTCACGGATTAGGTAGATCGCGTTCAGTCATCGTCTTGGTTTAAGGAGGACAAGCAGGACATGAATAAGAAAAGGGGCGTCAAGAAGTGGCGGATTGTTGTTTTCTTCGCAATTGTCGCAGCGCTTGCTGGGTTGATTGCAACAAACGTCATGGATCACGCAGATGATATTAAACTTGGCCTTGATTTACAAGGTGGGTTTGAAGTACTTTATGAAGTTAATACGATTGAAGAAAATCAAGAGATTGACAGGGAATTGTTGACTGATACGGTCAGTGCGATCAATGCCCGAATTGACGTACTCGGTGTTTCTGAGCCAAATGTACGGATTGAAGGGGATGACCGGATACGTGTTCAACTGGCCGGTGTCACCGATCAACAAGCTGCCCGTGAGTTATTGTCTACCGAGGCAAGGCTATCATTTAGGGACGTAAACGATAACGTCATGCTTGATGGATCGGATCTTGTGGAAGGGGGAGCCCGTCAGAGCTTTCACCAAGATACGAATCGTCCGATTGTTACGGTAACCGTTAGAGATGCGAATCTCTTTGGAGAGGTTACAAGAGAGATCATGAATATGCCCGATAACCGTATGGCAATCTGGCTTGATTATGATGAAGAGGATTCCTTCGATGAAGAAATGATGAAAGAAGACTCAAAAATCATATCCGCGCCAACCGTTAGTGAAGTTCTAAGAACAACAGATATCATGATTACGGGTGATTTTACGATTGAAGAAGCTCAAGATTTGGCAGGTATCCTCAACGCTGGAGCATTGCCGGTAGAACTTGAAGAGATTTATTCAAACTCTGTCGGGGCTTCTCTAGGTGAAAGAGCGATGGATTTAGCGATTACAGCTGGGTTTATCGGCATTGCATTGATTTTCGCTTACATGCTGCTTTACTACCGTTTTATGGGTATCATTGCGGTCATAACGTTAAGTGTTTATATTTACTTTGTTTTAGTGGTCTTCAACTGGATGAACGCTGTTCTTACGTTACCGGGAATTGCAGCTTTGATCTTGGGGGTTGGTATGGCCGTTGACGCGAACATTATTACTTACGAGAGAATCAAAGATGAACTTCGCTCTGGAAAGTCAACAATGAGTGCCTTTAAAGCAGGAAGTAGAAGAAGTCTATCGACAATCCTTGATGCGAACATTACAACGATTCTTGCAGCCGGAGTATTGTTCTACTTTGGTAATAGTGCCGTTCAAGGGTTTGCGATTATGCTAATTACGAGTATTCTTGTGAGCTTTATTACAGCCGTATTCGGTGCGAGACTCCTTCTTGGCCTGTGGGTGAACAGCCGAATCTTAAACAAAAAGCCTAAGCTGTTCGGTGTAAAGGAGAGTGAAATCAGTGAACTTTGATCATCAAGAGACGAAGCTGGATTTTGTCAAACATCGTAAGAAATTCTTCCTGTTTTCAGCGACATTACTTACTTTAGGGATCATTCTCCTTTCAACCATCGGACTGAACTTGGGGATCGATTTTAGTAGTGGTACGACAATTGATGTACTAGCTGATGAAACAGTGACCGAACAAGAAGTCATTGATGAGTTTGTTTCAATAGGGCTTACGCCTGATGATGTTATCTTAGCAGGTGACAACAATGACGTAGGTCGTGCCAGCTTCATTGGCGTTCTCGGACAACAAGATGTGCTAGAGGCTCAGCGACATTTCGAAGATGTATATGGAAACACGCCAACCGTGAGCAGTGTAACGCCAATCGTCGGTGAAGAGCTTGCGAGAAACGCTTTAATTAGTGTGTTAATCGCAACTGTCGGGATTATTATATACGTGTCCATTCGATTTGAGTTCTGGTATGGAGTAGCGGCTATCATTGCCCTTTTCCACGATGCCTTGTTTATTTTGGCATTCTTCAGCATCATTCAAATGGAAATAAATATTCCATTCATTGCTGCCGTTCTCACGATTATCGGTTATTCGATCAACGATACGATCGTGACGTTTGACCGGATCCGTGAAAACATGAAACTTGAGAAGAGGGTCAAAGACTTTGAGGATGTGGCCCGTGTTGTAAACAAGAGTCTTGTTCAGACACTTGCCAGGTCCATCAATACAGTATTGACGGTTGTATTTGCAGCTGGAGCTTTATTGATTTTCGGTGGAGAAGGCATTCGTACGTTCTCACTAGCACTTGTTGTAGGTTTGGTAGCCGGAACGTACTCGTCTCTTTTCATCGCAGCTCAATTGTGGTTGGTATTTAAGTCACGCCAGCTAAAACGCGCAAAGTTTAAATCAAAACAGCTTCAAGAAAGCGAAGTATAAGAGAAAGCACTCTGTCCGGGGTTGGGCAGGGTGTTTTTTTTAGAGATGAAGGGAGGAGACGCACGGACTCGGCAAAGGGGAGGCAACTGGATTATGGACGGAGCTAATTCGACAAAAGGGGAGGCTAACTCGACTAAAGGCGGAGCTAACTCGACTAAAGGCGGAGCTAACTCGACAAAAGGGGAGGCTAACTCGACTAAAGGCGGAGCTAACTCGACAAAAGGGGAGGCTAACTCGACAAAAGGGGAGGCTAACTCGACTAAAGGCGGAGCTAACTCGACTAAGTCCAGAACTAACGCGACTTAATCGAATGTCTTTCGCATGATTACACGACCACAAGTAAACGATATAAAAAGAAAGTCTGATTAATTTTTACATATAATCGTGTAGAATAAAAAGATACATATTATGAGGGAGCGACTGCCATGACAACTTCAACGACCGATCCGGACATTCGGTATAAAAAGGTAAGGTTTGGGGCGTGGGTAGGCATTATAGGTAATATCATATTGGCAGTTGTGAAAGCCATTATCGGGATTACAGCTAACAGTAGAGCGCTTGTTGCGGACGCTGTTCACTCTGCATCAGACGTTGTTGGCTCGGTAGCGGTCCTTGTTGGCGTAAGAGCTGCTAAAATGCCTCCTGATGAAGATCACCCATATGGACACGGGAAAGCCGAGACAATTACAGCGATCATTGTAGCGGTCCTTTTGTTTGTGGTCGGGTTAGAAATTGCGATTAATGCGATCAAAGCGTTGTTTGAGCCGATCTTCGTTCCGGGTACAATAGCCATTTATGCGATTGTTTTCTCGATCATCGTAAAAGAGTTGATGTTTCGATATAAGATCCATTTGGGTAAAAAATACAAGAGTGATGCATTAATTACAGACGCTTGGCACCACCGTTCCGACGTTTTTTCTTCGTTGGCAGCATTACTTGGAATCGGCGCTTCTATTATCGGTGGTAATATGGGGATTGATTGGCTCGTGTATGCCGACCCGGTTGCAGGTTTTTTCGTAGCCATTTTAATTGTGAAAATGGCATGGAAGCTTGGGAGTGAAGCGATTCACAATGCACTTGATCATGTTTTGCACGAAGAAGACACAAAAGAAATGTTTGCTGAAGCCCAACAAGTACCAGGTGTGTTGGCTGTCAATGAGCTCTATGCAAGAGAACACGGGCATTATGTGATTGTTGATATTAAAGTTGCAGTGAATCCTCTTATCACTGTGGAAGAAGGCCACAGTATTGGAAAGCAAGTAAAAGCCAGGTTAATGGAAGATGAGTACGTGCAAGATGTTCGTGTACACATTAATCCATATTCGGATGATTCGTAATCACAAAGGAGATGGTGGATGTTGAAAGGACAATGGGGACTGATCATCGGTATCGTCGTAGTACTTGTAATTTCAATTTTTGCAGTTATTAACGTAGATCCAGTAGAAGTGAATTATCTCTTCGGTCAAAATGAGTGGCCTCTCGTTCTGGTAATCATTGGCTCTGTACTAATGGGTGGGTTAATCGTAGGAAGTGTGGGAATGTATAAAATCTATCGCTTGCAGCAACAAGTCAAAAGGCTGGAAGCGGAAAATAACCAATTGAAACCGGATACGTCAGAGCGCTCACGTGTGAAAGAAAGACATAAAAACAAAAAAGACGTGGACGTGTCCGAATCAGAACAATCGTAATTTCAACGTTGTCACCCCTATAACCCTCTTGTATAATGAGTGGGTCAGGGGTGTTTTTTATGCTTAAATCTAAAGCTAGATGGAACATTGAAACGATAGATGAGTCTCTTGTTAACGGGCTGGCAAAGGACTTGAACATATCCGCGCTCGCTGCAAGGCTCCTTGTTCAGCGAGGGTGGACAGACTCAGAGGAAGCCCGGTCATTTTTGAAAATGGACGAAACGGCTCTTCATGATCCGTTTTTATTAAAAGATATGGACAAGGCTGTTGAGCGGATTCAGCAGGCGATTCAAAATAAAGAAAAGATCTTGGTTTTTGGAGACTATGATGCAGATGGTGTAACGAGTACATCAGTCATGTTCCTAACTTTGAGAGCGCTCGGTGCAGACGTAGGCTACTACGTCCCTAATCGTTTTACAGAAGGGTATGGCCCAAACGAGCCTGCTTTTAGAAAGGCAAAAGAAGCCGGGGTAAGTTTAATCGTGACTGTTGACACGGGGATATCTGCGGTCAACGAAGCAACGGTGGCCAAAGAGCTGGAAATGGACTTGATTATTACGGATCACCATGAACCACCTCCAACGTTGCCTGATGCGTATGCCATTGTTAATCATAAACAAAAAGATTGCACATACCCTTTTAAGGATCTTGCGGGTGTAGGTGTCGCACTGAAAACGTCTCAGGCGTTACTTGGTCGATTTCCAGATGAGTATTTGGACCTCTACACACTAGGGACGATTGCCGATCTTGTACCTCTTGTCGGAGAAAACCGATACTTAGTGCAAAAAGGCTTAACAGCCGTGTCACAAACAACACGTCCCGGCTTGAGAGCATTAATGGAGCTCTCTGGTGTGGATACGGATGGCGTAACAGAAGAACATGTCGGCTTTGCAATCGGCCCTCGTTTAAATGCTGCGGGGCGTCTTGACTCAGCTGATCCGGCTGTATCTCTTCTAATCACGGAAGATAGTGAAGAAGCAGAACAAATTGCTGAAGAAGTAGATGCGCTAAATAAAGAACGTCAAAAAATCGTAAATGATATTACGAAAGAAGCGATTGCCCAAGTCGAGCAAAAAGGGGCAGGATCCGTCATTATCGTAGGGCAAGAAGGATGGAATGCAGGTGTTATCGGCATTGTAGCTTCAAGGCTGGTAGAAAAGTATTACCGGCCTACCATCGTTTTAAGCTTTGATCCAGAAACCGGCCTCGCTAAAGGCTCTGCCAGAAGTATTGAAGGGTTTGATATGTTTAAGAACCTCTCACAGTGCCGTGAGTGGCTTCCTCATTTTGGGGGACATCCGATGGCAGCAGGTCTAACAATGGAAATGGAGCATATCGATAAGCTCCGTGCAAAGCTTGGAAGGCTTGCAGACGAAGTCTTAACAGAAGACGACTTTATCCCAACTAAAAAAGTAGACATTGTTGCCAAAATTAGTGAAGTCACGGTGGATGCCATTCAGGATTTGAATAAGCTGGCTCCATTCGGTGTTGGTCATCCTGCACCAAAAGTGATGATTTCCGAAGCTAACCTTGACCAATATAAAAAAATCGGCTCTAACAAGGATCATTTAAAAGTAACGTTTGAAGATGACGGTGCCAAACTTGATGGGATCGGGTTTCGGATTGGTGATTTATATGAAGAGATCACACCGCTTGACTCTGTATCCGTTATTGGGGATGTATCGATTAATGAATGGAACGGTCATGTGAAACCTCAGCTGATTATAAATGATATTAAAGTAGAGGGCTGGCAGTTGTTTGACCTTAGAGGCAAATACGTGAACTGGACTTCTTTCCTTGATCAAGTGGAAGGGGAGAGAGTCGTTTACGTGAAATTTAGAGAAGACACGAACGTGCCGACTGCTTTTACAGGAAGCTCGGTTGAAGTCATGGACTACTCAGCTCTAGAACAAGGCGAGACAGACATTACGGGTGCGTATCTTATTTTAGGTGATATTCCGGTGACGGAAGACGATATTCCGACCTTAATGCAGGCTGGCAAACCAAGTCGAGTTTATGCTGTTTTTGCTCAAGAAGAGGATACATTCTTTAAGACGTTGCCTACTAGAGATCATTTTAAATGGTATTATGCATTTTTAACCAAACGTGGGTCGTTTAACTTGGAAAAGCAAGCACAAGACTTAGCCAAACATAAAGGTTGGACAAAAGATACGGTCGTTTTTATGAGTAAGGTGTTTTTTGAACTGGATTTTGTTACAATGGACAATGGGTTTGTAACGCTTCAAGATAAGCCTTCGAAGAAATCGCTAGGTGATTCAAGATTGTACCAGCAACAGCTGAAGCAAGGAGAGCTGGAAAATCAGCTCGTGTATTCATCCTATCGTGCATTAAAGCAATGGTTCGAACCGCTTATTCAAAAAAATGAGACAGAAATCATAGTATAAGTGTTCATAATTCTAGGAGGACAAAGAAATGGATTTTAAAAAGTACATTACAGTTGTTGAGAACTTCCCAAAGGAAGGCATTCGTTTTAAAGACATTACAACGCTTATGGAAAATGGCGAAGCATACAAAAAAGCCATTGATGAAATGGCGGACTTTGCAAAAGAAAAAGACATTGACGTTGTTGTTGGACCTGAAGCACGTGGATTTGTAGTAGGTTGTCCGATTGCTTACACGATGGGAATTGGCTTTGCTCCTGTTCGTAAAGCAGGAAAGCTTCCTCGAGAAGTCCTTGAAGTAGACTACGGGTTGGAATACGGAAAAGACAGCCTGAATATCCATAAAGATGCGATTAAGCCGGGGCAAAAGGTACTGATTGCCGATGATCTTCTTGCAACAGGTGGCACGATCGAAGCAACCATTAAAATGGTCGAAGAGCTTGGTGGCGTTGTAGCCGGTATCGTATTTATGATCGAACTCTCTTACCTTGATGGAAGAGACAAATTGAAGAATTATGATGTTTACTCTTTGGTTCAATACTAAAGACTAACGAAAAGGAGTGCTCAAAGTAGCACTCCTTTTCATAAATAGATGACCTAGAGAAAAGCATGGACTTTGCAATTGAAAAGTCGTTTGAACTACTGCTTTCCAATGGATTTCCTATTCTTTTCGCATTTAATATAAAAATAAAATGACACTTTCTCAAATACTATGTTAAGATAATGGCAATTCATAATTACGGCAAAAAAAAACAACGAATAGACTACAGGGGAAGACGTCTGGGTAATTCATCCAATTGAACTTCTGCTGATGACTCGGCATTGGCCGAGTTTTCTTTGATTGTCTTTTCGACAAAATTCTCATATCCTCCTGCTTTGATATGGAAGAAATCTTTAGATGTAAGGTGATTTCATGACAAGTGAACAAGTGCTTCAAATTGCAAGTGAATATCTTTCTGAACAGGACGTGACTTTCTTACGCAATGCGTATTTGATGGCTGAAAGATCACATAAAGACCAGTTCCGCAAATCCGGTGAGCCCTATATTGCTCATCCTGTTCAGGTTGCCGGCATTCTCGCTGATTTAGGAATGGATCCTAAAACGATAGCGGCCGCGTTTCTTCATGATGTTGTTGAAGATACGGACGTCCCTTTGGAAGATATCGCCAAAGAATTCGGTGATGAAGTTGCGATGCTCGTAGATGGCGTAACAAAGCTTGGGAAAATTAAATACAAGTCCAAAGAAGAACAGCAAGCAGAAAATCATAGAAAAATGTTTGTTGCCATGGCAAAAGACATCCGTGTTATTTTGATCAAGCTAGCAGACCGACTTCATAACATGCGAACCTTGAAGCATTTGCCACCTGAAAAACAGCGACGAATCGCGAATGAAACACTTGAGATCTTTGCACCTCTTGCCCATCGCCTTGGTATTTCCGCTATTAAATGGGAGCTTGAAGACACGTCTCTTCGTTACCTCAATCCGCAGCAATACTACCGGATTGTAAACCTTATGAAGAAAAAGCGTGCAGAACGAGAAACATATATCGATGAAGTGAAAGACAAAATTGTTGAACGTCTTGGTCAAGTAGGGGTAAAGGCAGAGATTAATGGTAGAGCCAAGCATATATACAGCATCTATCGAAAAATGGCCTTACAAAACAAGCAGTTTAACGAGATTTATGACTTGTTGGCAGTAAGGATCATTGTAAAGAATATTAAAGACTGTTATGCGGTTCTCGGTATTATCCATACGCATTGGAAACCTATGCCGGGACGTTTCAAAGATTATATTGCCATGCCAAAGGCGAATATGTACCAATCTCTTCATACAACCGTTATTGGACCTAAAGGAGACCCCCTAGAGGTTCAGATTCGTTCTGAAGACATGCACAAGGTTGCCGAATATGGTGTGGCCGCTCATTGGGCATATAAAGAGAAAAAGAATGTTGAAGATAACAACGAGACGCTTGAAACGAAACTTTCTTGGTTTAGAGAAATCATTGAATGGCAAAACGATACGAACGATGCACAGGAATTCATGGAGTCCCTTAAGATTGACCTGTTTTCTGACATGGTGTTCGTTTTCACGCCCAAAGGTGATGTCATTGAATTACCTAAAGGCTCCGTACCTTTAGACTTTGCTTATCGTATTCACACGGAAGTAGGGAACCGTTGTATCGGTGCCAAGGTGAACGGGAAGATGGTACCTCTCGATCACGAACTGAAAACAGGTGACATCGTTGACATTTTAACGTCCAAGCACTCCTATGGACCGAGTCAGGACTGGTTGAAGCTTACTCAAAGCTCTCACGCCAAGAACAAGATTCGTCAATGGTTTAAAAAGGAACGTCGCGAAGAAAATGTCGACAAAGGTCGTGATCTCGTTGAACGTGAAATTGAGCGTAAAGGTTACGAGTTAAAAGAAGTCCTAACAGTTGAAAACCTGGATCGTGTGGCAGATAAATTCAACTTCACGTCAGATGAAGACATGTATGCTGCAGTCGGATACAACGGCATTACTGCAGCTCAGATCGTTACGCGCCTCACAGATAACATTAGAAAGCAACAAGAAGAGGAAGCAGACAATCAAACGATTACAGAAGCTGTAAGCGACTTGAAATCGTATGCTACTCCTAAAAAAGGAAGTGTCGGTGTCCGGGTAAAAGGGATCGACAACTTGTTGATTCGATTGTCCAGATGCTGCAATCCAGTACCAGGAGATGAAATCATCGGGTACATCACGAAAGGGCGCGGTGTGAGCATTCACAGAAGCGACTGCCCGAATGTGGATAACAGTGAAGCGAAAACACGTCTCTTACCTGTTGAGTGGGAAGGGGATCAGCAAAAAACGAAGAACTATAACGTTGATATTGAAATCTCCGGCTTTGATCGCCGTGGTCTGCTCAATGAAGTTCTTCAAGCTGTTGCTGAGACAAAAACGAATATCAATGCCGTGTCAGGGAAGTCCGATAAAAATAAGATGGCGACGATTGATATGACAATTTCAATTCAAAACGTTGCTCATTTGCAAAAAGTAGTTGATCGCGTAAAGCAGATTCCTGATATTTATGCCGTTCGTCGGATTATGCACTAAGTGTGAAGATTGTAGGATTTATGAATGTAGGTGTTCTGACGTCGCTCAGAACACCTACTCTTAAATTAAGGCACTGAATAAGGTGGAACATGTCCTTTTCAGTGGTCTCTTACATAAGGAGTGGAAAGATGCGTATTGTAGTCCAACGCTCTAAAGCAGGGCGAGTCGTAGTCGATGGTGAGGTTGTTGGAGAGATAACGAAAGGCCTTATGGTGCTTGTCGGTGTTACCCATGAAGATACGAAGGATGACGTCATTTTTTGCGCGGATAAAGTAAGTCACCTTCGCATTTTTGAAGATGACAATAACAAAATGAACAATAGTGTCATTGATGCAGGTGGAGAAGTGCTTAGTGTTTCTCAGTTTACCCTTTATGGGGATTGTCGAAAAGGACGCCGTCCGAACTTTATGAGTGCAGCTAAACCCGATCAAGCAAACGAGCTTTATGAAATGTTCAATTCTCGTCTGAAAGAAAACGGCCTTCATGTAGAAACCGGTGTTTTCGGGGCGATGATGGATGTGGAGTTTACAAATGACGGTCCTGTTACATTAATCATCGACAGTAAAGAATAGCTTCCCTTCCGTCTAAACGTTTCTTCTTTTGGACATGCTAAAAGAAAGGAAACGGACGGAGGGAATTGTGATGAGAGACGGGCACAGTCAACGGGAAAAGCAGCACCAAGCCAACAATTATATGGGAGTTGATCTTCATCGATTTGCTGAACGAGGGGAGGATCACTCAAACTTCGAGTTGGCATGCGAGTTTGGTCTTTCCCTTCATGATGTTAAAACATTGAAGAAGAAATTGGGAAGAAATTGATTTCTCAAGATGTCCTTGACAAGAGCATCAATCTCTTCGTATGATAGATTCATCTTAAATTCAATACAACGTAAGAACCGATGATAGAGCAAAGTAGTTGAGATTCCTTTGTATCAGAGAAAAAGTGCCATAGGCTGAAAGCACTTTTCCAAGACCTCAATGAACGAACACTCTTTAGGTGTTTTTTTGAACGGACCACGTCTTATTAGAAAAAACCGCCATGAATGGCGTTATCAATGAAAGCGGAGTTTGCTTTTTTAACTTTCCATCAGACAAAAGCGTAACTCAACTAGGGTGGTACCACGGGAATAAAACTCTCGTCCCTGTTTCTAACAGGGATGGGGGTTTTTTGTATTTTCAAGACCTTTTATCGGTATAAAGAGTTGAACCGAATCATCAAACGGAAACACTTTAAACCAGAACTGCGAAGCCTACCTTTCACCAAACTCGGTTTCGCTTACCAAGAATACATAGAATAACAAGGAGGAAATAAAGATGAATTTTAAAATCCCTCGAGGAACGCAAGATATCTTACCTGAATCATCGGCGATGTGGAAATATGTGGAGCGAAAAGCACATGATCTTTGCCGCCGCTATAACTATAAAGAAATTCGCACTCCCATGTTTGAGCAAACGGAACTATTTCAACGTGGAGTAGGAGATACGACGGACATTGTTCAAAAAGAGATGTACACGTTTCAAGATCGAGGCGGCAGAAGCCTTACCTTAAGACCTGAAGGAACGGCTTCTACTGTTCGTTCTTACGTGGAGAACAAAATGTTTGGATGGGCCGATCAACCTGTAAAGCTTTATTACATCGGCCCGATGTTTCGTTATGAAAGGCCTCAATCGGGACGTATGCGTCAGTTCGTGCAGTTCGGTGTAGAGGCGATGGGGAGTGACGATCCGGCAATTGATGCAGAAGTGATTGCACTTGCCATGAGCTTTTACCAAGAGCTTGGCTTAAAAGGATTAAAGCTTGTTATTAACAGTCTTGGAGATAAAGAGAGCCGTAACAACCATCGTAATGCCTTGATTGAACACTTCAAGCCGAGAATCAGTGAATTTTGCGGAGATTGTCAAGGGCGACTCGAGAAGAACCCGCTCAGAATTCTCGATTGTAAAAAGGACAAAGACCACGAGCTTATGGCATCTGCTCCATCCATTCTTGAATATTTAAACGAAGAATCAAAGCAGTATTTCGAAAATGTACAATCCTACCTTTCATCAATGAACATCCCGTTTGAAGTGGATCCTGGCCTCGTTCGCGGTCTTGATTACTACAACAACACGGCATTTGAGATCATGATTGACGGGGAAGGCTTTGGAGCTATCACCACCCTTACAGGTGGTGGACGATACAACGGACTGGTTGAGGAAATCGGTGGACCTCAAACACCTGGAATTGGTTTTGCTCTAAGTCTCGAGCGATTACTAATGGCCCTTGAGACCCAAGGTGTTTCCCTACCAGTAGAAAGCAGTATTGATGCTTATTTAATAACAATGGGCGATGATGCGAAAAAGAAAGCGCCTGGATTACTCCACAAACTTCGAAGTGAAGGCATTGCGGTTGACACAGATTACATGGGTAAAAAAATGAAGGCGCAATTCAAAGCGGCGGATCGTCAACGTGCGTCGTTTACGCTTATTTTAGGAGACGAAGAGATTGCACAGGACACGATCGTTTTGAAGGACCTTAACAGTGGAGAACAAGAACAACTAACCTTAGATAAAGCGATTTTGAAGATCATTGAAAGCAAGAGAGGGGAAGAATAACAATGGCTAAACGTACACATACATGCTCAGAAATGGAAGAAGGGTTAATCGGAGAGCGCGTCACACTTCAAGGATGGGTAAAAAAACGCCGCGACCTTGGACAAGTCATTTTCGTAGACTTGAGAGACCGTTCAGGATTTGTTCAAGTCGTATTTAACGGAGAAAAAAATCCTGAAGCTTTTGCAGCAGGTGAAAAAGTCCGTAATGAATACGTGATTGAAGTAGAGGGTGAATTAATTGCTCGTGACGCTCAAAATGTAAATGAAAAAGTGGCAAGTGGTGCCGTTGAAGTCATGGTTGATCGCATCGAAGTATTGAATGCAGCGAAAGGGTTGCCATTCGTCATTGAAGATAAAGTGGATGTATCAGAAGATGTGCGTCTTAAGTATCGTTACCTTGATCTTCGTCGTCCTAAAATGCAAGAAACGATGTATTTGAGACATAAAACAACAAAATTCATCCGTGATTTCCTTGATGAACAAGCGTTTATGGAAATCGAAACACCAATGCTTACAAAGAGTACTCCAGAGGGCGCTCGTGATTATCTCGTTCCTTCTCGTGTACACCACGGTGAGTTTTATGCACTACCTCAGTCACCACAGCTGTTCAAACAAATGTTGATGGTGTCAGGGTTCGAGCGTTATTACCAAGTGGCACGCTGTTTCCGTGATGAAGATCTACGAGCAGACCGTCAGCCTGAATTTACTCAAGTGGATATTGAAGCATCCTTTATGCAAAAAGAAGACCTTCTTGAGATGATGGAAAAGATGATGGTAGATCTTCTTGAAAAGGTGAAAGGTGTAAAAGTGAAGCGCCCGTTCCAACGCTTGACTTACCAAGACGCCATGAACCGTTACGGATCAGATAAGCCAGACACTCGCTTTGGCATGGAGCTTGTTGACGTATCTGAGATTGTAAAAGAAAGCGGCTTTAAAGTGTTTGCTTCTACTGTAGAAAAAGGCGGGGCTGTAAAAGGAATCTGCGTAAAAGGTGTAGCAGACCAATACTCAAGAAAAGACTTGGATGGACTAGGCTCTTTCGTCGAGATTTACGGTGCAAAAGGACTTGCTTGGTTAAAAGTAGAAGCAGGTGGCGAACTAAAAGGACCAATTGCCAAGTTCTTCGAAGCTTCCGAGCGAGAAGCATTAATCCAGTCATTTGAAGCAGAAGAAGGAGACGTACTGTTCTTTGTTGCCGATAAAGTGAAAGTAACATGGGACAGCCTTGGAGCCCTTCGCCAAAAGTTTGCCAAAGATCATGACCTAATTGACAAATCGAAATACAACTTCTTATGGGTAACAGAGTTCCCGCTTCTTTCTTATGATGAGGATGAAGACCGTTATGTAGCGGAACACCACCCGTTCACCCGTCCAGTAAAAGAAGACGAAGAGAAGCTTGTAACAGAGCCTGAAAATGTTCGTGCGGAAGCTTACGACCTCGTCCTGAATGGATATGAGCTCGGTGGAGGCTCCCAGCGTATTTTTGAGCGAGACCTTCAAGAGAAAATGTTCAGCGCACTCGGCTTCTCCGATGAGGAAGCGAAAAATCAGTTTGGATTCCTTCTTGACGCATTTGAATACGGCACACCTCCACACGGGGGAATTGCCCTTGGTCTTGACCGACTCGTTATGATTTTGGCAGGGCGTTCAAACCTGAGAGACACCATCGCTTTCCCTAAAACGGCAAGTGCAAGTTGTCTTCTTACAAAAGCACCAGCCGGTGTAAGTGATGCCCAACTTGATGAGTTAAATCTCTCCATCAAGCCAAAACCGGAAAAAGAATAACAGATAAAGCCCGGCCTTCTATGGGAAAGAAGGCCGGGCTTTTGCGTGGCGGGGGCGTAACCGGTATTAAGAGGTGCGAAGCTGTGAATAAAAGTATGAAACCGTTGAATCATTGATCCTAACCTGTAAATATAAACATGGAAGTCGTTAATCTTCAGCTTCAACCTGTAAATCCAGAATAATGCATGTTGTTGGTATCTGTAATAGCGATCAAATTTATGAAGGAGTTTTTTCTTACATAGAGATGGCTGGAATTTTGTGTTGGAGGGGCTAACCCGTAAAAAATAGATACGAAGCCGTAAATAAAAGTATGGAACCGTTGTATTATTAAGCAGAACACGCAAATAAAAACATGGAAGCCGTTAATCTTCACCTCCAACCCGTAAATCCAAAATAGTGCATGTGGTCTGTAACCATAAAAGTGACTATATTTTTTAAAAAAGTTTTAAAAAAAGTGTTTAAGCTTTTTTCAAACGGGTACACATAGAATAAGACAAAGATAAGTCTCTCAAACGTTAAGAGATTTATAATAAGGGTCCTAGATTGACCGTGAAGCCTCAACGCATTGAGCCAACACAAGAACGTAGGGAGCTTAACCGTTCTATCGTGGAGTGCAAGCCTTGACCTACATAAAGGAAGCGTGAAGCGGAAGACAAAGCACCCACCTGTCATTGCAGGTTCAAAGCAAGAGCAATAAACGGCTATACCGGGATCCCTTATACTTTTAAATTTGAACCCGCTCAAAGTGAGCGGGTTATTTGTGTGTGTTTGAATGGAAATACTCAATTCGAAACGAGAGGGGCGTGAATGTGAAAAAGGGGAATAATAAACACTTCCTTAGGTATAATGAGTGGATTGGAGTGCTAAACCAATTTTGTGTTACTACCGCTTTTGCTGCATCCTCCGCCACACAAAAAGAGCTGCCTAAAAGGTGTTTTTCCCTTCATACAGCTCTGTTAACGATTTGAATTATTTAGCGATCTTTTCTAGATTTCCGTTTTTGTCCATTTTGAAAGCTGGGGCAGAACGGTCTTCCATGGATTCCTCTTCAAGAAGAGCCATTCGTCTTGCTCGGTTCATAATTTGGATGATGGATTGATAATCTTCTTCTACGACTTTGTGTTCTTCTTCCAACTCTTTTAAACGACCTTCAAGCTCGGTAACCTTGCGATTCAAGTAATCATTCTCACGAGCAAGTCTTTCGTTTTCAACTTTAGCAGTAGCAGACATGTAGTTATTTTGCGCCATACGCTCTAGGAATTCGATGACATCTGTTAGGGTCATCTCCCGTTTGCGAGACGTGATTGGTGGTAAAGACACTTCAACGATCTCTGCTTCTTGAGCCACTTCTGTTTGATAAGATTCCTCAGGACGGTATGTTTCTTGTGGTTGATACGCTCTTTCTGCAGCAACCGGTTCATGAACAGCTGGCTTTGTTACCGGCTTAGCTTCATGGGCCATGCGGCGTTTGCGTTCTTTACGATGTTTTTTTGCTAGTTTGATTGCATCGTTATATTTGTTTCTTACAACTGCGTTCCAACGGAAACCACATGCAGCAGATGTTCTATTTAATGCGTCTCCTACCTCATCAAAGGCATTGAGTTGCGTACTTCCCTCACGAATATGTCGTAGTACGGTTTCGGCTAATAGTAGATCATCTTCTTGCGACCATGCATCTTGTCTTACTTTCATTGTGGCACAACCCTTTCTTCGGTTAAGTTTACTACTAACATGGTCAGATGAACGGATAAATATACCAAACTCATTGAAAAATTACTAGCTTCTTCCATTTGGTAGTGTCGGTGATAGTAGGATTCAGGAATCGGGCTAGAAATAGTGACAAAGAATTGAACTAACTCGGGTGGAGGAAAAATGAATACGATAAGAATTTCCAAAATTGATGAACAAACCTCAAGATTCCCATAGTAGATAAAAGACCAACCCTCGTAGCGACGCTCCGTGAATAACAAACAAAACACCATCTCAACAAAAAAAGTCAGCCCAGAACTTGGGCTGACTCACTTTATTTTCCTTTTCGTTTACGATCTTCAAAGTAGTCAAGGCGTTTTTGGACTGTTTTTTCATAGCCGTTTGAAGAAGGCTCGTAAAAGGATTTGGTTTTTAGATGATCAGGCAGGTATTGTTGTGGGACGTAATGGTTTTCGTAATTGTGAGGATATTTATACCCTTCCCCGTGGCCTAGCTTTGCGGCCCCTTTGTAATGAGCGTCCTTAAGGTGAACGGGCACATCACCTCGTTTTTCTTTTTCAACAGCAGCTAGTGCTTTATCAATTCCAGTGATAACAGCGTTACTTTTAGGAGCGGTCGCCAAGTAAAGAGTTGCTTCTGCCAGTGGAATTCTCGCTTCTGGAAGCCCGACAAATTCTACAGCATGTGCGGCAGCTTGAGCGATTAATAAAGCGTTTGGATCAGCTAGCCCCACATCTTCTGCCGCATGGACGTATAATCGTCTGGCAATGAATTTGGCATCTTCCCCGGCGTAAATCATTTTCGCGAGCCAATATAATGCAGCGTCCGGATCGGATCCTCGGATACTTTTAATAAAAGCTGAAACCGTATCGTAATGATTGTCCCCTTGTTTGTCGTAGTGAACGACACGCTTTTGTATGGAAGCTTCAGCTGTATGAAGGTCAATCATGATTATATTATCTTCATTTGGGTCTGTTGTCAGGACCGCCAATTCAAGAGCATTTAATGCGGTTCTCGCATCACCATTCGCCACATCAATCAAGTGATCTCGAGCTTTTTTATCCAAATTGATGTTGTATTCTCCGAACCCTCGCTCTTTATCTGATAAAGCTTGGTCAATCACTTTACCAATCTCGTTGTCTTTTAGAGTAGACAACCTAAAGAGGCGAGACCGTGAGATCAGGGCTGGGTTCACCTCGAACATTGGGTTTTCGGTAGTGGCTCCGATTAAAATGACAGTGCCATCTTCTACGAATGGGAGTAATGCGTCCTGCTGCCCTTTGTTAAAGCGGTGAATTTCGTCTATAAAGAGAATGGTTTTTATTTGCTCGTACTTTAAACGTTCTTTTGCCCGATCGACAATCGCTCTGACATCTTTTATCCCGGCTGATACAGCGTTTAACTGCTCGAAGTGTGCGGAAGTGGAATTTGCGATGACTTGGGCTAATGTTGTTTTTCCTGTTCCGGGGGGACCGTGAAAGATCATCGCTGTTAATCGGTCCGCTTGGATGGCTCGGCGTAATAGCGTTCCTTCGCCAACGATTTCTTCTTGTCCGATCACTTCTTCAATTGTCCGCGGTCTCATTCTAGAGGCTAGTGGGCCTTTTGGTTTCGTATGTTGAGGATGGTCGAATAAATCCATAGGAATTCCCCTTTACTAACATTTATTCATTGCATTTATGGTAAAACATCGTTAAAATGCTAGTGGTTTGCAATAACCTGATCATAACACGATATGTGCTATAATATAAGAAACTGAAACCTTATAACAAAGATGTTTTATTAGGTGAGAGGAGCAATAAATGAAAGGGGCGGCACCACGGGAGTATCTGGTTTTTAGGTGGTTTGTTTACATTTTAGGTCTTATCATCATGAGCCTGGGGATTTCTTTGACCATTCAGGCAGATCTTGGCAGTGCCCCTTGGGATGTCCTTCACATTGGACTAACCAATCAATTTGGTCTCACCATTGGAACATGGACGATTATTATGGGTTTTATAACACTCATTACGGCAACCCTGTTAGTAAAAGAATGGCCTAAGGCGGGAGCCTATATAAATATGATCCTTGTTGGGGTCTTTGTTGATATTCATTTATTTATCCTAAGTACGCCAGCATCATTACTTGGGCAAGGGATTATGCTTGTTGCGGGAATTATCATCATGGGCTTTGGAATTGGTTTATACATAAGCCCACGTAGAGGAGCAGGTCCCAGAGACAGCTTTATGCTGGCTGTATCCGAGAAAACAGGGATGACCGTTTCGAGAGTAAGAGGTTTAATGGAATTGGTTGTTCTTGGAGCCGGTTGGTACATGGGAGGACCTGTATTTATCGGAACCATACTCTTTAGTTTGACGATAGGCCCTATAACCGGGAAATGCTTAACACTATGTCAAGGTTGGATGGACCGAAGAATGGAAAGAGGGATGAGCGTTGAAAATATCCACTAAAGGAAGATACGGACTAACGATCATGATGGCTTTAGCAAAAAAATACGGTGAAGGACCAATATCACTTAAATCGATTGCTAAAGACCACAAGCTATCAGAGCATTATTTGGAGCAACTCATCGCCCCATTACGAAACGCACAACTGGTAAAGAGCGTTCGAGGGGCATACGGCGGATATATGCTGGCTAAAGAACCAAAGGACATTACTGCGGGGGACATTATTCGCGTACTTGAAGGCCCAATCAGCCCGGTTGAAGTTGTGGACGATGAAGAGCCGGCGAAGCGTGATCTATGGATAAAAATTCGTGACGCTGTTAAAGATGTATTGGATAGCACGACTCTCCATGATCTTGCAAACTATGAAGGCCAAGGAGATCAAGAGTATTACATGTTTTATATTTAGTTAGAAAAGAACGGCTAAAAGTGAGGCCTGCGTTTTAGCCCTCACTTTTGTTATGAAAACATGTACTTCCCTTACACGCTCAGATGCTTGTGGGAAGCGTTCGATCATATGTGAATGGGACAAATAGAGGTGAAAGAAGATGAAACGGATTTATTTGGATCATGCGGCAACATCCCCTGTGTTACCAGACGTTGTAAAAGCGATGATGCCTTATTATGAAGACATGTTTGGAAATCCTTCCAGCATTCATCATTTTGGTCGTGAAGCTAGACGGGGTCTCGATCAAGCACGAGAACGAATAGCAAAGGGGATTAACGCTCGGTTCCATGAAATTATATTTACAAGCGGCGGGACAGAGGCTGACAATTTAGCCGTAATTGGCTATGCTACAGCTCATCAACAAAAAGGAAAACACGTGATAACAACTCAAGTAGAACATCACGGTATTCTACACACCTTTGAGTTTCTCGAAAAGCAAGGGTTTGACGTCACGTATCTTCCGGTAGATGAAACAGGAAGAGTATCAGCTGACCAAGTTAAAAAGGCTTTAAGAGATGATACCACCGTTGTATCGGTCATGTTTGGAAATAACGAAGTAGGAACCGTCCAACCTATTGCTGAAATTGGCCGTCTCTTAACCGATCATCAAGCTGTTTTTCATACTGATGCGGTTCAAGCTTTTGGTATGGAAGAGATCGATGTACGAGAGTTACATGTGGACATGCTTTCTGTATCAGCTCATAAAATTAACGGACCAAAGGGAATCGGCTTCCTTTTCTTAAAGGCCGGTTTATCCGTTACACCAGGTTTGTTTGGCGGTGAACAAGAGCGTAAACGCCGAGCTGGAACGGAAAACGTGGCAGCTATTGTTGGAATGGAAAAGGCGGTCGCACTGGCTCTTGAAGATCGTATAGAAAAGCGAGAAACCTATGAAGCCTTTCGTTCGCAACTATTGTCGATTTTTGAAGAAGAGGGACTACATTTTCATGTGAACGGAAATACGGAAAGCCACCTTCCTCACATTTTGAATGTCAGCTTCCCTGGGGCGAATGTAGAATCGATGCTTACGAATTTGGATATTGCGGGGATTGCTGTTTCAAGTGGTTCTGCTTGCACAGCGGGATCAGTTGAACCGTCTCATGTGTTATCAGCCATGTTCCCTAATGATGCAACAAGAAGCCAGTCTGCCATTCGCTATAGCTTTGGTGTAGGACTTACAAAAGAGGACATCACCCATGCTGGTAAGCAAACAGCTCGTATTGTAAAACGATTAGTAAAGTAAAGTAAAGTAAAGTGGAGGTGACACACCATGACTGAAATGAGAAAACCTGAAGATACCAGAGTCATTGTAGGGATGTCCGGAGGCGTAGACTCGTCTGTCGCAGCATATCTGCTTAAAGAGCAAGGGTATGACGTGATCGGGATCTTTATGAAAAACTGGGACGACACCGATGAAAATGGCGTGTGTACCGCAACAGAAGACTATGAAGATGTTATTCGTGTATGTAACCAACTTGATATTCCTTACTATGCGGTCAACTTTGAAAAGGAATACTGGGACAAGGTATTCACATACTTCCTCGAAGAATATAAAGCCGGTCGTACACCGAATCCGGACGTGATGTGTAATAAAGAAATTAAATTCAAGGCGTTTTTGGATCACGCTTTATCTCTAGGAGCGGATTACTTAGCTACCGGTCACTATGCTCGAATTGGGCGTGAAAACGGGAAAGTCCAGCTTTTAAGAGGTGTGGATAACAATAAAGATCAAACGTACTTTTTGAATGCTTTAAGCCAAGAGCAATTGCAGCATGTGATGTTCCCGATCGGTGAAATTGAGAAGCCCCGTGTTCGCGAGATTGCAAAGGAAGCAAACTTGGCTACGGCTACGAAGAAGGACAGTACTGGTATTTGTTTTATCGGGGAACGCAATTTTAAAGACTTCTTGAGCGAGTTTTTACCTGCTCAACCAGGTGAGATGCAAACCATCGAGGGCGAAGTCAAAGGCACGCACGACGGACTGATGTATTATACACTCGGTCAACGCCAAGGGCTTGGGATCGGCGGTGCCGGCGAGCCGTGGTTTGTAGTAGGAAAAGATCTTGAGAGAAATGTGTTGCTTGTGGGACAAGGGTACGACCACCCAAACCTTTATTCCAATGGCCTAAAAGCGGTAAAGGTGAACTGGATCGAGCCTTTGGAGCATACAAGCTTCTCTTGCACGGCAAAGTTTAGATATAGACAAGACGATCAAGAAGTAACCGTGAACGTCTCAGGTGAAAACCATGAAGACGCAGTCGTTATGTTTAACGAAGCACAACGAGCGATTACACCAGGACAAGCCGTTGTTTTTTATGACGGGGACGTTTGCCTTGGTGGGGGAACGATCGACGAGATTATCACAGAGTAATTTTTAACAAGGGGAGAAAGAAAAATGACAGACAAAAACCAGTTGGCTGTTAAAGAAATGAAAGAAGGGGATCTTGAAGCGGCCGCGAAATTATTGAATGAGGCAATCGAAGAAAACCCAACCGATCCGGTAGCCTATACAAACTTCGGTAATCTTTTAGCAGCAGTTAAGGAAGATGAGAAAGCTCTTCGTTTTTTTGAAAAAGCCATTGAGATCGATGAGAAAACAGCAGCGGCTCATTATGGAAAAGGGAACATTTTCTTTAATCAAGATAGCTTCGACCAAGCCATTGAGGCTTATCAACGTTCTCTGGAAAATGGCTTAAACGAGTCGGATGTCTATTACATGCTTGGACTCAGTCATTACCAGAAAGGGGACCTCTCCCGGTCTTTGCCAAGCCTACAGCGTGCAATTGAATTAAATCCGAAAGACATTGACGCGAACTTCCATTACGCACTCACACTTGCTCAACTTGAACTTGTAGACCAAGCGATCGAAGCGTTTGAAGATGTCCTTGTATTGGACGACAAGCATGCCGACAGCTATTTTAACTTAGGTGTCGCTTACGCATACAAAGAAGAACCTCAAAAAGCCATTGATATGTTTGATGCGGCGATCAAGATTCAGCCGGACCACGTGCTCAGTCATAACGGTAAAAAACAAATTGAAGCGCAACTGGAGAAGAAGTAAGAGGAGATCGAGGAAGCGCGGGAAAGCAGGTCTTTTACGATGACTGAACAAAATCAAGTGCAAACCAATTTCGCAAAAGGTGAGCTTCTTCACCTGATTTATCATAACGAAGACAGTTTATATACCGTTGCAAAAATTAAGGTCACAGATTCAAGCTTGGACTTACCCGACCGTGAACTGACGGTCGTTGGAATTCTACCCAAGCTTGAATACGATGTGACCTATCTTTTTCATGGGGAAATAAAGGATCATCCACGATTTGGTAAACAATTTAAAGCTGAGCAGTTCCGAAAAGAAGTGCCTCAAACGAAACAAGGGATCATTCATTATTTCTCAAGCGATCGTTTTCCTGGAGTAGGCCTTAAAACGGCAGAAAAAATTGTGGAAGTCCTTGGTGAACAAGCCATTTCTACCATATTGGAGCGAAAAGAAGCCCTTTATGAAGTGGAAGGATTAAAAAAAGATAAAGCGGATAAAATCTATTCCACACTCATAGAAGAACAAGGTGTCGAGCAAGTCCTTCTGACCCTTTATGAGTACGGGTTTGGTCTTCAACTTGCCATGAAGGTGTACCAAGCATATAAGCTTGATGCAATGAGGGTGATTGAAGAGAATCCTTATAAAATGATTGAGGACGTAGAAGGAATCGGCTTTGCCAAAGCTGACGCTATAGGGTACCACCGAGGCTTAAGAGGAAATCATCCAGACCGAATAAAAGCTGCTGTGATTTACGTCATAACTGAGCAAACGATGAATGAAGGGCATGTGTACACGTTTGTCAAAGACGTCCTTATGGCATCCAAAAGACTATTGAGCGATCGAGAGCGTGTTGAAGAACAAGACATTGCCCAGGCAATCATTGAGATGGGTGAAGAAGGCAAAGTGATGGTTGAAGAAGAGCGCATCTACCTACTCACCCTTTATTTTGCGGAAAAAGGGATCGTATCGAATTTGCACCGTCTCATTAGCCGAGGAAAATCGGTGGAAAATTTTCCGCAAGCGGAATTTCTTAAAGCGTTGGGCAAAGTAGAAGAAGAGCTCGGAATTGAATATGCGGATACACAAAAAGAAGCGATACAAACGGCTCTATCCTCACCTGTCATGGTTTTAACAGGTGGACCGGGTACGGGGAAAACGACGGTTATTAACGGCCTTGTGGAAGTGTACGGCAAGTTAAAAGGCGTATCTGTGAATCCGGAAGAGTATAAAAAGGATGATCAATTCCCAGTCATTTTAGCGGCCCCTACAGGTCGAGCTGCGAAGCGAATGACAGAGTCTACAGGCCTACCGGCATCAACCATTCATCGTCTATTAGGCTTTAAAGGGAATCAAGACGACTTTGAATACGGTGAACATCATCAGCTTGAAGGAAACTTGATTATTTTAGATGAAATGTCGATGGTGGATACGTGGCTTTGCAACCAGCTGTTAAAGGCCATTCCTGATGATATGCAAGTGTTGTTTGTGGGGGATGAAGATCAACTACCATCTGTGGGACCGGGACAGATATTGAGTGATATTTTAGCTACTGAACTTTTACCGTCTGCGCAACTGACTGCAATTTTCAGACAGGCTGAAGGATCGAGTATTATTACCTTTTCTCATGCCATCAAAGAAGGAAAGAATCTTCAAGAAGTGGATCGAAAATCAAGTGATCTTCGATTTATCCCGTGTCACATGCCACAAGTGAAAGGTGCCGTCACTCAGATCTGTGAACGAGCGATTGCAAGAGGGTACACGCCTAAAGACATTCAAGTCCTTGCTCCTATGTATCGTGGTGATGCAGGAGTGACAGCGTTAAATGACATGCTTCAAGAACTGTTCAACCCGGCGAAAGAAGGGAAACGGGAAGTAGCCTTCGGAGATGTTATATACAGGCATGGAGACATGGTGCTTCAGCTTGTTAACAACCCAGAGGAGAACGTATACAACGGTGACCGGGGAGAAATTGTCGCTATTTTTACGCCAAAAGAAACAGAGCAAAATCAAACGATGATCGTGATTTCCTTTGATGGGATCGAAGTGGCTTATTCGAAGTCGGATCTCAACCAGATCACTCATGCATATTGTTGTTCTATCCACAAATCCCAAGGAAGTGAATTCCCAATTGTGGTGATGCCGATCGTTCGCAGTTACAATCGTATGTTAAGGAAAAACCTTATATACACGGGTGTGACAAGGGCGAGGGATTTCTTATTAATGTGCGGGGAATGGCAAGCTTTGGAGACTGCCGTGAGTCGTGAGGAAGGGATCAATCGAAATACAACTTTAAGGGAAAAATTGAAACAGGCATTTTTGGAAGTGAATCACCAGCATGATAAAACGGGTGTTGCCAAAGACTAAGAAATGTTCAAGGAGTGTGATGCACTTTGCGAACATTTCAAAAGGTCAAGGGAACACCCGTTTTTTTACTTGAGAATGGTTCGACCGTGGGTAAAATAAACGATCTCTTTGTAGACGATGACGGTTGTGTGATCGGCTTTTGGGTAGCGGGCAGGAAGTGGTGGCGAAAGCGTAAATTCTTACGAATGGATGCCATCGTAAAAACAGATCCTTCAGCGATCTTTATTAAAGACGCAAACGATCTTTCTGTTTTACCTGATTCACTATTTCGCTTTCATGTCGGGAGAAATCATCTTTTTGGAAAGCCTTTGTTAACGGAAGACGGGGCCGTGACAGGACTTCTAGAAGATGTATATTTCCTTGACGATCTGGGCACGATTGTAGGGTATGAAGTGACCAATGGGTTTTACTCCGACTTTACTGAAGGTAAACATGTTGTGAAATCAACGATGCCTTTACAAGTGGAAAAAAATCGGTTGGTGCTGCGGACTCACAGTTAAGTGCTTGGAGGAGAGGCGTTATGCGTTGCCCAAACTGTAAAGGCAAGGACATCGGAAAAATTGGATCAAATCAATATTACTGTTGGAACTGTTTTATTGAACTCACGCTATCTAACGGTCGATTATCATTGCATCAAGTAGAAGCGGACGGGAGCTTAAGTTCTCTAGACGACCTGTTTGCAGAAGAGGAACGTCGTGTCGAAACAGACTTTTGACTGGTGGTGACAGACGAATGAGGTATTTATCCTTCATGGCAATCGGTGCCGGCGCTGCTTACTATGCGATGAGCATGGATAAGAAAACGCGTAAAAAGTGGAAAAAGCGAATGAGTAACGCGAATTTTCTAGAGGAATTTGCTTTGGATGATTACATTCCAAACAAACGCCAAATGAAACGTTACCAGCGAAAGTTTAAAAAAGCGATATCGTAACAAACAGAACCGGCAGGAACATTCCTGCCGGTTCTTCAGATTGTCAGGGGTCTGTCCCCGCACAAAATTGTGCGGGGACAGACCCCTGACAAGACCCCTGACAATTTTTTGAGTAAAAGGCTCGTCTTGGTTGCACCCTATATGGGTGAGGGGTGAATCTGATGAACGAGCGTCTTGTGAACAGACTTGTTAAGCTTAGTGCCATTGTATTATTACTTGTAATTATTGCTGTGGTTTACATGATGATTGTTGAGCTTACAACCCTATGGATCAAAATTGCCCGAATCGTGTTACCGTTCGTATTGGCTGTTTTTATTGCTTACCTTCTTCATCCAGCAGTGGAGTGGCTTGACCGTAAGAGAGTGCGCAGACCGTATTCAATTCTTTTAATTTTCGGTTTGTTCTTGGCTGTTTTCGTAACAGGGATCGTGAAAGCCACACCTTATGTTATCCAAGAAGGTCGGGACCTTATTGAACAATTGCCGCGGTTGGGTCGGACATATAGAGGGTTTGTTGTGAGCTTTCACGAACAAACAGAATGGCTACCGGACAATTTTCAAGACAAGATGGAAGCATGGCTTGATAAAGGAGAAGCATTTACAGCAGAGGCTCTACTCGGTCTAATCGATTTTCTTAGAACCGCACTGGATTTTTTATTTCTATTCATCGTCATTCCATTTATCGTGTTTTACTTACTAAAAGACATCCGGCTTGTTCATAAAGTGGTATGGTATTTTACCCCAAGACGTTTTAGAAGCGAGGGGAAACAGCTCATTAAAGACGTGGATGAATCACTCGGCAATTACATCAGAGGTCAGCTTCTTGTATGTATTGGGGTGGGTGTGGTTGCATTTATTGGCTTTTGGCTCATTGGTCTTCCTTATGCATCATTAATCGCTTTGTTTATTGCTGTGACAAACATCATACCTTACTTTGGTCCAATTATTGGTGCGCTCCCTGTACTGGTTATCGCTCTCACAGAAAGTATGAACATGGTTTTGTTAGCCATATTAATTGTGATTGTGGTCCAAGTAATTGAAGGGAATATCCTTGGTCCACTCATTGTAGGGAAATCCCTTCACATGCACCCGGTGCTTATTATCTTTGCCCTTGTTGTAGGCGGGGAACTGGCAGGAATAGTGGGGCTTATAGTAGCAGTACCTCTTTTGGCCGTTTTAAAAGTGTTCATTATTCATATACGAAAGCTACTTCGTGAAAAAAAGGAAGTCATTGAACGCTAAGGAGTTTGACAAACATAGAAGCAATTTTTATAATGACAAGTAGACAAGCATACACAACAAATTGTTGAAGGAACCAATATCGTTACAGCCCATCAAAGAAGAGAGGTACCTCCCAAGGCTGAAAGAGGTCCATGATGAAGAGTAATGATCAGCTATTCCGGAGAGCAGGTTAATCCCTGCCGGTTGACACACTGTTATTGTGTTACGAGGTGACAGGCATTCGTCTGTAACCAGGGTGGTACCGCGTGAGATCTCTCTCGTCCCTGTTTTTCAGGGGCGGGAGTTTTTTGTGTTTTAACAAAACGTAACGACAATTGAAGGAGGAAATAAATGATGAAACGACTAACATCTGCTGAAGTAAGACAAAAGTATTTGGATTTCTTTAAAGAAAAAGGACATGACGTGGAACCAAGTGCACCTCTTGTTCCCCATGAAGACCCGTCGCTCCTATGGATCAACAGTGGTGTCGCGACACTCAAAAAGTATTTTGACGGACGTGTGATTCCTAAAAATCCACGAATCGTGAACGCACAGAAGTCCATCCGTACAAACGACATTGAAAATGTAGGAAAGACGGCTCGTCACCACACGTTTTTTGAAATGCTCGGGAACTTCTCTATTGGTGACTACTTTAAAAAAGAGTCCATTCACTGGGCTTGGGAATTCTTAACTGATGAAAAGTGGATCGGATTTGATCCGGAAAAGCTTTCTGTTACCATTTATCCGGACGATGACGAAGCATTTCAAATTTGGCACGAAGAGGTAGGGCTTCCAAAAGAACGAATCATTCGATTGGAAGAAAACTTCTGGGATATTGGTGAAGGACCTTGTGGACCTAACACGGAGATTTTCTACGATCGTGGACCAGAATATGGCGATGATATGGACGATCCTGAAATGTTCCCAGGAGGAGAAAACGAGCGTTATCTTGAGATCTGGAACCTAGTTTTTTCTCAGTTCAACCACAACCAAGATGGTAGTTACACGCCTCTACCGAAGAAAAACATTGATACAGGAATGGGTCTTGAGCGAATGGTTAGTGTGATTCAAGACGCTCGTACGAATTTTGACACAGACTTGTTCATGCCAATCATTGAAGCAACGGAAACCATTGCTGACACAAAATACGGTAAGTCTCAAGAAGAAGATACTGCATTTAAAGTGGTTGCCGATCACATTCGCACAGTAACCTTTGCCGTTTCCGACGGAGCATTGCCATCAAACGAAGGCCGTGGATATGTGTTACGCCGCCTCTTGCGCCGTGCGGTTCGTTACGCAAAACAAATCGGTATCGAACGTCCATTTATGTATGAGCTAGTTCCTGTTGTCGGTGAAATTATGGAGCCGTTCTATCCTGAAGTGAAGCAAAAAGAGGCGTTCATCCAAAAAGTCATTAAAAACGAAGAAGAGCGCTTCCACGAGACCTTGAACGAAGGTCTCGCCATGCTAAACAAAGTAATGGACCAGGCGAAAGAGAAAGGCATCTCTGAAATATCTGGAGAAGATGTTTTCCGTTTATATGACACGTACGGCTTCCCTGTGGACCTAACAGAAGAATATGTGACAGATGCAGGCTTTACTGTAGATAAAGAAGGCTTCGAAGTGGAAATGAACAAGCAACGAGACCGAGCTAGAGCTGCACGACAGTCTTCCGGTTCCATGCAAACACAAGACGAAGTATTAGGTAACATTAAAGAGCCGAGTGAATTTATCGGCTATGATGTATTAGAGATCCCTTCCGTAGTCAAAGTGATTGTAAAAGACAAAGAGCTAGCTGAGCGTGTGGATGCTGGTGAGCAAGCACAAATCATCGTGGATCGTACGCCGTTTTACGCAGAAAGCGGTGGTCAAATTGCCGACCGAGGAACGTTCGAAGCAGACGGGGTTAAAGTAAACGTGTTACACGTTCAAAAAGCGCCAAACGGTCAAAACCTCCACACGGTTGAAGTGATAGAAGGAACACTCGCTCTAGATATGGGGCTTAGTGCAAAAGTTGATCCAGGAAATCGTAATGGTGTGATCAAAAACCATACAGCAACACACCTTCTTCACCAAGCACTTAAAGATACACTCGGTGAACATGTAAACCAAGCGGGCTCACTTGTAGAAGAGGGTCGACTACGCTTTGACTTTTCGCACTTCGGTCAAGTACAAGAGAACGAAATGAAAGCAATCGAAGAGATTGTGAATGAAAAGGTATGGAACGCCATTTCCGTTCACACCATGTATAAGAGCTTGGCAGAAGCAAAAGAAATGGGGGCAATGGCTCTTTTCGGAGAGAAATATGGAGATGAAGTACGCGTAGTTAAAGTTGGTGACTACAGCCTCGAACTTTGTGGCGGTTGCCACGTAAACAACACAGCTGAAATTGGTTTGTTTAAAATTGTTTCAGAAGCAGGAATTGGAGCAGGTGTACGTCGAATCGAAGCGGTAACCGGTAAACATGCGTATCTACACATGAACAACCAAGTAAACGTATTAAAGGAAGCAGCAACGAGCTTGAAGTCAAACCTTCAAGACGTGCCAAACCGAATTCAACAGCTTCAAAAACAGCTTAAAGACAAGCAAAAAGAAAACGAATCACTCTCTGCGAAGTTAGGCAATGTGGAGGCAGGCAACGTCTTAAACGATGTACAAGAAGTAGACGGTGTGAAAGTGTTGAGTGTTAAGGTAAATGCATCCGACATGAACGGCCTTCGTCAAATGGCAGATTCTTTGAAAGACAAGCTCGGATCAGGTATTCTCGTATTAGGAATGAATCAAGGTGAAAAAGTAAATATTGTAGCTTCTGTATCACAAGACTTGATTAAAGAAGGATACCATGCTGGGAAGATTGTCAAGGAAGTCGCTACACGCTGTGGTGGTGGTGGCGGTGGTCGCCCTGATATGGCTCAGGCAGGCGGTAAAGATCCATCTAAGCTTGAAGGAGCACTTCAAGCCGTACCGGAGCTTGTAAAAAGAAATTCCTAAACGTTCTTCTTTCGTGTACAATGAAAGTAGGTAAATTCACCACGTGAAGTGGGAGAAACTGGAGAGGTGTTTGTGATGAGTTCAATGGATAATACGATGAAGTTCAACTTTCACGATGACTCAATGGATGCAGACGTCAAAGAAGTTCTTCTTACGGTTTATGCATCTCTAGAAGAAAAAGGGTACAACCCTATTAATCAAATTGTCGGATATTTGCTATCGGGTGATCCGGCATACATCCCTCGCCATAATGACGCGAGATCGATGATTCGTAAAATCGAGCGGGATGAATTAATCGAGGAATTAGTGAAATCCTATTTATCACAGCACAAAGAGGAGTAGTAATGAAATCGTTGGGACTTGACGTAGGTACGAAAACGATTGGGGTTGCCGTAAGCGATGCGTTTGGATGGACAGCCCAAGGGGTAGAGACCATCAGGTGGAAACAAGGTGACGAAGAATCCTCCATTAAACGCATTGAGCACCTCATTAAAGAATACGACGTATCTACCATTGTAGTAGGATTGCCTAAAAACATGAACGGAACGGTCGGTGAACGAGGCGAAGCGTGTCTCCACTTTGCCGACCAACTTAAAGAACGAACTGGCCTTGAGGTAACCATGTGGGACGAGCGGTTGTCCACCGTTGCAGCTGAGCGGATGCTTGTGTCTGCAGATGTGAGTCGTAAGAAACGGAAAAATGTCATTGATAAAATGGCTGCCGTGATGATCTTGCAAGGGTATCTTGACCGTCAACAATCAACAAAGTAAATCGAACGCAACTTATGAACCGGTTGCGAAAAACGAAAAGAATTGAGGGTTTAACATGAGCGACGTACGTATGCAAAGACCAGAAGAACAAGAACAAATCGTGATCCCGGACGAAAGCGGAGAAGAGCATCTTTTTGAAGTGCTATTCAGCTTTGACGTTGACAGCACTGGTAGCTCTTATATCGTTCTAGCTCCAGCTGGCGCTTACGAAACAGACGACGAAGAAATTGAAGTACACGCATTCAAGTACGAAGAGCCGGAAGGTGAAGACATCGCTCTATTCCCGATCGAATCAGAAGAAGAGTGGGAAATGGTTGAAGAGCTTCTAAACACGTTCACAGCAGACGAAGACGAAGTAGAATAAAGGTAGTGGAACCGCCCCGAAGATGGGGCGGTTTTTGCGTTTTGTGGGGGAGTTGGGTTGGTGGAGGGGTAGAGAAGTGATTAGGAAATTCGGTGAAGTGATGGATAAACCGTCCAAAGTGATTGATAAATTGTGAAAGTGATGGATAAGTCGTCTAAAGTGATTGATAAATTGTGAAAGTGATGAACAAGTCATATAAAGTGATTGATAAATTGTGAAAGTGATGGATAAACCCACAATAATGATGAACAAAAACCCAAGTACCAGTCCATTCACCACCCCAACCCACCTTTCACTATTCCCCTTCTTAACTCCCCAAAAATCACCCATCCCAAATCACAATGAATTCCTTCCCATCAACAAATCCATACTACAATAGACCTGAACAATTACAAAAATTGTCGCAAAAAATATCGATACCCTGTCGGATTATAGTATAATAGAGGACGTGTGGAAGGGGGAGAAGGACTTGTCTGAAAAGAAAGACCAACAACAAAACGAAGAAAAACAAGTAAGTAGTAAACTAATTGAAAAACAAAAAGAAGCAAGCTTGGTGCGTAAAATTGTTCTCGCATGCTTCGTTATCATTTTACTTTCCGTTATTGGGGCAGGGATAGGTACATACGTTTATATCACAAATGCCATAAGCCCTGTTGACGAAAACTCCGATGAAGTGAGGACAGTCGAAATTCCAATTGGTTCATCAAGTTCAAGTATTGGTAACATCCTTGAACAAGAAGGCATCATAAACAATGCTTCGATCTTCCGTTATTATGTGCGTTATAAAAACGAAGGTGGATTCCAAGCTGGAAATTATGAACTCTCTCCATCAATGGATATGGATGATATTATCGAGGCGTTGAAAGACGGACGCATATATGAAGATTATCAGTTCAGCTTCACGATCCCGGAAGGACGCTGGCTTGAACGAATTGTTGAACACATCGCAGATAACTCTGAACATGACTACGATGAGTTTATGGAGCTGATCAGTGATGAAGAGTACATCACGGAGCTTATTGACCAATACGACATGCTTGAAGAGGTGATCTTGGAAGATGAAAATATCCGTCACCCAATAGAAGGATACTTGTTCCCGGCACGTTATGATTTCACTGAAGAAAATCCAGAGATGGAAGAAATCATTGAAGCGATGCTCGATCGTACCCAGGGGATCATGAACAACTTGGCTAGCGATATCGAAGAAGGTGAGTATTCCGTCCATGAGATCCTTACGATGGCCTCTGTCATTGAAGCGGAATCCATTGGAGACGATGAACGTGCTACCATTTCCGGGGTCATTTATAACAGAATCGAAGACGACATGCCGTTACAAATGGATCCGACGATTCACTATGCTTTAAATGAGCACCTGCCTAGAACGTTAAGGGAGCATACACAATATGAACACCCATATAATACGTACGTAAACAGAGGACTAATGCCTGGGCCAATTAACAACCCTGGACAAAACTCCATTGTTGCGGCAGTGAAGCCAGAAAGTCACAATTACCGTTACTTCTATCATTCGCCGGATGGACAATCGTTCTTTACCGAAACTTACGCAGATCATAATGAAGTTCTACGTGAGCACAGGGATTAACAAGTAAAAAAGCTTGGCTGAAAGGGAATGCCCTCGTGCATTTCCTTTCTTTTTATGTTAAAATTAGTCGGTGTTTATAACTGAATGTGTGAGATTTTTACTCAGGCGGCACCTAAAAAAGGAGGCCCTTTTTTTATGAACGATCACGAAAAGATGGAACATTATATAGAACAATTGCTACCTAAACGAGAAGGCATTCTTGCCGAAATGGAAGAGGTTGCAAAAGAAGATCGAGTGCCGATCATGGAGCAAACAGGACTTAGTGCTATGCTTCAAATGATGACTCTTCATCACCCGAAACGTATTCTTGAAATTGGTACAGCGATTGGTTATTCCTCTCTTCGTATGGTTGACGCTCTTCCTGATGCAACAGTCGTTACGATTGAGCGTGACCAAGAAAGATTGAAGCAGGCCCAAATGTATCATAAGCAGGCACATGTGGATAACAAGATTACAATAGTTGAAGGAGATGCTCTTGACGTAGCCGAGGAAGTAAAAGAACTCGGTCCATTCGATGCGCTCTTTATTGATGCTGCGAAAGGTCAGTACGAACGTTTTTTTGAACTCTATGAACCAATGGTAAAAGAGGGCGGGGTCATTTATTCCGATAATATCCTATTTAAAGGACTCGTAGCTGGAACACAGACACCTGAAAAGAAACGAATGGAGACGATGGTAAAACGACTTCAAACATACAATGAAACACGAATGAAAGACACCAGACTCCAAAGTATGATTTACCCAATTGGAGACGGACTTATGGTTAGTGTGAAAAAGAACGATCAAGAAGGGCTGGTGTAAAACACATGCACAAACCTGAGTTGCTTGTAACACCAACGTGTGTGGAAGATATAGAACCTTTAGTAAAAGCAGGTGCCGATGCCTTCATGATTGGGGAGCAGCGATTTGGGCTACGTCTTGCGGGAGAATTTGACCGTAATCAAATCACACAAGCGGTTCATACGGCTCACGAAGGTGGGGCGCGAGTCTACGTGGCGGTTAACGCTCTTTTCCATAACGACATGCTTCCAGCTTTACCTGACTATCTTACATTTCTAGCTGATGCAAAAGTGGATGCCGTAGTGTTTGGGGATCCTGGAGTTCTTATGATTGCAAGAGAAGCTGCACCGGATTTACCTTTGTTTTGGAGCACAGAAACTACCGCTACGAACTGGTATTCAGCAAACTATTGGGGACGAAAAGGAGCAAGTCGTGCTGTCTTGGCCCGTGAGCTGAACTTGGATTCCGTCGTTGAAATTAAGGAACACGCAGAGGTGCCCATTGAAGTCCATGTTCACGGGATGACGTGCATGTTCCAATCCAAACGGACACTTCTTGGCAATTATATGGAGTTCCAAGGAAAAGATTTAAAAGTGGAAGGCAGACGAAAAGATCGCAACCTTTTCTTGTTCGATCCAGAACGGGATTATAAATATCCTATATGGGAAGATCGAAACGGCACTCACATTATGAGTCCGAAAGATGTGTGCATGATCGATGAATTGGACGAGCTCATGGACGCTCAAATCGACAGTTTCAAAATTGACGGTTTATTAAAGGACTCCGTTTACCTTATAGCTGTGACGAAGCTATATAGAGAAGCGCTTAACCTTTATGCGGAAGACCCCGACCTTTATTTTGATAAAAAAGAGGAATTACTTGAACAGGTGAAAAAGGTCCAACCGAAAGACCGTTCGATCGATACGGGTTTCTTCTTTAAAGAAACGGTGTTTTAAGGGGGGAAAGAATGTGGCAAAGATCAGTGAAAAAACGGTTGAAGGTAAGCGAATCATAGTGAAAAAGCCTGAACTACTCGCCCCTGCAGGTAATCTTGAGAAATTAAAGATTGCCGTAGAATACGGTGCAGACGCTGTTTTTATCGGTGGACAAGAATTTGGACTCCGGTCCAATGCGGGAAACTTCTCCATTGATGAAATGGCCGAAGGAGTAGCATACGCCAATAAACACAATGCGAGGATTTATGTAACAACAAATATTTTTGCTCATAACGAAAACATGGAAGGTCTTGAAGAGTACTTAAAAGAGCTTGAGCGTGTTGGAGTGAGCGGGATTATCGTTGCAGACCCACTTATCATTGAAACGTGTAAAAGCGCAGCACCAAACCTTGAAGTCCACTTATCCACCCAACAGTCCCTTACAAATTGGCAAGCGGTGAAGTTCTGGAAAGAAGAGGGGCTTGAGCGTGTCGTACTCGCACGTGAAGTGAGCTTAGAGGAAATGCTTGAGATGAAGCGCCATGTGGATATTGAAATTGAAACGTTTATTCATGGTGCCATGTGTATTGCCTATTCAGGTCGCTGTGTTTTAAGTAACCATATGACGGCGAGAGACTCCAACC
The DNA here is from genome assembly GCF_000429705.1 of Alteribacter aurantiacus DSM 18675. Taxonomy (GTDB): domain Bacteria; phylum Bacillota; class Bacilli; order Bacillales; family Salisediminibacteriaceae; genus Alteribacter; species Alteribacter aurantiacus. The sequence continues at coordinate 393,097 of NZ_KE386941.1, forward strand.
GAGGAGGCTGTTGTCAGTCGTGCAGATGGGATTACTTTTTATATGAAGGGAACGATATGGCAGAGACTGCTCTGTTTGACGATGGGGATGCTCCTTTTGCTATGAGTCCGAAAGATTTGAACTTGATTGAATCGATTCCAAAGCTTGTTGAAGCAGGGATTGATAGCTTGAAAATTGAGGGTCGTATGAAGTCGATTCACTACGTGGCGACGGTTGTAAGTGTCTATCGAAAAGTCATTGATGCCTATTGCGCTGATCCGGACAACTTCAAAATCAAGCGAGAATGGCTCACAGAGCTTGCAAAGTGTGCGAACCGACCAACGGCACCTGCATTCTTTGAAAACACACCTGGCCATGAGGAGCAACTGTTTGAAAATCACAAGAAACAAGCTTCTCACGACTTTACAGGCCTTGTGCTTGATTACGATGAAGAAACGAAGGTTGTCACGCTTGAGCAACGCAATATTTTCAAGCCTGGTGATGAAGTCGAGTTCTTTGGACCTCAAATTGATAATTTCACTCAGAGAGTAGAGACGATCTGGGACAAAAAAGGAAAAGAGTTAGATGCAGCCCGCCATCCGATGCAGGTTGTGCGATTTAAAGTTGATCGACCTCTTTATCCTAATAATATGATGCGAAAGGGAGTATTATAATGGATAAAAAGCCGATCATAATCGGTGTTGCGGGTGGATCTGGTTCCGGTAAAACAACAGTAGCAAACGAGGTATACTGCCAGTTTAAAGATCAATCCATCGTGATGATTGAACAAGATGCGTATTATAAAAACCAAGACAACTTGCCAATGGAAGAGCGTCTTAAAACAAATTACGATCATCCACTGGCATTTGATAATGACTTACTCTTGGAACATCTGAAACACCTCAAGAGCTCCGAGCCTATTAATAAACCGGTATACGATTATAAAAACCATACTAGAAGTGATGAGGTCATCCCGGTCGAACCAAGAGATGTTATCATCCTTGAGGGAATTTTGATTTTGGAAGATGAACGTCTTCGTGATATGATGGATATCAAACTTTTTGTAGATACAGATTCAGACATTCGTATTATTCGACGTATGATGAGAGATATCAATGAGCGAGGGCGCACAATCGATAGCGTGATCGATCAATACACAAGTGTTGTAAGACCGATGCACTTGCAATTTATCGAGCCGACTAAACGATATGCGGATGTCATTGTCCCAGAAGGCGGACAAAACAGAGTGGCGATTGATTTAATGGTCACAAAAATCAAAACCATTCTTGAAGAAAAAGCTATTTTATAATAGGATTAGGAAATAAGGAATCATTTTACAAAGCGAACAGCGTTCAGCACCCGGCAATAGGTGGGTGCTGAGCATTTCTTTATATGGCCAAACGTCTGAATTATATCCGTTTTATTTGCGTTTTGAACAAAATACCTTTATATTTAGACGTATTCATCATTTATGAGTACCCTGATTGTGTAATCATACTTTTACATTTCAGTCATATGACTTAGATAAACCCTTTGTCCATAGACGAAATCCATGACTCATTCATAATGATTAATTAGCCTTGTAAAAATGAAAGCGTTCGCTATGTGAGTAAATTGTTTGGAGGAGTGAAAGACATGGCAGAAGAAAAACACTATATGACAGTTGAAGGTAAAGAAAAGCTTGAAAAAGAGTTAGAGTACTTGAAAACCGAGCGACGTAAAGAGGTCGTTGAACGAATAAAAGTAGCTCGAGACTTTGGTGATCTCTCCGAGAACTCCGAGTACGATTCTGCAAAAGAAGAGCAAGCGTTCGTTGAAGGACGAATTAATCAGCTCGAAAAAATGATTCGTAATGCAGAAATTATTGAAGCGGATGACACTGACGCAAGTACCGTTTCCCTCGGTCGCTCCGTAAAATTCAAGGAGCTTCCTGACGGTGAGGAAGAAAGCTATCAAATTGTCGGTCGTGCAGAAGCGGACCCAATCGAAGGAAAAATCTCCAATGATTCACCAATGGCTCAAAGCCTTCTTGGTAAAACAATCGGTGACAAAGTAAGCGTACAAACACCGGGTGGAGAAATGGAAGTAGAAATTTTGGAAATTAGTTAATAAATCAGCCGCAACCAACGATCACCATCGTTGGTTGCGGTTTTTTTAGGAAGTCGGGAGGTAGAGGAAGATATCCTTTCGATGGGAGCAGAGTCTATCTTTATAAGTAAGGTACCAATGTGTAAAACTCTCTAACGACCCGCAAAGAGTAGATTTGCATCTCGAAATATTAGAGAAAATGGGCTATAATAACCTTGTATAATTTTGAGCGTAACTGGATAGAGGAGGTCTTTTAATTGGCTCAATATGGGAATTATGGTGGCCCAAACAGGGCAGAAATGAAAAAGAAACAGCGAATTAACCGTTTGTTAAACGTTGCAATAGGTGTTGTGGTCATATCTATCTTTGTTGTTGCAGGGATGACCATCTTTGGCGGAGGATCTGCACCGGCAACGACGGAAGAAGAACAAGAACAAACGGAAAACGAGGACAATGGCAACGCGAACGAGAACATCAATATCGAATCCGAAGAAGACGCTGACTCGGATGAAGCAAATCAAGATGGTGAAGCGCGTGAAGAAGATGAAGAAAGTGACAGCGAATTCGATTCAGCTGATTCTTCCGATTTAAGCGAAACCGATAGTAATGAGGAGTCTGAAGAGGCAACTGAAGAAGAGGATGCAACCTCAGAAGATGAAGAGGGTACAGAAGAAGAGGACGGCTCAGAAGAATCAGGCGCAGCTGATGAAGGTGACTGGCGTCCAGTAGGCACGTCTCAAAGTGAGCCATTTGCCTTGTCTGGTGATAGTTTTGATCGAAGCAGCACAAACTGGAGCGAAATGATGCAAGCTGTCCAGCAAGCCACAGGTTTAAATGAATCACGTGATGACGTTACATTGTGGCATATTGGAAACGGCGGTAATGCTCAAAGTGCCGTAGCTACGATTAGTGAAAGACCAGAGAACAATACCCCGTTTCAAGTTCGCATAGAATGGGTAGAGAATGAAGGATGGAAGCCTGTCTCAGTGGACAAATTATCTTCGAACCCTTACAACTAATTCCATTTTCTATTTTCCTAACATTGAAAGGTTAAATAGAATACACCTTATCTCATCATACAAAGACGTATGTAACATAGGAAAATAAAAAACGCCCGCTATGACTTGCTTCATAGCGGGCGTTCACACATAATGCACCTGCAATGATTTACTTGTTTGCTTTAAAGTGCACAACCGCTGTATACATTAAATACCCTTTTGGATGAATAGATACTTGGTGAGAGACATGGTGAACATTTAACATAATCGCTTGATTGTCCTCAATTTTTTTTTGGACTTGTTTTTCCAATTCAGTTAAGCTGCCCGCTTCAAAAAACTCTACTTTGTCTTTAAATGTTTCTGTATGTAAAAACATGTTTTCAACACCCCTGCTAATTTTTATCATACTAAGCATACTAAACGTTGCAGTAAAACAACAAGAGAACGAATAGAAAGTAATCGATTACTTTTATCTAAACACCTAGAAATATTGTATACCTAGTCGAAGGAGGGGACAGCCATGTCGCCGGAAATGATTGGTCTTAGTTTTATTATTTTGGGGTTATTTATCGTTATCGGTAAGTGGATCCGTGTTTTTTCACCGTTATTACAAAAGCTCTTCTTACCTTCATCCATTATCGCGGGCTTGCTTGCATTACTTGTTGGTCCTGAAGTATTGGGAAGGCTTGTAAGCTTATTTACATCAGACGACTTTATATTAACAAATGGATTCGTACCAGAAGAAGTAGTGGAAGTGTGGTCTACTCTTCCAGGTTTATTTATTAATATCGTATTCGCTTCATTGTTTTTAGGTAAAACATTGCCAAGCTTTAAGAAAGTATGGATCATAGGGGGACCTCAAGTCGTTATGGGCCAGATGGTCTCATGGGGACAATATGTTGTCGGTTTGCTATTGGCAATCTTCTTGCTTGCTCCTGTTTTCGGAGTAAACCCTATGGCTGGTGCTCTTATTGAGATCAGCTTTGTGGGTGGCCACGGAACAGCTGCAGGACTATCCGGTACATTTGCGGACCTTGGATTTGAAGAAGGTGCCGACTTGGCAATTGGACTTGCCACAATCGGTATTTTAACAGGTGTTATTGTGGGTATCATTTTGATTAACTGGGGAGCCCGCAAAGGACATGCGAAAGAAGTCGGTGGTAAGCAAGGCTTAGCAAGTAACGGTCGTAATGGAATTGTCGAGCTTGAGAATCGTGACAGTGCAGGTGAATTAACGACACGTCCAGAATCTATTGAGCCATTGTCCTTACACATCGCATACGTTGGTATTGCCATATTTATTGGTTTTATCCTTTTGGAAGGTCTCATCCTCCTTGAAGCGTTTACTTGGGGTGCTTGGACGGATACGTATCTCATGATTTACGTTCCTTTATTCCCACTTGCTATGGTAGGTGGTATCATCACTCAGTTAGTTTCAGATAAGTACGATCGATTCCGCTTAATTGACAGAAAGATGATTAATCGTATTTCCGGATTTTCGTTGGACGTCTTGATCGTAAGTGCTTTAGCCACAGTGTCATTAACAGTAATCGGAGACAATTTGGCGGCTTTCGTAACTCTCGCTGTCGCTGGTGTGGTTTGGAACGTGTTCGCATTTATCGTTCTCGCACCGAAGATGATTCCGCAATATTGGTTTGAGCGTGGAATCGGTGACTTTGGTCAAGCAACAGGGATTACAGCAACCGGTCTCCTCCTGATGAAAGTAGCCGATCCGGATAATAAAACCCCAGCACTAGAAGGTTTTGGATATAAGCAAATCTTGTTTGAACCATTCGTTGGTGGAGGATTGTTTACAGCAGCGTCCTTGCCGCTTATTTTCCAATTCGGACCTGTAGCCGTACTTATTTTTGCAAGTGTTGTTACGTTAGGTTGGCTCTTGTTCGGGCTCTTTTATTTCGGACGAAAATAACATCTTGTCTGTGCACCACTGATATACTATGATAAAAGTTGTGATTAAAAAGAAGGTTTTTAGCCTTTTGAATATGTAAAAAGAGAGGAAATGCCTTATGATCGTTGGAATTATTGGTGCAATGGAAGAGGAAGTCGAACTTCTGAAAAAGAAGATGAATGTTAGAGAAGAACAAGTGATAGCCGGGTGCGAGTTTTTCTTCGGAAAGCTTCAAGGTGTGGAGGTTGTTGTCTCGAAGTCAGGGATCGGTAAAGTAAATGCTGCTATCTGCACGACGTTGATGAACCAGCTTTACCATCCTGATGCGATTATCAATACAGGCTCTGCAGGAGGCTTTCATAAGGAACTTGCAGTAGGTGATGTCGTTATTTCAACAGAAGTGCGTTACAACGATGTAGATGCTACCGTGTTTGGTTATGAGTTTGGTCAAGTGCCACGTATGCCCGCTTTTTATGAGCCGAACGATGAGCTTAAAGGCATTGCTGAGAAGTGTGCTGGTGAAGTAGGGGTGCGATCAGTACCGGGATTGATCATTTCAGGCGATTCCTTTATGAGCGACCATGCTCGCGTGGAAGACATCCGTACGCGTTTTAACGATCCATACTGCTCTGAGATGGAAGCAGGAGCCATTGCTCAAGTCTGTCATCAGTTTCAATGTCCATTCGTTATTATTCGTTCTTTATCGGACATTGCCGGTAAGGACGCGAAAGTTTCGTACGACGAATTCCTTGAAACGGCTTCTGTTAACTCTGCAAGAATGGTTATTGCCATGTTGGAGCAAATTCGTCAACAGCGATAATCATGGCACCATTGGTGAGAATTGCTAAGGAAGTCCGATTCACCTCCATGATATACTAGAGTTGCTTTTGAAAAAGAGTAACTTCTTATGAGGTGATGGTCGATGTCACAACAACAAGTACAATCACTAAAAGCAAAAGTGACCGATTATAAAAGATATGCATTCGTCATGTTGGCGCTAAGTGTGTTTATGTTCATCGGCTTATTAATACCCAACGAGGCTTTGGCAGCCGAACAGCAACCTATTTTAATGGGTATGAATCTTGCAGCCTTACTAACAGCTGTTGTTTTTCATAGAATTGCAATGAGTACACAAAAAAAGCTCGATGATGAGCAATAGATTAAAAAGGACGTCCTAGTGGGGCGTTCTTTTTTTGTCGTTTTGGGGGAGGTGGTGATTATAGAGATGATGAAATTGGAAGCGGGATGAATGGAGTAGGATGAATGTGAAAATCGATGAAGAAGCTGCGGAAGTCGATGGATAAATTCCAAAGTCGATGAAGAACCGCCCAAACTCGAGAAATAAACCTGAAGCCCAATCAAGCTCTCTTAATAGGAAAATGCCAACTAAACCAACTCTCCTCCATGTTCCTCTCCAAGTGCTATAATGAAAGCAAAAAGAACTTTATAGACAGTTGGAGGGGTTATGGGGATTGTAAAAAAGCGACCGCTTATTCTAGGTTGCGTTATGCTGGCTATGTTTATGAGCGCTGTTGAAGCGACGATTGTTTCTACTGCCATGCCAAGCATCGTAGCCGATTTGGGCGGCTTTTCATTGTTCAGTTGGGTTTTTTCTACATATTTGCTTATGCAAGTGGTTACGATACCGATTTATGGAAAGCTTTCGGATATGTTCGGGAGAAAAATCGTATTTGGAGTCGGAGTAAGTATTTTTTTAATCGGATCAATTCTATGCGGCTTTGCTCCATCTATTGAATGGCTCATCGTGAGTCGAATTATCCAAGGTATCGGTGCTGGAGCTGTTCAGCCGATTGCTACAACCATCGTTGGTGATATTTACACGAAAGAAGAGCGGGCAAAAATTCAAGGTTATCTGGCAAGTGTATGGGGAATTTCCGCTGTGTTGGGACCTGTAATTGGAGGACTTATTCTTCAATTTGCTCATTGGCAGTGGGTATTTTGGATTAATATCCCGATTGGTATTTTCTCCGTGATTGGGATTACCGTGTACCTGAAAGAAAACGTCAAAAAAGAAAAAAAGCATATCGATTATGCCGGTACAGGTTACCTTCTTGTAGGTGTCAGTGCTTTAATGCTTGTGTTTATCCAAAGCGGTACAGCTTGGGCGTGGGCTTCCCCGCAAACATTGGGTCTAGTGTTGATCTTTGTTATAAGTCTTGTCTTGTTTATTAGACAGGAAAAAAGGGCAAAAGATCCGGTTATGAGTTTATCGATTTGGAATGACCGATTGATTAGGACGGCTAACATTGCGTCGCTTACTTTAGGTGCCGTGTTAATTGGAGTATCAAGCTACTTACCTACGTATGTTCAAATAGTTCTTGGAGAATCGGCTATGGTTGCCGGTTTTACCTTAACAATGATGAGCGTAGGTTGGCCGATTTCATCGACACTAGCAGGTAAGCTTCTTGTACCTCTTGGGTCTAGAAAGACAGCGATGCTAGGGGCATGTAGTTTAATGATTGGGGCTACCATGTTTTTGGCCCTAGCCTACGTACAACATCCCATATGGGCTGGGGTTGCCTCTTTTTTTATTGGAGGAGGAATGGGTTTTACAACGACGACTTTTATTGTATCCATTCAAAGCCAAGTGGCGTGGAATGTTAGAGGAGTGGCCACTGCATCGAACATGTTTATGCGATTACTCGGGAGTGCCCTTGGTGTTGCTCTACTTGGGGGATTGTTAAACAACCGCCTGGCCAGTTACTTAAGAGAAGAAGGGGCTGGGGTAGATATTCCCCAGACCCTCGATGTTGCTAATCTTATTTTGGACCCCGAGCAAAGGGGCAGATTTTCAAACGAAGAGATTGGCGTTCTATCTGATGGTGTTGCCTATGCTTTAAACAGTATTTACATTGGTGTTTTTATAATGGCGATTATTAGCGTTAGTCTCATTTTGTCTTTACCGAAACGTGATCGAATGAATAACTAAGGGAGAAGGTTTAACACATGCTTTAAGATGCGAGCTGTGAGACCCCAAATGACACGACCTTCATATTCATAAAAGTGTTCGTGAACGACGCCAGTGCGCCAATCGTAGTTTTCGCCACCTGGAATTAAGTGATAAGGAAATGTTTCTTCCGGTTGGACTTCCAGGTAGATGTTGTAGGTTTTTACGTCCATCTCTTTTAAGGCGCGAACGGGAACAGTGAACACTTCCTTTACTTCCTCGTGGTTGATCTTCAATTTGGCGTCCGATCGAATTTCACCTATAAAAGCGAACAGTTTGAAACGGTACGGTGTGATCATGTAATCAAGAGGGCCGTATGTGACAACGTCGTCCTCTTTCACACCGATTTCTTCGACGAGCTCCCGAACAGCTGCTGCTTCTGGATTTTTATCACCCGGATCTACTTTTCCACCGGGAAAGCAAATTTCTCCTGGCTGCTTAATGTTTTCTCCTCTCACTTGAAACAGTAAGTGAGGTTCGTTGTTTTTATAAATGAGGGGTACAAAGATGGCAAAAGAACGGTATAAGTCTTCATCTAAAAGACCTGCATTGCGGCTTTTAAAAAACTGCGACAAGTGTCGATTTGTTGGGTTCATGTAACGTAAACTCCTTTAGACAGGATATATTTATTATTAGTGTAGCAGATGGAGAGTAATCAAGAGAAGGACGAGACACATGATTTTTTGATTGTAAAAAAAGAAGAAGGTATTTATAATGAAATTTAGTAAACTGAGGAGGCGAAGGAAATGAAACTAGTGGTAAACAAACCAATTTTTGCAGAATCAGCAAGCACACTCGTTAATCATGCATCGCAATTTTCTTCTACAATTTTAGTGAAAAAGGACCACTGGGTGGTAGACGCCAAAAGCCTTCTAGGAGTCCTAGCGTTATCCCTTCAACCTGGTCAGGTTGTTGAATTTGACGTGCAAGGTGACGATGAAAAAGCGTTCATCGATGAGCTTGTAGCGACTGAGTATTTCTCAAAAGCGTAAAAAGAGGATGGTGCAGCGGCACCATCCTTTTTATTATCCTTTTAGATATTGATTGAACCAGTTTTCAAGCTCTTTTAAGCGTGCATAACGAAGCTTTGGTGGGCCGCTTCTTGAAAGCTCATGGTTCGCATTTGGAAAACGGACAAAGCGCGTGTCTTTTTTCTGGTGCTTGAGGGCAATAAACAGTTGTTCTGCTTGCTCCACAGGACAACGGAAGTCCTTCTCTCCGTGAAGAATAAGGAGCGGCGTGTTGATGTCTTTTACATATTTCAAAGGAGAATGGTTCCACATTTTATCCGGATCGGAGAAGAGGTCGGCACCAATTTCCCACTCCGTAAAGAAGTATCCAATATCACTTACGCCGTAAAAACTGATCCAGTTGGAAATGGAACGAAGAGTGGCCGCTGCTTTAAAACGATCCGTGTGTGATACGATCCAGTTCGTCATAAAGCCGCCGTAACTTCCTCCTGTGACCCCGAGCCGATCTTCGTCAATGAAGTCAAACTGTTCAATTGCTTGATCCATAGCGCTCATGAGGTCCGTGTAGTCTTTTCCACCATAATCACCGCGGCAAGCGTCTACAAATGCCTGTCCGTATCCGTGCCCACCTCTTGGATTCGTGTAAAGAACTGCGTAGCCTTTCGCTGCAAGGAACTGCATTTCATGGAAGAATGAGTTCGCATACATGGCATGGGGTCCCCCGTGAATTTCCAAGATTGTCGGGTATTTTTCCCCTTCTACAAATCCATATGGCTTCATGATCCAACCGTGAATATTCCACCCATCTTCGGCTTTGTAGTTTACTTCTTCAGGTGCTGCCACGTGTACATTTTCCAAGAATGCCCCGTTCACATCCGTCAGTTTTTCCATTTCTCCTGAAGAGAGGTCTACTGAATAAGCATCCCCGGGGTTAGTAGGAGTAGAGATGGCAACAACGGCTTTTTGTTTTTCTGGCAAAATGTCATAGCCGTATAAGTGTTGATCACCGACTACAACTTCTGACACGCTGCCTTCAAGAGTCACACTATACAAGTTGGTACTTCCGTTAACACTTGCGGTTACAAAGAGTTTATTGTTCCCTACATCCCAGACAGGTCCAGGGTTTGGATGTCCTGAACGAAGGTCACCGATGGCAGAGTCACCTATGTTTACATCCCATTCGGATGTGACGCAAGCTGTTTCTTTAGAAGAAAGATCCATCACCCATAATTTCATATGTGTGGCGCCAGAGTACTCTTTTTGGTGTCCGTAGTAGGCTAGCTTGTCTCCATCGTGACTGAACACAGGGAACGTATAGACACCTTCTCCATCAGTGAGAAGGGTTTCTTCCTTCGTTTCCACGTCTAAAAGAAACAGGTCGGAGATGATATGGTAGTCTTGATCTTCTTTTTTGTTTGCAAAGAACGTCACCTTCGAGCCGTCGGGAGACCAGGTACCAGGCTCATGGTTGAAATCTCCTTCAGTGAGAAGAGTGGATTTGTCGGAGGCAAGGCAATAGTAGGCTAATTGCTTTGTTTTATTATCGAGAAAACCAGCTGCGTCGGACTTGTATTTTAAACGAGTTACCACAAGAGGCTCTGCACCTTTTTCATCCGTTTTCTCTTCATCCTTTGCGCCCAATTCTTCACCTGGCTCAAGGGTTGTCGTAAAGAGAATACGCTTACTGTCAGGGGACCAAGACGGCTGCATGGCACCGTTTTTCAAGCTAGTAATCTGCTTGGCTTCTCCACCTTTTGTGGAGAGTAAAAAGAGCTGTGGTTTTTTCAGGCGGTTGGATACAAAGGCAATCCATTTCCCGTCCGGTGAAAAGCGGGGATAGCTCACACGTTCTTCTCCAAATGTCCATTGAACAGGCTCTTCCTCGTCCAATTGTTGAACAAACAGTTGAGACACATACTCGTCTTTTTCACTGATCGTTTGCTTTATAAACGCAAAAGCCTCACCACTAGGGGAGAGCTGCGGTTCGTTTAACACGGTAATCTTCCTCAAGTCTTCTATTTCAAGTGGTCGTTTCATGATTGATGTCTCCTTTATTATGTATTGATTTCAGTATAATCTACAAAGTCTGAACCTTCAATTAATTACACTTTTATAAACGTTTGAAAGCGTCTACATAATATGGTAGAATCATTTACGTAAACGTTTACGTAGATTCGGAACGGAAGTGATTCATAGTGGCTATTACGATTAAAGACGTGGCTAAAAAAGCAAACGTTTCGATCGCCACGGTTTCTAGAATTGTAAATAATCAATCAGGATACTCAAGCGGTACTAAAGAGAAAGTGCTCAAAGCCATTAAAGAATTAGGATACAGCCCAAATGCCTTGGCTAGAGGACTCGTTGGCCAGCCAACAAGAACAATTGGGGTTCTTCTGCCCAATGTATCCAGCTTGTTTGCCGGGAAATTGCTAGAAGGAATTGAAGATGAAGCGAAGGAAAATGGCTACAGTGTTGTGGTTTGCAACACAGGTACACAAGGTTTGAGAGCGATGGGTTACTTAGATATGCTTAATGAAAAACGCGTTGAAGGGATCATTTATGGAAGTGGTGACATGACAAAAGACCAAGGAGATAAGCTGAGTGCTTTGAATATCCCTGTAGTGATGGTTGCTACAAAGCCTGCTTATGGCCATTTTCCATATGTAAAAGTGAATGACAAAAAAGCAGCGTTTGATGCGACTCGTTGTCTTCTTGATCATGGACATACGCGCATCGCTTTTATAGGAGGTCAACTGGAGGATCCGATTGCTGGAAGACCTCGTTATGAAGGGTTTATCCAAGCGATGAACGAGCGAGACTTACCAATAGACGAAAGCCTTATTAAGTTCGGAGATTTTAGCTTTAATTCGGGAAAAGAAATGATGACCGAATTCGTTGAAGAAGGCGCAAGTTTTACTGCACTTTTTGCTACAAGTGATGAGATGGCTGTTGGTGTTTTGCATGCAGCCTATGAAAAAGGAATCCGAGTACCTGATGACCTTTCCGTTATAGGGTACGATAATACCCTCGCTTCTGAGATGGCTATTCCGCCCCTTACAACAGTGGCTCAGCCTTTATACGAAATGGGGCAAAAAGCGTTTCAACGAGTCATAAAAACGGGAGCTACTCAAATTGAAATGAAGCACCACATGGTAGAGAGAGAAACGGTAAAATCGAGGAGGACATAACAATGACAAAGCAATGGTGGAAAGAAAGTGTCGTGTATCAAATTTACCCAAGAAGCTTTAATGACAGCAACGGGGATGGTATCGGTGATTTAAAGGGAATAACGGAAAAGCTCGATTACTTAAAGAATCTTGGCGTGGATGTGATCTGGCTATCTCCTGTTTATGATAGTCCCAATGATGATAACGGATATGATATTCGTAACTACCAAGCCATTATGGATGAATTCGGAACGATGGAAGATTGGGAACAACTTCTTGAAGAGATCCACAATCGTGGCATGCGTCTCATCATGGATCTTGTGGTCAATCATTCGTCTGATGAGCACGCATGGTTTACGGAATCTAGAAAATCGAAAGACAACCCGTATAGAGACTACTACATTTGGCGTCCCGGAAAAGAAGACGGAACAGAGCCGAACAATTGGGAATCGGCTTTTAGTGGATCCGCATGGCACTATGACGAAGGGACTGACGAATATTACTTGCACCTTTTCTCCAAAAAACAACCTGATTTGAACTGGGAGAACCCGACTCTTCGTGAAGAAGTGTATAGCATGATGCGTTGGTGGCTTGATAAAGGGGTCGACGGATTCCGAATGGATGTGGTGAACTTTATCTCGAAAGTGGAAGGGTTACCTGACGCTGAACCTCAAGAAGGGAAAAAGTACGCACCAGGTGGAGAATACTTTGCCAATGGTCCTCGTATTCATGAATTTTTGCACGAAATGAACGAAAAAGCCATGAAAGGTTACGATGCCATGACAGTCGGTGAGATGCCGATGGTGACACCGGAAATTGCCCAAAAATATACGGATGAAGAGCGAGAAGAAGTGAATATGGTCTTTCAGTTCGAACATGTTGACATTGATTCAGGACCAGGTGGAAAGTGGGATCTTAGGCCGTTAAAGCTCCAAGACCTTAAAGATAATTTGACGAAATGGCAAAAAGCTTTGGAGCACAAAGGGTGGAATAGTTTGTACTTGAACAACCACGATCAACCTCGCATGGTTTCAAGGTTTGGAAATGACGGAGAATACCGCGTTGAATCAGCCAAAATGCTTGCAACCCTCCTTCATATGATGAAAGGAACGCCTTACATTTTTCAAGGAGAAGAGATTGGGATGACAAACGTCCGTTTCGAATCCATCGACGACTACGAGGATATTGAAACGTTAAACATGTACAAAGAGAAGCGTGAACAAGGTGTTCCACACAAAACCATTATGGAAGGAATCTATGTCAAAGGTCGCGACAATGCTCGCACACCGGTTCAGTGGAACAGTGACAAGCATGCAGGCTTCACGACGGGAACACCGTGGCTTAAGGTGAACCCTAACTATACGAAGATCAATGCCGAGCAAGCGGTCAATGATCCGAACTCCACGTATCACTATTATAAAAAGCTGATTGAGCTTCGTCATAATAATGAGATTATTGTGTACGGTGGTTACGACTTGTTGGCTGAAAAAGATCAACACATTTTTGCTTACGAACGTACCCTGGACGAAGAAAGACTACTTGTTGTATGCAACTTCTATGAGGATGCCGCTACTTTTGACGTACCGAAAAATTATCAAGATCAATCAGGAGAGCTACTCATCAGTAACTACGACAATGAAACGTCCCGTGAGTTACCTATAGCTATCCATCTTCGCCCGTACGAAGCCATTGTGTATAAAGTTTAAATTCACTTACCCCGTAAAGGTATTCGCTTTGCGGGGTATTCTTATGTTTCGTTTCAAGATGGTTAATGAATGGGTAAAGAAAAGATAAAGGAGTGATGGATATGCTGTTTTCGTATAAACGAATGATAAAACCATCTCGAGTGATAGGAAAGGACAAGGAAATAGGGTCCATCCAGGACCTGTACGTCGAGGAACGAACATGGACTGTTCGATATTTTGTCGTTGGTGGCGGGTTCTTGGGTGAAAAAAGACGATTCATCTCCCCTGCTAGTGTAATCGACTATTCCATTGAAGAGGAACGCTTCCATGTATCCATATCTGAACAAGAGGCCAAGGAAAGTCCGGATCCCGACCAAGAACCTCTTTCACGTACTTTTGAGCGGGAATTTTCAATGTATTATAACTTGAATCCATATTGGATTGGAGGAGGGTTATGGGGAGCTGGAGCGATGCCGAGGGATTTAACGAATGAAGCTGCTTCAGACGTTGAAAGCATGGAAGAGGAGGAACGGCCACTTTTAAGTATCGATGATGTGAAAGAAAGCGAACTTATCGCAGAAAATGAAACCGTCGGAAAAATAAAAGATGCACTCATAGATGATCAGTCATTTACAATTCGGTATTTTGTTGTCGATACAAAAGGTGACGGAAAGAACATTCTTCTTTATACAAGCTGGGTAGATGAGGTGGATTGGACTAGTAACCTCGTTCGTGTCGATGTTTCAAAGGAGAAGCTACGTGACGCTCCTGAGTTTCAAACAGATCGGCCAATCGATCGTGAGTTAGAAACATCACTATTTAAGCATTATGGTAAGCCGAAGTATTGGGATTAAACGGTTCGGATCTTCCGGCCGTTTTTTTCTTTGTTTATCAATCTTATAAGAATTTTCTTTTCGGAGGACGTCTCAAATTTAAATTGTAAGCAAAGTTAGCTTAAAAAAATATCGTTTTTTTGGTAGACAAAGGAACATTTTTTTGTTTATAATGTGGTCAGTGCTCAAAAAGTTGCACAAGGGAAACATTTTGAGTTTGATAAAAAATAATAACCTGTAGGAAAAATAGTTTTAGGACAGCACACTTTGTAATACCTATACATAGAGTGTGTTTGAAACATGAAAGGGGCGGGACATATGTTTAAACATTTGATTAAAAAGATTGCTGGAGTGACCGTGCTTGCTCTAGGAACTGTGGCATTGGCCGCATGTGGAGCGGAAGAGGAAGAAGGAGAGGCATCAGAAGGTCTAGAGATTACGACCAGTTTTTCTGTTCTTGGAAACATCATTGAAGAAGTTATAGGGGACAGAGGGTCTGTTGAGTACATTGTACCAATTGGCGAGGAGCCTCACGAGTATGAGCCGGTACCGAGTGATTTTAGAAAAGTAAGTGACAGTGATGTGTTTTATGTAAATGGACTTGACTTAGAGGGGTGGCTCGGTCGCATTGTATCTAACGCAACGGATACAGAAATTCAAGAACTGTCAACAGGGGTTGATATCATCACTCTTGAAGGTAGTGATGAGCCCGATCCTCATGCGTGGTTAAGCCCTAAAAACGGGATCACATATGTTGAGAATTTAGTAGAAGATTTAACTGATAGAGACCCTGAAGGTGAAGAAGTCTATCGGGCTAATGCAGAAGCATTCATTCAAGAACTCGAAGACCTTGATGCTTGGATTGATGAAGAAGTGTCCTTGATTGATGAAGATAAGCGAGTCATCGTTGTAAGCGAAAATGCATTTAAGTATTTTGGCGAGGATTATGGTTTTGAGACTGAAGGAATATGGGAAATGAATTCCCATGAAGAAGGAACGACGCAACAAATTAACCGAGTGATTGACTTGATTCAAGATCTTCAAATACCCGCCGTTTTCGTAGAAAGCACGGTCGACCAGCGTTATATGGAGACGGTATCAAATAACGCCAATATACCGATTGCCGGTGAAGTTTATACAGATGCACTAGGCACTGAAGGATCTGGTGCACAGACGTATATTGATATGCTAAAACACAATGCAACAACGTTTGTAGAAGGTCTAAAAGAATAAGGAGAAAGAGGCTTCCCACTTTTTTGAGATGGGAAGCCTCTTTTTCTATTTACGTTTGGCTTCGCGGGCTTCTTCCGTTTTATCCACTACAGAAGTTCCGACCAAGTCACCAGTTACATTACAAGCAGTGGCGGCCATTCCGAGTAGTGCATCAACAGAAGCCACTAGGGCGACCACTTCAATAGGCA
Source organism: Alteribacter aurantiacus DSM 18675 (assembly GCF_000429705.1). Lineage (GTDB taxonomy): Bacteria > Bacillota > Bacilli > Bacillales > Salisediminibacteriaceae > Alteribacter > Alteribacter aurantiacus. Next base: position 409,116 of record NZ_KE386941.1, read on the forward strand.
AACCTGCTTGGGTTAACACAACGGAAAGGGTAATGAGTCCTGCTCCCGGCACCCCGGCGGTTCCAACAGAAGCCAACGTCCCAGCTAATACAATTCCGATTAGAGCCCACAAGCTTAATTCCTGCCCAATGATGTTAGCTGCAAAAATAACAGAAGCTCCGACACGTATGGCAGCTCCATCCATGTTCATCGTGGCTCCAAGGGGCAACGAAAATCCGTAAAGCTTTTCTCTTAAATTCAGTTTCTTTGCCGCTCTCATGGTAATAGGAAGTGTCCCAAGAGAGCTTTGCGTTGTAAAAGCGGTGGCAGTAGCGTCCCGTGCTGCTTTAAAGAAGCGGATTGGAGACCGACCAATCAATTTTAAAATGACAATGTAGACGATAAACTGCAACAATATACTCACATAAACGGTTCCCACTAGTGACCCGAGAGACGTGAGTGTGTTCCACCCTTGCTCACCGATCGTCGATGCTACAATCGCAAAGATCCCAATTGGTGCATATTGCAAAATCCAGTTCATGATCTTAAATGATACTTCTGACCCTGCACGAGAAAGTTCAACAAGCTGTTCCCCCCACTTCTCGTGCTGTTCATTTCCTGATTTCCTGAGTGCAGCAATTGCCAATCCAACGACAATCGCAATAAAAATCATACTCAAGATATCAAGTTCAAGCATGGTTTCGATAATATTTGCCGGAAAGATATCGACGATGAAATCCAGAAAGCCTGGCGCTTGCGGTACGTCCACATCAGCGTCACCGGGAAGGGTGAGGCCTTGACCGGGTCTAATAATCAGCGCAACGGCGAGCCCAATCGATAATGCAAAAGCGGACGTGACGAAATAATATCCAATCATCTTGGAACCCATACGTCCAAGGCCTTCCGCCGGCCCCTCATTGATCCCAACGATAAGAGTGAGGATTAATAATGGGATGATAAGTGCCATAAGTAGATTTAAAAACACATCTCCTAGAGGAGAAATCACTGAAGCTTGTTCACCAAACATAAATCCTGCAAAGACACCTAGCACAAGTCCGGCAGTAATTTTCCATATTAATGGTGTGTCCAAGTATTTATGCCATAGATTTTTCACACTAACACTCCATTCTGTTTTATAACCAAGTATATATATAGGAATAACTCACATTTAGTATAAAGGCTGATCGTAAGAGATCAAGTAAAACGCTTGTTTACTAGCGCCATTCACCAAATACCTACACGATCCTCCACTTCCTTCGACTTATGTTTCCCCTTTAGTAGTCAAAAGTTTTCATGTACACGCACACTGAAAATCTTTTGGGCATATAGATGATTAAAGAATGCCCAAAAGGAGGTTTATCGATGTCAGGATTTATAGCGGCCATCACATACCTCGTCAAAGAATTGTTCGTGTTTGTTTCATTTGTAAAAAACAACGCCTTTCCTCAGCCGTTAAAAGAAGAAGACGAACGGAAATACTTAAAGCTGATGAAAGAAGACAAGGATGAAGATGCCAGGAACAAACTCATCGAGCACAACTTAAGGCTGGTCGCCCACATCGTTAAGAAGTTCGAGAATACCCGTGAAGACACAGAGGACCTCATCTCCATTGGAACAATCGGCTTAATCAAAGCGATCGAAAGTTACTCTTCAGGCAAAGGAACGAAATTGGCCACGTATGCTGCGCGGTGTATTGAGAATGAAATCCTCATGCACCTGCGCGCACTAAAAAAAGTAAAGAAAGACGTATCCCTTCAAGATCCGATCGGAACGGATAAAGAAGGAAATGAAATCACCCTCATCGATGTTCTCCAAGCAGAGACCGTAGACGTGGTGGATGCGATCCAACTCAGTATGGAGAAAAAACAAATATACGAGTTTATTCACGTATTAGATGAGCGTGAAAAAGAAGTAATCGTCGGCAGGTTCGGGTTGGATTTGAAAAAAGAAAAAACCCAGCGTGAAATTGCCAGGGATCTAGGCATTTCAAGAAGCTATGTATCGCGTATTGAAAAGCGAGCTCTTATGAAGCTGTTTCATGAGTTTTATCGTCATCAAAAGAACGCGTTGAAGCAGGAGCCAAATAATTAAAGTGGTTGTTACATGTAACTAGCATCCTATTCTTTCGTAAGAGGTGATGCCTATGCTAAAAGGATTAGATTTGCAAATGGTTGCATTTGTAGGAAGCTCTATTGTAAAAGATTATTTCGTTGTTTACCGGATACCAAAATAGATTACTATGATTTGAAATAGTATCATGAAAAAACCCTCGATCTCTGGTCGAGGGTTTTACGTATTATGCTTCCAAGCTTTCAGGTTTCGTCGTACATGCCCACACGAGGGCAATAACCCAGCCGATAAACGACCATCCAAGTAAAAGATTAAGAATAAAAATGGCCACCACATTCTCTTTCTTTCGTGCCAACGCAACGACGGTTGGAATAAAGTAGAACGCCGCTACTACCAACATAATAAAAATGCCGAATAATCCCCCAATTGCCTCCATAAATCCACCTCTCTCTTTTGTTAAAGATCTGCAAAACGACCCTTAAATCAAAATATGCATAAAAAATTGTGAACATGACTGGGCTTCTCACAGATGAATAAACATATAGTAACCAAGGAGGGGGGATTGTGTGAGCAATGTAGAAGAGAAGCAGAAGTTATCTAGTGAGCAGCTGACTATCGTGTTCAGTGAGTTTGAAAAAAGAAGAAAAGCAAAGCGGTATTGTATCTGCTTTGGTTCTTTCTCGGAGAATTAGGGGGACACAGTTTTTACTTAGGTGACACAAGTTATGCAATTGGTATGGTTGTGGTATGGGTTGCTAGATGGTTCTTATTCTTTATCCCAATCGCCATTTGGGCTTTAATTGATGTTTTCTTAATCGTGAAGCGACTGGAGACGTTAAATGAGGAGCTTGAGCAATCCATTATTCAATCTGTGAGGTCTTACGAAGGGTAGAAAATTGAGAAAGTGGTTGCTCACTTTAGAACAACCGCTTCTTCTTTTTCATGCGCAAGCCAAAGAGGATATGTCGAAAGGCTTGGTCAAGCATGTCCAGGGGAGCGTGGTCGATTACAGTATTGGAAATCCCTCTGCGCGTGCGAAGGGAAAACGCATCAATGTGCCCGTTTTTATTGGTGCAAAAATGAATGGTGAATCTGTACTTAGTTTCACAAAGTGACTGTATAGATAAGTGGTGCTCCCTAGGGTTGACGTAGGATCGTTCAACAGGATACGCTTTTATGATAAGATTTTTCATTTGGTCACTACTAATAAAAGTAGATAGCTGTTCGAAAACGAATGACTCATACGGTTGCATCACACGCCAAACAAACGTGTTTTCTTCAACGCAAACAATGATTTCATTTTCCGAACCTTTGGAAACGGAAATTTTTGACCGGGCTTTATTTTTATTAGCTAGCCAAGGGATTAGCCGGGAAATAACCATGTGCACACAAATCACCTCGTTATATGTATATGGTTTTAGAGGAGTCTGGTGTGAAAAATGAGTAGCAACTAAAAGAGAGTATGGTACTATTTTAATAACGGGGATTTTTATAGGTGAGGAAGTGAAGTGTGATGAGTATTAGTGAGGTGTTAGTGTTTATTGTAAACCCCTTCTTCGCTTTAGTAGTAGGGTTTGTTGCCTGTATGTCAGGAAAAAAAGGAATTTCAAATCCGGTTGTTGCCTTTCTTGCAGTCTTTGCGTTAAGCTTACTCACCATGACAACGGTTCAACGAATGACTCTTGCCCCTGAGCTTTATGGGTTTGCCGCTTTTCACTCGTTTATTGGATTGTTAGGCTTTGCTCTAGGTTTAATGGCGAAAAAAACCATTCATACAGAAGACTAAAACGGAATGCCTGATCTGTATCAGCCATTCCGTTTTTATTTTAATTGATGATACCGTGTGCAAGGATTTCCACCGTAACATTCGGTGTGATCGTCATTTCAGGATATACTTTAAGCCAATCATTGTTTCTCCAAAATGAATTGTGAAAGGCGATGGTGTGTCTCCCAATCCCCAAAGCGTCACAGTTCGCCTCTTGAAGAGTCGTAAAGAGTTGTTCTGCTTCAGCAGTGAGTGCTCGACTTAGACGATCATTTAATTGAACGACTTTTTCTCGTTCATGTAGTTCGTCTGGAGGGTACTCAATAGCTTCCACTTGTAAAGTAAGATCTACAGTTGCTGAAATTTCGTTTGTTGCCTGGTTGACATCTACTTTTAGATTGCGAGTGGATTCTTTTAACAGTACTGTAATGAATTCTTCTTCCTCTTCATGTTTTTCGGATACTTTTTCTGTTAGGTACGTACTACCACCCTTTTCCCCTTTTAATAAAAACAGCAACACGGAATCTTCCGGAGAGATGGAACCGGTCATTTTTTCTCCATTGAACAAGGCGTTCCCGTTTAAATAAGGGTTGTTGTTGATATCCATAGACATATATGGCAAAACCATATCCTGACCAGGATCAAACATAATTGGACAAATAAGCTGGACATTCAGATACTCAACTAGTGAATTGTGTTCTGCAGTTGTCAGTAAATCCGCTACAAATTCACTCGTTCTTGGTTTATCCTGAAGTTTAGTCTCTATAAGGTCAGCTGCCTGCCCGTCAAATATAGCGATTTTTGCTCCTAATGAACTGCGTGGATCACGATACATAATGTCCAAAGGATTGTAGACGGAGTCTTCAGCAAGGCTTTTTCCGAGGATAAGAACCCGGAGTTTCGAAGTATCGATCCGCTCTGCCACTTTATTGTCCAATGCCATACGCGCTTCTCGAACCGTGTGTCCAATCCCTTGGACAACTTGAGAACGCTCTTGTGCTTCGTACCTTTTAGGAACAGGTGAGGATATTGTAGATTGGTATTTGCCGTCTTCTAATAAATCCAATCCTGCACTTTTAGCAATTGTGATGTCTCGTAACTGCCTAGAGTCCCAGCATCCCGTTAATAGAATAATACACAAACAAATTAGACTAAACTGAAGGGCTCTTTTCATGATCTTCAGCTCCATTCTTTCCTCTTTGTCTGATTAGTGATACAAGATAAAGCAACAAGGGAATCCCAAAAACCATGATTAAGCCGAACGTGTCTACGCCTTCCGCGTATTTATCGATAGTCAGGCGGTTCTTTGGGCCAAGTGAAATAAAATAGACAGCAATGGCAATAACCGTAACGAGCTTTTTTCTAGGAACTCCTTTTATCAATTGGGTTGTCGAAAGTGAAGCCAAGTACATATAAGTCATTAACGATGTTGTTACGCTTACGATCCAAATGGCCATAAAAATAATATCAAGTCTATCGACTATAGGCGTATTAAACGTCTTGAGCATATATAAAAGAGGCTGTGGGATAAGTGCAATCTCCGGTGGACTAAAGAACATGAGCGTAATTAATACAGTAAACCCGTATAAACACGTAGTGAAAATGTTTGCGTAAGTTGCCGTTAAAAGAATTTCCTTCTTCTTATTCACTTTTACGTAAGGAAAGATATACATAAATACCCCAAAACCAAGCATGGCTTGCATTGACGCAAGAACGGCTTTTCCAACGGCACCAAATCCATGGTGTCCTATAGGCAAGATGTAGAGAGGATTTATATATGGTATTGCAAAAAATAATACACCAATAACAAGAATTAAAAGGGAGCTTACAAAAACATAAAACCTCACAATGATATGAAGCTTTTCTCTTGTCAAATACCAAGCAGCAAAGACAAGGAGAAAGTTAAGAACCCACCCCGGAGTTTGTGGAAACAACCATCTGATAATAATGTGCTTGTACAAAACGAGAATAAGAATACAGATGCTGGAAAAATACAATGTGTACACTAAATTAAGCACATGACCCGGTATTTTTCCAATGATCAAAGGAAGAGCATTAAAGAACATTTTATCCCCATAACGGACCGCAAGGAGATACATGAGACAGATTGCAACCTGTATTGCTAACCCTCCTGTAAAAACCCCGAGCCATCCATCCCATTCGGCTTCTTGAAACACACTAAAGGCAAGTGATAATACACCAATACCAATCTGACTTTGGATGATAAAAAAGAACAATTGTGATTTTGATATTAGTAAATTATCATTCATTCTCATGAAACTCCTTATGAAGAAGAATTGGTTTTTTGGTTTTCCTTTTGGTCGTTTTTTATTTCCACAGTGTGTGGTAGTCTAACAAACCGATTCATTAAACCCTTTAAATTAAATGGTGCAAAAGGATAAAAGAGTGGCTTTCCAAGACTCGTTAATTTACACAAATGAATCAGGTAGATGGTCAAGCAGAATACAATGCCTACAAAGCCCAAGAGAGAGGCCATAATCATGATTGGATAGCGCAGAAGACGCATGGCCATACTCATCTCGTGGATGGGAACCACAAACGATGAAATCGCCGTTAGAGCTACAACAATGATCATAATACTGGAGATAAACCCTGCGTTTACAACGGCGTCTCCAATAACAAGACCACCTACAATACCAATGGTTTGACCGATCGGTGTAGGTAACCGAATCCCGGCTTCACGTATTAGCTCGAGCGTCAACTCCATAAACATGGCTTCAATAAGTGGAGGATATGGAATGTGTTCTACTGCATCTTTAATTACGTAAGTCATACCAAAAGGGATAATTTCAAAGTGAAACGTAATGATGGCAATATAAATCCCTGGGAGTGTCACGGCCAATAAAAAACTCACTACACGAATAAACCGAAAGAAGTTTCCTGCCACCCAACGACTGTTATAGTCATCTGTCGATTGAAAGAAGGAGAAAAATGTGACAGGCAAAACGAGGACCGTAGGATCGCCGTCAGTCATGATAATCACTCGTCCGTCGATTAAGTTCAACGCGGCCCTATCTGCACGCTCCGTGCTTATATATTGCGGGAAAAGAGAGAAGATATTGTCTTCCATGTACTCTTCTATAATCCCGGTATTCATTAACTTTTCTACTTTGATCTTCTTGAGCCTTCGATGAATTTCTTCAACAACATTGGAATCTGCACGGCCATCCATGTAAAGAACCGCTGTCTTTGTTTTTGATACTTCACCAAGGGTTGTGTATTTAACAACTAATGACGGATGACTAATCAAGTTGCGAACCAGCTGCAGGTTGACACTTAAATTCTCAACAAATCCACTGTGACTTCCCCGAATCACCTGCTCGTTATCAGGCTCCCCCACGTCACGATGAATCACACTATTCGTACTTAACACAAAGCAGTAATGGGTATTTTCAATGAGCACTAAGCTTTTTCCTGAGAGCATTTCGGCAATAGCATCGGACAAATGAAGAAGCTTTGCGGAATCTCTGTCCGTTAATACCCGTTCTAGATGTTCATCAGAATTGATTTCTCTTAAATTTCTGTAAAAGTACTCATTCATGTCTTTCGTATCGGACACCGTTTCAAGATAAAGAAAATATAGTATTTTGTTATGATTGGTTACTACTTTCTTTTCAACCAAGTCTTCTGTATAGTGTAGGGTTTCTTTAACATAAACACGGTTTTTGTCAATGTCTAAAGAGGCAGGAAAGGTTGGTGTTTCCGGCGGCTCTAAAATCCGAGTGTCATTTTGACTATTCTTCTTGTTTTGGAAAGCTTTGAAAAATGACATTGAAAACACACCTCCTTTTCTTCTCTTCTTAATGTCTCTTAATTTTTTGGTAACATACACGCATTGGCACAATTTATGGTTCCATAGGGAGTTGTGGTAAAATTGAAGTGAACCCATTAACAAGGAGGTTGTTACGATGCTTTTTATTAGCAACGAAAACATCACAGACCCAAGAACAAACTTAGCCATCGAAGAATACGCCCTAAAACACTTGGACAAAGAACATACATATCTGCTCTTTTACGTAAACGAACCGTCCATCATTATCGGAAAAAATCAAAACACGATCGAAGAGATCAATAAAGACTACGTAGAAAAGAACAAGCTCCACGTGGTTCGGAGACTTTCCGGCGGCGGTGCCGTTTATCACGACCTCGGTAACTTAAACTTTAGCTTCATCACTAAAGATGATGGAGAAAGTTTTCACAATTTCCAAAAGTTCACCCAACCCGTTGTCGATGCTTTGCAAAAGATCGGTGTAGACGCAAAACTTACCGGGCGTAACGATTTACAAGTTGGCGAGAGAAAAATATCCGGAAACGCCCAGTACACGACAAAAGGCCGAATGTTCAGCCACGGCACACTGCTCCTTGACTCCGAAATGGAAAACGTTGTGGATGCATTAAATGTAAATGAAGAGAAAATTCGCTCAAAAGGCATCAAGTCGATTCGTAGCCGTGTCGCCAACATCAACGAATTCGTCGATCGACCATTGTCGATGGAAGAATTCAAATCTCTCCTACTACGCTACATCTTTGACGGAACAGAGGAAGTCCCAGAGTATAAGTTAACGGAAGAGGACTGGAAGGGCATCAACAAGATCTCAGAAGAGCGCTATCGAAATTGGGACTGGAACTACGGTCGCTCTCCAAAGTTTGATCTCAAACGCTCAAAGCGCTTTACAGGAGGCACAGTCGATATCCGACTGAACGTCAAGAAAGGAACGATTTCAGACTGTAAGATCTTCGGTGATTTCTTCGGAGTAGGAGAAGTCGTCGACGTTGAGCAGGCTCTAGTAGGAACCCGTTACGAGCGCGAGGACATTGAAAGAGCGTTGGACGAGCTTCCAATGAAGCACTACTTTGGCGCCGTGACGAAAGAAGAGATTGTGGAATTGGTGTACTAATAGGCTGTTGTGACCCCACTCATGCTGCGGTGTGTGGGGGGTTTTTGGGTTGTGATGGGGATGCGAGGCGGAGACGGAGGGAAGTGATTGATAAATCTGAAAGTTGATGAAGAAAAGGGGGAAGTCGATGGATAAATCCGAAAGTCGATGAAGAAAAGGGAGAAGTCGATTGATAAATGTGAAAGTCGATGAAGAAAAGCACCAAGTCGATGGATAAAACTCAAAGTCGATGAAGAAATGGCCATACTCCTTCTCAAACCACTACCAAACCACACCTTGCGACTCATCACCCAACCCCTTAAAAAAACAGACCCTCCACAAGGGAGAGCCTGCTACATACGCTTAAAATCCGCAAACGTAATAACCTTATTCAGCCTCAATCGCTGCTGTTAACGCGACTTCAACCATTTCGTTGAATGTTTCTTGGCGCTCTTGTGAGCTCGTTTCCTCACCCGTGATGAGGTGGTCACTTACCGTTAGTACGCTCAGGGCGTTCACACCGAAGCGAGCTGCGATTGTGTAAAGAGCGGAAGACTCCATCTCTACAGCAAGCACTTGGTGATCAGCAAGCTTTTGAACTGTGTCTTTGTAGTCGTTATAAAATACATCGGAAGTAAATACATTACCAACGCGTACGTTCAAGCCACTGGCAACAGCGCCATCGTATGCGCTTTTCAATAGACCGAAGTCCGCTGTCGGAGCAAAGTCAATTCCTCCGAAGTAACGCTGGTTTACGCCTGAGTCTGAAGAAGCACTCATAGCAAGGATTACGTCGCGTACTTTAACGTCTTTTTGGAATGCCCCACATGTTCCTACGCGGATCAAGTTTTTTACGCCATAGCTGTTGATAAGCTCGTGGACGTAAATGGAGATGGAAGGTACACCCATGCCTGTTCCTTGAACAGAAATGCGCTTTCCTTTATACGTACCAGTGTAGCCCAGCATGCCGCGGACTTCGTTATAACATGTTACGTCTTCTAAAAAGTTCTCTGCGATATATTTTGCTCGTAAAGGATCTCCTGGGAGCAAGATGGATTCTGCAATTTCGCCTTCTTTAGCACCGATATGTACACTCATAAAAAAGCCTCCTATTAGTCAAATCATTCATAGCATATCGAATGTAAATGGTCAAAGTCAACTTCTTTAATAGATGGTGACGGTTAGAGTGAAAAGGACTAAATAAATTTTTACAATAAATGTCGGATTGTGGAAAAATGTGATATAGTAAATGAAATGTACATATTTAAGGTGTTTACTCAGTAAAGAGGTGAGTGGATGGTTGAATCTGTGAAAATTATACCGAATAAAGACGTACTAATAGGTCGGAGTTTAGGTGAAGATATTGTTTCAGAAAACGGCCATTTTCTCCTGAAGAAAGGGATGACTCTGTCTCAGTGGCATCTTGATATTTTACTCAGCCATGAAGTGGATGAAATAAAAGTAGTGAAAAAGTCTACCGTTCTAGCGGGCGACCTTATTGGGACGTGGTCCAAGGAAAAAGAAGAGATGTTACATCTTTATAGGGGAAGTGTTTTGGAGATCAAGCAGTTGTTTGAAGCGGCGATTATGAGGGAGAACGTGGATATTCAAGACGTTATGAAGCCGTTTACGTACCTTTTGGAAAAAGTACTCACCAGGACGTCAATTTTTTTAGAGCTGTATCAAATCAAGGGGTACGATGAATATACGTACCGTCACAGCATTAATGTAGGTCTTTTGGCAGCAACGATAGGAAAAATGCTAGGGAGGCCTGAAAAAGACGTATTGGAACTAGGAAAAGCGGGGTTCTTTCACGATATCGGAAAAATGAAAGTTCCTAAATGCATTTTAAATAAAAAAGGTCAGTTGACTGACAACGACTACATGGAAATAAAACGTCATCCTCTTTATGGGAGAGAGATTCTAGATAAGGTGGAGGGCTTGAGTGAAATCATCGTTCAGGGGACATTGTTGCACCATGAGAGGCTTGATGGATCTGGCTATCCTTTTGGAGTGAAAGGAAATGACATTCCCTTTTATGTTCAGGTGCTGGCTGTTGCGGACGTGTATGATGCTATATCATCTGATCGGGTTTATCGAAGCAGATATAGCCCATTTGAAGCGTTGGAAGAGCTGATTAAGGACGTGTACAGAAACAAGTTGAGTGGCGAAATTGTGTTACCGTTCGTTCAACAGGTAATCAATGGTTATATCAATTGTCCCGTTCGTTTGGAAAATGGAGAAGAAGGTGTTCTTGTCCATCTGCCTTTAGAAGAGATTACAAGACCGCTCATTGCGGTTGGAGATACTTACGTGGACTTGAGAAAAGAGCGTCATTTGACTATAAAAGAAGTGATTCTCGATCACGTCCATCCTGCAAAAGTATAAAAAGAGGAGCGATCGCCATAGGGTGAACGCTCCTTTTTTACAATTTATTTTTCTTCATTACCAAGAACACGATTCACGCGTTTACGGAGCATTTTCATACCACCGCCGCCAGCTTGGAAGTGGCGTAGTTTACCTTCAGCGTCGAAAACATAATACGCAGGCACGTATTGATTCTCGAAAGCATCTGTAAGTTTATGCTCGTTATCCACGAAGATCGGCTGAGAGATGTCGTGGCTTAGTGCCATCGCTTTAATGACACTCATGTCAAGGTCCTTCTCTGAACGAGGCATGTGTACAGCAACCACGTTAAGCTCATCTTCAAATTCATCACGGAATTCGTTTACGTCAGGCATGGCTTCTTTACATAGTCCGCAGCTAACAGACCAGAAGTGAAAGAGGGTAGGTTTATCTCCGACTAGTTCTTCTCTTGTTAATTCTTCGTTTAACCATTCAGTAGCACCAGTAAGTTCAGGCATTTCAGATCTTAGTTTCATCGATTTATCACTCCTGTTTTATCATTGTTGTTTTATTTTATGTTTAGGGAAGGTTGTCCCAAGCTCAGTGGGACAACCTTTGAAAATCAATTATAGTGTTGCTTGTCCTGGCTTCCAGTTTGCAGGGCAAAGTCCGCCAGTTTGAAGGGCTTGTAGGACACGTAGTGTTTCATCTACGTCACGACCAATGTTGTTGTGGTTGACTACAGAGTACATAAGTTCACCTTCTGGGCTGATGATGAAGAGACCTCGCAGAGCCACACCTTCATCTTCTAATAGAACACCGTAGTCACGTGCTACACGATGGTTTGTGTCAGCAGCAAGGGAATGCTCAAGCTTCCCAAGACCATTGTCATCGCGGTCTGTGTTAATCCATGCTAGGTGAGTGTGGATCGTATCGGTTGAAACACCGATTACTTCGGTATCAAGGTCGTCAAACTCGTCTTGACGATCACTTAAAGATGTAATTTCAGTCGGACAAACGAAGGTGAAATCCATTGGATAGAAGTAAAGAACCGTCCACTTATCGTTTTTCATATTCTCTTCAAGGGAAACTTTCCCGAATTCTTTATTTGGAAGTACTGCATCCATTTCAAATCGAGGTGCTTGTTTTGCTACCATACGCTTGTCTGTCACAACAAATCGCTCCTTTAGATTAGAATAATTATTGTTTAATACATATTATATTTTAACAAAAACAGATCCGTTGTCAACAGTTAATAATAATTATTTTAAACAAATAATTAAACTCGTCTGGACAACTGTTTTCTATTATATCGAACCTAAATGGAGATTCAAGAAAAATGCTCACCACAGCACAAGGTGGTGAGCATCAGCTAGATTTCTCCTTATCACAAGGGATTTCTCATTCTTTTTGGGAGTATACCTTTTTCGCATAGGATAAGAGGTCCGTTTTGGTTAGAGACGGATTTTCAATTTTACTTGCTTCAAGTTGAAGAAGCCATTGTTTAAAGTGCGGCCCAGGGATTAGACCAAGGTCAATTAAGTCGTTACCTGAAATGGCAGATGAAACCGACTGTCGTTGAAGTAAATACTCGGATCCTCTTTCAATTAGATCGTCTTGGTGGTTATAAAGGGCAAGGACAACGGCAAGTGCTTCATTGCTCACCTCGGCACAAACGGTGTGCCAGTCATAAAGGGAGTGGAACTGAAAATCAAAGGTGGTAAAGAGTTTATACACGGTTTTTAACAGGTGGATGTCCTGTTTGTTTTTAGCGAAAGCTAAGCATTCTTCATAGGCCTCAGTCGTCAAGTCCGTCATGGCAAATAAAATACCAAGCCAGTGGCTGTGATGAAGTGGTTCTTTTAACGCTTGCTGTAATGTATAAAAGCACTCGATTCGCTTTAAGACCGTTACAGGGTTGGAGGCTCTTGTAAGAAGATGTTCTAGTACTTGCAAGTCACTGGCCCTTTTAATAAATGTAGACGTGTCTTCTTCGATGATCAGGCGTTTGAGCTCGTTGGCCAACCGTGGCTTTGACACAGATGAAAGCATTTTAGTGTGTGTTTTTGCAAATTCTTCTGTCTCTTTGTTCATTAGAAAGCCGAAGCGATTTTCAAATCGAAGTGCTCTTAATATTCGAGTCGGGTCTTCGAGGAAACTTAAGTTGTAGAGGGTTTTAATCCGTCCTTTATGAATATCTTCATAGCCGTGAAAGAAGTCAAGAAGGGTGCCAAAGTCATCTTCAGACAAAGAGATGGCAAGGGCGTTGATCGTAAAGTCCCGACGATAAAGATCTTCTTTAATGTTGGATAATTCTACGCTTGGTAGAGCTGCCGGAAAGTCATAATATTCTGTTCGAGCACTTGTAAGGTCTACTTTTAGTCCTTCAGGGTCTGTCCAAGTTGCGGTCTTGAACGAATCGTGAGAGCGTAATGAACCACCAAAAGCTTCAGACAATGACTCGCCTAATACGATTGCATTGCCCTCTACGACAATGTCAATATCTTCGTTTGGACGTTCGAGAAGAATATCGCGAACAATGCCCCCAATCAAGTATGCTTTCATGTTTAGTGAATCGGCTTGTTTTCCAACTGTATGAATACGTTTATATACGTTTTCTTTTAGCTGAGAAGAAACCTGATTTGAAAAGTTTCTTTTGACTTTATCGTATTGGGATTCGTTTTTTTGATGTAACGGTTTATTTTTATGGTGAATGGTCCTAATGACGTCTGTTCTGGATACAATCCCCAAGACCTGGTCGTTTTCTATAACTGGAAGTCTTCCCACGTTATGGTCCATCATGATCTCTTGAATATCAGTTAAAGATGTATCGAGAGAGATTGTCATAGGATTGGTGGTCATATACCCTTTTACGGGTGCATGACCTAGACCATGGTGGATGGCTTTATCCACGTTTCTTCTTGAAATGACTCCTACAAGTTTTTCATCTTTCACAACTGGAAAACCTGAATGGCCGTACCGGTAGAGCATGGCGGACACATCCCCTATAGTAGTGTCAGGAGCGACGACACGAACAGGACTGCTCATCATCTCTTTGGCTGTTGCTTCTGTTGAAATAAGGAAAGGAAGCTGTTGTTCTAGTTCTTTAGCTAGAATGCAAGGGTCTAGATCTTTACGCATTGCGGAGGCTGCTTTATCGTGGCCACCCCCACCTAAAGCTTTAATTGGAGCCAAAATGCTTAGTCTGTCAGCAGACGATCTTGCTGTGATAAATGTTTTATTTTCCATACGTACAACCACAAACAAGGCATCTACTCCTGTTAAGGATAAAAGGTGACTGGCAATGCCGGCCAAGTTACCGGTGTAATGATCTTGGCTATGTTGCGTGATAATGGCGCTTGTACCATCCTGATTTAGTCTTTTAGCGTTTGTGAGAAGAATCTGTATGAGTTGTTGTTCATCTGTGCTTAGTGGAGTATCACGGAATCGTTCAACGACTTCAAGATTTGCCCCGGCTTTTAACAAGTGATATCCAGCGAGCATGTCTTCAGGCGAGGTCGTGCTATATGTATAGTTTCCTGTATCAGCTTGAAGACCTAATGTGAAGAGCGTCGCTTCGAATGCCGACACCGTATTGCCGGCTCTTAAAATGTCTTCTATTAAAATGGTGATACACGCCCCGTAAGGAAGGTACTTTCCTTGATAGTGATGGGAGGCGTGGTGATCGTAGCATATGATTGTGACATCTTCAGGTAGTTTGTTTTTAATTCTACCAACTCGTTCGATAGTAGACGTGTCGACCAAGATGACCTCGGTCACCGATTCCCAATCGATCTGGTTTTCTTGTGTGAATGAAAAAGTATCCCTATAGAGGGACAGGAAATGTTGCACTGCATCTTGAAGTTTCTCAGGGAGCACCATTTTACCGGAAGGGTAGAGCTTTTTTGCAGCTACCATAGAAGCGAGTCCGTCAAAGTCCAGGTTTGTATGAGATATGATTACTTGCATAACAAACTCCTCTCCGTGTTCAGATCAGGGTAATTGTATTTGTTTCATTTTATCAGTTCCTAATCCATTCGTGAAATCCCTTTTAATGAAAAAGGGGGGAATGGAACTAGGGATTTAATGAGGAGGGAATTAGGAGATCGGATAAGTAAGTCAATTGAAGAGAAGATATGATTAAGACAAAAGGCAATAAAATGAAAAAGACTGATCCAGAATAACTGAATCAGCCTAAGCTACATCTTGCGTACACGAAACGTGCTAATCATTAAAACGGATAGGGCAAGTGTAATCCACATGAAAGCAGGTGCTGCGATCGTGTCATTTAATAAATGACTCACAGTTAAAATACAACCTGCTGCTGTGATTGG
The DNA here is from genome assembly GCF_000429705.1 of Alteribacter aurantiacus DSM 18675. Classification (GTDB taxonomy): domain Bacteria; phylum Bacillota; class Bacilli; order Bacillales; family Salisediminibacteriaceae; genus Alteribacter; species Alteribacter aurantiacus. The sequence continues at coordinate 424,508 of NZ_KE386941.1, forward strand.
TAATCCTACGAAGAATCCTTCTTGCTCGGTTACGTTGAATCTGGCAAGGCGTATCGCACCACATGCAATAAAAATGATGGTAAATATCATACCGGCTGTTGAAAACTGGTATAATACTGATTGATAAACTAATAACGCTGGTGCTACGCCAAATGATATAATATCACATAAAGAGTCCAATTGTTTTCCCATCTCAGATTCTATATTCAACTTTCGAGCCACTTTCCCATCAAGGCGATCAAAAATGGCTGCGAGGCAAATAAACGCAACGCTCATACCATATTGACCTTGAAGAACGGCCAACATTGCAGCTCCGCCGAGGCCCAAATTTAAAATGGTTAATAAATTGGCCGTCTGACTGCGAAACTTACGATACGTATTATCAACAAGGTGTTGTAACAACGTCAACGACATCACCCCTTTATTGGTTTATTCGTTTGCTTCGATGTGGAAGCAAGCAAACTCTGATTAAATATTTATTTTACCATAACTAATACTAACAAACTACTAATATATGTTAGGATTTCATACATATATGACAGTGCAACTTGGAGGAATCAGTTTTGAAGAAAAAAGTATATCGATCATTAATGGAATTAACGAAAAGTCCGGTACAGTCATGGGGGATCAGAAAATTTACAACCTCAAGGGTAAGTAAGCCCCTCATTCGTTCTTTTGCGAATGTGTATAAAATAAACTTGGATGAATCCAAGAATAAAGTAACCGAGTTCGATACACTTCAGTCTCTGTTCATCAGAGAACTTAAGCCGGGGCTCAGGCAGGTAGCAGAGGGACACGAAACCATCGTCAGTCCTGTAGATGGCACGTTGTCAGAGACCGGTGGTATTTCCGAAGATGCCACATTTACAATTAAGGGACAGACATATGATGTTAATGAGCTCGTAGGTTTGGAAGAAACGGGGAAACGATACCTGGGTGGGAGGTATATGCTTTTTTATCTAAGTCCTACAGATTATCATCGGATCCACAGTCCTGTTGAGGGTGAAATCGTTAAAACATGGGCACTGGGCAACCACTCATCACCAGTCAACCCCCTCGCTCTTTCACTTGGTGACAAAGTACTAGCTAAAAACTACAGACTCCTTACTGAAGTCAGTACAGAAGAAGACCAGCGGGTATGTATAGTGAAGATAGGAGCATTAAATGTAAACAGTATTCACCCGAGGAGAGCAATGGCAAATGGCACCGTTTTAAAAGGCGAAGAAATGGCTTATTTCTCATTCGGATCCAGTGTGATGTTGCTTTTTGAAAAGGGTATGGTGGCTGAACCACTTCTCCAGGGAAAAGTTAAGTACGGAGAGGCAGTAGCAACGATTACTAAATAAAATAGTGTGATGAAGAGGAAGAGTCATATATATGATGATTCCTCTTTTTTTATGCTTTTTTAAATGTGTTTTCCCGTTGGATTACCAACCGAAACTCTGTCAAATTGGAGAGAATGATCTTGGTTTACCCGGCTTGGTTATCAGGTAGGGTTTGAGGAAGTTCTCAGGTGATGTAGGTGGATGAAACAGAACATTTTTTTGTGTGTCACAATCGCTGATCACACCATTCACATAAAGGATACTCATCATTAAAGGTGTCATCATGTGATGATGGTACTTTAGGGGAGGGAGGTACTACGATCGTTTATTCGATCCGTTAGCAACTCTCCGTTGTTTCTTCGAGGAGGTATGAGTAAATTTAAAAAACGGCATTGAAGTATATGATTACTCCAATGCCGTACCTCTTAAGATTATTCACTCTTTTGTTGTTGTTCATATTTCTTCATGTCTCTTCCGAGATCGTCCTGCGTGCTCTGATCCCACATCTTTACTTTAACATTATAAGCTGATTTGGCAATCATAAAGCCCGCTACCGGAGCTGTCAGGAAGACGAAAAGAATGGTGAGCAGGAATTTTCCTACGAAGATTCCCTGAACAATTAAAAAGTAAATGAAAATTCCAATCATAATACTGATAACGCCCAGTGTAGCACTTTTCGTAGCTGCATGGAGCCTGCCGTAAACATCAGGGAAGCGAATGATGCCGATTGACCCTATTACACTCAAGCCGGCACCGATAATAAGGAAAATACTAACGATCACCTCGGTCAATGACGACACCCCCTTCGATAAACTTGGCAAACGCGATTGAACCGACAAAGGCAAGGATGGCGATCACCAGGATAACTTCTGAATATGCGATTGTGTTTTGAATGAGCATAATGATCCCGATAAAGCCGATCAGGTTAATTCCGATCGTATCCAATGCCACAACGCGGTCTGAAAGGGTAGGGCCTATGATGACCCTGATAAACAAGACAGCGATGGATAGGGCCATTAATACGAGGCATACATTTGCAATAGTATACAGCATTATTGGGTCACCTCCAGAATCGCTTTTTCGAAAGTAGAGTGGATCTCTTCAATCGCCGCTTCCTTATCCGGTACATGAATGGAATGAATATAAAGGGTTTTGCCATCCGGTGAGAAGTTCATGGACAGTGTACCGGGTGTAAGGGAGACTAATGATGCGAGAAGGGTAACCTCCCAGTCCGTTTGTAGCTTTGTAGGAACCGCGATAATACCCGGCTCAATATCAAGTTTTGGACTTAATACAATTTTAATCACATCGATGTTTGACAATATCAGTTTGTAAATAAACAAGAACAAAAGTTTGAAGATCGCAATTACGCGGCTGAAGTAAAATCTGAACTTCAGGAAGCGCCTTAAGAAAAACAGAATTAGAAGACCGACGATATATCCAATTCCGAATTCTAAAAGAGAGGCTTCGTTTCGTAAAAGCATCCAAATAAACGCGATTGCGATATTTATTAATATTTGAAAAGCCATTTTACCTACTCCTTAAGAACAGAATTAATATATTGGGAAGGCTCCAATAACTGATTAGCTACTTCCATTGAGAATGAGAAAATCGGCTCTGCACCGATACCTAGAATAACGGTTAATGCCACTAAAGGTAAAATAGGTGCGAGCAACGGCATGATTGGTTTGTTTTTATCTTTTTCAGCCAATGATTCTTCACCCCAGAATACGTAGATGAATATTTTCATCATAGAAAAGAGGGTGAGTATACCGACCACCAAACTGATAAATACGATAAAGTAACGCTCTTGTTCAATACCATTTAGAATCAGAGCAAATTTACTGAAGAATCCGCTAAGTGGTGGTATACCGGCAAGTGAAATGGCTGTGACCAAGAATAGCCAACCTAGAACCGGATAGGACTTTAATAAACCACTCATTTTCTTTAAATCAGTTGTACCTGTAATTTTTTCAGTAGCTCCACAGAACAGGAATAATGCCGATTTTACAATGATGTGGTGAGCAATGTAGTAAATCGCACCTGCAATGGCGAGCTGGGAATACAATCCTAAACCGAGAGCCATATAACCGACCTGACTGATAATGTGGAAAGACAGAATGCGTTTAAAGTCAAACTGTGCTACAGCTCCGAGTACTCCAAAGAACATCGTTCCACCGGCAAGAATCAAGATCAGGTTATGTGTAAAGCCCGGATCGTGAATGAAAATTAACGTAAAGGTACGAATGATAGCGTAGATACCAACCTTGGTTAGCAATCCGCCAAATAGTGCAGCGATCGCTGATGGTGGGCCAAAGTAAGAGTTTGGTAGCCAGAAATAAAGGGGGAATAACCCACCTTTCATTCCGAAAACAACCAAGAAGAGAACAGCGATGGCATTTAAAACACCTGTTTGTTCAATCTCAGCTACTCTTACAGCAATATCAGCCATGTTCAATGTCCCTGTAATGCTGTAAATATAAGCAATACCAACGATGAAGAAGATCGATGCAAATACATTTATGACGACGTATTTAAACGATTCCCTTAGCTGATACTTCGTACCTCCATGTACGATTAAAATATAAGATGCAATTAGCATCACTTCGAAGAATACGAACAGGTTAAATAGGTCTCCTGTTAAAAATGCACCGTGTACCCCTGCTAGCAGGTACATGTAAAACGGATAGAAGAAAAACTTTTCACGTTCTTTACTGATCGTCTGAAAGGCGAAGAATAAACAAACAACCCCGACAATGCTCGAAAGAATAACCATGAGACTTGCGAAAAGATCAGCAACAAGAACAATACCAAAGGGTGGTGCCCATCCGCCGAGCTCAATGGTTTGTATACCATCTACATACACGATATACGTAATATAAAAGGCGAAGCCGAGCATACCGATAGCTGTGATCGCACTAATCCAACGCTGAACAGTCAAGTGGTTTTTAAAGAGAATTAGTATGGTTCCTATTAGGAAAGGTGCCAGAACTGGTACAAGTAATAAATTATTCATCTGCATGACCCCTTAATTTATCCAGTTTATCAGTTTCATGTGCTCTGTACGTTCTATACCCAAGTACAAGTAGAAACGCTGTAACACCAAAACTGATTACAATAGCAGTTAGAATGAGCGCTTGTGGCAGGGGATCCATATAAACGCTTGATTCTTCTCCAAGTAGAGGCGGTGCCCCTTCATTAAATCCTGACAAAGTCAGTAACAGCAGGTGGGCACCATGGGAAAGCATGATAATCCCGAAGATAACTCTTAACAAACTGTTTGTCAGAATGAGATACGTACTGACGGAGAAGATGATGCCGATAAGCAGAATCATTAAAAGTTCCATTATGCTTCATCCCCCGCAATCGTTAATATAGTGAGAAGTGCAACGCCAACAACAACAAGAAAAATTGCGATGGCAAAAGGTGTGGTTGTTGTAAGAGCCACTTCGCCGAACGGCCAGATGGTAAAGGTATCAAAATACATCGTAAAGAACGGGTCACCGAACAGCAATGAATTCAGTCCGGTGCCAATTCCGATAAGAAGGCCGATGGCAATGACTTTTTCAAAATCAATCGGCAGGACGGTCTGTATCTTATTCAGGTCAAAACTCAAGTAGAGGAGGAGGAGTCCGCAGGCAAACATGAGCCCTCCGATAAAGCCTCCCCCAGGTGTATAGTGTCCTGCAAAAAACAGATAAACTGAAAACGAGAGAATAATCAAGGCTACGATTCGTGTAATGGTATGAAGCATTAAATAGTTTGTCTTCACACGTCTTCGCCTCCTTTAAAACGTAATTTGATTAACGCTACGACTCCGAGGGCGGCAATACCTAGAACGAGCACTTCCAAAATGGTATCCAAAGCTCGGAAGTCATCCAGGATCATATTAACCATGTTTTTACCGCCGGTTAGTTCATACGTGTTTTCGATAAAGTAATCAGAGATGCTGTCAAATTGAGCTGTATTTGACAATGCAAGTGAACTAATACCGATAAGCGATACAATTAGACCGACTGAAATGGAGATTACAAGGTTTAACCATCTGAATCGTGGCTTGAAATCCTCTTTTTTGAGCTCCGGCAAGAAGTAGAAGCAGAGCAGCAAGAGGACAACCATAACGGTTTCGACGAGCAGCTGGGTCAAGGCCAAGTCAGGTGCTCTGAAAACAACGAACAGAAGTGCCAATAAGAAACCGACAACACCTAGTACAATGATCGACGATACGCGGTGATTAATGAACGGCAGTGATAATGAAACAGCGGCCGTTAAAGCGATAATGATCGCGGCATAAGGTGGTATGGATGCCAAACTATTCGGATCTACTGCAAACGTGAAGGCATCAAACCAATACATGGTAACGGTAAGTGAGCCAACCATGAACACAATCATGTAAGCAAAGTAATCTCGCAACAGTCCAGTCATTTGCACATTCGTGACCCCTTGAGCTCCCGTAATCAATCCGTCAAGCCCGCGGTCATACACTTGATTAAGTGGATCCCGCTCCCGAAGGAAGAAGTACGTCTCCTGCCACCTGCCCAAGTTCATATAAATGAGAGAACCAAAGACAATGACACCTAATGTCATGAATAATTCGGTGTTTAATCCGTGCCAGTGATAGAGATTGACTTCGAACTCGAATCCTGGAAGGATCGAATTCATCACAGGCTCAATTAGAGTGTAGGACACAATGTTCGGGAAGAGCCCGATAATGACAACCATGGAAATAAGAATAATTGGGGAGATAAGCATTCCGATTGGTGCTTCGTGCGCTTCTTTCTCCAGTTTCTCAGGTTGGTATTTACCAAAGAATGTTTTAAACAACATAATCAAGCAGTATAAGAATGTAAAGATACTTGCAATCCATGCAAAGATAGGGAAGATGATCCCAAATGTCTGCATATTAAAAATTTCTAGTGCAGTTGCATCAAGGACTCCTGTAAAGAACATCTCTTTACTTAGGAAGCCGTTAAATGGCGGGAGTCCTGCCATGGAGGCAAGTCCAATTAAACTAATTGTAAATGTAATTGGCATTAAGGACATAAGTCCACCGAGTTTACGTATGTCCCGTGTTCCTGTTTCGTGATCAATGATACCCACGGCCATAAACAAGCCGCCTTTAAATGTTGCGTGGTTAATTAAATGAAAGACAGCAGCCATGGTAGCAACAGTAAACACAGCGCCCTCATCTGCCACATCATAATAGAGAGCAGCTGAACCAAGCCCCAATAATGACATAATTAACCCTAGCTGACTGATTGTTGAAAAGGCAAGGATCCCTTTAAGATCCTTCTGGCGTATCGCAGAGATCGAACCCCAAGTTAGGGTAATGAGACCTACCAATGAGACCATCCAAAACCAAATGCTAGTGCCACCGAATACCGGCGTGAATCGTGCTACGAGGTAAATTCCCGCTTTAACCATCGTTGCAGAGTGAAGGTATGCACTAACCGGTGTTGGTGCTTCCATCGCATCTGGTAACCAGATGTGAAACGGAAATTGAGCAGACTTTGTAAATGCACCAAGTAAAACAAGCAATACTGTTGGTACGAGTAAAGGACTTTCAATAACCACTTGGCTTTGCTCAATAATACCTTGAAGACTGAATGTGCCTGTAATCACATAAAGAAGCGAGAAACCGGCAAGCATTGCAAAACCACCCGTTACTGTAATCAGCATGGATTTCTGTGCTCCGTAACGGGATTTTTCTTTGTGGAACCAATAAGCGATTAATAAAGATGACGCTAAGCTGGTCAATTCCCAAAAGACGTAAATGACAATGAGGTTGTCCGAAAGAACAACGCCAAGCATAGCACCCATAAACATCAACAAGTAAACATAAAAATTGTTTAGGGGTTCGTCTTTTTTATTAGCAATGTAGAAGATGGAATAAAGAACAACTAATGCTCCAATCCCTGTAATCAACAAAGCGAATAAAAGGCTAAGTCCATCGAGATAAATGGTGAAATTTATTCCGAGGGATGGTACCCAGGGTACGGTTTCCATAATCGGTTCAAATCCGAGTCCTGGTCCTGTGGAAACAAACTGAATCAGGTAAGCGAATAAGATTACCGGTAAAGGAAGGATGAACCACCCTGTATGTACGTTTCGGAACCATTTATAAAGAAAAGGAATAAATAGAGCTAGAATAAATGGTGACAAAACAAGTAAATGCAATAATGACAAGTGAGTTACCTCCTCTATTTTGTTTAATTGAGCTTGTTTTTTTGGCTCTGTCCTTAAGCGTAAGTAAGATTATAATATAAAACAAGTTGGCTTGCATCCTTCGTATACCTGGAGTTTATATTACTTTTCAAGTTTATTAAATAAGAAGAAACACAACTTTATAGTGAAAGATTTTTTCTTTTTTAAATCTTAAGAACATAGGACAGAGATAGGAACCACATTCATATTCTTTTTATTTTGTACCAAAACATCCTAGTGTATTAGTACCATTCTGCTTTACATTAGATTCCCTGACTTTCATATGTCTTAAACCTTTTACAACGATCAAGTGATAAGTATAAAAAAGCAAAAAAAACACCACCCTATTTGTAGAGAATAGGAGTGGTGTATCGTGAAAAAGAAAGTCGTTTTTTCACTCGGAATCTTTGTAGTCATGTGCTTAGCTGTAGTACCGTATCATTTGGATGTAACAAAAACTATTGTTGATCAACAGTCCCAACATGAAGATCGAGATGGGACCCAAGGGTATCAACTGGATGAGGAGCGCTTGCGTGAAATCAAGTATAAACCGAGAGAATACATTAGATATCAGCGACGGTCTGAATAGTGTTAATGGTACTTTTTGTGGTGCGCAGATCGATTTGTGATTGATCTGCGTTCAAGTTCTTGGGTAATAAGAAAGATAAATTCGTCATTCAATTCAAGTTCACACGCTTTTTCATATGTTTCCAACAGTAAGTCATCATTGAGATGTCGCATTGCTCCATGCCGCCTCATGGCAGCTTCACCTCCTTATATCTTCGCTTCCCATTTTGTCTAACCCAAATACGCTTCAGCTTAACATTGACTATCAATTATGAGTGAAGGTTGTCCGTTTATGAACGTCACCGTCTCTTGGTGTTTTGATATTATCAGATAATTGAATGTGGAACAACTGTTCGTTTTATCCACAATGCAAGTGGATAACTTGTGGATATCCTGTTCATAACACTGTGAATGAGAGGTGGGGAACGTTGGAAATTGTTGATAGTGTTTTCCACAGTCTTTCGATTCTGGTATTTTTTGTCGAAAAGTATTTGTTCTTTTTTTATTTACTTTAGTATTCACGTGAATTTCGACATTAAATCTCTTTAAACATTGAAAAATAGCTCAAAATAAGGGTATTATGAAGGGTAGCGTAAAGGTGAGTGTATTTTACACAAATATGATTATGGAGGGCATTCATTGTTAAAGCGATTCGTACCTGATCAATATGTACCTTCGATTTTTGACGTTTCTATAAGTGAGTTAAAAGAACGAGGGATAAAAGGAATCATAACAGATTTGGATAACACGCTAGTAGAATGGGATAGACCGGACGCAACAGAAGAGTTGATTAAGTGGTTTAGGCAAGTGAAAGCTGAAGGGATTGATATTGTTGTTGTTTCAAACAACACGGAGAAGAGAGTAAAACATTTCTCCGATCCTCATGAACTAACTTTTATTCATAGTGCCAAAAAACCAATGACTCGTGCATTTAAAACGGCTTGTAACATTATGAAGATCGAGAGAAATGAAGCGGTTGTCATCGGGGACCAGCTACTGACGGATATTTTGGGCGGTAATCGAGGGGGATTTCATACAATCCTCGTTGTCCCTGTTGCTCAAACAGACGGAGTAATTACGAAATTTAATCGAAGAATGGAACGGGTAGTATTTAGATGGATGAAAAGAAAGGGGCTTATCGAGTGGGAGAAAGAGAAGAAAAACAACCAGTAATTTGTGCAGGGTGTGGGGTCACCATTCAAACATCTGATAAAGACAAGATCGGATACACACCTACCCAAGCGCTGGAGAGAGATGTAGTCATTTGTCAACGGTGTTTTCGCCTGAAGCACTATAACGAAGTGCAGGATGTTTCATTAAATGATGATGACTTTTTACGTATTTTAACGGAAATAGGTTCGAAAGATGCTTTAATTGTAAAAGTCGTTGACATCTTTGATTTTCACGGAAGTTGGTTGCCAGGCCTACACCGATTTGTGAACAACAACCCCGTCCTCTTAGTTGGAAACAAAGCAGATGTGTTACCTAAATCAATTAAGCACAACAAAATTGTTCAGTGGATGAAACATGCTGCAAAAGAAAACGGTCTAAAACCGGTTGACGTTCAATTGATGAGTGCTGAAAAAGGCCACGGTGTTATGGAAACCGCCGACTTAATTGAAAAATATCGTAAAGACCGAGATGTGTACATTGTAGGATGTACGAATGTAGGAAAGTCCACTTTCATCAATCGACTGATCAAAGAGTTCGGTGGAGATGAAGAGTTCTTGATTACAACATCGAATGTTCCTGGTACGACATTGGATATGATCGACATCCCACTTGATGATGGATCGTCCCTTTACGACACACCGGGAATTATCAATCACCATCAAATGGCTCACCTTGTAGACAAAGAAGACTTGAAAGTCATCATGCCACGTAAAGAAATTAAAACCAGAGTGTATCAACTAAAAGAAGGTCAAACGTTATTCTTTGGAGGGCTGTCTCGCCTTGACTTTGTAAAAGGGGAGCCCCAATCATTTGTCGTATATATGTCAAACGAATTGAACGTTCACCGTACAAAGACGGAAAAAGCAGACGATCTGTATCAAAATCACCTTGGCGAATTGCTCACACCACCTAGACAAGATGGAGTAGAAGCTTTTCCTCCATTAGAGAAACATGAGTTTAAACTTCCTCATGAGAAAACCGATATTGTGTTCTCAGGTCTTGGATGGGTAACGGTACATGGTAAAGGTACAATTGTAAGAGCATACGTGCCAAAGGGAGTACAAACAGGTACACGTCCATCCTTTTAAATTGCAAAAGGAGTCGATGATATGAGTTTGAATATGGGGGTGTTTGGTCACCCCATTGGACATTCGAAGTCACCGGTCATGCACAATGCGGCATTGAAGGAGCTCGGAATATCTGGGACTTATGAAGCCTATGATATTCATCCGGATGATTTAGAAGAAGCGGTAGACAGCTTGCGACGTAATCACTTCCGTGGTGTCAATGTAACGTTGCCTCACAAAGTGAGTGTGATGCCGTTTTTGGATGAGGTATCAAGTGATGCAAGGGCCATTGGAGCAGTAAACACGATTGTAAATGAAAACGGCAGGTTAATCGGATACAATACGGACGGTCAAGGCTACTTGAATTCATTGATTGCGGAGAGTGGAGAAGATATTAAGAATAAAAGGGTGTTGGTGATCGGAGCTGGCGGGGCTTCTAGAGCGGTGGCTGTTTCTTTAAAAAAGTACGGTGTCAATTTTCTTGCAATAACCAATCGTACATTGAGTAAAGCGAAGGACATTGCAAGGATCTGTGAACCGATTGGTCGAGTGAACGTATTGCCCTCTACCATTGCTCAAGCGAATGTTACAAGCTTTGACATTATTATTAATACCACCTCCATTGGAATGGAACCGGACGTGACTCGAATGCCCTTTTCACTAGAAACCCTCAAGCGTGATTCGATTGTATCGGACTTGATTTACACACCATTTAAAACCAGGTTCTTACAAGTAGCAGAAAATAAAGGGGCAAAAACGATCAACGGATTAGGAATGTTTATTAATCAAGGAGCGATTGCCTTTGAATTATGGACTGGAAAACAAGCGCCCCGTGATAAAATGAGACAGGTAGTATTGGAAACATTGAAGAAGTAGGAGGCACCAAGATGAAAACACTAACAGGAAAACAAAAACGATTTTTAAGATCAAAAGCACATCATATCAAACCGATTTTTCAAGTTGGAAAAGGCGGAGTGAATGAAAACTTGATCATACAAGTAAAAGAAGCTCTTGAGGCTCGAGAGTTGATTAAGATTAGCATCTTGCAAAACTGTGATGAGGATAAAGACGAAGTGGCTACGTCCATTCGCAAAGGCGCAAAAGCTCACCTTGTACAACTCATTGGAAGCACGATCGTTTTATATAAAGAGTCTGAAAATCAAAAAACAATTGAACTTCCCTAATAAACACGGTCAGGTGAACGTGATGAAGTAAAGGAAGGATCACGATGGTTCAAAAGATCGGATTAATGGGGGGGACATTCGACCCTCCCCATATTGGCCATACTATTCTTGCGGAAGGGGCAAGACTCTCACTCAACCTTGATAAAGTGTGGTGGATGCCAAATCAAATCCCGCCTCACAAGGAAAAGAAGAGCGATACGAGTGATGAGGAACGAATTGAGATGGTTGAACGTGTATGTGAAATGTCTTCTTCGTTTACATGTAATCTAATTGAGTTTGAGCGTAAAGGTCCATCCTACACTGTCGATACCCTTCTCGCTTTAAAAAAGCGGTATGCCAATGTGGAGTTTTACTTTATCATTGGTGGCGACAGTGTGGATACCTTACACACGTGGCATGAGATTAATACAATAAAAGAACTGGTCACTTTTGCATGGATGAAGCGGCCTGGTTCATCAGGGGTTCCTAAAGTAAATGTAAATATGGTGTCAATTGAGAGTCCCCCTGTGGACATTTCATCAAGCTATATTCGAGAATCCATTAAAAACGGAACGTTCAATTCCTTTTTTGTACCGGATTGTGTCGCATCCTACATAAAGGAGAACAAACTATATGAATGAAAAGCAGGCATTTGAATCTGTAAAAAAACAGCTAAAACAGGCACGTTACGACCACACGGTGAGAGTAGTAGAAACAGCTACGAAGTTATGTGAGCGATACGGGCAGTCCGTAGAAAAAGTACGGTTGGCTTCTATTTTGCACGATTACGCCAAGTACAGACCATCAGGCGAAATGAAAAACGTAATCAAAACGACCGAATGGTTATCGGACGATTGGTGTAATTATGGGGAAGCGATTCTTCATGCGCCAGCCGGAGCTGCACTGATTCGTGAGGAACTAGGTATTACGGATGAAGAGATTCTTCATGCGGTTGTTTTTCATACGACCGGAAGAGCGGGAATGTCTGAAATTGAAAAAATCGTTTACTTGGCTGATTATATTGAGCCAGGTAGAAAATTCCCCGGCATAGACGATGTCAGGGATGCTTCTGAACAATCACTAGATTATGGGTGTCTAATCGCTCTTTCAAACACGGTTACATTTTTAATCAGTAAAGGTCATCCTGTTTACCCTGATACAATCCATGCCTATAATGAATTACTAAAGACGAGAGGATTGAAGTAAAGAATGGAACCAAAGCAACTATTGGATTTAGTCGTTAACGCGGCAGATGATAAAAGAGCAGAAGATATTGTAGCACTTGATATGGAGGGCATTTCTTTAATGGCTGATTATTTTGTGATTTGCCATGGTAATTCTCCGAAACAAGTAGAGGCAATTGCCCAAGAAGTTAAATCAAAAGCCCAAGAGGCAGACATTGATGTGAAGAGGTTGGAAGGAACAGACGAAGCTCGTTGGATTCTTATTGACCTTAATGATGTGATTGTTCATGTCTTCCATAAAGAAGATCGAAATTATTACAACCTTGAAAAGTTATGGGCAGATGCAAAGTACGTCAATCTTGATCCTGTCTTAAAGCCATAGAGGGTTCAAGCATATGACTTACCAGCACTTTGCTTATATTTATGATCGTCTCATGGCAGACGCCCCTTATGATCAATGGGTTGATTATGCGAAAGAAAGAATTCCTGAAGGGGCGTCCATTTTGGATGTCGCTTGCGGAACGGCCACCTATACATTAAAGATGGCTTCTTTTGGCTACGCCATGACCGGGGTTGATTTGTCTGAAGAAATGCTTTCTGTAGCGAAACAAAAAGCAGACGGGGATAAGAAGAACATCACGTTTATTAAACAAGATATGCAACAATTAACAGGTTTTCAGGATATGGATGCTGTGACCGTGTTTTGTGATGGAATGAATTACTTAATGGATGAAGATGAAATACGCGCTACTTTTGATTCCGTGCGTGGCGCACTTAAAGAGGGTGGGACTTTCTTATTTGATGTACATTCCTCCTTTAAGATGGAGTCGGCATTTGATCATCAAGTTTACGCTGATAATGAGGAAGAAGCTTCATATATTTGGTTCGCTTCTCCTGGAGAGTATGATAATAGTGTTATTCATGACCTTACCTTTTTTATAAAAAATGAAAAGGGCACATACGACAGGGTGGATGAATCTCACACACAGCGAACCTTTGACTCTTCCGTGTATGCGTCTCTTCTTGATGAATGCGGCTTTGACATCGTAGAAATTTCTTCGGAGTTTGGACTAAAAGCGCCTATTCATCAAACAGACCGTATCTTTTTTCATGCAAGAAAAAGAAGGAAATAGTAAATATGTGTCGAATAAAAAAGGAGCAAAGGTTTTGAGAAACCTTATTGCTCCTTTTCTAATTGTTTTTGCACCAAATATTTGTCTTCATCAAACTTCTCATGGGTTTTTATAAACAACTTATGAAACATATCTCCCGTTTCTTCATTTAACACCTTCAAACCTTCTCCTGTTACACCACCAGGTACTGTTACCCTTTTCCTTAACGTGGATAGTGTAAATAGCTTTTCTTGTAGTAATGCTCCGTACCCGATGAGCATGTTTTCTGCAATATGCGTAGCCTCTTCTTTAGTGATATTTGTCTCTGCCACCGCAGCTTCAATGAGCTTTTCAACAATGAAACTGATAAATGCTGGACCACAGCTGGCTATGTCTGATGATACGCGAGTGATTGATTCATCTATCTCAAGTGGTGAAGAGAAATGAGAGAAAAAATTCTTGAAGGCTTCTTTTTCTTTTACATGTTCTCCGTAGGTAATGAGGGATGGTCCGCAGCCTGCTCGGTTTACAATACTTGGTATAAAGCGGACAGTTTGACAGGTTACAACGGCCTCTAATTGCTCAATAGACAATGGGCTTGTAATGGATAGGAGTGTTTTTTGATTAGTAAAGAGGTTTTTATGTTCATTAAGAATTGGGATCATTTGTAGAGGTTTGACACATAAAAAGATCCAGTCACACTTTTTGATTAAGGATGGCAAGTTTGCTGATACCGTGATGCCCTTATATTGGTCTGCAATGGCGCAAGCTTTTTCCATCGTGCGATTGTGAATGGTTAATTGATTGGGTAACGCTGCTTTTGATTCCAAGATTGCTTCAATGAGAATGCGCCCCATACTACCCGTTCCGATAAATCCTATCTTCCTCAATCGAAGCCCCTCCTTTTCACACGTATTTTCCATTCATTGTATGAATTTGTTTCTTTAAATATGAACATATGTTATCCGGAGAGGAAGTGAACAAGTGGCGGATTGGCATAAGTACAAACCTTATTTGCCTTATCTCATTGGTGGTACGGCTTTAATTTTCTTTTTAGGCTATCATTTTATGCAAGCGATACCTGAAGAGGCGATTATGGAATTTGAACCAACGTATGTGGAACAAGGAGAGGAAGATGTAGAAGAGGAATCTGTACAAGTTGATGTTTACGTCGATGTGAAAGGAGCAGTCAAGCAACCTGGGGTTTATATGTTCCCTGAAGGAGCCCGTATCCAGGATGCTATTTCAAAGGCCGGGGGAATGGTGTCCGAAGCCGATGAGGATCGTGTTAACCTAGCACAGCGCCTCCAGGACGAAATGGTTGTATACATCCCGGTGAAGGGGGAGGAAGGAATCTTGGAGGTAAGTCAAGGGGGACAATCTTCTGCTAGCGACTTGATCAATATCAACACAGCTACTCAACAGGAGCTTGAAACATTACCGGGCATCGGGCCTTCAAAAGCGCAAGCTATACTTAGCTATGTTCAAGAGCACGGTCCCTTTTCACAAGTGGATGACATTACGAATGTACCTGGAATCGGTGCGAAGAGTTTTGAAACGTTAGAAACTCTTATTAGGGTAAAGTAAGATGATGATTGACTCACCCTACAGGTCTTGTCTACACTTAAGTCATACTGTTTAATTGAAGACTAGGAAAAATTTCGGTCTGTCATTTTTTCTAGTATCTTATTATAGGAGGAACATCAAGATGGAAAGAATTTCATGGCATCAATACTTCATGGCTCAAAGCCATTTATTAGCTCTTAGGTCCACGTGTACTCGCCTTATGGTTGGCGCCACTATTGTAAGGGACAAGCGGATTATAGCAGGGGGGTATAATGGTTCAATTTCAGGAGGCAAACACTGTGTTGATGAAGGGTGTTATGTGATTGACAACCATTGTGTAAGGACCATTCATGCTGAAATGAATGCCCTCCTTCAATGTTCGAAATTTGGGGTGCAGGCAGCAGGTGCGGAGATGTATGTGACTCATTTCCCATGCTTGAATTGTTGCAAAGCCATTATTCAAGCGGGGATAGAAAAAGTTTTCTATGCAAAAGCGTACAAAAACCACCCATACGCTGAAGAGTTATTTGAGCAAGCTGGTGTCGAAGTAGAACAAGTGGAACTTGAAGAAATGATTCTTGATACGAAGAACCATGAAAAATTAGCGTTCACTGCAGATTTGTTAGGTATGTTAGAGAGCTCGGGGCTGGAAGGTCAAACATTAAAAGAGCTTAGAGAAAAAGCGAATCAACTTTATACTTCATCAAATCAATAACTTAGCTAGAAGTGTCATCGGTAAGGTGGTGAGCCTCCTTTACAATTGCAATGGAAAAGCACTGAAAAAGTTCGAACTTTACTATTTCGGTGGCCTCATTGGCCCTGGAGAGCTCATCTTTACTTCTCATCCCCCTAGTTATAGCTCCAACTATTTTTATAAATCGCGCTCCTTCCTCTTCTTATCCTCTACATTGAAAGCAGGAACTATATGCTTAAATCCTCCTATCTGTTTCCCTTCGTTGCATTGTCAGCTGCTTTATGGTCGATGGAAGGTAGCTCATTTTGGACAATCATCTTCACTGGTGCCACTTTCTTCCTTGTTTTCCTGCAAAGAAAGACCATCTCAAAAAAACAATTATTATTGCTTTTTATTCTCTTTATTAGTATGTTTTTTTGGTGTGAACATAAAGTGAGTGATACCAGCCTTCTGACAGGGGAGGATAGCATTTTATACGGTACTGTGGTTTCTGCGCCTGTCAGCCACAACGACCGATCAGGATTTCAAATTGAAGGTATGAATAATGAAAGAGTCCAAGTCTATAGTAATGATGCTCTTAAGCCTACATACGGTGATGTTTGCACACTAAAAGGTACCTATGAACAACCTTCTCCCGTTTATCATATTAACGGCTTTGACTTCGGAAGTTATTTAAAGAGACAATCCGTTCACTGGTTGTTTTATGCAGACGAGCTGATATGCAGGCCATCCTCTTCTTTAAAAGGAACCGTACTCAACTTCCGGGCTAAGGGAATCCGTGCATTAGATCAAATGGGCAATGAAAATGGAGATCCCCATACTGCTGCAATTCTCCAAGCCCTCGTATACGGGGAACGGTCAAATATTTCTGATGAGCACAGAGAAGCGTATCAAATTATAGGCGTGAGCCATTTACTCGCCGTCTCGGGGCTTCATGTAGGACTTGTTGTGTTCATGGTCATCTTCTTTATCTTACGATTAGGTTTGACGAAAGAGACAAGCTTGACAATTGTGGTCTTTCTATTACCTTTATACATGCTTTTGGCTGGCGGAGCGCCGTCAGTTGTTCGGGCATCATTAATGGTAATGTTCGCAATTATTGCATTTAAAACAATGAAAAAAGTTAGCTCTGGACATAGCATTTCAGTTGTGTTTATTGTTCTTCTTTTCATTGGTCCTAATGTCATTTATCACCTCGGTTTTCAACTGTCATTTCTCACAAGCTTTGTCCTTATTCGATCGGGGAAGATTTTAATGAGGGCAACATCCGCTCTTGGGCTCGTTTTTAGGGTGACGCTCCTTGCTCAGCTTGCTTCGTTACCGATTATTTTGCATCATTTTTACGAATTTTCGTTACTAAGCTTGCCGTTTAACCTCTTTTTTATTCCGTACATCTCCTTTGTTGTATTACCCCTTTCCATTGTTACCTCCTTTAGTCTAGTGCTCTTTCCACCAATAGGGAACTTCACCTTTTCTCTTTTATCTTATACGTTAACCTGGAGCCATTCACTCATGTTTTACCTTAACGACGCTTCTGTTTTTCGTATTCTGTTTGGTAAGGTTTCTTCGATTACAATTGCTGTTCTATTGCTTTTGATTGTTTTTTTCTTTTTTTCATGGGAAAGAGGAAGCAGTCGACATATGGCCTTTTGTAGTGCAAGTATTGTCATTGTTCTGTCCCTTCAACTAATGGCGCCGTATATCTCTTCTCATGGGAAGGTGACAATGCTCGATGTAGGGCAAGGAGACGCTATATTGATTGAACTCCCTAAGAGGGAAAAGGTGTATTTAATTGATACTGGTGGACTCCCTAATTGGGGAGATGAGCAACAGAGGAGGGGTCCAGGAGAACGAGTGATTCTTCCTCACTTAGCCTCGAAAGGGATTAAACAAATTGACAAACTCATCTTAACGCATGGCCATTCAGATCATATTGGGGAAACCTGTGCAATCATTGATCGTGTACATGTGAAAAGGGTTCTTTACCCAGTTGGTGGAATGAAAAACGAATTGGAAATGGAAGTGGAAAAGTGCTTAGATGATGCGAATGTTCCGGTTTTAGAGGTCCATGAAGGCATGACATGGAGCGTTGGTAAATCGACTTTTCGGATTCTTTCTCCAACAGGGAGGGAGGACTCTGAAAACGAGCGTTCAATCGTCCTGAAAGCTAATATGGGGGGAGTAAGGTGGTTATTTACCGGTGATATTGAACGCGAAACAGAACAGAGGCTAGTCAAAGAGTACCCAAATCTTAATGTGGATGTCTTAAAGGTTGCGCACCACGGAAGTGTAAGCTCGTCAAGTCAGGAATTTATCACTCATGTTACACCTACTATTAGCCTTATTCCTGTAGGAAGGAAAAATCGTCATGGTCATCCTGGATTGGAGGTTATTGAAAGGTTGAATGACCAAGGTGCAGAAATATACCGAACGGATGAAAATGGAGACATTGAAGTGAAGTTTTATCTTGATAGAAGGTCATTGGAGGTAAGGCCGGTGGTTGATTGAAGTGAACTAGATAACGGACGAAGCCCTAATAAACGACACAACAAAAAACACAACGCTTCGCGAAGCGTTGTGCATACTCTTGTTCTTTTATATGTAATGCGCTTACCAGATCAAGTCAATCGCTTGGGCAATGACGAAAATGATCGCAAAAAATAAAAAGGACACGACAAATGCAACACCACTGTCGATCGCATCATTTCGTTTTGTTTGTACATTCTTTTCAAACTCATTCATCTTATATCCCTCCCGTTTCAATTTTTAGTATACGTTACCGTGATTAAAAAATCCATAAAAAGATCCCAAAAGAGCGTTTTTAAAAGTGGTACATTTCTAATTTATTGTAAAGAGTTGTCACCTATATCCCCATCAAGCATAGGATATCATAATTAACAGGGAAATGAAAACGGATTATCGTCACTGTTCTTCATCCGCGGTGAAGCGTGGTGGCGTTTATCATAAATGAGGCTGTCTGAAAGGGTGGTACGACCCATTCAGACAGCCTCTCTTCTTGTTTTCCGGGACGAGCAGGTGTGGTACGATAGACGAATGAAGAAGGCACTGAAAAAGTTCGATCTTTAACTTCTTCAATGCCTTCGAATGATTGGAGGGATACCTGTGTCGTATTTTGACATGTTAAAACATATAAAACGTGAACCACTTGGAGGCCTGTACTTGCTTTATGGAAGTGAGTCCTTCATGGTTTCCGACGTACTCCAAAAATTAATTGGGTCGGCTTTAACTAAGGATGAGATCGAGTTCAACCTTTCTCAGTTCGATATGAAAGAAACCCCAGTGGAGTTGGCTATTGAAGAAGCATACACGTTTCCTTTTATGGGCTCTAAACGAGTGGTTATCCTAAAAGAAGCGTATTTTTTTACAGGGATGAAAGTTACATCTAAAGTGGACCACGATCTTAAGAAGCTAGAAGCGTACATACAAAACCCTGCACCAGAGACGGTGTTTATTACTGTTATTCCATCGGAAAAACTGGATGAACGGAAAAAAATAACGAAGCTGTTCAAAAAACATGGAAAAGTAATGGAAGGAAGGCCGTTTGAAGAACGAGAGCTCTTAGGTTGGCTGGACGAAAAAGCGAAAGAGTTACATGTGAGTATTGATCAAGAGGCAAAAGGGCAGCTTCTCATGTTAACAGCTTCCAACCTAATGATGATCACATCCGAGCTCAAAAAGATGTCGATCTATACCGGTGAAGGGGAAACAATAACAAAAGATGTTGTGGATGAGCTGGTAGCCCGTTCCTTGGAACAAAACATTTTTGCCCTTGTGGATGGCGTTGTAAAAAGGAACCTGGACAGTGCGTGGCAAATTTTTGATGATCTCTTAAAACAGAAAGAAGAACCGATCAAAATTTTGAGCTTGTTAGCAAGACAGTTCAGGATTTTATATCAAGTCAAACAATTATCTCAACAGGGGTACTCACAAAAACAGATGGCGTCACAACTGAAGCTTCATCCCTATGCAGTTAAACTTGCTGCTGGACAAGCGAAGCATTTTGACGATAGGCATTTGCTCGACATCCTTGATCAGCTTGCTGAAACAGATTATAAAATCAAAACAGGTCAGCTGGATAAAGTGTTGGCTGTTGAGTTGTTCTTAGCAAAACAAAAAGAGCCGGCTCGTTAAAAACCCGGAGGATCACATGATCCTCCGGGTTTTTAACCATACAAAAAAAGCTGTGGATCGCATCCACGGCTTTTTTGTTCGTTCCATTTACGCTTGTACACCGTTAAGTTGTCTTTGTAGACGAGACTTTTGACGGTTAGCTGCATTTTTATGGATAAGACCTTTATCAGAAGCTTTATCTAACTTTTTGGTTGCCACCAAGAATGATTTTTTTGCAGCTTCTACATCTTTAGCTTCAACTTGTTTTTCAAATGATTTTACAGATGTACGTAGATCAGATTTGAATGCAGCGTTTTGCGCACGACGCTTTTCGTTCGTTTTACCGCGCTTAATAGCAGATTTAATATTTGCCATGCCTTTCACCTCCTTGATGCAACCGTATCACGTTTTAATCGTTTTCGGTTTGTGTGCAACACTAAGGATTGTACCAAATGGTATTTTAAAAATCAACATAAGAATGAAAGGAACTCTGTTTGTTTATGCTAAACATATCCAAAAGAGTGAGTAGAGGTGGAGAAGATGAAAGAGCAAGAATTGGATTTGAGCAGATACACAGTAAGAACAGACTTAGCTATTGAGGCCCATGAAATTGTTCAAGAAGAAGATCAAGGTGGTCAACCGGATCAAGAAACAAACCATCAAATTGAGGGTGTCATTATTAAAGAACGGGAGGAACAAGGCATTTCCATTACCCGAGTTGATATTGACGAATCTGGAGCCGAGCGAATGGGCAAAAAGCCCGGAAAGTATTTAACGCTACAAGTACAGGGAATTCGCGCAAAAGATAGTGAGCTTCAAGATAAAGTGGAGGAAGTGTTTGCAAAAGAGTTCAGCCACTTTTTAGAGGAGCTTGGGATCGATCGAGATGCAAGCTGTCTAGTTGTGGGATTAGGAAACTGGAATGTCACACCTGACGCACTTGGGCCACTAGTAGTAGAGAACCTCCTCATTACTAAGCATTTATTTGAGTTGCAGCCTGAGCAGGTACAAGATGGTTTTAGACCTGTAAGTGCGATCACACCTGGGGTTATGGGGTTAACAGGAATTGAGACGAGCGATATCATTTATGGTGTAATTGAAAAATCAAAACCTGATTTTGTTATCGCAGTTGATGCCCTTGCTTCAAGATCAATTGAACGGGTGAACACAACCATCCAAATATCTGATTCAGGTATACATCCAGGGTCGGGTGTCGGTAATAAGCGAAAAGCAATTTCAAAAGAAGCGCTTGGGATCCCTGTCATTGCAGTAGGCATTCCGACAGTTGTAGATGCAGTATCTATTACAAGTGACACAATTGATTATGTGCTCAAACATTTTGGTAAGGAAATGAGAGAAAAAGACGATCCTAAGCGCTCTTTGGCTCCTGCAGGTATGTCTTTCGGTGAGAAGAGAGTTCTGACCGATGAAGATCTTCCTGGTGAAAATGAGCGCCAACAATACATGGGTATCGTTGGGACACTTGAAGAACATGAAAAACGAAAACTCATTCAAGAAGTGCTCGCGCCATTAGGGCATAACTTGATGGTCACCCCAAAAGAAGTAGATGAGTTTATCGATGATATGGGGAATGTATTGGCTCTTGGTCTAAACGCGGCTCTTCATGGAGGGGTTGATCAAGGTAACGTAGGTGCGTATACGAAATAAAGCGGGCAAAGATAAAGTTTTCACTTTTCAGGTGCCTTATATACGAATGGGCGGCCAATTTTGGTCGCCTTTTTTACATTCATGTTCTACCCCTCGCACTATCCGAATAGGGATACTGTAAGAGCTCGGACAGGAGAGGGTGGTTTCATTTGAAGAAACGTCCATACAGGCGGCCGAACTCAGCGTCGTGGAAAGGGACAAGCAGTTTAAGACAGTATTTTTTTACCTCGGTTACCGGGGTTTTATCCATTTTCATTATTACCGCTATTATTACGGCTTTTGGACCTGGTTACAGTCTCACGTCAGCATCGTTAAAGGGGTTTAGTGAGCATTTATCTGATGAGGTTCTTATCTACTTAATGGGTACTGAAAATACGTATTTCACACAAGAGTTGCCAGAGGATAGTAAACCTCCTCAAGTATCATCGTTGGTCTTTGAAATGGCTACGAGCCTTGATCCCAACGACCCGCGCAGTTTGCTTGGTAGAGAGTTGCCGGGAATTGACTTCTTTGGGGGAGAAATATTTGTAGCAGGTCAAGGGTCCGATTTTACAAACTTGCCAATGGAGTCCTCGCCTCCACCGGAAGTCATTTCGAAGGAGCGAGAAGCAGCGACAGAGCGATTGGACGAGCTTGATCAACTGAGAGAAGCGATGGCCGATTTAACAACAGGGCAAGAACCGGATAAAACAGTTCACATTATGCACTCTCACAATAGAGAATCGTTCTTGCCTGAGTTAAAAGGGGAAAACGATGCAGACGGAGCGATGCACGAATCGGTCAACATTACATTGGTGGGTGAGAGACTTGGGTTAGAGCTTAATAAAAGAGGAATCGGTACTGAAGTTGACACTTCTGATGTGTACTCAAGTCTAGGTGACAGAGGGTGGCAATACAGCAGGTCGTATGACATGTCTCGAGAGATTGTTAAAGATGCAATGGAATCAAATGAAGACCTCACCTTCTTTTTTGACCTCCACCGAGACAGTGTTCGAAGAGACGTGACCACCGTGACAATAAATGGAGAAGTGTATGCGAGAACGTTCTTCGTTATCGGAACGAGACATGATAATTACGAAAAAAACAAAGCTCTTGCAGAGGAATTGCATGCGAGAATTGAGAGTGTATATCCTGGATTAAGCCGAGGGGTATTTCCTCCGACTTCACCTGGATCGAATGGGGTATATAATCAAGATTTATCCGAAAATGCATTAATCGTGGAGTTTGGTGGCGTGGACAATACGTTGGATGAAGTGTACCGTTCAGTCGAAGCATTTGCTGAAGTGTTTTCTGAATATTACTTTGAACAAAAAGATGTTCAATGATTTTTAGTTGAGGAGGAGAAAAGAATGGGTCCGTTTTTACTTAGATGCTTTTTTATTACTACTGTATTTTTTGGAGGTTTCGTTTTTGGTATTGTTTACGTGAACCATTTGAGCGGATCATTCGGGACAGCCATGGAGCCCTCTCCTCTTCAGCTTCCTACAATAAGCAATCATGAGCCTCAAATCGTAGAGATGGAAGATGGGGATCACCTCGTTGTTTATGAGGAAGGAGACGAGGAGATCAAGGGAGACCTTGGTACGACACCGGATGTGTATAGGGAGCTAGCTGAGAAACAGAGTAGTACCAAGGAGCGAGGGTCGGTTAACCTCTTTTCAGAGGTAGGCCTTCGATTGGCTGATACATTTGAATCGATTTTTAAAGGGTTATTTGGTGGGATCGGATAGCGTTGCTCTTAAGCGGCGCTTTTGTTTTGGTTAGAGAAAGGCCAATTGGTTTGAGAGTGAGAGGTTTTTGGTGTCATCGATTATGGGGGCAGAATAATTGAGCCGTCTTCTAGTGGCGCGAGTGATATCAGAGTTTAATCACGAATAAGACGAACCAGGTATATACTCTTTTCTTAAGGCCAGTTAAAAAATGCACATATACTGCAACAGGAGAGCACTACCAAGCGGTTGCAAATTATGTTTGTGGCAGTTGTTTTTTATTGCTATAATAAACGTTAGTCTAATTATATTGTGGAGAATTGTGGCATTTAATAGCCATTTCGCATAAACCGCCACTATCGTTAGTTGGCGAGCCATCTTTGTTTATTTTAGTAGGAGTGAAAACGTGATGAATAACGAAAAACGAATCCAACGTAGAGAAAAGATCCGTAACTTCTCGATTATTGCACATATCGACCACGGGAAATCTACGCTTGCTGACCGTATTCTTGAAAAAACAAGTGCCCTTACACAACGAGAAATGAAAGATCAAATGCTGGATGCCATGGACCTTGAGCGTGAGCGTGGGATTACAATTAAATTGAATGCCGTTCAATTGCGATATAAAGCAAATGACGGTGAGGAATATATTTTTCACTTGATTGACACACCAGGTCACGTCGACTTTACATATGAGGTTTCACGAAGCCTGGCCGCTTGTGAAGGTGCTTTATTAATTGTCGATGCCGCTCAAGGGATTGAAGCTCAAACGTTGGCTAACGTTTATTTGGCACTGGACAACGATCTTGAGATTATCCCTGTAGTAAATAAAATTGATCTTCCGAGCGCTGAGCCTGATCGCGTCATGCAAGAAGTAGAAGACATTATCGGTCTACCGAAAGAGGATGCGATTATGGCTTCTGCTAAAAACGGAATTGGAATTGAAGAAATCCTTGAATCGATCGTAGATAAAGTACCAGCGCCGCCAGGAGATCCGGCTGCACCTCTACAAGCGATGATTTTTGACAGTCTATATGACCCTTACAGAGGTATCATTGTCTACATTCGTATTGTAGAAGGAACCGTCAAGCCTGGAGATAAGATTAGAATGATGGCTACGGAAAAGGAATTCGAAGTACAAGAGCTAGGTGTGTTCACGCCTAAACCAACGGTTCAAGAAGAACTTACTGTCGGAGATGTAGGTTACCTTGTTGCCTCTATCAAGAATGTAAGTGACAGCCGTGTAGGTGATACGATTACACATGCTGATCGTCCAGCTTCGGATATGCTACCGGGTTATCGTAAGCTCAATCCGATGGTATTCTGCGGATTGTATCCAGTCGATTCCAATGATTACAACGATCTTCGTGAAGCTTTAGAGAAATTGGAGTTGAACGATGCTGCCCTTCAATACGAAGCAGAGACATCACAAGCGTTAGGTTTTGGTTTCCGATGCGGTTTCCTTGGTCTTCTTCATATGGAGATCATTCAAGAGCGAATTGAGCGTGAGTTCAATATCGACTTAATTACAACAGCACCGAGTGTTATTTACAAAGTTCACACAACAGATGGTGAGCTAAAACAAATTGACAACCCATCAAAAATGCCTGATGCTCAAAAAGTCGATCACGTGGAAGAGCCTTATGTAAAAGCAGAAGTGATGGTTCCAAATGATTATGTAGGATCTGTGATGGAGCTTTGTCAAAAGAAGCGTGGTGACTACCAAGATATGAAATATCTTGATGAAAACCGAGTGGTGATCACGTATGAAATTCCACTATCTGAAATCGTTTATGATTTCTTTGATACGTTAAAATCGAGCACAAAAGGGTATGCATCCTTCGATTATGAACTGATTGGCTATAAAGAAAGCCGTCTTGTGAAAATGGATATTCTTCTTAATGGAGAACAAATTGATGCGTTAAGTGTCATTGTTCACCGCGACAGTGCCTACCAGCGTGGGAAGTCTATTGTTGAGAAGTTAAAGGAATTGATCCCAAGACAGCAGTTCGAAGTGCCAATTCAAGCAAGTATCGGTCAAAAAATTATCGCCCGTTCTACAATTAAAGCGATGCGTAAAAACGTATTGGCTAAATGTTACGGTGGGGATATTTCCCGTAAACGTAAACTTCTTGAGAAACAAAAAGAAGGTAAACGCCGTATGAAGAGTGTAGGAAACGTTGAAGTTCCTCAAGAAGCATTTATGAGTGTACTCAGCATGGACGATAGTGACAAAAAGTAAAAAAATGATAGAGGCTGGGACATGAAGAGCGTGTTTAGATGACAGTTTGAACAAATAACGACCAATGCGGTTGAAAATATAGAGGCTCCTGAGAGATAAAAAGGACCACTGAATAAAGAGGCAGAGCGAATTTTTCAGTGTCTTCGATAAAAGTCCAAGGATCTCTTCTTTTCACCGCGTAGGTTTTTGTTCAAATTCTCGTTCATCAAAACATTTTTGTCCTAGCCTCTTTACTGTAATCGCGAGGTGAAACAAACGTAATGAAGCCAAGAGCTATATATGTACATGTGCCTTTTTGTGAACAAATCTGCCATTACTGCGACTTTAATAAATTCTTTTTAAAAAACCAGCCGGTAGACGAATACTTGACTGACTGTGATACAGAGATGAA
The DNA here is from genome assembly GCF_000429705.1 of Alteribacter aurantiacus DSM 18675. GTDB lineage: Bacteria > Bacillota > Bacilli > Bacillales > Salisediminibacteriaceae > Alteribacter > Alteribacter aurantiacus. The sequence continues at coordinate 450,704 of NZ_KE386941.1, forward strand.
GTGGACGGTTGAAAAGTTCCCAAATGGTCCGATTAAGAGTGTTTATGTAGGTGGCGGTACACCAACATCTCTTTCCACTGCGCAACTGCGAAAGCTTTTACGTTCAATCAAACATCATTTTCAAATAAAAGACCCGGAGGCGATTGAGTTTACCGTGGAAGTAAACCCGGGGAGTGCTGATCGTGAGAAGTTGCACATGATGAGAGAAGAAGGAGCGAACAGGCTAAGTATCGGTGTTCAAACATTCGACGCTGACTTGCTACAGAAGATTGGAAGAGACCATAAACCAAACGATGTTTTAGAGACCATTGATCGAAGTCGGGAAGCGGGATTTGACAACATTTCCATTGACCTTATGTTTGGGCTTCCAGGTCAGACGATGGAGCAGTTTGAAGATACGATCCACAAAGCGTTAGCATTAAACATTGAACATGTAAGCGCCTATTCTTTAAAAGTGGAAGCAAAAACCGTGTTTTATCAACTCGCTCAAAAAGGGAAGTTGCCACTACCTTCAGAAGATGCGGAAGCAGATATGTATGAACGTTTAATCGAAAGATTAACTGAGGCAGGCTTTTCAATGTATGAAATTAGTAACTTTGCTAAGCCAGGTATGGAAAGTACCCATAACCTTACGTATTGGGAGAACGAGCAGTACTACGGAATTGGGGCAGGTGCCCATGGATATGTTGGTGGTGTAAGAACACGAAACCACGGCCCTTTACCGAAATATATGAAAGCCATTGAAGACGGAAACCTCCCATACTTGGAAGAACATCCGGTTCCGGTCAGAGAGCAAATGGAAGAAGAAATGTTTATGGGCCTTAGAAAACGGGCAGGAGTATCCATGGTTGCTTTTGAAGAGAAGTATGGACGTTCCATGTCTGAAGTGTTCGGTAAAACGGTAGAGACCCTTCAAGAAAGAGAATGGGTGATGATTGAAGATGGTCGAATCAAGCTAACGGAACGAGGACGATTTTTAGGAAATGAGGTCTTTGAACAATTCCTCCTCCAATCTTAATCTTTAATATGAAAAGTACCTGCTTTTATCTTGACAACAAGAAATGAAGTTTGGTACTTTATATTATAGATTTAGCACTCGGTCCAAGTGAGTGCTAACAGGGAGGGATGTTCATGCTCACAGAGAGACAGTTGCTTATATTGAAGGCGATTATTGACGATTATGTTTGTCATGCAGAACCGGTGGGATCCCGTAGTGTTTCCAAAAGGGAAGATATGAACTTCAGCCCTGCTACGATCCGAAATGAGATGGCAGACCTTGAAGAGCTAGGATTCCTAGAGAAACCACACAGCTCTGCAGGTAGGATCCCGTCTCAAAAAGGGTATCGATATTTCGTAGATCATATGTTGTCTCCTACGATGCTTACGAAAAACGAAGTAGCTGACATTCGTTTGATGTATGAGGAGCAGTTCGTTGAATTTGAAAAGTTGATTCAACAAAGCGCAAAAATATTGTCAAGCCTTACAAGTTACACATCGATTGTACTTGGGCCGGAGTTGTTTGAGTCTACACTCAAGCAAATACAACTTGTACCTATATCAAAAGACAGCGCCGTAGCCATTATCGTTACGGATACGGGTCACGTTGAGAACCAAACGGTAACTGTACCAGGTGGCTTTGATGTTAGGGAAATCGAGAAAATTGTGAACATCTTAAATGATAAACTTCAAGGTGTGCCCCTCATTCATTTGAGGCATAAACTCTCCACCGAAATTAGAAAGGTCCTAAGTAAATACGTCGATCAGTACGATCAAACAATGGAGATGCTCAATCAGATGTTTCGTCAATCTCATAACGAAAAAGTGTTTTATGCAGGGAAGACGAACATTTTGACACAGCCTGAGTTTAATGATGTGAATCGGGTAAGGGACCTGTTCAATATTTTTGAAGAAGATCAATTAATTTCAAAGCATTTTCGTTCCGAGCAACATGGAATGAAGATTAAAATAGGTGAAGAAAATGAGTTTGCACCGTTCGATGACTGTTCGATCATCACAGCTACGTATTCGATTGACGGCAAACATCTTGGTACCGTAGGAGTTCTAGGACCTACAAGAATGGAGTACCAGCGGGTCGTTGGTGTTCTTGACTTCTTTTCCAAAGATTTGACAAAGGTCCTTACAAAACGGTATCAAAACAACAATTAACGGAAATATTGACAAATGTATGAATCGGTATTATTCTCGCATATTGGGTAGAAGCATGTCTCTTTCACCGGCAGGCTGTTGGTGAGGGAGGCTGTTCCATGGATAAATGTTTATTTTACTTAGGAGGTGAACGATGTGGAACAAGAAAAGAAAACGAACACGATGGAAGAAGAAGTAGAACAAGTAAAAGAAAGTGATCAACCAGAAGAAGTTGAGGTTGAGGAAACTGAAGCAGAACTTGTAGACGAAGAGACTGAGGTTAATCAAGTCAAAGCACTTGAAGCCAAAGTTGAAGAACTTAACCAGCGTCTCGTTCGTAATCAAGCTGATTATGATAACTTCCGCCGCCGCACCCGAAAAGAAAAAGAGGCGGATGCTAAATATAGAGCGCAGTCCCTCGCTGAAAAGCTCATCCCTGCTCTTGATAACTTTGAAAGAGCAATGATGGTTCAAGTAGATTCAGAAGATGGTAAGAGCCTACTTCAAGGAATGGAAATGGTTTATCGCCAAATGAAAGAAGCGCTTGAATCTGAAGGGATTACTGCAATTGAAACAGTAGGGGCTCCATTTGATCCTCATTACCATCAAGCTGTAGCTCAAGCAGAGTCTGATGAGTATGATTCAAATGTGGTTGTTGAGGAAATGCAAAAGGGCTATATGCTAAAAGACCGTGTCATTAGACCAGCAATGGTTAAAGTAAACGCGTAGGACTACATACGTTTAAAATAGGAGGAATAACAATGAGTAAAGTAATTGGTATTGACTTAGGTACAACAAACTCTTGTGTTGCTGTAATGGAAGGTGGAGAAGCTACCGTAATCCCGAACGCTGAGGGTAGCCGTACAACCCCATCTGTTGTTTCATTTAAAGACGGTGAGCGTCAAACAGGTGAAGTAGCAAAGCGTCAAATGATTACGAACCCGAACACGATCGTTTCCATTAAGCGTCACATGGGAACGGACTATAAAGTAGAAGCGGAAGGAAAAGAGTATTCTCCACAAGAGATCTCTGCAATTATCCTTCAAAAGCTTAAGGAAGACGCTGAAGCTTACCTAGGTGAAAAAGTAACGAAAGCGGTTATTACTGTTCCTGCTTACTTTAACGACTCCCAGCGTCAAGCTACAAAAGATGCGGGTAAAATTGCAGGACTTGAAGTAGAGCGTATTGTAAACGAGCCAACAGCAGCGGCACTTGCTTACGGTTTTGAAAAGGAAGAAGATCAAACGATCCTTGTATATGACCTTGGTGGCGGAACGTTCGACGTTTCCATCCTTGAACTAGGTGATGGATTCTTCGAAGTACGCGCGACATCAGGAGATAACAAGCTTGGTGGAGATGACTTCGACCAAGTCATTATTGATTATTTAGTTGATGAATTCAAAAAAGAAAACGGCATTGATTTGGCAAAAGATAAAATGGCACTTCAACGCCTTAAAGATGCAGCTGAAAAAGCGAAGAAAGATCTTTCCGGTGTTTCTCAAACACAAATCTCTCTTCCATTCATCACAGCTGATGCATCAGGTCCTAAACACTTAGAACTTACTCTATCTCGCGCGAAGTTTGAAGATATGAGTGCAGACCTAGTAGAAAGAACAATGGGACCTACTCGTCAAGCTATGAATGACGCTGGTCTATCACCAAATGAAATTGACAAAATTGTTCTTGTAGGTGGATCTACTCGTATCCCAGCTGTTCAAGAAGCAATCAAAAAAGTAACTGGAAAAGACCCTCACAAAGGGGTTAACCCTGATGAAGTTGTAGCCCTTGGTGCTGCAGTTCAAGCAGGTGTATTAACAGGAGACGTAAAAGACGTTGTCCTTCTTGACGTAACTCCACTATCTCTAGGAATTGAAACGATGGGTGGCGTATTTACGAAGCTGATCGACCGAAACACTACAATTCCAACAAGTAAATCTCAAACGTTCTCCACAGCTGCTGATAACCAGCCATCTGTAGACATCCACGTTCTTCAAGGTGAGCGTGAAATGGCTGCAAACAACAAAACACTAGGTCGTTTCCAGCTTAACGATATCCCACCAGCACCACGTGGCGTTCCACAAATCGAAGTATCTTTTGATATTGATGCGAACGGTATCGTAAATGTCCGTGCGAAAGACCTTGGAACAAACAAAGAGCAGTCCATCACAATTACGTCTTCTTCTGGCCTCGATGAAAATGAAATTGAGCGTATGGTAAAAGAAGCGGAAGAAAATGCTGAAGCAGACAAGAAGCGTCGTGAAGAAGTAGATCTACGTAACGAAGCGGATCAGCTTGTCTTTACTACAGACAAAACGATCAAAGAGCTTGGTGATAGCGTAGAACAAGAAGATAAGGACAAAGCGGAAGCTGCAAAAGAAAAAGTACAAGAAGCTCTAAAAGGCGACGACATCGAAGCAATCCGTTCTGCAAAAGACGAGTTGCAGGAAATTGTTCAACAGCTTTCCACAAAGATGTATGAGCAAGCAGCACAACAAGCTCAGGCACAGCAGGAAGCTGAAGGCCAAGATGGTGCTGAAGGTTCAAAGCAAGACGACGACAACGTTGTTGATGCTGAATACGAAGAAGTGAACAACGAAGATAACAAGCAGTAATGTCAATCGCGTGTTGAAACGAAGTCAAAGTCAAGGGCTCCTTGGCTTTGACTTTTTACACGTATGGGGTATTTTGACCTGAAGCGTATTGCAGGAATACCCTAGTGAGTGTTAAGATAATCGTTATGGATTAGCAGTCGGGAGTGGATACGATGAGCAAAAAAGACTTTTATGATGTACTCGGTGTTTCTCAAGATGCATCTGATGCAGATATAAAAAAGGCGTACCGGAAGCTTGCACGTCAATATCATCCGGACGTTAACAAAGAAGCAAACGCTGAGGATAAGTTCAAAGAAGTTAAAGAAGCGTATGACACATTAAGTGACTCTCAAAAACGTGCTCACTATGATCGATTTGGTCATACTGATCCGAATCAATTCGGAGGCGGTGGAGCCGGTGCCGGTGACTTTGGCGGTTTTGGTGACATCTTTGACATGTTCTTTGGTGGTGGAGGCAGACGTGACCCGAATGCACCTCGTCAAGGATCGGATCTTCAGTACACGATGACGTTGGAATTCAAAGAAGCCGTCTTCGGAAAAGAGATGGACATTGAGATCCCTCGAGAAGAAACGTGTGAGACGTGTCACGGGTCAGGTGCCAAACCCGGAACGAAACCGGAAACGTGTAAGCACTGTGGTGGCGCAGGGCAACTTAATGTTGAGCAAAACACACCGTTCGGTCGTGTTGTTAATCGCCGTGTGTGTAACCAATGTAGCGGTACAGGTCAAATGATTAAAGACAAGTGTCGAACATGTGGTGGGCAAGGAAAAGTGAAGAAGCGCAAGAAAATTCACATTAAAATCCCAGCAGGTGTCGATACAGGTCAACAAATCCGTGTTGCTGGTCAAGGAGAGCCTGGAGTGAACGGGGGGCCTGCCGGTGACTTGTTCGTCGTGTTCAACGTAAGGCCTCATGAATTCTTCAAACGTGATGGCGATGATCTTTATTGTGAAATGCCGTTAACGTTTGTTCAAGCAGCATTAGGAGACGAAATTGAAGTGCCGACACTCAAAGGGAAAGTAAAGCTTAAAATCCCTGCAGGTACTCAAACCGGAACGGACTTCCGTCTAAAAGGGAAAGGTGTTCCAAACGTTCGAGGAGCCGGTCAAGGAGACCAGCATATTCGCGTTCGCGTCATTACACCTAAAAACTTGAACGACAGTCAAAAAGACATTCTTCGTCAATTTGCGGAAGAGAGCGGAACAGAAGTACCTGATGAACAAAACGATAACTTCTTTGCAAAAGCAAAGCGGGCATTTAAAAATTTTGGCGAGTAAATCATCCTTTGGGGAGCTGGTAGAAAAATGAAATGGTCTGAAATTAGTATTCATACAACACAAGAAGCGGTGGAGCCTGTTAGTAACATTATGCACGAAGCAGGAGCCAGTGGCGTTGTTTTGGAAGACCCGGGTGATCTTACTCGGGAGTGGGATACAACTTATGGTGAGGTCTACCAGCTTTCCCCTGATGATTACCCGACTGAAGGTGTCATTCTTAAAGCTTATTTACCTGTTAACAGCTTTCTTGGAGAAACAGTTGATGAGATTAAAGAGGCAATTAACAACCTTGTCGTTCATGATATAGACTTGGGTCAAAATACCGTGACCGTGAGTGAAGTGAACGAGGCAGAATGGGCGACAGCTTGGAAAAAGTATTATAAGCCAGTCAAAGTGTCCAATAAAATCACGATCACCCCTACATGGGAAGAGTATGAAAGAGTTTCTGATGATGAACTCATCATTGAACTCGATCCAGGTATGGCGTTTGGCACAGGCACACACCCAACAACGGTTTTGTGTATTCAAGCTTTGGAAAAATACATGAACGAAGGGGACCGTGTTCTGGATGTTGGAACAGGATCCGGTGTCCTTAGTATCGCTTGTGCTAAGTTAGGTGCAAAGGAAGTTTTGGCTTTGGACTTGGATGAAGTTGCGGTTAATTCCGCGCGAATCAATACGAAGTTGAATAAAGTTCAAGATGTGGTCACCGTCAAACAAGGTAACTTACTGGAGGGCGTTCAAGAAAAGCCTGAGTTAATTGTAGCTAACATTTTAGCGGAAGTGATCGTTCGTATGACCGATGACGCATTTGAACAGCTACAACCAGGGGGCACATTAATTACTTCTGGAATCATTAAGGGTAAAAAAGAACTAGTCAAAGACAGCTTGATTAATAGTGGATTTACCATTTCAGAAACAATTGAGATGGAAGATTGGCTATCCATTGTAGCTAAAAAGTAAAGATAAAAGGTGATGACTGTGCAACGGTATTTTTTGGAGGATACGCAATTCGATGACAACTATGTTATTATAGCGGGTGATGACGCAAAGCACATCCAAAAAGTCATGAGAATGAATGAGGGTGACAACGTGATCTGCTGTAACCAGTCAGGTGATTGTTTTTTGTCTGCGATTGAAGAGATGACCCTAACCGAGGTTCGGGCATCGATTCAACAGATAGAAGAGCGATCAAGTGAAATGCCGGTGCACGTTACCATCGCCTGTGGTTTAACAAAAGCTGACAAGCTTGAATGGGTCATTCAAAAAGGGACCGAGATGGGGGCCTTTTCCTATATCCCCTTTGAAGCAGATCGTTCAGTTGTTAAACTAGACCCCAAAAAAGCAGTCAAGAAACAGGACCGTTGGAACAAGATTGCCAAAGAAGCAGCAGAGCAATCCCACCGTCAGCGTATTCCTTTCGTTTATAAACCGGAGAGTTTTAAACAGTTGACTTCACGGATTGAGGCGTTTGACCACGTTTTGGTTGCTTATGAAGAAGAAGCCAGAAACGATGAGAAAAGCCGCTTGGTTGACACTCTTGCAAAGGTGGAAGAAAAAGATACGATTCTTCTTATTGTAGGTCCGGAAGGCGGTTTTTCTGATCGGGAAATCGAAGGGTTTATTCAAGCCGGGGCCCATCCCTGTGCTTTGGGTCCGCGCATTTTAAGAGCCGAAACAGCACCTTTGTATGCTCTATCGGCCATTTCTTATCATATTGAATTATTGAGGTGAAGATTCCATGCCTTCAGTAGCTTTTCATACATTAGGCTGTAAAGTAAACCATTATGAAACAGAGGCCATCTGGCAATTATTCAAGTCGGAAGGTTACGAGAAAACAGATTTTGACCAAACGTCGGATGTTTACGTGATTAACACATGTACCGTTACAAATACCGGAGATAAAAAAAGCCGTCAAGTGATTCGACGAGCGATTCGAAAAAATCCTGAAGCGGTTATCTGTGTAACTGGATGTTACGCTCAAACATCTCCTGCTGAAATTATGGCGATTCCAGGAGTTGATATTGTAGTCGGGACGCAAGACCGCCACAAAATGATTCCTTACATTGAACAATTCCGCGAAGAACGGGAGCCTATTAACGGTGTTGGAAACATTATGAAAACCCGTGTATACGAAGAATTGGATGTTCCTGCGTTTACGGACCGCACCCGTGCTTCATTGAAGATCCAAGAAGGGTGTAATAACTTTTGTACTTTTTGTATTATTCCGTGGGCGAGAGGACTTCTTCGCTCAAGAAAACCCGAGGATGTGCTATCACAAGCCCGTCAGCTAGTTGACGCTGGGTATAAAGAGATCGTCCTCACAGGAATTCATACTGGCGGGTACGGTGAAGACTTCAAAGATTACAGCCTTGCAGACTTGCTCCTTGAACTTGAAAAAGTGGAAGGGTTAAAGCGTATTCGTATCTCCTCAATTGAAGCGAGCCAAATTACGGATCGTGTAATTGAAGTTATCGATCAATCGGAAAAGATTGTAAGGCATCTTCATGTTCCTCTTCAATCTGGTTCAGATACGGTACTTAAACGAATGCGAAGAAAATATACAAACGAGTTTTTTGCAGAGCGTGTGGGAAGACTTCACAAAGCTCTTCCAGGGCTTGCGGTTACTACCGATGTAATCGTTGGCTTCCCTGGTGAAACCGATGAAGAATATCAAGAAACGTATGATTTCATTCGTGACTTGAAATTCTCGGAACTCCACGTGTTTCCTTACTCCAAACGTACAGGAACACCGGCTGCTCGTATGGAAGACCAAGTAGATGATAACGTGAAAAACGATCGTGTTCATCGCTTGATCGAACTTTCCAATCAACTTGCAAAAGAATATGCTTCCACATTTGAAGATGATGTTCTTGAAATGATTCCGGAAGAAAAAGCGAGTGAAGGAGACCTTCTTGTTGGATATACGGACAACTACATGAAGGTAAAGGTAGAAGGATCAGAAGACTTAATTGGTGAGATTGTAAAAGTTAAAATTACCAAAGCAGGCTACCCGTATAACGAAGGTCAATTCGTACGTGTTGTTAAAGACGATGCGAAAACAGCCATCGTAGCAGGCGACTGATTGTTATAATAAGTATGGGATAAAAGCAACGTAAAAAGGGTTCTGATCATCTAGAATGATTAGAGCCCTTTTGTTATATGGTCTTTTCTCATTGACGCAGCTAACTCCTATAATCAATTCCTGTGGAGATTTGCAAGCACCACTATGGAAAGCGAAGGCCCGTATGCTTCAATCACAATTCTGGTGATGAAGGTAATAATGAAAAAGCAACAATCTATACCAAAACAGCCATAATAAAAAAAGTATGGTTATGTTTCTTTGAGGAAGCATAAGTTTTAGACTCTCGTCAAAAAATAATAAACATGCTATGATTATGTTTGGACAGATGAGTGGTACGTACATCTATTACATATTGAAAGAGAGTGTGAATAACATGACACAAAACCTTGCTCAATTAATCGACCATACGTTGCTTAAGCCAGAAGCGACAAAAGACCAGATTGTTAAACTTGCTGAAGAGGCAAAGGAATATACTTTCGCAAGTGTATGTGTAAACCCAACCTACGTTCAAACTGCTTATGAAGTATTAAAAGACACGCCTGATGTAAAAGTTTGTACAGTTATCGGATTCCCTCTTGGTGCATCCACACCGGAAACGAAAGCGTTTGAAACAAAAGACGCAATTGAAAAAGGTGCGACTGAAATTGATATGGTAATAAATGTAGGCGCTCTTAAAAGTGATGACCTTGACCTTGTAAAAAGGGATGTACAAGCAGTTGTAGATGCTGCAAAAGGAAAAGCTCTTACAAAAGTTATCATTGAAACAGCTCTTTTGACTGACGAGGAAAAGGTTAAAGCATGTGAGATTTCTGTTGAGGCAGGTGCGGATTTTGTAAAGACTTCCACTGGCTTTTCAACAGGTGGAGCGACAGTTGAAGACATTGCTTTAATGAGAAAAACGGTTGGCCCGGATGTTGGTGTAAAAGCTTCTGGTGGCGTTCGTGATACTCAAACTACACTTGCCATGGTTGAAGCAGGAGCAACTCGTATCGGAGCGAGTGCAGGAATTGCAATTGTAAAAGGTGAAAAATCTGATTCAGACTATTAATATATATAAGATCCCGGTACCAAAAAAAGGTGCCGGGATCTTTTTTTACTGTTTCAAAAGCAGGGGCATAAAAAGCATGTCACACTCTCATATCTTTTACTCTGTGCACCCAAAGTAGAAAGCGGGCGAACCGGTCCGTAAATGGCAAAATAACAGCGGATGAAAGAATGTTGAATACCGTAGCGGCATGTGCGAGTTGCATAGCAGGTGAATCAGCCGTGAGTTTGATTACATCAGAAAAGATATGAATGAAAGGGAAGAATAATAAAACGCCCAAAACATTAATCCAAATATGTGCATATGCTGTTAACCGAGATTCTACGCTTCCCCCGATACTTGCAAGCCACGCTGTTACACACGTTCCAATGTTGGCTCCAAGCATAATGGCAATGCCAGTCGGTAGTGACAAAATGCTTTCATTCATAAAAGACATGGTTATAGCAGAAACAGCCGAACTCGATTGGATAATCCCACTCATGACCACACCAATGATGAGTGCTACTGTTCCCTTTTCATCTGTACTCATCAACCAGTCATGTACAGACGTGAGTGAGGTGAGTGGGTACGCGAGAGTTTCAAAACCATGCATCGCCACAAAGATACTTCCCAGCCCGAAAGTAAAACATCCAATACAAAAGAAAGCGTGATTTCTTGTCATTAATAATGGTAAGCCGATTACAAGCAGAGGAATGACCAACCAGCTAATATCTAGTGCGACAATTTCAAGGGTTAGACATGTCCCTATATTGGCCCCAAGCATGATCCCGATGGAATGCCTAAAAGAAATGACGCGAGTAGCTACTAGTCCCACGGTCATGACCATGACAGCTGAACTGCTTTGAAGCAGTCCTGTTACAAGGGCGCCGATAACGAGTCCTTTATAAGGTCTATCAATAAAGCGTAATAGTAAATCTGTCATCCTCCTCCTCTGCAGGTTAAACAGACCTTGTCTCATGACAGTCATTCCGAATAGAAATAAAGCGATATATATGGCAAACAAAGAGAATAATTCTTTCATGGACAACACCTCACCTTATGTTTATGGTCAAATAAGACAACCATGACAAGGAATTAATGAACGATAAAAGTTGACCCGAGCAAATGATTCGTTTATAATCATGAAAGACATGCAATTCAAGTGTGTCTTGATTGGTTGTTTGGAGGGAGGGAAACAGAATGGCAGAAACAAAAGTACGTAAAAATGAATCTATCGATGCTGCCCTTCGTCGCTTCAAAAGAACGATGTCTAAAGAGGGTACATTAGCAGAGGTTCGTAAACGTAAACACTATGAAAAACCGAGCATCAAGAAAAAGAAGAAATCAGAAGCAGCTCGCAAGCGTAAGTTCTAAGGAGAGGGTGTTTTTTTCTTGGATCTTCAAAAGCAATTGAATGAAGACATGAAGCAAGCGATGAAGAATAGAGAGAAGCAACGTCTCGTGGTCATTCGTTCCGTAAAGTCCGCTTTACAAAACGAACAGATCAAACAGGGGAAAGAACTTACTGAAGATGAAGCACTCACCGTTCTGGGTCGTGAGATGAAACAACGAAAAGAATCCCTCCAAGAATTTGAAAAAGCCAATCGTGATGATTTGGTTGCGAAAATGCAGGCAGAAATGGATGTACTTGTGGCCTATTTACCCAAACAACTTTCCGATGAGGAACTTCAATCCATTGTTGATGAGACAATTGAAGAAGTAGGAGCCTCTACGAAAGCTGACATGGGTAAAGTTATGGGAGCCATCATGCCAAAAGTCAAAGGAAAAGCCGACGGCAATCAAGTAAACCGACTCGTGCTGAAATCCTTGTCATAATAAAACAAGCAAGAGGATGCGCTGAACGAAGCCATCCTCTTTTTGTATTCACTTAACCATCTTCTGCCTCCTCGTGGTCTTTCTTGAACACTGTTTTGGGAAGGGGGGAGGAAATGTTGAAGTCGAAGGGCCCGTATGCTTCAACCGGAAATTGAATGATAAAGAAAATAATGAAAAAGAAACAATCTATACGAAACCAACCTTTCTAAAAAGGTGAATTAGTAAATAGTAGTTTTAACATGGAAGTTCCTACATAGATCTGCAAAAGGCAAATGGATGATGGATGAAATGGAAATGATAAGCACAAAAGGAGAATCGGTTTCGCTTTTAGGTTAAAATGATTAGTAAAAGTATGAAACCTTTTTATCCTACACTTCGTATACACAAGTAACGTCGCTTTTATATGAAGGATGCCAATTACATAAGAAAGGGGGAATGGACTTTATGGTAGCTAAGGCTTTTAGGATGTCGTTGTACTCAGTATGTTTACTTACAGGACTCCTGCTTCTTTTGTTCCCACCTCCAGTCCAAAGTGACGGTGAAGGAAAGCTCGTTTACTATATTCCGGTAGAGCAAACAGTAGAAAGAGGACTACTTGCTTTTATGGAAAGATCCTTTGAAGCAGCAGCGGAAGAAGGAGCCGACCATATCGTACTGGAAGTTGATACTCCGGGAGGGTTTGTGGATGCTGCTGGTCGAATTGCAAACCTTATGAATAACACGGATATTCCGATAACCGCATTTGTTGTCAACGAAGCATTAAGTGCAGGTGCTTATATTTCGTTAATTGCCGATAATATTGTGATGATGCCGGGTACTGATATGGGTTCTGCGGCTGTGGTTGATGGAGCCGGTAATGCTGCTGAAGATAAGTCACAATCGGTGTGGCTTGCAAGGATGCAAGATGCAGCTGAAAAAAATGGTCGCGATCCGATCTATGCATTAGCCATGGCCGACCGTAGTATCGACCTTGAAGAGTATAGAGTGGATGGAGAGAGCCTTCTTACCTTTAATGCCAATGAAGCGTTAGAGGCGGGCTATGCTGAAGCGATTGCGAGCAATCGCGAGGAATTACTCGAGTTTCTCGGAATGGAAAATGCCATTGAACGAGAAATGGAAGTAAGTTTTGCAGAACAAATTGCCCGTTTTGTGACTCACCCGATTGTGGTTCCGATTTTACTGTCGATCGGAAGCTTAGGGCTTGTTCTTGAGCTCTACTCACCTGGATTTGGTATCCCTGGTCTAATGGGGATAAGTGCTTTGCTCCTTTATTTCTTCGGTCATACGGTAGCCGGGTTTGCAGGATGGGAAACCTATATTTTGTTTGGTATAGGAATTGTACTCGTCGTGATCGAGATCATAGTTCCGGGGTTTGGCATCTTCGGGATTTTGGGGATAGGGGCCATCATATCGAGTCTTGTGCTTGGATCGTATAGTACGATGAACGTGATGGTGTCTATCCTTATTGCAGGAGTAGTAACCTTGGTTGCAATTACTTTATTATTTAAATATGCCGGATTCCGAGGACCGATGAAAAAAGTGATTTTGTTTGATTCAACTAAGAGTGAAGAAGGCTATGTGTCAAATGAAACAAGAAAAGAACTAGTGGGAACATTAGGCGAAGCGTTAACCGTCTTAAGACCTTCAGGAACAGCGCTCGTGAATGATGAACGACTTGACGTGGTTTCTGAAGGAGGCTATATTGAACAAGGAAGGAAAGTAAAGGTAGTCCGAACGGCAGGTTCAAGGATTGTTGTACGGGAAGTAATGGACAACGAGTAATTGGGTAGCTATTGGATTATGAAAAATCGAGGAGGATGAACACATGGCAACAGATCAATTAATGATCCTGATTGGATTAGGAGCAATTGTAATTTTCTTTGTGGTACTATTCACATTTGTACCTGTTATGCTCTGGATTTCTGCATGGGCAGCCGGCGTTAAGCTTGGCATTTGGCAACTAGTAGGGATGAGGCTTCGTCGAGTTATTCCCCACCGCGTTGTTAACCCGTTGATTAAGGCTGTAAAAGCAGGACTAGACTTAAACACGAACAAACTTGAAGGGCACTATCTTGCAGGTGGTAACGTAGACCGTGTTGTTAATGCGCTTATTGCTGCACAGCGTGCAAATATCGAGCTTAGCTTCGAACGTGCTGCGGCGATTGACCTTGCAGGACGTGACGTGCTTGAAGCCGTTCAAATGAGTGTTAACCCTAAAGTTATTGAAACACCATTCATTGCTGGTGTAGCGATGGACGGAATTGAAGTAAAAGCGAAAGCACGTATTACGGTACGTGCAAACATCGACCGCCTTGTCGGTGGTGCCGGTGAAGATACCGTTATTGCCCGTGTAGGTGAAGGGATTGTATCGACGATCGGTTCTTCTGAAAGTCACAAAAAAGTACTTGAGAACCCGGATTTGATTTCTCAAACTGTCCTTAAAAAAGGATTGGATTCCGGTACGGCATTTGAAATTCTCTCGATTGATATTGCTGATATTGACATCGGTAAAAACATCGGTGCCGGTCTTCAAACGGACCAAGCGGAAGCGGACAAGAAGATTGCTCAAGCGAAAGCGGAAGAGCGTCGTGCGATGGCCGTTGCAAAAGAACAAGAGATGAAGGCCCGCGTAGAAGAAATGCGCGCGAAAGTGGTAGAAGCAGAAGCAGAAGTACCACTTGCTATGTCAGAAGCACTCCGTTCCGGAAACCTCGGCGTTATGGATTACATGAACTTCAACAACGTTAAAGCCGATACGGATATGAGAGATTCAATCGGTAAGGCTACGGATGATGGAGAAGAGGGCGACCAGACAAAACGACCAACAGATCGCTAATGGTCTCTGTACCGCTTTCATGAAGGGAGCGCTGAATAATGGAAGGGTTAATTAATTTGCTGCTCAACAACCCTCTGTTGTTATTGTTTGCGATCTTTGGTCTGATCAGTCTCTTTGGAGGAGCAGGAGCTGCTAAGAAAGGTGATCAAAACCAAAGGCAACGACCGCAACAAAGACAACAGGGCGGTCAGCCGGCAAAAGAAGAACGAGATATCGATTGGAAGCAAATCTTTGGCGTTGAAGAGGAAGAACAGTATGATCGGAAACAGCCTCGAGCGGAGTCAGACACATACAAAGCTCCGAGGTCGTTGGGAGAATCGGAACCTAAGCCCGATCAATATGCTGCCGACCAACAAGGTCGAAGAGAGCTTGCTCAAACCAACGATGACCTTAATGATCGATATGAAGAAATGAAACGAAGAAAGCAAGAAGCAAAACGGAGATCAAGTAAGATCGATGATGAATCTCCAATTTTCCAAAAAGACATCACTCGTAAAGAGAAAGTTGAATTGGATTTTAGTTCCATATCAAGAGAAGATGCAGTCAAAGGTGTGGTTTGGTCAGAGATTCTCGGACCGCCACGATCACGTAACCCGAGAAGGCAAAATAGTTATGGGAGAAGGCGAGGATAATTCCTCGTCTTTTTTTTGTGCTTGTGCGGTTTTAGAGCATGTGAGAGTGAAACCGTTAATAACCGGATTGAAACCGTTAAATCTATGTGGCAAGCCGTCAATCTCACTACCGAACCGGTAAATGACGTACGTATAGCCGTTAATACCTGCCCCGAATCCGGTAATCGCCATAACCCTCCTCTCAAATTGGCAGAAAGTCACCACAAGGGTTTCCAATAGCTGATCCCGATTCATACCAAGACCTATTCTCATTCCCATTAGAAGACCTTATCGGGAAAATTCGTAAAACGTGTGATACCTTCCTGTTTATTTACATAGATATGAGAGGAAAGGGGGTTCATCATGAAAAAGATGAGACGATGGGTCAAACAGTGGATGACAGAGAGAATGGAATTGCCTGCTGATGTCATGATGGACCTTCCTCGGATTACAATGGTCGGGCACCTTCACATTTACATAGAGAATCATCGAGGGGTTTTGCGCTTCTCCCGAGAGGAGATGCGACTTCGCCTTGATGACGGACAGCTGCTCATTCGAGGAGAAGGCTTTGTCATAAAAACAATCTTACCGGAAGAAATCCTTTTGGAAGGAAAGATCTTAAGCGTTCAATACGTGTTTGAAACTTAGACAGGCAGGTGAACGGGTAAATGAAAAACATGTGGGTCAATACATTCTCCGGTTATGTTCGCATAAAGGTAGTGGGAACATATCCTGAGTTATTTATTAATCGTTGCACCGAGAAGAGGTTAATGATTTGGGATATTAGACAAGCAGAGGATAAATCGTATCTTTGTTCTGTTCTCCTCGATGATGTGAAACGTTTGAGAAAAGTCGCTCGGGAATCAGGTTGTAAAATTCGTTTTATTGAGCGTAAGGGGGCGCCATTTTTACTTAAAAAGATGATCACACGAACGGGGTTTGTGACTGGGGCAGCCTTGTTTATTGCAATGCTGTTTATATTAGCCAACATGGTTTGGAATATTGAGATCGACGGTGCTTCTCCTGCTATGGAGCATGAGATTAGACAAAAAGTGGACGAACTAGGTATTCAAAAAGGGAAGTTACAATTCAGGCTTCCACCCCCTGAAGTAATTCAAGAACAAATCAGTGATAAAATTCCGGATGCCACATGGATTGGTGTAACCATTCGTGGTACAACGTATCATTTTCAAGTAGTTGAAAAGGAGCTAGCGGAAAAAGAGCCCCCAGAGGCCCCAGGACACCTGGTAGCAACCCGGAAGGCGATCATTCATCATATGTTCGTTGAACAGGGTAGCGCTGTTGTTGAAGCCAATCAAGTCGTTCAAAAAGGGGACTTGCTTGTAACTGGACTGATCGGTAAAGAAGGAAAAGAACAGAGAGTGACGGCCAAGGGAGAAGTGTACGGGGAAGTCTGGTATAAAGCAACCGTGGAAGTACCTCTAGAGCAAGACTTTCAAGTGGTTACCGGAGAGGCTCATACGCGCCATTCCGTAAAAATTGGTAGTTGGGACATTCCGTTATGGGGGTTTGGCGATCATGAGTTCCAACATGCCAAACAAGAAGAGTATGAACGCCCCTTTTCACCATTTAACTACTCACTGCCAATATCATATAAACGGATTATGAATAGGGAGACTGAAAGCATGGAACAGATCTATTCCTATCAAGAAGCCCTTACTGTGGCGAAAGAAAAATCCCGAGCCGAAATATTGGAACGGTTTAGTGATAAGGCCGAAATAATGGGAGAAAAAGTTTTGCACGAAGAAGAACGGAATGGTAAAGTTAAGGTAACCATACACTATCGAGTAATCGATAATATATCCAGAAAACAACCGATCATTCAAGGAGATTGAGACTATTGACAGATATCAAACAGACGATTGATTTGCAAGTACAGGACGGTAATGAAGTTCAAGCGTTATTTGGTCCGAATGACCGTCACCTAACCCGCTTGGAAGAAAAACTGAATGTAACCATATTAACAAGAGGCGAGCAAGTAACCGTTGTCGGAACTGAAGACGCGGTTATGCTCGTCCAAAATACTTTGCAAATGCTTTTGGACTTGATACGAAAAGGAACAACCTTACAAGAACGTGATGTTGTTTATGCAGCTCAATTGGCTCAAAAGGGACAATTAGACCAGTTGGCGGACTTGTTTGATGAAAAAATTACGGTGAATGCCAAGGGGAAACCGATCCTTGCTAAAACCATCGGTCAGCGCCATTATGTGAGCTCCATTCGTAAAAGAGATATTGTATTTGGAATCGGTCCTGCTGGTACAGGGAAGACGTATCTAGCGGTTGTTATGGCTGTTCACGCGTTAAAAGAAGGACATGTAAAGCGGATCGTTCTTACGAGACCTGCAGTAGAAGCGGGGGAGAACCTAGGTTTTCTACCAGGGGACTTAAAAGAAAAGGTCGACCCTTACCTCAGGCCTTTATATGATGCTCTTCATGACGTATTAGGACAAGAACAGACGGTTCGCCTCTTAGAAAGAGGAACCATTGAAATTGCACCATTGGCATACATGAGGGGACGTACATTGGACGACTCATTTGTTATTTTGGATGAGGCACAAAACACAACGAAAGAACAAATAAAAATGTTTTTAACTCGACTTGGTTTTGGCTCTAAAATGGTTATTACTGGTGACTTATCTCAAATTGACTTACCAAAAGGCAAAGTATCCGGATTAAAAGTGGCAAGTGCGATCCTCTCAAATGTGAAAGGGATCGACTTTCATTTTCTTGAAGCATCAGATGTCGTTCGTCATACTCTTGTTCAACGAATTATTGATGCCTATGATTCAGAAGAGAAAAAGGAGAACTAACGCTATTTAATGTAACGTTGTCAAGAATATGGGGTGAAAAGTGTGGGGAAACGTTCATCACCTATAGATCAACAGCATTGGTGGATGAAGCTTAAGGAACACCGCTACATCAGACATAGTTTATTTGTATTACTTGGTGTCCTGCTATATGCCTCAATGGTTACAAATGTCATACCGGAAACACTGTCAATTAGTCCCGGTACAATGGCAGACCAAGACATCCGGTCGCCAATTACCGTTGAAGACAGGGAAGAAACAGAACAAAAAAGACAGGAAGCAGCAGAGTCGGTTGAAAGTGTATATACGATAGAAACGAGGTATGCACAAAACCGTGTTGATAAAATCAACGAGATCTTTCTTTTTACCCGTCAAATCATTAAGTCACAAAATGAAAGATTAGAAGAGGTTACAACTACTGAAGAAGTCATTTCGGATGAAGAGACCGAAGATGAGATTGTTCAAGACGAAGAAGCCAATGTTGAACCATTTACAGAGGAAGAAATAGTAGATAAACTTCGAGAGTTAATGTCTACAAGAACAAGTCAAGAACTGAGCGATGAAACGCTAATAGCCTTGCTAACGGCTGATGAAGAGCAGCTAGAAATGTCTCAGCAAGCGACCACGAATACGATCTATGAAATTATGGATGATCGTGTACGTATGGATGAAGTGGATGAAGCGAGAGAACAGGCTGAAAGAAGAGTCGGGATATCCTTTGCAGATCAAGGTCTACATGATGCTATGGTCGAGCTCGTCCGATTTGGGGTTACCGCAAACTACCTATATAATCAAGAAGCCACGGAAGAAGCGCGTCAACTGGCGATAGACTCAGTAGAGCCTGTCATCATTAGAGAAGGACAACTTCTCGTGGCAGAAGGCCAGCTCGTGACAAGTGAGGTTTATCATCAATTATCATTGGCCGGGCTTTTGGATGATCATACCAACTTATTTCCATACATAGGCCTTGCCATGTTGGTTTTGGTGATGACAGCCATGGTCGGTTACTTTTTAAGTGATGCAAAAACGTCGTTAAGAACAAACAATACCCATTTGCTCATGTACGTATTGATTTTTAGTTTGACACTGGTTGTTATGAAGGTGGTTAGTTTTACACACCTTATTGATTTGGCTGGTATTAGCTTGATTGCCCCAATCGCGATGGGTACTATGCTGATGACTGTTCTGTTGCATCCGCGTGTGGCTTTGTTTTCAAGCATGATCTTAGCCATAACGGCGAGCATCATCTTTAACAATGAAACAGCGAATGTCGTTAACTATACCCACGGAATGTACGTATTCTTCAGCGGAGTGGGAAGTACGTTTTTTCTCAGTCAATCCCATAGAATGGCGAGGATTCTCCAAGCTGGGTTGTTTGTTGCTGGACTGAACGCGTTGGTTATTATGGCTATCTTGATGCTTAGAAATGCACAATTTTCGTTATTGGAAGCAGGTTTAAGTGTAGCATTTGCAGGAGCTGCAGGAATTTTGGCTGCCATTTTGACCATAGGGTTGATTCCATTCTTTGAAGCTGGCTTCGGTATTTTATCGACGATGAAGTTAATCGAATTATCAAGCCCTAACCACCCTCTTTTAAGGAAGATCCTTTTGGAAGCACCAGGAACCTATCACCATAGCGTCATTGTGGCTAACCTTGCGGAGGCCGGGTGTGAATCTGTTGGTGCGAATGGGCTATTGGCACGAGTGGGATCCTACTATCATGACTTGGGTAAAACTAGGCGACCACACTTTTTTATCGAAAATCAGATGAAGATTGATAATCCGCATGACAAAATATCACCTCAGCTTAGCAAGACCATTATTACAGCCCATCCTTACGACGGGGCGGCAATGCTTCGGGAACATCGGATGCCAAAAGAAATTATCGATATTGCCGAACAACACCACGGTACGACCCTTTTAAAATACTTTTATCATAAAGCCAAACAAGACTCGGAAAATGGGGTAACAGAAGAGGAATTTAGATACCCTGGTCCAAGAGCGCAAACGAAGGAATCGGCCATTGTTGGAATTGCGGATTCTGTTGAGGCAGCCGTTCGCTCAATGACAAAGCCTACACCTGAGAAAATCGAGTCTCTAGTTAGTAAAATCATTGCCGACCGCCTTGAAGACGGACAGTTTAATGAATGTGATTTGACCTTAAAAGAATTAAACACGGTCGCAAAGTCTATTTGCGAGACGTTACAAGGGACATTTCACTCCAGAATTGAATATCCGGAGGAAGTGACGGAGAAGAATGTAGATAAAGAGAAGGTGAAAAAACATGGATAAACAAATACACGTGGTCGACGAAACAGAGGAATTGTCACAAAATCATCTCGACCTTGTTCAAAGTGTCTTAGAGACTGCTTACGAGGTAAGAGACGTGAATCCTGAATCGGAAGTGAGCGTGACAATCGTTACAGATGAAGAAATTCATCAGTTGAATCGCGACTACCGAGGAATCGATCGTCCAACCGATGTATTATCTTTTGCTCTAAACGAAGGAGAAGATGAGGGGCCTCATTTTGAAGATGGAGAAGGAGTGCCAGAACTTCTAGGGGATATTATAATCTCGGTCCAAAAAGCTCGCGAACAAGCAGAGGAATACGGGCACACATTCGAGCGTGAATTAGGCTTTCTAGCTGTGCACGGTTTCCTTCATCTCATTGGCTTTGATCATCAATCCGATGAAGAGGAAAAGGAGATGCTTGCAGTACAAGAGGAGATTTTAAACGAGCATGACCTCAAAAAATAAACAAACGTTTGTGTCTTGGACCAGGTTAATGAAGAGTTTCCGCTACGCATCAGAGGGTATTAAACATACATGGGCAAATGAACAAAACTTTCGCATCCATTCTATCTTAGGTGCCATCGTTCTTATTGCCTCACAACTCCTTCAAGTAACAGTTTTTGAGCAGGCTTTGTTGATCTTGGTTATCGGTGGCGTCCTCGGACTTGAACTCATTAACACAGCTCTCGAACGTTGTGTTGATATGATAACAAAAGAGTATGCCATTGAAGCAAAGGTGATTAAAGATGTGGCAGCAGGGGCTGTGATGGTGTTTTCCATTACAGCTGTTCTTGTTGGTATTACGATATTTTTACCAAGAATACTATCACTTCTTTTTTAAATCGATATAAATAGGCAAAAAGGGGGACTCTGTTGTGTGGAAGGCCTTTCAGCGAAATTTGGTAGTGGGGTTTCTCTTTTTGCTTCCAGCTATTGCAACGATTTATGTACTACAACTGTTGTTTTCAATCATTGATAATTTTTTGGGTCCCTTTATTACAGACGTTTTACGTGTACTCAGAGTGATCAGTATTGAAGAAGGTGGACTGTATTTTCTTGGGGTGTATACGCCATTTACAGAGCGACTTGTTGGAATTGGTTTCATCGTCACGCTACTGCTGGTTGCGTGGATTGGAGCTTTAAAAAGGAAAGGCACAAAAGAAGAGGCTTTTACTGGTGTGGATCGCTTCTTTCGAAAAGTTCCTGTAGTAAACTACATATATGGATCTGTTGATCAATTAATTAATGCGTTCACGCAAGAGAGGTCCTCCTTTCAAAAGGTGGTTATGGTAGAATATCCTCGTAAAGGCGTTTACACATTAGGTTTCTTAACAGGAGAAACGAAGGGAGAAGTACAGCGCATTACGCAAAAGGATTCCATTAATGTCTTTTTGCCAACAACCCCAAACCCGACTTCGGGGTGGCTTGTAGTCGTCCCGTTAGAGGATGTAACCATTTTGTCCATGACTGTGGAAGAAGGATTGAAGTTTATTATTTCAGGTGGGGTTGTCGTACCTGAAGATAAAGCCAAAGGATTACAAGAAGAGTTTGAAATGCAGCAAAAGAAAGAAAAGGAACAACTGTTTGAGGATTTTGTAATTAACGTAAGCAAGCATCGAAAGGATGAGTCAAATGGCAGACGTAAAAACATTGATAGATGAAGCCAAACTAGCTAGAGAAAGAGCGTACGTCCCATATTCTAAATTTAAAGTAGGCGCTGCTTTATTATCAGCGGATGGTCAACTTTTTCACGGGTGTAACATAGAGAATGCAGCATACAGCATGTGTAACTGTGCTGAGAGAACGGCTTTGTTTAAAGCGGTATCTGATGGTGTCACAAAGTTTGATGCGATTGCAGTAGTAGCTGATACGGATGGTCCAGTTTCACCGTGTGGCGCGTGCAGACAAGTGATGAGTGAGCTGTGCGAACCAAGCACAAAGGTTATTTTAACGAACCTAAAGGGAGACGTTTCGGAATGGACAGTACAAGATATCCTGCCAGGTGCGTTTTCAGGGGCGGATCTCGATGACTGAACAGATATTTAAATCCGGTTTTGTCTCATTGATTGGACGACCGAACGTAGGGAAATCCACGTTACTCAATCAAATGCTAGGACAAAAGATTGCGATTATGAGTGACAAAGCGCAAACGACACGTAACAAAATTCAAGGTGTTTATACGGAAGAAAGAGGACAGGTTGTATTTATTGATACACCGGGAATTCATAAGCCGAAGCATCGTCTTGGTGACTTTATGATGAAAGTCGTGGGGACTACTTTCAATGAAGTTGACACGATCCTTTTTCTCGTTGATGCAAAAGAAGGCATGGGTCGTGGCGATGAATTTATTATGGAGCGTCTCCAGTCGGTTAAAACGCCGGTATTCTTGGTCGTTAATAAAATTGATGAAGTCCACCCGGACGAACTATTGCCTATTATTGATAAGTACCGAAGCAAGTACGATTTTGCAGAGATTATTCCGATTTCCGCACTTCAAGGAAATAACGTGGAAACGTTAAAGGAACAGATTTTTGCCAATTTGGAGGAAGGACCGCAGTACTATCCTTCCGACCAGATCACCGATCACCCGGAACGATTTTTAATTAGTGAAATGATCAGGGAAAAAGTCCTTCATTTAACTCGGGATGAAGTGCCTCATTCGATTGCAGTGGATATTGAGCAAATTAAACTGCGTGAAGATGGAGAGACTGTCTATGTTTCTGCGGTTGTCGTTGTTGAGCGCAGCTCACAAAAAGGGATTATCATCGGGAAAAGGGGCGCTATGTTAAAAGAAATCGGACAACGAGCCCGTGAAGATATCCAAGCCCTTTTAGGATCGAAAGTTTTCTTGGAGCTGTTTGTGAAAGTAGAAAAAGATTGGCGTAACAAAGCGAAGTACCTAAAAGAATTCGGATACCGAGCTGACGAGTATTAAAAATGGCTAGTTGATCCGAAAGCAGCCTAAAGGATAGATGCGGGTTTTCTTTATTGAATGGATTTACTGTTAATTTCCAGTCATGAATCATGGGATTAGAGGCAAGCTACTATGTAACGAAAGAATCAACAAAATAAAGTCTGTTTGAAAGGGTTGAACCAAGTTGAAAGAATTTTCTTGGAAGGTTTTCTCAGTCACAGGCAGTATTGATTCGTACTTGTTATTTAAAGAAATGGACAACGAAGACGCCGATTATCATGATGAGGATGAAGAGTTACAGCAAGAGCTTCAGCCTCCCATTCAGTAAGGTGAATCCGCTACTCAAAAAAAGCATTAGCGAAGTGTGGTGAGTAGATGCTGCAAAAAGCAGAAGGAATCATTATTCGCACCAATGATTACGGAGAATCAAACAAAATCATAACGCTTTTTACAAGAGAGCACGGCAAGCTGGCACTGATGGCAAAAGGGGCGAAACGACCAAAAAGTCGATTTGCTTCCAGTGCTCAGCTTTTTATTTATGGGACGTTTATCTTCCACCAATCTAAAGGAGTGGGAACGTTAAACCAAGCGGATCTTACAGAATCGTTTCGAGAGGTTCGAAGTGACCTGATGCTAACCGCTTATGGTGCTTATATGGTGGAGATTGTTGATAAGCTAACAGAAGACCGGCAAAGAAATCCATTTTTATTTGAACTTTTGTTTCAAATGCTAACACGAATAAACGAAGGCGATGACAGCGAAGTCTTAGTTAGAATGTTTGAAACGAAAATGCTTCAAGTAGCAGGGATTACTCCGATGTTGGATGCATGCGTCAATTGCGGTAGACAAGAAGGTACGTTTGCTTTTTCCGTAAAAGAAGCAGGAATTATCTGTTCATCTTGTTATGATATCGATCCATACAGAATTGAAGTGGTACCAGGAGCTTTGAAACTGCTTAGGCTATTTCACTATTTAGATGTGAATCGCATCGGGAACATCAAAGTTAAGCCGGAGACGAAAAAGCATCTTAAACATTTGTTAGAGGTTTATTATGACGAATATTCGGGCCTTCGACTAAAGTCAAAGCGCTTTTTAGATCAAATGGAAAAAATGGGCCCGTAAAGTTGACACCTGTACGCTTTTTGAGTAAGATACAAAATAACTACATACGTGTGCATGCCGTGAAGAAGAGGAGTATTTAGTTAATCTGTGTACAATATTTAGCGAACCCGGGGCAGTGGAAGCCGGGCACACAGACGCTAGAGAAGGCGCTTTGGAGCATTGCAACCATGAAAGCAGGCTGAGGACATTCAGCAATTAGGGTGGAACCGCGGGTAACTCTCGTCCCTATGTTCAACATGAACATAGGGACGAGAGTTTTTTGTTGTCTGCGATTTATCATGTGACAACGCCTTTTGTAAATCCCTTTGGTATCTCACTACAGCGGTTATATTCTTTCGTGGTTGCCGGACGCGGCTCTTGCACGTGATTAGAATAGTGAATGGAGGGAACGTCATGAACGTTCAAGATATGATCCTTACGCTCCAAAATTTTTGGGCGAAACAAAATTGCTTAATTACCCAACCCTATGATGTGGAAAAGGGTGCGGGTACCATGAATCCAATGACTTTCTTAAAAAGTATCGGTCCTGAACCTTGGAATGTAGCTTATGTGGAACCGTCCAGAAGACCTGCCGACGGTCGATATGGTGAAAACCCCAATCGTCTTTATCAGCACCACCAATTTCAAGTGATCATGAAGCCAAGTCCGGACAACATTCAAGAATTGTATTTGGAAAGTTTAAAAGAGCTTGGTATTAATCCTGAAGAACATGATATCCGTTTTGTTGAAGACAATTGGGAGCATCCGGCCCTTGCAGCATGGGGATTAGGCTGGGAAGTTTGGCTTGATGGAATGGAAATTACACAGTTCACGTACTTCCAGCAAGTAGGGGGCATTGAAGCAAGTCCCGTGAGCGCTGAAATTACCTATGGTATTGAGAGGCTGGCTTCCTATATTCAAGATAAAGAGAACGTATATGACCTCGAGTGGGTAAAAGGAACAACATACGGTGATGTTTTTTTGCAAAATGAATATGAACAGTCCAAGTACGCTTTTGAAGTTGCAGATGCTAACATGTGGTTCAATCTTTTCTCAACGTATGAACAAGAAGGCATCCGGACGCTAGAGGAAGGCCTCGTTATTCCAGCTTATGATTACGTCCTGAAGTGTTCCCATGCTTTTAATATGCTCGATGCTCAAGGCGCGGTAAGTGTGACCGAGCGAACAGGGTATATCGGACGTATCCGTAATCTCGCAAGAAAGTGTGCAAAAGCATATTACGATGAACGTGAGCGTTTAGGCTTTCCGTTGCTTAAGGAAAAGGAGGATGCAGACAATGAGTAATCGTACATTTTTACTAGAAATCGGTTTGGAGGAAATGCCGGCACGATTTGTAACTGACGCTATGAATCAGCTTGAAAAAAAGATGGAAGAATGGCTAACTGAAAATCGTTTGGCTTTTGAGCAAATCCTTCCTTTTTCTACACCAAGACGTCTAGCCGTTATGGTAGAAGGCCTTTCTGAAAAACAAGAAGATCAAAGTGCTGAAGCAAAAGGTCCTTCAAAGAAAATTGCATTGGACGCCGAAGGGAATTGGTCAAAAGCGGCACAGGGATTTGCACGTGGACAGCAAGTGGCTGTGGATGACCTTTACTTCAAAGAACTAAAAGGTGAAGAGTACGTTTTTGTAAACAAATTCACAGAAGGGAAGTCTACCCTTCAGCTGTTAAGTGAAGTCGATCAGCTTCTAACAAGCATCTCATTTCCTAAAAACATGCGATGGGGAAGCGGAAAGCTTCGTTATGTCCGACCAATTAAATGGCTGATTGGCTTGTTTGGAGACGAGATTATCGACTTTACCATTGCTGGTGTTCAGTCCTCTAATGTCACAACCGGTCATCGATTCCTTGGTCAGTCGACAGTGGTTGAGCATGCTTCTGACTACCGAGAAACCTTGCTTAAAGAACATGTCATTTGCGACCCGAAAGAGCGTAAGGATGCGATCAAAAAACAAATCGAGCAGTTAGCTGAAACGGAAGGCTGGCAAGTGCCGGTTGATGAGGACCTATTAGAGGAAGTCACGAACCTCGTCGAATATCCGACTGTCTTACACGGAACGTTTGATGAAAAGTTTCTACATGTCCCTGATGATGTCCTCATCACATCTATGAGAGAACATCAGCGTTATTTCCCAGTATTGAACGATAAGGATGAACTCTTGCCTTTCTTTATTACAGTTCGAAATGGTGATCATCGTCACTTGGAAAACGTTCAAAAGGGGAATGAAAAAGTTCTAAGAGCGCGACTTGCAGACTCAGAGTTTTTCTATAAAGAAGACTTGAAGACGAATATTGATGATGCAGCAAAACGACTTGAAAATGTTGTGTATCATGAAGAGTTAGGGTCAATTGGAGATAAAGTCCGACGCATTAAAGACCTTTCGAGGCGTCTAGGAAACAAACTGAATGTGAATGAACAAGATGTGAAAACCATTGAGCGTGCAGCTCAATTAAGTAAATTCGATTTAGTTACTCACATGGTCGGAGAGTTCCCAGAATTGGAAGGTAGAATGGGACAGGAGTACGCAGAAAAAGCTGGAGAAACGAAGGAAGTAGCGGAGGCCATTCGTGAGCACTATCTTCCTCGTCATGCTAAAGATCAGTTCCCTACTCGTTTGGAATCAGCAGTTTTAAGTGTTGCTGATAAATTAGATACGGTCGTTACGAGCTTTGGGATCGGACAAATCCCAACAGGCTCCCAGGACCCTCATGGTCTAAGAAGGCAAACGGCAGCAATCATCGCCATTCTTCTTGATCGTAAATGGGAGATTGAACTGCCGGAACTCTTCGACGAAGCACTTTCCTTATGTGAACAACGAGGGCTGTTAAAGAGGAATGCTGAAGATGTAAAAGCGGATTTGATGGAATTTGCAGAACTTAGAATTAAAAACGTATTACAAGAGAAACAAGTGCGTTATGATATGATTGAAGCAGTCCTATCTTCAGGAATTACACGTGTTGATGTATTGGTTGAAAAGGGTCAATTCCTTACTGAGCAAGCAAAAAAAGAGGAATTTAAACCGCTTGTTGAAGCCTTTAGTCGTGTAACGAACATTTCGAAAAAAGCAGAATTTGCAAGTGTGAAAAAAGAATTGTTTAAGCAACCAGAAGAAGAGGAACTTTACAATAAACTTCATGCTGTCAGAGGAGAAGTAGCATCTGCCAAACAGCAAGGGGACGTGGAAAAAGAATTTACTGCTCTTGCTCAACTTGAGCCGGCGATTCACGAGTATTTTGACAACATTATGGTCATGACTGAAGATGCAGAGTTAAAGCAGAACCGCTTAAGTCAAATGAAAGAGACGTCTGATGTGATCCTTTCGTTTGCCGATTTTCAATCGGTTGTGTTTCACTCAGAATAACGAAAATCATGCTCTAACAAGCTATGGCTTGGGTAAGTTGTATTTAAATGGTTTTCTAAAATACACATTTGCTTGTACAATCGCGAGTAAGTAAAAAAACCTGAAAAACGTTAGGACTGAGTTTGGGAATTTTGTCTACAAGTCAACGAAGAATAATAAAGGTAATTAAAGACCCCGTTCTAAAATGCCTGAACGGACAAGGCGGTGATGATCATCGAGCTGAATAAACGACAGCAACATATATTGGAAATTGTAAAGGATAAAGGCCCGATTACAGGAGAACAAATTGCGGAAAAGCTTTCATTAACGAGAGCGACGTTAAGGCCAGATCTCGCCATCCTTACCATGGCAGGGTTTCTGGATGCACGCCCTCGGGTAGGCTATTTTTACACAGGTAAGACCGGTGCACAACTCCTAACAGAAAAGATCGGTAAACTGACTGTTAAGGAATACCAATCCATTCCGGTGGTCGTTAATGAATCAGCTTCTGTCTACGACGCTATCTGCACCATGTTCTTGGAAGACGTAGGGACGCTGTTTGTCGTTAATCGTCATTCTCATCTTGTAGGCATTCTCTCAAGAAAAGACCTCTTAAGAGCGAGTATGGGGAAACAAGAGTTAGAGACCATGCCGGTGAACATCATTATGACCAGAATGCCAAACATTACGACTTGCAAGCCGACGGATCTTTTACTGGATGTAGCCCAAATGCTAATTAATAAGCAGATCGATGGCTTACCAGTCGTGCATTTTAAAGAGGGTGATAATGAAGTCCAGATGGAAGTCGTTGGGCGAGTCACAAAAACAAGCATTACCAAAGCGTTCGTAGATATAGCAACGAATAAACTTGTTTAACTAGGAGAAACAGGAGGTTTAAAGTGTATGAGTAAACGTCCGGTTGTATTTGTAGTATCCGATTCAGTGGGGGAAACAGCGGAATTGGTAGTCAAAGCCTCAGCAAGTCAATTCAACCACGCCGGTATTGACGTACGCAGAGTTCCTTACGTTGAAGACGAGGGGACTATTGAAGAGGTTATAGTACAAGCGAAAGAGGAAAATGGAATCGTAGCGTTCACCCTTGTTATTCCTGAGCTTAGGAATTATCTGTTAAAACAAGCAAAGGCTGCCGGTGTGCCTACTCATGATATCATTACACCTATGATGGATTTATTAGAGAAGCGAACAGGCGAAAAGCCACGACTGCAACCAGGCCTCATTCATACTCTTGATGAGGATTACTTTCGAAAAGTTGAAGCCATCGAATTTGCAGTGAAATATGATGATGGGCGTGATCCGCGAGGCGTAAAAAGAGCAGATATTGTATTAATCGGTGTATCACGAACATCCAAAACACCATTGTCCCAGTACTTGGCCCATAAACGGCTGAAAGTGGCTAACATTCCTCTTGTGCCTGAGGTTGAGCCACCGGAAGAGCTTTTTAAATTGGATAAGAAAAAAGTGATTGGCTTAAAAATTAGTCCAGACAAGCTTAATAGCATTAGGTCTGAACGTTTAAAAAGCCTTGGATTGAAAGAAGAAGCGAACTACGCTACGATAAAGCGTATTGAAGAAGAACTTGCTTTCTCCAATAAAGTAATGGAGCGAATTGGCTGTGAATCGATTGATGTTTCTAATAAAGCGGTTGAAGAAACAGCAAATTTAATTTATAACATTTTCAGAAAAAACAATAGCTAATCCTCATCTTACTCACAAAGGGTGGAATGTTTTTATCCACAATCTTTGTGAGTAAGATACGGGCTAGTTCAAAAGGTTTAAAGTCTTTTGAGCTAGCTTCTTTTTGTGTTTTGACCAATTAAGATGAATAAAACGATATATTGATTGAATGGTTCCATTGTTACAAGAGGCTATGACCTGTTCATTAGAGTGACCTAATGTAGAAACCTTTGAAATTACTCTAAGCTGTACCAATCACCAAATTAATCATGCAAAAAAGATTGATTAAAATGCTAGCGAAATTAGTGTTGTTACTATATAATGAAAAATTGTGATTTATTTTTTTTTGTTACACGCAAGGCATATTGGAAAAAAGAACAAATAAAATTTATATGTCAAGACTTTTTATCGTATTTTTGGTAAAGATAGTAAGTGTGAGATGAAAAACGGCAAGAAAAGAAGGAAACGAACAGGAGATGTAGAATACAACAACTATGTCAGATAACTTTAAGACCGTCTTTATTGATGGAGATGCATGTCCGGTTCGAGACGAGGCTATTTCAATTGCCGGTCGGTTTCAATTGCCTGTTGTATTAGTTAGTTCATATGCTCACGAAACGAGCAAAGTTTTCCCGCCTCATGTTCAAAAAATCACAGTCGATCAAGAAGCCGAAGCAGCAGATATGGCGATTGTGAAAAATGTGAAAAAAGGAGACGTTGTCGTTACTCAAGACCACGGTCTAGCTGGATTACTGATTGCTAAGGGGGTTCATGTACTAACACCAAGAGGCAAAATCGTCACAGACCTTTACATTAATACATTGCTGTCCATCCGTCATGATCAGGGAAAGCTCAGACGAGCAGGGAAGAAAACCAAAGGCCCTAAAAAAATGACAGATGCTGACCGTAACCATTTTGAAGATCAGTTTGAAAAAATTCTGTCAAACAGGCAGGAATTTTGACGATTGAGGCGAATTTATAATAGCCATCCCTTATACGACACTTTCACTAAAGGGTGGTGAACGAAGTGGGCACACGTATACCTGATGAAAAAATAGAAGAAATTAGAAAAGCAAGCAATATCGTTGATGTGATTGGCGATTATGTTCAGCTTAAAAAACAAGGTAGAAACATGTCGGGACTCTGTCCTTTTCATGGAGAGAAAACACCGTCTTTCTCAGTATCCCCAGATAAACAGCTCTATCATTGTTTTGGATGTGGGGCAGGAGGAAACGTTTTTTCTTTCATTATGGAAATTGAAGGAGTAAATTTTGTGGAATCGGTAGATAAGCTTGCCGAACGATCCGGAATTTCACTTCCTCAAACAACAGAGCAGTCACAGGAGGACTCGCGAGAGAAAAAGCGAAATCGGTATTGGGTTGAAGTTCATAAGCTTTGTGTGAAACTGTACCAGCATGTCCTACTTCAAACTGATGAAGGCAAGGAAGCAAAACAGTACTTAGAACAACGTGGATTTGATGAAGATACAATTAAAGAATTCGAACTTGGCTTTGCTCCTGATTCGTGGGACTTCCTAACATCGTTCTTATCCAAGCGGCAGTATGATATGGATGAAATGGTCGAAGCGGGGCTTCTCGCAAAGCGAGATTTTGACGGAAAGCCATTCGATAGGTTTCGCGGTAGAATTATGTTTCCTATATGGGATAGGCGAGGACAAGTGATCGGCTTTAGTGGTCGTGTCCTTGGTGAAGGTAACCCAAAGTACATGAACAGCCCTGAATCAGAGCTTTTTAACAAAAGTGAGATTCTCTACGCTTTTAATCGTGCTAGGCCATCTATCCGAAAGAAAAATGAAGCGATTTTGTTCGAAGGATACGCCGATGTTATTTCTGCTTTTGGAGCGGGTATAGATAATGGTATTGCCTCCATGGGAACAGCACTTACTGAACGCCAAGTAAAAATGCTCAAGCGAAACACAGAGAAAGTGGTCCTTTGTTTCGACTCGGATGATGCAGGTCAAGCTGCCACATTCAAGAATGCTGACCTTCTTGAGCAGGCAGGATTGACAGTAAGAGTTGCCAATCTCGAGGAAGGCTTAGATCCGGACGATTACATCCAAAAATATGGAGCGGATCGTTTCAATGAGGAAGTTCTTGGAGAAAGCCAGACGTTTATGGGGTTTAAATTCCGGTATTTTAGGAAAGGATTAAACCTCCAGGCTGAAGGTGACCGGATGGAATACGTGGAGAAAATGCTCGTGGAAGTGAGTAAGCTTAATCGGGCAGTCGAGCGTGACCATTATTCGAGGCAGCTAGCTGATGAGTTTTCTTTATCGCTAGACGTTCTAAAACAAGAACTTTTACACATCCATAAAACTCAAAAGCGTGGCAAAAAAGAGGAAGGCTCTTTACCTGATTCAAAGAGTACGGAACGGAAGTTTGTGTCATTGAAATCAGGGAATAGACTACTTCCTGCATACGCAAATGCGGAACGTTATCTTCTCGCTCATATGTTACAAGATGCGGAATTAACGTTCAGGGTACAAGAAAAACTAGGTGCATCTTTTAACATAGATGACTACCATGCTATTGCCGCCCACTTGTACAGTTATTACGGTGAAGGATATGAACCTTCATTGGCTCGGTTTATCGAGCAGTTGCCCGATGAACGTTTAAAACGAATCGTCAGTGAGCTTGCGATGATGGCAATCAAAGAAGAATTGTCTGAGCAAGAATTGAACGATTATATTAAACAAATTCTCATCTACCCTAAAAAAGTGGAAATAGAGAGAATGAAACAAGAATTAAAGTCAACAAAAGATGCTGTGAAAGCTGCGGGAATGGCCGCAGAAATTATTAAAATGGAACAACAGCTTAAAAATAGTCTGTTATCATAGTTCAAACTTTTTTATAAAGAAGTTGTCGTGAACCAATGGAAGGAGGGATCGCATGGCTGAGAAACCTATTCGCCCTATGGCGGAAGGCGATCTAACCATCGATCAGGTGAAGGAACAATTAGTTGAACTCGGAAAGAAGCGAGGAGTTTTAACGTATGCTGAGATTACTGAACGTCTAGCTGCGTTCGATCAAGACTCCGAACAAATGGATGAGTTTTTCGAATATCTCGGTGAGCAAGGTGTCGAGATCATGAATGATAACGAGGGAGTCAGTGTCCCGAGTATGCAACAAGTTGAAAAAGAAGATGAATTCGACTTAAATGACTTGAGTGTGCCTCCGGGAATAAAAATAAATGACCCCGTTCGTATGTATTTGAAAGAAATCGGACGTGTACCTTTACTATCTGCTCAAGAAGAAGTCAGCCTTGCAAAACGCATTGAAAATGGAGACGAAGAAGCAAAGCGTCGTCTAGCTGAAGCGAATTTGAGGCTTGTAGTTAGTATTGCTAAGCGTTACGTAGGTAGAGGCATGTTGTTCCTTGACTTAATCCAAGAAGGGAACATGGGACTGATCAAAGCCGTTGAGAAGTTTGACTATAACAAGGGCTATAAATTTAGTACGTATGCCACTTGGTGGATTCGTCAAGCTATCACTCGTGCAATCGCTGACCAAGCAAGAACAATCCGCATCCCGGTTCATATGGTTGAAACAATCAATAAACTCATCCGTGTTCAACGTCAGCTTCTTCAGGACCTAGGACGAGAGCCGACGCCAGAAGAAGTATCCAAAGAGATGGACCTTACACCTGAAAAGGTAAGGGAAATTTTAAAGATTGCTCAAGAGCCTGTTTCCCTTGAAACACCGATCGGTGAAGAAGATGATTCACACCTTGGTGACTTTATTGAAGACCAAGAAGCTCTTGCGCCATCTGATGCTGCTGCTTATGAGCTTCTAAAAGAACAGCTCGAAGACGTTCTAGACACATTAACAGACCGTGAAGAGAATGTGTTGCGCCTTCGTTTCGGTCTCGATGATGGTCGTACTAGAACACTTGAAGAGGTAGGAAAAGTGTTTGGTGTAACGCGTGAGCGTATCCGTCAAATAGAAGCAAAAGCACTTCGTAAGCTTCGTCATCCTAGCAGAAGCAAACGACTAAAAGATTTTCTCGAATAGAGTTTCAACGCCTGATGCGATCATTTATCGTGTCAGGTTTTTTTATCTTTTCTTATTAACAAATCTAATTCGTTGCACGATATAAGTAGTAAGACAGAGTAGATCGGCGGTCGGATTATGGAAGAGCGAAAAGCAATTATTAAAAATGAGATAAAGTATTGGCAAAAAAATCGCTTATTGCCTGACGTTTACTGTACGTTTTTATTAAGACTCTACGATCGAGACGAGAGCGTACCGGAAAAACGACGGACCAGACTAACAAGTAAATCCATGGCCATGATCTTAGCCTCTATCGTAATGACAGCGTTAACATTTCTTGTCATTTATTTTACTCAGTTTTCGACGGTAATGCAAATAGGTCTAGCAAGTCTTTTATTTCTACTTTTTAGTAGCGGTCTTGTATATAGTCTGAAAGCTAATAAGGCAACCGTGTCATATTTTGTGTGTGGTGCTGCTGTCATTCAATTTTATTGGATCACCTTGGTATTGCATACCGTCATTGAAGGGTCTCAATTTGCCCTTACGATGTCTGTTATAATCACATGTGTGGTTTGGATCTGGGCTGGTCGATGGTTCAGGCTTACCTATTTGTGGATTGCAGGTGTGTCAGGATTCGTTATGCTTTTTTTGTTTTTTAGCCTACTATAGTTTGTTTTTCGTATGGGATCAGTTTATTTTAACGAAACGAATCTATTCTACATTCAGCCTGAGCATTTACGAGTGTTTTCTTAGAGCTGTATGGGTGTGAATATTCGCGTTCTTTCCGAGGGGTGGTTATAATAAAGGAATAAACGCGATAAAGGAGAATCGTTCATGGAAGTGATTGCTCACCGGGGGAACACGTTTTATACACCAGAAAATACAATGGCATCTTTTCTTTCAGCAGCTACTTACCCCGTCGACGGAATCGAATTGGATGTCCAATGGACAAAAGATGGTGTACCTGTCGTCTTTCATGATGAGAAAATTGACCGAACCACAAATGGAAGTGGATGGCTGAGATCCTTTACTTATAAGGAATTACGCCAGTTTGATGCGGGTAGCTGGTTTGCCGAAAGGTTTCGCGGTGAAAAAATTCCCAGTTTAGAAGAAGTCCTTGAATGGATGAAAGAGAATCACCTTACTTTACATATGGAGATTAAAAAACCGCCAAAAAAGTTTGAAGTCCTATTGGATCCAACGCTTCATTTAATTGATGAGTATGGTTTGTCAAAGCGCACCGTTGTCTCTACATTCCATCATCCTGTACTTACGTATATGGCCCAGGAAGCAAAGGAATATTTCCAACGTGCTTTTTTAACGAAAACTCCATTGTTCAGAGGCATTCGGTACGCTAATGCCATACAAGCACACGCCATTCACATCCGTCATTCTTATCAGGCAATGCAATTCTATCCCTTATGGGCGAAAAGCGGAATACCGGTAAGGGCTTATACGATTAATCGTGAAAAAGAAGCGCTTAGGTGTAAGCGTCTAAACGTGACAAGCATTATTACAGATGATCCAAAAACAATGACCTCTTTATTTAAGTGAATCAGTAAGTTGTATTGTGTGCTCCATTCAATGAAGGGCGCCCATTTAACGTATAAAGTTCGTCGATTTGTAACAGAATCTACAAGAGAGAGACAAATATTCACCTTTCCTCTTTTCACTTATACGTTTTTAGAGTAGAATATACTATAGCTGTGTGAAGCTAAACGTCGGGGCTTTTTTTGATACACTCCCGGTTTAAGACTGACTGACATTTGAAGGAGGTACATAACATGAGAGGGAAACCCCTTTATCCGTTCCTTGTAACCGCTATTCTTGGAATCTTACTTATGGTTGTTTTATCTTTTGTAGGAAATGTTCAACAAGACCAGATTGCCCAAGAAGCTGAGGGTGGGGAAAACGGAGAAGAAGAAGAACAAGAATTCGATGACCCAATCGAGCTTGGTGAACATGTATACGAGCAAAACTGTCTTTCTTGTCACGGCGGAGATTTAGGCGGTGGCTCAGGCCCAGCTTTGAATGACGGCTCTTATTCAGCAGAAGACATCATCACTGCTATTGAAGAAGGCCCAGGAACAATGCCTGACGGGCTTGTAGGCGGAGAAGAAGCTGAAGCCGTTGCAGAATACATTTTAAGTGAAAACGAATAATAGTGAGTAAAAGAAGGGATGTCATGTTCCTTCTTTTTGTCTTATTTAATACATACTAAGTTAATGAAACAGGTGATGGATTTGAAACCTCAAGATTTATCCGATCGTTTAAAAGTTGTTGTGCGTTATATTCCGAAAGGTTCTCGTATTGCAGACATCGGTTCGGATCATGCAAAGCTTCCTTGTTACGCGGTCGAGAACGACATTGTATCTTACGCAGTAGCTGGAGAAGTAAATCAAGGTCCATTGGCTTCTGCTAAAAAAAACATTCAATCTCGTGGCCTTGAACATGTGATTTCCCCGAAGCTTGGTAACGGTCTCGAAGTGTTAGAGGAAGAAGAGATTGACGTAGTGACGATCGCCGGAATGGGTGGTCCTCTTATTATGAACATTCTTGAACAAGGAAAAGCTCGCCTTGGTGGGGTTAAGCGACTTGTATTGCAACCGAACGTGGCATGTGACCATATTCGAAAATGGCTTTATGAAAACGGATGGTCCTTGGATGATGAACAGATCTTGGAGGAAGATGGGCACATCTATGAAGTGGTATTAGCCACAAAGGAACGTCCTCCCGAGTCGGCATATACGCCTTCTCAGCTGGAAAAGGAGATGTGGCTTGGTCCATATTTAATGAAAAGAAAAGATCAGGCGTTTAATATGAAGTGGACAAAGGAAAAAGAACAATTGACCAACGTGTTAGAACAACTTTCCAAAGGTGAACATACGCCAGCGTTAGTTGAAAAAAAGGAAAAAATAAAACGCTATCTTTCATGGTTAGAGGAGGAATTGCAATGAAACAAACGAATGGACAAGCCATCATCCAAGCTTTTGAAGCATTTTCCCCTAAAGGGTATGCAGTAGAAGGAGATAAAGTTGGTTTGCAGATCGGGACCTTGAACAAGAATGTAAACAAGGTCATGGTCGCATTAGACGTAATCGAACCGGTAGTAGATGAGGCAATTGAGCAGGGTGTGGATTTGATTATTGCTCACCACCCGATTATCTTTAAGCCTATTAAAGCTCTTAGAACGGATCAAGTGTATGGGCGAACCGTAGAAAA
This sequence comes from Alteribacter aurantiacus DSM 18675, assembly GCF_000429705.1. Taxonomy (GTDB): domain Bacteria; phylum Bacillota; class Bacilli; order Bacillales; family Salisediminibacteriaceae; genus Alteribacter; species Alteribacter aurantiacus. The sequence goes on from NZ_KE386941.1 coordinate 487,556, forward strand.
ATTGATTAAGCATGACATAGCCGTATATGCAGCTCATACTAACTTAGATGTAGCTCCAGGTGGCGTGAACGATTTAATGGCCAAAGCTCTGGGGCTTGAGGAAACGGAAGTTCTTGTAGAGACTTATGAAGATCCATTAAAGAAGGTAGCCGTTTTCGTGCCTGAAGATTCCGCGGAGCGCGTAAGGGAAGCGATGGGGCAAGCAGGTGCCGGCCATTTGGGGAACTACAGTCATTGCTCTTTCAACACGAGCGGGACTGGCATGTTCAAACCTGGGGAAGGAACCGATCCATTCATTGGGGAGCAAGGGAAAATGGAACAAGTGAACGAACTGAAAATAGAGTCGGTCTTCCCTGCATCAATTGAAAAAAGAGTGGTAAGAGCAATGGTAAACGCTCACCCTTATGAAGAGGTAGCATATGATCTTTATGACATGGCAGTCCCAGGTGAAAAGCTTGGCCTTGGTCGTATCGGTGGCTTGAAAAGTGACATGACTTTGGCAGAATTCGGTGAACACGTTAAACAAGCGTTTGATGTTTCAGGCGCCAGAGTTGTAGGGGACATGACGCGAAAAGTGAGTAGAGTTGCTGTGCTTGGTGGAGACGGGAACAAATATGTAAACCAAGCTTTATTTAAAGGTGCCGATGTCTTTGTGACAGGGGATTTGTATTATCATGTTGCTCATGATGCCATGATGGAGGGCCTAATGATGGTTGACCCGGGTCATAACGTGGAGAAAGTGATGAAGGAGGGCGTTGCAAGCTTTCTGTCGTCCTTCATGAAAGAAAAGAAGTACGATACAAAAATTGTGGTGTCAAAGGTGAACACAGACCCTTTCCAGTTTATTTAATTGAACCAAAAAAGAAGCTGCCGATAGGCGAGCTTCTTTTTTGCTATCATCATTATTGAGCTTGCTTTTTCTTTACTTTTGGTAATATCTTGGTCATTTTTACTTGGCTCACCGTACTCCAGGTTCCTGGATCCTCTTCATCGAATTGTTCAAGGAATCTAATCACTTCTTTTGTGATTGGAGTAGGTGTGCTTGCTCCAGCAGTAACGGCCACTTGCGAGATGCCTTTTAACCAATTTAAATCTATTTCGTTTACATTGGCAATACGGTACGCAGGTGTACCGGCAATCTCTTTGGAAACTTGAGCCAAGCGGTTTGAGTTGTTACTTTTAGGGTCTCCTACAACAAGTAAGAGGTCGGATTCACCTGCTTGTTTTGCGACGGCTTCTTGTCTTACTTGAGTAGCCATGCAAATTTCATTGTGAACCTCTGCATGAGGGTAACGAGCCAGTGCTTGATTGATGATGTTTTTTACATCCCATTGACTCATTGTCGTTTGATTTGTGATGATGATTCGTTCAGCATCAATATTAAGCGCTTCGACATCTGCTTCTGACTCAACCAAATGAACGATGTCAGGAGCAACACCGATCGCACCTTCAGGCTCTGGGTGTCCCTTTTTACCAACATAAATCACATGGTAGCCTTCTTGTTTCTTTTCACGAATCAGGTCATGTGTCCGTGTCACATCAGGGCAAGTTGCATCTACTGTTGTAAGTCCTTTTTCTTTTGCGAGTGTGCGTACTTCCGGCGAAACCCCGTGAGCAGTGAAAATGACGGTTCCTTTGTCCACTTGCTTTAGAATTTCAAGGCGGTTTGGTCCGTCTAAGGTAACAATACCTTCTTCATCAAAGGCATCTGTAACGTGTTTATTGTGTACAATCATACCTAAAATATAAATAGGGCGCGGAAGATCCAAATTTTCAGCTGCCTGTCTGGCAAGTACCATTGCATCAACAACACCATAACAATAGCCCCGTGGGGAGATCTTTAATACATCCATCTTTATTCAATCCTCCATTATAGAGACGTCTCTAACATTTAAGTCCATTCTTCATTATAAAACACATGAACAAAAAGGGGAACCGCTATGCACATTGTGTTTGTTACCATCATAACAAAAAAGATGCTCGCAACGCTTGTGCGAGCATCTCTATAAGCTTTAGGCACCTTGGGAGTTTTTCATAATAAACTCGTAGGCTTCTTCTTCTGAAATATCGTTTACAAGCATTAATTCACTGGCGATGAATTGCTTTGCTCGATCCATGTTCTTACGGTCTTCCATATGTAGACCGTTTGTACGCTCGCCTTCCTTTGATGTAAGGTTAGCAATGACACTGGCGGCGTCCATGATGCAACCGGTTTTTAGTAGTGTTTCATTCTCTTTTGAATATGGTCTTGCAGCTTCTTTCTTGGAGGTATTGCTGTCAGGTTGACTAAGAGCAGTGGCAAGCTCATCAACTTTTGAAGTCTCAATGACCTTTCTTAGTCCTGATTCTTTAACGCGGTTTTCAGGAAGCATGAGTGTAACGTGGTTCAGTGGAAAGAAGACAATAAAGTAATTAATCTTTTCTCCCAGAATATCTTTTTCTTCCATATCTTGAATGGTACCGGCACCGTGGTACGGGTAAACAACGTGATCACCGACTTTGAACATATACATTCCTCCATTACGGTTATGAAGTTATTTTACCACAAAAAGATATAAATTAAAAATTTTACTATGTTGGACAACTTTCGTCAATAAGAAATAAATAAGAAAGAAAAATCAGTCTTGTTCAAAAAGACTGAGATTTCTTATACGTACAGCTTAGGGCCGGGAAGGTCTTTTTTGGGGCTTTTTTCTTTCTTTTTACTGATTTGTACTTGGCTTTGCGTGCGTTTTTTTCTTCGTTTTCGTTTAGGGCTCACCGCAGGGAGTGTTTTTTTGACAGGTTTCTTTTTCTTTGTTGTTTTTTTGTTTATTTCGATGACTTCTTCAGAGCTTTGATCGCTATTTTCCTCATCAATACCGTCATTGGATTGGTCGGATGCCTCTGTTTCATCTTCATCACTACTATCACTTGAACGCATGATTGCCATTAATTGAGGTAGAGAGCGAACGAGGGGGCCATATTGTTGTACCATAGGGCCGACTGTTTGCACGACTTGAACGGCTTTTTGAGCATTTTGTACAAGTCCAAGTACAGAGTTAATACCTCCGCCGTTACTGACAGCATTCGTTAATGTGGCAAGTGGACCAGCTCCAGCAGAAGCCCCAGCCGAGCTTCCCATACCTCCGAATCCTCCAAGGCCTCCAAGGCCACGAGCAGAAGATCCAGCAGCTTGGGCTCCTCCACCTCCAAAGAGACGAGATAAAAGACCTCCACTTTGCCTCATTCCGGCCTGAGGGGCACCGCCAAACATTGAATTAAATTGACCAAACTGACCTGCAGCCCCCGAACTCCGTGCCATTCCTGCGCCAGATCCGGGTCCTCTCATAAAGGGTGAGAAAGTGGGCTGATTTGCTGGTGGTAAGGGACGTGGACCGAACATACCTACCAATCCTTTCACATGCAAAATATTCTCTTGGTATATATATGCACGCGTTAGGAATTGGATTGGGCGTTGTGATTAAAGTGGGTTATTCTGACAAGAATGGTAATGAGGAAGCAGAAAAAGTTTTAAAAGACCGAATATCTTTAAAAAAGGGACTTTTTATGACCGTCAGCCTCATGTAAGGGTTTGGACAAGAAGAGTGGACACTAAAACATTCACATTCAGCTAGCGCAGAGGTCCTTGTCCGTGTTAAAATGTATAATTAGTGTATGCTGTGAAAGCAGTATTTAGACGTAAATTTGGAAAAAACAGGTCAGGGAAACCTGGCAAGTGTTTTTAAAGAAAGTAGGAAAAGGTATGAAACATAATTTTGAACGATTTGAACTGAAGCCTTTTATTATTGAATCGTTAGTGGCTCAAGGAATCGAACTTCCGATGGAGATTCAAGAGCGTCTGATCCCTTCAATTAAAAATGGCTCTGATGTTATTGGACAATCGCAAACAGGTACGGGAAAAACATTGGCATTCTTGCTCCCTCTTGTAGATCGAATAAATGAAGAAAAACGCAATGTGCAAGCTGTTATTACAGCCCCTACTCGGGAACTAGCTCAACAATTGTTTGATGAACTAGCGAAAATTCTTGAGCATGGGGAAAACAAAGTCACAGCTAAGCTCGTGGTTGGTGGTACGGACCGTCAGAGAATGGTTGAAAAGCTAAAGAATCCTCCTCATATTGTAGTTGGAACACCAGGACGGATTAATGATCTCGTTAAAGACAATGCGTTGGATGTGCATCATGCAAGCATTCTTGTTGTAGATGAAGCGGACCAAATGCTTGATATGGGATTCATTGAAGATGTGGATCAAGCAGCATCGCGTATGAGAGATAACCTTCAAATGCTGGTTTTCTCAGCTACAATACCGGAAAAACTTCAGCCTTTCTTACGTAAATATATGAGCAACCCAAAGCACGTAAAAGTTGAACCAAAACAAGCATCACCAAAGAAAATTCAGCATTGGCTTATTCCCGATCGTGATCGTGATGTGAAAGAACTTTCCGTAGAGATGGCAAAAGCGTTTAACCCATATTTAGCTGTGGTGTTCGCAAACTCTAAAGAAATGGTGGATGACGTTTATCAAGCCTTTTTGGATGCTGGTTTGGACGTTGAAAAGCTACACGGAGGAATATCCCCACGTGACCGTAAAAAAGTGATGAAGAAGCTAAAGGATGCAGAGGTTCAGTACCTTGTAGCTTCTGACCTCGTTGCTCGCGGAATTGATGTAAAAGGGATTAGTCATATCATTAATGTCGAAATTCCTAAGGAGCTTGAATACTATGTTCACCGTGTAGGTAGAACAGCGAGAGCAGGCTGGGACGGTATTGCTGCTACGATCGTGAATCGAAAGGATCAGCAATCCGTTGAAAAGCTGGAATCACAGGGGATCTCATTTGTTTACAAAGATATTAAGAACGATGAATGGGTAGATCTAGAACAAAAAATGCGTCGCAGAAGGCTGCAAAATCAACCTCAAGAAAGCGATGTAACCATCAAAAAGCCTAAGCCTAAAAAGGTGAAGCCTGGCTATAAGAAAAAGGCGAAGATGCAAATGGAGCAAGAAAGAAAGCGTCAGAGAAGATTGGAAACCAAGCGAAACAATCGTATGAAAAATAAATAAAGATTGATTTGGGAGAGGATAGTCATGTTACTGGGATCACACGTTTCCATGAGCGGAAAAAAAATGTTAGTAGCTTCAAGTGAGGAAGCGGCTTCTTACGGGGCGACCACGTTCATGATTTATACTGGGGCACCTCAAAATACACGTCGTAAACCGATCGATGAATTGAACATTGAGGCCGGAACGGCACACATGAAAGAAAACGGCATTAGTAACATCGTCGTTCATGCACCATATATCATTAATATCGGGAACTCACAAAAACCAGAGACATTCGAACTTGGCGTTAACTTTTTAAAAAGCGAGATAGATCGTACGGAAGCGATCGGAGCAAAGCAAATCGTGCTGCATCCTGGCGCTCACGTAGGTGCCGGTGCGGACAAAGGGATTGCAAAAATCATTGAAGGATTAAATGAGGTACTCGATCCGGAACAAGATGTTCAGATTGCATTGGAAACGATGGCAGGAAAAGGATCTGAGTGTGGAAGAAACTTTGATGAATTAGCCAAAATCATTGATGGTGTCCACCATAATGAAAAGCTAAGTGTTTGCTTTGATACGTGCCACGTTCATGATTCGGGCTATGACATCGTTGGCAATTTGGACGGGGTCATTGATGAGTTTGATCGTATTGTAGGGCTAGACCGGTTAAAGGTCCTTCACGTTAATGACAGTAAAAATGAACGTGGCGCCAAAAAAGACCGTCACGAAAACATCGGCTTTGGACATATCGGTTTTGACGCACTAACCAACGTCATTTATCATGATGCTTTTGAAAACATCCCAAAGATCCTTGAAACCCCTTATGTAGGTACGGACAAGAAGAACAAAAAAGCCCCTTACCGTTTTGAAATTAATATGATTAAAGAAAAGAGATTTCAAGAAGATCTTAAGGATAAGATTATGGGTGTGTAAAGATTGATGGCAGAGGACTGAGTCCTCTGCCATCTTTTTTTGGTGACCGATTTATTAAGTCGGCCAATTGATGTAGCTTTTATAAGGTTCGAGCAGTTTTTCCGCTTTTTTATACAGGGCAGGGTCGAGGTTCTTTAACTCTTGCTGGATACGTGCTATTTGTTTCTGGTTACCAACGTCAATAGGCTGCTTCTTTAAAATGGCCATAATTTCTTTCCCTTGCTTAACGGTTAAGGGAATATTGTTTTGTTTGCTTAAGCGCATCAGTTCTTTTAAATCCAGTTGATTAATCTTTTGATTGACCAACTGTTGAATAAAAGGGTTCATCGTCGTTCCCTCCTTTTTTCTGAAGGCATTGAAAAAGTTAAAGATCGATTTTTTTAGTGCCTTCTTTTCTCTTTATTAGCCTATGTGGAAGAAAGGATTAGGTTTCATCGGTTTTAATTATAAGATCATATTGATGATTCTGAAAATTAAATGAAGAAATTACTGCCAAAATATTGTATACTTTTGAGTAACGATTATGTGGAATAAAACCTGCCATGAAGAAATGGGGGAAATCCAGGGCATGGACTGTCATACTTTGATTAAAAATGAAGAAATCATGGAAACGATTGTAGAAATGTCTTCAGAATGGCTTCTCGTCTTTGACGAAAACGACACCCTTGTTTCAATAACAATGCCATCTGATGAGCAGGGAATAGACAATAATTCGTTCTTTCATTTGTTTTCGGATCATGAAGTGGTTCGGTTTCATGCTTTTTTACGCAAACTTTCTGAATCAAAATCCACCGCTAGTGATTATTTTGAATTAAGATATAAATCGCAAGTATTTTTGATGCGTTTTGAAGGGATGTCTCTTTCTGAAGGGGTTTTATTAAAAGGAAAGAAAGTAGAAGAAGAAGCTGGAGATCTTCTTCGTATTTTAAAAGATATTCCGATTCCTTTTTTTACAATGGATATTGAGAGGCGAATTGTTTCTCACAATCAATTGTTCTTGGAGATAATAAAAACAATTGATGAACCTCTATCTTTGGAAGTTCCGTACTTGAACCAAGAGTACAGTTTTCATCGTACAATTTCAAAACTGGCTGATATCGTGACGATGGATAATCGTAAAGCTACAGTCGTCTTTGAGAAGGATGAAGTGAGGCTTACCATCTATGGGCATCTATTATCTCCCACACTACTGTGCGTGTATGTGAAAGATGAAACGGTTGAGCATCGTTTTGAACAGTTGCTTACGTATAAACAACAAATGGAAAGTGTTTCACAAATTGCAGCGGGAGTCGCACATGAACTCCGAAACCCTCTTTCAGTGATCAAAGGGTTTATTCAGCTTTCAAAATTGTCCAATAGTCTCAACAAATATTATGAAACGATTTCATCTGAGATTGATCGTATGAACTTGATCATTGAAGATTTCTTATCCATGTCGAGAAAGAAAATTGATAAAAAATATATTCTTCCTTCTGAATTAATTGAATCCATGCTCATGATCTTCCGCTCGGAATGCTTACTCCATGATATCGATTTTAGTTTTGCGATCAGGCATTCAAAAAAGTACTTGTATGTGAATGACCAAATGATTAGGCAAGTTACTCTTAACGTTTTGCGAAACTCCATTGAAGCTTATGAAAAAGAAGGAAACGATCGTAAATTTACAATGCATACATCTGTAAAGGAAGAGCACTATATTATTGAGCTTCAAGATTTTGGTCCAGGTATGCCCGAAATCGTTCTAAACGATATATACAAGCCTTTTTTTACGACAAAAGATAAGGGGACAGGAATCGGTATTCCATTGTGTAAAAGAATCGTAGAAGAACATGAGGGATCCTTCTCCATTGAAAGTGAAGTTGGTCAAGGCACGTTAGTAAGAATCTCATTACCTTTGTATGAAGAACCTGAAGAAGGAACAGAAGAGTCATCACTGTCTTAGGGGGCACCCTCGAGGACAGTTTTTTTGTGCGTTAAGAAGTCTTAAAAAATGTATATTCCTCTTACCCAGCAAACCTTTACTTTATGTGACGTGTTGTGGCCTTTTGATATTCGTTGTTGAACGCTAGTAATGATCCAGCGGCGGCAGTGACGACCGTTTACCTCGTGATTGTGCTTTGCGTTGCTTCGACGCAAAAACGACGAAGCATTACAGAGGAAGAAGCAGGATTCTTGCAACAAGCCGGGACCGTAGTGAAAAGGGAGCGGATGGCGTAAATCTGGGGTTTTACACACGGACGTAAGAGTATACTAATTTAATAAAAAAAATGGCTTCACTACTTAGACAGGCTTATGTTTACGGATGGATGATTTAGATTTGATATTTTCCCCTTTAGCGTCTATAATTGAACACAGCAACAAAAGTTTACTTAGGGCAACTTTTTAATTTGAGTACAACTTTTTCGCCGTATGGCACAAATCATATGCGCATAACATATATTACAGATGATATCTAAACGAACGTCTATTTTCTAGAATTGGAAGAGGGGGAAGTGAATCATGTCTTTACATGAGACAATTGATGTGCGTGAACTATCTGTACACTATCACGGACACCTTGCATTAAAAAACATTAATTTTTCTGTTGATAAAGGGCAGCTCATTGGTGTGATCGGACCTAATGGGGCAGGGAAATCCACATTGATAAAAGCCATCTTGGGCCTTGAAAAATCAAATGGAGATGTGAGTGTTTTCGGAGAAACGATCAAAACATATCGAAAGCAAATTTCCTATGTGCCACAAAGAAACACGATTGATTGGGATTTTCCAGTGCGTGTGGAAGATGTCGTCCTAATGGGACGCTATGCTCATATTCCTTGGTATAAGAGAAGTTCCAAAAGAGACCGAGAACTGGCTAAAGAAGCGTTGGTGAAGGTAGGTATGGAAGAGTTCTCAAAAAGACAGATTGGAGAACTTTCAGGTGGACAACAACAGAGGGTATTTATCGCAAGAGCGTTAGCTCAAAACGCTGATGTATTCTTCTTGGATGAACCATTCGTTGGCATCGATGTTAAATCTGAAGAGATTATCGTAAACCTCTTACATCAACTAAGAGATAGTGGAAAAACCATTTTTGTAGTCCATCATGATTTAAGTAAGGTTGAGAAATACTTTGATCAATTAATCCTATTAAACCAAGAGCTCATTTCTGCAGGAGCAGTTAAAGATGTGTATACACCTGAGTTTTTAAAGCGTGCTTACCAAGGCAGTGCGGCTGTACTTGATGATAAGGACGGGATTGTGGTGGTGAGCCAATGATTGAGAATGTCATAAGCTTTGTAGATCAAGTGTCTCGGTATCCTTATTTACAAAACGCCATGCTTGCAGCAGTGTTGGTTGGGGTCATATGTGGTGTTATAGGATGCTTCATTATCTTAAGAGGAATGGCTCTGATGGGGGACGCGATCTCTCATGCGGTTCTACCAGGGGTCGTCATTGCTTATATGATCGGAGTGAACTTCTTTATAGGGGCAGTCATTACCGGTGTAATTACAGCCTTATCAATTGGGTACATTTCCCAGAATAGCCGAATAAAAGAGGACTCAGCTATCGGTATTATGTTTACCGCGATGTTTGCTTTAGGTGTCGTTCTAATTACAGCTATGCGTGGATCGAGCGTAGATTTGTGGCATATCCTATTTGGGAACGTATTGGCTGTTTCTAGAACAGATCTTTGGATTACATTTGGTATAGGAATCTTTGTTTTATTAGCCGTCTTTGTTTTTTACCGTCCACTTTTATTAAGTACGTTTGATGAGACGATGGCAAAAGCAACGGGTCTTCCTGTTCAATTTATTCATTATATGCTTATGCTATTACTATCCTTGGTTACCGTTGCTTCCCTTCAAACAGTGGGGATTATCCTCGTTGTTGCTATGCTGATTACGCCTGGAGCGACGGCGTACTTATTGACAGATCGCTTTCCAGTCATGCTCGGTTTAAGTGCCGTGTTTGGCGTGATATCTGCGGTAATGGGATTGTTTTTCTCTGTTATCTATGATGTTTCTTCAGGTGCATCGATTGTCCTTGTGGCTTCTGCACTATTTGGTTTAGCGTTCTTTTTCTCTCCAAAGCAAGGGATTGTGTTCAGACATTTCCGGTCTGTAGCTTCAAAACAACACTAGAGGTTTTAAAATAAAAGAAGAGGGAAAAGAGATTATCATAAACCGATAGTCTCTTTTTTTTGTATGAATTTGGGTTTGATAGGACAGAAATACCGAGTAATTGGAAGCATACGTTTCTCTAATAATGGATAGGAGAGCTAAGTAATAGTAGGAAGGTTTTAAATAAGATAATAACGATTAAAGTCACTTTGTCAGGTTTGCGAAATTTGTCGAATGAGCGTAAGATTTACAGTCGTGTAAGTGAGGACGGTTCTGTAGGAGGGACATGGATGAAAAGTAAATGGTCTTTCATAATCATTACGGCAGTTGCTTTTGTGATGCTTGGTGGAACGGTTATTGTACTAGGATTTCAAAACCACCAAATGCAAGAGCGAGTCGCTGAAATAAAAGAACAGAAGGAAAAACAAAGAGAAGAGCAGATCTTGGCAGAAGAAACAGAGCAAATGCAACATTATATTGATCATCTTCCGGAAGACTACGATGTAGCAGGATACGATTCTTGGCAAAAAGCCACGATGATTGCTGATCACTTTGTGGAAGATAGTGAAGGAAGGTTTAAAGAAGAGTGGGGAATATTCTTAGCTTTGGAAGCGGAGAAAAAAGACATCGACCCATTCTTAGTGTATGAGCTTCTCCGTGTGGAAACGGGAGATACGTTCGATCCGGAGACGGTTGGACCGAAAACGCAGTATGGACGTGCATATGGTATGGCGCAGTTTATGAAGAATACTGGCCCATGGATTGCTGACATGGCCGATCTTCCTTACGAGGATGACCTTCTTTTTGATCCGTTTTATTCCATTCAGCTTTCAGTCGTTTATTTGGAGTTTTTGTTCAGCCGTTACGATGATTGGGATCAAGCTCTAACTGCATATCACCGTGGTATTTACGGAATGGAAGCTTACGTGGAAGAAAACGGTGACGCAAAAAGTTGGTATGCCGTTGAAATTCAAGAAAAAGCTGAAGAAAGTCAGCAACTCGTTACAGTCAATCAATAGTGCATTCAAATCCAATGCCCCGTAGGGATTCTCCTTACGGGGCATTGGTTTATTCCTCATCATCTGCGTGTTTTGAAGCGAGTTTGTAAAAGACGAGTTGACTTTGCACCGATGGTTCAGAAGGTTCTCTCCTTTTGTACTCATAATCGCCGTTCACTGTTTGGAGGCGAGCTTTCATATTATCTTTAAGAGTAATGTCTAGAACCTGTTTAATTCGTTCTTTGCAATGTTTACTTTCAATTGGGAAGAGGATCTCAATTCGTTTTTCCATGTTTCTAGTCATCCAATCTGCAGAAGAAAGGTATGTGTTTTCTTCACCGTTATTGTAAAAGTAAAACACTCGGCTATGCTCTAAAAATCGATCAACAATGGAGCGGACAGTGATATGTTCACTCACTTGTGGGACACCTGGTCTTAAGCAACAAATTCCTCTTACAATAAGGTCAATTTTCACCCCGGCTTGACTAGCTTCGTATAGCTTTAAAATGATGGATTTGTCCGTTAACGAGTTCATTTTTGCTATAATTCTCCCATTTTTGTACCTTTTTTCTTTTTCAATTTCTTGATCAATTAATTTGATGAATTGATCTCGGATACCAAAAGGAGCGGTATAGATCTTTTGCCATTCAGGTTTAGTACTGTATCCACTGAGATGATTGAAGAAATTAGTAGCGTCTTGACCAAATGCTTCATCGGAAGTGATGATGCCCATGTCGGTATAAAGCTTTGCTGTGGAATCGTTGTAATTTCCTGTCCCAAGGTGAACGAATCGCTCTACTTGTCCTTGACTATGCCGGACGATTAAAGTGATTTTACTGTGAGTTTTGAGTCCCGTAATGCCATAAATCACATGAACGCCAGACTTTTCTAGCTTTTTTGCCCACTGGATATTGTTTTCTTCATCGAATCTAGCTTTTAATTCAACTAATACTGTTACTTGTTTACCCGATTCAGCCGCTGTAGCTAATGCATGAATAATGGGAGAATCGCCGCTGACCCGATACAACGTTTGTTTAATCGCAAGAACCGATGGATCAAGTGCAGCTTTGGTGATCCAGTCCACGATCGGTTGGAATGATTCGTAGGGGTGATGAAAAAGAACATCTCCTTTTAAAGCTGCAGCAAACAGGTCTTCTTCGTCAACGAGATCTATGGGAGGTTTCGGGATAAGTGTTTCATTAACAAGGTGCTCGAATTCAGGCGCAAGCTCCTTGTATAATCCAAACAAAAAGCTAAGGTCAATCGGTCCTTTAACTTCGTACACATCATCTTTATGAATTTCTAGCACGTTCGTTAAGAAGGAGAGAACCTTTTTGTCCATATTCCCATATTCCATCTCAAGTCTTACTGCAGCGCCCCATTTTCTTTTTTTTAGTTCTTTCTCAATTTGTCTGAGCAAGTCCCTAGCGCCTTCTTCGTGAATCGTAAGGTCGGCGTTACGGGTAATTCGGAATGGGGAGACGGACTTGACTTGATACCCAATAAACAAACGCCCAATAAAGTAGCTGATCACCTTTTCTAGCAAAATGAACTGCTTTATATTTAATCGAGTCGGAAGTTGAATGTAGCGTGTAAGAACAGCAGGTACTTGTACGATCGCAAGTTTTTCTCTTTCCCCCGTTAATATAACAGCCAAGTTCAAGCTTTTGTTTAACAGCATGGGGAACGGGCGGTAAGCATCGATAGCCATAGGTGTTAACACAGGCAAAATATACTGATCAAATCGGTTTTCAACGTATGCAAGTTGCTCTTCGGAAAGGTCTTTCATGGATAAAAAAGAAATGTTCTCTTTATCAAGTTCCGGTAAAAGTGTAGTGGTAAGTAAGTTGTCTTCCCGTTCGACTAGTTTGTGGTTGGCATGACTGATTTCTCTTAGCTGTTCTTTAGGTGTAAGTCCTGCTTTATTATCGGGCTTATTAAACCCTGCTTTCACTTGATCTTTTAGCCCTGCAACACGTACCATAAAAAATTCATCCAAGTTTCCACTGAAGATAGCCAAAAATTTCAACCGCTCCAACAGTGGGTTGTCTTCGTCTATGGCTTCTTCTAATACTCGTTGATTAAAGGCAAGCCAGCTTAATTCTCGGTTATTATAATAAGCTGAGCTGTTTACGTTCACTTTACTACTCACCTCGTCTGATACTTGATTCGTCATTCTTATCCACCATCCATCATCGTTCTATCTTTTCTCAGACAAGTGTAGCAAAAGAATGTGAAGGTTATGTTAAGAACATGTCAAGAGTGTTCATTTTGGATATAGACGAATGAAATGTTGCTCCTGAAGTTTTCATACGTTGGGTTATGTTAGTAATTCAATTTTTATACCAAAAGCTCGTTCTACATGTTTTTTGTATTTTTGAGCATGAAACACTTCAAAGTAATCATCTTTACTTTTTTCCAGTTTTAAATATAATGCATCTTGTGATTGCTCAGGATCAGAAATGACTTTTTTTACAACACCTTGTTTAGAACGGTCTAATCCGTATGCAAGTCTTAAGATGGCGCCGAGTTTTTCATATTTGGATAAGTCTTGTTTTGGTATCCATTGCTTGTAAGGTTTTGAATATTGATTAAATAAAGACCGGTTACGAAAGGATGCGAGAAGAGCAACGGCGAGCCTTTTCGAGTGTGAAAGACCATCGATTGATTGGTTGGTGAGCAAGTAAAACGTATGCTGAGATCTGGATTCGGGATGAATGGATTCTCCGATAAAAAAGACACGAGCTCCTAATTGAAGGAGGTGGATATCTTCGTTGCTAAAATGCTCTCCAGTATATCCTTCTAAAGAACGAAGCAAATATGTAGCCAGAACAGATAGTCTACGGTGGTGGTCGAAATCTAAATGGTAGTCTTTGCTCAGTTGATAAAAGCTTTCTTCTGTTACGTTCGGAAACGACTCTACCTTCATTTCGCCTAGTAAGGTTTCAAAAAAGACTCCTTCTCTAAGCCCTTTATTACTAACAACATAATGATCAGCGTTAGTATATTCGATTAGGGTTTGGATCACGAAAATCGCTGGGAGAATAATATCAGCCCGGTCTTTAGATAATCCGTCCACTTGTTGACGTTTCTTTAACGGAAGAGATTGAAGGCGTTCAAATACAGACTTCACATCTCGATCTGACATTTCGTATTGATGAAGCCCTGATAATGGATAATCAATGGCATGCTGATGAACAAGAGCGAGGTTTCTTGCACTACCTCCAATACCTATGACTGTGCCAGTTGATTCTTTGAGCCATGGAAGGCTATCGAACGCTTGCAAGAGATAGTGATGAAGCTTTTTTAGTTCCTCTTTGGAAGGGGCGTCTTCAGTGATAAAGGTTTGTTTGAGTGTCAGAGCACCAAAGGGAAAGCTGTGATAATCGTTTAGTTTCCGATCTTTAAAAAACGTAATTTCCGTGCTTCCTCCACCGATATCAATGGTAATTCCATTTTTAATGTCAGTTGAGTTAACGACGGCAAGAAAACCATAATGAGCTTCTTCTTTTTCAGAGAGTACGTTAAATGACATATCTGTATACGTATGGAGTAGTGCTTCAATATCTTGGCGATTTGAAGCGTTCCGAACGGCAGCTGTAGCTACACCGTGAATGTCAGATACGTGATATCGCTCGAGGACGGAACGAAAACGTTTAAGGGTTTTTTTAATCACCTTCATGCCGTCCCTTGAAAGTGATCCGTCTTGATTAATGTGAGAACTAAGTCGAGCAACGACCTTTAAGTTTTGAATTTCTCTGTAGCATCTGTATTCGTTTATTTCAAATATCACAAGGCGAATAGAGTTTGAGCCTAAATCGATAACCGCAGTTTGTTTATACATACCATCACACCTTTACTGTGAAAAAATTCCTTGTATTGTTACTTATTATAAACGTTTTATGAGATGAATACGACTTGTTATGACAGACATGTAAGCTTATTATGGTAATGAAGACACGGTCATACAAAAGGGAGTAAAGATAAGTGGGGAAGATCAAAAGAACACCTTTATACGAAGTCTTTGGGTGAATGGAACAATAGTGCCACTTCTCTTTTGTTATCATGGTAATGGCCTTCATGCACGTGTGTTTACAAACATAAACCCCTCATGTATACTACTGGGAGGAATAAATCGTAATCGTTCTTAAACGATTGGGATTAAAGGGCTGTGATAACGATGAGTAACATTATTGAGATAAAGGATTTGTCCTTTGCCTACCATGGACGTAACGTGTTAGAAGATATAGATTTATCTATTGAGGCTGGATCGTTTTTGGGGCTGGTTGGTCCTAACGGTTCAGGAAAGTCAACGCTAATTAAGTGTCTCCTTGGACTTGTGACTCCTGAAAGAGGAGAGGTTCGCCTGTTCGGAGAGCGTTTGAGTCGGTTTCATAAATGGGAGGACATTGGTTTTGTAAGTCAAAAAGCGAATAGTTTTAATAGCGGCTTTCCTGCAACGGTCTTTGAAGTCGTATCAATGGGGCTATACGGAAAAGTAGGTTTATTTCGTTTCTTAACGAAAAAACACAAAGAAAAAGTCCGGGAAGCGATCAGGCAAGTTGAGATGGAAGCATTTATGCACGAGAATATTGGACAACTTTCAGGAGGGCAGCAACAACGGGTTTTTATTGCTCGTGCACTAGTGAGTGAACCCAAACTGTTGATCCTGGATGAGCCTACGGTTGGGGTCGATGCGAAGAGCGTGAAGCGCTTTTACACGATGTTGAAAGACCTGAATCGAAATAAAGGGATTACCCTCGTTTTGGTTACCCATGATATTGGGGCTATGACTGAGTATGTGACAGATGTAGCCTGCTTAAATAAGCACTTGCATTTTCATGGTGATACGAAGGAATACGAGGAACAAGAAGACGATATGATGTCCCGAATGTATGGTCATGACGTACAGATTATTACTCACAACCATGAACATCATGACGATCATGCCCATGATGGAGGACATTCGTCTTGATCAGTGTATTCTTTCAATATGACTTTTTAAAGTATGCTCTTTACACAGGGTTGATGGTCGGTTTCTTAGCGCCTTTTTTAGGCGTTTTCCTTGTTGTAAGGAGGCTTTCGTTAATCGCAGATGCACTCTCTCACATTACACTGTCTGGTATTGCGTTTAGTCTCTTGTTAGGTAGGTATTACGGTTTCTTTGCAGGTTTGAACCCTATTTATATGGGGGCAGCCTTTTCCGTTGGAGGGGCTCTTATGATTGAGCGTCTTAGGACGGTTTATGTGTACTATAAAGAGCTTGCCATACCGATTATCCTATCTGCAGGTATTGGTATTGGTGTAGTGTTTATCAGCCTTGCGAACGGCTTCAATAATGACTTGTTTAACTATTTGTTCGGAAGCGTAGTAGCTGTCACTAAGTCCGACTTTCATTTGATTATTGGGATTACGATTGTAGTGACGCTCCTTCTTGTTCTGTTTTATAAGGAACTGTTTTTCTTAAGCTTTGATGAAGACCAAGCCGTCATTTCAGGCATTCCTCGTCGATTCTTACATGTATTGTTTATTATTATGGTCGCCCTTGTTATTGCGGCTTCTATGCGAGTAGTAGGAATCTTGCTCGTATCTTCACTCATGACACTACCTGTAGCTGCGGCTATGCGCCTTGCGAGAGGATTTAAGCAAATGTTTGTATACGCAGTCGTTTTCGGTGAGCTGTCGGTTATTGTAGGACTGATCAGTGCGTTTCACTTGGATTTGGCACCTGGTGGAACGATCGTGATTATTAACGTTATTATCTTATTAGTAGTTGTGCTACTCACTCGAAAACGAGTGTAAAGGGCGTGTGAAAATGGAATTGTTACAACAGCTGACGTTTTTGGAAAGAGGTATCATTGCCGGAGTAATTATCGGATTCATTTGCCCTCTTCTTGGAGCCTTTTTATTGGTAAGAAGAATCACAATTATATCCGAGGCATTGTCTCACATCACGTTAACAGGAATAGCGGCTGGAATTTTTTTAAGTCAATCTGCGCTTTGGCTTGGATTTATTAACCCGCTTTATACCGGCTTGGTTTTTTCTTTAGCTGGTTCGCTACTGATTGAAAAGTTAAGACAAATTTATAAACACTTTCAAGAATTGGCGATTCCGATTATTTTAAGCTCTGGAATTGGATTAGGAGCCATTTTGATTAGTTTGTCCCAAGGGTCATATAATGAATGGTATAACTATTTGTTTGGCAGTATCGTGACTGTTAGACTGGGTGACTTAGGGTTTATCTTTTTTACAGGTGTTTTAGCTCTCGTCATTCTTATTATGTTTTATAAGGAATTGCTGTCGATTTCTTTTGACCAGGAATTTGCGAAGACGAGTGGAATTGGGGTAAGAAAGATTAATTTCTTTTTCTCTTTATTAATTGCTCTTGTGATTTCAATGTCCATGAAAGTGGTGGGCATTCTGCTTGTTGGTGCAATGGTGACGCTCCCAGTTGCTGCGAGTATCCAACTTGCTAAAAGCTTTCGTCAAGTGGTGATCTTCGGTATTCTATTCGGTGAGCTCGCGATGATCGGGGGAATATATTTCTCCTATCATTTGAACGTGGCAACTGGAGGAATGATTGTTGTAACGGGAGTCGTTCTATTGCTCATTGCTGTTATCTTAAAACGGTTTCGTACCGGTTTAGCATAAAACAGGAGGTTGTACGGACATGAATGTTGAGCAAGCCTTAAAAGTCATGAAAGAAAAAGGATATAAATATACAGACAAACGGGAAGACATGCTTACATTGTTTGCTGACGAAAAGAGGTACTTGGCAGCTAAAGATGTGTTACAAGCCCTACAAGAACGGTATTCAGGTCTAAGTTTTGATACCATTTATCGTAATCTTTCCCTCTTTTCGGAACTTGGTATTTTGGAAGAGACAGAGCTTGAAGGGGAAAAGAAATTCCGGTTTGCTTGTTCTACAAACGACCATCATCACCATCTTATTTGTGTTGATTGTGGTAAAACAAAGCATGTTCACAGTTGTCCGATGGACGCATTTGAAGAGAGTGCAGGTGACTTTCAGATTACTGGTCATAAGTTCGAGATTTATGGATATTGTGGGGATTGTGGAGAGAAGAGAGTGTAAATTGATTAACGATGTGCACCGCCTTTTGGGCGGTGTTTTTTGTGCGTTTGGAGGTAGTGATGGGGAGGGGAGCTATCATCGGTACTAATGCGGATCGTGGCAATGACCATTCGCATAAACCACTTTTCTTGTTTCATATTTAAGAAACACTGTTTTCGGAAGGCATAGAAGGCAAAAGCGAATGTAAGAAGGACGTAAATGACAGGGGAATAATGCGCAGGCAAGGTCTTGAAGTAAATAAGGAGGGCTGTTACGAATGCACCCATCGAACTGCAGATACCTAATTGAAAAAAGAGAAAGCATTGAAAAAGGTAAAGATCAAACTTTTTCAGTGCCTTCGAAGGAACAGGCGAGGAGGGAGTGGTGATCCACTCCTCATCCAAACAACTTCCTGACCGTTTCTCTTGCTTCCTGCCAACTGTTTACCCGGTGGACAAGTTTAGGGACGGGCTCTTGGTTGTATGGTGTATTCATTAACACAACAGGGATATCGCATTCTTCAGCAATGTTAACCGCATTATCATGTTTGTCTTCAAAAAATGCATGAACGTCATGTTTTTTTACAGCTCCGATTTTGTCGTGCTTGCCAATCAGTTCAATGTGATGGTATGGGAGCTGGTTCGTGTCAAACCAATCCTTCGTAAGATCAGCAAAGCGACTGTTACGAGCGCTTATATAAAAAAGTTCATGCTTCCTTTCCCATTCAAGCAATGTTTTTTTCGCTTCACTAGCAAGTTTTGCCTGTGAGTAAAGGCTGCCTTCGTGTTGCTTCATAAATGTCCAAAAGTCTTCTTTTGTAATGCCAAGAACACGGCTTAAATCATATTCAGTAATGTCATCTAACGTGAGCTCACGTTTGAAATGTTCGTTTAATGCAGGGATAAAGGTAGCAGGATCTGTTACTGTACCATCAATATCAATCCCAAACCTGTAAATATTCTTCATATTTAACCAAAACACCTTTCTATCTCCAAGATTTACACACTATTGTGCGGGGTCAGACCCCGCAGGAGGTGCATACTAAAGGTACGTCCGAATGATAAAAGGGGGAGTACCATGGACGAACGCAATAAGCGAGAACGCGATTTGCGTCTTGTGGACGAAGAACGGGACGCTTCTTATTATGATGATCAAGAGCTTGCAAAGGACCGCGAGCTTGAGACGGAATACCGTGAAGAAACGGCTGCCGAGGTATCACCTGATGCAAGGCTTGCTAATGCTGAGATTAATGACGATGGAGAAGCGGATTTTATGGAAGACGCTTCAGAAGGGAAGGGGATTGGTGCTATTGCGGTTGCTTTAGCAATCGTAAGCTTATTTTTCCTTCCTGTTGTCCTAGGTGCGGCTGCCATTGTTATGGGATTCATTACCCGGGCGAATGGCCGTGCCGGTCTCGGATATACAGCCATCGGTATTGGTGCATTTTCGATCATTATCAGTGTGTTTTTATCTCCGTTCTTTTAACCGCAAAACCCTGAAAAACGTCAAAGGGAAAGGCGCACACAAAAATGTGTGCGCCTTTCTAATTATTATTATTTAATTTTTTGCTTCAAGTTCTGCTAGACGTTGCTTTTCGTAATGTTCTTCTGCAAGCTTGTCAATTTCTTTTTTCAATTCTTCAACCATTGTTTCTTCTGGTACTTTTCGAATCGTTTTTCCTTTACGGAATAACAAGCCTTCTCCACGTGCTCCGGCTATGCCGATGTCCGCTTCTTTCGCTTCACCAGGTCCGTTAACGGCGCAACCAAGAACACTTACTTTAATCGGTGCGTGAACTTGCTGAATGTATTCTTCTACTTCATTAGCAATACTAATTAAATCAATTTCAATACGCCCGCATGTTGGACAACTGATCAAGGTTGCTGCATTTGCCGCAAGACCGAACGTTTTAAGGAGCTCCTTGGCCACTTTTACTTCTTCCACAGGATCTGCACTTAGTGAAATACGAACGGTATTTCCGATTCCTTTATTCAAGATAACCCCGAGGCCTGCAGCACTTTTTACAGTACCGGCAAACAATGTACCTGACTCGGTGATTCCTAAATGTAGAGGATAATCAAATGCTTTTGCCGCCTTTTCATAAGCTTCCACAGCCAAGTTCACATCAGAGGCTTTCATGGAAACGATAATGTCATGGAAGTCGAGATCCTCAAGAATTTTAATATGGTGAAGAGCACTTTCGACCATACCATCAGCTGTTGGATAACCGTATTTTTCAAGAATTTTCTTTTCCAAAGAACCAGCATTTACGCCAATGCGAATCGGAATCTTTTTTTCTTTTGCGGCTTTAACGACCGCTTCAACTTTTTCTCTTCGGCCAATGTTACCGGGGTTAATACGGATTTTATCCGCACCGCCTTCAATGGCTTTAAGCGCCAACTTGTAATCAAAATGAATATCTACAACAAGAGGGATGTTAATTCGTTTTTTAATTTCTGGAATGGCTTCTGCGGCGCGCATGTCCGGGCATGCTACTCGGACAACTTGACAACCAGCTTCCTCTAAACGAAGAATCTCTTTCGTTACGGCTTCCACATCATGTGTTTTAGACATTGTCATACTTTGGATGATGACTTCGTCGCTGCCTCCGATTGTCAACGGTCCAACTTTAACCGGCCGCGTTTTTGTACGATGGGTGATTTGAGTCACTGCGTGATCGCCCCTTTATTTTAGTTAAGAATAAAAATCGTTAAATATGTGTCCTCACACATTGTACCAACCGTCTGGAAAGCTGGCAAGGACTATGATTTTTACAGGGGGATCAATGTTAAGACTATTGTTCAAGAACTTCTCTATATATAGGAAACCGATAAGTCTGGCCGACTCTAATCTCGTGTGCGCTTACGTTAGGATTTAAACGCTCAAAGTCTGTGACGATCTTTTCGAAATTTGATTCAAGAAGGGCATCTTGGTGAAGGGCTTTTACAATTGTATAGACGGTGTGTCCTGATTGAACGATGACTTCTTGGTATTCAAGTGTAGCCGGTTGAGTTTGTACTTGGACATCCACACTCTCATCTCTAGCTACTTGACCCTGACTTAAAGACGTGTCGGGTAATGTCCCTTCTGTCAGATCATAATAAACACTAACTGAAAGGATGAGAATAAGGCCAAATAGTAATGCTTGCTTCACAATTACGCACCTCCCGATTGTTGATAGTTCTATCCTATGCTTGTCCAACTTCGATATGACAAAAATGTAAGGTGAAGAGAAGATATGACAAAACAAGAGAAGGTTATCGTGTTTATGCTAGGCTTATTGCCTTTCTTAATGGTTATTGGTAATTCCATGTTTATTCCGCTTCTTCCAACTATGGAGGTAGACATGGGGATTTCTACGTTTCAGTCAGGGCTTATTTTAACGGTCTTTTCAATCCCTGCAGCCTTGTCGATTCCTTTTGTGGGTATTTTAGCTGATCGAATTGGCCGAAAGCGAGTGGTGATGACTTCTCTCATCGTTATTGCTTTAGGAAGCCTCGTTTGTGCTGGGGCTACTTTCTTGAACGGGGAATTAGCGTATTCCATTCTTTTAGTAGGAAGATTCGTTCAAGGTCTTGGGGCGGGAGGGACCGCGTCCCTTGCCATGACATTTATTGGGGATCGTTTTTATGGTGAAAAAAGAAGCGTTGCTCTTGGAACAATGGAAGTATTTAATGGACTTGGAAAAGCCATAAGCCCAATTCTCGGAGCTTTGGCTGCTTTACTTATTTGGACAAGCACGTTTTGGGTTTACTTCTTGTTAGCTACTCTTGCTCTTATTGGTATCTCGAAATTTATTCATGAGGTAGAAGAAGATAAAATAACGGTGAATATGACTGACTATATAAAAGGTGTTTTTTTAGCAATGAAGAAGGAGGCGTGGTGGATTACTCCTGTTATGTTTGCTGGTGGAGTAGCGTTGTTTCTATTGTTTGGGCTGCTTGTTTATTTGAGTTATGAAGTTGAACGAGTATATGGGATGGGTGGGATTACGAAGGGGTTGATCATTGCCATTCCTTTAACGGTTTTCACAATGGCTTCTTTTTATGCAGGAAAGAAGGTCGGCCAAGAGAGTGAAAAGGTTACGTCTCTTCTTGTGGTTAGCCTGGCCTTGTGCATGCTTCCAATATCTTTTGCTCTTATATATCATTCCTTTATTGCGACAGTTATTTACCTTACATTGATTGGAGCTGGGGTAGGTTTTTTTCTTCCGTGTTGTAACTTCCTTGTTACATCTGCCGTCTCACATCATGAAAGGGGCATGGTTGTGTCTTTTTATCACATGATTCGTTTTCTAGGAGTGGCTTTTGGTCCAGTCGTTTACAGCTCCTGGATGATGAATGAGTGGGGGATGTTTTTAAAATCATTCGTATTGCTCGGCGTGGTTGCTGTATGGCTTAAAGGCACGTTTCCGACTAAACGTTTGGTCTTACAAAAGGGATAATTGACTCTTTTCACCGTTCATGTTTACAGATAAGATAGCTTTATGGAGATGTCGTTAAGAAAAAGAAAAGCGGCTCGGAAGGAGATAGGAACAAATGAAACACAAACTATTTAAAAGTACAGTGGCGGTTTTTGCAGGTTGGTTCTTACTTGTTTCAACCACGTATGCGGATGCGGCACCTGGGGATGTTATTGTTACACTTGGGGAAGATCTAAATGCCAACCAACAAAGTCAACTGTTAGATGAAATGGGTGTGTCTGAGGACGAAGCACTTGTTGTATATGTTACGAATGAAGAGGAACACCAATACTTAGGAAACTACATTTCAGCAAGCCGAATTGGTTCGAATGCGTTATCTTCATCTAAAATTACGCTATTGGAAGAGGGTTCAGGCTTAAACGTAACTACAAACCGAATTGATTGGGTAAGTGAAGAAATGTACACCAATGCGTTGGCCACAGCAGGAGTAGAGGATGCAGAAATCTACGTAACTGCACCTTTTAATGTTAGTGGAACAGCAGCGCTTACAGGCTTGATTAAAGCGTACGAGATTTCTACAGACGAGGTTATTCCTGAAGAGCAAAAACAAGTAGCTAATGAAGAAATGGTAAAAACTGCTGAGCTTGGGGAAAATGTAGGGGTCGAAAAAGCGACAGAACTAATGACCCGTATTAAAGAAGAAATTGCAGAAGGAAACGTTGAAACAGAGGAAGACTTGCGTGACCTTATTGATCATATTGCTCGCGAATTGGGCATTGAACTTACAGACGAAGAAAAGAATGGTCTTGTTTCTTTGTTTCAGCGCATGCAAAACTTGAACATTGACTGGTCACAAGTACAAGAACAGATTGGTAGCATCCGTGAAAATTTGACCGAGTTCTTAGAAAGTGAAGAAGGTCAAGGACTTATTGATTCAATTCTAGGTTTCTTTGAAGCGTTGATTGATGCAGTTAGAAGCTGGTTCTCATCAGCCTTTATCTCTCCATTTACTAAATAATAATAAAATCAGCTTCGTCTATATGACGGAGCTGATTATTTGTGTTGTTTTAATAAAGTTTAGCTTAGGGTTTGGAAAATCCTATTTTAAAGGAATAAAACACATGAATGGTCGTATTATATTCACCTAAAAAATAAATTAATAATACGTGAAACCTTATCGGAAGCTATTCGTATATAAATTAAACCGATATTTTTGTTATGATAAGGATAATGAACACAGAACAACCAACATGCTCTTCTCTACGATTGGGGGAAATAAGAAATGGAAATGCTTGAATCACCGACGATTGGATTTTTAGTTGTCTTTTTAGGTACACTCTTTATTTTTGGTGAAATTATGGTCAGATCCAAAGGTCTCTTTGCAATTCTGGGAATTGGAATTATGACCATGTACTTCTCATACCACCTTACAGCGGACGCTGGAATGTGGGTTGTGCTTCTTTATTTGATTGGTCTTGCGTTAATTATTTTTGACGGCAAGGTGACTACAGATGGTACGATTGCCCTTGTTGGTGTGTTACTAATGATCCTTGGATTGTCTCTACCGACGCCAGGTATCATTTATGGAACGATGGTTGCATTTGCTCTAATACTTGCAGTACCGAGTTCGTTTTTGTTCACTAAAGTATTCCCTCCAAGAAACCTTTGGAATAAGATGACGCTTAAAGATAAGCTCTCTTCGGAAGAAGGATATAACTCTATGAACGAAACGTACAAAGAGCTTGTCGGAAAAACAGGATTAACAAAGACACCTTTTAGACCGACTGGTACAGTTGAGGTTGACGGAAAATTGTACAGTGCCACTAGTGACAATCAATGGATCCAAAGTGATGAGAAAGTAAAAGTGATCAGTGTCGATGGAACAAGGATTGTTGTTGTTCAGGATGAGTAAAGCAATTGTAATCGACAATTTAACATGGATTTTATTAGAAGGGACTCTTAGGAGTCCCTTTTTTCGACCATTTCATTAGACTCCCTTCATTGGATAACCCTAAAAATAGTACTAAAGATCTAAATTAAGAGTTATGACAATATTCAGCAAAATCTTTATAGGACTTTTTTGGCTTATTTGTATATAATGGAACTACATCAAATGTTCTATATCGTAACCGTTTTGGTAACGTACTTCCAAATGATTGTTAACGTTTATCTACCACAAGCCCCAGTAAATGTAACGAGGACGAGGACGAATCGGTATTGGGATTGGGAGACCGTTTTGATTTTGTGAAAAACGAATTTACATTCCTGAACCATCCTCCTTCTAGTTCAACGGCAAACCTGTTGAAAAATAGGGACGCAAAGCTACGGGTCTAAGGAACGACTTTGGTTCTATGATCGCCGAGCCACCTAGCAAGGACATATTTGAGAGGAGGATTTCAAAGGTGGCAGTATCTGAACGAGTGGAACAAGGGTATGACGAAGAATGGGAAGCGTTAATTAAAGAAGCATTGCACATGGGACTTACAAAAGAAGAGATCCGATCATTCCTCACGAAGCAGCTACATAAGGAAGCTAGTTTGTAAAATAGAATAGGTATAACGATACACTTCCGTTTTTACTACGGGAGTGTCTTTTTTTATTGATAATTAACATATGATGGTTATTCTTAGGTATTACTAATCAAGTCATTCGTTAAAAAGGATTATGAAAAGTTTAAAAAACGATGAAATACTAAGGAAAAGGGAGAAAAACGTTATAAAGAACGTATTTTTGTTCGTTATAACGTTGTTATTGCTTGTTTCTCGTGTTTTTAATAACGAACAAGGACGTTTATACTAGGGGTATATTCGATATAAAGAACAAAATGAACGTAATAAAGAACGGGATGGAATGCGAGGGATACCGATTGAAAAAACTGGCGGACTTCAGAAGGCTCATTCAGATCCTGAGTTCTCAGGAGGGCGATGGTATGAGGAAAGGCCGGCTCACTGCTCAGCGGAAGAGATCAATAGTCAAAGGTATTTATATCAAAATTGCGTTGTTCAGTTACATATTTTTTCTGGTCGTCGCTCAGACGATGGGTTCAACCAATGCTCTGTTTAACGACACAGAATCAATATCCATGCAATTAAAGGCTGCAGATGAATTTCCGGATCCATTCTTAGACGAATGGGATAAAAGTTCTATTGAAGTTACCAATGGTAAATTAGAATCTTGTGAAAAAATTACAGCGGAGATTAAAAACGTTGGGGACGGAGACATGGGAGGGAAATTAAGGTATTGGATTTACTTTGGATCAGGACCTCCCGGAAATAACTTAGAGGAAAATGAAAAGTATACCCTAATTTTTGAAGGGAAATATGGACCTCTAAATAAAGATCAAAGTGAAACGATCACATATGAAATGGACAAAAGTGATGGAAACGGAAAATATTTCGTTGTAGCAGAGAGGCATCCAAAACACGCAAATGGAAAAGGCAACCAAAATAAAGGGTTGCCGAGGACAGAAATTGATGTAAGTTGCTTCGAAAAATATGATGAAAACCATGATGTGAAAACTCATGAGGAAGTGGAAGAACAGGTTGACGAAGAGAAAGGTGAAGAAAAGAATGAGAATCTTAAAGAGGATAGTAAAAAAGAAGAGGATGAAGAACATGAGACTTCTATAGATAATGATAAACAGCCGGAGGATCAGCAAAATGAAGAGGAGCCAATAGAAGAAGAACCAATTGAAGAAAAAGCTGAGGAAGAAACCATAGAAAAAGAAATTGAAGAGAATGTTTCATTTAAATTAGATCAAAGTGAAAGTGAAGTGGAAGTTGAACTCACGAATAACAGTTCCGTAGATATGAAAGATGTTGTAATTACTCTCCACACGCATCAAGAAAATGGCTCTGTAAAAAACAATAATACCAAAGTGGATGAAGTTCAAATTAGTAACATAGAAGCGAGTGAATCAAAAAGGGTGAAGTTTGAAGCTGAATTACTAAACCGGAACTTTTCAATCAAAACAACTTCTGCAAGTGGCAAAGAACACTGGTCAGAAATCTATGAGACTAAGAAAAACTAATGAAAGGGGAACTACATCATGGGTGTAAAAATTCTTAAAGGAATAAGTACAGGAGTCAACGTTCTCCTGTTCGGCATGTTGATTGTTACAGCCATTCTCGTATTAACTTCTTTAACTTCAGATGGAGAAACGCAGGTTTTTGGGAAAGAGCTTAAGGTTGTCTATTCGGGATCCATGGAACCCGAGATTCAAACCGGTGCTGTTATCGGTATCAACCCTAACATAAATAAGGAAAGCCTTTCTGTAGATGATGTGATCATGTTTCAGCAGGAAGAAGGCGTGTTTGTTACTCACCGAATCATTGATGTAATTAACAACAACGGACATGTGATGTATATGACAAAAGGTGATAACAACGAAGCTGCAGATACCAACCCTGTTCTTTCAGACAATGTTTACGGCCTACACGACGGGATCAACGTACCATATTTAGGCTATGCAATGGACTTCGCAAACTCACAATTTGGATTAGTAGCACTTCTAATCATACCCGGTGTCATGCTCCTGATTAGTTCAGTTAAACAACTATACGGAGGCTTCAGACAGCTAAATGAGGAAAAACGAAAAGCACTAACCGAAGCAGCATCTTCGACTGAGAGTGCTTAGCTTGATTTTAGCGGCGCTGGCAAATATCGGCGCCGGTAAGATATATCTTTATACATACCTCAAAAGAGGTGAAAGGGAGGAATTATTCAATGAGTATTAAGAAGAAGATCGGTGTAGGTGTATTGACAGGAGTACTTGGACTATCACTAGTAGGAGGAGGAACATGGGCAGCGTTTAACGATATTGAGGTAGTCGACAATAATCGTTTTGCAGCTGGTGTTCTTGATCTAGAAGTACATCCTGAAGTTGTCTTCGATGTATCGAATCTTAAACCGACTGAAAGAATGGACAGAACTTTTACCATTAAACATGGACAGGCATCTACGATTGATTTTGCGAAGGTTCTTATGAACACAGAGGTTACTAATTTCAGTGATGGGGAAAGAGACCTAGAAATGTATGGTCCTACTAATGCAGATGAATTTGCTAAACAGTTTGAAGTTCAAATTTGGTGGACAAATCAATATCAAGAGGGAGAAGTGAACTTACTTAATAGGGCAGGTTCTAATCCAGAGGGAGGAAGATGGACTCTATATGATCTGATTAATAACGATGTTTTTGAAGACTTCGACATTAGTAGAGACGGTCTTTTGAGCCCTGATCAAGAAGATAAAATTCGGATTAGCCTAATCTTTGAGAACAAAGACGAGAGGCTCGATAATGGTTTAATGAAACAAAACCGCTTCCAAGGTGACGAACTTGAGTTTAAATTTACATTCGAGGCAGTGCAGGATATGCATGGACCGTCTAGTCCAGATGGCTCGCGTCAAAATGATTAATTAGTCAAGGAAGGGTGTGAAGGCGCCCTTCCTTGATTTTAATAATTTGGGAGTGATGGTTCTTTGTTATCATATATATTGAAAGTAACTGTTATTAGTTTTATGGCTGTAGGTCTTTTAATTTCTCCTTCAATTTTGTATGCCCAACAGGAAGAATTAAATGTAAGTATTACTTCAATGCCTGAGACTATGTTGTTTAATGATTCTAACTTAAAACCAGGAGATATTGTTACTAAATCTCTTATTGTAAGGAACGATGGCAACACAAATTATTACTTTTTTTCTTCTGTGGAACAAACAGGGGGGTCACTTGAACTATTTGAATTCTTAGAGTTGCGTGTCTTAGATAGCGATGGACTAATTTTATATGGAGGTAATCTCAATGGGTTCGAGGGATTGGACCCAAGATACTTAGCTGTGGATTCTGAGGAAGAAATTACTTTTGAAGCCCATTTTCCTTTCGGATCAGGTAACAAATTTCAGGGTGAGTTTGCAGAATTTCAGATTATATTTTGGGCTGAAGCATCTCCTGTCACAATACCTGAAGACTCTTTGCCAGGGGAAGAAACAGATCATGATGGTCCGGGCGAATCAGCTGGACCACCTCCCGCACCAGGAGGCTCAACTCCAACATTAGGCGGGGGTCTGCCGCAAACCGGAGAACAAATCCCATTCCTTTACTACCTCATTGGCACATTTCTACTTGTAGCGGGGATCTATCTGTACCAGCAAAGAAGGTGTAACAAAGTAAAGGTTCAACACTAATGCTTCGCCTGATTTCGATTCTGCTTATTCTTGTGGGGCTCGGTGTACTGTTTTTCCCCCATGCCCAGAAGTACTTTCATGCCCAAGAGGAGCGGCAGCTTGTAGAAGAGTTTCTGGAGCTTGAACAGGTGTTTACTAGTGTGGATGCAGACGAAACGGAGGAAAGGGCGTTTACCGATGAGGCTGCTTTTATGGAAGAACTGGAGACCGTTCAGACTTCTGATTCAGGTGATGAAGTGGACAGCAATATTGATAGTACGGACAATCAGTCGGATCCTTTTGTGGAAGAAGGGGCTAGAGGCAATACGATCGCCATCATTGAAATTGACCGAATTGGCTTGACTCTTCCAATACTACAGGGGGCAAGCGAAGAAAACCTGAAGGTAGGAGCTGGACACCTTACCGGTACGACTCCGATTGGGGAAACGGGCAACGCCGGCATTGCCGCCCACCGTAGTCATACGTACGGTCGTCAGTTTAATCGACTTGATGAGATAAAAGAAGGGGATCTTGTTCGGATAACGACGCGCAATGGGGAAGAGGAATACCAAGTGTTTGAGCTCGATGTAGTCGTCCCAGAGGATACGAGCGTGCTTGAGCCCATGGGGGATGAGGCGGTCATTACTCTCATCACGTGCGAGCCGATGATCAACCCAACTCATCGTCTGATCGTTCACGCGAAACGAATCTCATAAAAAGAGCCTCCTAATACATTATGGAGGCTTTTTTGTTATTTCTTCATTTTCCACTTATTGAACTCTAGAAAATCTCTAAACTCTTCTTTGGATACGCCCGAGTTCATCGCTTCTCTAACAAGGGTTTGCCATTCTTCGTCAATATTAGACTCTGTGCTCGTGTTCTCCACCTTATCCTTTAATAAGTGATCCACGGTGATTCCTAAAACGCCGGCAATTTTCTCCAAGAACTGAATTGACGGGTTTGATTGGATGTTTCGTTCGATGGCACTAAGATAACTTTTTGCTACACTGGCTCGGTCGGCCAGTTCTGTGAGAGACAGCCCTCTTTCTTTACGATATTGCTTCACTCGTTCACCAATCATTTGGCATTCCTCATTTCTATTGCTTTTTCATATAATGTGCGTGTATGTATTTTGTTCGTTATGGAGGTATAATGTTCACTTTTTTGTTCGCTCATTATAAATATAGCATATATTTTAATCTTGTGACATTTTTGGTCGATACTTTTTGAATTAAATTAGAACGTCATTCAATTTATACACAATCCGCTTTGAAGGGCTGTTTTGATTCTGGTAATGAAAGATTCAAGTCTATAATAAGATTTGTTTTCAAGCTAAAAGAACCCTCTTCTATTTATAATAGGTGGCTTGATAAAACTCTCTCATTATGGAAAATTTATACTTTTGTGTTCTGAAACTAGTGTAAGTATGAGAAACAAAGCTTTTACCTAAATCAACAAATTCGCTAATTTATTTTTGCAAGAAGCGGAAGAAGGCGACTCCCAGCGGGAAAAAACTGAAACCCCTACAACGGAGTGCTTAAAAAATAGGCTGTTGAGAAGTGACTTTCTCAACAGCCTGAGAACAGGCAACAAAACCTGTTCTTTTCGTGTATTCTTCTATTCTGCTGGTTTTACCCTTGGCTTCGGAATATATCGTAACACTTGAAACAAGAACACAATGGCTATTGTCCAGTAAAGAGCAAATTGGAATGGGATGTTCAATCCTACAAAGTTTAAAAGGGCGAACAGTGTTGTTGGCAAGGTAACTGCAAATGCAGATAACACCCAGCTATGCTTGTATTGCATATTCGGAAGACCTACAGTCTTTCTGAATAAGTATCCGATAAGTGCCAGGAATGTAACGCCGATAAACTTACTTGCGGTATAAAAAATGTACATAAGTACAATGATTAAGCCAATAATAAGGGGCAGCATCCCTGAGAATGTTTCAACCATTTCAACGGTTTGGCTTTTCGTTAGATTCAAATCTAAATCCTGATAAGAGACCGGTTGTTGCGTAACGCCATTCGTGATGAGTATGGCTTCTCTTTCCAAGAGTGCGATGGCTTCATTGTAGTTTCCGCTAACGTCGTCTGGTGTAATTTCACCTGTTGGGTCAAATATGATGGTTTGTCCGTCTTCTTCATTTATCACGGGTTCATTTGTTTCATTAGAAGTAAGAACACCGTTTTGAATGTGAAAATCCGGAACACTTTCTTCCAATTGACTCTCCAATTGGTTTACGAAGGAATAAATTGTGGTTCCAAGGGAAATAGCAAGGGGAAGCAGTGTTATAAACATAAGTAAAAATACATAGCCGATCGCTCTTCCGATCTTGTTTTGACGAAATGTGGCGACCGTACTAGGTGAGTATAGACTAGCCGCAAATTGTTTGAAAATATTCATGCGCGCACTCCTTTGACTAAGTAAATAATATCCTTTTCCATTCTATCGAAAGTCTTGATAATGTACAAGATTTCTGGATTTTTCCATAGAAGAACCTTATTTTTAACAATTGGTTAAAAACTTAATAAAATCTTTACAATTCATTAATAAAACATTAAAACTTTAGCTGTACGATGAGAGTCGTTGAGCAAAACAATCATAAAACATACAAAACAAACATTAGTCATAAGGGGATGAGATTGTTGGAACTTGAACTTCGAGATTTGCTATTTATGTTTTTTGGCGGACTAGCCATATTCTTATTTGGAATAAAATTCATGGGGGATGGCCTTCAAAAAGTAGCAGGAGAAAGATTAAGAGACATTCTTGATAAAACGACAAGCAACCCGGTTATGGGTGTTTTTGCCGGTATTTTTGTAACGGTATTACTGCAAACGAGTACCGGAACAACTGTACTTACAATTGGACTTGTAAACGCAGGATTTATGACATTTAGACAAGCGATCGGTGTTATTATGGGAGCGAACATTGGTACTACGATAACCGCATTTATTATTGGATTGAATATTTCCGAATACTCACTCCCGATTTTAGCTATCGGAACCTTCTTGATCTTCTTCTTGAAAAGTAAAAAAGCCAATAACTATGGTCAAGTATTCTTTGGATTCGGAGCGCTCTTTTATGGACTTGACTTGATGGGGGATGGCCTTAGACCGCTAAGAGACTGGGATGTTTTTACTGACTTAACGGTTCAAATGAGTGATAACCCACTTCTCGGAGTTCTTATTGGTGTGATCTTTACAGTTAGCGTTCAAAGCTCGTCTGCAGCAATCGGTCTCCTTCAACAGTTATACGCACAAGGTGCTATGGACCTGTCTGCAGCATTACCTGTCCTATTTGGTGATAACATTGGTACAACCATTACTGCGGTGTTAGCAGCACTTGGGGCGTCTCTAGCAGCAAAGCGAGCAGCTGCCTCTCACGTAATATTTAACCTAGTAGGAACGATCATCGTATTGATTTTCGTTGTCCCTTATACAGCGATGATTGCTAATATTAGTGAACGGTTAAATTTAAACCCGGAAATGCAAATTGCGTTTGCGCACGGGATCTTTAACACAGCTAACGTAATCATTCAGCTACCGTTTGTTGCCGTCATTGCGGCCATTATTCTGAAGATCCTTCCTGGTAACGAGAGCGTTGTTGAATATAAACCGCAACACTTGGATGCTTCGATTATCCAACAATCCTCATCCATCGCTCTTGGACAAGCTAAAAAGGAAACGCTTCGTATGGCAGAGCTTTCAGAAAAAGGTCTTGTTGAAGCTCGAGACTTTATTTTAACGGATCAAAAACGTCATTCTGAACTTGCTTTTCAATTCGAAGACGCGATTAACAACCTGGATCAAAAGATTACAGATTACCTTGTCAAGATTTCTGCAAACTCCCTTTCTGCTCATGATTCCGAAGAACACTCCATGTTAATGGACACAGTTCGAGACATTGAGCGAGTGGGAGACCACATGGAAAACTTGGTGGAGCTTGGCGAATATAAAATTGCGAACAAGGTCAAAATGAGTGAATTAGCAACAGAAGATATTACGGAAATGTTTGATTTGACAATCGAAACGTTGCAACAAGCTATAAATGCATTGGAAAACAAAGACATGATTGCAGCTCGTTCTGTTGTTCTTAAAGAGGAGCAGATTGATAAAATGGAACGACAACTTCGTAAAAAGCATATTATGCGCTTGAACGAAGGGAAATGTAGTGGTGCTGCGGGAATTATTTTCGTAGATATGATCAGTAACTTGGAGCGAATCGGTGACCATGCAGTAAACATTGCAGAAGCCGTGATTGGCGAAGAATAATATGGTAAAATAAGAGGGGCGATCATGCTCCTCTTATTTTTATTGAATAGTGGATAAGCCTTGGCATAGAGGCATTCGACACTTTTTTATTTATTTTTAAAAAACGATTGACTTCTTGTTTGATCACATGCTAAGATATTCATTGTCTTTGAGAAAATAAAATGACATCTTGGCGGTGTAGCTCAGCTGGCTAGAGCGTACGGTTCATACCCGTGAGGTCGGGGGTTCGATCCCCTCCGCCGCTACCAAGAGGACCCTTAGCTCAGTTGGTTAGAGCAGACGGCTCATAACCGTCCGGTCGTAGGTTCGAGTCCTACAGGGTCCACCATTCAACGACTACATAATTTTTAGTCTATGCGGATAAGCTTTTAATACGGAGGAATACCCAAGTCCGGCTGAAGGGATCGGTCTTGAAAACCGACAGGGGCTTCACGGCCCGCGGGGGTTCGAATCCCTCTTCCTCCGCCATTATCTGTAATCAACGATTTATGTGTTCATACGCTGAACATGTAAATCGTTTTTTTATTGTATACAATTATGATAATGTACTTATAACGACATTTAGAAAGGTGCGGTACGATTGGAAATCAAGGTAACGAAAGAAGCCCAGGATAAAATCCTTGGCATGACTGGGTATAATCCGCTTATTATAGAGATTGAACACGATACAGATGGCTGTGGATGTGTTGTGAGTGGTGTAGCAAGGCTTGTTCAACATGACGAAGTTCCAAATCGATTTGATACTCTTGAGTCCGACTTTCAGGAGGCCACCTTCGTCATTGATCCACAAATGAAAGTATTTTTCGATAAGCAAGTAACGGTAGATTGCTCCAATGGGAAATTGCAATTAAAAAGCCCGAATCAAATGCTTAATCCACGTTTGAAATTTGTTCCATACTCGTCATAACGGTCTCGTTTCCATACGTAATCCAGACGAAAATGCCGAGTAGGATACAGTAGATGGCAAAATACGAAAGCTTTGTTTTTTGAACCATACGAATCAACCATCGTATACCAATAAGAGCGAACAAAAAGGAACTTAGAAAAGCAATTGTCAAACTTAATAGGCTCACACTGGAAATGGCGGACATGCTTGTGAGTTTTAACAAAGTAAGTCCTGAAATAATAGGGATCGACAGTAAGAAGGAGTACCTTAGTGCTTCTTCTTTTTTTAGTCCGAGCATCATGGCGCCTACAAGTGTGCTTCCGGCTCTTGATATTCCAGGGATAACAGCGATGGCTTGAGCAACCCCGATCCAACAGGCGTCTTTAACTGAAATGTCTCCTTTTCCTTTTCGTTCATTGAAACCACCGTGTTCGATGAAGATGAGGAATATACCTGTTATAATTAAAGCGACAGCAATCAATGAGAAGTTTGTTATGCCGCTTCCTAATGCACTTTCGAGTATCTTCCCTACAACGAAGGTAATCACAGTTGAAATGAATAGAAGCAAAACGAAACGGAAGTCGTTTTTACCCTCTGTTGAGCGCTTGAGAAGGTAACGGGTAGCTTTTGTAATCAATGTCACAAGCTCTTGTTTGAAATACACGAAAACGGCTAACAAAGATGCGAAGTGGAGTAATACTTCAAAGGTAAGTGTAGGATCGTGATAAGAGATCCCGAGCATTTTTTCCACTATTAATAAGTGGGCCGAGCTAGAGATCGGTAAAAATTCACTGATTCCTTGTACGAGGCCGATAATGAGTGCTTCAAACCATGTC
The DNA here is from genome assembly GCF_000429705.1 of Alteribacter aurantiacus DSM 18675. GTDB lineage: Bacteria > Bacillota > Bacilli > Bacillales > Salisediminibacteriaceae > Alteribacter > Alteribacter aurantiacus. The sequence continues at coordinate 522,291 of NZ_KE386941.1, forward strand.
ATTATAGAAACTCCTTTCGATAATGGGGCTTGTCTTCTTATCATTTATATTTCATTTCACTAACACTATGACAAAAAAGAAGGAAACGGATTTTAAAAATGGAAGTATGTAAGATAAATGCAAATGAGTATGCCTTTAGTCAGTCAAATATGCGAAGTGAAGCGCTAGCAGCGACGGATCTTTTACATCATGAGTTTTCTGTGAGTTTCTTAGACGCAGGTCACGAAGTGTTACTTGTAGAGGTATTTTTTACTGGCCCGCTGGCACCGCCGCAAAAAGGGAGCGAATGAGGTGAAGCAAAGCCATACACACTGACGTCAAGGTATACCTATTTAAATGAACGCAGTGTTTAATGTTTGAATAGCGAGGGTATATCTGGTAATGTAAAACCGTAGAGCTTGTTCGAAGTTCTACCTAATCGTGATGCGCTTACATGTGCATTCATCGGTTGAAATGAGGTACCACCTCATTCACATAAAAAAGGATTACATATTACTAAGGAGGAGATTTTAGATGGCTTTCACACTACCTGAACTACCTTACACACACGACGCATTGACACCACACATTGATGAGGAAACAATGCAAATTCACCATGGTAAACACCACAACACGTATGTTACGAAGCTAAACAGTGCACTTGAAGGGCACAGTGATCTTCAAAGCAAGAGCTTGGAAGAGCTTCTTACAAACTTGGAAGCATTACCGGAAGACATTCGCGGTGCAGTTCGTAATAATGGTGGCGGACATTATAACCACACATTATTTTGGCAGATCATGAGCCCGGACGGCGGCGGAGAGCCAACTGGTGAGCTTGCTGATGCCATCAATAGCGCCTTCGGAAGCTTTGACAAATTCAAAGAAGACTTTAAAAACGCAGCTCTAACACGCTTTGGTTCTGGCTGGGCTTGGTTAGCTGTTAATAACGGCAGCCTAGAAATTACAAGCACACCAAACCAGGATACACCGATTATGGAAGGTAAGACTGGAATCCTTGGTGTAGATGTATGGGAGCACGCTTACTACTTGAAATATCAAAACAAACGTCCTGACTATGTTGATGCGTTCTTTAACGTAATTAACTGGGATGAAGTTTCAAAGCGTTACGCTGAAGCAAAATAAAGAATACAAAAAAAGAAACGTTCCGGTTACTCCGGATCGTTTCTTTTTTTGTGTGTTTTATAAGTAAGTAGCGATCTGAATTTGGAGATTACACAATTGTTTTGAGGATCGTTTCTTTAAGTAGCCTGACCTCTCTTTTTGAGAAGGCATTGAAAAGTTCGATCTTTACTTTTTAATGCCTCCTTTTTCAGGTATGGAGGTCGTTTAGCGTGTGGATGTAGGGTATTAACGGGTAAGATAGAAAAATTCACGGTTCCATTTTGGAAATTAACGGCATCTGAGCGTCATTTCGCGGCAAAGACATCAATATTAACGGAGTGATTACGATAATTCCTCGAATAGCGTCACATGGCGCTATATCTCTTATGTGAACGTTAACATGGCCCTTCCTTCTTTAAATCTGAATATCCGAAGGACCTTTTGGCACACTAAATGACGTGATGACATAAGGAGAGTTCAGCCATGAAACGAATCCTAGGGACGCTTATCGGTGATATTGAATTGAATAGAGATTTAGGCTTGCTATTGTTTATTGGTGGGTTGTATGCATTGGGGATTGCTTTATCCAATACGTTCGTGAATGTATACTTGTGGAAACAATCCGGTGAATATGTGGATATTGCTCTTTACAATTTAGCGGTGGTCATTTTCCAGCCATTAACATTTCTTTTAGCCGGACGGTGGGCAAAAAAGATTGATCGAGTTATTGTTCTGCGCTTAGGTGTAATCTTTTTAAGTGTGTTTTTTACAACGGTTCTCACAATGGGGGAAAACGCAGGGAAATTTCTTCTGATTTTAGGCGCTTTACTTGGTATTGGGTATGGTTTTTATTGGTTGTCGTTCAATGTACTGACGTTTGAGATAACAGAACCGGAAACGAGAGATTTTTTTAATGGGTTTCTAGGTATTTTAACGTCATTTGCCGGTATGATTGGTCCAATTGGTGCCGGTTTTATTATTACGCATATGCCGAGGCTTACGGGATATCGTGTTATTTTCGCTATTTCACTTGCACTGTTTTTGCTTGCTGTTGTTTTAAGTTTTTTCTTGAAGCGCCGAGCGGCGGAAGGAGCTTATCAATTAAAGGACATATGGAATTTAAGAAAAGAGGATGTGAACTGGAAAGCAATATGCCATGCTCATTTTTTCCAAGGTCTTAGAGAAGGGACATTTATCTTTTTAATTGTTGTTTGGGTGTATGTAGCAACAGGGAGTGAACTGGCTCTTGGAACATATGGCCTTGTCGCCTCAGCTGTCGCCTTTATTTGTTATTATCTTGTAGGTCGTTTTATTAAGCCGCCACTTAGAAAAAGAGCGATCCTCATTGGAGGGATCATGCTTTATGGAGCAATTTTCTTAATTATTTTTGATTTGACCTTCACGAAGTTGCTGATCTACGGTGTCGTTGTTTCGATTGCCTATCCGCTACTGCTTGTTCCTTATATTTCATTAACGTATGATGTGATTGGGAGTGGTTGGAATGCAGCCAAGATGAGGGTTGAATATATTGTGGTCCGTGAATTGTTTTTAAACTTCGGAAGAATTACTTCCATCTTACTTTTCATTGCCGCTGTATTGCTTATGGGGGACGAAAAAGGAATTCCGATTGTTCTCCTTATTTTAGGGGCCGGTCATTCCATTATTTACTGGGTTGTTAAAGGGATAGAACTCCCCAGTGCCAAAGAAAAAGAGACATTTTCCGTACTAAAAAAACGATAAGTTTATTCATTCGGGACTAAAGGTTGATGTTGAAAAGATTCGCGAATATGCTATAATAAAGTTGAAATTTAACAGCGCCTGCGGTGTTGGTGAACTTCGAGCTTATTCGAACCGAACACCAATTCACACGGGAGCTTCACATTGAACGATGGACAACATGCCTCAACCATTTGAGGACGTTGGAAATGGTTCTGCGAGCACCCACCTGCCTAAGGCGGGTTCGTGATGTCTTTGAAGATAACCGCATTCGCGGGCAAACGTTTAAACGATAAGACACCTGTTGAAGGTGTCTTATCTGTATATTCTCATAAATTATGGTATGATCTAGATAGAAAAGAGCGGGTTTCCCGCTTATCAATAACTTGGCAAAGAGCCAAGTTTTCTTTGTGTAAATCATAAGAATCCTTCTCACAAATCACGCGATGCCAAGTCCCTATAATGATTACATACAACTGCTTACTATACATAAGAGCTAAGGGCATGATTTCGGCAGAATATTAGATTTTGCATCATGAAGATAAGAGGATGAGTATACTTGTTATTCAGTAAATCTTTTCAATGAATTGTGAAGCACGGCGTCCATTCTGGTCGTGCTGTACAATCTGAGTTAAGTGTATTTTCATCTAAATAAAATAAGAAAGGATTTCGAGATGGGAGAAAGAAGAAACAAAGCGCACGTTCCCGTTAGATTAAATACGTTGTTTTTTGTCGTATTTATTTTGTTTTCAGCACTTATTCTTCGACTAGGCATTGTTCAAATTGTGCAAGGGGAAGAGTACCAAGAGCAACTTGAAAGAACGATTAACATCAGTTCACCTGTAGAAGCGCCGAGGGGGCTTATCTACGACAGAAACGGAAACGTGGTCGTTGATAACGAACTCCAGATGACCGTTACATATACGAACAGGCGTACATCCATGAAAGAAATGCTGGAAGTAGCTAGAGAATTGAACACCTACATTACGATTGAACAAGAGCGGATCAACGAGCGGGATATCAAAGACTACTGGCTCGTGTTAAATCAGGAACGAAACGAAATGCTCGACTTGACTCACTATGACGAACCCTACGACATCCTGCCTTTGGATGAACAAAGAGAACTCGGATTAAGTGAAAATGAAGCCTATATGGAAAGGCTTGAGCGGATTACTGAAGAGCACTTGGGCATGATTACGGATGAGGGGATGGAAGTGTTCCATATATGGCGTGAATTTATTGCCGGATTTAACTACCTCCCTCATAAAGTAGCTCAAGGAATTGAATACGAAGAAGCTGCTCGAATTATGGAGAACATGGAAGATTTGCCTGGTGTAGATATCATTCGGGATAGTCAACGTAAGTATCCATACGGAGATACACTTGCTAGAATGTTTGGAAATACGGGGTCCATTCCAAGAGAGCGAGTGGACGAATTTCTGGCAAATGGTTATACGAGAAATGAATCGGTTGGGACAAGCTACCTGGAAGCCCAATACGAAAGTGTGTTGCGAGGTCGAAACGGCTCTCTTGACAATCACATGAATCGCCAAGGAGACTTTTTAAGAAATCCTGAAGTAAACGAAGGTAGTCGGGGAAATGATCTGATTCTTAGTATTGATATGGAACTTCAACAACGAGTTGAAGAAGCGATTGAAAAGGAACTTTCTGAATCAGCACGCCACTTTATCGAAGAAGAAGATGCTTATGTCGTGATGATGGACCCTAATACTGGTGAAGTGCTTTCCATGGCTGGTCATAACAATAATGAACTGGGAAATGTTCTTTCAGGTTTTGAAGTTGGGTCTTCCATGAAAGGGGCATCCGTTCTTATAGGCTATGAAACCGGGGTGTTTAGTCATGGAGAACAAATAGTCGATCGTCCCATTCAACTTCCAGGTGAAGGAGTAAGACCTGTACGTTCTCATAGGCCACTTGGAAGAATTAATGACATACAGGCATTGGAACAGTCTTCCAATATCTATATGGCTGAGATTGCCCTGCGTTTATCCAATTACATTCCTCAGGTGTCGAACACATGGGGAGACTACCACTCTGTTTATGACCTGCTTCGTTATCATTATGCTCAGTTTGGCCTCGGAGTGGAAACGGGAATTGATTTACCAAATGAAGCAACTGGATATGGTAGTGGTATCTATGGAAACCCTGGTAATATGCTCTTCCTAACATTCGGTCAGTATGACACGTATACACCGATGCAGTTGGCTCAGCACGTGAGTGTGATCGCAAATGGAGGATATCGAATTGCACCGAGAATTGTTTCTGAAATTCGTGAACCAGGTCGAAATAAACACGATCTAGGTCCGTTAGTGAGACAGAATGACCCCAAAGTGTTAAATAAGATTCCAATGAGTGACCAAGACCTTGCTCGTGTACAAGAAGGATTTCGACAAGTGATGCATGGAAGTCAAGGAACGGCGCGCTCTTTCTTTGGCGATCTTGATTACAAGGTAGCCGGAAAAACTGGAACGGCTCAACGAACAATTGAGGGAGAAGCGGCGAACAACCAAACGTTGGTTGGCTACGCTCCTTATGACGATCCGGAAGTAGCCTTTGCCATTGTCGTACCTGGCGTCTCTACCACTCACGGAGGGGTTGCCAACCGTATTGGTGTGGAGATAATGGAAGCCTACTTCGAGCTTAAGGAAGGTCGCTCAGACGACGTGGATGAATCGGAGATGCTTTTCGAAGAAGAGTTTACTAACTCTGATGATTGAGTAAGGTAAATCCAACATTATTAACGAGGTAACCGTTATACTAAAAAGCTCGGTGCGAAGAACCACTCGCACCGGGCTTTTTGACGTTCTTTTTTTAATGAGTATACTACGTTGTCATTCATCTTGAGGTCTTCCACACCCTGCGCTTTCGTTCTTTAATCAGGATTAGAGTTATACCCTGCAGTGAGTATAGCTGCGAGAAAGCTTGCACAAACAACGAGAATAAGAAGAAGCCTGCTAAACTGAAAGTTCTCTAAGAATGGGAAGATGGCTAAATAATGGAGCGGGAGAAGAAGGAAGGTGGCTAGAATAATTAAGATAATACCGAACGTTTTCATCGTAAACACTCCTCTATTACTGAACATAAAAAGGCTACGCTTGTTAGCGTAACCTGATTTCTTAATATCATACTTTACGAGGTTAATTGGCCGATAATCTCTCCGATGCTCATTGTACTATCAAAGACAAATTCCCCTTGCTTAAGGCTCATTTCTAAGTTGTTGTTACTAATATAGTCATTGAAGTCGCTGCGGTCTTCAATAATATCCGTACGCTCTAATATACCGGCAATTTCTCCGAATGTCATTCCTGGTGTTACGACGAGAGCCGTTTGATAAACAGTCTTTGTATCTGTCATTTCATCCGTGTGAGTATCGTCCTCTTCTCTTTCTGCTTCATCTGCTTCAAGATCTTGGATGCGTGCTTCCAAGTCTTTTTTTTCTTCTATTAAAGAAGTATATCCTTCGTTAGTTGAGACAACAAATTCTGAGGTTTCAAGGAATTCAATGGCATCCTCTTCGGTCAAAACCTCTGTCGATTCTGCAGTCGTTTCACTGTTGTTGAAATAGAGAGCACCGGTGAAAATTGAGGTCGTTACAAAAATACCAGCAGCCGTTCCTCTTAGTCCATTTTTTGTTAACATGTTGATTCTCTCCCTTTACCTGTTCTGTGCAAGAAGCTCATCAATGTCGGCTTCAGAGCGATTGGTCTGGCTGGATATTTCCTTTATATCAAAGCCTTCTTCATAGAGAGCAAGCACATCATCGCGAGTTAGTTCAGAGGGAGTTAATGCAGGTTCTGTGGCAGCTGCAACCTCATTGGTGTTTTCAATCACGAGTTCTTCCTCGAGAGCTTTAACTTTCTTTTTTACTTGATACATTTCTTGCATTAAGCTTATGGAGAAATTCTCAACCTGTTTCTCCATTTCTTTTGCAGGGTCTTTTTTAGCAAAAGACAGTACAAACAAAAGACTGCTTACACTAAACATGATGATGATTAACCAAGTCACTTTTGTATCCTCCTTCATCCATATGTACGTGTAATGTTATACCACATTTTCATGTCTCTTCCTAGAGACTTTAGTTAGAATTGTCGAAGATGGTCGTTTGAGCAAGCTTGTTTTATTGACGAAAGTTGGCGTGTTTATGTTCTTGAAGAGTGTTCGGCAATGTGTTTTAACTTTTTTTGTATGCCGTAAAAGCAACTGACAAACTGTGACAATATTGCCTTCTTGTTGATATCAATAAGGAAGAGTAAGATTAAGGTACAAGCCGCTAGCATCTCTAGAAGGAGGCGAAGACGTGTATCTAAACGAAGTAAAAGAACGAGTATCCTCATGGGAGAAGTCAAGTGTACTAGCCGTCAAAGGTCAAGGGAAAATCGCTTTATACAACGATCATCAATCCCCACTCAAGTATAAAGAAGGAGAGACGGCAAACGTTCAATGGAAATGGATTCATTTACCTATGAAAAGTCAGAACCGTACGATTAACAAAGTGTTGGTTTATAACCCTACGGATAAGCCGGTAAAAGTAAAATTAACAATTAGGTACCAAATGGTAGAACGAAGTGCCGAGGTTGTATATTATTCTCCAAGCCAAGAATCACTTATTGTTCATGACCAAAATGCCTATGCATTGTTTGGCGGGATCACTAGCCAAGGGACACATTGTTCATATTTAACAACTCTTGTAAATGACGGAGATACAGTGGAAGTGGATTACTACCAAATGCAGCCTATTGTACAATTTAGTCACGGATGGGGACTTGATTATGAGATTGAGCTTGAGGCATACGAGTCCGGGTTCTTTTACGAGTGGGAAATGAAAAACGAAGACCTTTTATGGTTGGAGGAAGCTCATAGCCAATATCATAACCTTCTTCAGACTTGTCAGATACCTTTGGATGACAAGGAATAAACCTTTACATTTTCACATTCCCTCTTGATTGTCTCTCTTGTTTTTGCTATATTTTAAAAGTATGAGTAAAGATTAGAGGTTTGGAGGGAGATATCATGCGCGTTCAAGTTACATTAGCTTGCACTGAAACTGGTGACAGAAACTACATTACGACAAAAAATAAACGTAATAACCCAGATCGTATCGAAATGAAGAAATACAGCCCACGTCTTAAGCGTCACACGGTGCACAAAGAAACAAAGTAATGTGGGAAAAGCGACTTTTTATAGGTCGCTTTTTTTATATCCTTTTATAGGGAGATGAATCTATTGGATTTTAAAAGTGAGAAAAGACAGTTGCGTGAGCAAGTGAAATCACGAATGGCTGAGATGAGTTCTCAACTATTAAAAGAAAAAACATCTACGATCCATCACAATCTCTTCAATCAAGCGGAATGGGATGATGCTCTGACCATTGGCATTACCTTATCTGTAGGACGAGAGATTGATACATATACTATTTTTTCGAAGGCCCTTTCTTGTAACAAACGAGTGGCAGCACCGAAATGCAACCCTGAAACGAACACATTAACTTTCTATCTTATTAATACGCTAGATGACTTGGAAGACAGCTTTTATGGGCTCAAAGAGCCTGATCCTAACAGGTGCAAAAAAATTGCGGGAAAAGATATTGATCTTCTTCTGGTTCCGGGTGTTGTTTTTTCGGAAGATGGTTATCGGGTAGGCTATGGAGGAGGATATTATGATCGTTTTCTATCAGCAAACAAGGAGCTTCTCACATGCTCCCTTGCTTTCGATTGTCAGATGAAAAAAGAGATCCCGGTTGAAGACCATGACCAATCGGTAAAAAAAATCATTACAGAAGAACGGATTCTCATTCTATGAGCCTCATTTACGCCTTAGGTGTCCTTATATTAGCTTTTGGGGCATGGAAAAAGGGTTCACTTACCATAGGGGCGACATTTGGTGCTATTGTTATTGGCGTGGTAATTGGTCTTGCTTTTGAATTAGCAGGCTTGCTCGTTCTTGCCAGTTTCTTTATTACATCTTCTGTCTTAGGGAAAGTCTTTGACAAACGATATGACCTTAATCAGATGGAGGAAAAAGGCAATCAAAGGGACATCCATCAAGTCCTAGCAAATGGAGGATGGTCGGCCGTTTGTGCCACCCTTTACTTGATCACATCAGACTTTGTTTGGGTTGTAGCTTTTTTAAGTAGTATGGCGGCAGCTACGAGTGATACGTGGGCCTCGGAATTTGGTCGTTTAAGCAAAAAGCGACCATTGGATCTTGTGCGTTTAAAGCCTGTAGAGAAAGGGCAGTCCGGAGCGGTTTCCATTATTGGAACTATCGGTGCGATCGGAGGGAGTTTGTTCGTTGGTGGTGTCGGAGCTTTACTTTTTCCAAGCGTGGGTCTAGGGTGGTTTATTGCTATTGTTCTCGTAGGCTTAATTGCACAACTCCTTGATACCATTGTAGGTGGTACATATCAAGTTCTTTACCGATGTAACAAGTGCGAAGTCCTAACAGAGAAAAAAAGGCATTGCGAGCAACATACAAAGGTTGTGAGAGGCATGTCATTTGTTAACAATGATGTAGTGAATCATGTATGTACGAGTTCAGCGGTGCTGTTGACAGGGATGATTTTTGTTTTAATGAAATGGGGGGTGTAGGCGATGACGAACAGGTACTCGCGTCAAGTGCTCTTTCAACCGATTGGAGAAGCTGGACAGGTAGAGCTGTCAAAGAAGAGGGTCTTTATAGTAGGCATGGGAGCCCTCGGCACGGTTTTGGCTACCCATCTTGTACGCTCTGGTATAGGCTATGTAGGCTTTGCTGATCGGGATTACGTGGAACGTAGCAACCTCCAACGACAAACGTTGTTTGATGAAGACGATGTAAATCACGCATTACCGAAAGCGGTTGCAGCGGAGAAAAAGCTTAAAAGAATCAATTCGGAGGTTCAAGTAAAGGGACATATAGCAAACATTACAAAAGACAACATTCTAACGTATGTAAAAGGCAGTGATGTGATATTAGATGGGACGGACAACTTTGAAACCCGTTTTCTTCTTAATGATGCTGCCTTCAAACTCGGTATTCCATATGTTTACGGCGGAGCAGTAAGTTCGAGAGGGATGCAGGCTACTTTTATACCAGGTATGACCCCATGTCTTCGATGCATGGTTGATCCTGGCTCTGGTAAAGGTCAAACATGCGATAGGATTGGCGTCCTATCTCCAGCCGTTGATATCGCGGCAAGTTATCAGGTAATGGAGACGATAAAATTATTAACAGGTCATAAAAAGGATGTTAGACGGACACTCCTTTCCTTTGACGTATGGCGCAATGACCGACTTGAGATAAAAATGAAACAAGCCCATGACTGTAAAACGTGTGTACATCACGACTATCCATCGCTGATGGACAGCGAGACACAAGTAACGGTCTTATGTGGGAGAGATACGGTCCAGATCATTGGAGAAGAAAGAATTGATCTTTCAAAGTGGGCGAAAAAGCTTAGGACTTTGGGGGACATAGAGCTAACGCCTTTTTTACTCAGAATCAAGCTTGCTGACAACAAGGTGATCGTCTTGTTTCCTGATGGTCGAGTGCTGATTCAAGGCACACAAGATCCGGAAGAAGCGAAAGTGTTGTATGCAAAATATATCAGCTGTTAACGATATGAACGAAGGATAGACATAAAGTTGTCATATTATTCCTTCGTTTCTACACCAAATGTTTGTGAAATAGTGTACAATCTAATTGTAGGCTGGGAAGCCCTCTGATTGAGATAGGTTCTATGGGGGTATGATGCTTATAGAAATACATGTCTTACTGATTATCATGGAGTGAGAAAGGTGGAGGTTCTTTTGCAAAAAGAATATGAAAACAAAACCACAAGAGTAGCTGTTATTGGTACAGGTTTTGTAGGTTCTAGTTACGCTTTTGCCCTTATCAATCAAAATGTTGCAGATGAAATGGTATTAATTGATTTAAATAAAAAGAAAGCGGAAGGGGACGCAATGGATTTAAACCATGGTCTTCCTTTCGGCTCGCCTATGAAGATATGGGCTGGGGATTACACTGATTGTAAGGAAGCAGATATCGTCGTGATTACAGCTGGAGCAAATCAAAAGCCTGGTGAAACGCGACTAGACTTAATTGAAAAGAATGCGGCTATCTTTAAATCGATTGTAGATGAAGTAATGAATAGCGGATTTAACGGTATTTTCATTGTTGCCACAAATCCTGTTGATATCTTATCGTATGCGACATGGAAGTTCTCAGGGCTACCTATGGAACGAGTCATTGGTTCTGGTACTATTTTGGATAGCGCCAGATTCAGATTCCTTTTAAGCGATTATTTAAATCTAGATGTAAGAAACATTCATGCTTATATCCTAGGAGAACATGGAGATACGGAGCTTCCGGTTTGGAGCCAGGCTCGAGTAGGACTAGAACCTCTTGCTCGTTATATCGAAAAGTATAAGCCAGAGGCAACACAAGAAGATCTTGATCAAATTTTTGTGAATGTAAGGGATGCCGCCTACGATATTATTGAGCGAAAAGGGGCAACTCACTATGCGATTGCGTTGGGGCTTATCCGTTTAACGAAAGCCATCTTGAGAAATGAAAATTCAATCTTGACCGTCTCCACTTTGTTAAAAGGAGAATATGGTTTAGAGGATTTGTATATTGGAGTTCCGGCGGTAGTTAATAAACATGGAATTGAGCGTGTCGTTGAGATTGATTTAAACGATGAAGAGAAAAAACAGCTCGTAGCCTCTGCTGAAACGCTAAAAAAAGCAATGAAACCGGTACATGAAATTGCAGCGGTAAAATAACAGGGAATATTTTCAATATGTGATCTTGGTGGATAACTTTCTTCATTCAACCTCATCCTAATGGGAAAGAAGGAGGGGTGGGCGTGGATAATCGGATCTGGATGTTCCTCGGCGCTTTCATTGGTGGATTATTCTTGTATCGAGTGAGGTACCGAATAATCAATGCATTTTTAAAACGTCCATGGTTACGTAGGTTGGCAGTTAGCTCAGTCATGAGAATACCAGCTGTTAGAAGTCGAATGGTTTCCCAAGCCTTGCGATAATCAAAAGAAAGAGGTCCTGTATGGTTCAGGGCTTCTTTTCTATTTTCCAGCATAGAATACGCAAAGTGGGAATCTTCGTAAATGGGATCGGGCCTCTGGTATACTAAGAGGAGGCCACTGAAAAAGTACAGCCGGACTTTTTCACTGCCTTTATTTGACTGGCAAGGGCTCCACTCGGTTGCGCGCCTGTTACGAAAAAACGACTCGTACCAGGCTCTCAAAACATGCAACCGTTCCGCTCATTGTTTCGAAAGCATTGAAAAAGGTATAGATTAAACTTTTCAATGTCTTCTACTAAGAAGGAGTGTTTGAACGTGAAATGGAACAGCGTGTGCTTTGATTTAGACAATACATTATTCAGTCATGAGCGAGCATTCAAAAAAGCAATGGCGGAATGCTTTCAGGAATTAATAGATAAACACTCATCGGATACAACCATTACATTTAATCAATTTTTCCCCATCTTCAAAAGGAATAGTGACCGGTTTTGGGGCTTATTTGAAAAAAAAGAAGTGTCAGCTAAAGAATATCGCCGACGTCGTTTTTTAGAAACAATGAAGGAACTGGACCTTTCTTTCTCAAAGGAAGACGCCGATTGGTTTCATAAACGGTATTATGAGGTTGTAGATAATTATTGTGTTCCTTATGAAGGCTTAAGTGATCTTCTACATTATCTTCACTCCCGTAAAGTGAATATGGGGATTATTACAAATGGAACTGCGGATACACAGTATAACAAGCTTGAAAAGCTTCAAATCTCCGATTGGATAACAAAAAACCAAATGGTTGTAAGCGAGGAAGTGGACGTAGCTAAACCGGACAAAAAAATCTTCGACCTTGCTAAAGAAACGTTTGGGTTAAAAGAACCTGTCTTATTTGTAGGAGACTCGTGGAAACACGATGTAGTCGGACCAATCGAAGCTGGCTGGGATAGTATATTCATGAATACAAGAGGTGAAGAAAGACAAACGGTTCATTCACCTGTAGCGGAATGTAATACATTGGTAGAAGTCTTGAGCGTGATCGCAAAGGAGGATGGTACATGAGCGTTCTCACCCAACAGCTAAGATATTGGGAGCTTCTTTATCATCTTGTGAACAAGGAAGGTATGCGCGTTGTTCACTTGTCTAAAAGCGATGGTGAAGCATGGCTTGAAGATGATCGAAAGGAACCGTATCAGATTATTAGGGTTTGCAGGAAGGAACTTGATTGGTCCCGTGAACTTCGATCAGATATTAAAGAAACAGAACAAAAAGCAAAACAAGTACGAAAAAAACTTGGCTTAAGGCAAGCAAATGTCGTGAGTATCATCGTGACCAAGTATCCTCCAGTTGATACTTACGAGGAGTTGGTAGACCAGCCGCTTCCGTTAACGGCTGGTGGGAAACAACAATTACGAACGATTCTTTTAACCGAGGATTCCTTGCAGTCGGTCATGTTTCCCCTTGCTACGGAGTGGGGGCTAAAGGAAACACCGGATTTCTTGCCTGTTGATGCTCTTCAAGATGAAGAAGAGATGGTAAGGATGCTTAAAAGGCATGTCAATCGTGCAGCAAATACTCGGATCGAAGATGAGAGAAAGCTGTTTTTTTATGGAAAACCCTTCTTCACTTTTTTTCTGCTCGCATCAATTTTAGCTATGTTCGCCCTCGTGGAACAAGCTGGATCTTCTACAGATATTAGAACGCTTATTGAGTTTGGTGCTAAGTTTAACCCGTTAATACACGATGGAGAATGGTGGCGCTTCTTTAGTGCCATGTTTTTGCACATTGGCTTTCTTCATTTATTTATGAACTCATTAGCACTTTTTTACTTAGGTGGCGCAGTAGAGAGAATCTTCGGTACGAGACGGTTCATTTTGATTTATTTTGTGGCGGGGCTCACGGGATCTGTTGCAAGCTTTGCGTTTAATGAACAAGTATCTGCAGGAGCAAGCGGTGCGATTTTTGGTTGTTTTGGTGCCCTGCTCTATTTCGGATTGAAGCACCGTCGATTGTTTTTTAGGACGATGGGCATGAATGTCATTGTCATCCTTGTCATCAACTTGAGTCTCGGTTTTCTTGTGCCGATGATTGATAACGGTGCACACATTGGTGGTTTAGTAGGTGGGTTTTTAGCGTCTGCTATTGTAAATTTGCCAACGTCACCGTTTAGGTTAAAAAGAAGGATTCTAGCTCTACTTGTTACAACTATTGGTGTAGGAGGCTTAATGGCATATGGTTTCGTGAAGCCTACTGATGGAAGTGGTTCGTTAGCCTATGCACAAATTGGCCAAGAGTACTTTCAAGAAGAGAACTATAGTGAAGCTCGAAGGTATCTAACGTTGGCTGTTGAAGCGGATGTTCAAATGAAGGAAGTATACTTTTTACTGGGAAATACGTATGCCATGGAAGATCAAGTTGAAGAGGCAGAACCCTATTACAAAAGAGCGATCGAATTGGATCCTGAGTTTGCACCTGCCCATTACAATCTGTCTTTAGTGTATTATCAGACAGGAAGGATTGATGAAGCGAAGCGATCAGTAGAGCAGGCACGATCCTTGGATCCTGAGAATTCACAGTTTAGAGAGTTTCAACAGGAATTACAAACGAATCATCCATCTTAACAAAAGCTCCTAAAGGGATTTATCCTTTTAGGAGCTTTACTTTTGTTCGTGAAAATGAAGATGTAGTCCAGACCTGAACTGAACTAAACAATGATGCTCTCTTCTTTTGCCGTGCATGTATTTTAGTATTTAGTAAAAAATGAATGGGAAGGGAGGGATGGCATTATGAAGTTGCCGAAAAAACATCCTGTATCTACAGAGTTAAAAGAAAATGTCGATTATTTAAAAAGAGAGCTGGCGATTGATAAGAGTTTTGATTTAATTCACCTAGATCTAGAGTATGGTGGTATCGAGATGGCTCTTTTTACCGTAGATGCCTTTGCAAAAGATGATGCTCTCACTCAGATTCAAAGAGAACTCAATCATATTGATGGTGCGACAAAAGAGAACATTCTTGACCATCTTTTAAAATCACGTATTCCATACATAGAGCTTGAAAAGGTAGATGACCTTGAAATCGCCTTGGTGGAAATCCTATCGGGGCCAGCTGTTCTCCTTATTGATGGACAGTCAGAGGCCTTAGTAATTGATACACGAGCGTATGAAATTAGAGGACCTGAAGAACCTGATTCAGAACAAGTTATTCGTGGGGCTAGAGACGGTTTTGTTGAGACGATGGTATTTAACGCCGGTCTCGTTCGGCGAAGGATTCGTGATCGCAATTTACGAAACGAATATATTCGAATCGGACGGAGGTCTCTATCCGATGTCTGTATTACGTATTTAGCCGACATTGCTGATAGGGAACTTGTAAATTACATTAAAACAAGTTTAGAAGAAATTGATACAGATGGTCTACCTATGGGGGATAAAACTATTGAAGAATATTTGTTTGGGCAACATCGAAATCCATATCCTGTAGTTAGGTATACAGAACGTCCTGACGTCGCGTCTTCTCATGTTTTGGAAGGCCATGTGCTTATTACTGTAGACGGATCGCCAAGTGTCATTATTACACCAACAACGTTTTGGCATCACTTGCAACATGCGGAAGAATATCGCCAAAAACCGATCGTAGGAAGTGCCTTGAGGCTTGTTCGCTTTGCAGCCGTTTGGACAAGTATTTTTTTACTTCCTTTATGGTATTTATTTGCCCAAAGCCCTGATTTATTACCTGAGAACTTGTCGTACATCGGGATGGATGACCCAGGGGAAGTCCCACTTATTGCTCAGTTTCTCTTAGCGGAAATAGGAATTGAAATGCTAAGGATGGCAGCCATTCATACACCATCGGCTCTTGCCACTGCACTTGGACTTGTTGCCGCGATCTTAATTGGTGAAGTAGCCATTGAAGTTGGACTCTTTTCCCATGAGGTCGTTCTATATTTAGCCATTTCCGCCGTCGGTTCATTCGCTACCCCTAGCTATGAGATGAGCCTGGCTAATCGGTTGATGAGAATTGCCCTTCTAATCGTGTGCGCAGTCTTTCATGTGCCAGGATATATTGTGGGCTCATTACTGTTGATTTTGCTTTTAGCGTCCATGAAGTCATTTGATACGCCATATTTTTGGCCGTTTATTCCATTTAATTTAAGAGGATTGAGGGATGTTGTGTTTAGAGCACCAATGCCTTTGAAAAATCGTCGTCCAAGGTCTATTCACCCGATTGACCCTGATCGATGATTGTGAAATTGGACGAGTAAGTAGTGGGAGAGACAAAGCTCATTAGGGGGATACCGGGAACTAATCATTTGGATAGGGAAGGTCCCCCATAGCTGTCAACTTAAGGTTGAGTGGAGTAAATCAGTTGAGCAAAGGTGGAGCCGGAATGTTCTTCGCTTTTTGCGGAAAGCGTCCACCTGTAACGGAATATATCCTTGTCAAAAAAAACTTCAGAAAGGAAGCATCTTTGTCATGTGAAAAATTGAGAGTGAATGATCAATAAGATAAAAAACCAAAAAAAGCTGCTAAGTTTGCTTAACTTGACAGCTATGAGAAGGTCCCCTTCGCTACACAGTCGTTGGCATAGAGTTTGGTGAAGTACTAATTAAGATCGATAAAAGATAAAAGGTGTCCCCAATGTTGGGGACACCTTTTATTCTTAATGACTCATGTCTTTTTCATATAATTCATCTGTAATAAAGATGTCTTCTTTCTCAATGGCGGATTTAGAGGCAAGCACAAGCCCGATAGGAGACTCTTTGCCGTCGTTTACAATGGTAAACTGTACACCGTTTTTATTTGCTTCTTGAACGTAGTTCGAATATGCCGGGTAGTTAAGGGATCCATTTATATAAAGCGTTACATCGGAATGTCTTTTCATTACGTTTAGGACTTGATTATACATACCACTCTCTCGAACTTGCCTATTCGTAAGGGCTAAGTAAATGCGCTCTCGAATCGTTGAAAGAAACAGCTTTCTTTCATCTGGTCTGATTTCAGGTGAACCATAGATGCCTTGTTTAAGCACTTCTTTGAGTTTTTGCTCTGACATGGTTATTCCCCGTTTCTTTTGTAGAGTTTGCTCAGTACTTCTCAAACTTTTTACATCTTTATTATACCAGTTTCAAAACGTATTACACAACATAAATTCTTGTCCTTAAAAAGGAACATGAATCATACACATAACCGAGGGGGGCGTAGTCATGATTGACGTTATGGTTTTCACGTTTTTTATTCTTTTAACTGGTGTAGCAGTGGGGTCATTATTAACGGTAAAGCTCATATTTTCCTGGCAAACGGTCTTTACAATTACAGGACTTATTTTCTTCTTTTTTGTGTGGATCGGCATGTTAGTAGGTGGGTGGCTTTGGCTTCCTGATCCTTTATTAAAAGGGCTCATCTCCTTCGTTGCTGTTGTAATGGCCGTATTCTTTTTTCGTACGTACCATCCGTCATTTGGCTACATCCCCAGTAACGGACTTGCTCATTGGGGTGCGTTGGCTGCTTTCTTTTTTTTCGTTGGTTTTGAGGTGGGAATTGCAGACTTATCCAAGTGGTTAATCTTGTTGTTTATGATTGTTTTTGTAGCTGGAGGGTTAAGTAGTGCTTGGCTTGTTTGGCGATTGAAAACAATGATGGAATTTCGGTTCTTGGTCCAGTATGTACCGATCCTACTGTTTGTTTTTATCGCTCTCTTAAAACTGGTATAATCGGTTAAAGAGGTGGAGGAAACATGAAGAACTATTACGATATTCTACAATTACTAAAACGCTTCGGAACGATCATCTACACAGGTGATCGTTCTGACGATATAGAGCTAATGGAAGAGGAACTGGATGAATTGCATGGAATGAACATGATTGAAAAAGAAGATTTTATCCGGGCAAAACTTATTTTAAGGGAAGAAAAGAGTCGTTTAAAAGAAAAGTAAATCACTTTGAATCGTGATACAATATTTAAGTGAACAGCAAAGATAAAAAAGGATGATACATATGACAAAACGAAATTGGCTTGCTGGTGTTGACGTTGGTGGAACAACGATTAAGCTTGCGATCCTCGATCATGATGGGGATTTTATTACCAAGTGGGAAGTGCCGACGGACATTAGCGACTCTGGGCATCACATACCAAAACATATTGCAGCAACTTTAAAGGACAAGCTTCATTCTTTTGACGCTACTTTTTCCGATCTGAGAGGAATAGGTGTGGGAGCTCCTGGATTTATTGAAGTGGAAACAGGATTTATCTATCAAGCAGTTAACATCGGGTGGAGAAACTATCCTTTGAAGGAACGTTTGGAAATGGAAACGGGAGTACCGGTTTTTGCAGATAACGATGCTAACCTAGCTGCAGCTGGTGAAATGTGGAGAGGTGCCGGTGGCGGTGCTAAAAACATGCTCTGTGTCACCCTCGGAACAGGGGTTGGCGGCGGATTGATTTCTGAAGGTATTGTCCTCCATGGTGCAGCAGGTATGGCAGGGGAGATTGGTCATATTACATCAGTTCCTGAAGGCGGGGCTCCCTGTAACTGTGGGAAAACCGGTTGCCTTGAAACAGTAAGCTCAGCTACAGGTATTGTAAGATTAGCAATGGAAAAAATCGAAGCGACCAAATCGGGGCAATTGTTTGAACTTTTTCAAACGACAGGGTTGGTTACAGCTAAAGATGTATTCGATGCTGCTGAAAATAACGATGAGAACGCCAAGGAAGTTGTACGGGAGGCTATGTATCACCTCGGATTAGCAGTGGCGAACTTGGCAAACAGTTTAAACCCGAATGTCATCGTCATTGGAGGAGGAGTATCCAAAGCAGGAAACAAATTGATTAATGCTTTACGACCTCATTTTAATCGATTTGCATTGCCTAAAGTTGCTGCTGAAACCACTTTTCAGATTGCTCAATTAGGAAACGATGCAGGTGTGATCGGGGCTGCATGGCTAGTAAAAGAAAATATAAACAACGAATAGATAAACATAAACAGAGGCAGGGACATTAAGAAAGTGTCTAGAGTGAAATTCGAACTTCGCTAACAGGGCGGATGTGAGTAGCGGTTTACTTGTACCGTATACCATTGTTCGGGTTTACGTTCAGAACATACACTTCTGTCCCGGCCTCTTATTTGTTCTTGCCGACTAAAGACCAGTTTTGTTTTTCAGAAGTGAGACAGAATCAGGTCTATGTGCCGCATGTGTGAAACAGAGCTTTGAATGGTTGAAAGGGTATTTAGCTTTTTTTTCCTCTTTTCAAAAGGGATTTTTGGCTCAAATCATTGATTAAAGGTATACTAAAAGTGATTTCAGGAGATGTGGTGATAAGTGGTGAGTGACAAAACTTTAATTAAGCTTCAACATTGTAGTACGCAAATTTTGCAAGATATTTCCCTTGAAATACATAAAGGAGAGATTGTTACACTGATTGGCTCATCTGGAGCTGGAAAGAGTAGTCTTCTTATGTTGTTGAACAGAC
The DNA here is from genome assembly GCF_000429705.1 of Alteribacter aurantiacus DSM 18675. Lineage (GTDB taxonomy): Bacteria > Bacillota > Bacilli > Bacillales > Salisediminibacteriaceae > Alteribacter > Alteribacter aurantiacus. Next base: position 541,607 of record NZ_KE386941.1, read on the forward strand.
TAAACGACCCTGATACAGGTTCGATCCATTACCGAGGTAAGGATGTAAAGGAATTTGGTATTACACAATTGAGAAAGAGTATCGGAATGGTGTTTCAATCTTCTTCTTTATTTGATGGAACGGTTGAAGATAATTTGTGTTACGGTCCATCTTTGTTTGGAGAATGGGAAAAAGGGATGGGAGAGCGCTTATTAGATAATGTACAGCTACCAAGAGACTATTTAAAAAGGAACGTGGAGGATTTGTCAGGTGGCGAAAAGCAACGTGTAGCGTTAGCTCGTACACTGGCGAATAAACCTGACGTTCTCCTTCTTGATGAAGTGACTAGTGCTCTCGATTTGAAAAATGTTGAACTTATCGAAGCCTTTTTACTTGGCCTTATACCCGAACGGGTTCACGCCATTGTGATGGTCACTCATGATGTTGCTCAAGCAAAGCGGCTTGGGAATCGAACCGTTTTTATGGACGAAGGAAAAATTGTAGAAACAGGAAATACAGCAGAGCTGTTTGAGAATCCTCAAACAGAAAAATTACAGTATTTCTTAAAGGAGTGAGAAAATGGCACCAGAGATATCTAACTTATCCATGTTTCTACTGATCTTTTTCGTGCTCATTCCTGTATCGTTGTCTTACATCTATTCGTTAGGATTAAGTAAGTCTATTGCTTGGTCGTCCTTTAGGGGAGTGGTGCAACTCTTTCTTATTGGATATGTGTTAACATATTTATTTTCATTGCCACCTTTACTTGGGATCTCTCTAATGCTTTTTGTGATGGTTACTGTGGCCACTTTTCACGCAAGTAAAAAAGGAACAGGGATTCCGTATTTAAGGCCAGTCATTTTTATTGTAATCGTAAGTGTACAGCTGCTGATTCTCGCGATGTGGCTTGGCTTTGATATGATTAACTTTCAACCCGATCAAGTGATTCCTATGAGTGGAATGGTTATTGGAAATAGTATGATTGCAATTGGACTTGCTCTTGAGAGAATGAAAAGTGAATTCAAAGAAGCGAAGGGAAAGATTGTAGCAGCATTAGCATTAGGGGCTAAGCCTGATCAAGCTTCCACTATCTTAATCAGAAAAATTGTAAAAGCAGCAATGATCCCAAACGTAGATGGTTTAAAAACAATTGGGCTTGTTCAGTTGCCAGGGATGATGACGGGTCTGATTTTAGGTGGAGTCGAGCCTATTGAGGCCATTCGTTATCAAATTGTGATTTCATTAAGTATTTTTGCCTCTGTCTCACTTGCTGCTATGCTTGTAACCATTATTTTTTACCGGTTTTTCTTTAATAAGAACCAGCAGATGCTCACTTTAGATGAGAAGTAAGTAGCGCGGAATAAGCAGTCATTTTTACGCGTGCCTGGGTTATCGTAATCAGACTTATGGAAAGAGGTAGGTAAAACTGTGAAGGGGAAGCAGCTTTCTCTGCGGACGGTATTAATCATACTGGTTGTCGCTGTCGTTAGCGCCTCGTTGCTAATGACCGACATCTTAATCAATCATGCTGTGGGGAATAATATATTAGAAGAACAGGAACGTAAGGGGCAGACGTTTGCAAGGCTTGTTGCGGAAGAGGAACAAATCAGACTGGGGTTGGAAGCTAATAATGCCTTAGCTGTGCAGGAGTATGCAGAGAAGGTAAGGGAAACGTCCGGCCTTCTGTTTGTTGTTGTAATGGATATGAACGGGATCCGCTTTTCTCACCCGAATGAGAGTTTAATTGGAGAACCGTTCATTGGAGATGATCAATGGCCTGCTCTTCAAGGCGAAACGTATAGTTCCGTGGCCGAAGGAACCCTCTCACCATCTCTACGTTCATTTACTCCGATTTTTAGTACAAGTGGAGAGCAGATAGGGGCTGTGGCAGTTGGAGATTCAATAGATTCAATCGATGAGCTACTAGCAGAAAATCATGGAATTATTCTCACGAGTTCCCTCTTTGGTATAACGATCGGAATCATTGGTGCTGTCCTTATTGCCGCTTATGTAAGGAAAATTTTGCATGGACAGGAGCCGAGAAACATCGCCAGAACCTTTGAGGAGCGCAACAGAATGCTCCAGTCTGTCCGCGAAGGCATCATTGCCGTGGACCAACATGGGGTGGTGACCCTCGTTAATGAGTCGGGAAGAAGGCTACTTGAGAAGGCAGGACTCGCCCAGGACCCAGTTGGTATAAAAGCGATAGACTTTCTGCCTGAGACAGGATTGAACCGGGTACTCGAGACTGGAGAGGCGGAGCTTGATGAAGAAATGCGTCTCGATCGAATGACACTGCTTATTAACCGGGTACCTTTGACTGTTGGAGATGAAGTCGTTGGAGCGATCTCAACATTCCGGGATAAAACGGAAATGAACGCGCTAGCAGAACAACTGACCGGGGTAAAGGTTTATAGTGAAGCGCTTCGTGCTCAGTCTCATGAAGTGAAAAACAAGCTACACGTCATTATGGGAATGCTCCATACTAAAGCATATGAGGAGCTTCAGAATTATATTTATGAGTTGACTGAGCTTAATTCCACAGCCAATGATTCAGCACTGAAGCAGTTTGCTGATCCGGTTTTAGGAGGCTTTATGCACGGAAAACTCAGTTTTACACGAGAAAGGAAGGTGCAGATGGAAGTGGTTGTTCCTTCTGTGATTCCCGCTCCTATTAATCCTCAAATGAAACACCACTTAATTACAATTGCCGGTAACCTCATCGATAATGCTGTAGAAGCGATACAACAACAGGAAGTTAGATTGATTCGAATAATGTTCCAGGTTGAAGTAAATGAAATGATCATTGTTGTTAAGGATAATGGACCAGGGCTGAGTGAGGAAGAGCAAGAGAAACTGTTTATGAAAGGGTACTCTACAAAAGGTGGTGACCGGGGATACGGTCTATACCTTGTCTGGTCGACAGTTCAGGACTGCTCTGGGACAATTTCAATTGATACTCTCAGAGGGAGAGGGACGACAGTTACTGTTACCTTACCTTATGAAAGTAAGGAGGAGAAGTAATGATCAACGTTCTTATTTTAGATGATGATCCAATGGTTGCGAAATGGAATAAATCATATGTAGGGAAGCTTGAAGGCTTTAGTGCCGTTGGAATTGCCCATAATTATGAGGATGCAAAAAGGTTTTTGAAAGATAAACGAATAGACCTTCTTTTACTTGATATCTACATTGGTGCTGATAACGGCTTAGAACTACTTAAGGAACTTCGAGCTGAAAGCTTATGGGAAGGGGATGTTATCCTCATAACGGCAGCGTCAGATGCCGGGTCAGTAAAAAAAGCGATGCAGTACGGAGCAGTGGATTATATCATGAAGCCTTTTGATTTTGAAAGGTTCCAAGAAGCGATGATGAAATACCAAAGCAGAAGGAAGTTATTCGAAGAGCATGATGTTCTGGATCAGGAGAAATTGGATGAGCACTGGTTTACCCAAGAAGAGAAAAAGGTAGGCGAGCTTCCAAAGGGGCTCTCTGAAAATACGCTTCTCATGGTAATGCATGGGATCATTAAGCTCGGAAAGCCGGCATTTTCTACTGAAGATGTTGCAACTGGCACGGGTATTTCCCGAGTAACTGTTAGAAAATACTTAAAATATATGGCGGAAACCGGATTGCTTGGAGAGCGGTTGACCTACGGTACAGTCGGTCGTCCACAACACTTATTCTTACTTGATGATGAGCAAAAAGAAAAGATTTTAGAACGTGTATAAAAATAGAGCAAGCTGGCTGGCCCGTGGTGGTCAGCTTTTTTTATTTACAAAACTAATTGTTAATTTACTTAATCTAGGATTCTCTAAAAAACTAGCTTACGATTAAACAACACTTAATTGAAAGCGTTTTCTCATAACGGGAGGGACAAAAATGGCAATTAAAAAACATACTAGCGAAGCAGTAGAGTTACACGAACGTCTAAATGGAAAAATAGAAATTACAAACAGGTTACCTATACAGAGCGAAGAGGATTTAAGCCTCGTATATACGCCTGGGGTAGCAGATGTGTGCCGAGAAATTGAAGAGAATCCGGGTAAAGTGAATACACTGACCGTCCGTGGCAGTATGATAGGCGTTGTGACAGACGGATCTGCTGTACTTGGTCTTGGAGATATTGGACCGAAAGCTGCGATGCCAGTTATGGAAGGAAAGTGCATGCTTTTCAAAGAATTCGGAGGATTGAATGCGTTCCCCATTTGTCTTGATGAAAAGGATCCTGAGAAGCTGATTAACATCATCAAGTCGCTGGCTCCAACATTTGCTGGCATTAACTTGGAGGATATTTCAGCTCCTCGTTGCTTTGAGATTGAAGCGAGATTGAAAGAAGAGCTTGATATCCCGGTCTTTCATGATGACCAGCACGGAACGGCGATCGTTGTGCTTGCAGGTCTAATTAATGCCTTAAAGTATACAGGCCGTAAGAGAGATAAAGCGAAGGTTGTTATAAATGGAGCTGGAGCGGCAGGCATCTCCATTGCAAAGTTGCTGCTCAGTGCTGGTTTCACAAATATCACCTTAGTCAGCCTCGAAGGAATTGTAGCAAAAGGTGAGCCTTGGTTGAACAGCCAGCAGGAAGAAATGGCTTCATGGACAAATTTAGAAAATAAAACGGGAAAACTGGATAACGTAATTGAAAAGGCTGATGTGTTCATTGGTGTTTCAGGACCGAATGCTCTTCGTCCACTTCAAGTAAGGCTAATGAAAGAGCGAGCGATCGTCTTTGCGTTAGCCAATCCTGTTCCGGAAATTTACCCAAATGATGCACTTGGGGCAGGAGCAGAGATCGTTGCGACGGGTAGGTCAGATTTTCCAAACCAAGTTAACAACTTACTTGCCTTTCCTGGCATTTTCCTCGGTGCGTTAAATGCAGGAGCCTCAGATATTACAGAGGAGATGAAAATAACGGCAGCAGAAGCGATCGCCAGATTAATTCCGGAAGATCAGCTGAAACCTTCTTACATTATTCCCGGTCCGTTAAATAAAAAAGTAGCACGGATTGTGGCTGAAGCAGTCGAAACTGTAGCACAGAAGCAGAGGGGGGTAAAACAGCATGGAAGCACTTAAGCGCGTAAAAAAGGATCAACCGTTTAAGACGGTACCTGATGTGTCAAAGAAGAACAGAGAAGTGTCTGTATTTAATATTCCAATGCCATACTTTGCGATCATATTCGTATTGACATTGGCTGCGGTCTTCACGGAGACGCTCCCTGCTGGGATGATTGGCAGTCTACTTATTATGATTGTAATCGGCGAGGCCCTTGGTTGGATTGGCGACCGTACTCCAATCGTGAAAGGTTATCTAGGTGGCGGTGCGATTGTGGCGATCTTTGGATCGGCCTACCTTGTTTATGGTGGCATTTTGCCAGATACAATAGTCACCCAGGTTGATCAGTTTATGACAACAGGTGGGTTCCTTGACTTCTACATTGCTGCACTCATTACAGGGAGTATTCTCGGGATGAATTCTCAAATGCTCGTTAAAATCGGCTTGCGTTATTTTGCTCCTATATTCGGGGCGATCGCAGGGGCGGTGTTGCTCGCAGGGATAATCGGGCAACTGGTCGGATTTACACTTCAGGATGCCGTTCTCGTTATTACCCTACCAATCATGGGCGGCGGTATGGGTGCCGGTGCCGTTCCGATGGCTCAGGTTTATTCCGAGTTTTTGGATCAGCCGGCGAGTTACTATATTTCAATTCTTGTTCCGGCTCTTGCGCTCGGTAACGTTTTTGCCATTGTGCTGGCAAGTATGCTTAATAAACTTGGGCAACGTGTTCCGAGTCTCAGTGGTAACGGTAAACTGATGGATGGTTTTGAGGAAACGAAAACCACGACGACATTCGATCTTAAAAAACTTGGAGTTGGTGTCCTGGCAGCTTTGCTATTTTTCACGGTCGGCCAGTTGCTTGGACTTATTCTGCCTATTCATCCCTATGCCATTATGATCTTGCTGGTAGCAGCAGTTAAAATCATGAATGTCATTCCTTCAACAATTGTAGAAGGAGCAAGCCAGTGGTATCAGTTTGTAGCTAAAACTTTTACCCTTGCACTGCTTTTTGGTATCGGGGTTGCGTATACAGACCTTGAGGCAGTATTAAATGCTTTAACGCTTCAATATGTGCTGATTGTCCTTGGAGTTGTAGTTGGTGCGATGCTAGGAGCTGGTCTCATAGGACGCCTAGTGGGCTTCTACCCAATTGAATCCAGTATTACTGCAGGATTATGTATGGCTAACATGGGTGGAACAGGGGACGTTGCAGTACTTTCTGCTGCAAAGCGTATGCAGTTAATGCCTTTCGCGCAGATCGCTTCTCGCCTTGGCGGAGCCGTTATTCTATTGTTAGCAGGCCTATTGATGAGCCTTTTCTGATGAAGTGACATGGTGAAGTGAAGCGACCATTATGTGGGTCACAAAGGTAAGAGCGTCTCCTTTAATAGAATAAAAAAGAAGGCAGAAGCGACAACACTTCTGCCTTCTTTACGTTTTTTATCATCAAATGCTTTAGTATATTAGAAACCTGGACTCAAAAAGTGTTACGATAAGCGAGTTAGAGAAAGAAGAGAGATTAAATTAGGAGGAGTAACTCTAGACATAATACATGGAGGGATTACTTTTATTACACTGGTGGAAATGAACCTTGAAAAAACGTATGATAATTGTAGGCATGACTGAATTAATAACTTATAGGAAAAATGTTTAAGAAGCTCTGCAGGAGAATACAGACAAATAAAGGAGTTATATTTATGGGGAATAATAAATTGGTTATCTTTTTGCCTTTGACAGTTATGATTGGTCTATTCTTTCTAGGATACTATTCAATCATGGGTGCAGATGAGGTGGATAATGAAAATTTGGATGAAAGAACTGAATTGCATGTAACGTTATCCGATACAGGTGCGTATGTGGGCTGGAGCTGGGATACCATGCCGAGTGACGGTGTCATCGGGGACGATTATATTGAAATGGTCTTTTATGATCAAAGTGGAGAAGTCATTGATGTTGATGTTCAAGAAGCAGAATTACACCTTTTGCAAGGAGTGGATCGAATTTATTCAACGGATGACATGGTAGAGAGTGAAAAAGGTGTCTTGTTCACGTTTCCTAACAGAATGGAAGAGAATCTTACATATGGAAACAGCGGAGCGATTAAAGTAGCCTTTAACGACGATCGTGTAGCCTCCGCAGAAGTAAGGTATGCTCATACATGGACTCACGGTAGTTATCTTGATTCGAATACGTTGGGTCAAAGTGACATTGCTTTTTCAGGACCAACTGAATATTGGGTGATATCAAGACAATCACAGGAAGAGTCGGAGGAATAGTCGTGATTCGGGGGATGTCGTTTCAAAAAGGCGTTATGTTTATGGGGAAGAAATACTTGGCCTGCTCGTATGAAGAGAACAATAAGCATACTACCTGGGTGAAACCTGTCAATGGGAAAACGATGTTAGCTGCAGGGAGACTTGTGTTTTTCTCTATGCCCTTTTGGTATCATGCAATTTTGCTCGTAATAGTGGGAGGAATAGGAGGTCCCCTCGGTTTAGGTGAGAGTTGGCCTTTACCTGCTCTTCCTTTCGGTGCATTGGTATTATTTTTAGCAGGAACGCATTTTTACTTTCCAAGCGAATTAAAGAGATATCACGGGGCAGAACATAAGGTGTTCAGTTGCAAAGAAAGAATTAGTATAGTAAATCGAAAACACATTTCAAATGCTGAAATAACAAATCGGAACTGTTCTACAAATGCAATTGTTCTTTATTTCTTTATGTTTGTTTTATCCAATGCAGTTCTTTTGAGCTCAGGTTTGATAAGCGGGGTAAACATGGTCATGACTGTTTCATCCCTAGTTGCTCTTCTATTGATGCCTTTCTTAACGTATTGGTTAAACCGAACGAAAGAAACAAGCTTCCATCGTGGACTTCTTACAATCTCTTATTGGCTTCAACGTCATGTTACAACCAAGGAGCCTAAAGAGAAGCATGTAAAAGCAGCAATACGATCCTACCGAAAACTGGCTATGAAAGAGTTTCCTGAAAAAGTTAGAAATAAGAGTAATTACGTAAAGAAACCAACTCTTTCAATCGCTACAGCTGATATTAGTGTGGTTCCCATCGGAGATAATACGAAGTCTGACGCTGAATATTTGGCGCAGGTAAAAGAGTTGTTAACCACGTACGAAAAATCTGTGACATGGACTGCATATGAGCGCAGTATTGTTATTGAAGCACCGTCCAAACGATTGTTTAACGTGCTTCAAGCTATTCATGACTTGCATGCGAAAGAAAATGTGGAGCGCGTCATTACCACGATTCGAGTGGATGAAAGAAGAAGCAGAGAGAGTCAAAAGTCTGCTCATGACCAAGGGCAAGGATAGAAAAAGGGGCTCTGGAAACGGACACCTTGCGTAGCGTTTGAATTGAGCGTAAAACTGCAATGCAGTAAAAAAGGGCGTCCAAATTGGACACCCTTTTTTACTAGAGTACTTTTTACAGTGCACCGCCACCGCCGCGTGTAATATAGGCAAAAATGGTCATAACAGAGAACCAGCCAAATACAGCAACTGTTAAAGCCGCAAAGCCCACGGCAAAAAAGTTTTTCTTCTTAAATTCGCGGTATAAGCCTAGAGCTGAAAAGATGGTTACTAATAAACAAATAATCCCAAAGGCCATACTTTCGCCTCCTATCGTATGTAAATAAAACTTTCTATAACTAGTTTTACCTAATGCAAGTTTATTTTACTTGTTTTTTTTCTTTTTGTCGAGTCCTACTCACACTCTTTGGAAAAACCTTTTCCTTTTAGTACAATAGAAATATCAGAAAAGAGGAGGAATAATGATGGAAGTCATACAAATGCCACTTGGGCCCCTTCAAACGAACGGGTATTTATTACATAACGAAAGAAAAGAAGCAATCATGATTGATCCCGGGGGTAATCCTGAAAAAGTATTATCCTTTTTGGAAAACGAACAACTAAACCTTATGGCCATTGTTCTCACTCATGCTCATTTCGATCATATTGGGGGAATAAACGGTATCCTGGAACAAAGGAAAGTACCGGTTTATGTTCATAAAAAAGAAGAAGAATGGCTTATTGATCCAGCGAAAAATGGGTCAGGGCGATTTGCAGGCATCACTCCAATTATAGTAAACGGAAATATCGATACGATTGAAGGTGATAAGGAGTTTCAGATTGGTTCTTTTGTGTTTCACATGTTGGAAACCCCCGGCCACTCTCCGGGAAGCGTTTCTTTTTACCTTCCTGAAGAAAGTGTGATTTTCTCAGGAGACGTTTTATTTCAAGGGAGCGTCGGGAGAACAGATTTACCTGGTGGTAACACGGACACCTTACTCAAATCCATTCATGATAAGCTTCTTGTTTTACCTGATGAAACGATCGTTGCCAATGGCCATGGCCCAGCAACAACCATAGGTGATGAAAAAGAAAGCAATCCCTTTCTAAACGGATTTTAATATGACTTGCACCCTCCTTACTGGTATAAGTCACCATCTTTCGTGTAAAAGTAACATTGAAAGAAGGTGTTTAATGTGAGTGAGGGTGTTTATTTAGGAATGAACGTAGCTGGCTGGTTTTTTTTATTTACACTGATGTGTCTGTCTGGAATGGCTGTGATCATCTATCTGTGGGGAAAAAGAAGCGGACAGTTTAAAGAAGTGGAAGGAGTTAAATATCGAATGATGGATGAAGAAAAGAAGGATATATAGGAAATGAAAAGGACTTCTTACTCTCTTTCTCGAATGATGTAAGCGATAAGAGGGGAGAGTGGGGCTATTGAAAGACCATCTCATTCAAATGATTGAAAGAGATCCGAACAAGCGAATCGATTATCATACGTTTATGGAAACGTGCTTATACAAGCCGGGAATTGGTTATTACGCAAAAGAGGAAACGAAGTTAGGTCGTGAAGGGGATTTTTACACGAGCAATCATGTTCACCCTGTATTTCCGAAAACGATCATGACTTTTATCGTGGATGTGATAAAGAAAGAAAAGCTTTCACCTAACATCATTGAATTTGGTGGTGGAGACGGGACGTTTGCTTTACATGCCTTATCTTACGTCAAACAGACGGATCCCGATCTTTACCAAACCATGAATTATTCAATAGTAGAAACAAGTGAACACCATAAAAAAGTAATTACCGAGGCACTCAAGTGTCACCAGGACATTGTTTCAGTAGTCCCATGTTTAGGGGATGTAGAAGTGGGGCAAAGGGAAGCTATTGTATTCTCAAACGAATTAGTGGATGCTTTTCCCGTTCATGTGGTATCAGGAAAGAAAGACGGTTCAATTGAAGAAGTATGTATCACGGTTAAAGATGGTGAGTTAGAAGAAGTAACGGTACCTTGTGAACATGAAGAGGTGCTTGAATGGATCTCATCTTATGGACCCTCTCTTCCTGAAGGTCATCGCACGGAGGTTAGCGTCTATATGAGAGCGTGGATTCAGAAGGTAGCGGCGTGGCTTGAGAAGGGGTTAGTGGTCACGATTGACTACGGTTATTCAAATGATGAAAAAGCAGCAACTTTTTTAAGAGATGGGTCATTACGGGGATATAAAAATCACCGACAAGTACGCAATCCTTTAGCTTATCCTGGAGAGATGGATCTTACTGCTCATATACAATGGGATGCTTATCGAAAAATCATGAAGGAAACAGGCTTTGAGGAGGTCGTTCATGAACGGCAGTCTTCGTTTCTTCTAAAAGCAGGATTGTTTACGTTCTTGCTGGAAGTGGAGCATCTTAATCCCTTTTCCGACAAAACCAAACAAAATCGCGCCATTGCCACGCTCGTGCAGCCTGGTGGAATCAGTGACGCATTCGAAGTAAATGTACAATCAAAGGGGTTAAGTGGTTATTACCGGTATGATTATTTTACACGGGACCCTTATAACCCCAACCTAGCAAAGTGAGGGTCCAAAGGGTAAACGACGAGGAAAAAACATGATGAAAATGCATTGGGAGAGCATTTTTACACAAAAAAATCCCCAGACTTAGTTGTCCGGGGATTTTTTTCTTCTTAGTGTCCTACTCCAGGTACCATGATGAAGGTAGTGTAGTAAGTAAAACCAACGAAGAACAATGTTAAGTATGCGCCGAAGATGTAGATGTAAGTACGTTCAGTCAGGTTTAAGTAGCTAAGGGCTAAAAACACGCCAGTCTGACCAAAGAACAACATTGCCATTTCGTGCATACCTCCAACCATAAAGAGAATAGCCATCATTCCGGTCCAGAAGCTGATTACACGGAACATGCGATCCATGATGCATCCCTCCTTTTATGTAGCTCCAAACGTTGCTTTGTTTAGTATGCATAAATCAATACACTTTATTATAAAACAAAGATTGTCCGTTTGTAAAATAAATCTCGGAGAAATAAAGCTTAGAACAAAAATTGTAAAAGGAATAACACCAAATAAGGAAGATAAATAAAAAAAGAATAAAAAATCGCCGAAAAGTGAAGAATAACTTTTTAGAAGAAATGTTCCTTTATTAAAGGGTTTTAGTTTAGAGAGGTAGAAAATAAGGGTAAAGGAATTATAAATGACTTTTTTTCATTGTGAAATACAAAACAAAACTGGAGGTTGTCAGGATGAGTAAAATGGACACGAAAGATTTTATTATTGGAGCAATTGTTGGGGGGATTGTAGGAGCATCCGCAGCGATGCTTACAGCACCAAAGTCTGGTAGAGAATTACGTGAAGACATTAATAAGCAAGCAACAACAGCAAAAGATAAAACGCTGGAGTTTACAAATGTTGCAAAAGAAAAAGGAAATGAATATTCGAAGCTAGCAAAAGAGAAATCTGGAGAGTGGAGTGAAGCGGCAAAAGAGCAATGGGGCCGTGTGGCTGACAAGTCTTCACGTCTTTCTGACAAAGCATCTGACTTAAGTGAAGACTTATCAGCAGATGTGAAAGATATTTTGGAAGACGAGAAAGGCGAAGGCCAAAAACTAGCTCAACAAGTAATTGAAGAAATTGAGCAAACGCGCGAAAAGCTGGCAGAAGATGCGGCTGAGCTAAAAAAATAAACCAGGTAAACACCGCGAAACTACCCTTTCGCGGTGTTTTTACATGAAAAAGTTTCATCTAGCTCCCGTTTAATTAATCATAGAGTGGGGAAGCCGATTAGATTTCTTTCTTGCACCTCCTCCTATAAAACAAAAAAGAACACCAATCTCTTGGCGTTCTTTTTTATGTATGGTTGGGATGGCAGGGATCGAACCTACGATCACGGAGTCAAAGTCCATTGCCTTACCACTTGGCTACACCCCATCGGCGCTACAAGATATAGAATGTCTCTTTTTAAAAAAGATTATGCACAGAATAAAAAAATGAAGGAATTTGGAATTTTTTGTAGAATCTTTAGGGGGAACAGGATTAAAATATTGTTAAAAGGTCGGTGATGCCAATGGATGTTGAGTATTGGACAAAGAAACTGTTAATGGATGCTGCACGCAAACACGCTTCAGATGTACACATTTTGCCCACCCGTCAAAATGGAATTGTCCGGTTTAGAATTAATGGAGATTTACTTGACGCCCACGTAACAACCTCGGTACTGCTACAAAAGATGATTGCCCATTTGAAATTTTTATCGGGAATGGATATCGGTGAACGTAGGAGGCCACAAAGCAGTGCCTTTGAGATGTTTCTTGGCAAGCAACTTTTTTCCTTGCGTTTATCCACCTTTCCTATGACCTACTCCGAAACCCTAGTTATACGCCTCCTTCATCAAGGTAGTCCACCTCCACTTAAACAGCTCACATTATTTAACTCCCAAGCGAAAGAATTACTCGATCTAACATTTGTAAATCACGGCCTTATTTTATTGTGCGGGCCTACGGGATCGGGAAAAACAACGACGCTTTATGCCCTAATGAATGAAAGTATAAAAACGGAGAGGAAAAATGTAATTTCACTGGAAGATCCCGTTGAACGAAGACACGACAGCTTTTTGCAGATGGAAGTGAACGAAAAGGCGGGCGTTAACTATGCTCAAGGCTTACGAAATGTGTTGCGTCACGATCCAGATGTGATTATGATTGGAGAAATCCGTGATGAAGAAACAGCCAGAATGGCTTTTAGAGCAGCGATGACAGGACATTTGGTTTTATCAACCCTTCATTCATCTACGACGACGATGGCTGTTAGACGGTTGGAAGAGTTCGGCTTAAGTGCTGCTGATATCTCTGAAACCCTCTTGGCCGTTACCACTCAAACCCTCGTTAAACTTCTATGTCCTTTATGCCATGGTGATTGTCATGCAGCATGTGGAAGAAGGAGAAAAAGAGCCGCAATTTTTGATACCCTCTCAGGAACCAACCTTCAACAAATCATTCGTCGTGAAATCCCACCTTCAACAAAAAATCACACCCATATGAAAAAAGCATATGCTCTAGGCTACTTATCTGACCAGGAAGTGGTTAAATGGAAAAGGCGAACGTATGTTACGAGTAAATAACAAATTAGATCCCTTTGCTAATGAATTGGAAAAAGGAGAATGGCTAAAGGAGTTAAGTACGTTGATTGACGGAGGGTATCCGATCAAAGAAGCTCTCGTCATTTTAGAAAAGTACTATGATGGCAAAGTAAAAGTGATGATCCAATCCATTACCGGCTCACTTCGTCAAGGAGAATACCTTTCTGATACGTTGGTTGAATATGGCTTTTCTAGAGAAATAACAAGTCATCTCCTGATGATGGAAAAATACGGTGATTTTAGTAAAGGCTTAACGATGGCAGCCGAATTGTGTAAAACCAAGCATAACCTTCGGGAACACATGAAACGACTGTTGCAATATCCAATGATGATGCTTTTCGCTTTAATTGTTCTCGTCTCCGTCGTTCTTCGTTCAGTGCTTCCACAATTTGAATCATTTTTCACTCAAATGGATCAAGATCTTCCTTTAATGACAACCATTTTGTTTCGTGTTCTTCAAATGATTGACATTCCGTCACTACTTATTCTTGGGGCTTGTTTTGCGATTGGTTTATGGTTCTTTAAGAAGTGGACGATTCAAAAACGACTCGATTTTCTCCTTACCATCCCCATTCTCTCCTACTATGTACGTGCTCTTCTTACTTTTTTTCTCGTTAGCCAAATCTATCCGTTACTTAACAGTGGAATGTCTTTGCATCAGTGCTTATTGATGATAAAACAGGATAGTCAGCTCACGTTTTATCAAAATGAAGCAGAACGCATGAGATTCATCATCCAAGGGGGAGAGCGGTTTTCTACAGCTGTTAATACGAGCGGTGTCTACGAGAAACAGTTGGTAACAGTCATTGCATTAGGAGAAGCAAAAGGAAGGATTGGTGAGGAACTGGAGAGATACAGTCACTTTTTATTTTCACGCATCTGCTTTAAATTCGAGAAGTCGATTAAAAGGCTTCAACCGATGTTATACCTTGTCATAGGTTTATTTGTCTTACTACTGTTTTTATCCCTTATGTTGCCGGTCTTTCAAATGACCTCAACGTGGTAAATAAAAAATGAGGTGAAGAGATGAAAAGAAACGAACAAGGATTTACGTTGATTGAAATGGTGATTGTGTTAATGATCATTAGTGTACTATTGCTCATTGCAGTTCCAGGCTTAGGGAAAAATACTGAAATTGCAAACGACAAAGGGTGCGATGCAACGATCAAAATGGTGGAAGCTCAGATCATCGCATACAACGCAAATGAAGAGACAAGACTAACAAACCTTGATGAATTGGCGGAAAAAGGATATGTGACCACAATTAAGTGTCCAAACAATAGAGAGTTGACTGTCGATGATAAAGGAAAAGTGAGTGCAAAACAATAAAGGCTATACCTTAATTGAACTTGTCGTTGTAGTGTCCATTCTATCTGTTTTGTTGATGGTTGCTATACCTGGTATAAAAAAGCCTGAAGCTAATGAAGCAGAGCTATTTTTTGAAGTCCTTGAAAAAGACCTTTATTACGCTCAAATCAAAGCCATTACTGACGGTTTATCCGTTCATTTCGTTTTTAATGCTCATGAGGGTTATTATAAAGTGATGCAAGGACGAACAGAGCTTCGAGTTAGGACTTTTCCTGAGGGACTAAACTTTAGTGGGACGTCAATGGGGTTGTCGAATCCTCGGTTTTTACCTAGTGGAAGAATAGAGAGAAGTGGCACAACCAGCTTCATTTACCATGGGTCTACTATCTATCGAGTGGTTTTTGTATTTATTAGGGGGCGCTTCTACATTGAAAAAATATGATGGGTTTACGCTCATTGAAGTGGTTATTGGTTTGTTTATATTTTCAATCATTGCTGGAACGGTATTACCAGTGTATGTGTCTATCAAACAAGAGCGAATTCTTCTTGAACAAGAGCGTTATGTACACGGGAGATTAATCGAAATGCTATCTGAATTGCGTTATGACAATTCTAAACCGTCTTCAGGGTCATTTAACCATAATGGCGTCAAGTTTGACATCCATTTGATTGAGGAGGACGGTGAATGGGAGGTATGTATTAATTGGGACTATTATGGTAAGGAACGATCGAAATGTTTACACCAATGAGCATGGGTTTTCATTGCTGGAAATGATAGTAACGTTAGTTGTATTTACAGTCGTTTTATCTACGCTATTTTCGTTATTCCTCGTTCTTTTTACTAAACCATCTCCTATGGTTACGGATGAAGATGTCAACCTATTTATGTTTCAATTGCAGTTGGCTATTAGATCAGTAGATGAGTATGAGGTCGATCGTGATGGAGAGCGGCTTGTTTTGAGTGTACTAGATGACGGGAGTGTGAAAACAGAGACATTCGTTCTTCATAACAAACGCATGGTCAGGCAAGTAGGAGGATTAGGCTATGATATTTACTTGGAAGGGGTATCTTCGGTTCGCTTTGAACAAGTTAACGGTGGTGTGGTAGTACAAATTCAAACCGTTGATAACAACTCCTATACAAAACGGATCAATACGCTTATAGGAGGAAAAAAAAGTGAAACATAACAACGAGAGAGGTTTCGTTGTGTTAATTAGCGTTTTTGTATTGCTCGTTTTTAGTGGCTTAATCCTCCATCAAGTAACTCTTTTAAAAAGTGAGCAACAATTCACATCAAAACATTGGGAATTGACAATATTGGACCATTTGCTTGTGAATGGTGCTGAGGGCGTCTCGGATATTCTCCTAAACGGTGAGTGGGCTAACTTGCAAAGAGGCGTTATAGTATCAATGGATGGGCGGATGGAATTTGAAGTTCAAGAAGTCAATTCACATGTTGTCTATGTTAAATTGTTTGTTGAAACAACAAAAGGTTCAAAGAGAGAAGGGTCCTTTCATTTTAATACTGAAAACGGTAATCGAGCTAAGTGGAGGGAGGGGGGGACCCTAGGGTAGATACTATTTTATCGTGTTTTACATCCTTTCCTTTTTTAACATAAGCAAATACGTTACGATGAGATTACGTGGAGATTATGACAAAGGTGATGGAGTGACGTAATCATGTCAGGATTAAATAAAACGATTTACTTAACGGGCTTTATGGGCGCGGGTAAGTCCACCGTGGGAAAGCTTCTCGCCCAAAAATTAGGTGTTGGTTTCGTTGATTTGGATGATTATATTGAAGAAACAAGTAACAAAAAGATTCCACACATTTTTAAAGAGCACGGAGAAGCGCACTTTCGTAAACTGGAAACACAGGCACTAATAGACGTTTCCCGAAAATCAATCGTGATTTCAACTGGGGGAGGGGTAGTAGAAACAAAAGAAAGTCAACGGATTATGAAAGAAACAGGGATGATTTTCTTTTTGGATGCTCCTTTTCCCGTTTTGTATGAAAGGATATTCGGAGATCCTAACCGCCCTTTAGCAGCTTTAAAAAAAGATGATTTACAGAAGCGGTTTGAAAGAAGGAAACCGTTGTATGAACGGGGGGCTATTACAATCCATACTCATGGTTGTTCTCCCTATGAAGTGGTCCAGCGGATTCTGCTTGATTTAACTGATTAAAGAGTAGCTGATCTGGTTATACTTAGTATCAGAAACCAGGTAGGTGAAATCTATGAAAACAAATGATTATGTAAAATTCGTCACACAGCAATTTGTTGAATATGCCGACCAACCGAAAAGCGAAAGAAAGAAAAAGCGGTTGGAAAAAAAGGAAGCAAGACCGCCTGCCATAAATCGGTGGTTTGGATTGATCCCCCTTGCTTTTTTTATTTCTTATAAGAAAAACAAGAAACGGTTTATGAAAAGAGCGTAAAAAGAATGGTCTTTAACGCGTTCTACACTTGAAACATTCATGATTTGAGGCTTGATTCAGAAGGGAAAACTCCTTTTGAATCAAGCCTCTTTTTATTTTCGGTATGGAAGGATCTTGCGTTTAATGCTAAGAGGATGCTGGTGGAGGTAGAAAAGGCCTCCGTTAATGACGTTCATACTTATTTTTGGATCATACTGGCGCGTAATGGCTTCCTTTTCATTTTCATATGATTCAGGGCGATCGTCTTCATCTGTATAGAACGTTTCCAAAAGGCGCAAATCTTGATTCATTTTCTCAACTGCTTGAGTAGCCCATGTATGGTCCTCTTTTAAAAGTTCATTTTCAAGGTACATGCGAATGCGATTCATACCACTTGCAGGTTTAATGAGGGGAGATACTGTGAAACAATAATCCGGAATTACAGGTTCTAACGGAAGATGGATCATTTGGTCCGCAAACCCATCAACCATTTCTCCATTTACTAAGTTCAACCCAAGGGAAACAAAGCGATCTTTCTTCTTTTCAGCTTCATACGATAGTTTCATGTTGACGTTGAGCCAAGGGAGTAAAGAGATCGAACCATCTGCCAATGTGGTTCGGGCAACCTTTTCATACATTCTCACATGAGAGCCTAGCTCTTTTGCGATTCGGAAAATGTGATGAAGTCTAGGTGCACCGAAGTGAATTCGCTCACCTTTCAAGTCCTCGGGTGCCTTACTGTCGTCTGTAATCAGTGTCAGCTTCATAGGGTTTGGGACCCCGCCGATTTTTTCAAGGTACTGCCAATAAAAAGGGCGATTCATTAAACGCTTGTCCATATCAATACTCAGTTGAATATGTATATGGCCGTCGCTTTCCTCTATGATAGGGCTTTCATTTTCAGTAAAGAATGTTCGGAGATAATTATGCACGTCGGTCTGCAACACGTTCGTTCTCCTCCTCATGAGCATCGATACAAGCTGTTAAATTGTCTAGTTTAATCCGAATTTCACCATCGGACTCGGAGTGGTTGAGTATATTGGAAATGTGCATTTCCAATTCTTCTTCACGCATTTTTTCCAAAATATCATCCAGCTTTCCGATGACTTCCTCAAACAACCCGATTTTTTTGTACAATGTTTTTAGTATATGATCTTCCACTGTATTTGCAACAGCGAAATTATAGATGTGAACATCATGTTCTTGGCCTAAACGATGGATTCGCCCAATTCGTTGTTCAATACGCATGGGATTCCAAGGAAGGTCATAGTTGATCATATGGTGGCAAAACTGAAGATTGATCCCTTCACCACCAGCCTCGGTTGCAATGAGCACTTGAGCTCGATCTTTGAATAACTGTTTCATCCAGTCTTTTTTACTTCGCTTAAAGCCACCTCTAAATGGAACGGCTTTAATACCGTGTTGGGCAAAATACCATTGGAGATAGAGCTGAGTGGCTCGGTACTCTGTAAAAATAATCACTTTGTCATCGATGGATTGAATGAGCTCAAGTGCTTTTTCGGCTTTGGCGTGGCGAGAGACGTTCTCTACCATTGTCATGATCCGCTCTAACTCTTCTTTTAACGCAGGAGCCATATCTTCTTGTCCTAATAGACCTTTTAAGGTCATATATACAGCTTCACGGCTAGAGCAACACTCCCTTTGTAAAGTGAGGACCGTAAAAGGGAACAAACTCCATTGGTATTTATTGCCCCAACGATTTTTTAGAGCTGAGACAGTATCGTATAGTTCTTTTTCCTCTTCTGAAAAGTCGATCTCGACCGTTTTTACGACACGTTTTGGCCAGTCCATTGTAGAGTCGGACCGGCGGTTACGAATCATTACCTTCTGTACAATTTGCCTAAGTTCTTCATGTTGATCAGCGTCTTTAAATTCTTTTGCAAAAGCTTCTTCATTACCTAAGTGCCCGGGCTTTAGTATGGAAATGAGGTGAAACACCTCACTCAATTTGTTTTGCACAGGTGTTGCGGTTAATAAAAGACAAAACTTCTTTTTTAATTGCCTTACGAACTGATAGTTTTTCGTATTTTTGTTTTTAAGTTTATGGGCTTCATCGATAATAATCATATCGTATTCTTGTTCAAAGATCGTTGACCTGTGAGGCTCTCGCTTTGCTGTATCAATAGAGCTGACGATCACATCGCATTGATCCCAAACATAGTGCTTTCGCTGCTCCACAGCAGGGATGTAGAATTTTTGATTCAGTTCACTGCACCACTGAGTGACAAGAGAGGCAGGAACTAAGATAAGCACTTTTTTTACAAGTCCGCGAATCATGTATTCTTTTAAAATAAGACCTGCTTCAATTGTTTTTCCAAGACCTACTTCATCCGCCAAAATGGCTTTTCCATTCATTTCAGTGAGCACTCGCTCGGCTGCTTCCTTCTGATGAGGGAAGATGCTTAGATGAGGGAGGTGTGATGGAGCTCTTAATCCTTCAAACTCTTCGATAAGCAACTCTTTCTCAGCTTCGATTGCCATTTTATACATTTGCCAGTTTTCCCACGGGCCGTTTTGTTCCACTCGTTCGATAAGGGAACTTGTCCATTCTTCATCAAAGATGATTTTAGGGGAGTGCATGGATGATGGCTCCTTTCCAATAAAAAGTAGTGCTCCTATTTGAAATTGTCAAACGATGTTATTGCCAACTAAAATAAGATAGTGATACCATAGAGATGCAACGGATTTTATCTAATAGTAGCTTTTCCAATTCCATAATTTCTATGAAAAAGAGAACGTTCCTAATTCAGTTTGGTTAATTACATATCAGGCGAATGAAAGCAAGGGGAGAGATCGCGACAGACGCGACGCCGAAGGAGCAAACAGAAACCTGTGAATCTCTCAGGCAAAAAAGACTCTTGCTAGACGCAACTCTGGAAAGAGCCCGACTTTTGGGCCACCCATGGGGACACTTTCTTTATGAAAGGAAACTCTCAGGTACATCAGACAGAGACCTCACCTACTTTTAGGGAGGTCTCTGTCTTTTTTTATGGAAAAAGCTAAGATTATCGCGTTAAAAAAGAACGAGAAGCTTTGGACTGATTTATTCGTGGAAGCGCGAACAAAAAGTGGAGGTGCATGATGATGGGGAACAAGACACCATTGTATGATGTGTACAAAGATCAAGCGAAAACGATTGACTTTGGGGGATGGGATTTACCTGTTCAATTTTCAAGCATCAAAGAAGAGCACGAAGCGGTACGTACGAAAGCAGGTTTATTCGATGTGTCCCATATGGGAGAAATTGATGTAAAAGGTTCTGGTGCAGAAGCTTTTTTACAAAGTGTACTTACAAATGACGTAGAAAAGTTAAAAACAAACGGTTGTCAATATACAGCCATGTGTTATGAAAGTGGTGGAACGGTAGATGACCTTGTTTATTATAAACGGGGAGAGGGAGACTACCTTCTTGTTGTGAACGCCTCCAATATCGAAAAGGACTATGACTGGTTGGTTTCTCGTATTGAAGGGTTTGAAAACGTAGAGGTGACAAACGTAAGCGATGACTATGCTCAAATCGCGATCCAAGGCCCTCTTGCTGAACAAATCCTTCAAAAAGAAACAGACACGGACCTTTCTGAGATCACTTTCTTCAAATTTCGTGATGGTGTAAAGATCGGGTCAATTGAAGCTCTTGTATCACGGACCGGTTATACAGGGGAAGACGGATTCGAGATTTATTGTAGCCCTGAAGATGCTAGAGCGCTATGGAACCTTCTCCTACAAACAGGTAAAGAAGAAGGAATCCAACCTTGTGGGCTTGGTTCTAGAGACACCCTTCGTTTTGAAGCGCGTCTTGCCCTTTACGGTCAGGAATTAACAAACGACATCACGCCAATTGAAGCAGGAATCGGCTTCGCTGTTAAAACCGATAAAGAGGCTGATTTCGTTGGGAAAAGTGTATTAAAAGAACAAAAAGAATCAGGGCTAAAACGTAAACTCGTAGGCCTTGAAATGATTGATAAAGGAATTCCTCGAACAGACTACGAGGTGTTCAATACAGATGGGGAGAACATCGGGTTTGTGACTACCGGAACACAATCTCCAACATTAAAGAAAAACGTCGGTCTTGCCATTCTTGACAAGGCATATACGGCCCTTGATACAGAGGTAGAAGTACAAGTTCGTAAACGCCGCCTAAAAGCCAAAGTGGTCGCCACACCATTTTATAAACGATCCAACTAGAGTGAGACGAAGAGGAAGGGGAGAAACATCATGACATTTCGCTATTTACCAATGACGGATAAAGATTTGCAAGAAATGATGGGGACGATTGGAATCGATTCTGTAGAAGAGTTGTTTCAAGACATTCCCAAGGATGTTCGTTACGATGGAGAACTAAAAATAGAGAAGGCATTAGATGAAATAGCTTTGGTCAAAGAGATGCAGCGTCTTGCAAACCGTAACTTCAACTCAAAGGATTACCCGTCCTTTTTAGGAGCAGGGGTTTATGAGCACTACATTCCTTCTATCGTAAATCACGTGATAGGAAGGTCTGAATTTTACACTGCCTACACGCCTTACCAACCGGAGATTTCACAAGGTGAACTCCAAGCCATTTTTGAATTTCAAACGATGATTGCAGAACTTACAGGCATGGATCTTGCCAATTCGTCCATGTATGATGGTCCGACTGCCCTGGCTGAAGCGGGAATGATGAGTGCCGGTCATACAAAAAAGAAAACGATTCTCGTTTCTGAAACGGTTCACCCAGAAGCCCGTGAAGTTCTTGTGTCAAATGCAAAAGGACAAGGTATTCAGGTAGTAGAGATCCGTGAAAAAGATGGCGTAACCGACATTGACCATTTAAAAGAACTTTATTCTAATGAAGTCGCAAGTGTCATTGTTCAATACCCGAACTTCCTTGGAAATGTTGAGGATTTAAAAGCGATTGAAGAAATCGCACATCAAGAAAAAGCGCTGCTTGTTGTATCTTCCAACCCAGTAAGTTTGGGCGTTTTACAACCTCCTGGGGCCTTTAACGCAGATGTAGTTGTTGGAGATGCGCAACCGTTCGGGATTCCGGCACAACTTGGGGGACCACACTGCGGTTATTTTGCTACAACTAAAAAACTAATGAGAAAAGTTCCCGGTCGTCTTGTAGGCCAGACTACAGATGACAAAGGACAGCGAGGGTTTGTATTGACCCTTCAAGCACGGGAGCAACATATCCGTCGTGAAAAAGCGACAAGTAACATCTGTTCGAATCAAGCATTGAATGCGTTGGGAGCAAGCGTAGCCATGACCGCCCTTGGCAAGAACGGTGTAAAGGAAATGGCTTATCAAAACATCCAAAAAGCGCACTATGCGAAAGAAAAGTTGATTGAAGCAGGTGTAGAAGTCATCAATGGTACGCCGTTCTTTAATGAGTTTGCAGTAAAATTACAAAAACCTGTGAGTGAAGTGAATGACATGTTGCTAGAAGAAGGGATGATTGGTGGCTTTGAACTTTCTCGCCACTACCCAGATAAAGAAAATCAAATGCTACTGGCATTCACAGAGCTTCGTACAAAAGAAGAAATCGATCGTTTAGCAACTGCATTGGGGGGAGTAAAATGAGTAACGAAAACCAAGCACTGATTTTCGAACTAAGTCAAGAGGGCCGCATCGGGCATAGCCTACCGGAGTTGGATATCCCTGAAAAGAGTCTTGATGACTTGCTCCCTGAATCGTTTCAACGAAGTGTTGATGCTGAACTTCCTGAAGTATCGGAACTTCAAATCATGCGTCATTATACAGCCCTTTCAAAACGTAACCATGGTGTAGACTCAGGATTTTATCCTCTAGGGTCTTGTACGATGAAATACAATCCGAAAATAAACGAAGACGTAGCACGATATCCTGGTTTTTCTCACATCCATCCATACCAAGAAGAAGGCACGATCCAAGGTGCTCTTGAGTTGATGCATAAGCTTCAGACGTCTCTTGAAGAGATCACCGGGATGGATCAAGTGACTCTTCAACCCGCAGCGGGCGCTCATGGTGAATGGACAGGATTGATGCTCATCCGTGCCTATCACGAAGCTAATGGTGACTTTAATCGTACGAAAGTAATCGTGCCCGATTCGGCTCATGGAACAAACCCTGCTAGTGCAGTTGTAGCTGGTTTTGAAGCTGTTACGGTTCGTTCAAACGAGCGTGGAATCGTTGACTTGGATCACCTTCGTGAAGTGGTTGGAGAAGACACAGCTGCTCTTATGCTTACAAATCCGAACACATTAGGTTTGTTTGAAGAAGAGATTGTTGAAATGGCTTCCATTGTCCATGAAGCAGGCGGAAAGCTTTATTATGATGGTGCCAATTCAAATGCAATCTTGGGAATCACACGCCCAGGTGATATGGGCTTTGACGTGGTTCACTTAAACTTGCATAAAACGTTCACAACCCCTCACGGAGGTGGTGGACCAGGATCCGGACCTGTAGGTGTAAAGAGTGACCTTGTTCCTTATTTGCCGACGCCGCTCGTTATTAAAGACGGTGAGAAATACCGTTTTGAATACAATGTTCCAGAATCAATTGGACGTGTAAAGCCATATTACGGAAACTTCGGTATTAATGTACGTGCGTATACGTACATCCGAACAATGGGGCCAGTGGGTCTTCGTAAAGTATCTGAATACGCTGTACTAAATGCTAACTATATGTTCAGAAAGCTCGAACCATACTTTGATGCCCCTTATAAACAGCATTGTAAACATGAATTCGTTCTTTCCGGTCGCAGGCAGAAAAAACTTGGAGTCCGTACGTTGGACATGGCAAAACGACTGCTGGATTTCGGCTATCACCCACCAACGATTTACTTCCCGCTTAATGTGGAAGAGTGTCTCATGATTGAACCGACGGAAACGGAATCAAAAGAGACGTTGGATGAATTCATTGAAGCGATGATTCAAATTGCAAAAGAAGCAGAAGAAAATCCTGAAATCGTACAAGAAGCTCCTCATACGACCGTGATTGGTCGTATGGACGAGACAACGGCAGCGCGAAAGCCGATCTTACGATATACAAAAAATTAAAAAACAGAATGAAAGCAGGTGCCACTTGTCCTTTGGATAAGTGGCCTGTTTTGAATAAAGGTCCGACTCAAAGGTGGTGATTGACCTTTGGATCTATCTTTTTGTTAAAACAACCGGACCTTAAGTAGAGCTAACAAAAAAGAGACCGCTTTTTTAACGGTCTCTTGACTTTTACTTTTTAATTTTACCTGTCCACTTACGGAAGCCGCCCTTAAGCTGGACGATATCCTCTGCACCACGCTTTTTTTTCAAGACTTTCGCAGCCTGGATGCAACGGGCACCTGATTGACAATAGATGTATACAGGCTTGTCCGGTCGAATCTCGGTTTGCCGTTGGCGAAGTTGAGATAACGGGATGTTACGGGCACCTAAAATGTGTCCTGTTTTAAATTCTTTTTCCTCTCGAATATCTACAAGTTGTGCTTTTCGATAGTCTTTCTTGAATTCTTCTGTTTCCATTGAGCGTAGGTATTTAGGTTTGATTACACGGGAAACGATAAAGAATACAAGAAGAACCGTTGTGATGGCAAGAATCCATGGTGTCATCGTTCGTATTCCACTCCTTCAAAATCATAATACAATGAGTTCTCCTAGAGTAATGATATATTGAAATGGGACAAACTGCAATCGTATTGAACGAACCTTTTGTTTTGTCATGATATTTTCGTTATGATGGATAGGACCTATTTAGTAAGAAGGCACTGAAAAAGATCGGTCTTTACCTTTTTTCAGTAACTTCAGTAAAGTGAGGGACCAACATGAAAGAAAAATGGCTTTATATCGATTCGGGGGATCAAAGTCCCTATTATAACATGGCACTGGATGAAAAATTGATGGACTGGCATAGAAGAGGCCTCATTCCTCCTGTGGTAAGGTTTTATGGATGGAATCCGCCTACCTTATCAGTCGGTTACTTTCAAAAAGCGAAAAAAGAGATTGATATGGAAGCGGTAAAAAAGCACGAACTAGGTTTTGTGAGAAGGCCAACAGGCGGTAGGGCCGTTTTACACGAAGATGAACTTACATACAGCGTCATCATCAGTGAGAGTCACCCCGAAATGCCAGAGACTGTAACAGAAGCGTATCGTGTAATATCTCAAGGGCTACTTGAAGGATTTTTGGAGCTTGGGCTGGATGCGGGGTTTTCTATACCGCGTACAGAAGAAGAGCGAAACAATTTGAAAAACCCGAGGTCCGCCGTTTGCTTTGATGCATCATCGTGGTACGAACTCGTTGTAGAAGGAAGAAAAATAGCAGGGAGTGCTCAAACCCGCCAAAAAGGCGTGATCCTGCAGCACGGCTCTATCATTTTGTCCATGGATGAAGACAAGCTCTTTGATGTATTTGTATATCCGAATGAACGTGTGAGAGAACGGATGCAGCGCAGCTTCAAAAACAAAGCTGTAGCCATTGAAGAGCTTTTAGGTGAAAAGGTACCAATGAATCGGGCGAAAAAAGTGTTCAGGGATGGCTTTGAAAAAGGATTGAACATTTCTTTGGAAGAGATGACGCTCACACAAGAGCAAGAAGATGAAGTACATGCCTTGATCGATCAAAAATATGGAACTGATGAATGGAATTATAAATCTTAGGTGACTAGGGGATGCCATTGTACCTTGCCTCGCTTTCAGGAAACTGGAGTGAGGCATTTTGTGTTTAGGATACCTTTTTCAATAAGTAACCCTCTTTTTCGTTCACTTCAGAGCTTACTAGCTCAAGGTCCTTTTATCCGGTCAGATAGTACGATAAAGCAGCTTCAATCTTATAGGGTGTAGTGCTCTAAAATTAACTTAATTTGGCCCCTTCGTTTTTATTTTCAACAAGGCAAAAGTGTGGTACCATTTCTTCTTGCATTGAAATTATCGGAGCCATTTACAAGGTGTAAAGAATAAAAAAAGCAATCAATAAAATTGGCCAAAATTGACGATTTTTAAGAAAAGATGTCCTTTTTTCTCGTTTTTTCTTCCTTGTTTAACCGATTTCAAAGTTGACAAAATGATTTGCTGTCTAACTAAACGCAATATATAGTATTTGAACAAAAATGTTTACCACTATATATTGATGGGTACAGAAAACTGTGGTAAGCTTAAACAAGATTAAATACACCAAAGATTACCAGTCGTCACCTATATATAGGTGACGACTGACTCTTTCACAACAAGATGTGCTATATGTTAATGAACTAGATAACAAAGGGGAGAATGCATGTGACAACGTTTATGTCTGCTATGTCGATTAATGTTGAGGAACTGAATCGAGATATTGAGCAGTTCCCGCAAGTGTTTCCAATTACTCCTGAGATGAACAAAAAGAAAAGTGGAGTATCTCGATTGGTCATGCTGGACCGCTATACGTTTAAAGATACGGAGAAGAAAACGCTCAAAGCAGGAGACTTTGTGGTACTAACGGTTAAAGCCGATCCTAAATTTCCTGCAAGGGGATACGGTTACGTGTTAGAAGTAGATTGGGAGAAAAGTAAAGCGAAAATTCGCGTAGACGATGAGTTTTTGGGCGTACTTGATAATCAAGAGGAAAAAGAATCTGGCGTTGTAACGCGCTCTCTCGATACGATCGATAAACCTCTGGAGATTTACTATGAACAAATCGCCAAGCGGAATGCAAGAGGGCTTTCTGAAGTAGAGACGGATCCGGTAAAACGTGAGGAGAGCTTTCATAAATTTTATCATGAACTTGTGAACATGAACTTTGTACCGGCTGGACGAGTCCTTTACGGTGCAGGTGCTGAAACGGATGTTACTTACTTTAACTGCTACGTTATGCCATTCGTTGCAGATTCCCGTGAAGGCATTTCCGAACATAGAAAACAAGTAATGGAGATTATGAGCCGGGGTGGCGGTGTCGGAACGAACGGATCCACCTTAAGACCACGCAATACGTTGGCTCGAGGTGTTAATGGCAAGTCGTCAGGATCTGTGTCATGGTTAGATGACATTGCGAAATTGACGCACTTAGTTGAACAAGGTGGCTCTAGACGGGGAGCACAAATGATCATGCTATCTGATTGGCACCCCGATATTTTGGAGTTCATCATCTCAAAAATGCAAAACCCTCGTATTTTGCGATACTTACTGGAAAATACAGAGGATGAGCAAATTCGCAATCTCGTAAAAGACAAGCTGAAGTTCACGCCGCTAACTGAAGTAGAAGAAGCGATGTACCAAAGCATCGTGAACTATAAATCCATTGAAGGACAAGGTGGGTTTGATGGTAAAGTCATCGCTGAAGCTGAAGAGAAGCTTCGTACAGGCGGTACTTATACCGTAAATAACTCGGAATTCTTAACGGGTGCAAATATCAGTGTTTGTATCACGAAGGAATTCATGGAAGCTGTTGAAAACGACAAGGAGTACGCTCTACGCTTCCCTGATGTAGAAAACTACTCAAAAGAGGAAATGGAAGCTTATAATCGTGACTGGCAAGAATATGGTGACGTTCGTGAGTGGGAATCAATCGGTTTTGGCGTTCGAACATATCGTACGATCAAAGCAAAAGAGCTTTGGAACTTGATTAACGTATGTGCGACGTATTCAGCGGAACCGGGCATTTTCTTTATCGACAATGCGAACGAAAAAACAAACGCTAGTGCCTATGGACAAAAAGTGGTTGCAACAAACCCGTGTGGGGAACAACCTCTCGCTCCATATTCTGTGTGCAATTTAGCAGCCGTCAACTTGGCTGAAATGGCGGACAAAGAAACAAAAACGGTAGATTTTGAAAAACTGAAGCAAACCGTAGCAACCGGCGTGCGTATGCAAGATAACGTGATTGATGCGACTCCGTACTTTTTGGAACAAAACACGAAGCAAGCTAAAGGAGAGCGTCGTGTAGGGCTTGGTGTAATGGGACTTCATGACTTATTGATCCATACGGAAACAGTGTATGGTTCAGAAAAAGGCAATGATTTGATCGATAAGATTTTCGAAACGATTGCGACGACCGCGTATCGAACGAGCATTGCACTTGCGAAGGAAAAAGGAAGCTTTCCCTTCCTAGTCGGAGAAACAAAAGAAAATACAAAGGTCCTTCGAGAGGCGTATGCAAACACGGGTTATATGCAAGGGATGCCCGATGACATCCGTGAAGGTGTGAAAGAGTACGGTATTCGTAACTCTCACCTCTTGACTGTGGCTCCCACGGGGTCCACTGGGACAATGGTTGGAGTCAGTACTGGCCTTGAACCATATTTTTCTTTCTCCTATTTCCGAAGTGGGCGTTTAGGGAAGTTTATCGAAGTAAAAGCAGAAATACTCCAAGAATACTTGGATAAAAATCCAAACGTTAATCCAACTGAACTACCTGAATGGTTTGTTTCAAGTATGGAACTCTCACCGGAAGCTCACGCTGATGTTCAGTGTGTGATCCAACGTTGGGTTGACAGCTCACTCAGTAAAACAGTAAACGCTCCAAGAGGGTATACTGTTGACCAAGTGAAATCCGTTTATGAGCGCCTTTATAACGGGGGAGCAAAAGGTGGGACTGTCTATGTTGACGGAAGTCGTGATTCTCAAGTTCTTACGCTTAAGGCGGAAGAGAATGACATGAACGATACAACTGAAAAGTTGTCCGATCATGCAGAAGAAAGAGGAAAAGTTGTTCTCGTAGATACGATTTCAGACTTGCGCTCTACATCTGTTAAATACGGCAACGAAGTGGGAGACAAGTGCCCGGTTTGTCGTAAAGGAACGGTAGAAGACATTGGTGGATGCAATACATGTACAAACTGTAATGCGCAGTTGAAGTGCGGACTTTAAAATAAATTAGAGGCTGTTTATTGGACAACATACGTCCAAGATAAGCAGCCTCTTTTCTTCTGCACCGGAGTGAGGTAGTCCCAGTGTTTAATTTATAGTATACTTAGTAATAGAGAAAAGACTGTTTTTGCTTTCAAGTACACTGCTCCGTATTCGCTTTGGATCAGGGTTTCTTGAACGGGGGACGTTTGGAGGGGACAGTATGCCAACACCGAGTATGGAAGATTACTTGGAGCGAATTTACCTGTTAATTGAAGATAAAGGATATGCCAGAGTATCAGATATCGCTGAGCAGCTTGAAGTGCATCCATCATCAGTTACAAAAATGGTTCAAAAGCTTGATAAGAAAGAATACTTAATATACGAAAAGTACCGAGGCCTCGTCCTAACACCTAAAGGAAAAAAAATAGGCAAGCGTCTTGTTTATCGTCATGAACTACTCGAAGAATTCATGAGGATCATTGGTGTTGACGGAGAAACCATTTATCAAGATGTGGAAGGGATCGAGCACCACTTGAGTTGGGATGCGATCGATCGGATTGGTGACTTGGTACAATATTTCGATGAAGAACCAAAACGTGTGAACGACCTTCGTGATGTTCAAAAGAAAAGTGAAGAAATGGAGCAATCATAACGAGTGTTATGATTGCTTTTTTTTGATTTTGAAAAAAGGCGGCTATGAGTTTCATTGGCTTGGTACATTTGTCCATCAAATTTTGAATTTGACAATCGAGTTGCGGCGTTTGTTCATCGACTTTGGGATTTATCAATCGAGATGCGGCGTTTGTTCATCGACTTTTGGAATTTATCAATCGAGTTGCGGTGTTTGTTCATTGACTTTAGAATTTATCAATCAAGTTGCCGCGTTTGTCCATCGACTTTACACTTTTCAAATCACCCTACAATAGTACCTCCAGGTTAAAAGAAATGATCTTGAAAAGAAAAAAATAACCAGTAGACGAGCTTATGAGCTAAAAAACGAGCATTTTTTCTGCCGTTTCTCTTTACAATGGAATAAAGGAGGAGTGGCCTGTGAAAGTGGATGGCGTTTTTGCTGGCGGAGGTGTGCGAGCGCTTGCGTTTGTAGGGGCCCTCAACGCTCTTGAAAAGAAAGGTATTGAATTTGAAAGGATTGCGGGTACAAGTGCAGGAGCAATAACGGGAGCTTTTATCAAAGCCGGTTTTTCGGGAGAAGAAATCGTTAGCCTCTTTGAAGAAATGGATTTAAGGCAATTGTTAGACCCAAGAAAGTCTATGTTTCCTCTCCCATTTATTAGATGGCTCACCATGTACAGGAAGATCGGACTATATAAGGGAAGTGAGTTTGAAAAATGGCTTGTTGACACCTTAAAGAAAAAAGGGGTTTCCACTTTTGCCGATCTACCTCCTGGCTCGTTAAAAATGGTGGCATCAGACATAACAAATGGTCGGATTGTGGTTTTACCAGACGACCTTCCGTTATATGGGCGAATTCCTGAGAAGTTCTCTGTTGCACGAGCGATTCGAATGAGTTGCAGTATCCCCTTTTTCTTTGAACCTGTAAAAATCTACGATGGTACCGGTAAACCTTCTTATGTGGTGGATGGTGGTGTTTTAAGTAACTTCCCAATGTGGGTGTTTAAGAAGAGAAATCAAAAAAGGCTAACAAGACCCGTATTGGGGTTTAGGTTGAGCCCGACGCTGGAAGAAGAAATGGCCAGTCCTCGCAAAATTAAGAATGCTATGCAATTTACTTATGCGATGGTGGAAACGATGAGGACTGCACACGACCAGCGTTATATAGCAAGAGACTTGGCAAAAGATATCGTATTCATCCCTGTTAAAGATGTGAAGACAACGGATTTTTCACTAAGTGATGATCAAAAAGCAAGCTTGATTCAGTTGGGGGAAGACAGTACAACGATTTTTTTAAAGCATTGGAGTAACTAACGATTCTTTATCACATCGGCAATGCCATCTTGTTGATACAATTTCGTTAAAACAAGGAGAGTAGGAACAATCAAAGTAATCCATAATCCGATGATTAACCCCATTGTAAATAAAGGAAGAGGCATCCAAGAAAAAAGTATGGGAGAAAAAATCTTTACTAATGCGATTCCGACTAAACCAATACCGCAACCGGTGATCCTTGACCTAAAGCTGGCAGATGGAATACTCATACGAACTTTAATAAATTCAAGGGAGATCCCTACACCTGCTCCAAGTAGATACCCCGTGTGAAGGAGTGCCTGTGTGTTTGGATAAATCAAAGCAACCAGAAATACAGGCAAAATGATGGCAAAAGCCATTATGTAACGATCGGGCATGGCTCCAATCCAATCGAAGCTGCGGTAAAACCCATACACAATGAAGCCGCCGATTAATATGGCACCAACAATAGAGAAGACAGACGATTGAGTAAAAAACAAAAACGTGATGGAAAAGGCAAGGATGGGTGCGACACAAGCAACAAGCTCGAGCCTATTACGAGTAAGTGGGATGAAAAAGGAAAAGAATGTCATGACAGCTTGGACGGGGAGGTGAGTTAAAGGTACCCAATTGTTCCCGATAATTAACCCTGGGAAAAATAGCTGGATAATGTGGCTAATGGTGACCGAGAATGACAGAAGAAAAAAGAGTTGAAAGCCAATCGTTTTATTAATAGCCCAAAAAATGAGGCCGATTAAAACGAGAAAGATGATATCAAGTTCGGTAACGAGTGTAAACTCTGAAGATAAATATGGAAGTGATTCGTTTAATCCAGTCATGGCACTACCTCCTCAAGACGAGAAAATCGAAGAAAAAGAACCAAGCGATTAGAATAATGCTCGGTTCTTTTTCTTACTCTTATTCTTCTTTCCCTCAATTACACGAAGTTGAACGTCAGATTGACGTTTAATAAGTGGTCTTTGACTTCGCTTTTTTTCCTGCTTAGCTTTCTTTTGTTTAGCTGCTTTAAAAGAAGGCGTTCGATTACCTGATCTAGCTTGTGTTTTGTAAGCATTAGCGGACATTTGTCTGCCATAATTGGCCTGGGATAACCTGGGCATAACAATGTTTTTAAACAATAAATACAAAAGCGTTGCAACCCCAACCATAACCAGCATGCTAACGAAGAATCCTCGGGGGTCTGTTACTAGGTTGCTACCAATACCTAAAAGAGCCAAACCAAACATGACAAGTAACAAGGGATGAAAAGACTGGCGAAGCATAAATCCACCTCCAAGATGTTTTGTCATTTTCCTTTTATCATACGATACGGTCTTCCAAATTATCCTTCGAAAAGGCGTCGTCCCGCTTTCTCATTTCTTCAAAAGAAGCAATTGCAACTTCTACTTGATCATCTTTTGGCTCTTTTGTTGTCAGAAGTTGTAGCCAAAGACCTGGATAACCAAGCCATCTTAGAGCTGGAACGTGACGAACCTTGT
Source organism: Alteribacter aurantiacus DSM 18675 (assembly GCF_000429705.1). Classification (GTDB taxonomy): domain Bacteria; phylum Bacillota; class Bacilli; order Bacillales; family Salisediminibacteriaceae; genus Alteribacter; species Alteribacter aurantiacus. The sequence goes on from NZ_KE386941.1 coordinate 574,047, forward strand.
TGGTTAATTGTAATACTTCATATGAAGCACCAAGAACAACAGGAATGAGTGCAATTCGGTAGGTCAATCTTTCCCATAAAGGTTCTGAAGGTACAGCCAAATAAATAAATACACCGACAATGACGGTAAAGAGAATGAAACTGCTACCACATCGGTAATGCAACCGTGACTGGGCTTGTACATTTTCTACGGTTAGTGATTTATTGTTTTCAAAAGCGTTGATTACTTTATGCTCTGCCCCGTGATACTGAAATACCCGTCTAATCATGGGGGTCAAGCTTATTAAGTAAATGTAGGTTAAAAGGAAAACCAATTTTATAAAGCCCTCTATTAAGTTTTGAGCGACATGACCGGGGAAAATGGGTCTAAATAGCTCTGCTAGCGTGGCAGGGAGAGCCGTAAAAACCAATTTTCCGAAGATGAACGAAAGTACGCCTACCGCGGCTACTCCCAAAACCATCGTCAATTTTGACGTTTGTTCGACGGTTTCAATATTGTCATCATCCTTTGGATCAACGTCATACCGTTCAGTTGAGAAATTGAGGTGTTTTGTTCCATTGGCACTTGCTTCAACAATAGCGGCCACACCTCGCACAAAAGGAATTTTTTTCAGTTTTTCAACCCAAGGTCGTTTTTTCTTTTTAACCTCAAAAAAATCGAGCGTGTTATCTGTTCGACGGATTGCAGTTACTGTTGTATGTTTACCGCCAAACATCACTCCTTCCATGACGGCTTGTCCACCGTATGCAGGAGGTTGATTTTGTTTACTCAATGATGTCACCAGCCTATCTTAACTCTATTGTTTATGTTGCTTTATCTTTCTATTCTACATGAATTGTGAAAATACCTCCAATTAGAAGGATGAACTTGCAATAAATACACAGCTACTTTTCCCAAAAAAATGATTTATACTCGGTTAGGTTTTAGGTTTGAGCATTCAAAATCGTGAGCTTGTATAAAGCCTAAAAAAAAATATATCGGACATACTACCCCGTGAGGTGATAAGTATGTCAGAAGAAAACAAGCAAAAAGAACAAGAACAAAAGGAAGAATCCCATTCTTTTAATGGGACGGTTGCGTTGATCGGTTTTTTTGGCGGGCTGTTTTGGAGTATTATAGGGTATGTGGCATTTACATTGAATTTTACCCGGGTGGGGCCAGCCCTGATACTCATGCCATGGGCTCTTCCTGATTGGAAAAATGGATGGCTGGGTCAGTTGGTAGGCATTTTAGCCATTGGTGTTGTATCCATTGGAGTAGCGTTTATTTATCGCCTTATCCTAGCCAAAATCAATAAGCTATGGCCAGGGGTGGTGTTTGGATTTGTCATTTGGGCAATTGTGTTCGGACTATTCAATCCCATGTTTCCAGGGTTAAAACCTCTCAATCAGTTAGACATCAATACAATTACGACGACCCTTTGTTTGTATCTTCTTTATGGGGCTTTTATTGGTTATTCAGTCTCTTACGAATACCATGAGCGCACTGTACATGAAGGTGAATCTATTCAAAGCTGACAAGCTATGGTAGAATGTTCCGTGGAACATTCTATTTTTTATCGATGACGGAGGGCGTGAGTCAGGCTGATGAACATTCTCATTCTAAATGGTCCTAACCTGAACAGATTGGGTAAACGGGAGCCCGAAATTTATGGAAAAGAAACACTAAAAGACCTCGAAGAACAAGTGACTACATATGGAAAAAAAAGAAATATAACTGTTGAAACGAGACAGTCGAATCTTGAAGGAACGTTGATTGATTGGATTCACGAGGCGGATGAATCGTTTGATGGTATCATCATTAATCCAGGTGCTTTCACTCACTATAGTTATGCCATTCGTGATGCGATCGCTTCCATTACGAAGCCTGTCATTGAAGTTCACATTTCGAATGTTCATGCGAGAGAAGAGTTTCGCCAAGTTTCAGTTACAGCTGCCGTCTGCCTTGGGCAAATAAGCGGTTTCGGTTTTGAAGGATACGTAATGGCGATTGATTATTTTCATAGGGGGAATGGATCATGACCAGACTTGAAAAGCTAAGAGCCAAGTTATCGGAACAAAAGATTGATGGGTTATTAATTACCAGTGCCAGTAACAGACTTTATATGACCGGCTTTACCGGTTCTGCGGGAATTGCACTCGTGTCAGAAACAGGTGCCACATTTATTACTGATTTTCGCTATACAGAACAGGCCAATGAACAAGCAAAAGGATATGACATCGTACAACACACTGGACCAATTCATGAGGAAGTGGCGAAACAAGCGAAGAATATGGGAATCAAAACATTAGGTTTTGAAAAAGACCACATGACTTTCGGGACTTACGAAACATACAAACAAGCAATTGAATGTGATCTTGTTCCAGTCAGTGGACTTATCGAAAAGCTCCGAATGATAAAAGATGAAGGAGAGCTTAAGATCATTCGAGAAGCTGTTGAGATTGCTGACGCTGCGTTTTCTCACATTCAAAGTTACATTCGCCCAGGTGTTAAGGAAATCGAAGTTTCCAATGAGCTGGAATTCTTCATGAGAAAGCGGGGGGCAGTATCGTCTTCATTTGATATTATCGTTGCTTCTGGTTATCGTTCTGCACTGCCACACGGTGTAGCGAGTGAAAAAGAGATTGGTAGAGGAGAGCTTGTCACTCTTGATTTCGGAGCTTATTATAAAGGATATTGTTCAGATATTACTCGAACGGTAGCTGTAGGTGAGCCGAATGATGAACTTAAAAAGATTTATAACACAGTCCTAGAAGCACAACTTAAAGGTATGGAAGGCATTAAGGCTGGGATAACGGGAATTCAAGCCGATGCTCTCACACGTGATTATATTAAAGAGAAGGGCTATGGCGAGTACTTCGGTCACTCTACAGGTCATGGGCTCGGTCTTGACGTTCACGAAGGTCCGGGACTTTCGTTTAAATCGAATACCGTCTTGGAACCAGGAATGGTCGTAACCGTCGAACCAGGCATTTATGTTGCAGGTGTTGGTGGAACTCGTATTGAAGACGATACAATTGTCACAGAAGATGGTAACGAGTGCTTGTCTAAATCAACAAAAGAGTTGCTTATTTTAGGTGAATAAAAACACGATGAACTCAGGAGGAACAAAGAATGATTTCAGTTAACGATTTTAAAACAGGTTTGACTATCGAAGTAGATAATGGGATTTGGACGGTCATTGACTTCCAACATGTAAAACCAGGTAAAGGAGCTGCTTTCGTACGTTCAAAGCTTCGTAACCTTCGTAACGGGAGCATCCAAGAAAAAACGTTCCGTGCAGGTGAAAAAGTAGCAAAAGCCCACATGGAAAACCGTAAGATGCAATATCTATATTCAAGTGGCGATACTCACACATTTATGGACACTCAATCTTACGAGCAACTTGAACTTCAAAGTGATCAAATTAAAGAACAACTTAAATTCTTAAAAGAAAACATGGAAGTAGCTGTTTTAACGTATCAAGGTGAAACAATTGGAGTAGATGTACCTTTATCTGTTCAGCTTGAAGTTACTGAAACTGAACCTGGAATTAAAGGGGACACAGCGTCCGGTGGAACAAAGCCGGCTACACTTGAAACAGGTCTTACCGTTCAAGTTCCTTTCTTTATTAACCAAGGAGATGTGTTGATCATTGACACTCGTGAAGGAAAGTACGTATCAAGAGCATAGTAATACTCAGCGTCCGCACTCTGTGCGGGCGTTTTTATTTTATGAAGTAAATACTTTTCTCAATGAAAAAGGCCGGACTAGGTGGATATATTCCTAGTCCGGTCTTTTTTAAAATCCTCCTTTTCACACTCATTTACACAGTTGTTCGGGGGACAGACCCCATAGCCGGTCTCCCTCACAGGCGGTCTTGAAAGGTTTGATTTGGACGCGTCTTGTTCTTTTGGGACTTGCTTGGGTTCTCTTTTAAGGACAAGGGTCATAGCATAAACCAAGCGGGAAATGTGTGAGGTGAGTAAATGAAGGATTGGATCACAGGTCTTGAAACAGCGGTGTTGATTATGGTTTGCTTACGTATTTTCTCAGGCTTAGCCGAGCTTACGGTTGCGGGATTAATATTTAGGTTTAACAGCGTAGAAAAAGCACTCGTGTTAAATGCGGCTTTAGCTGTTATTGGACCAACCGTATTGATTTTATCCGTTGCTATAGGCGTCTATGCCTTGGCCGATAGCCTTTCGTTTACAAAGATTGCGCTAATTTTTGGAGGAGTACTGCTGATCCTCATCGGAGTGAAAAGCTAAACCATATGAATATTCACGTTTTTCCGGCATAAATTTGCAGTAGTACAACCTCTATTTTGTAGATTGCGGAGGTGAGAGATTGGAGCAGGTATTTAAGGTACTCCCTAATTCTATTAAGACACAGCTAAAAACATTGCCGATAAGTATCTTGAAGGCTGTAGAAGAAATAAGGATCAGGGTTTTTAGGCCACTTGAAGTTTTAACGTCAGATGAGGCCTATATCCTACCTTACAAGTCTAAAGCACCCTATATTGTAACCGAGGAAGATGGTGCGTTTGTACTTGGTTTCTTAAGCGGTCATTCGGTATACAGATTGGAAGAAGAATTAAAAAGGGGCTATATCACGATATCTGGCGGTCATAGAGTTGGACTTGCCGGTCGTGTGGTGACGGAAGGAGGATTTGTTAAAGGAATCAGAGACATAGGTTCTTTTAACATCCGAGTAGCCAAACAAACAAAAGGGGCGGCACTACCGTATTTGCCTAAAATGACCAAAGCAAATCGTTGGCTTCATACACTCATCGTTGGCCCACCAAAGACGGGGAAGACAACCCTTCTTCGAGATGTAGCCAGAATCGCAAGTATTGGAGATTCCACTCATCATCTGCCCCCTCAAACCGTTGGTATTGTAGATGAACGTTCTGAGATCGCCGGGTGTGTAATGGGTGTTCCTCAACACGAATTCGGGACGAGAGTAGATATACTCGACCGTTGTCCAAAAGCGGAAGGGATGATGATGCTTATTCGATCCATGAGTCCTGATCTGATCATTGTAGATGAAATAGGTCGGGAGGAAGATACAGATGCCATTATGGAAGCCATCCATTCAGGAGTGACGGTCATTGCTTCGGTTCACGGCCACAGTCTGGAAGATGTGAGGTGGCGACCGACATTAAAGACCCTATTTGATCAAAAGGCTTTTGATTCAGTTGTTGAGCTTAATGGATTCACACGTCGCAAAACTAGTAGTCCACCTCCTAAGCCAATTGAACAAGAACTGAAGGTGAGATTGAAATGAAATTGTTAGGCATTCTATTGGTGATTGCAGCAACGACTGGTATTGGCTGGGAATGGTCAAGAAGACTTAGGCTTCGTACAAAACAGTTAAAAGACATTAGGATAGCTTTGGAAGCTTTGGAAACGGAAATGGTGTACGGTTTAACACCATTAAAAGAGGCATGTAACAGTGTAGCAAAACAAGTCAGAGATCCTATTCGTTTATTATTCTCTACGTTTTCCGAAACGTTAGGACGTGAAGAAAAGCTTGCCTCAAAAGTGTGGTGTGAGACCATTGCCAAAACAAAAAAGAACGTGGAGTTTAAACAAGGAGAATGGGATGTCCTTCTTCAATTTGGACAAACGCTCGGTCTGCAAGACCTTGAGAACCAAAGGAAGCACTTAAGGTTAGCGCTAAAGTATTTAGAACAACAGGAAAATGATGCAAGAGAGAATCAAAAAAAACATGAGTCAATGTACAAAAGCCTCGGTTTTTTAGGAGGTATACTAATCGCACTCATGATGATCTAGCCTGGAGAGGGGTTAACGAATGACTTACGATATCAGTTTAATTTTTCAAATTGCAGGTGTTGGGATTGTTGTGGCCATGATGCATACCGTCTTGAAGCAAATGGGGAAAGATGACATGGCACAGTGGGTTACCTTAGTTGCATTTGTGGTCGTTTTGTATATGGTTGCGTCTGTAGTGGATGACCTTTTTCAGACGATACGCAGTGTATTCCTCTTCCAAGGTTAGGGGGCGGTTGCCATTGAGATTATTCAAATTGTAGGACTAGGACTTATTGCAACATTTCTTGCACTTGTTGTAAAAGAACAAAAACCGGTCTTTGCATTTTTACTTACCGTCTTTGCAGGTGTACTCATTTTTATTTTCTTGGTAGGGAAAATCAGTGAGATCATCGGCATGTTGGAAGAGCTTGCTGATAATGCGAACATTAACTTGGTTTACGTACAGACCATCTTAAAAATTATTGGAATAGCCTATATTGCCGAATTCGGTGCTCAAATTGCCAAAGACGCAGGGCAAGGAGCGATTGCATCTAAAATTGAGCTGGCTGGAAAAGTGTTAATCATGATTATGGCTATTCCGATTATTTCCGTCATTATTGAAACCGTTATCGGATTGTTGCCTTCATAAATGAGGAGGGAAAGAGATGAAAGGGCCAAAGGTAATGTCAATTGTACTTGTAATGATGATAGCCTCTTTTCTTTTTCCTTCTTCCATTGTGGCGGAGGAGCCGCAAGAGGCGGAAGAGGTCATAAACCAAGAAGCGTTTGTAGAGGAGCAGCTTGAAAAGCTAGGGATCGATGATATTAGGGCTTATTGGGATGACGTTCTTGAAAACTACGGTGGTTTTTTGCCGGAGAGTCATAAGGGATCACTGCTTGAATTTTTACAATCAGACAAGCCTTTTTCTATTAAAGAATGGCTATGGGGATTTGTGAAGTTTTTGTTGCACGAAATCATTGTAAATGGAAAACTTCTCGGGACGTTAATTCTACTAGCGATCTTCAGCATGATATTGGCTCAGCTTCAACAAGCCTTTGAAAAACACTCCATAAGTAAAGTGGCGTATGCAATCACCTACATGGTTCTTTTGATCATTGCTTTAAATAGCTTTCATGTAGCCATTCAGTTTACACAACAAACGATTGAAGCCATGTCTAATTTTATGATCTCTTTGCTTCCTCTTCTTCTCGTCTTGATGGCGAGTACAGGAAGTATAACCTCCGTAGCTCTCTTTCATCCAATGATTTTATTCTTAGTGCATACAAGTGGTCTTTTTGTTCAGTATTTTGTTTTACCTCTCCTCTTTTTATCAGCCTTGTTAAGCATTGTTAGTACAATGACCGAACACTACAAAGTAACCAATTTAGCCAACTTACTGCGTAATATCGCTGTTGGTGGGCTTGGGATATTTCTTACCATTTTTCTTGGTGTCATCTCTGTTCAAGGTGCCACAGCTGCTGTAGCAGACGGCATCGCTATAAGAACGGCAAAATTTGTAACTGGAAATTTTGTTCCGGTGGTTGGTCGGATGTTCACTGACGCTGCAGATACAGTTATGGGGGCATCTGTTCTGGTTAAAAATACGGTTGGCGTTGCTGGCCTGGCAATATTACTTCTCATTTGTATCTTCCCGGCTTTGAAGGTATTGAGTCTAGCGCTGATTTACTCCTTTGCATCAGCTGTCTTGCAGCCATTGGGTGGAGGGCCGATCATTACTTCTTTATCAATCATCGGAAAATCCGTCATCTATGTGTTTGCAGCTTTATCAGCTGTATGCTTAATGTTCTTTCTCTCAATCACCATCATCATCATATCCGGCAACTTATCATTGATGATGCGATAACAAAAGAAATCGAAGGAGGCTCCCTATGGCGTATGTGACCGAATGGATAACTAATATCATCTTACTCATTTTATTTGCAGCTATATTGGAGCTGCTCCTGCCAAATTCAAGTCTTCAGCGATACGTAAAGTTGGTTGTAGGATTAATGGTCTTAATGGTGATGATTCAACCAATTTTATCTGTGTTTAAAACGGATCCCGAAGATTGGTTAGCTTCCATGTCTGAGTGGGTCGACGGAGAAATGCCAAATGAAGAAAGTTCGATTGAAAGAAAAAAAGTGGAAATAGAAAAGGGCAAGCTTGCATATATTTCTGAACAGGTGGCTGTCCAACTTATGAACCAAGCCAGGGAACCACTGCAACAACAATATGGGGTGGTGCCGGTAGAGGTTGAAGTAGAGTTAGAAACTTTCGATGAGAGTGAGAATGTCCTTGAAGGCTTGAGTAAGGTTAGAGCCGTTCTTACCCCGAGAACAACAGAAGGTCATGAAGATGGAGATAGTCAAACAGTAACTCTTGTAAAACCCGTTGTAATCGAACCTGTGGGTGAAAAAAACGCTGCTGATGAAAAAGAGCTAGAAGTAATGGCTGATCCTGATGAAATGGAAGAGATTAAAACATTTTTGTCGGTCCATTGGCAAATTCCAAGTGAACAAATTGAGTTGGAGTTGAAAGGGGGAGAGAAGAATGGCGGACAATAAGAAAGATCCTACTTGGCTTGACCGGTACAAAGATGTAGGGAAATGGAAAAAGGTAAACGTTAAATATCTTGTTGTACTCCTTGGAGTAGGGATTCTGTTTATGATTGTGAGCAACGTATTGACTGAGAACACTGAAGAAGGATCAATGATTCCTGTATCAGGGATTGAAACGGAAGGGAACACTCCTAAAGATCAAGAGGAGGCGGAACCTGTATTTAAATCCTCAAATTCAGACGGATCACTTTCAATGGGAGATTATGAATCTCTTTACGAATCGCAGTTAAAGAAAGCACTCGAGCAAATGATGGGTGTGTCCGAAGTGAGCGTCTTTGTAAACTTGGCTGAGACAGAGAGGCAAGTCTATCAAACAAACATAAATGCAAAAGAACAAACAACCGATGAAACGGATCGTGAAGGTGGTAAACGCCAAGTTCAAGATGTCACAAAAGACGAACAAGTCGTTATCATCCGTAACGGTGATAAAGAAGAACCTCTTCTACAAAGAGTTGAAAAACCGGATGTCAGAGGCGTTCTTGTTGTAGCGAAGGGGGTGGATAACATTCAAGTTAAGACCTCGGTTGTCGAAGCTGTCAGCCGTGCGCTGGATGTGCCATCTCACCGAGTTTCCGTGATGCCGAAAAAAACTGAGGGGGAATTGTAAATGGTATTAAAACGTCAAACTGTGTGGTTACTCACAATGCTAAGTTTAATTATTGTCCTTTCTGTCTATTACATTAACATCAATAACCAAGACTTTGCTGGTGTACCTGACGTAAATGAAGATCAAGAAGTAAACGCAAGTGAAGACCAAGACGTAGATGAGGAATTACAAGATGGCGAAGATGTAACATTTATTGAAATTGAGGATGCTGAAGATGTAAACACAGAAAGTTCATTGTACGGTTCCATGACGACCGAAGAAATGTTTGATACGATCCGCCTTCAAAGACAAGATGCTCGAGGAAAAATGAAAGAGAATTATGTAGCTGTCGTCGCTTCTTCTGATGCTGGAGCTGAAGTTCAAAGTGAAGCATTCGATGGGATGAACGCTCTAGAAGTGATGGCGCAACAAGAAGAAGTACTTGAAACACTGATCAAGGCTAAAGGATACGAAGACGCACTTGTCATTACAGAAGAAGATCAAGTTCGCATTTACGTAAAGGCTGAACAGCTTTCAAAAGAAGAAGCGGTTCAAATTAACAATATGGCATACGAAGAGCTCGGTGTATCAAACATCCGAGTAGGGTATCAATCAAATTAAGAGTGGAGAAAAGCGGCACAAACGTGTCGCTTTTATTTTTGCTTCGTTAGCTTTTTTTCGAAGGACGTTTTCTTCAGTCTACACTTTAGCCTTAGAATTAATGAAAATTTAAATGCCCGAGACTCCTTTCCCTGCGTTGTGAAGAACGGATCTATGAGTGGTTAACTCCACTCCTATGAACCGCCATGAAAGGAGAAAGAACAAAACATCACCCAAAAAATTGATTTAAGAGTTACTCACAATAATATCAATCAAAACAAAGCAACCTTTGTGAAATGAAAGGTCACAGCCTTTTAAAGTGAAAATCACAATGGAACTAATGCTTTTCTTTATAGGAAGTGGTATAATTAGCTCTCGGAAATGCTAACATGAAGATGAAGCGTTTTGTACATAACCGTAATTTAAGGGAGAGATCCAAATGGAATGGTCTGATTTAACAGAAGGTGCAAAAGCCGTCCTTGAGCAAACAAGAAACATTAAAAATGATAAAATTCAAATTGTTGAGTTTGATGTAGGCTTTACACAAGAGGCAGACATTGAAGAGGGATATGACCCGATTTCAATTCAAGAAGAAGATTACCAAAGCCTCAAGCAATACACACAGCAAAATGAATATGGTGAAAAGTATCATATGGCGAGAAATAAAAAGACTGTAAAAATTATCCTCCTTGAAAAAGGGAAGATTCCGGACAACCTCTCCGATATTCCTGTGTTTAGAGAATACAAAATTGAACAGTAACCTTCTTCGAATGAAGAAGGTTTTTCTTCCATAAACATGATAACGCTTACATTAAAGCTGGCGCAGTGAATCCGTTTTAAATAAGAATACAGGGCCACGCCACCAATCTGTTAGAAAACACTTTTCAATTATGATAAAGTGAGGTAGCATAAAAATTAGGACTTGCTCATAAGACATCCTATAAAATAATAAAAAACAGCTGTTATTTACTAAAACAGATAAAAAGACAGGAACAAGGAGTGACGATTCATGTTGAAGATTCAAGAAATTCGTGAATTAATTAAACTGATTGACCAGTCAAGCATCGATGAATTCAAGTATGAACAAAATGGTGAGAAAATTACGATGAGAAAGCAAGTGAAAGGTGCCGGAAACACAACGGAAACGATTGTAAGAGAAGCGGTACAAGCTCCTCAAGCAGCACCTGCACCTGCCTTGCAAAGTGAACCTGCCAAAGCAGAGGCGCCATCTCAACCTAAAGAAGAAGCTAAGGGGGAAAAGGAGTCCAGAGAAGGGCTACATACGATTACTTCCCCAATGGTAGGTACGTTTTATGAAGCGCCGTCACCAGATTCTGCTCCTTATGTCAGCTCAGGGGACAAAGTAAAAGCAGATTCTGTTGTGTGTATCGTTGAAGCGATGAAACTAATGAATGAAATTGAAGCGGAAGTGAAAGGCGAAATCGTTGAGGTCCTAGTAGAAAACGGGCAACTTGTAGAGTATGGACAAGAACTCTTCTTGGTGAAGCCTGAGTAGGGGATGAGACGGATGATAAAAAAAGTACTTGTTGCAAATAGAGGAGAAATTGCTGTACGAATTATTCGAGCTTGTCAAGAGTTAGGGGTAGAAACGGTCGCTGTATTCTCAGAAGCAGACCGTGATGCTCTTCATGTGAGGATGGCAGACGAAGCCTATTGTATTGGACCGACTTCTTCGGCGCAAAGTTACTTAAACTTCACTAATATCATGAGTGTCGCCACTCTTACTGAAGTCGACGGAATTCATCCGGGATACGGTTTTCTAGCAGAAAATGCCGACTTTGCCGAGATTTGTTCCGCTTGTAACATTACGTTTATCGGACCAAGCCCTGATGCAATTAATCAAATGGGCACTAAAGACGTAGCGAGAAAAACAATGAAAAAAGCAGGTGTACCTGTTGTACCCGGTTCAAAAGGAATTATTGAAACGATTGAGGACGGAGTAAAAATTGCTGAAGAGATCGGCTATCCGGTCATTATTAAAGCCACTGCAGGTGGTGGAGGTAAAGGGATACGCGTAGCTAAAGATGAAGGTGAGCTCAGAAAAGGGATTTCAGTAACCCAAAAGGAAGCGAAAGCCAATTTTGGTAACCCTGGCGTTTACCTAGAAAAATATATTGAGGATTTCCGTCACGTTGAAATTCAAGTTTTAGCAGATACGTACGGAAATACAATTCACTTAGGTGAGCGAGATTGTTCCATTCAGCGTCGACTTCAAAAGCTGGTGGAAGAAACACCGTCACCTGCATTAACCCCTGAAAAACGTGCTGAAATGGGTGAAGCCGCTGTGAGAGCTGCCCAAGCTGTGGATTACGTTGGGGCAGGGACCGTTGAGTTTATATTCGACCATAATACCGGTGATTTTTACTTCATGGAAATGAACACGAGGATTCAAGTAGAGCACCCGGTTACGGAAATGGTAACAGGGATTGATCTTATTAAAGAACAAATTTTAGTTGCGTCTGGTAAAAAGCTCTCCTATACTCAAGAGGAAGTCACTTTCAAAGGTCATTCCATTGAATGTCGTATTAATGCAGAAAACCCGGACAAAAACTTTATGCCATCACCAGGAAAGATTGAGATGTACCTTCCTCCCGGTGGATTTGGTGTAAGAATCGATAGTGCTGTTTTTCCAGGCTATACGATTAGTCCATTTTATGATTCTATGATTGCAAAAGTAATTGTCCACGGTGAAACAAGAGAAGAAGCCGTTCAAAAGATGAAAAGAGCTCTCAGTGAGTTCGTCATAGAAGGCGTGGACACAACGATTCCGTTTCACCTAAAGCTAATGGATCATGAAGTGTTTAAAAGCGGGGACTTTAATACGAAATTTTTGGAACACTATTCTTTAAAGCCTGATAGTGACAAGGAGTAAGGAAGGCACTTAAAAAGTTGGACTCTTTAACTATTTAATGCCTTAGTAAGAGCTAGGAGGACGAAATGATGAAAGATAATCATTTAATTGACATGAGTGACGATAAAACGGATTTGGGGAAAGTTGAAATTTCACCCGAAGTGATTGAAGTTATTGCAGGTCTTGCTGCATCTGAAATTGAAGGCGTAGCTACAATGAGAGGGAACTTTGCTTCTGGAGTTGCTGAGCGTCTTGGACGTAAAAACAACCACGGCAAAGGTGTGAAAGTGGACTTGCAAGAAGATGGAATTACCGTTGATGTTTTTGTTATTACGAATTACGGGGTTTCCATTCCTGATGTTTGTAAAAAAGTGCAGGAAAACATCTTTCAAACACTAAAGAATATGACCGCAATCGAACTGATTGGCGTAAATGTTCATGTTGTTGGCGTTCAACTCGAGATCGAGAAGAAAGAAGAGCCTGCGAAAAAAGACTAATAAAGTATTAAAAAACCAGGGGGCACATATGCCCTTTGGTTTTTCTTCATTAGTTTTGCCAACCATTATCAGAATTTGCTCACTTTCATCGTAGGCTGTAACGTTAGCAAAAGATATGCTATATTGTACAGAGTATAGTACCGTACGATGAACAAAAAAGGAGACGTATTAAGATGAATAGACGAAATGCACGGATTAAAGCCGTTCAGTCACTATATCAAATAGATATGACGCACGTAGAAGCAGAAACGGCAATTGAGGCCGTATTAGAAGAAGGTGAGGAAGCGTCACCTTTTTTACAAACCCTTGTTGAAGGAACATTATCTCACCTTGAAGATATCGATCAAACGCTGAACGGGGCAATGGATAATTGGACTATAAATCGTATTGCAAATGTGAACCGTGCAATATTGAGAATGGCATTATATGAAATGAAATGGGAAGAAGAGATTCCATTAAGCGTTAGCTTGAACGAAGCGATAGATTTAGCAAAAGGTTTCAGCGCAGATGATGAATCTGGAAAGTTCGTTAATGGTGTATTATCAAAAATCGCTGAAGACTTGAAGTAAACCATAGAGACAATTATGAATGCTCGCTACTTCTCCAATTGAGTTGCTATAAGCATTTTTCTTTTGTTTTGTCTCAAGTATCAATGTCATTTGTAAGAATTTAGCCAACTAAAAAGAAATTCAGGAATAAGGGAGAGATCATCATGACCGCTGAAATAATCTCAGGAAAAGAACTTGCACAAAACAAACGTGATGAAATGAAAGTCATTACTGAAGATCTTAAGTCCAAAGGCATTACACCGGGTCTTGCGGTTATTCTTGTTGGAGAAGACCCCGCATCAAGGTCCTACGTTCGCGGGAAGAAGCGAGCTTGTGAAGAGGTTGGTATTTACTCAGAACTTGATGAACTCCCTTATGAAACGACTGAAGAAGAGCTTCTTGAAAAAGTTGAGAAGTTAAATCAATCCCCTCACATCCATGGCATTCTTGTTCAACTGCCACTTCCTTCACACATCTCAGAAGAAGCCATTATTAACAAAATTCTTCCAGAGAAAGATGTAGACGGATTTCATCCGATCAATATTGGAAAGATGATGATCGGACAAGAGGGCTTTTTGCCATGTACACCTTTTGGAATCGTAGAAATGATTAAATCAAAAGGGATTTCAATTGAAGGCAAACATGTGGTTATCATTGGAAGAAGCAACATTGTCGGAAAGCCTGTGGGTCAACTCCTTTTACGGGAGAATGCGACTGTGACTTACTGCCACTCCCGGACGAAAAACATGGAGGAAATCACAAAGCAAGCAGATATCCTCGTTGTTGCAATTGGTCGGGAGGAAATGATTGGTTCAGAACATATTAAACCAGGTGCTGTAGTGATTGACGTAGGTGTGAACCGGAATGAAGCAGGGAAGCTCGTTGGTGACGTGAAGTTTGATGACGTGAAGGATTTAGCATCATACCTTACCCCAGTCCCAGGCGGAGTGGGTCCTATGACCATTACCATGCTATTACATAATACAATTCAATCTGCGTCCCGAAGTCTTAAATAGGGGGCGGACTAATGAATAAAGAGTTTTTATCTGTATCAGGTCTTTCGAGACATATTAAACGGGTCATTGATAACGAACACCAACTACAAAATGTCTGGATTCGCGCGGAGATTTCGAACTTTAAAAAGCATAGTCGAGGGCACATGTATTTTACCTTGAAGGATGATCAATCTAGAATTCAAAGTGTCATGTTCGCTGGGCATAATCGTTATCTTAAGTTCTTGCCTGAAAATGGTATGAATGTACTCGTTAGAGGCGATGTGAGTGTCTATGAACCTCATGGCCAATACCAGTTTTATGTAAAAGAGATGCAACCTGATGGTATTGGGAACCTCTATCTTGCATATGAAGAATTAAAGAAAAAGCTAAATCAAAAAGGATACTTTTCCGAAGAACGCAAACAACCAATCCCGGCTGTACCTGTTTCCATAGCTGTCATAACGTCTAGAACAGGGGCAGCTGTGAGAGATATTCTTACAACATTGAAACGTCGTTTCCCTTTTGTGAGAATCACTCTCCTCCCTGTCCTCGTTCAAGGCCCAGGTGCTGCTCCCTCTATTGCTAGAGCCATTCAACAAGCTACCGACGCCGGAATGTTCGATGTGATGATTATCGGGCGAGGGGGAGGCTCAATTGAAGAATTATGGGCTTTTAATGAAGAAGTCGTAGCCGATGCCATCTTTAACAGCTCGGTGCCTATTATTTCTGCAGTGGGTCATGAAACGGATGTGACGATCAGTGATTTCGTAGCAGACCTTAGAGCTCCTACTCCCACGGCGGCGGCAGAGCTTGCTGTTCCCGATCAAAGAGAGCTAAAGGAAAAGGTTGCGCTCTTTAAAGCAAGACTATTACGACAGATGTCAGAACAAGTGGAATCGAACAAAAGCAAACTTGAACGGTATAACCAATCCTATGCTTTTCGTTATCCAGGCAAGCTGATCGAACAAAAGGAACAAGAACTTGATAAATTAATGGATGCTATGCAACGAGAAACAAAAAGACTACTCATATCTAACCGTGAAAAATACGGTTATTTGTACAAATCGTTGCAACGGTTTCACCCTCAGCATCAAGTAAACAGAGAGAAAGATCGATATAAACAAGTCCATGACCGTTTTTTACAGGCAATGGAAAACGCGCGGCAG
Source organism: Alteribacter aurantiacus DSM 18675 (assembly GCF_000429705.1). Classification (GTDB taxonomy): domain Bacteria; phylum Bacillota; class Bacilli; order Bacillales; family Salisediminibacteriaceae; genus Alteribacter; species Alteribacter aurantiacus. Next base: position 589,686 of record NZ_KE386941.1, read on the forward strand.
GAAAAAAGGGAGTCCTTAAAGAAATGGATGTATAAGCTGGATGTTTTAAGTCCCTTGAAGATGATGGAAAGGGGCTACAGTCTTGCATACCGAGGTCCTGAACTTGTCAAAAGCGTAAAACAAGTCGATGAGCACGATACCGTTTATATTCAACTTGAAGATGGTAAAGTGTATGCAGAAGTAACAGGGAAAGAAGGAAATGAAATGATCAAGGACAAGAGAGGTGAACGGGATGAGTAAGGAAGAAAAGGAACAAACATTTGAAGGTGCGATGGAGGAACTGCAAGAAGTAGTAGAGAAACTTGAAGAAGGAAACGTACCTTTGGAACAAGCAATCGAGATGTTTAAGGACGGAATGGAGCTTTCGAAATATTGTCATGAGCGCTTACAAAAAGTAGAAGCGCAAATGGATCAAATTTTAAACGAAGATGGTGAAATTGAAGTCTTAACAATCGAGGGGGAAAAAAGCGAGTGAGCGTATTGTCTTTAGATCTTTTCCTAAGAGAACAAAGAGAAGAGCTTAAACAGCAACTACCACGCTATCTCTCAACTATGAAAGCGCCAGAAGTTTTAGTCCAATCGATGCTTTACTCATTGGAAGCAGGTGGAAAGAGGTTACGACCTGCACTTCTTCTGGCCACACTACAGGGTTATGGAATACGTTTGGAAAAAGGATATGATGTTGCTTGCGCAGTAGAAATGATACATACGTATTCACTCATTCACGATGATTTACCTGCGATGGATGATGACGATACAAGAAGAGGAAAACCAACCAACCATAAGATTTTTGGAGAAGCGATGGCTATTCTGGCAGGAGATGCCCTTTTAACGTATAGCTTTGAGATCATCAGTCGTTCAAAAAACCTGAATGACCAGGAGAAAGTAAGGGTCATCCAGTTGCTAGCTTCTGCATCTGGACCAACAGGTATGGTTGGAGGCCAAGTCGCTGATATGGAAGGGGAAAATAAGGTCGATCTCACTGTTGGAGAATTGGAGTATATACACCAACATAAAACGGGGGACCTTCTTGCTTTTTCAATCGAAGCAGCAGCCGTATTAGCAAATGCTCCAGAGAAGGATCAAATTCATTTGCGTCACTTTGCTAAACATCTAGGACTCGCTTTTCAAATTAAGGACGATATCCTCGATATCGAAGGTGATGGAGACAAGATGGGCAAGCCAATCGGAAGCGACGAAGAAAACCAAAAAAGCACATACCCGAAATTACTAGGGTTAGATGGTGCAAAAGAAAAGCTTGTTTATCATATTCAAAGTGCGAAAGATCATTTATCAAAAGTGAATCAAAAGCATGTGTTGCTAGAAGAACTCACAGATTACATTGCCAGCAGAACGTATTAGGGGTACGAATAGAAGGAAGCGACAAAGAGAACCATTGTAAAGCCTCTTCGACCAGGCCTCATTATACAGCAGATGGAAAAGCCTGCTTTTTTATGAAGGGGTTCCTCATTGCAGGTGAAAAACATATCATGGTATACTATAGATAGACCGAGTGGTGCAGTATTCTAGTCGGTTCTCCATTTTCGAAAGCGGGCCTAAAAATCCGCTAAAGGGCACATCGATGAAGTTCCTAGTTTTGGCTTGAGGCGCCCAGCTTTGGGTCAATACTGGGAGTAAAGGTTGTAGGGCGATCCACAATGGCATGTGGGCGATGACCCTACAACCGCGGAGGCCTTTTGTTGTTGCTTCCCTGCCCGGGGATTGTGATGACCAAAGGTATGAACCTGCTTGGCAAGTTTCGGGAACTTGTGAGCAGCGTAGCCTGCCTTGAGTGGACTGTGAGGGGATTATGAATACTATGATTGTATACTGGTATTATCATATGAAATCGCGTCTGCAAAAGAGGATAGAGGATGGCTAAGAACTGCTGAGGAAAACTCCTAGACTGTTCCACTGGACATTTAAAGGGGATTATAGTGCGTACTAAGTGGTAATCCAGTCTGACGTTTGGTGACAGCGTCAAGACGGATTTAAAGGGAAACCGCCTTAGCGGCGACGCTTCGGTATCCGTTTGGGAAAACCTACTGGACCTAAGACGCAGTTTTTACTCTTTAAGTGACCACTCGGATACATAATCTACTATAAAAGGACAATACTCCTTTTATACACATAGAATAGGATCGATGATAAGCCAATGAAGGAATCTGTAAAACAATCTTTACAATGGAGCTGGATGATTGCCGTTATCACCTTGGTGTTAGCGGCAATTTTTGCTATTATATCAACCCTTGTTCTCAGCGGTGTCATATGGGCTGTCGGAATGATGATTGTGTTTATGATCGTTCTCATAGGGGTAATCTTTGATACGATAGGTGTAGCTGCGACAGCAGCCAACGAAAAGCCGTTTCATGCCATGGCAGCCGAGAGATTGCCAGGTGCGAAACAATCTGTACATATTACTCGGAATGCGGACAAGTTTGCAAACTTCTGTAATGATGTAATCGGTGATATAGCCGGTGTAATTAGTGGTACAGCCTCCGCTTATGTCGTACTTCAGCTTTCTTTCCAAATGGGGTACGGTGAAGGTTCGAACATGCAGTTCATTATTAATGTTATCTTTACGAGTATCGTAGCTGCCTTGACAGTAGGCGGTAAATCAGTCGGAAAAACACTTGCAATTGAATACTCCACGCCGATCATATATCAAGTGGGTAGATTATTTTATATTTTAGAGGTAAAATTGAACATAATTATCTTTAGTTCAAAAAAACGCAAAAAAAAGGGCAAGAAGAAAAACAAACGAAAGTGAGGGTTTTTCTTGGATTTAACAAAAATTAAAGACCCTGAATTCCTGAAACATTATCGTAATGAAGAATTAGAAGACTTGGCAAAGGATATCCGAGAATTCCTAATCAGTAAGCTCTCGGTTTCAGGTGGACATCTGGGACCAAACCTCGGGGTTGTAGAATTAACGTTAAAGCTCCATCAATTGTTCGATAGTCCTAAAGACAAGTTCCTTTGGGATGTCGGTCACCAAGCATATGTCCATAAAATCCTAACAGGCAGAGCAGATCAATTTGACTCGCTAAGGCAATATAAAGGATTATGCGGGTTCCCAAAACGCTCAGAAAGTCAGCATGATGTTTGGGAAACGGGACATAGTTCCACGTCCTTATCGGGAGCCATGGGTATGGCAGTCGCAAGAGATTTGAAGGGTACTGATGAAAATGTCGTTGCCATTATTGGTGACGGAGCCTTAACCGGCGGTATGGCATTAGAAGCGCTTAACCACATCGGACATGAGCAAACGGATCTAATTGTAGTATTGAACGACAATGAAATGTCCATTGCTCCAAACGTAGGTGCATTGCACAGCATGCTTGGCCGTATGCGTACAGCCGGCAAATACCAAAAAGCAAAAGAAGAGCTTGAAATGCTTATCAAACGAATTCCTGCTTTTGGTGGGCGCCTTGCTGCAACAGCTGAGCGGGTGAAAGACAGCTTAAAGTATTTGCTTGTTTCTGGCATGTTCTTCGAAGAGATGGGCTTTACTTACTTAGGTCCCGTAGATGGGCATGACTTGGAGGATCTTCATGAAAATATGAAGTACGCCAAGAAGACAAAAGGTCCAGTTTTAATCCACGTGATCACAAAAAAAGGAAAAGGCTATGAGCCGGCCGAATTGGATGCAAAAGGTACTTGGCACGGCCTTGGACCCTACAAAATAGAGTCAGGGGAAGTCGTTAAAAAGCCGGGACCTCCCGGGTATAGTGCTGTTTTTGCCAATACATTGAAAAAAATCGCCAGACAAGATGAACGAGTAGTCGCTATTACGGCGGCAATGCCAGGCGGAACAAAACTTGATGAATTTGCAAAAGAATTTCCTGACAGAATGTTCGATGTGGGTATTGCGGAGCAACATGCGACCACGATGAGTGCAGGGCTTGCAACACAAGGGTTAAAGCCGGTCTTTGCAGTGTACTCTACTTTTTTGCAAAGAGGCTATGATCAGCTGGTTCACGACGTATGCAGGCAGAACTTGAATGTATTTTTCGCTATCGACCGTTCCGGTCTAGTGGGAGCTGATGGTGAAACACATCAAGGAGTCTTTGATATCTCATACTTACGTCATTTGCCGAACATAAAAATTCTGATGCCAAAAGATGAAAATGAACTTCAGCACCTTGTCTACACTGCCGTCGCTCATGATGATGGACCAATTGCCATAAGGTACCCTCGAGGTAATGGATATGGCGTGAAAATGGATGAGGACTTAAAGCAACTGCCGATTGGTAAGTGGGAAGTACTGAAGGACGGTAAAGATGTAACGATCCTTACATTTGGAACCATGATCCCTGTGGCCATGGACGCTGCAAAACGTCTCGAAGCAGAAGGAATTCAAGCTGAAGTGATAAATGCACGCTCCATCAAGCCTCTTGATGAAGCTATGCTCACTGAGCTGGCTGTAAAAAATAAACCAATAGTTACGTTGGAAGAACATGCTCTTATGGGCGGATTTGGAAGCGCCGTGTTGGAATACTTTCACGACCAGCACTACCACTCTGTTACAGTAGATAGAATGGGCATACCCGATCGTTATATTGAGCACGGTAGCGTATCGGAGCTGTGGGAAGAGATTGGACTCACTCCTGCAAAAGTCGCTGAACGGGTCGTTGACCTTTTGCCGCGGAAAAGACAAAGAGCATAGTATCGGAGAGAATGAACAAACATGGAAAAAAAACAGCGTCTCGATATCCTTTTGGTAGAAAAGGGGTTAATCGAAACACGTGAAAAAGCAAAACGTACGATTATGGCTGGACTAGTCTTTGCGGATGAAGAACGCATCGACAAGCCCGGGACTAAAATTAAGCCTGATAGTAAATTGGAGATTAAAGGTCAAACCTTACGATATGTAAGTCGTGGCGGTCTAAAGTTTGAAGGAGCTATAAAAGCATTCAACTTGGACCTTGAAGATAAGATCGTTATTGATATCGGCTCGTCTACAGGTGGTTTCACCGATTGTGCTTTACAAAATGGAGCTAGTCGCGTCTATGCTGTTGATGTAGGTTATAACCAGTTGGCTTGGAAGTTACGACAAGACGAGCGTGTTGTTGTAATGGAGCGTACCAATTTTCGTTATGCAAAACCTGAAGATTTTACAGAGGGGCTTCCACAGTTTGCAACAATAGATGTATCTTTTATTTCCCTTAGGCTGATTCTTCCTCCTCTAAAAGAGATTCTCACGATTGGTGGAGAGGGCTCTGCATTGATTAAACCTCAATTTGAAGCCGGACGGGAAGAAGTGGGGAAGAATGGTATTATTCGTGATCGCAACGTTCATGAGAAGGTCGTTCGTGATATGGTTACCTTTACGGAAAACCTCGGTTTTCAAGTCTCTCACGTGATCCCTTCCCCGATAAGAGGTGGGGAAGGAAACATCGAATTTCTTATGTACTTTAAGAAGCTAAACGAAAATGAAGATGCGATTCCTTTTACTGGTGATGTGTGCGAGATCGTATCTCAAGCCCACGCTGAAAAGGAAAAGCGATAATTGTCATCGGAGACATCACACTGTTGTCTCCTTTTCTGTGTGATTAAATGTAGGTGTGTTGTGAAATGGCGGATTTTTAGATAAGATACATAGTAGATATGATAAGTATTAATGAATAAGTATAATCATTCAATGAAAAACCCAGGTTCAAAGTGACGGAGGAGAACGTATGAATAAAGGACAGCGCCACATAAAGATTCGAGAAATCATTACAAATAATGAAGTTGAAACGCAGGATGACCTTGTTGCATTTTTACGAAATGCCGGCTTTAACGTAACCCAAGCCACAGTGAGTAGAGATATCAAGGAATTACACTTAGTAAAAGTACCTATGATGGACGGTAGGTACAAATACAGTTTGCCAGCAGATCAACGGTTTAACCCGTTGCAAAAACTAAAGCGTGCCCTTATGGACAGTTTTGTTTCCATTGAGCATACAAACAATATGATCGTCATGAAGACGATGCCCGGAAATGCGAATGCCGTTGGGGCTTTGATTGATAACCTTGATTGGAATGAAGTGCTTGGAACGATTTGTGGCGATGATACGATCCTCATTATTTGTAGACAGGATACGGACACTGAACCCGTGAGTGAACGATTTTTAGATATGCTATAGAATTCGTTTAAAAGGACGTGATTGTCGTTGTTAGTGGAACTATCCATAAAGAATTTTGCTATTATTGACCATGTTACTGTTCCTTTTGAGGAAGGACTGACTGTACTTAGTGGAGAGACAGGTGCCGGTAAATCAATTATCATCGATGCCATAGGGCTATTAATAGGTGGAAGAGGTTCGGTCGAATTTGTAAGGCATGGAAGTAAGCGTGCTGAGATAGAAGGGCTATTTTCAGTTGATCCGTCAAATGATATCCATTCTCTTATGGAAGAGGTAGGTATTGAGGTAGCCGGAGATGATATGGTTGTACTAAGGAGAGAAATTACGAGTCAAGGAAAAAGCATCTGCCGTGTCAATGGAAAACTCGTTACTTTGGCGATCCTTCGTCAGCTGGGACAAATGCTCGTAGATATTCACGGACAACATGAGCACCAGCAACTCCTTCAAGTGGACAAGCACCTCTTTTTGCTCGATCGTTATGCGGAAAATGAGATCAAAGAAGCGAAAGAAGAGTATCAATCGATCTACAAACGCTTCATTGAGACCAAAAAAAGCTTCGAGAAATTGTCTGCTAATGAACAGCAAATGGCACAACGGCTTGATTTAATTAAATATCAATTGAGTGAAATTGAAAATGCTGATCTCAAACCAAACGAAGATGATGAACTGCAAATGGAAAAACAAAAGCTTGGGAATAGTGAACAGTTATATCAAAATGTTCATGATAGTCATCAAGCATTATACGGTGAAAATAAAGGACTTGAATGGATTATGGTGGCATTGAATCAAATGGAAGAGGCTCAAGAGCTGGATCCTGAATTAAAAAATATTCAAGAAACGATTGCAAACTGCTATTATTTATTAGAGGAAACGGCTTTTACATTAAGGGATTATGTAGAAAACATCGAGTTTAATCCTGATCGATTAAATGATATTGAAGGCAGACTTAGTGAAATCAATACGTTAAAGCGAAAGTATGGCGAGAGTGTTAATACCATTCTTGAATATGCCTCTAAAATTGAAGAAGAAGTGGAAACGCTTGAAAATAAAGATGAACACTTGCAGAAGTGGGCAGATGAACTTGAAGCCCTGCAAAAAGATTTGACTGTTGAAGCCAAAAATCTGACAAAGCTTCGAGAGAAACAGGCCACTGAGCTCACAAAAGACATTCAAAGGCAATTAAAGGCCCTCTACATGGAAAAGACGAAGTTCGAAGTGACCTTTCACCCGGAAAAGAGTGGTTCTTTTACTAAGGATGGGGTAGATCAAATCGAATTTATGGTTGCTACTAACCAAGGTGAACCGTTAAAGCCGTTGGTTAAGGTTGCATCAGGCGGTGAAATATCGCGAATTATTCTGGCTTTAAAGTCCATATTGGCAAGCCACGAAGGTGTTACCTCTCTCATTTTTGATGAAGTGGACACTGGTGTCAGTGGTAGAGTAGCCCAAGCAATTGCTGAAAAAATACATCATATTTCTATCGGTTCTCAAGTTCTTTGTATTACTCACCTTCCTCAAGTAGCTGCGATGGCAGATACACATCTGTTCATTGCCAAAGGTGAAAAAGGCGGACGAGTGACCACAGAAGTGACCCCCCTCACATCCGATGAAAAAGTGGATGAAATTGGTCGTATGATTTCTGGTGTAGAGATTACCGATCTTACACGGAAACATGCTGAAGAACTTCTCATCCAAGCAGAAGAAACGAAAAAGAAGCAAGTGTCGTAATCCAAGCTCAAAAGGGACTAACCCTTTTGAGTTTTTTTATTTATCAATTTGGATACAGTTATTCCCTCTTTAGTGAAAATCCTTATCTATCAAGGAAGAACGGGTCATTTTCTATATCTTCCTGTTATAAATGATTCTTTTCAAGGCTACATTATAGATACAGCCATGATGGAGGTGCAGGTCGGGAGCGAGGAGAGTGAAAGCAATTTGAAAAATGGAATGATAAAAAAAGCCGTTGGGGCATTTCTCCTTGTATTGCTATTCAGCGCTGCGTTTTATCCTCCCCTTCAACAATATGTTCATACACCGGCAGACGTTTTTGTTTTTGAATCTCAAGAGCTTGCCTTGGATACACCACTACAAGTACTTGATTCTGACGATGCCATTGACGTTTTTTCTCAAGACAACCAAACAACCTTAACAGGTGCAAAACCGGGTAGCGGAAAAATTCATTTGGGGGTGGCCGGTTTTCCTTTAAAAGCGATGGATGTCACGGTATTACCTGAGAAGAAAATCATCCCGGGAGGACAATCAATTGGGGTGCGCGTTCATACGCAAGGGGTTTTAGTAGTTGGGCATCATCTTGTGGACACGGAAAAGGGAGCACGATCACCTGGTGAAAAAGCCGGGGTTGAAGTTGGAGATATGATTACGAGCATGAATGGTAAAGAAATTAAAGACATGAGCGAGATTACCGGTATTGTACAAGCGGCCGGTAAAGAGGGAAGACCAATCAAGCTGAAAGTGAAGCGGGGAGAAGAAACTTTAAATCGTGAATTAATGCCGTTAAAAGCAAAAGGGGAACACTCATACCGTCTTGGGCTTTATATTCGAGACTCTGCAGCGGGAGTGGGAACGCTAACGTTTTATGATCCTGACTCCAAAAAGTATGGGGCTTTGGGTCACGTGATTTCAGATATGGATACAAAAGAGCCGATTCACGTCAATGATGGGGAAATTCTCTCATCGAGAGTCACATCAATTGAAAAAGGGCTTAATGGTGAACCGGGAGAAAAGTTAGCTCGCTTTTCGAGTGAACGAAAAGTTCTCGGAGATATAAATAAAAACAGTGCATTTGGCATTTTTGGCACATTGAATGCACCTATTTTGAACGGCGGATGGGATGAGCCAATGGAAATTGGATTATCTGATCAAGTCAAAGAAGGGCCTGCGGAAATCTTGACAGTTGTCAACGGGGAAGAAGTGGAGAAATTCAGTATAGAAATTGTCAACAGTACAGTGCAAAAGTTTCCTGCAACCAAAGGGATGGTCATTAAAGTAACGGATCCAAAACTCCTTGAAACAACAGGTGGGATTGTTCAAGGCATGAGCGGAAGTCCGATTATTCAGGATGGAAAAATCATTGGTGCTGTTACACATGTATTTGTAAATGATCCGACCTCAGGTTACGCATGTCATATAGAATGGATGCTTCAAGAAGCGGATGTTGATATTTATCAATCCGATACAAATGAAGCAAAGGCGAGCTGACAATCAGCCCGCCTTTTTCTTTGACGAAACGCCCATTTACTACCGCATTTTTTTCTCGATTGTCAATTGAAAAGTAGTTATTAAAACGAGTGGGATGAGTAATACGAGTAACACGGGAAGTTGCGGAAAATAAGGAATGAAAAGAGGATAAGCGGTCATAATGGCAGCTACTAAACCTACAACAAGCCACATTGCCATGTATACATGTTTACAAGCAATTTGAATTACTTGTTCTTCTCTTTCATCAGCTGAATAAAACTCGAACGGATTAAGCAGATGCTTAATGGAACGTTTCCCTTTCGGTAAGAGCTTTGAAAATACATATGCCACAATCATAGCAAAAACAAACAAAACCAGCATCGGCATAAGGTTCATTTCCATGATCCAAGGAGGTTCGGGGTTTTCTGCAATGATGGCTAATTGCTGACTAGAACGTAAGAGTTCAAACAGTCCCCATCCAAAAATAGCTAGTAGAACCAAATTGAAAAAGTATGACACACGTGCGATCTTCATTAATCATTCCCATCCTTTCTTTATTGAGAACACATCTTCTAGATTTAAGTCAAAAACATCGCTGATTTTTAACGCCAGTAATACAGAGGGAAGATAATCTCCCTTTTCAATAGCGGCTATGGTTTGTCTTGTAACGCCTGCATGTTGTGCTAATGTTTGTTGCGTTAATCCTTTTCTGGCGCGCAATTCTTTTACACGGTTAAAAAGTCGATCCTCCAACGGGAATCACCTTCCATCATTTTCTAATCCCTTTCAGTGTATACTATGCTTAACACGATGTAAAGAGTACTTAACATTATAATGTTAAATAATTTATATAATATTTTTTGGGAGCTGGCAGATGTAATGAAGATTACATTTCACTCCATTTATCGTTGATGATGATACAGAAAACGATCCTGAGTTTAAAGTAACACCTCCTTTTCCTAATGAGCAGTGATAATACTAATTGGAATGTATGTTACAATGAATAGAGATTTTTCGACAAAACCTTGAAAAAGACCGAAGATAAAATCGAATGTAGTCGAAAATGAGAGTAAACGTTTAAAAACGAGAGAAAAGATAAGTTTTTTTAGAAAAAATTAGAATTCGAAAAGGAATTGTTTTCTGTTTGTCGAATCTATAATTACTAAGGAAACGAAAACTGTATGGGGAGGAAATACATCGTGCAAAATGTAAAAGTGTGCGTGGCGGATGATAATCGTGAGCTTGTCATGTTGCTAGAAGAATACATTGATTCTCAAGAAGATATGGAAGTGATCGGGAAGGCTTATAATGGACAGGAATGTTTGGATTTGGTTGAGGAAGTTGAGCCGGACGTTCTTATTTTAGATATCATTATGCCCCATTTAGATGGTCTTGCCGTTTTAGATAAAATGAATGGGTTAAAGCTAAACAAGAGGCCGAACATTATTATGCTCACAGCCTTTGGTCAAGAAGATGTGACGAAGAAAGCTGTAGAATTAGGGGCTTCGTATTATATCCTTAAACCGTTTGATATGGATACATTAATTAGTAAAATTCGTGACGTAAGTGGAAACGGCTCAAGCTATGTCAAAAAGTCTGGCAGCTCTCAAAGCATGAGAAGAGAAAACAAACCGATGAACCTAGATGCGAGCATTACGAGTATTATTCATGAAATCGGTGTTCCTGCCCACATTAAAGGTTACATGTATTTAAGAGAAGCGATTACGATGGTTTATAATGACATTGAATTGCTCGGCTCCATTACAAAAGTACTGTACCCTGACATTGCAAAGAAATACAACACAACCGCCAGTCGTGTAGAGCGTGCGATTCGTCATGCAATTGAAGTAGCATGGAGTAGAGGAAACATTGAATCGATCTCCAAAATGTTTGGCTATACCGTGAGTGTGTCAAAAGCCAAACCGACAAACTCAGAGTTTATTGCAATGGTGGCAGATAAGCTGAGAATTGAACACAAAGTTAGCTAAACTAACGAAATGGTGACCGAAGACAACTCGTCTTCGATCACTTTTTTTATTGTATGGGAAACGAAAGTCTGGCTTTCATTTGGATAAATGGTTTCCCGGGTTTAGCCTCCAGCGCCAGCACGCATCTTCTTAAGCCTTCGTAACGTGACTTCAGCTGAATGCGTCCCCCATATGCTTGTACTCTCAAAGCAAGGAAACGAAAAATGTTACCATCACAAGCCAAAAGCCAAGTTTTCTATCTCGGACCTTACCTGAGCAAGTTGCTTTTGTTTCTTCTAATAAGCTTGTTATTTGGGTATATTTTGTAAATATGGTTCTTTGAGTGAAAAATAGTTCAATCGTACATACTAAGCGTAATCTAATGTACAGGGGGACAAGGCCATGAATGGACCTGTCATCGTTGGAGTAGGATATTACGGTGAAAAAACAAAAGATTTGGTAAGGGAAATACCCGATCGCTCCGTTGCGCTTATTAATCATAAGGATATTGATGCAGTAGCTGCAGAATCTTTAATTAAAAAAGAAGTCAAAGCCATTATTAATTATAGTGAATCCATGACGGGAACGTTTTACCATGAAGGGGTAAAAATGCTGTTAGAACATCACATCCCTGTTTATGATCTTTTGCCACCTCATGATATTGGTCCATTGAAAGAAGTCCCTGTTATGGTCAATGACGATGGCTTTTTCACCAAGGATAAAAACCTTTGGGAAAATAGATGTGAAGTGAGGAAATGGGACGCAACAAAAGTAATGATGAAAATTACAGAGAGTCAAAATAGACAAATGGTAACATACAAAACATTTATGGAAAATAGTTTAGCGTTTGCCAACGATGAGCTTACTCAATTTGTGAAAAGTGTTGAAAGTTTGCGTGTCTTCTCGCAAATGGAGGGAAAAAATGTCATCGTCGTAGCAAGAGGGACAGGATATGTTAACGACTTAATTTATTGGAAAGAGATGATGTGTGACCCGAATACAGTGATAATTGCAGTAGATGGGGCTTGCGAAGGTGTTGATCAAATTGGCTCAAAAGCTGATTATATTGTTGGAGATATGGATTCTGTTCCAAAAGAGATGTTTTATCATCCTGCAATCTTTATTGCTCATGCCTATTTAGACGGAAATAGCCCAGGGAATGAACGTTTGCAGGAGATAGGGAGAACGGCAATTACGTGCAGATTTCCTGGTGTGAGTGAAGACTTAGCAGTGGCTTTGGCTTGTAAATCAGGTGCAAATCATGTGTATACCATTGGTTTACGAAGCGGCTATCTAGAAATGCTTGAAAAGAATCGTCCCGGGATGGGGTCCACCATTCTAACGAAAGCTTTCTTTGGTGATCGTATTAGTGATTTAAAAGGAACTCATCACTTTCAACAATCTTCATCTGACTTATTTAGTCCAAGAAAAAGGAGTGTTCATCGTATCTTGGGTGAGGAAAGGGATTGGAATGTGAGTGAGGAGGGGCGAAGATGAAAGTCGATGTTGTTATTCCTGCTTATAATGAAGAAGCAAACATTGGTCAGACTCTTCAAGTCCTGTCATGTGCAGATTGGGTGAACCGTATCTATGTCATTGATGATGGGAGCACGGATAGCACTTACACTGTGGCACTTCAGTTTACCAAGGATGTCTTACGGTTTCATATAAATCAAGGGAAGGCTCAAGCTGCAATGACAGGATTAAAGCAGACAAAGAGTGATTATGTGATGCTGTTGGATGCGGATTTAAGGCGTAGCGTTTCAGAAGCTCATAAACTTTTAATCCCTCTCTCTTTAAATATTGCGGATGTTGTTGTAGCTAAATTTCCTGCAGACGGAAAAAAACAAGGATTTGGTATGATGAAGAGGCGTGCACAACGTGTCATTGAACAAAGGTATCAGATGCACATGACTTGCCCTCTTTCTGGTCAGAGAGCTTTTCATCGAAAATGGATCGGTTGTTTATCGGAAGATGTGCGTCATAGTCGTTACGGTTTTGAAATGGCGTGTAATTTGGATTTTCTTTACCATGGGGCAAGGATTCAAGAAGTACCTGTAGTCATGGAGCATAGTGGGTACGGTAAGACGGTGCGTGGTATGTTGCATAGGGCTAGGCAATGGTATGAAATGGAGAGGATCTTATGGCAACGTACATCTGGAAACCACTTTTAGTTGTTTTGTTTTATACATTTACAAGAAAACACTTTATCCAGAATGGGTGGACAGTCAAGAATTTTAGTGAGAAGTGGGTCCCATATAATTTTGGTATGGTCTTATTGCTTTGGATTACCCTTGAGATGATTCACCCCGGGCTTACAGTTATCTCTATTGTGGATTATGGATTTTTGTTTTGCTTATGGCTAATTGGCTGGTTGGACGATCGGTTTGGTCAAGCGTACCCAAAAGGGATTAAAGGTCACCTCTACTACTGTTTATCAAGATACACGTTAACGACAGGATTAGTTAAGGCGGTAGGAGGTGTGGTACTCGCAGCTTCCTATCTGTTACTTTTACACCGCCAGGGCACGGTTACGCAGTTGGAAGCATTATTTTATATGCCACTATTGATTTTAATGCCTCATGTTTTTAATTTATTGGATACAAGACCCCTGAGAGTTATGAAAGTAGCGATGGTCGTAATACTTGTTGTTTTACTTGTATTAGGGAGTTTACCTGTCTTGAGTGGACTCATTGTGTTGTTTGTTTTATGGTTCAAGGAAGAAGGTCATGAGAAAACAATGCTTGGAGACAATGGAGCCGTTTTGATAGGAGGGTACTTAGTTGTTACAATGGTTCATGCGGGTTCCGATCTTTTGGTGTTTATTTTTTCCCTCATATGTGTAGGTGTAACTTTCCTTGCTGAAAGGTACTCAATATCAAAGCTGATTGAAGAGATAAAAATGCTGAATAGAATTGATCTTTTTGGTCGAAAGAAAAGTCCTTTATAAAAAGGGTCCCCTCTCGTCCGTTTCACATAAGAACAGGGCTGTGAGAGGGGAATCTCACAGCCCTGTTTGGATCAGTTTTGTTTTTGAAACCTTGGTGCTACTTTATTGTTTTTACGATCGCGGTGTAGGATGAAGCCACCGATAAACCATACCCCGAATATAAGTGCGAAAAGCCCGACGAAAAATTGAAGCATTAAAAAAGGGTAAGGAGGGTTTAATATGCTAAACACAGTATCTCTCATGAGTTTGATACCATAACCTGCAATCCAACCGGGTATCACTAAAACAAGTAAAGCCATAAAGCGCTGTACCGTCATTGAAAAATTCCTCTCTCTCAGAAATATCTCCTTTCATTTTAAACGAAACAAAGTATGTCTGCAAACTTGACAATTCTTCCATACAAAAGAGCGAAGTAAGGTAGAGTAAATGAGGAAAGCCTTCTTCTCTATGACTATGCAAAAAATTGCATAAAGGGTAAACTGAAAGAAGAATGTTCGGCAAGAGGAGGTACAGGAGATATGAAAAGGATTTTGCTTATAGGAGGAGGCAAAGGAGGTGCTTCGTTATTTGATGTGCTACACTTTACTGCCTATACCAAGGTTATTGGATTGGTAGATGTAAATCCCGAAAGTCTTGGTTGCCAAAAGGCTAGAGAAGTAGGCCTGCCTGTGTATGAGGATTGGAAAGAAGCTGTTGATGAAGTTGGAGACTTTGATGCAGTGGTCGAAGTCACAGGGGATCATGATCTATATAATCAATTAAAGGACGGACTGAAGGACCTGGATGTCTCCATCATTCCCAGTTCAGTAGCTTCGATCCTCTTTTATTTAATTGAAGAAAAAGAAGAATTAATCAACGAAAAGACAGAGCACTTCTCAAAACTTGAACTGATCCTGGACTCTACCCATGACGGAATGATTGCGATTGATCAAAAGGAACGAATTACACTCATTAACAAGCGTGCTGAAGAGATGTCTGGTCTTAAGAAAATAGAGGTGATGGGGAAGGCAATTGCTGATGTACTTCCTTCAAGTGAACTACCTAGAGTTCTTAGGACAGGTGTTGTTGAAACAAACAGGCGGCAGGCGATTCATAAAAGCAGGTCAATCATTACAACACGCATGCCGATTAAAAAAGGCAGTAAAGTCATGGGAGCTCTCGGTGTATTTAAGGACATTACTGAAATTGAGCAGATGGCAGAAGAGGTAACCAATTTGAAAAGTGTTCAGACGATGCTTGAGGCCATTATTCAATCGTCTGATGATGCGATAAGTGTGGTAGATGAAGAAGGAAAAGGGTTAATGATTAACCCCGCTTACACACGTCTAACTGGGTTAACGCCGGAACAAGTGCTTCACAAACCTGCAACGACAGATATATCAGAAGGGGAGAGTATGCACCTTCAAGTTCTTGAGACGAGAAAGCCGGTTCGTGGCGCGAGGATGAAAGTGGGACCTAAGAAAAAAGACGTGATCGTTAATGTTGCCCCTGTTATAGTTGATGGGGTTTTAAAAGGTAGTGTTGGTGTTATACACGATGTTTCGGAACTGGAGATCTTAAACACCGAGCTTGAAAGAGCAAAACAAATCATTCGAACGCTCGAAGCCAAATATACGTTTGATGATATTATGGGTGATTCTGAAGAATTTACTTTTGCAATTGAACAGGCGAAGATGGCTGCTAAAACACCTGCTACCATCTTGCTAAGGGGAGAATCAGGAACAGGAAAAGAACTCTTTGCACACGCGATACATAATGCAAGTGATCGGAAATACAACAAATTTGTAAGAGTGAATTGTGCAGCCATTTCAGAAAGTCTCCTTGAAAGTGAGCTCTTCGGTTATGAGGAAGGGGCCTTCTCTGGAGCAAAGCGTGGTGGCAAGAAGGGGTTATTCGAAGAAGCTCATGGTGGAACGATCTTTCTTGACGAAATCGGGGAACTAAAAAGTCAAACGCAAGCAAAACTATTAAGAGTTTTGCAAGAAAAAGAGGTCGTGCGAGTAGGGAGTACGAAAACGCTGGACATTGATGTACGTGTTGTGGCGGCTACAAACGTTAATCTTGAGGAAAAAATGAATAATCATGAATTCAGAAGTGATTTGTACTATCGATTGAATCGAATGCCGATTCAAATTCCGCCTCTAAGAGACAGGAAGGAAGATTTGGATAAGTTGTGTAGACACTTATTAACAAAATTAAATCAAGACTATGGTAGAAACGTAAAAGGTCTAACTACTGAGGCAATTAATCACTTGCGTTCCTATTCATGGCCTGGCAATGTCCGGGAGTTAGAGAACGTACTAGGAAGAGCTATGATTCATACTCATTACTCTGTTCATTTCCTTGATCACCATCATCTACCCGCATTCACGGAAGACCCGCTCGTTGAAGCAAGTCAGCTAAAACCGAGGAAACAAATGACTGAGATCAAAAGCCTTGCGGATCAAATTGCAGAGAAAGAAAAAGAAGTCATAGTAGAGGCACTTACTGTATGTGAGGGCAACAAAACAAAAACAGCCCAAGCGCTCGGCCTATCCATTCGTAATTTATACTACAAAATGGACAAGCTATCCATTGAGAGATTCTAATGTTGCAAAAATATGCCTGCAAAATTTTGCGCACCATGAAAAATATTGCGTATTTGTGTTAGTGTAGTAAAAGGGAAACGCACTTCCTGTAAGCGTTTCATCCAAAAAAATAATTGGCACGGAACTTGCATTAAAATAAAGGTGGAACATCGGCATCTAGAAAGGCGGGTAAAGAATGACATTTGATGAGTTGTTGAATCAAATAAAAGACCAATCTGGTAACAGAACCATTGCCGTAGCTCATGCAACCGATGAAGGACTTTTTCATTGTGCAAAACGGGCAATTGAACTTGGAATCGCTTCATTTATCTTCGTGGGACCAAAAAGTACTTTGACCAGTCTGTCTGAAAAAACAGACCTTAACGAGAGTGAGAAACTTCGTTTTGTAGATAGTGTCGACGAAGCTCAATCTGCAAAAAAAGCGGCCTCCTTAGTAGGAACAGGTGAAGCAGACGTTTTAATGAAAGGGATGCTTGGCACCTCAACTCTATTAAAAGCCGTATTAGATAAAGAACATGGTTTAAGAACAGGTAACGTTCTTTCACACGTAGCTGCGTTTGATTTTCCTGAGCGAGAACGTCTCTTATTTTTAACAGATGCGGCGATGAATATTGCACCTGATTTAAAAAATAAAGTAGCAATCACTGAAAATGCTGTTCGAGTAGCTCAAAAGATTGGGATTGAAACACCAAATGTTGCTGTCCTTGCTGCAGTGGAAACGGTCAACCCTGCAATGGAAGCGACATTGGATGCTGCGTCACTTACCCAAATGAATCAAAGAGGCCAGCTGAAAGGATGCAACGTTGATGGGCCTTTGTCCTTCGATATTGCTGTGTCTCCTGAAGCGGCAAAACAAAAAGGAGTTTATTCCCAAGTAGCAGGTCATGCAGATATTCTTGTTGCCCCGACAATAGAAGTGGGAAATGCCTTGTACAAATCATTTACGATTTTCGGGGGCGCTCAAGTAGGAGGCATGATCGCCGGTGCTAAAGCTCCGATCGTACTGACATCTCGGGCTGACTCTATAGAAAGTAAACTACTGTCCATTGCGATTGCGGTAGGATCTGTCTAACGTAAAAAGGGAAAATAAAATAAAGAGTACGATTAAGAAGATACGGCGGGAAAGAATCCGCAATCATGAGGAGGAAATGAGAATGGAAATTTTTAAGTATATGGAGAGTTATGATTACGAGCAAGTGGTTGTATGTCAAGATAAACAGTCAGGTTTAAAAGCGATTATCGCTATTCACGATACGACACTAGGGCCAGCCTTGGGTGGAACGCGTATGTGGACTTATGAGACAGAAGAGCAAGCTTTTGAAGATGCCCTAAGACTTGCAAAAGGCATGACTTACAAAAATGCCGCAGCAGGTCTAAATCTTGGTGGAGGAAAAACAGTTATCATTGGTGATCCTCGTAAAGATAAAAATGAAGCGATGTTTAGAGCTTTCGGTCGATACATCCAAGGCTTAAATGGTCGCTATATTACTGCTGAAGACGTAGGAACAACCGTAGAAGACATGGACCTTGTTTATCAAGAAACAGAATTTGTTACTGGGATTTCTCCGGCATTTGGTTCGTCCGGAAATCCATCGCCAGTCACAGCTTACGGCGTTTATGTAGGGATGAAAGCGGCTGCAAAAGAGGCGTTTGGAACGGATTCTCTTGAAGGGAAACGAGTAGCCGTTCAAGGGATTGGAAATGTTGCATTTAATCTATGTCGTCACCTTCACCAAGAAGGAGCTCACTTGATCGTTACAGATATTAATGAAGATGCAGTAGCCCGTGCGGTGGCAGAGTTTGGTGCGGAAAGTGTAGGAATTAACGATATTTATAGCGTTGATTGTGATATCTATGCTCCATGTGCACTTGGAGCAACGATCAATGATGAAACACTATCTCAATTAAAGGCAAAAGTCATTGCTGGAGCTGCAAACAATCAACTTAAAGAAACCCGTCATGGTGACGCACTAGAAGAAAAAGGGATGATCTATGCTCCGGATTACGTAATTAATTCAGGTGGAGTGATCAACGTAGCGGATGAGCTTAATGGTTACAACCGGGAACGTGCGATGAAAAAAGTTGAAACCATTTATGATAACATTTCAAAAATCTTCGAGATTGCTAAACGTGATAACATCCCTACTTATATGGCGGCAGATCGTATGGCTGAAGAGCGGATTGAAACGATGAGGAAGTCAAGAAAACAATTTTTGCAAAATGATATGAGCATTTTAAGTCGAGGTCGAAGATAATAAAGAGTAGAAGCTTCCGCCATTATGGCGGGATGCTTTCGTTTAATTTGATGGAGGGAATACGAAGTGGAACAAACAGAATACCGAATTTTAGCGATCAACCCAGGTTCAACATCAACGAAAATAGGGATTTTTGATAATGAAAGGTCAATTGTGGAAGAGACGATTCGCCATGACCGTGATACTTTGGCTACATACGACTCCATTATTGATCAATATCCATTTCGTAAACAAATGATACTAGAAACTCTTGATCAACAAGGGATTAACTTGTCTAAACTGTCTGCGGTTGTTGGAAGAGGCGGTCTTCTTCGTCCCATCGAAGGTGGAACGTATGAAGTGAACGAGTCCATGTTAAAAGATTTAAGAGAAGGCTACTCAGGGCAACATGCTTCAAACCTCGGAGGGATTTTAGCTAATGAGATTGCCGAACAATTTAATATCCCTTCATACATTGTTGACCCTGTAGTTGTCGACGAGCTTGATGACATTGCTAAGGTATCAGGTTTTGCGGACTTTGAAAGAAAAAGCATTTTTCATGCACTGAACCAAAAAGCAGTAGCTAGAAGGGTCGCAAAGGAAAAAGGTTATAAGTATGAAGAGATGAACCTGATCGTGGTCCACATGGGCGGAGGAATTACTGTAGGAGCTCACAAACAAGGTCGTGTTATTGATGTGAATAACGGGTTACACGGTGAAGGGCCATTCTCACCTGAACGTGCCGGTACGGTACCAGCGGGAGATTTGGTTGCCATGTGTTTTAGTGGTGAGTACTACTCGGATGAAATTATGAAGAAGATTGTAGGACAAGGTGGACTTGTAGGTTATTTGGGAACAAATGATGCTATCGAAGTAGAGAAAAGAATTGCTTCAGGGGATGAAAAGGCCGAACTTGTCTATCATGCAATGGCTTATCAGATTGCAAAGGAAATTGGCGCCTCAGCAGCGGTTTTAAAAGGTGAAGTGGACGCTGTCATCCTTACAGGCGGGCTTGCTTACGGAAAAGACTTTATCAATCGCATTATTGAACGTATCCATTGGATCTCCGATGTTATTGTGAAGCCCGGAGAAAATGAACTAGAAGCTCTCGCAGAAGGAGCTCTACGCGTGTTAAGGGAAGAAGAGGAAGTAAAAGTCTATGGTGAAGACAGAGAGAAAGCTTCTGTTAATCACAGCTAACGAGGAGGACCAAAGATGTCTAGAGATTACGATTTGGTTATTTTAGGTGCCGGTACAGGTGGTTATGTTGCCGCAATCCGTGCCGCTCAATTAGGAATAAAAGTGGCCATTGTTGAAAAAGGTAAATTGGGCGGGACATGCTTACATAACGGGTGTATTCCGAGTAAAGCGTTACTAAGAAGTGCTGAAGTCTTCCAAACGGTTAAGAAAAGTAGCGAATTTGGAGTTACATCTGCTGAGCCGATCCTGGACTTTAGCCAAGTGCAAAAACGTAAAGAAACAATTGTTGACCAGCTGTATAAGGGTGTTCAACACTTGATGAAAAAAGGAAAGATTGATGTATACAAAGGACACGGTCGTATACTTGGCCCATCGATCTTTTCGCCATCACCTGGTACGATCAGCGTTGAAAACCTTGACGGTACCGATAATGAAATGCTTGTACCAAAGAACGTGTTGATTGCAACGGGAAGTCATCCAAAAACACTTCCGGGTCTTGAACTTAACGGAACTACGATTCTTTCATCGGATGATGCCCTAAAGCTCGAAGCCCTTCCTCAGTCAATCACAATTATTGGCGGAGGTGTAATTGGGGTGGAGTGGGCGTCAATGCTTGCTGACTTTGGAGTAGAAGTAACGGTCTTAGAGTATGCACCAAACGTTCTTCCCCTTGAGGATGAGGATATCTCCAAAGAGATGAAACGTTCCTTAAAAAAGAAGAAAATCAATGTGATTACAAATGCTAAAGTACTTTCTAATGAAGTTGAAGAACAAGATGGTCAGGTTACCATTCCTTATGAGCATAAAGGGGAAACAAAAGCTGTGACCAGTGAAAAGGTCCTCGTATCTGTTGGACGAGCGGCAAATGTGGATGATATAGGGCTACAAAATACAGATATTCAAGTTGAGAACGGATACATTTCTGTTAACGAACATTATCAGACAAAGGAATCTCATATCTATGCGATCGGTGATGTAATCGGTGGACTACAGCTTGCTCATGTCGCGTCACATGAGGGTATTGCAGCTGTTGAGCATATGAATGGTCTCGATACCCACTTCATTGACCCTGATATGGTAGCAAAGTGTACCTATTCATCTCCAGAAGTTGCAAATGTAGGATTAACCGAAAAAGCGGCTAAAGAAAAAGGATACGATGTAAAGACAGGAACATTTCCTTTTAAAGCCATTGGAAAAGCTCTTGTATATGGAGATACAACCGGTTTTGTAAAATTTGTTTCTGATGCTAAAACCGATGACCTCTTAGGGGTTCACATGATTGGCCCCCACGTCACAGACATGATTTCGGAAGCCGCATTGGCTAAAGTGTTGGATGCAACTCATTGGGAAGTAGCTGAGACGATCCATCCCCATCCGAGTTTGTCAGAAGCAATCGGTGAGGCAGCTTTGGCAGTAGACGGGAAAGCTATTCATGGATAATACAAAGATGGAACGATTTAAAGGAGGGACCACAATGGACAAACTGCGCCACGAACAATTAGGTTTATCGAATGACGATGTTTTTGAAATGTATGAGCAAATGCTTTTAGCGCGTATGATCGACGAACGTATGTGGTTATTAAACCGAGCAGGTAAAATCCCATTTGTAATATCTTGTCAAGGGCAAGAAGCGGCTCAGGTAGGAGCGGCAATGGCATTAAACCGCGATAAAGATTATGTTTTACCATACTACCGAGACATGGGTGTTGTTTTAACATTCGGGATGACGGCAAAAGAACTCATGCTCTCAGGGTTTGCTAAAGCAGAAGATCCAAACTCCGGTGGCCGACAAATGCCAGGTCATTTCGGTCAAAAGAAAAACCGTATTGTAACAGGTTCATCTCCTGTTACAACGCAAGTGCCTCATGCGGTTGGGTTCGGCCTTGCTGCAAAGGTGAAAAAACAAGACTTTGTCAGCTTCACAACATTCGGGGAAGGATCATCAAACCAAGGGGACTTCCACGAAGGAATCAACTTCGCTAGTGTTCATGATCTTCCGTGTATTTTTATGTGTGAAAATAACAAGTACGCGATTTCCGTACCTTATGACAAGCAGTTACGATGCGAGAAAGTGTCTGATCGTGCGATTGGATACGGAATTCATGGTGAAACTGTTGACGGTAACGATCCACTTGCAGTTTATGAAGCTGTAAAAAACGCAAGAGAAAGAGCCGTTCGTGGAGATGGACCATCTCTCATTGAGACGGTATCGTACCGTTTGACACCACACTCCAGTGATGACGACGACAGTGTTTACCGTGAGCGTTCTGAGGTAGAAGAAGCGAAAAAGCTGGATGCCATTTTCACTTTTGGTGATTATTTGCGTGAAGCCGGTATTATGACAGAAGAAAAAGAAAAAGAGCTCAAAGACCGACTAAGAAAAGTGATTGATGAAGCGACCGATTATGCGGAAAAAGCACCATATGCAGATGCATCTACGGCATACGATCACGTTTATGGAGGGGAGTGACACGATGGCTGTTAAATCTTACATTGAAGCAATCACGTTAGCCATTAAAGAGGAAATGGAAAGAGACGAAAACGTATTTGTTTTAGGTGAAGACGTTGGAAGACGAGGAGGAGTGTTCCGAGCTACCAACGGCCTTTACGAACAATTCGGCGAGTATCGAGTGCTTGATACGCCTCTTGCTGAATCGGCTATTGCAGGGGTTGGTATTGGAGCCGCCATGTACGGCATGCGTCCGATTGCAGAAATGCAGTTTGCTGATTTCATCATGCCTGCTGTAAACCAAATTGTTTCCGAGGCAGCTAAAATCCGCTACCGATCAAACAATGATTGGCATTGTCCGATAACGATCCGTGCCCCTTATGGAGGCGGTGTTCACGGGGCTCTTTACCACTCCCAGTCTGTAGAAGCGATGTTTGCGAATGTTCCTGGGTTGAAAATTGTTATGCCGTCAACACCATATGATGCCAAAGGTCTCTTGAAAGCGGCGATCCGTGATGATGATCCTGTTTTATTTTTCGAGCATAAACGAGCGTACCGTTTGATAAAGGGTGAAGTGCCTGAAGATGACTATACACTTCCGATTGGCAAAGCTGATGTGAAGCGTGAAGGAGAGGACATTACCGTCATTACATACGGGTTATGTGTTCATTTTGCTATGCAAGCGGCAGGGAAACTTGAAAAAGAGGGATATAGTGCACACATCCTTGACCTTAGAACTGTATACCCCCTTGATCGTGAAGCGATTGTGGAAGCAGCGAAGAAAACCGGAAAAGTGCTACTTGTTACAGAAGACAATAAAGAAGGAAGCATCATGAGTGAAGTATCGGCTATTATTTCAGAGGAATGTCTGTTTGACCTTGATGCACCTGTGCGCCGACTTTGTGGTCCGGATGTGCCGTCAATGCCTTATGCACCAACGATGGAAAAAGAGTTTATGATTAACCCTGACAAAGTAGAAGCGGCCATGCGTGAGTTAGCTGAATTTTAATTGAACCGGAGGTGCCGAACTGTGGCTACAAAAATTACAATGCCCCAACTGGGGGAAAGTGTTACAGAAGGAACGATTTCGAAATGGCTTGTGCAACCGGGTGACCATGTAAACAAATACGACCCGATTGCAGAAGTAATGACAGATAAAGTAAACGCGGAAGTGCCTTCATCGTATACCGGTACTATTTCTGAACTCGTTGCTGATGAAGATGAAACGATTGAAGTCGGTGGGGTCATTTGTACGATTAGTGTTGAAGGTGAAGAAAGTCAAGAAGGTCAAGAGGAAGAACCAACACCTGAAGCCTCGTCTGCAAAGAGTGAAATCAAAACAGAGGTATCAGAAGATACATCAAATAAAAAGAGATATTCTCCTGCTGTTCTAAGACTTGCTCAAGAGCATAGTATTGACCTTGAACAAGTGAGCGGGAGCGGTAAAGGTGGACGTATTACAAGGAAAGATTTACAGGCGATCATTGAAAGTGGCTCGATTCCTTCAAAAGGTGAACCTGTAAAACAGGCTCAGTCTGAGGAGAAGACGAAATCGTCAGTTCCGAAAGCACCTGAGCCAAAGAAAGCGCAAGAAGCACCCCCTTCTAGCGGAGGGCGAGTGGAGGAAATTCCTGTTTCCGGAGTGCGGAAAGCTATTGCTCAAAACATGGTTAAGTCTAAGCATGAAGCACCACATGCTTGGATGATGGTTGAAGTGGATGTAACTAACCTTGTGAACTTCAGAAATAAAGTAAAAAACCAATTTGCAGATCAAGAAGGTATGAAGCTAACCTTCCTTCCGTTTTTCGTGAAAGCGGTAGTAGACGGGTTAAAGAGGTACCCACAAATCAATTCCAGCTGGCAGGGAGATAAAATCCTTCGTCATAAAGATATCCACATTTCCTTAGCTGTTGCAACAGAGGACTCTTTGTTTGTCCCTGTAATCAAACATGCTGACGAGCAATCAATTAAAGGATTGGTAAGACAAATTGATACGCTTGCAACGAAAGTGAGGTCTGGAAGCCTCAGTCAAGCAGATATGCAAGGCGGCACATTTACGGTCAACAATACCGGTTCCTTTGGATCGATCATGAGTCAACCGATCATTAATCACCCTCAGGCTGCGATCCTAAGCGTAGAGTCCATCGTGAAAAAACCTGTCGTTCTTGAAAATGATGCGATTGCAATCAGACACATGGTAAACTTGTGTATGAGTCTTGATCATCGTGTATTGGACGGGTTGATTTGCGGGAAATTCATGGCCGATGTGAAACAAACGCTTGAAACCATGAACGAAGAAAACACAAACCTATACTAAAAATAAAGCCGTTTTAGTCCCTTTATACGGGGAGTCTCCCCATAGCCGTCAAGTTAAGCAAAATTGGCGGCTTTTTTTTGGTTCTTTATCTTATTGATCATTCACTCTGATTTTTTCACATGACAAAGAAGCTTCCTTTCGGAAGTTTTTTTGACAAGGATATATTCCGTTACAGGTGGACGCTTTCCGCGGGCATCGCCTTAGCCTCCTCGGGAGTAGTGCTTCTTCCTCTGCTAGTATTGCTTTGTAGCGTTTGCGTCGAAGCAACTCGTAGCATACTCGTAATGTAAACGCTCGTCGCTGGAGTCTCCCCTTTAAAACGGCTTTTTTACTTCTTAAAAGGATAGTCATGTGTGTTGCCGGCTTGAGAAATTCATTTGACATGTTCAAGCCACACATAATGCTCCGTTCCTTTGGAATAATAAATGAAAAGGGTAAAGGGAGTGTGTATGTTGAAAAAGGTCTTATTTTTTCTTGCGATTGTTTCCTTTATAACGAGCTTAGCAATGCCACTTCAAGCGATGGCTAAAGAGCCCGTTGAATTGGACAAAGACAGCTACCATGATCACGTTTACCATGAATATTATCTTCGTCACGATGCTATGAGGCCACATTTCAATTTCTATTATGATCTTTTGATTGATCGTTACCAGCCTGAATTACAAGAAGAGTGGCGACTCATTGTCAATGAGCGAGAAACACTTATAAAGAAATACAAGGAATTGAAGAAAGAAGGAAAGCTCAAGGATCCTGTTGAAAAGGATGAATCTTGGAAGACGGAGCATCAAAACATACATGAACGCTTCTTAAATGCTGTAAAAGAAAGAAATGACGAAGCGATCGAGGAAGTGTTGCCGGATTTGTTAGCGTTGCAAAAAGAGATGAACGAGTTTTTGAAGTCGCAGATTAAACCTGAATAACGAAAGATACTCTAAAGGATAGTCGGGTGCTTAACGCCAAACTATCCTTTTTTCTATAAATCATAACAATTACTGTTTACAAATCGAAATCTGTCCGATATAATTCATGTTGGTTATAAAACGGAATCGTTACGAAAGGGGAAAGAGAAATGAAACGGGTTAAAGCTAGTTTATTTTCATCCATGTTAGTAGCTTCAGCTTTTTTGGTAGCATGTGGAGCAGATGAAGATACAACCGATCAAGGTCAAGAAGGTGGAGAAGAAGCAGTCGAGGAAACAGAGGATCCTCTACTTGTTTACACTACCCTATATCCTTTGGAGGATTTTGCAGCTAAAATTGGTGGAGATCACGTAGAGGTTGAGAACATCGTACCAGTTGGGGCTGATGCACATACATTTGAACCGACAGCCCAACAAATGATTCGTGTAGCAGAAGGGGACTTGTTTGTTTATAACGGGGCTGGATTTGAAGGATTTGCAAGCCAGATCAAAGAAGTGCTTGAAGGTGAAAACGTTAAGATTATAGAAGCCGCTGAAGGTATTGAACTAATCGATTATCACCACGACCACGATCACGGACATGAAGAAGATGATCATGGCCACGAAGATGACCACGATCACGGACATGAAGAAGATGATCATGGCCACGAAGATGATCACGACCACGGTCACGAAGAAGATGAGCATGGCCACGAAGATGATCACGACCACGGTCACGAAGAAGATGATCATGGCCACGAGGAGGATCACGACCACGGACATGAAGAAGATGATCATGGCCACGAGGATGATCACGACCACGGTCACGAAGAAGATGATCATGGCCACGATCACGGTCACGATCACGACCATGGGGATGAAGATCCACACGTTTGGCTTGATCCTGTAAGAGCTATTGAATTGGCTGAAAATATTAAGCTTGCACTCATTGAACTTCGTCCTGAAGCGGAAGAAGATTTCCGCGCAAATTTTGAAGGGTTAGAAGAAGAGCTATTAGAGCTTGATGAAGAATTCCAAACGATGGCAGATGAGAAATCGCAAGATACCATTATCGTTTCTCATGCTGGTTACGGATATTGGGAAAATCGTTACGGAATTAAACAAGTAGGTATTTCAGGTATTTCACCAAGTAACGAACCTTCCATTCAACAAGTACAAGAAACGATTAATTTTGCTGAAGAAAACAATATTAATCATGTAATGTTCGAACAAAACATTCCGACAAACATTGCTGAAACCGTCCGTGAACAAGTTGGAGCAGAAGACTTATGGCTTCATAACTTGGAAGCATTAACGGAAGAGGATATCGAAAATGGAGAAGACTACTTCTCTCTTATGAGAAGAAACATTGAAGTACTTGAAACAGCTTTGCACGACTAATGTAAAATAGTATCACCACCATTCACATTTGAGGGAAGGCGATGGACCTTTGCTCTTAGGTTGATTAAAAAGGTATCAAGTTACCTCTTTAATCAACCTTTTCTTTTTTAGAAAATAAACGTATTTACTTGGTAAAACGATTGTTTCAGTGTAAAATGGAAGACAGTTATGATAAAGGAGTGTTCACATATGGACTTTCAGCTTTTTATGAACGATGTTGTACAAACAGCTCGTAAAGATATGGTAGAAGCAGGGTATGAGGAGTTAACAACACCTGAACAAGTAGATGAGGTTTTTAGTAAGGGTGGAACGGCCCTTGTACTAATTAATTCCGTTTGTGGCTGTGCAGGCGGCATTGCTCGTCCATCTGCACATTATATGAAGAACTATGAAGTTCAAGCTGATCACTACGTGACGGTATTTGCAGGGCAAGACCGCGAAGCAACAGCGCGCGCACGGGATTACTTTGAAGGATATGAGCCATCATCCCCTTCATTCGCCCTTCTAAAGGACGGGAAAATTCAAACGATGCTTGAGAGACACGAAATTGAAGGACACGAACCAATCGAAGTTGTTCAAAAGTTGGAACAGGCGTTTGATACGTATTTTAAAGGGTAATACTTGTGAAAAGGAGGTGGAAGCCTCCTTTTATTTATGCTATAATATTGAGCTGGAGCTTATTGCATTACGAATAAGCCTTTCACCATAAAAAGGAGTGTCAATGCATGCAAGAATTATACAAAGAAATTCATACATATTTGAATATGGACGAAGAAATTCCATTCGATCAATTCGACGACTTTTACAAAAGAGTGATCGACCATTTCAATGATAACGCTGATAAATTTGACGAAGAAGATGTTTGGAGAGCATTGTTTATCTCTGAGAACGTCATGTCTAACGCAGACGGTCGAGCGAAAGAAGAAAAAGGCTCCCGTACTAAAAAGTATAAAAAAATGGCTCAACGCTTAAAGTTATGGGCACAAAACTTTGCTGGTCGACTAGCTCAAATGGGTTATAATGATGAGCAAATGAATGAGCGATTTGAAAAGATGTTCGACGAAGAAGTATAAAGCGAATCGTAAATGAGGTTCACATTAGAGCTTTTCACATAAAGATGGTGTGTGTTAGGTTCGTACATCCATTGAAAAAC
This sequence comes from Alteribacter aurantiacus DSM 18675, assembly GCF_000429705.1. Lineage (GTDB taxonomy): Bacteria > Bacillota > Bacilli > Bacillales > Salisediminibacteriaceae > Alteribacter > Alteribacter aurantiacus. Next base: position 618,172 of record NZ_KE386941.1, read on the forward strand.
ATCTTGCTTCGGGCTTCATTTATTGCTATACTTCAATAGTGCAATCGGAAGGCATTCCGGTTTGCCATGCGCCCATGGTGAAATGGATATCACACGAGATTTCGGCTCTCGCGTTCTGGGTTCGAATCCTGGTGGGCGCGCCATAAGAAGAATACATAAACCTCCGTCATGACGGAGGTTTTTCTTTATCTACTGACAAAAAGAGTGGAGAGAAAGGGTTTGAACGGTTCAGTCTATTTCCCGAACCAATCCTTCATGAATACAATTTTCACTTTATGGTCTAATCTTCAATACATGTATAGCCCCTATATGCTGATTGCCTCTTTTTAAAGGACCTTATTTTGTGAAACAATAAACAAACAGAGTCATGCATTGTATGTAAAAAGGGTATATATTCTCATACTATAAAATGCAGGTGGAAGAGAGGAGATAGTGTGTTCCGCATTGGTTATCGTACATTAAAAACAGCACTTGGGGCCTCCGCGGCAATTGCAATTGCGCAAGGCTTGCAACTTGATTTCTATGCTTCAGCCGGGATTATTGCTGTATTATGTATCCAAAAAACGAAAAAGCAGTCTTTTCAAATGTCTTGGGAGCGGCTACTAGCTTGTATGGTCGGCCTTTTATATGCAGGTGTCCTTTTTGAATTACTCGGATATCACCCGATCAGTGTAGGTATTTTGCTTCTACTTTTCATTCCCACAATGCTTGTATTAAAAGCGCAGCATGGTATTGTCACCAGCACCGTCATCATTCTACATATCTACACATTAGAAGCCATTAGTATCCCTATTGTAATCAATGAGATTGGTCTGATCTTAATAGGGATAGGGTGTGCTCTCCTTATGAATATTTACATGCCAAGTGTAGAATCGGAATTATTGAAGCTTCAAGAAGAACTTGAAGAGAAGTTGCGAATTATTCTCCATGAGTTTGCTGTTTATGTTAAAGAGGGCGATAATGCTTGGTCAGGAAAGGAGCTTACAGAGGCTGCTGATGTCTTACATCAAGGAAAAAGCATAGCCCTTCAAAACCTTGAAAACCATGTGTTACGCTATGAAGACCTATATTATCATTACTTTAAAATGAGAGAAAAACAATTGGACATCATTGAACGTATGATGCCGCTATTAGCATCTGTTGATGTTCAAATCAGGCAAGGAGAAATGGTGGCGGAGTTTCTCGATGATCTCAGTGCTGGTGTCCACCCAGAAAACACGGCACACATCTTTATAGATCGTCTAGAAGAGCTTCAAGAATCGTTTAAAGATATGCCTCTTCCAAATACGAGAGAGGAATTTGAAACTCGATCGGCACTTTTCCAGCTCATTAAAGAGTTGGAGCAATATTTAATCATTAAACGTCAATTTAAGCCCAAAAAAGAATATACGATGTTTCGATGAATAGCAAACCCCTTTCTGATAAATAGTAAGAAAAATAGGGTGGGGGCGACGTGCATGGGGAAAGGGATATTGGTTGTAATACTTTTGATTGTTTCACCAATTTGGCCACTCGGTGAAAATCCGCTGCCGGGGGATCCTTATATCATCGTAAACAAACATGTAAACGAACTTGCCTTTTATCATTCAGGGGAAATCGAACAGGTCTTTCCTGTTGCACTAGGAAAAGAGACAGACGAAACACCTGAAGGAGAGTTCAACCTTTTAATAAAAGCTAAAAATCCTTACTATAGAAAAAAAGATATCCCAGGCGGAGATGAAGATAACCCGTTGGGAACGAGGTGGCTTGGCTTTGATGCCCAAGAGACGAATGGGCGAATCTACGGCATTCATGGAACGAACAACCCTGAGTCAATTGGGAAACGAGTAACGGCAGGGTGTGTGAGAATGGAGAATAAAGACATTGAATTTCTCTTTGAACAGGTGCCAGTTGGAATGAAAATCCTTGTTATCGATGATGAACGGTCCTTTGAAGAGCTTGGTATTGAGAATGGTGCATTGGAGTATAAATGAAAGATCTGAACAGCTAAAAGGCCGTTCCCCAATATTGGGGAACGGCCTATTTTTATTGCTTCATTATAACGGGTTTACCACATTGTTGCTCCCATCATTACTGTACCTAAAAACATAATGGCAATCATCATATAAATAATGGCTTTACGTGCTTTGCGGGGCATACATCGTACCTCCTTACAAGAATCATACCCTTATTTTAATAAAAATGAAGCAATAAGACAAGGGGCACTCCTCTTATAAATCACGGTTTAAATATACTTTAGGAAAATAATGAATTTTTTGACGAGAAGGATTTAACCATGTCGAAATCGAAGTATAGTATGTTAGCGCTTTCTTTACAAAGCTATTGATCAAAGGAGGTCACATCCCCATGAAAACGAAAGAGTCCTCATATTATAAAGAGTGGACAGAAAAGACAGAACAAGAAACCACTAAAAAGCCGGAAAGACAAGATGGTTTCAAAACATCCTCAAACATTCCATTAGAACGAGTATACGTTCCGGAAAATATAACGGAGACATACAAAGAAGAAATCGGATTACCGGGTGAATATCCTTATACGAGGGGTATTCGACGCACCATGTATCGCGGTCGACATTGGACGATGAGACAATATGCAGGTTTCGGATCAGCAAAAGAAACCAATACGAGATTTCGTTACTTACTCGATCAAGGACAGACAGGATTAAGTGTTGCATTTGATTTGCCGACCCAAATTGGCTACGATTCCGACGATGGGATGGCACTGGGTGAAGTAGGGAAGGTCGGGGTAGCGATTGATTCACTAGAAGATATGGAGCAATTGCTTGATGGTATTGCCTTGGACAAGGTAAGTACCTCTATGACCATTAATGCACCTGCTGCTGTACTTCTGGCAATGTATATGGTTGTAGCTGAAAAGCAAGGTGTACCACCTGAAAAGATCCAAGGAACCATTCAAAATGACATCTTAAAAGAATATATTGCCAGGGGAACGTATATCTATCCTCCTAAACCTTCGATGAGGTTAATTACAGATATCTTCTCCTATTGTGCTGAACATGCACCGAAGTTTAATACTATTTCAATAAGCGGCTACCATATCCGAGAAGCTGGATCCAATGCTGTTCAAGAGCTGGCATTTACAATTGCAAATGCAAAGGCGTATGTGGAAGCTGCAATTGAATCTGGACTTGATGTGGATATATTTGCCCCAAGGCTAGCGTTCTTCTTTAACGGTCATAATCATTTCTTTGAAGAGGTGGCAAAGTTCCGAGCGGCTAGACGAATGTGGGCTAAGATCATGAAGGAAGAATACGGTGCAAAAAATGAAAAGAGCTGGCAACTTAGGTTCCATACTCAAGTTGCAGGATCAACGCTTACCGCACAACAGCCTGATAATAATATCGTTCGGGTCGCACTTCAGGCACTTGCAGCCGTTATGGGTGGTACTCAGAGTCTTCACACGAATGCAAAAGACGAGGCACTCGCCCTGCCGACTGAAGACTCAGCCAGAATCGCGCTTCGCACGCAGCAAATTATTGCGAATGAAACAGGCGTGGCAGATACGATTGACCCTCTAGGGGGTTCTTACTATGTGGAAGCTCTTACTGACGAAATGGAAGCGGAAGCCATTAAATACATTAAAGAAATCGAAAACCGTGGAGGAGCTGTAGCGGCAGTCGATCAGCAATATATGCAACGAGAGATCAGAAGAACGGCGTATGAAACACAAAAGAAAATTGAAAACGAAGAAGAGATCGTTGTAGGGGTAAATAAGTACCGATTAGAAGAAGAGCCGGAGCCGGAACTTCTAGAAGTGAATGAAAGCTTTGTGAACGAGCAACACGATCGTTTACAGGCGATACGAAAGAAAAGAGATAGTGTGAAAGTGAAAAAGGCCCTTGAAGAATTGAAATTCCAAGCAGAAGGAAATGGGAACCTGATGCCTTACATTAAAGAAGCTGTTAGAGAATATGCAACAATAGGGGAAATTTGCAACACACTTCGAGACGTGTTCGGAGAGTATCAAGGGTAAGTTAAGGGGGAAACCAACATGAATAAAAAGATCAGAGTACTTATTGCGAAACCAGGTTTAGATGGACATGATAGAGGGGCGCTTGTGATTGCTCAAGCGCTTCGGGATGCTGGTATGGAAGTGATTTATACTGGATTAAGGCAATCGCCGAAGCAAATCGTAAGGGCAGCTCTACAAGAGGATGTAGATGCCATTGGTTTATCTTGCTTGTCAGGGGCTCATAATGTTTTGTTTCCGGAAGTGTTGAGGCTGTTAAAAGAAGAGAAGGCTGAAGATATTATCGTTTTTGGTGGGGGTGTTATTCCCTATCACGACGCCGTTGCCCTCGAAGAGAAAGGAATCAAGAAAATCTTCACACCGGGTACATCAACAAAAGCGGTAGCTGCTTTTGTTGAACAAGCAGTCTATGAAAACCTTGGTTTGAAAAAAGAGTTGTTACAGCCTCCCACTGGGGTTGATCATATCGGCATTGCTGTCCATTCGATTGAGCAAGCGATGACGTTTTACGGAGACCACCTCCATTTAAAAGCGGAGGCAACGGTTGAAGTCCCTTCAGAAGGGGTTCGAGTAGCTTTTGTACCTGTTGGTAATACAAAGCTGGAATTACTGGAGCCGTTAAACGAAGAAAGTCCTGTAGCTGCCTTCCTAAAGAAAAGAGGAGAGGGTATTCACCACGTCGCTTTCTCTACTGGATCACTTGAAGAGAGGTTGGAACAGTTGAAAAAAGAAGGAATTCCTGTTATTACGGACAAGCCGAAAACAGGTGCTGGAGGATATCCGATTGCATTCTTGCATCCGAAAGCATCCAACGGGGTACTTGTGGAGCTTTGTGACCCGAAGCAAAAAGAAGAAGGTGTAAAGTCATAATGGATATGTACGATAAAATCAATGAACTGTATGATAAACGTCGCGCTGTTGAACTTGGAGGCGGGGATGATCGAATAGAAAAGCAACATGAAAAAGGTAAATTAACAGCAAGGGAGCGAATTGATTTACTTGTTGATGAGGGGACATTTGTAGAACTGAATCCATACATGGAGCACCGAAGTGTCGATTTTGGGATGGAGAAAGGATCAGCCCCTGGGGAAGGGGTCGTAACTGGATATGGGAAGGTAAACGGGCGGCTCATTTTCTTATTTGCCCAGGATTTCACTGTATACGGTGGTGCTTTAGGAGAAATGCACGCTAAGAAAATAGCAAGTGCAATGGACCTTGCTGTGAAAAACAAAGCACCATTTGTTGGTTTAAATGATTCGGGAGGAGCGAGGATACAAGAAGGGGTATTATCCCTTGATGGGTATGGACACGTTTTTTACCGAAACTCGATATACTCAGGAGTGATCCCTCAAATAAGTGTCATTCTTGGGCCTTGTGCAGGTGGAGCTGTATATTCTCCAGCGATTACAGATTTTGTTTTTATGGTTGAGAAAACAAGTCAAATGTTTATTACAGGTCCTAAGGTTATCGAAACCGTGACAGGAGAACAAATCAGTAGTGAGGAATTAGGGGGAGCTTCCGTTCATGGAGCGATTAGCGGTAATGCACATTTTTCATGCCCAACAGAACAAGATGCCTTAAGTCAGGTCCGAGACTTATTAGGATATTTGCCACAGCATAATGAGGAGCTGCCTCCAAAAACAAAGGTGGAGTACGCAGGTGATGACTTTTTGTACAACCTTCCTGACATCGTGCCATTCGATCCAGCACGACCATATGATGTGAGGAAAGTATTAGAAATGGTCGTTGATGACCAATCTTTCATGGAAGTTCAAAAGTCATTTGCTAAAAATGCTGTGATCGGTTTTGCAAGAATAGGCGGTCGTTCTGTAGGCCTTGTTGCAAATCAGCCGAAAGTGATGGCAGGAGGGTTGGATATCAATTCTTCTGATAAAATCTCCAGGTTTATTCGCATGTGCGATTGTTACAACGTACCACTCATTACATTTGAAGATGTGACCGGCTTTTTCCCGGGAGTAAAACAAGAACACGGAGGGATTATCCGTCATGGTGCTAAAATTCTCTATGCTTATTCAGAAGCAACAGTACCAAAAATTACGGTCATTACACGGAAAGCGTATGGTGGTGCCTATGTCGCATTGAACAGTAAGGCAATTGGAGCGGACCTCGTGTTTGCATGGCCCAATGCAGAAATAGCGGTTATGGGACCTCATGGAGCTGCTAACATTATTTTTGCTAAAGAAATAAGAGAAAGTAGTAACCCCGAAGAAACGAGACAAAACAAAATCGAAGAATATCGTGAGAAGTTCGCTAATCCGTATGTTGCTGCAGCAAATGGTATGGTTGACGATGTGATCGACCCACGAGAAACAAGGCAAAAACTCTTGCAGAGTCTTGAGATGTTGGAGAAGAAGACGGAAGAACGTCCGAAAAAGAAACATGGGAACATACCCTTGTAGGACATTTGGCTTTTCCTTTGCTATACTAAAAGAGAAATAAGGCGAAGGCGCTAAAAAAGTTTGGTCTTCAACTTTTTCAGTCCCTTCCAATAAGGCATAATGGAGGCTTTTACATGATTAATGAACAACGTTTAGTTGATGAGTTTAAAGAACTCGTTCAAATTGATTCAGAAACGAAGTACGAAACAGCCATTGCAAAAGTATTAAAAGAGAAGTTTGAAACGTTAGGCGTTCACGTTAAAGAAGATGATACAACATCAATTACGGGTCACGGAGCAGGAAACTTGATCTGTACTTTGGAAGGAACAAAAGAAGTAGATCCTATTTATTTCACCTCTCATATGGATACTGTTGTACCTGGAAAAGGTGTAACACCTATTGAGGAAGATGGATACATAAAATCAGATGGCACAACGATCCTAGGTGCAGATGATAAAGCAGGTTTGGCTGCCATGTTTGAAGCGATTCGTGTATTAAAAGAGAACAACATTGAGCATGGGACCATTCAATTTATTATTACAGTAGGTGAAGAATCCGGACTTGTTGGTGCGAAAGCTCTCGATCCTGCTGATATTATTGCAAAGTATGGATTTGCATTAGACAGTGACGGAGAAGTAGGGAATATTATCATTGCTGCTCCAACACAAGCAAAAGTGAAGGCAACAGTATACGGAAAAACGGCTCATGCAGGTGTAGCACCTGAAAAAGGTGTCTCTGCCATTACGATTGCATCCAAAGCGGTGGCACGTATGCCTCTTGGACGTATTGACGAGGAGACAACTGCCAATATCGGACGTTTTGAAGGTGGTAGCCAAACAAACATTGTCTGCGATCGTGTTGATATTCTTGCTGAAGCCCGCTCTCTCATTGGCCCTAAAATGGAAGCGCAAGTAGAGAAAATGAAAGTTGCATTCGAAGAAGCGGCAGAAGAGATGGGTGGCAAGGTTGAGCTTGATATCGATGTTATGTATGCCGGCTTTAAGCATGAAGATGGAGACGACATTGTTGAACTTGCTAAACGAGCGGCACGTTCCATCGGGCGAGAGCCAAAGCTTTTACAAAGCGGCGGGGGAAGTGATGCGAACATCATTGCAGGTCATGGTGTTCCAACGATTAACCTCGGTGTGGGTTATGAAGAAATTCATACAACAAACGAACGCATGCCCATTGGCGAACTCGTAAAGACTGCTGAAATGGTTGTCGCACTCATTGAAGAAGCGGCAAAATAACGATCAAAAAACCTTGAAATCTCCTTGATTTCAAGGTTTTTTTTGTTTTGATAAGGGATACAGAAACAGTTCTGAGTTCTATTTTTAGACATCCTTTGTGAAAAACTGTGACTTTTTATGGAATAACACACTTCATTTGGCGAATTATGGTATTATAACTTAGAAGCTTTTCTATTAAACTTATTAGCTAAGGAGAAGTTGCCCCATGTCAGTGAGTCAAAACAATCATCTATTAATGAACTATATTAGAGGAATGGCCAAAACACTGGAAGAAGAGTGGCAAACAAGTGCTCGTGATCTAGGTCTGACTTTAGCTGAACAGCACATCATGTGGATCGTTCATTTAGAAGGGAAAGCATCTATTTCGCGTATTGCAAAAGTCGGCCTTTGGGACCGGTCAACGGTTATGCAAGTCATTAAACGACTTGTAAGCAAAGGGTTTGTGCAAGTACTAAAAGACGATCGTGATTTACGTGTATCCTATGTGGTCTTAACAAATGAAGGAGAATCGAAGCGGAAGGAAACGCAAAAGGAATCCTTTGAACTATTTGATTTCATTGATGATTATCAAAAGCGTAATCCGGGATTTATCGAGCAATTGATCTCTTTTCATAGAGAAGCAAACCGTCATTTTCACGGTGATGACTTTGTGGAATGGGTGGATAAAACGACGCAGGAATACGACGAAAAAACAGCTGAGAAGAGTAGTGCAAATCATAAATGAAGCAAAAAAAGAGCCGGCGGACGCCTTTATTGAAGGAGTCCAGCTGGCTCTATTAATTCTCCAAATTCAAGTGACTCTAAAATGATCTCCTGTGAATAACCTATCGTATCTGAAAGTTGCTCTATAGAAGGGGAAGGCCATTCGTTTTCCGCGTAGAGGGCCACAGTTTCCGTAATCAAGTAAAGAACAGAATCGTAGATGGTCTGGTTTCGGATGCATTCCGTCATAAATGGTGACCACCTTTCTATGTGGGGTTACTACAATGATAACATACTTTATGGTTTATGAAACCCACTCACCCACAATCATCCCCTAAAGGCATTTTATTCCACCACCGAGTTGCTCAATTTGATTTTTTCGATCCATCCATTCATGATGGAGAATGTGAGGTGAAAGGCAGTGAGTAAGCATAAAAGAGGTCGAATTATCTTTCACGTGGATATGAACAGTTTCTATGCATCTGTTGAAGCTGCCTACGATCCAACGTTAAAAGGGAAGCCCGTTGCGATTGCGGGAAACATAGAAGAGAGAAGAGGCATTGTTGTAACAGCCAGTTACGAAGCGCGGGGAAAAGGCGTGAAACCTCCAATGCCTTTGTGGGAAGCTAAAAAGCTTTGCCCAGACCTTGTTGTAAGAAAGCCGAATTTTGACCGGTATCGAAAGGCTTCCCAGGAAATGTTTCGCATTCTCTATGAGTATACACCACTGGTAGAACCAGTTAGCATTGATGAAGGCTACATGGATATAACGGAGGCAGTTGCTTCCACAAGCGCTATTCAATTGGCTGAAATCATTCAATCTAGGCTAAAAAAAGAACTCAATCTCCCATCAAGTATAGGTATCGCACCTAACAAATTTTTAGCTAAAATGGCCAGTGATATGAAAAAGCCAATGGGGATTACCGTGTTACGAAAACGTGAGATCAATCGCGTTCTTTGGCCTATGAATACAAAGGAAATGCATGGAATTGGTGAAAAAACAGCGGAAAAGCTCAATAAATCAGGAATTGATACTATTGGCGAACTGGCTAAAGCAAACCCGGAACACTTAAAACAAATACTTGGTATTCATGGGCTGAAATTATATGAGAAAGCAAACGGAATTGACAATCGCCTTGTCGACCCCGATAGTGTAAATGAATTTAAAAGTATTGGGAACTCTACTACGATGCCAAAAGACCTGACAGATGTTCACAAGGTAAAGAAAGTCTTAATGAATTTAGCCGATTCCGTAGCAAGAAGAATGAGGAAAAAAGAAGTATATGCATGGAATGTTCAATTAACCATTCGTTATCATGACCGGAAAACAATAACGAGGAGTAGGAAGCTTGAATACCCTGTTCGTTCTCACCAAGATCTTTTTGAAGCATCTTCCGCCCTTTTCGATAAATATTGGAATCAAGAACCAGTAAGGCTTCTAGGTGTGACGGCTATGGATCTTGTAGAGAAATCGTACGCTTATAAACAGCTTGATTTATTTTCCTATAAAGAAGATGAAAAAAAACACCAGTTATCGACGACGGTGGATTCCATCCGTGATAAATTCGGAGAAAGCATGCTCTTAAAAGGTGTACAACTTTCGAAAGACCGGAGTGACCAGCTACGAGATCAAAAAAGACGGGGAACAAGCCTTGAAAAAGACTTTCTTAGAGAAAACCTGTTTAAAGATAAAGATGAATAAAAGATGACTACTTCAATGGGAAGGGTCATCTTTTTTGTTATTTGAATGTTTAAAAATGCTTCCGTTTATCCGATATAAGAAACAAGGATAAATGAGGTGAACAACATGAACGTCCAAGTGAAGGGGTTAACAAGTCAGCTAGGTGGGAGCGATCGTAGTGCTTCCTTAAATGTAGGCGATCGATATGAAGCAAAAATAGTAGAAAAGAAATCGGACCGTGAAGCGGTCGTTTCAATAAGAGGACAAAAAATTCATGCGATATTTGAAAAAGGTGTACCTACGTCACCGATTACATCAATAGAAGTAACAGGAAAATCCGAAGAAGGTATCCAGGCAAGAGTTGTGTCTGCACCGCTTCGACAATCGAGTGGTGGCGACCCCGTTCCATCTAATAGAACATTAGATCTAATAAACGGTCAATCGAGTGAAGTGATAAAGGCGGCGGAGAGGTTTGTACAAGCTGGCGTGCCTCTTACAAAAGAGTCCGTTAATGACCTTAAGCAATATATAGAAAAAGGGCCTAAAACGTTGGAGAACCGTCTTGATACTGTGCGGCAATTGGTGAATCGGCAGCTTGAACCGACACAAAGCCATTTACAAGCAGTACACGAAGCCCTCCATGGTCAGTCTCTTCACAAACAAGTATCCACCATTTCACCATCGGCCCAAAGAAGCGCTTCGGTAGACCTTGAAAGAGATCCTTTTGATTCGCTTCGAATGCAACTAAATGAGTCGCGAAATCCGGACACCATCGCTACTCTTAAACGGCTTCTATTACAACAGAACGTTCCAATAGAACATCAACGCACAGCAAATGAACTCATCCAGCGAATGGAAACCCTTATTGATCAAGGGAGAGGAACACAAGCATTGCCGGTGCTCGATCAACTAAAAAACCTTATACAAAAGCCAGAACCTCAAACGAATCAACAACAAATCCTGAACGGCATTGTAAATGAACCGAACATGGAAGAAAATCTTATTCGTGCGAGAGATGTATTAAGCACGCTTTCCATGACGGTGGATGAAAAGCGCGTGTTGCTTGCCAATGTGAGTGAAGCAGAAGAACTTGTATTCAGAGGCCGTGAGCTTAAAGGAAGGCAATTGCTCTTAGAAACGATGGAACGAGCGGTGTCCATTGGACAATCTTCTCAACAAGCACCCCCTGTCAAAACACAAGAGTATATCAATCAGGCTTTTGCTCAAACGCTTCCGGTTGCATCACGAGATTACGTAGTAACAACTGTAACACAGAAAATGGCTTTAGCTACCGATGACTTTAAGCAAATGCAAAGAGACGTCTCAAAGCAACTTGACCGTATTCAACATCTTATCGTTTCATTTAAAGCTCAAAGTCAACCTCAAGTAAGACCTATGATTGAGACAACGATTCAGAGTTTGGACAGAGCACTTATGAGAAGTGACTGGCTTTTATTTTCAGACATGAAGACCGAGAGAAGAATGCTTGAGGCTAGCAGTCAATTAACGAGCGCTAAACAACTTCTTGCCAAAGGTGATTATCAAGGAGCAAGGAAGCTTGTAAATGAGGTTTCTCAAATCATCGACCGCCTCCAATTTAAGCCTTCGGATACTAAAGTTCAACATTTTGCCTCGCGACAAGGGGAGTGGCAAGCCGAGCGACCTACTCATACTCGCACAAGTTTACAGCTCGACGAAGCGGCGAGGGGGATGACTAGAAATGAAGGGTCAGGAAGAACGGTGTTTGAGGGATTAAGGCAACTAGGCTTAACTAGGGAAGCGGACATCGCTCGTATTCTAGCTGCTGGTAAAGGAAATATCGAAGAGGCGAGCCAACGAAACGTAAAAGGTTTATTGATGCAGTTGGCTAAAGGAGAAGAAGAAAGTGGAAGAAGCCAAGCGCAACAGGCGTTACTGAATACCACAGGTCAACAACTCCTTGCCAGAAGCGATTCCCAACATGCCCACCTGCAGTCTTTTTTACTTCAACTACCGCTTTTATTACATAATCAATCCGAGAACTTGCAAGTGTTTATCAATGGGAGAAAACAAAACAGCGAACAATTAGATTGGGAAAACTGTCGCCTATACTTTTTAATTGAGACGAAGAAGCTTGGTGAGGTGGGCATTTCTCTTCAAGTATCAAATCGAACGCTCAATCTTATATTAGAGAATGATTTACCTGACTTCAAAAGAAAGTTGGAGCCAATTACAAAAGCATGTTTAAAACGCCTTGAAGAAGTAGGATATATTGCAGGGAATATATCCTATCAGCCACGTACACGCGAAGAAGAAAGCCCAAAACGGGTACCTGAAAAGGCGATTGCTGATAAGAGGAAAGGATTCGATTTAAAGGTATGATGATAACCAAGCATGTTAACCAAGTGAATCAGAAAAGAGTAAGGGGACCTTTAGCCGCTGTCATTCAATATGATGAATCGAACGACGGTGCACCATCTGTAGTTGCTCAAGGGCGGGGTGACGTGGCCAGTCAAATCATTGAAGTAGCAAAGCAACACGGAATTCCAATGGAGGAGGACGCGAATTTATTGGCAAACCTTCTTGATCTTGACTTAGGTGAACAGATTCCTCCCCAGTTGTATTCAGTAATGGCGGAGATATTATTGTTAATTGAAGAAATTGATCAGACCTATTAAAAATAATCCTAAAAAACCGATATAACCAATAGAAGAAAAAAGGGGAATGAAAATGATTAGTAAGGAAGCTCTACATAGAAAAACGTCCCAGGAAATAACAGCGCTTTTGTACGAGGCATTGCTTGATCATCTTGAAGAGGCGTTAGCTTCCTCTAATAAAACGGATTATCATAGCACAAACCTTCATTTACAGAAGGCGAATAACATTCTCGAACGCCTTGGGGCGGGGTTGAACTACGAAGCCGGTATTATTGCTGATCAGCTAGAGACCCTGTATCAATATGCTTCTAGCTTAGTCGTTGAAGCTAACCTTACAAAAGACTCTGATAAAATAATAGAAGTGATAGCCATCATCGAGTCCATTTCAATTGCATGGAAAGAAGCAATTGAAACAAATGATGACCATCAGCATATTCGGGTCAAAAGACAAACTCAAGCATATGAGAGCCAGGCTACCTATCAATCTTAAGGAAAAGGTGAAACAATGAAAATTAATAATAATATACAAGCGTTGAATGCATATCGAAACTTGTTTCAAAATCAAACAAATACGTCAAAGAATTTGGAAAAGTTATCTTCAGGACTTCGAATTAACCGTGCAGCGGATGATGCGGCAGGCCTTGCTATTTCTGAAAAGATGCGATCTCAGATTAAAGGACTTAAACAAGCGGAAAGAAATGCCTTGGACGGGATCTCCTTAATCCAAACGGCTGAAGGAGCCCTTACTGAAGTTCATGCTATGCTACAACGAATGAGGGAATTGGCTGTTCAAGGAGCCAATGATTCTAATACAACAGAGGACCGTGAGCAGATTCAAAAGGAGATCGATCAGCTGAAGGAAGAGATCGATAGCATATCAGAAAAAACCGAGTTTAACACTCAAAGTCTTTTGGATGGTTCAGTTAAAGATTTGGTTTTTCAAATTGGACCGAATGCTGACCAAACGGTGTCCGTATCGATTGAAGAAATGACTACGAATACGTTAGGCATTAATAACATCAATGTTGAAACGGATGCAGAGGCAGCCATTTCTCAATTGGATCGTGCTATTAATGAAATTTCCAATCTTCGCTCTGAGCTAGGTGCCGTTCAAAACCGATTGGAGCACACCATTAACAACCTTCAAGTCACACACGAAAACCTCACATCCTCTGAATCCCGTATTCGAGATGCGGATATGGCAAAAGAGATGACGGAATTTACAAGAAACAATATTTTAAACCAGTCTGCCACAGCTATGCTTGCTCAAGCTAACCAGTTACCACAAGGAGTACTTCAATTACTACAATAATCCGAAAAACCCGGCTGCTTGTTGGAAAAGCAACGGGTTTTCTTTATAATCAGAAACAGATAAGCAAAGTGGGGGATTAGGTGTGGACATACAAAGAGTAGCCAGAATGAACGCAACAAGCAAGGCAGAGCCTAAAAAAACGGGAACAGATGCCAAAGTGACTTTTCGAGAGTTGATGACTAAAGGACGGGACAACCAAGCATACGAAAAATTACAACAGCTTCTAACAAAGATTGACGATCAAGGAAAAGCGTTAGCAGAATCGAGGACGATCGATGAATTGAGGGCTTATAAATCGCTTGTAAAAGAGTTTATGGACGATGCTGTGAAGCTTGGTTTGAGTTTGGAAGAGCGACAGGGATTTAATAGAAGAGGGCGAACCAAAGTCTATAAAATTGTTCGTGAAGTAGATCGGAAGTTACTTGATTTGACTGATGCGGTGTTAAATGAACAAAAAAAAGGGTTGCACGTATTAAGTTCAGTAGGTGAAATCAAAGGGCTTCTTGTCAGTATTTATGCGTAAAAAATTATTGATTGTTTGATAAAGGGGCTGGAACATAAAGAACGTGTTTAAAGTAAATCCGAATACTTTGCCTTTAGAGCGAATAGTTCTAGTTTCCGTACATAACAATTTTAGTTTAATGAATAAGGTGTATACACGAAAATTGGAATTTAAATCTATTCTCCGTCTATTGGTAACATTGGCAATTTCTCTTCGTTCAATCTAAAATAAATTTATCAAAACGGAAATGAGTGACGCCCATGTTTACAGGGAAATTTGAATATAAAACGGTCATTGATCAACCTATTGGTGAGGTTTGGGCATTCTTTTCCAACAATAATAATTTGGCAACGATAACAGGGTTTCCGAAAGTCATTGTACGTGGTAATGATGAGGTGAAAAAAGGCTCAAAAGTTCTCTTGGAATTGAACTTTATCATCATGCGCCTCAACTGGCAGGGGAGAATCGTTGATGTAAACGAAAAGGAGTCCTTCACTGATGTAGGAGAAAAGGTTCCGTTCCCATTCAGGTTGTGGTCTCATACACACCGCTTTAATTCAAAAGGTGATAAAACAATGATGGTTGACGAGGTTACTTTTCGCTCTTGGATACCTGCGCCGTTTATTAAAGTGATGCTCTATGGCATGTTTATGGACCGAAAACGACAAATCAGGAAGATGGGACGCTTATAAACCTCGAATTAACTAACGCCTCTTTAACGCTCTTTATTCAAATAAAAAAGATAAACCGAGCCTTTTCACTCGGTTTATCTTGAAGCTATATTCGACTTTACCACGAACGTTTATATTGGCGTGGGGTTTCAATTTCAACATCAAGCTCTTTTGCAGCCGTTCTTGGCCAGAATGGATCACGTAAGAAGGCACGCCCGATAAACACAAGATCGGCTCGGTCGTTTTTAATGATTTCTTCAGCTTGTAATCCAGTCGTAATCAGTCCAACTGCTCCTGTAGAAATGGCGGCTTCTTTTTTGATCGTCTCTGCATGGCGAATTTGGTATCCGGGATAAACATCAATGGGTGTTCGTACAATTCCCCCGGTACTGCAATCAACCAAATCTACACCAAGCTCTCTCATCCAAGAAGAGAAAGTAACCATGTCGCTTAAGCTATTCCCATCTTCATGGTATTCATCTGCTGAAATACGAACAAATAAAGGTCCGCTCCACACTGCTTGTACTTCAATGATGGTTTCTTTTAAGAAACGAAAACGGTTTTCAAGTGAGCCTCCATATTCATCCACGCGTTTGTTTGAGAGTGGAGAGAGGAATTGGCTGATTAAATAACCGTGAGCACCATGGAGTTCGATTATATCAAAACTAGCTTCCTTTGCTCGTATAGCCCCTTTTTTAAAGGCGCGGATCGTTTCTTTTATCTCTTCAATTGTCATTTCTTTAGGAACCTTGGCATTTTCATCAAACGGAATGGCAGAAGGGGCAAGGGTATCCCCATCGTAAATGGCTTTGCGTCCTGCATGACCAAGTTGGATGGCTGTTTTTGATCCGTATTTTTTTATAGAATCCGTTAACTGTTTTAGACCTGCAACATGATCGTCACTCCAAATGGCCAAGTCTTGAGGGGAGATTTGTCCTTGCCTAGTCACTGGTGTGGCTTCTGTCATAATGAGTCCGGCTTGTCCAATGGCTCTGCTTGTGTAATGGACCATATGCCAGTCGTTTACAAGACCATCTTCGTTGTCACAGGAATACATGCACATAGGGGACATAACAATGCGGTTTTTCATCGTTACATCTTTAATGGTATATGGTGAAAACAATGCAGTCATCTAGAAATCCTCCTGTTTATTTCGAGTTACTAAATGTACTTTACCATAGTTCAGGTAGTCAGTGGAATAAAGAAGGCTTGGAGCGTAAAAACTAACGTTAAATCTCGAAGGCATTGAAAAAGTAAAATGAAATTTTTTCAGTGCCTTCTAAATCAATCCCTTGGAGGCAATGAGATGACGCATGGGAAAATCCTTTTCTTAAAAATGTTTACACAGCTATCCGCTTTGTTTCTAGTGTTTACATTCTATGGCTTTGACCCGGGCTTTTTATTTGTGTTTGCTGCATTAATGACAATGGTTACGTATGTGTTAAGCGATTATTTGGCTTTTTCCTTTTTGGGAAACTGGCAAGCGGCCGTTGTGGATGGTCTGATTGTATGTGTATCCATGTTAGCCTGGCTGTTATTTACTTCAGGTATCTATTTCTCTGTTTTTGCGGGAGTGGTGTTTTACGGATTGATCGTTTCTTGTGCAGAATGGTTTATTCACGCTTATGCGATTGCGCCTGTACGTAGGGGAAATCATAAAGATGATGAACATCTACAATACGAATAAAAACAGCCCTGCAAAATTTAGCAGGGCTGTTTTTATCAATTCTTTTTCTTTTGTTCGTGAAGGTATCCGCTAAGGTAACCTAATAATTTACTACGGGTAATGATGCCTAAAAAGGATCCGCGATCATCCTCAACACAGATAAAGGGATTGTTAATGGAATAAGACAAAGCTTTTTCAAAAGGAGCGTCTTTCTTAACGCATGCGAAGGTCGTACTCATCACTTCAGCGACGGTTGTTTTGTGGAGACGATCCGGTTCAATCTTTTCTATTCCAATAATTGAATCGAGGATTTGTGCTTTACTAATCAACCCTCGTAGTTTAAATGTTGTGTCGAGTACCGGAATCGCTGTGTAGCCTGACTTTACTAGTACAAGCAACGCGTGTTCGAGTGAGTTATCCGGTTGAACGTGAGCCACTTCTTCTGCCGAGATAATGAACGATTCAATCGGTTGTTGAAGAATATGAGCTTCTTGCAAGTTTTGCATGTTAGCAGCACACTTTCTTTAATTTATTTGTACCATGTATCAAATACCCAAATTAAGGATAAAAGTAAACGTCTTTATTTTCTCCCACTCCTATATTAGTGGTAAGACGAGGAAAAGTCAACGCATTGTGAAAACGCTTACATTTTAAACTATGAATGATTTAAAGAACGGTGCTTGTCCATTGTTTATTCATGCGTTTGGAGTTCCATACTAGTGATAGGGGATAAGAACTGCAAACGAGGTGAATGCATTGCACAGCAAACAAACAGTCCGGTATTTATGTCAGAAGTACCCTTCTGGCAATGAGTACTATTATAAAGAAGAGATCATCACTCATGATACGTGGGATAACCTTGATTCTCTTGAATGGGGAAGAAGGCGTCCTGTTTCAAAACAAACAGTTGAGAAAAGAAAAAAGGAAGGGTTCAGAGTGATCACGACCATTGTTAAAAAGCCCAAAGGCAAGCTTTATTACTTTCCGAACGAAAATTTGGCTAAAAAAAAGGAGAGAGGGTAGTGGGAAGCGAACCCAATAAGGATATAGATTATTTATCGGGGTGAATCAGATGGGGAAATGGCAGACAAAAGAACAATTAAAGGATTTAACCATATCATTATGTGAATATGGAAGCGTATCTGGAAGTGAACCTGAAATCGGAATTATGGAGTATGTGGATTATCAGCTGAAAAGGCTTGATTACTTTAAGAAGCATGAACATCACCTTCAAACTCACTATACGAATGACGGACGGAAGTTCGTTTCTGCTTTGGTGAAAAGCAAAAATAAAACGAAGAAAACGTTGATTGTGATGGGACATTTAGATGTGGTTGATGTTGAAGATTACGGAGAATGGAAACACTTGGCTTTTAAACCACGAGAGTTAACAGAACAAATGATTGCCCAAAAAGAACACCTTCCTATGGATGTCCAAAATGATTTGGAAAAGGGAGAAGAGTGGCTCTTTGGGAGAGGCGTAATGGATATGAAAGCTGGAATAGCGCTTTGTATGAGTATGATTGAAAAAGCCTGTGATGGGGCTTTTGATGGTAACCTGCTCATGCTTGCGGTTCCTGATGAAGAAGCCAATTCAACAGGCATGCGTGCAGCTGCAGAGAAGCTTTTAGATATTCGTAAGGATCATGATCTTACATACCTTATGGCGTGGAATACAGAGCCTGTCTTTTCTGGATATCCGGGAGATGAATCATTGTATGTTTATCGAGGCTCATTAGGAAAAGTGCTGCCAGGGTTTTACTGTTACGGTGAAGAAGCTCACGTTGCTGAGCCTTTTTCAGGATTAAACGGGAATTTCATGACCTCTTATTTAAGCGATGCCTTTGAATTAAACCCGAACCTAACGGAACAAACTGGCAATCAACAAACACCACCTCCTACTAGTTTGATTCAAAAAGACTTGAAAACGGATTATTCAACACAAATTCCCCATACGGCAGTTGTGTTATTTAATCTCCTCTTCATGAAGAAGAACATGAACGACATCACAACAGAATTATTGGATGTGGCGCAAAATGCGGCGAACAATATTATTCAGGCTTATGTTGAAAGAGAACGTGCTTTTGCCAAAAGACATGATTATGAACCTGAAAAGAAAAACATTCGAATTTTAACGTATGAGGAATTGTGGAAGCACGCTGTTGCCCAAGTGGGGGAAAAAGAAGTAGAACGACAAGTTTCCTTTATCCAGGCTAATGAAAGTAAACAGGACGATCGAGAGGTAACCATCCAAACGGTTCATCATATTGCCGGTTTTTGTAAAGACTTGGCTCCGATGATCGTGTTGTTTTACGCACCACCTTTTTATCCGGCAGTTGAATCTGTCGATCACCCTTTAGTTGACAGGATCGCGAAGAAGGTCAAAGGAGATGCTGAGAGGGTAAGTGGAAATGAAGTCATTGACTTGCCATACTTTCCGGGTCTGTCGGACTTAAGTTATTTGCAGCTACCAAACAAACGAGACTCGTTGAAGATGATGTTAGATAATATGCCTTTGTGGGAAGTGAAGTACGATTTGCCTCTAGTGGCGATGGAAGAGCTGAACATGCCTTTAATGAACTTTGGACCGATGGGAAAAGGAGCTCATAGTTGGACGGAGCGACTTCAAGTTACCTATTCCTTCGGCAAATTTCCAAAAGTGTTGGAGGAAGGGATTAAAGCGGTTTTTAACGAAGAATAAGGCATAACAAAAGGCCGTCCTGTTAAAGTACGGCCTTTTGTTCTAGTTAATCTCTGGATCGATTTTCGTCAATAAAATGAGCCATCGAGACCTCATCGTCGTATTCCCCGTCAACAAACACCTGGTCTTTCTGTACTCCTTCTGTGACAAATCCGTAACGTTCGTATAGCTTTTTTGCCACTGTATTTTGTGCAAAAACAGTGAGACATACTTTATACAAACCATTTTGTTTTGCCCAATCAAGGGTGTATTCCATTATTTTTTTGCCGAGTCCCTTGCCCTGGGCTTCTTCTGTGAGCCATGTACGAAAGAGAGCCGTATGTCGCTTCATGTTTAAATCGCCTCTAATTAGTCGAGCAATTCCGTATACGTGTCCATCAATTTCAACAACGGTGTACATGTTGTTTTTGTCTGTCATCTCTTGAATGAAAGTTTGTTCTTCTTCAATGGTGCGAACGCGCTCTTTTTGTATGTAGCGTCCTTTTTGTATGATTTTTTCTACATTCGTAATAATGTCAAAGGCATCCGTTTTTCTTGCCTGACGAAGCGTCACTTCTGTTCCATCTTTAGCTGTAAATGTAATCTCATCGGAATTTAGCTCTTTGTTTTGTATCATCTTTTTCTCCTCCATGCTGCCAAAACTTTCCCGGGTCTATCTCCAGCGCGGTGGGAATTAACTCTGAGACCGGAACGATATGGACGTTTTGGTCTTTTAAATACGTTAGCGCATCGGAAATTCCGTTGAAGGTATCTGTTCCTTTAATTCCTACATGCCCGATCCCGATGGCTTCTCCGTTTTTTTGTGCTTGGTTACATAGTTTGACCATCTGATTATATACGTGGTTTCTTGAGGACTGGCTGTCATCAAGAAACGTGTCCCGAACACCGTATCGTAGCTTCATTTCCTCTGCCAGTTGTGGTATCACCGAGTCACCGCTTGTCCCACTATCGATAATGAAAAGGTTATTATCCTTGGCTACCTCAAGAATGGCTCTCATAATTCGTTCGTTCCCGACGATGTTTGATCCCATATGGTTGTTCAGGCCTTTTGCATGAGGAACGTCATCAATGGCCAGTTGAACACGTTTTTTCACTTCATCGGTGGAAAGGTCTGAGGTAATCGGAAGTGGTCCGAGCCAAGAGGCCTTTCCTCTTTTCGGTTCAAGAGGCATATGAACAATCACTTCGAATCCAAGTTCGTGGGCTCTTTTTGCTTGTTCGGTGGATTCTTCCAAGAAAGGCATTACAGCAACGGTAATTGGGATGTCAGCTTTTAAAAAACGATACACACCGCCTGTATTTCCGCCAAAATCGTCAATGATAATGGCGATCTTTGCCTCTTCCTTTTCCATCTGGGTTGCAAATGATGGATGAGGAAGGGCAGTAAAAAAGACCCCGAGGCAAATGATAATAGCAAGAAAGGTGGTTCGGTGTAAAGTCATTTTACTCATGTTTCATACTCCTTACTTGGCTTAATAAAAACATAGAGGCATGCGTTTTTATAGTATAGCCGAGATAAGGAGATATACTTATTTAAAAACTTCTTCATTCCCTTGATCAATAAATCTTATGGGAAAAATGAAAAAAAGCACCATCTAGGCGCTTTATCTCTGGTTGGGGAAGGCGGTATTGAGCTGACCGCGAAGCATTTTCTTTTTGATCTGCTCTCGATTTTCACGTTGTTTCTCCAACTTGCGGATTTCGAACGTCTGCATACCGTCTTCCATTTTATTGGCGATGTCCACAAGCCGTTCGACATCCATAAAAGAATACTTTCTTGTGCCACCCTTTGAACGTTCGGGGCTGATAAGCTTCCGCTGTTCATAATAACGGATTTGACGTTCGGATAAGCCTGTTAACTCACTAACAACGCCGATGCTTATGACTTTCTTTTCCTTGTACGCGTTCATCTTATCCCTTCCCTTGCCCCAAGCTTTGTAATTATTATAGCAGGAATAATAAAAATTGACTGGGTTATGTAAGGAAATCTAACAAGGGAGTTAAGGAAAGGTGGAACTTTACCTTTCCTTAACTCCCGAAGCGCTGAGCGATCCGGTGTATGTCTTAAAGCAGGTAAGGCGATTTTCCTTACCTGCGCACATCGGAAGGAGCCAGCGCCCGAAATGGAAAGGTGGAACTTTACCTTTCCTTAACTCCCCGTAAGGAGATATAGAAAAAGCAAGGACACGTTTGTCCTTGCTCGATCCATTAACCACTTTTTTTGTTGTTATCCAAGCTTTGTTTTAGTAAGTCTTTTAGCTCTCGAACTTCTTTTCGTAGCTCTTTTACTTCTTCTTTCGTTTCATCAATCTCTTCTTCATCAGCAGCTTCCGCTTTCTCAACGTTGTTTACGATAACTCCGATAAAGAGGTTAAACACGACAAATGTTCCTACTAAAACGAATGAGACGAAATAAACCCATGACCATGGAAGTTCCTCAAAGATCGGTCTCATGACTTGGCTGGCCCAAGATTCAAGGGTGACTACCTGAAATAGGGTGAGTAAAGAAAGCTGCAGCGACCCGAAATACTCAGGAGATACGTTTTGGAACAACATTGTCCCGATTACGGCAAAAATATAGAAGATGATACTCATCAATAAAAGAATGTTACCTAAAGCCGGAATGGTAAGTAGCAAGGCGTCAACTAGTCTTCGAAGGGAGGGGATAACCGAAATGGCTCGAAATACCCTTAACACCCTAAGAATTCTTAGTACGGTCACAAAGTATGCACCGGCAAGGATATGACCACTTAAAACGATAATTAGGTCAAACCAGTTCCAACCACCTTTGAAAAACGTCCCTAGTGATCGTGCAGCTAAAAGGCGAAGAATGATCTCGACTGTGAAGATGTATAATAGTATTCGATCGATCGTTAAAAATGTGTCACCATATTCGGCGTAAAGGTGCGGATACGTTTCCAGACCAACGACAATGGCGTTAATTAAAATAAAGGTAATAATGACAGCTGTGAAATATTTATGTTCCACTAACGTATCAAGCTTTTGTTTCCATGGGGGCATCGGTTTTGACATTCTATTCTCTCCTCAAAAAAATCACTTACGAAATAATCCTCTATCATTCTACTAAAATACCATTGAAGATGAAAGCTTTCCTTTATGTTTTCGAGAATTGTTTTAGACGAACGTACAAAGAATCGGCTATAATATGGGGTGGTATTGAATGAGAAAGTGGTGGTAAAGATGAAGTCTTGGGATGAACGTATTGTAGTCGTAACAGGGGCCTCTGGCGGACTAGGCCTCGAAATGGCAAGGCAAGTGGCAAAGAAGGGTGGCATGCCGGTTATGCTAGCCCGATCCTATGGGAAACTGTTAAAAGCCGCTTCAGATATTAAAAAGGAAACTGGCATTTCACCCTATGTATATGAGCTTGATGTAAGTGATGAAAGAGCGGTCAAAGAAACATTCCAAGCTATTTATCAAACGGTCGGTTCTGTGGATGTGCTCATTAACAATGCGGGATTCGGTAAATTCGACATGTTCGAGGATGCCAAAATGTCAGACGTAAAAGAGATGTTTGAAGTCAATGTGTTCGGACTTGTGGCATGTACACAGGCCGTTTTGCCTCATATGAAAGAGGTAGGTGAAGGGCACATTATCCACGTGGCCTCTCAAGCGGGGAAGATTGCGACCCCGAAATCAAGTGCCTATGCTGCAACTAAACACGCTGTATTAGCTTTTGCCAATAGTTTGCGAATGGAACTTGAAGGTACTCGCGTTCAAGTGAGTACAGTGAATCCCGGACCTGTCAAAACGGATTTCTTCTCTAGAGCAGATGAGTCTGGGGAGTATGAAAAAAATGTAGCTAAGTATATGCTTGAGGCGCACGTTGTTGCATCGAAAACATTACAATTGATTGACAAGCCGAAGCGAGAGCTCAATTTACCTGCATGGATGAATGTGGGAACCAGGTTATATCAAGTCTTCCCAAGCTTAATGGAAAAAGTTGCAGCTAGTCAGTTTCGAAAAAAATGATTAAAATCACCCAAAAGAAACAATCTTTTGGGTGATTTTTACTGTTGAAAACAGAACGTATATTCCCCTATAATAAACATACACTATAGCGAACGTTTGTTCTTATTATTAGGGAGGAATGAAAATGGATGTGGATGTAATGTCTTTGCCGAAACGGACTATTTTTTGCATTGATATGAAAAGCTTCTATGCAAGCTGTGCGGCTGTTGCTTTAGGGTACGATCCTCTTTCTACTCATTTAGCCGTGGTTGGTGATACGAATCGAAGTGGAAGTGTCGTTCTTGCAGCCACGCCACCACTAAAAGCGGATTTCGGTATCAAAACAGGGAACCGTCTTTTTGAAATTCCCGATCATCCCAAAATTCATATCGTGAATGCTTCCATGGCCACATACCTTCATATTTCCGTTCAGGTTACCGACCTTTTTCATCGCTATGTTCCAATGGAAGCCATCCATACATACAGCGTAGATGAAAGCTTCCTTGACGTAGGCGGTACATCCAGGCTTTGGGGGAGCGAATGGGAACTGGCAGAAGCGATTCGAAATGATTTGCACCGGCAATTTGGTCTCGCATGCGCGATTGGCATTGGAGATAATATGTTGTTGTCAAAGCTGTGCCTCGATTTGGAGGCAAAAAAAAGAGGTGTTGCCAAGTGGACTTATGAAGATGTAGAACAGAAGCTGTGGCCCGTTACACCTCTTCAAAAAATGTGGGGAATTGGTAGTCGGGTAGAGAAGAGGTTGCACAACATGGGGATTTTTACCGTGGGACAATTGGCAAACTATTCTCTTCATAAGCTTGAAAAGGCATTTGGCGTGATGGGGAACCAACTGTATTATCATGCAAATGGAGTAGACATGTCGGAGCTTGGAGCCCCAATTTTATCCGGTCAAGTCAGCTACGCGAAAGGGCAAATTTTGTTGAGGGACTACACCGATAAGACGGAGATTAAACGAGTCTTACTTGAGATGTGTGAAGAAGTAGCTGCAAGAGCAAGAAGAGAAAAACGGGTAGGTCAAACCATTAGCCTGGGTATGGGGTACAGCAAAGATGAAAAAGGAGGAGGATTTTATCGTCAACTGACAATTCCCGATCCGACTAACATTACGATGGAAGTATATGACGCATGTATCAAGCTTATGGACAGGTTTTATGACGGGAGTACGGTCCGGAAGCTGAATGTATCCATCTCAAACGTCTATTCCGATGATTCTGTTCAGCTTAATCTGTTTGAAACGGATCGACCAAAAAAAAGAGCGCTCGGCTATGCGATGGACGACATTCGTAAAAAGTACGGCCCTAATGCTCTTTTACGGGCCGTTTCTTACACAGAAGGAGGCACAGCCAGACACCGGAATACCCTTGTTGGCGGCCATAAGGCATAAAAGAAGGATGACACAACTCCTAAGTCATTCTTCTTTTATGCTATTTAATCTACCCTTCATTTTCAATGTGTAAAATTGAATCGAACCGTAGGGACCCGCTTGAAAGATAAAGATGGTTGCGGTCAAACCTGCGTACGACTCCGATGGTAGATTGTTTACGGTCCTCTTTTACATACGTGACCAACACAGCGAGGCCTTTTGCTTGGGCCGATTTAAGGGTGAGATTCCATTCCTCTAAGGTTTGGGGATCAAGAGTGGGTATCGTGTCTTTTTCATACTCCTCCTTCAACCTTTTCAGCTCTCTTACATGTTCGGGAAGCATCATGGAAGTCCACTTTATTACTCCGCGATCCTGAAACATAAACAATCCTCCTTTTTACGAACACTTGTTCTTATTTTAACGGAGAGGACAAGAGAAGACAAGAGGATAAAATTTGTCATTCTTTTTTTATAAAAAGGGAAGAAAATCAGAAGAAAAACGTGTATAGTAGGTGGTGAGAATTTTTAGTCTGTGATTAAATTCACAAATTAAGAGTTCGAAACCTAGGTAAAGAAAGAAGGGAAAGTCTCGATGATCGTACGAGATCTGGTAGCGTCCGCACAGATGATGGAAGCAGAAACGAAAGAAGGCATTTTTGTCGTTTACGAGCGTTATGAAAATAACGAATGTGAAGGGTATGGGAGAACGTTTACGCAAAAAGAATGTGAGCCGGAAGAGAGAGTGGAAGTGTTGGAAGAGAAACACGGTGGCTCATTAAAACAGCTGTTCACATATTCCGTTAAAGGGGATGTAGCACCTGTGTTGGACAAAATTCGCACAGAACACCCGGAACTATTCATAAAGAAAGAAGCTCTTGTAGGCTAAACATACACATAAAGCTGCAACCGGAAGTGAAAAATACGGTTGCAGCTTTTTTATGCTTTTTTATAGGTTTGATTGGAAGTGGGGATTTGGATAAAATTAGAAATAAGTGGCACGACAAAGAATAGATGGCTCAAAAAAATATTCGATCATGAACATAATAGCATTTCATTCAGGAAGCTTTTTATTATCAAGTGTATATAGGCTATAATGAGGAAAACGTTAAGAAAAAGGAGAGGATCTTCGGTGGTTAAAGTATTGTTTGTATGTCTTGGTAACATTTGCAGATCTCCGATGGCAGAAGCCATTTTCAAGGAAAAGTTAAAGGGGGATGGACTTGAAAATCAAATCGAAGTAGATTCAGCAGGGACAGGGGATTGGCACGAAGGAAACCCACCACACGAAGGAACACAAGGGATTTTGAAGGAAAAGAACATCTCGTCCGAGGGATTAAGGGCTCGTCAAGTGAAAGAAGAAGACTTAGAGATGTATGACTATATTATTGGAATGGATGCAGAAAACGTAGGGAACCTCACTCGGATGAAAGGATTAAAAAAATCGGGAGAAATTGCCCGACTCCTTGATTTTGTTGAAGATGGAAAAGAGGACGATGTGCCGGATCCGTACTTTACAGGGAATTTTGATTATGTATACGAGTTGGTGGATGAAGGTTGCGAAAGGTTACTTGCTCACATTCGTGAAAAAGAGGGATTGTAAATGTAACAAAGAAAGGCTCATGTAGGTTCAGGTCCAAAGACGGGTACCCGCTCATAGAAAACGGAATACCAAAATTACTAGCCATTCTTCTGTTGTTTAACTCTGATTTAAACAGGGAAAAGCGATTACATGAATTGGAAGAAGAATGGAGTGAGCAATGGATGAAAGAAATACAAAAATTTTGGCAAGCGCGAAATTGGATGAAAAGCAATGAAAGCTTTCTTACGACGTGGCATGCTCACGTAGGCTATAAATTGGATTTGTTCGACAGCTTCGCCGGAGGGGAAAAAGTACAGGAAGTAGCAGAAAAAGAAGAGTTAAACGGTCAATTGCTTCTTCGATGGGTTGAAGTTGGACTGGAAGTAGGCCACTTGAAAAAGACCCTTACAGGTAAAATAAAACCGAAGCAAAAAATGCTAAAGTACGTTTCGGCGAAAAGTAAAGACTCAGTAGGAATTTTACTTCGTGAAATGATGGAATTACACATACCAACTTTGATGCAGTATCCAGACCTTATGCAAAAAAACGAGCAAATTTCATACTTGGAGGACAAGTTTGCAAACGTAGTGGCAGAGACTTCAGCTTTATTAGAAAAAGCTTCTGTACCACCTATGATGAAGTGGGTCGGGAAGTACAAACCGAACCATATCGTTGACTTGGGTTGCGGGTATGGAGGGTATTTGAAAAAAATCAGAGAAACGAATGATTCCGTTACTCTTACAGGTGTTGAAATCAGTGAAGAAGTAGCAAAAGAAGCACAAGAAAAAGTAAAAGATGATGGAATTACAATTGTGCATGATGATTTAAGGAATTATATAGATAAAGGTGAAAAGGTTGACATGGTGATGCTTCATAACTTGCTGTATTATTATCACCCGGACGAAAGAGAAACGTTGTTTTTGGACGTGGCTAACCTTCTAAATGAAAAAGGAACGATTACAGTTATCTCTCCTTTAACAGAAGCGAAACATGGTCAAACATTCGCCGCTGCTTTTAACACGTTCATGTCAGCACATGAAAACCTGTATCCTTTACCTTCAGAAAAGGAAATTGAAGAGTATGCGAAAAAAGCAGGATTAAAAGTGAAAATGAGTAAACCGATCATAAAAGAAGGCGGATGGTATTTAATCGGTCTTGAAAAGAAATAATGGAAATGCTGAAGCAATCAAAATCGCTTCAGCGTTTTTTTTTGGTAATATACTACTTTCTTTCATGTGAATTACCTTTTAGGGTGACGCTCTTTTTTTTGCGCTCTACATCTTTTACGAACAAAATGTTGTTTAAAAAGTAATATGAGAAGCGAGCCTACACAGACACCTTTTTTACGTTGTGGGCACCCTCTTTCATTGTAGTGAATACGATGTGTTAGAGATTGTATAAAGTGACATGAAAGAGAGGGAGCGACATGTGTGGAATTACCGGATGGGTGGATTTCAAACGGCCGATCGAAAACGAAGAAAGCACACTCAAAAAGATGGCACAAACCTTGTCAAAACGAGGTCCTGATGCATCAGAAGTTTGGGCCAAAGGGCATGCAGGATTCGGTCATACAAGATTGATCGTTGTCGACCCGAAAGGCGGTCTCCAACCGATGAGCCGCACCAAAAATGACAATACGTACACCGTTTGTTATAACGGAGAGTTGTATAATACCGAAGATATTCGTTCGGACTTGCAAAAGAGAGGGTATACCTTTTTATCTCACTCGGATACGGAAGTCCTTTTAACCGCTTTTATCGAGTGGGGTGAACAGTGTGTAGAAAAGTTCAATGGCATTTTCGCTTTTGCCATTTGGGATGAAAAGAAAGAGCAATTGTTTTTGGGGAGAGACAGACTTGGTGTTAAGCCACTGTTTTACCTTGAGCATAAAACAGGAATCATGTTCGGTTCAGAACCTAAAGCCATTCTTGCTCACCCTGAAATTACAGCTGAAATAGATGAAGACGGCTTGCAGGAATTACTTGCCCTGTGTCCGTCACGGACGCCGGGGCATGGGGTTTACAAAGGTATGAAGGAATTAAGGCCTGCCCATTTTTTGAAAATCAGTCGAGAAGGTTTGCGTGTGAATCGTTATTGGCAAGTTAAAAGTGAAAAGCATATCCAAACAGCAGATGAAACAGCCGAACAAATCCGCTGGTTGTTGACGGATACGGTGGAAAGACAACTCGTGGCCGATGTGCCTGTATGCACCTTTTTGTCAGGCGGAGTTGATTCCAGCGCTCTTACAGCGTTGGCTGCAACCTACTTTAAAAAACAAGGAAGGGGCACGCTCAGTACCTATTCCATTGACTACGAGGAAAACGACAAATACTTTAAGGCAAGTAAGTTCCAGCCCAACCCAGATGCTCCTTGGATCAAGAAGATGTCTGAGTTCTTAGGCTCGAACCATCATGGATGTGTAATCAATAATGATGTCCTCTTTGATTACTTGGCACCGGCTACAGTCGCGAGGGACTTTCCCGGGATGGCAGATATCGACTCGTCACTACTTTGGTTTAGCGAACAAATCAAGAACGATGTAACCGTCGGACTTTCAGGAGAATGCGCTGATGAAATCTTCGGCGGATATCCATGGTTTCATGATGAAGAAACGATTAAAAGAGAAAGCTTTCCATGGATGAGGTCCGTACAAGAGCGTCAGGAGCTGTTGAGGCCAGAATGGAATCAAAGGCTCCACCTTAACGAGTATGTAGAAAAAAGATACACAGATACCGTAAAAGAAACGCCTTTACTTGACGCTGAGACAGAGTTGGAACAAAAGAGACGCGCCTTATTTTACTTGAATATGACGTGGTTTATGACAACCTTATTGGACAGAAAAGATCGGATGAGTATGGCAGCGAGTCTGGAAGTAAGGGTCCCATTTGCGGATCACAGACTAGTCGAGTATGTATGGAACATTCCTTGGGATATGAAAATGTACGGTGGGAGAGAGAAAGGGATCTTGCGAAAGGCATTGGAAGGCGTTCTTCCTCACGAGATTTTATACCGCAAGAAAAGTCCATATCCTAAAACCCACCACCCTGTTTATACAGAAAAAGTGACAACGGCTCTCCAACGTGTGATTGACGAAGGGGACTCCACGCTATTCGACCTTTTTGACAAGAAAAAAATTCAAGAACTTGTTACTACTAAAGGGTCGTCATTTAAAACACCTTATTTCGGTCAATTGATGAGTGGCCCTCAATTGATCGCTCATATTTGGCAGTTCCATCATTGGCTTACAACTGCAAAAGTGAAATTACGTTAACGCCTGTTTTTTGCAGGCGTTTTTTTGTTCGATGTAGAAGTAATTGGAAATGGTTATAAAAAGTGTATAAGGGTTAATCGTTGCTCTGTCCCGTATTTGGTGGTATACATAGTGTATAAGTTTTGTTTAACTATTTTCGACTGAGGGAAAAGGTTTTGCAGGATCATGTTAGGCGGGGGAGATAAAATGAATACTAAAAAAATTGCTATTATTGGTGCCGGTCCAGGTGGGTTGGCTGCAGCCATGATGCTTTCTTATAAAGGTTTTTCTGTAGATGTATACGAAAAGCAACCCTACATAGGGGGACGGACCTCCAGAGTAACAAAAGGAGATTACCAGTTTGATCTTGGACCAACATTTTTTAGTATGCCGCACATTCTGGAAGAGATATTTGAATTTTCCGGGAGAGATTTGCATGAGTATGTGGACCTAGTTGAACTTGATACGATGTATGAACTGAAGTTTGAAGAATTAAGCATCCGCGCAACGAGAAACAGAGAAGTTATGAAACAGCGAATTGAAGAACATTTTCCTGGTTACGGAGAACGATACGAACAATTTATGGTCGATACGAAAAAGAAAATGAATAAATTGATGCCTATGCTTCAAAACAAACACGGCAGTCTTCTCGATTATGTAAGGCTAAGAAGTTTAAAAGCGTTGCCGGAACTGGAGGCAGGTCGCTCTTTGTACGAAGTGTTAGGTCGTTACTTTGATGATGAGAGGTTGAAGCTTTCCTTTACATTTCAATCCAAGTATTTAGGCATGTCTCCATGGGAATGCCCCGGAGCGTTCAGCATCCTTTCATATATGGAACACGAATGGGGTGTCTTTCACCCGGTCGGGGGCTTGAACAAGCTTACGGAAGCAATGGCTACCGTGGTCAAAGAACATGGTGGACGTATTCATACAGGAAATGGCGTAAGGAAATTCATTTTGGATAAAAAGAAACTCACAGGGCTTGAACTGGAAGACGGACAAATTGTTCAGGCTGATGATGTGGTCATGAATGCTGATTTCGCAAGAGGGATGACGACCTTTCTTGATGAAGGCCAATTGAAAAGATATTCAAAGGAAGCACTTGAAAAGAAAAAATACTCCTGTTCTACATTTATGATCTATGCAGGCGTAAGCAAAAAAGTCGATCTTAATCACCATACGATTTTATTTTCAGAAGACTATAAACAAAATGTAGAAGAGATTACCCGAACAGGAAAGCTATCGGCAGATCCTTCCGTCTATGTGCATAATGCGTCAGTAACGGACCCCACTTTAGCACCTGATGGCAAATCTGCTCTTTATATTCTTGCTCCTGTTCCAAACAATTTTAGCGGAATCGATTGGAATAAAGAAAAAGAAAGATTTAAAGATTTAGTATGGGATTTAGTAGAAAAGAAAACCGGACAGTCGTTACGAGATGATGTAGAAGTAGAAGAAGTGCTAACACCATACGACTGGGAACATGATAAACAAGTGTACAAAGGTGCTACGTTCAACCTCGCTCACAACTTGGGACAAATGATGTACTTTAGACCTCACAACCAATTTGAAGAGATCGACAGGCTATGGCTTGTAGGAGGAGGTACCCACCCAGGAAGTGGCCTCCCGACAATCTTTGAATCAGCAAGAATTACGTCAAACGAAATCATAAATAAGTATGAGAGAGTAGGGGTGCAATCATGAAAACAGCCATTATTGGAGGGGGGATCGGTGGTCTCGTTACTGCCCTTTATCTTTCAAAAGACGGACATGATGTGACCATATACGAACAGCAGTCGGACGTTGGTGGACGTCTCTCATTTGTGGAACACGACGGATTTAAGATCGATGAGGGACCGACAATCGTTTTACTACCGGATATGATTCGTACCATCTTACAGGAAACAGGCATCAATCCAGATCGACTTGAAATGGAGCGGATTGATCCCCTTTATCCGATCCATTTTCCAGATGGGACAACCTTTGTTAAATGGAGTAATAGAGAAAACCAGTTAGAAGAAATCAAACGGGTTTTCCCAGGGGAAGAAGAATCGTTTCTTCGGTATATGGACGACATGAAAGACCGCTTTAATAAAGGGAGAGCGGCTTTTATGGACAGAGACTTTCGAGACCGTAAGTCGTTTTTTTCAAAAGCCAATATGAAAACATTACTCAAACTAAAAGCGTATCAGTCGGTTCGAACGCAAGCGAAGCACTATTTCACCGATACAAAGATGCAAGATGCATTTTCGTTACAGACACTATACATTGGTGGCGCTCCTGACGAAACACCGGCCATATATTCCCTTGTACCTTTCAGTGAGCATTACCATGGGATTTGGTATGTGCGAGGAGGATATGCGTCACTTGTAGAACTTGTGACAGAAGAGCTTGTAAAGCGAGGAGTAAAAATCAAGACGAATGCAACGGTTACAGAAATAGAGACGGATGGCAAAAAGGGCACGGTTCTTCATGTAAATGAGGAAAGGCATGCCTATGATTCGTTTATTGTAAACGGAGATTTCCCCGTATCTAGAAAGCTTGTCAGTGGAGAGAAAAAAGGGCGTTCCTTTTCCCCATCATCTGGCTGTCTGCTCCTTTATTTGGGGATTAAGGGGGAGCTTGATACAGACACTGTTCATCAATTTTATATGGGCGAAAGCCTGGATGAAAACATGAAGGAAATCTTTGAAAAGCGTGAATTACCAACGGATCCTTCATTCTATGTTTTTTCTCCGTCAAAAATGGATAAGTCTCTCGCTCCTAAAGGATACAGCAGTGCCTATGTACTGGTGCCCGTTCCGAGTGGGGATAGCTTATCTGAAAAGGAATATGAAGAGTATGCAGAAAAAATTATGGACTCTCTTGAACAACGAATGGATAAGGACATCCGAAAGAAGCTTGTTTGGAAAAAGATGAAGACGCCAATCGAAGCAAAGAAGGAAGGCTTGTTTGACGGAGGTTCGTTCGGTCTTGCTCCGTCCCTTTTCCAATCAGGAGTGTTTAGACCACAATTGCAGCCATTCCCTTATTCTAATATCTATGCGGTAGGTGCTTCTATCCACCCGGGCGGTGGCGTGCCGATCGTGATGCAAGGGGCAAAACTGCTAGCTCAAGCGATCCGTGAAAAAGAACAGGTATCAAGACCGCTAGAGTCATATTAAGAGATTATTCCGTTTAATCATGCTACTATTAATGTAGTATAGTAAAGCGTTATTGAGAAGGAGGAAGATCATGCTCTCGGTAAATGAAGCTTACGAACAATGCCATAATGTCATTAAATATCATTCCAAAACCTTTGCCAAAGCGTTTGGTCATTTGCCTTTGAAGAAGAGAAACGCCGTTTGGGCCGTCTATGCCTTTTGCAGAACAGCAGATGACATCGTCGATGAAGGGGATCATCCAACTCAAGAACTAGCCGTGTTCAAACGCCAACTGTATTCATTTGCTGAGGGGGAGCTTCCTGAGGAAAATTATTTGTGGATTGCTCTTCGACATACATTCGCTACCTTCGAGATGGACTTGCAGCCTTTTTACGATATGCTTGAAGGCCAATACATGGATTTGGTGAAAAAGAGGTATGAAACTTTGGATGATGTCAAGCATTATTCCTATCATGTAGCAAGTACGGTCGGCCTAATGCTGTTACCGATTTTAGCTCCTGAAAAGAAGGAACGTTTGAGAGAAGGAGCAATCTCCCTTGGAATTGCCATGCAAATTACGAACATTTTACGGGACGTGGGTGAAGACCTTGAAAGAGATCGCATTTACCTACCCGAATCGTTAATGACAAAGCTTGGTTACAACGAAAGAATGCTCACAGAAGGCATTGTAAATGAAGAATTTATTGAAGTGTGGGAGACAATGGCCAAGGAGGCCGAGCATTTTTACGAGAAAGGGCTTGCTTCATTAAAAGAATATCCTTTGGATTCTCGTATCCCTGTAAAAGCCGCAGCCTTGTTTTATCGTGAAATATTGACGTCGGTCCGAAATAATGGCTATGAAGTGTTTCATGAACGGGCTTTTGTTTCAGTGGAAGAAAAAAATAAGATCTTAAAAACAATGGTTAATGGATAATACGTAAAAAGGATGTTTGTTTTAGAAATAAAGGTGCTCCAACTAGGATGTCATATCCTTTTGGAGCACCTTTTTTTATTGTAGTTCTTTTCGTAATCGATCCGCTGCATTCATACCACTCAAAACGACCATCGGAGACCCGCCACCAGGATGTGTACTTCCCCCTGCGAAGAAGAGGTTCGAAATATCGGGGCTTTGATTGTATGGTCTTAAGAAAGTATCAGAGCGACGGTTCGAAGCAATTCCGTACAAGGACCCTTTATAGGCGTTAAAGGTATCTGCAATCTCTTTTGGGGTAACTGTTTTTTTATGAAGCAAGTGAGGCAAAATGGCAATCCCTTTTGCTTTTAAACGCTCAAAGATCAATTCCTCGTATTCAAAAGGATCAACAGATAACTGTTCACCCTCTTTTAACGGGGGGGCATTAACAAGGATAAACAAATTGTCTCCATCAGGGGAGACGCTTGGGTCGGTTTTGGAAGATGTACAAATGTAGATGGTGGGATCTTTTGAATATTCTTGTTTCGTAAAAATTGATTCGAATTCATCTTTATAGTTATCATTGAAAAACACTTGATGATGATGAAGATCGAAACGATGATTTACCGCAGCTAAGGTAACAAATGCTGAGACGGATGGTGAAAAGCGGTTCATCTTTCGATTAGACATTTTCGGCCGAACTTGTTCTTCCAGGAGGGCCGGAACCTGTGTGAGTAAGTCACCGTTCATGACAATTGCATCCACGTCAAAAGATTGATCATCTGATGTGATAACAGTTGTAGCTTGTTTGTTTTTTGTACGTATCTGTTTTATTCCGCAGTTCCTAAAGATCGATACTCCAAGTCTTTCGGCAGCTTTTGTCAACCCTTTGGCGATCTCCACGTTCCCTCCCTTTGTATAATACACCCCATCGGTAAGCTCTAAATGTCCAATTAAAGCAAACGTGGCAGGGGAGCGGTATGGGGAAGAACCAATATATGTGGCATATCTGTTAAAGGCTTGAACAATACGATCATCACGAAAATACTGACGGTGAAAAGCATCCAAGCTTTGTAGTGGTTTTACGCTCATGAGAGCTTTAGCAAGAGGAAGGGAAAGGTAATCTTTCCAAGACGAAAACGTACGCTTGAAAAAATGTGTTTCAGCAAGGGTATATAAACGAGCGACTTCTTCTTTATACTGCCGATATCCTATTGCACTATGAGGATCGATACTCGAGAGCTCTTCTTCCATTCGATCCTGGTTCGAAGAAAAGAAGAAAGAGGAACCGTCGTTAAAGACGTTTTTCGTATGTGTTTCAAGACGCTTAAACGAAAAGTATTCGTCAGGATTCTCTCCCGCATCCAATAATACTTGCTTGAATACGTGTGGCATTGTAATCGTATTCGGACCAAAGTCGAAGGAATGAGTTCCTAGTTGCACTTCGTGTAGTTTTCCGCCTGTATGAGCATTTTTTTCAAACAATAGAACGTGATAGCCGTGACTTTTCAAGCGAATAGCTGAAGCGAGTCCGCCTAGTCCACCACCTATAACCGCGATTGTTTTCATTTGTACACTCTTCCTTTCCAACTAAACCCTTTTTTGAACATACCTAAGTAAGTGGAGTACCATAATAAGCTAATCATGAGAATTGCTGAAAAGGGCATTAAAAATGATAGCCACCATTTCTGCCCTGTTGCCCAATCGACTGTACCTTTTTGAAGGACTCCTACTACATAAGGAAGCATGTATACAAGCGGCAATACACCACTTAGTGATAAAAGGAGTAAGCCAAGAGGTGCGACGTATAATAGGCTGTATGTGATGCTTAGAACGATTACGAGGGAAAGAGAACGCCCAAGGCCCGGAAACATGTTCTTTGCAAACCCTTCCCACACTTCCCTATTGGAGTGGTACATGTCACAAGAGACGAGGGACGTAATGTTTGATAGCTTCACTCGGTAGCCGGATTTTTTGACTTGTCTTGAAATATGAACGTCTTCTACCAAGGAATTCTTCACGGACTCGTGCCCCCCAATGCGATCATAAGAGGCTCTTCTAAACATCATGAACGCCCCGTGAGCAGCAGTGGCTGCCGTATAGGTGGTCTTGTTTGAAAGAAGTACAGGTAAATGAAAATGGACAACAAAGTGTTGAAGGGGAACTAGAAGATGACCTAACATACCATGAACGGGATTTTTAGGAAAGCCTGTGATGAGACCGGTATTTTGGTCAAACTCCTCTATCATGGCTTCAATTGTAGAAGGGGCTATGGTCACATCTGCATCCATGAACAAAGCAAACTCACCATCCCCGTGTTTGGATAATTGGTGGCATGCATGAACCTTTCCAACCCATTCTTTAGGTAACTCAATTCCTTGTAAAAGAGTGAAGCGAGAATCGGTACGGATGAATGTTTTCAATAAGGCGTGTGTGTTATCAGTAGAACCATCGTCTAACAAATAAATGGAAAGGTTCGGATACGTTAGTTTTTTTAGATTTTCAATCAATGACTCTACATGTCGCTCTTCGTTCCGAAGAGGAATGTAGAGGTTTACTGTTGGATAGGAGACATCCGATGAAAGGTTTTTTTGTGTGATTTTAGGAAGGCTAATCGTATTTATTATCGTGAGTATGAGACTGAATAATAGTAAAGTCAATAGTAAGTAAAGCATCCATCGCCCTCCCTGTTAACGCCGGGTGAATTTTTGTTTGACCCCGTACCAACGATCACCGATTGTCTTTTGTTCTTTTATTAGTGGGGTGAACCCCTTTGTGTTTTCAGTAACTACAGCGTCTTTCAAACTCTCAAGTTGGTTTATCATGGTTTGCTCGAGGGTCTGTGTAAGGACTGTTCGGTCAGTTGTCTCCATTAAAGAAATAGAAGGACCGATATGAATGTAAAATTCCGGGTACTGACCGTGGAGTAAGCCGTGATAAAACGTGATGGGAACAACATCGCAAGCTTCGGCTTTTTGTACAAGGTAGCTGGCTCCATGTTGAAAATGGAGGGGACGAATGTCCACGTGACGTTCTTCTCCTTGGGGAAAAAGGTACAGTGCTTTCCCTTCGTCAAGGAGTTTGGCAGCCTTTTTCAATGATCTTAGCACAGAGGTATAGGAAGAAGAGTTGATCGGGAAGGCTCCAAGTTTCTTAAAGAAAGGGAACTTCGTGAGCCCTTCTTCACTCATGAGGGCATATCCATCCTGCTTTAACACGTGTCGATTTAAGTGAAATAACACTAAACTGTCCCACCAAGAACTGTGGTTGATATAAAAGAGAACACCTCTTTTAGAAGAGGTGGGAGTCCAATCATTTTTTACTTGGACACTTTGAAAATGCTTGGTTAGTAATCTTTTATTATAGACGGAAAACAACGATTCAAATTGAGGCTTCTTTTCCATTGTGCACCGCTCCTGTGCGCTTTTTTCGTAAGAGAAAGTCGACCGTATATACAATTGCCAAACAACACGCTGAGACAATCCCAGCAAGAATCAATCCGTTTACAAGGGCCACAATCACAAACATCATTGTCATCAAAAAGTAAAGCCAGCGCATGTTTGTGTGCCAGTAGGAGTCAGAACTAGTAAGCCACTGGCCATTTTTCCTACCTAGAGCAAAAATAATGGTGTGTAAAACGAAAGAAAGGACAAACCATCCCAGGAAATTCGAGAAGGGAATATCATAATAAAGTCCTCCTTCAAGCCATACCCAGTACTCCTTGACTTCATATGCAACAGGATCAATGATCAAGTCTATACTTGTTGCTACTAACGCTCCGTATAAAGTGTAAACGAGAAAAGCAAATTTGCCGACAAACGCGCTTAAAAGCTTTGCGAAAACGTGTGATGTTCCAATAACCATAACCCAAGCGAACCCAATCGTAATTGGTACGCCAATGATTTTAGGGCCAAAATCCGTTTTATATACGTAATCTCCAAAAAACAATCCAGTAGCGACACCGATCGACTCGATCACCATGGACAAGACAAACACGGTTAAGATAAAGAAAAGCCCGAGCGTTTTTTTATATGTACGATAAAAAAACATCATAGCCAAAAGACCACTTGTGATTAAAAAGACAACATTTGCCCATTCTAACCATGGAGGTACCAAGTCGAAGCTTAACAAAACAACCCCACATCCATACCAAACGATAAAAAACCGAAATAAGTATTGATCAATACCCATGATGTAAACCTCCCAAAGCATATAGTTAATGGCCCAAACAATACAAAATAATCGTGAAAAGATCTTAGAGTTAGAAAGATCTACTGGGGCTCTCTAAGTATATCTAAAAGTAAAAAGGCTGTACAATCATTTGAAATTTTTTGTACAAATCTAATGATTGAGCCGATTTCTTGATGTATATACAACGCTTCGATACGATGAATGTGAAAGAAGACTTTACATAAAAGGAGAAAACAAAATGGAACGAATTCGACTAATAGCAACAGATATGGATGGAACATTACTAAACAGTGAGCGAAAAATCTCAGAAGGGAATATTGAAGCGATTAAGTATGCACAGTCTAAAGGAGTCGAGGTGGTTGTGGCTACAGGTAGAGATTTTACAGAAGCCATTGAACCGTTGAAGGAAGCAGGTATTCGCCTCCCCCTTATTTGTGTAAATGGTGCTGAAAGGAGAAATGCGAACGGTGACATTGAATCCAAAACGCCATTAACGTACGATCTCTACTCAAAAATGAAAGCCATTTTAAAAGAGGAAGAGGTTTATTACGAATTGTATACAGAGAAAGGGTCTTATACGGAAAATCCGAAAAAAGGGATCGATATCGTTGTAAACATTATGATGAGCACAGGGGAATTCGAATCGTACGATGAGGTAATGAAGCTCGCTGAAGAACGATTCCAAGAAGGAGCAATTAATCTCGTTTCCGATTATGAAGAGATACTAAAGGACAATGTTGAAATCTATAAGCTTCTTGCCTTTTCGGAAAACGACGAAAGCCGAATGCGAGCCAAGGAAAAGCTTGAAGACTTGGGTGAGGTAACAGTGAGTGCTTCAGCATCGGAAAACTTGGAGATTACACACCTCGATGCAACAAAAGGAGAAGCGTTAAAAAGCTTGGCAGAAACGTTGAAGGTTCCACTAGAAGAAACAATGGCACTAGGGGATAACTTGAATGACATTTCCATGTTGGAAGTCGTCGGTACTCCTGTAGCTATGGCGAACGGAGTTAGGGAAGTAAAAGACATCAGTTCGTTTACAACAGATGAGAATACTGCTGATGGTGTAGCTAAGGCCATATATAAGGTTCTTGGTAAAGAGTAGAAGTGTCTTGAAGATCTGCGCTCTTGGGTGGGTTTGTGGTGGTTATAGAGCTAAGCCGTTAATTGTAGTGGCCACCCGTCAATCGCATAAACCAAGAGGTGAATGCTCAGTTTAAAGCCGTTAAAAATGGTTTCTAAGCCGCCGATCACCCAGCAAAAGCATCAAAAGTAATTCTATCCATAAGAGGATTGAGTTACATGCAAAAAAACGTAAAACAGCCAATGGAATGGCGATCATTCCATTGGCTGTTTGATATTATGCTGCTTCTACTTTTGATGAACTCTTTTCATTTTTTAAAACACGGACATCTTTTAAATGATAAGCGCCGAGAAAGGCACCTACGAGGACGTATCCAAGGGCAAAGTCTGTAGCTGCTCCTATTCCTATCCCCGGAGCGTGCATAAATCCGAAGAAACTAAGGGCTGCTGCAACGGTAGAAAAGTAGGCGCCCCGCTTGAAATCGTTATCGATAATACAAACGGTGATGGCTCCAAGGAGGATACCAGTAAACATCGCTCCTTCACCAAGAGGGACAATGCCTGATGACAGGTCATTCAAAACAGCCCCTGCATCATTGTTAAAACGAGTCATTAAATAGTTTGCAAAATACGGGAGCATGGCTATCGCCACAGCAGGATAGTATTTCTGTTCATTTTTCCCAAATGCTGTAGAAACCATTGAAATTCCTACAAAAACTAGGATAGGTGCTACAACAGCAACAGGAATGATTGCGGAAAGCGCTGCGATGATTCCAAAAGAAGCAGCCAAGAAAAACACAGCAGCGTTTAGGATACTGTACCCCCTGCCGGCATTCATCCATTTAGCACCGACTGTGGCAATGTAAACCGTAGTTGGAAAGAGTCCGCCAAACAAAGCCCCGAGCATTGTTCCAACGCCATCTACAGCCTGACACTCGGAAACGTTGTAATTGTCTCCTTCTGCTTTCATCGCTTCTACATTGTTCATTGTTTCAATCGCGTTGTAAATCGTAATTGGAAGAATGACAGCAAGAAGGGCAATCATGCTGCCGAATAAGAAGCCAAATCCTTCAAAAGCAGCTAACGTAGGGAAAATGGGATAAAACCCTAGGTGAGAGGCACCTTCTCGAACCGCACCCCATTCAGCGTAGCCAAGAGTAAAAGCAAGTCCTGTTCCAATTACAATGGCAAACAAAGAAGCAGGAATCTTAAATGGTAAACTCACTTTTCCGACAATGCCCAATAAAATGACTGCGAGGACAAACAAGCCGACTACAGGCATCTCAAGAGTGTTAAACAACATTTCTCCAGCGATAAATGTAAGGGCAACGCCG
This sequence comes from Alteribacter aurantiacus DSM 18675, assembly GCF_000429705.1. Taxonomy (GTDB): domain Bacteria; phylum Bacillota; class Bacilli; order Bacillales; family Salisediminibacteriaceae; genus Alteribacter; species Alteribacter aurantiacus. The sequence continues at coordinate 658,534 of NZ_KE386941.1, forward strand.
GCCAATGCACCAAGCATCGCGGCTCTTGGGAGTGTGCGCTGAAGCCATTTCCCCGTAAAACTTGCGAGCAACTCGATAAGCCCGCTTAAAAAACAGGCTGCTAATGCAATTTTCCATGCCAATTCTGGATCTCCTGTAATTGCGTTTGCAGGAAGTAAAACGCCGAATAAGAACACAAACATGACAGGCGTGCTAATTCCGTAAGAGAGGGCCGTTACATTTGTTCGACCTTCCTTTTGTGCAAGGCGATTTGCCATGTATGCGTAATACAGGTTTCCGAAAATAACGGCCACCGCAGCACCAGGAATGACTTTACCGAACACAAGAGAAGCGGGGAAACCCATGCCGAGCATCGTGACGGAAATGATGACAAAATTGGCAAGGTTATTTTGAAACAAGGCGAAAAAAGCATCGATATCTTCTCTTTTAAACCAAGGGTAGTGTACCGACTGTTGAGCCATGTTATTGCACCTCCGACAAAATGTCATCTACGAATGTGACAGCATGGTTCGATAATGATTCAATGCGGGCAAGAGACTCTACGCGAAGCCCTGCTCCTGTGAGGAGTGTGCGTCCTGGTTGGAAGGACTTTTCGATTACGATGCCTATACCGGCGATAGAGGCACCTGCATCTTGACATATGGAAGCAAGCCCTAATGCTGCTTGACCATTAGCGAGAAAGTCATCAATGATCAAGACGCGATCTTCTTTGTTTAATTTGTCACTAGTCACACTGATCGCTTGATGAGTCTCCTTTGTAAAGGAGTAAACGTTAGCTGTATACACTTCAGCGTTCATCGTAAGTGATTTTTGTTTTCTAGCGAAAACTAAAGGACACTTTAAGTAAAGGGCTGCCATCAAAGACGGAGCGATCCCGGAGGATTCAATAGTAAGTATTTTTGTGATGTTGTCTTGACTGAAACGAGCAGCGAATTCCTTTCCGATTTCATCCATTAGTACGGGATCGATTCCGTGGTTTAAAAACGCGTCTACTTTCAAGACGCCGTCGGAAAGTACGACACCTTTGGTTTTGATTGCTTGTTTTAATTGCTCCATTCTATTTTCCTCCTAAACAATAATAAAGCCCGGTGACCTTTACTTGTAGATACAAGTGAAAGGCGCACCGGGCAGGAGCGTAAAACAGCTTAAAATGGACACATACATCCCAAGAAAAGAGGGTAAAGTAAGGTAGTCCATTATTAACCATTGCCTTTTCACTCGTAGTCAAACAATTTACGGTTGTTTGGTAGAAACTTGTGAGCCATATTCTCACCGTTATACGAGTATTTTTAAAACGAATGCCCTGATTATAACACAGGTTTTTAAAGAAAACAGCTGAATATCCGAACTTTTTTAAATGGATAATTATGTTTGTTCGTGTTTTGCGGAAGTATAGTGTTTGGACGTATCTATGTACGGGTAAAAAATGTTTTACAAACCCACCATTTATCGTTTAAACTATATCATTGCGTGGAACATGTACATACAAATGAAAAAACATGAAAGAAAGGTGATTAATATGTTAAAGAAATTATTTGGTCTTGATAAGAAGGAAGAGAAAAAGCCGGAAGTTCAAATGCCTGAAGCGGACGGGAAAGATGTTGTCGTATCTCCGATTACAGGAAAAGCTGTGGCATTGTCTGAAGTACCGGACCCAACATTTGCTGAAAAGATGATGGGAGACGGCCTTGCAATTCAACCGAGTGAAGGAACGGTTGTGTCCCCTGTGCACGGTGAGATCGTACAATTATTCCCTACAAAGCATGCTATAGGACTTCGCACCGTTAATGGTGTTGAAATCTTGATCCACATTGGTATCGAAACAGTCAACATGCAAGGAGAAGGCTTTGAAGCATTCGTGAAAGAAGGGGACAAGGTTGCAGCTGGTGACAAATTAATTACGTTTGATATGGACCTTGTTAACGAAAAAGCTGAAAGTACCATTACACCAATCATTATCACTAACGGCGATGTTGTTAGCGAATTACAAAAAGAGGAAGGCATCGACGTAACGAAAGGCGAAACAACGATCTTTACGATTACAACAAAATAAAGCAACAAAAAAACACCCATCCAAGGGTGTTTTTTTGTTGGAGAGAAGTAAGATTCTTTACCTAAAGCTAGGATAAACATAAGGACTTTCCGGTTCATCCACTTCGTTCAATATAGCATCTGTAATGACAGGAAGGCGGTATCCGTTATATTCACTTGCTTCAATTGTTCCATAGGCGTGAATCCAGGTGTCTTCTTCAATGTCTTTAGCTTCGTCTGATTGAATGAGTGTCCCATACACACCAGCGTCGGCGGTACAGCATGTCATTGAAAAACGAGCAGCAACTAATTCGTGATCTTCAAAATCGGGTTCTCGATATGCAAATCCTACAATTTCAATATCTTTACCGATGAATTGGTCCAAGTGAACATCCATTACAGTCATGATATCAAGGTAATTATCCTCAGTAACCGTAATCACATCCTGGTGCTCAAGCTTGTTAGCCAACTCCTTATAATATTGATCGAACCCTTCTTGGTCGTAAAAGTCTTCGATCGTGTAGTGCTCTTCAAGATCCTCTGTGTCAGCCCCTTCACCATTTTCTAATTGTTCCATATAACCTTCCGGGTCATCCAGGTACGCTTCTGCACGATTGGATTTGGTTTCTGTTTCAGCTGCAGAAGCGGATTGCGTTACAGAGGGAGCATTACCGCTACCATAAGTGATCCCTCTGTTTTGGGCAGCAGAGCTATCGAGGCTTCGATCAGGTAAAACAAAGCCTAATAGAACAGGCAAAATAAACACACTGTAAATAGCCAATTTTACCAACGGTGGGCCAGGGATTTGATGGTCATGTCCGCACGAACAAGAAGGACCGTGTTCATGGTTGGCTTCTTTTTTTGTACTTCTAAAAATTTGGACTGTCCCTAAAATGAAGAAAGTAACTAATCCGAAGTATACAAAAGGCATCATTTTAGGTGCAATATAATAAATAATGTTGCCACTGATTGTTAACCACAACATTAAAAGGGCAAAGCCGATTAAAATAATACCCTGTATAAAGGCATGAAAAGACGAATCGTAGTGTTTCAAGTGCATAACCTCCTTTATGAATGAAAAGCTTTACAGTTTAAAACCATTGGTACCAGTTTGGTAAAACAAACTGGTTGAGCAAGATAATAGCTGTAAATACCACAATGGTTACGATAATCATAAATGCAATAACGAATTTTGCTCTAAAGTATGCGAAAAGCATGAACGTATTCTTTAAGTCTAGCATCGGACCGTACACGAGGAATCCGATCAAGGAAGCGGTCGTAAAGTTTTGGCCAAACGAAGCGGCTACGAAAGCATCTGCTTCTGAACATAATGATAATAAGTAAGCAAAGCCCATCATGACCAGTACAGAAGAGTATTCTCCTGAGCCGATTGTTTGCAGTACTTGTCGATCGAGGAACGTTTGGAACAATGCAGCAATCAAAGCACCGAGAATTAAGTATTTTCCCATTAAGAAAAATTCGTCTACCGCATGATAAACCGTTTCTTTAACACGATTTAAAATACCTGGTTTTTTTGAATGTGTCTGATGATGATGGTGCTCATGAATGTCTTGTTGTTTAGCTCGAAGTTGATAACTGTTTTTGAAAATGAAGTATAACGCGCCCCCAATAATAATGGAGAGAATGAAAGCCAACCCCATTCGCGATAAAAGAACCGGGTGGGTCCAGTCAGAACCGAATGCGAAGAACGTCGACATAAAGACAATCGGGTTCAAGATTGGAGCTGCCACTAGGAATACGACTCCGACGTGTAAAGGCATTCCTTTTTTTACGAGCCTTGCCACAACCGGAACGATGGCACATTCACATAATGGAAAGATGGCCCCAAGAATTGCTGCAGGAAATAAAGCGCCAAGGGCATTTTTAGGTAAATAACGTTTAATGGTTTCTTCAGATACATAGATTTGAATAAGGGCGGATACGAATACACCGAGGAGAATAAATGGAATCGCCTCTAAAACAATGCTAAGGAAGATCGTATTAACATTTACCCAAGCACTAGGTAAATCTTGTATGTATTGTGTGTTGCTTAGTTGATCACTAAAAAGAAAGAGGAATAAAAATAAAAGCAAAAGCCCCATTCCGATTAAGTCTTTCCCCCATGATCTAGCTTGTTTTGGGTTCATAGTCGACTCTCCTGTCCTATTATATGACTCGTTTTATTAATAATGAAAATAGTAGTAAAATAGACACTAAAAGTTATTCTATCAAAGCCTATTATAAAGGTAAATGGGGCGAATTAAATGTAATAGATATGAAACAAAGCGAGGGTGACGGATGAGGTTTACATTCTTCCTCACTCGCCACCCTCACTATATGATTCATTTTTATTCTACATCCATCACAGTTCCCGGATCTAAAAGGAAGAAGACTAGTGCCGCTACAACGAAACAATAGACCGCAAAGTAAACCAGTTTGCTTCGTTTGATAAATTCGATCAACCATACGATCCCGATCCATGAAAAGATAAACGTGATCACAAAGGATACGATAAGTGGAACTACACCAATTTGATTAATAAATCCTGATGAAAGATCGTCAAGAGCAAGAACACTGGAGCCGAGAATGACTGGTATTGCCAATAAGAAGGAGTAACGCACCGCTGTTTCGCGTTTTAATCCAAGCAGTAAAGAAACGACTAACGTTGATCCTGATCTGGATATACCTGGAATGACAGCAAGGGTTTGTCCGAGACCGACAATAAAGGAATCGAGAAACGTCATATCTTTCTCAGTGCGATCCCCGTATTTATGAAAACGTTCGATAAAGATTAGTGCAAAGCCTGTTACAGTAAGAGCTCCTGCAATAAAGGCAGGTGTTTTAATAGAATCGGCCACGAAGTCAGAGAGAATATATCCAAGCCCGCCTGTAATAATGGTTGCAACGATAATATAAAGACCAAAGAAAAAGGAGACTTTATTTTCTTCGGAACGGTTACTCAAATAGCCGATAAAACCTGTTATAACATTCCATAGATCTTTTCTAAAGAAAAGAATAACAGCGAGCACAGAAGCAATGTGCAAGTAGATCTCAAATGCCAGCCCCGGGAACGTGTATCCAAACACTAGTTGGGTAATGACAATGTGGGCAGTGCTGGAAACCGGTAGAAATTCAGTAATCCCTTGAACAATACCAAAAATAATAGCTTCAATAATAGACATACAAGACTTCCCTCCATGATTATATAAACACTGTTTTCTATTCTAGCAGAAACTTGTAGTTTTGCTTATGTTTTTTATGTGAAAGAACGATTTAAGTTTATGTACGAAGAAATCGGAACATGTCTATTTAAAAAATGACCTGAATTTAGCAATAAAAAGAATCTTTGAATATTGTGTGAAACAGGGAATGAATATTTCGTTATTAACTTTTTCAGGATATACTATAGAAAGTGAAAGAAAAGGGGGTATAGCAATGAAAAAAAAGCATCTTTCAAGCATGTTGATTTTAACAGCTGCGATGCTCGTTGCTGCCTATGTTGTATATGAGCACCGTTCAGACAGAGCGGGCTATGATCCTTTGGATGAATATTTAGAAACAGAAGGAATAGATGTCATTGAACGTGGTGAGGTCTCGGACCTGGATTCGAATGAGTTTGAGAGGGTTAACGAGACAGGTGTAAAGCCGGGCATGCTATTAAAGGATGTCTCATTACCTACGTGGGAAGATGATGAACGTGAGATAAGCGTTGCTGATTTTAGAGGAGAATACGTTGTATTGAACATATGGGCATCTTGGTGCAGGTATTGCAGAAAAGAAATGCCCGATTTCGTTCAATTCCAAGAAGATTATGGTGATGAGGGTGTTCAAGTAGTTGGAATCAATCGTACCTTCCAAGAAGGAAGCGAAGAGAATGTTGACAGGTTCATTGAAGAGTTTAATATTAACTTTCCGACTTTAATGGAATATTCCGATCAATTAAGCTTGGATTATCAAGTCATTGCACTTCCATTAACGTATATCCTTGATCCTGATGGACGAATCATTACTAGAACGCAAGGGTATATGGATTACGACATGCTCGAAGAATTTCTTGAAGAAGCAAAGTATCTTTATGAAGAAAGCGATGATACAGCTTGACTTCGTAACTTAAAAGAGGTTGGGGCAGAGTGTTTTAATAACACTCTGTCCCAACCTCTTATTTATTCTCTATGCTTGTCGTATTGACTTTCCTTAGTAATCGTTTGAAGGAACTCAATCGTATCAGGCGATAGGTTATTCACTTGTGTGGCGAGTATATTCCCCTCAACCTGTGCTACCTCAGAAGCCCCAGGCACAGTACAAGCAACTGTTTGTGAACCTAATACATAGCGCAGTGCTAATTCATTTAAATTCATATGTTCTTCTTTTGCTACTTTTTCCAGCTTTTTTATCGTTTGTGTAAGTTCATCTCTATTATAATTGAGATAACCTTCATCAGACAATTTTCGTTCATAGTCGTGCGCTAGTAACCCCTTGGCAACTGGACCTCGGGCGATCACTGATATTGTATGGTCATTTAACAATGAAAACAGCTCTTCTGGTCGCCTATCTAATAGGCTGTATTGCATCATTACGCTAACGATATTACTACGTGTAGCGTATTCTTTAATCACGTTTGGCCGAATAGAGGAAATGCCATAGTAGCGAATGGTACCTTCTTTTACAAGGTCCTCGAATGCTTCGATGGTTTCATCAATTGGGTCATCTATAGTTCCTCCATGTAACTGATATAAATCCAAGTAGTCAGTTTGAAGCCGCTTCAAGCTGTCCTTAACGGCATTTTTAAGGTGCTCTTTTGAAGGGTTCCATCTCCAACCATCAATGCCAGTTCCCCACTCGTTTCCTCCTTTAGAAGCAAGAATCACGTCTTGGCGCTTTCCTTTTAAAGCTTTTCCAACCGACTCTTCATTGGCACCGAATTCATAAAGATCAGCCGTATCAAAATAATTTACGCCTCGATCGATGGCTTCGTGAATGATCTTTTCATTTTCTAGTTGATTATTTGAAAGAGACATGCAACCAAACCCGATCTCTGTTGCATGTAAATCAGACGAACCAATTCTGTTTTTTTTCAATGCTATTCCTCCTTAAAGTAGGGATCATGTATAGAATACCACAGGTCTTTTAAGCTAAAACATTGCCCTGTGGTAGGGTATGAAGATCTTAAAGTTTGAATACGTTTGTGGTAAGGGGAGGGAACGACATGCTATGTACAAAAAACGTAACAGTGACGAAGATCATAAATGAAACAAACGATATACAGACACTTACTGTTGATGGTGGTTGTGGGTCAGCCGTTTTGTATAAAGCGTACTTTCCTCGAGTGGAGCCGGGGGATAAGGTGAAGATTAATGTAACGGCTACTCAGCTTAACCTTGGCACAGGTGGGTTTGATTTTGTAATGAATGTGGAGGATCGTAAAAGTCATTCCATTGGAGAGCAGAAGGGGCACATTATTAAAGGTCGATACTTGCCGATTCAACATAGCATGCTAACCGTTGAATCACCTGAACAACATCTGGAAGCTCCTTATTTTAACCAAAAATTAAATCTAAATGGCAAACCGATTTTGCTATGTGAATTACATAGCATGCTCCCTGTTCTTTGGGGCCTGTTTGAGGAAAATGATAAAGAAGGTAACCTAATTGCCATTATTGACGATTCAGCTGCACTTGCTCTCCCTGTAAGCAACCATTTACAATCTTTAAAAACAAATAGCCGAATGGCAACAATATCGATAGGGCAAGCATTTGGTGGTGATTTTGAGGCAATTAATCTTGTAACTGCCCTACAATTTGTAATGAATATCGATCCAAAAGCAACCGTTGTTGTCACTGTAGGGCCAGGAGGGGTAGGCACAGCAACTCGCTATGGATTCAGTGCAATAAGAATGGCAGAGTGGGCAAACATAATCGGAAAAGGAAACGGAAATCCCATATGGACACCAAGGTTATCTGAAGCAGATAAAAGAGAGCGTCACCTTGGCTTGTCTCATCATACAATGACCGCCCTCACTGAGTTTACGTACGCAAAGAGTGTTTTGACTCTTCCGGTTGGAGAACAAGCAGATCGGTATTTGATGGAGTCGGTGAAAAAGCTCGAACAGTTTTCACACGTTGAAGTTATTAAAGTGTGTGAGAACCTTATTAAAGAGTGGGTAGAACGGTCTTTATCAAATACTGGCCCGATTCACTCCATGGGCAGATCCTTCCAAGAAGATCCGTTATACTTTAGCGGTGTGGGAACGGCACTATATTATTTGTTTGAGTATGAGAAGAAGCGGGCTTTCCGTTAGAGATCCATTGCTCTACCGTATCGTGTTGTGAAGCGAGCTTTTTTAAGTAAGCTTTTACTTGCCACACTTTTCCTGCTACAACAAACCCGTTATCTTTCAAGTATACGTGCATCGTTTATCTCTCCTTTTTTTGCCATGCTTTGTTTGGTATGCTTAACATTATGAAATGTTCTTGAAAAAGAGAACCGGTAAAAGAGAAGGAGTGTTACCTTTGACAGATCATTTAGAAGAAAAAACAATAAATAAAAAAGAGATCTATAAAGGCAGAATTATTGATCTTAGTGTTCATAATGTAGCTTTGCCAAATGGAAAAGAGAGTAAACGGGAGATTATCAATCATCCTGGAGCAGTAGCAGTCCTCGCTGTAACTAAAGAAAACAAGATTGTTCTCGTAAACCAATATCGGAAGGCACTAGAAAAGACGATAGCGGAAATACCAGCGGGTAAGCTGGAAACAGGCGAGGACCCTAGTCTTTGTGCTATTAGAGAATTGGAAGAAGAAACAGGATATCGTGCTCACTCCGTTAAAAAGATTGCTTCGTTTTATACTTCCCCAGGATTTGCCGATGAAATCGTTTATTTATTCGAAGCAGAGCATTTAAGTGAAGGAAAAGTTCAGACCGATGAAGATGAATTCGTTGAGTTGATTGAAGTAACAGTAGAAGAAGCTTTAGATATGATTAAATCAGAAGCGATCCACGACGCAAAAACGATCCTTGCTATTCAGCACTATCTTTTGAATCGGTAGATCAACTTCTAGAAAGCCGGTCATACCCTAGAGGATGAACCACTACTTTAGAGCAGATCGTCACTTTCTTCGCCCCTATAAACATGTCATAGATTATCAAGTAGATTCATAGAGTAAGATTGAGTGAATCTTGATTGACTGTAAAGGGGCGAATAAACATGAACCGGATGAATCGCGGTTTGAAATGGGCAATCATGAACCACATTGAAGAAAACCGTTCCATTTACGTATTCTCTATCGTTCTTCTTATGATGGGGGTTATCTTTGGGGCGATTATTGTGAATAGTTTAAGCATCAGTCAGAAAACTGACCTGTACACATACTTGACGCAATTTTTCGGACAAGTTGAAAAAGGTGAAATGGCCTCTTCTGAAGATGCATTTATCCAAACGTTGGCTCATTACAGCAAATATTTAGGATTAATGTGGTTTTTAGGACTGTCAGTGATTGGATTACCAATCATCTTGATTCTGCTCTTTTTAAAAGGATTAGTCATCGGTTTTACAGTCGGTTTCCTTGTGAGCCAAATGGGGTTTGATGGATTTGTTCTTGCTTTTGCAGCGATTTTTCCTCAAAATATGATTTTGGTTCCCGTTTTTATTATCGTGGCTACGGTTTCTATTTCTTTTTCTTTGAAAATATGCAGACAGATTATCCGAAAAGGGTATGAGCCGATCTTTCAACACTTTACGGCATATTCACTTTTTCTACTCATCACAGGTGCAGTTATTACCGTCATGTCAGGGTATGAAGCTTACGTATCACCAATCCTGTTACGATCGGTAGTACAGTGGTTACCATAATTGTATTAATTACTTTATAATAATAATTATTGTTTTGTGTTTGGAACAATTCTTATTTGACACCTTTTTTTGCCCAAGAGTATAATAGAGTTGGAAATGGCAGTTTAAAGGGGCGTTAAATATGGAGCAACGTATTGAACGAATTAAAAAGCAATTGCACTCCCAAAGCTATAAGCTGACACCGCAACGGGAAGCAACCGTTAGGGTTCTGCTTGAACACGAAGAGGATCACCTCAGTGCGGAGAATGTATACCTGCTTGTAAAGGAAAAGTCCCCTGAAATTGGTCTGGCTACGGTGTATCGAACATTGGAATTACTGACTGAATTAAAAGTGGTGGACAAAATAAACTTTGGCGATGGTGTATCAAGGTATGACCTTAGAAAAGAAGGGGCAACCCACTTTCATCACCATCTTGTATGCATTGACTGTGGATCTGTTGATGAGATCCAAGAGGACCTCCTCGGGGATGTGGAGAAAATAGTTGAACGCAGATGGAATTTCTTGATCAAGGATCACCGGTTGACATTTCACGGCATTTGTCATCGGTGCACGAATAATAAAGGAAATCAGGAAAACGAGTAAATGTTGAAGCAATGTGCTTGTTGCTCTTCCGATAGGGGAAGTTTAACTGGCCGTTGCTTTCTTCTTTTTGGACTTGAATAAGAGAAACAATAGAATACACTAAAACAGGGACCACTCCCTAAAGAAGAACGTGAAAAAGCACATAAAAAGACGTCTTCTTGTCTAATACATAGTTAATTCAATATAACCCGTATAAAAAGCTGTCCATACGGCATATTCTTTTAGTAGACAAATAGGCCGGAACATCTGCCTTTAGCAGATGCTAAAATTCGGACAGAGGGTGTGTTGGTATGGCTTTTTTACGTTCATTATACGAAACGATGCTTGTGTTCGTTCTTTTTATGGGATGCACACTTGTTTTTTACTATGGTATCATGTGGGTGAGTGATGAGTATGACCGTTATCATCGCTACGATGAGCCTAGTGGAAGGGCTGTTAAAGTCATTGGGCAAGTTCAGGAAGAATCCGTCTACCAAGAAGCACTTGAGCGGTTAAGGCTCTTTTATCTCAATGGAGAATAAAAGAAGAGGGGGGAACGCTTTGGACAAGGCACTAAAAGAATATCTTCACTACCTCTTAGTAGAAAAAGGACTTTCTTCAAATACGCTTGAGGCATATAAACGAGACATAACGAATTATATACAATACTTAAAAAACGTCGAGCAAATTCAAGATGTTGAAAAGGTTCATAGAACGAATATCGTATCTTTTCTTTTCTATTTAAAAGAAAAAGGAAAAGCGGCGACAACCGTTTCACGCCAATTATCGTCATTGCGATCCTTTCATCAATTTATGCTACGTGAAGGCCTTTCAACTCATGATCCAAGTACACTTATTGACTTACCGAAAGCAGAAAAGCGCCTCCCTAAGGTGCTAAATATGGGTGAAGTGGAGGCTTTGTTAGATTCACCTGATTCTACGTCACCATTAGGACTGAGAAACAAAGCCATGTTGGAAATGCTATACGCAACAGGCCTTCGAGTGACAGAGTTATGTTCCATGACACTTTCGGACTTGCATCTACAAATGGGCTTTGTACGTTGTATCGGTAAGGGAAATAAAGAGAGAATCATCCCCCTTGGAAAGACAGCTTCAAATGTCCTTGAGATGTATTTACGTAAAAGCAGACCTAAGCTGCTAAAAACGCAAAGACATGATGTGTTATTTATTAACCATCATGGAAGACAGATGTCAAGACAAGGGTTTTGGAAAGTGTTAAAAAGCTTGGCTAAAGATGCGAAAATCGAGAAAGAGTTAACCCCCCATACACTCAGGCATTCGTTTGCTACTCACTTACTTGAAAATGGGGCAGATCTTAGAGCTGTGCAGGAAATGCTTGGTCACGCAGATATATCGACGACCCAGATTTATACACATGTTAGTAAAACGAGATTAAGAGATGTATATGCAAACTATCACCCTCGAGCATAAAAGATCTTGAGGGAATGGTTTGTTCATTTGAGACGTCTGACTTCTGACCTGCCTTTTTTGTTACTATAGTTTATACTTGTAATGGGTAAAGTACATAAAGGTATTCTGAAACAGATAGAGGAGGAATTAGGAAATGGAAAGTAAGCGCTTCAAACGTATTTTTGTTATTGTTATGGATTCAGTAGGCATTGGTGAAGCACCCGATGCAGCAAAATTTAATGATGAAGGATCTAACACCCTCGGTCATATTGCTGAAAAAATGAACGGGCTTAAAATGCCTAACATGGCTGAACTCGGATTATCTAATATTAGAGAAGTTGAAGGAATTGAAAAGGCATCCAAGCCAAAGGCCCATTTCGGATTAATGGAGGAGGCATCAAACGGGAAAGACACGATGACAGGTCACTGGGAGATTATGGGGTTGCGTATTGATCAACCATTCCGCACGTTTCCTGACGGATTTCCTGATGAGCTAATTCAGGAACTTGAAGATAAGACCGGGCGTAAAATTGTCGGCAATAAACCGGCTTCAGGTACGGAAATCCTTGATGAATTAGGTGAACATCACCTAAATACGGGGGATCTTATTGTTTACACGTCTGCAGATTCCGTATTACAAATCGCAGCACACGAAGAGATTGTGCCGATTGAGGAGCTTTATCGGATTTGCAAAATTGCTCGTGAACTAACGCTTGATGAGAAATATATGGTTGGAAGAATCATTGCCAGACCATTCCTTGGGTCTAAAGGACAATGGGAACGTACATCCAATCGTCACGACTACGCATTAAAACCTTTCGGTAGAACGGTAATGAATGAGTTGAAAGATGATGGGTATGACTCCATTGCCATTGGTAAGATCTCGGACATTTATGATGGTGAAGGGATTACTGAATCCTTAAGAACGACTTCCAATATGGATGGAATGGACAAGCTCGTTCAAACGACCAAAATGGATTTTAGGGGTATCAGCTTTTTGAATTTGGTGGACTTTGATGCGAAATTCGGCCATAGACGAGATCCAATCGGATACGGAAAAGCGTTGGAAGAGTACGACGAGCGCTTACCTGAGGTGCTCGCAGAACTAAAGGATGACGATTTATTAATCATCACTGCAGATCATGGAAACGACCCTTGCCACCCTGGTACGGATCATACTAGAGAGTATGTACCGCTTCTTTGTTACAACAAAACGTTTGCAGAAGGAAAGAGACTAGAAGACAGGAAGACATTTGCAGACGTAGGAGCTACGATTGCAGATAATTTCCAAGTTAAGATGCCGGAGCATGGTATTAGCTTTCTTAAGGATCTGAAGTAAAACTGATTGAGGATAAAGGGGCGCTTTTTTGATCAACCCCAATCAAAAAACAAGGGTATACCCCTTATTCAGGAAACGTAATTTTACGTGAAGTACCGTGTCCTTATGTTATGCGTATCGGATGGGGTGAAGTGTAGCTTTATAAACTGACGCGAGTGGCTACTCATGAAAAACAATATAAATCAAACAAGAGAGGGATCATCATTATGACAGCACTTACTGAAGCTAAACAATTTATTGAAAGCAAACTCAATTCAACACCTCAAATCGGCCTCATTTTAGGTTCAGGATTAGGGGTTCTTGCAGATGAAATTGAACAAGCAGTAACCATACCTTATAGTGACATTCCTGGTTTCCCAACCTCGACTGTTGCTGGTCACAAAGGCCAGCTGGTAATTGGAACATTGAATGGAAAAAGTGTCGTCGCTATGCAAGGCCGTTTTCATTATTATGAAGGCTATGACATGAGCCTTGTGACGCTACCAGTGCGTGTAATGAAAGCGATCGGTGTAACAGATTTAATCGTTACAAATGCAGCAGGAGGGGTAAATGAATCCTTTGAGCCGGGGGATCTAATGTTAATTGAAGACCATATTAACAACTTTGGGACGAATCCATTGATTGGACCGAATGAAGAGGAAATGGGTCCACGATTCCCGGATATGAGCGAAGCGTACACGAAATCCCACTTCGAATTGGCTAAACGTACAGCGAATGAGCTTGGAATTAATGTACAATCCGGTGTGTATGTAGGTAATACAGGACCATGCTACGAAACACCTGCAGAAGTTCGTATGCTTCGAACGCTAGGTGGGGACGCAGTAGGTATGAGTACAGTACCTGAAGTGATTGTCGCAAGGCACTGTGGATTGAAAGTACTCGGTATTTCCTGTATCTCCAATATGGCTGCAGGTATCCTTGACCAACCACTTCACCATGATGAAGTGATCGAAACGACAGAAAAAGTAAAAGCGAACTTCTTATCACTTGTTAAAGAAATCGCAGGAAAAATGTAGCTCTTCAAATAAAGGCACTGAAAAAGGTTAAACTTTACCTTTTTCAATGCCTTAGTATCTTAAGGATGGTGTCTTAGTTATGAGAATGGTTGATTTAATAGAAAAGAAACGAAACGGTGACGTTCTTTCCAAAGAAGAAATCGAGTTTATTATTGACGGGTATACAAAAGACGAGATTCCTGATTATCAAATGAGTGCATGGTCGATGGCTGTCTATTTCCAAGGCATGACGGATGAAGAGAGCGCGTATTTAACAAATGCGATTGTTCATTCAGGTGACACCATTGACTTATCACCGATTGAAGGTGTTAAAGTCGACAAACATAGTACTGGAGGGGTGGGAGACACAACAACTCTTGTGTTAGCTCCTCTTGTAGCTAGTGTTGGTGTACCTGTGGCTAAAATGAGTGGTCGTGGTCTGGGACACACAGGCGGAACGATTGATAAACTCGAAGCCATTCCAGGGTTTAGTGTAGAAATTACAAACGATACGTTTATTGACTTGGTGAATCGAAATAAAGTTGCTGTGATTGGGCAGACGGCTGATCTGACACCTGCGGATAAGAAGCTATACTCTCTTCGTGATGTTACGGCCACAGTAAACTCGATCCCGCTCATTGCTAGCTCCATTATGAGTAAAAAACTTGCATCTGGTGCAGACGCGATCGTATTAGATGTAAAAACAGGGTCTGGAGCCTTTATGAAAGACCTTGACGATGCGAAAGAGTTGGCTAGAACGATGGTTAAAATCGGGAATGACTTGGGACGTAAAACGTCTGCTGTCATCTCGGATATGAGTCAGCCGCTGGGCAAGGCAATCGGAAATGCTTTGGAAGTAGAAGAAGCGATTCTGACATTAAGAGGAGAGGGGCCAAGTGATTTAACAGACCTTTGCATAACATTGGGAAGTCACATGGTAGTCTTGTCAGGAAAAGCAGATAATCACGAAAAAGCGAAAGAGATGTTGCAACAAGCCATTAATGATGGTTCGGCATTGGAGCACTTCAAACTTTTTGCTAAATCTCAAAACGGTGATCCTGATGTGATTGCAAATCCTGAAAACCTTCCGAAAGCGTCATTTACATTTGATGTAAAAGCCAAACAGTCCGGTTTTGTATCCAACATCATTGCCGATAAAATTGGGACTGCAGCTATGATTTTAGGTGCTGGACGGGCAACGAAATCGTCTGAAATTGATCTCGCCGTAGGATTGATCCTTAACAAGAAAGTCGGGGACCAAGTTGAAGAGGGTGAAACGTTGGTAACAATTCACTCAAATCAAGAAGATGTTAAAGAATGCATGGATCGCATTTATGAATCCTATGACATCAGCAATAATAAAGTAGCAGCCCCATCACTTGTTTATGATGTGATCAAGTAAGAGAATGCTAACAGTCGTTCTACTATAAAAAAAGAGAGGCTGGGACATAAGTGTGTTTATGATTGGAAATCCTAACAAAGGTATGCGGTGGAACTATGCCGCTCTGCTAGCGAATTGTTCGGATTCTACTTTAAACACTTACTATATGTCTCAGCCTTTCTTTATGTTGTTTAGCGTTTATGAATCACTTAGTAAACCCTCTAGCTCCAGCTCCATCAAAAAACCTATCTTAACCTTCGCCATTCATTATCTTTCCACATTCTTTCTATCCAAATATCAATCTCTAGGAGGCCATGTTCGTTCTTAAGTGGCACTCTTAAAATCCAATGACACTCCTTCTTAGCTTCGTGTTTACGAAACGAAAAAACCACCACATTTCCAATAACGAAAATCACCCATCATTCTCCTATAAAAAGAGCATGGTATAAACAAGAATAACCGGGGCAAAATGGTAAAGAAATGTGGTGTTTCTTTGTGCAGAACTAGGAGCGCCCTGATACATAATGGAGGGATAATATAATGAAGCCATACTCAAAGCTTTTACTAGTGTTTTCTGTTTTGATGATTCTCGCGATGACAATTTATACTCCTGTACATGCACAAGAAAGCGGAGCAAAGCTTGCGGAAGATGCGAGCTCTGCTATTTTAATTGAACGAGACACAGGAGAGATCATGTTTGAAAAAAATAGCAATGAACAGCTGCCACCGGCATCAATGACGAAAATTATGACTATGCTCCTCATCATGGAAGCAGTTGATAATGGAAAAATCACATTGGATGAGAAAGTGCGTACCAGCGAGCGAGCAGCCTCCATGGGGGGTTCTCAAATCTTTCTTGAGCCTGGTGAAGAGATGACTGTTGATGAAATGCTAAAAGGGATTGCCATTGCCTCTGGGAATGACGCTTCTGTAGCTATGGCTGAACATTTAGCTGGAACGGAAGATGAATTTGTGAACATGATGAATGCCAAAGCAAAAGAATTGGGCCTTAAAGATACAAACTTCTTAAACTCAAACGGATTACCAGAAGCAAACCATTATACGACTGCCCACGATATGGCGATGATGGCAAGAGAACTTCTTAAGTACGAGAATATTACGGATTATACAAGCCTGTATGAAGACTACTTGAGAGCGGATAGTGATAAAAAGTTTTGGCTAGTAAATACAAACAAACTCGTTAAATTCTATCCTGGTGTTGATGGGTTGAAAACAGGATTTACAAGAGAAGCGAAATACTGCCTAACAGCTACAGCCAATAAAAAAGATATGCGTGTGATTGCAGTGGTGATGGGAGCCTCTACACCTAAAGAACGTAACCGGCAAATTACTGAAATGCTCGATTATGCATACAGCCAGTACCAAGTCCATAAGCAGTATGACAGAGGTACTGTGATTGACCAAGTGAAAGTAAACAAGGGATCGAAGAGCAAAGTGGATGCTGCGACAGCTGAAAATGTATCCATGCTTACTAAGAAAGGCCAATCTCTAGATGGAGCGACAGAAGAAGTGTCATGGAATAAAGATGTAAAAGCCCCGTTAAAAGAAGGGGACACAGTCGGGAAACTTACGGTTAAGTTGGATGGTAAGACCTTGTCTGAAGTATCCCTCGTTTTGACGGAAGATGTGGACGAAGCATCTTTGTGGCAGTTCATTAAGAGAACATCGTCTATTCTAGTCGGGAAAAAATAGTCACCTTTGGTCGTTCGGTTATTTACTTTGACGAAACTACACTAGTTTTGTATCGGTGAAGGATAACGAGTGATCTAAGGCGAAATTCCCTTTACGTGTATTCCGAAGAACAGCCTTAGAGCGGAATTCATAAACCTTAAGGCAAGGAGTGAAGGGGCAGTGAGTTTACTAATTGATTTAGAAAAAAAGGAAAATGTTCTCTGTGTTCGATTGGAAGGTGAACTTGATCATCACACAGCAAAGAAACTTCGTGAACGTGTCGACCAGGCGATGACAGAGCATCATCTAACACATATGCTACTAAATTTAGAGCAGTTAACGTTTATGGACAGTTCCGGTCTTGGCGTGATATTAGGAAGGTATAAGTTCATTCAAACGCTTGGAGGAGAAATGGTTGTATGCTCGATTTCTCCACAAATTAAACGTCTGTTTGATATGTCAGGGTTATTCAAGATCATTCGCTTGGAAACAGACGAAGATCGTGCATTATCTATGCTGGGGGTGGCGTCATGAGAAATATCATGAAGTTGGCATTTAGTGCAATCAGTGAAAATGAATCTTTTGCAAGGGTTACGGTTGGAGCTTTTATTGCCAAGCTCGATCCGACCATGGATGAACTGACAGAAATTAAAACCGTTGTCAGTGAAGCTGTAACAAACGCAATTATTCATGGCTATCCAAACGAAGGCAATGGCATGGTTAAAATCGAAGCGGAATTAAGTGACGACACGGTACGAATTTTAATTGAAGATGAAGGCGTTGGAATGAATAATGTTGAGGAAGCAAGACAGCCTCTTTATACTTCCAAACCTGAGTTAGAAAGAAGCGGAATGGGCTTTACAATTATGGAGAACTTTATGGATGATGTGGTAATCCGTTCGGAACCGATGGTCGGTACGACGGTACGTCTCACCAAGCGCCTTTCTAAACAAAAGGCCATGTGTAATTAGGGGTATGTTATGGAAGTAAATGTAAAGCAAAAGCAGAAGAAAGAGGTGTTTCTGAAGGACGAGGAGCTAAAGCGCTTAATTGCTGAAGCACAAGAGGGAAACCAACAATCAAGAGATCGCATCGTAAGTTCCAACACTCGCCTCGTCTGGTCGGTAGTGCAGCGGTTTTTAAACCGGGGTTATGAGCCGGACGATTTGTTCCAAATTGGATGTATCGGTCTGATAAAATCGGTAGATAAGTTTGACTTGAGTTACGATGTGAAATTTTCGACATATGCTGTTCCTATGATTATTGGTGAAATTCAACGTTTTCTCCGTGACGACGGGACGGTTAAAGTGAGTCGCTCCATCAAAGAAAGTGCCAATAAAATCCGTAAGATGAAAGAAGAGCTCACAAAGACTCTTGGGCGTGTTCCAACGGTTAATGAAATTGCAAAGAGTTTGGATATGTCTCCTGAAGATGTGGTTTTTGCACAAGAAGCAAGCAGAAATCTTACATCCATACATGAGACAGTCTATGAAAACGATGGAGACCCAATCACTCTCTTAGATCAAATCTCTGACCAAAATGAAGGCAAGTGGTTTGATAAAATTGCATTAAAAGATGTCATTGAAAAGTTGGAAGAGCGGGAAAAACTCATTGTTTACTTGAGGTATTACAAAGATCAAACCCAATCAGAAGTCGCAGAACGTCTTGGTATATCACAAGTACAAGTATCAAGGCTTGAGAAGAAAATACTTAAACAATTAAAAGACCAACTGGGTGAGTAGACCCGGTTGGTTTTTTGCGTGCGCTCCTTACTCCTTATGCATGATGTGTTTCCTTTCAACTCATAATAAAAGGAACAGGCGTGTGAGAAGGGGTGAGGGAAATGGATGAAAGAGTCTACGTACGTTTAAAAGCGCGAATTAGAGCAAAGAAACCTGATGAGCTGTTGCTAAAAGACATTTCTCAACTCATTGCAGATGAACCCGTACTTGAAAGAATTGGTTCAATCCCTATTAAAGAAGCGATGACAGATGGTCAAGGAAGTCCTATTGTAGTGGACTCCATGAAAATAGTTGAATTAATTCTTGCAACGTGGCCTGAAGCTGACATTCAAGTTGTCGGACCGATCCAAACGATTATTTGGCATGAGATTCAAAAACAGCCGATGAAGCCACTCCTGTTTAGTATGGTTTGGTTCTTATTGTTCGTAGGATCGGCACTTGCCATTATGAACTTTCATGAAGATGTGAGTATGTCAGGGGTACATAAAAAATTGTACAAAGTTATCACTGGTACAGAGGTGGAACATCCTCTCTGGTTACAGATTCCTTATTCATTTGGTTTGGGTCTTGGTATGATTCTTTTTTTTAATCATTTGTTCAAAAAGCGAATTAACGATGAACCAAGTCCCCTTGAGATGGAAATGTTCAATTATCAAGATAATATCGACCGGTACGTGGCTCTAAATCATAAGAATCCCATGGAGCAGGAGAAAAACAATGATTGACCTTGTTATAACTATCTTAATTGGTTTGGGAGGCGGCATTGCAGTAGGTAGCGGTTTGGTCGCATTTATAACTGTACTTGGCATTATTCCAAGGCTAGCTCAACTTACTAATACGAGTAAAGCTGTAACAAAGTACGAAAGTGCTGTCATTATTGGGGCTCTTGGTGGGGCATGGATGAGTTTAGGTGATCCTGCGTTACGTTTGCCTGCGTTTTTTACGATCCCAGTAGGACTTGCAGCCGGTATGTTTATCGGTCTCTTAGCAGCCGCGTTAACAGAAGTGCTCAATGTATTTCCAATATTGGCAAAGCGAGTAGGTGTAGCCGAAAGAATATCTTGGCTTTTGTTTGCGATCGTATTCGGAAAAATAACGGGATCGTTGTTTCACTGGTTGTACTTTTATCCCATGAGGTGAGTGTAAATGAAGACAAATGAACAAATCATGAAAGACAGGTTTGAAGAACGTCGCAAGAAAATGACGTCCGACCGTCCGTGGGTAAAAAACGCACTCATCGCCTATCTTGTAGGAGGCGCATTGGCTGTTCTCGGTCAATGGCTATTTAATAGATACATGATTTGGTTTGATTTGACGGAAAAAGAAGCTGTCAATCCCGTCTTGGCTACGTTCATCTTTTTTGCTTGTTTACTTACTGGATTTGGTGTGTTTGATAAGTGGAGTGAAAAATGGGGAGCAGGTCTCATCGTGCCTGTAACTGGGTTTGCGAATTCGGTTACAAGCAGTGGGATGGAGGCGCGAGCGGAAGGGATTGTGTTTGGAGTAACGGGCAATATGTTTCGCATTGCAGGGGTGGTTCTCGTTTTCGGGGTTGTGTCTGCTTATCTGGTTTCATTTATAAGAGTATTGATTGAAACCTTGATCAATTAACGGAGGACAAGTGATGAAAGATATAAAGCAAACGTGGATGTTTAATAATCCGGTATACATTGAAGCCGCCGCTAGCGTTTCTGGTCCAAAAGAAAAACTAGGGCCGATTGGTCGGTTTTTAGATAAATCTTTTAGCGACTTATATTGCGGGGAAAGCACATGGGAAAAAGCTGAGAGAGCGCTAATGAAAGAAGCGGTTACCCTTTGTCTCGGTAAACAGTCAACCCAAGTCGATGATGTGGGGCTTTTTATCGCTGGAGATCTCCTAAATCAAAATGTAACAAGCCATTACACGGCAAGGGAATACCCGTGGCCTTATTTAGGGGTTTTTGGTGCGTGTGCAACCTCAATGGAAGGGATCGCGATTGGAGCAATGTCCATTCAATCAGGGATGGTGAGTCGGGTATTAACTGCAGTATCGAGCCATTACGGTGCCGTGGAAAGGCAATTTCGCCTACCTCTAGAGCACGTAAAGCAGCATCCGAAAACAGCAATGAGGACAGTAACGGGTGCTGGAGCGGCCCTTGTTTCGACTAAAAGAAGTCCAATCGCCATTCGCTCGGTGACAATTGGAAGAGTGGTTGACTGGGGAATGAAAGATCCGTTGGACATGGGGCAAGCGATGGCACCGGCTGCATTTGATACGTTCAAAAAGCATTTAAAAGAAACAGGAAAAACGGAAAATGATTATGATCTCATTATTACAGGTGACTTGAGCATGTTTGGCTCGAGACAGTTTCTTGAACTATGTGAAGAAGACGGCTTCTATATTACCGACCGTTATCTTGATGGGGGTAACACAATCTTTGGCTACCATCCTGAAGGATTTGCCGGTGGAAGTGGTGCTGCCTGTAGTGCCCTAGTCCTCTATGGTTACGTTTTTCACAAGATGAGAAGTGAGCATTGGAAGAAAGTGTTGTGCATAGCAACCGGCGCTCTGTTTAACCCTTTAACAACGAGACAAAAAGAGACCATTCCATGCATTGCTCATGCAGTTGAATTTGAATTAGCGGATGGTTTGGAGGAATAAAGCACATGGAGTATCTCTCAGCTTTTTTAGTTGGTGGCTTATTCTGTTTTATAGGTCAACTTTTCATGGATATTGGGAAATGGTCTCCTGCTCATATTATGGGTGGTTTTGTAATAGGAGGAGCGCTTCTTGACGGCTTTCATTTATATGACAGACTGATCGATTTTTCGGGTATGGGAGCCCTTCTACCCATTTCAAGTTTTGGACATTTCCTTGTTCATGGTGCCATGACGGAGGCAGAGCATTACGGGTTTCTTGGAATAGGAATGGGTATTTTTGAAGTGACTTCCGCTGGCGTTTCAACTGCTATTTTATTTGGATTTTTAGCAAGTGTAATTTTTAAGCCTAAGGGGTGAGAAAAGGGATGGGAACGAAAAAGCGGGTTATATTAATCACTGACGGAGATACTGCAGCTCGAATGGCAGTTGAGCGAGCTTCTAAAAAACTACATTGCTTTTGTATTTCTAAATCAGGAGGTAACCCAAGCCCTTTGACTGGTGAAGCGCTTGTTGATCTCGTTTTGGAATGCCCTGGAGACCCTGTGATTGTCTTATTTGATGATTGTGGGTACCCGGAGGAGGGACCTGGAGAGAAGGCCCTTCTTACAATCTGCCAACACCCTGACCTCACTATTCTTGGTGCCATAGCGGTTGCATCACAATCGTATTCCCATGAATGGGCAAAAGTGAACTTTTCCATTGATAGAAATGGAGAACTTACGGAGTATGGGGTGGACAAAGACGGGATTGTTGATACTGAAATCGGGCGCATCCGTGGTGATACAGTGTATGTTCTCGATCAAGTTGACATCCCAATTGTAATTGGGGTTGGAGACTTAGGCAAAATGGGAGGGCGTGATTCTATTGATAAAGGAGCCCCTATTACGACGCAAGCTATAAAAACAATCTTGGAAAGGAGCGATCCATAATGGCGGATAGGCATGAAGATTTATCTAAAGTTGATCATCCCGTTTCACGTAATATCATCGACAATGAACGAAGGATGAAAGAGCGTGTTGGCATCGGAAAGAGTTTCGATGTCGGTGTAAGGAAACTACATATTCTGGACAAAGAAGTACAGTTTTATTTTGTGAATGGCTTATGTGATACACAATACATTATTGAACTCTTACGAGAATTAATGTTTATTGACGTAGCGGATAAAAAGAAAAGCAATGTTCGAGACCAAATTGAGAATCATTTGGCCCATATGCAAGTAGAGCATGTGGACACATTAGATGATGCCATTCGTCAAATGCTCTCCGGACTTATCTCTATTTTTATCGATGGTGAAGCCCAGTCCATTATTGTAGACGTTCGTAAATATCCTGGTCGAGGTCCGGAAGAGCCTGATCTTGAAAAGGTAGTAAGAGGAAGCCGGGACGGATACACGGAAAACATTATTGAAAATACAGCTCTAACACGAAGACGGATTAGGGATGAACGTTTAAGGAACGAAATCATGCAAGTAGGAAGGCGATCCAAAACGGATATTAGCCTTTGTTACCTTGAAGGTGTTGTAGACGAAAACTTGGTTAAAGTCGTAAAGAAAGAGCTAGAAGGAATCGATATCGACGGATTAACCATGTCTGATAAGCTTGTAGAAGAATTCATAGTGAAACAAGGAAACAACCCGTTTCCTTTAGTGCGATACACTGAAAGGCCGGATGTAGCGGCTACGCATATTTTAGAAGGGCATTTGGTGATTATTGTTGACGCATCACCTAGTGCCATGATCTTACCTACTACTTTCTTTCATCATGTTCAACATGCGGAAGAATACCGGCAAGCGCCTTTTATCGGAACGTTCTTGCGTTGGGTACGTTTTGCAGGCATTGCCTTTTCATTATTCATCTTGCCTCTATGGTTGTTAATGGTTGTGGAACCGAGTTTATTGCCTGAAGGATACGAATATATCGGTCCTGATGAAACAACAAATGTACCAATCTTTTTGCAGATCGTACTGGCAGAACTGGGGATTGAACTTCTCAGGATGGCGGCCATCCATACCCCTTCACCACTTGCAACCGCCCTAGGGTTAGTTGCAGCTTTACTCATAGGTGAAATTGCGATTGAAGTAGGGTTATTCGTACCGGAAGTAATCCTTTATGTAGCAGTAGGTGCAATCGGGATGTTTGCTACGCCAAGTTATGAACTAAGTATCGCTCTTCGGGTTATGAGACTTGGGCTGTTGGTGGCTGTAGTATTATTCAAGGTTCAAGGATTCGTTATTGGAACGACCGCTTTATTCTTATCTCTTGCAGCAATTAAATCCCTGAACGTTCCTTACATGTGGCCGTTCTTACCGTTTTATCCTAAAGCCTTGATGGACATTGTGATGCGTCAGGCCGTTCCAATGAAAATGAAACGTCCAAGCATCGTTCATCCTCAAGAATCGGTTAAACAAGCAAAATCGAAAACATAAACTTAGTGTGAGCCCGTAAGGATTAATGCCTTATGGGTTTCTTTATGATCACTATCGGTTAATGGATCATTCTTTTCGTAGGTTGTTACATCAAATTACTTGCTCCCAAAAAAGAAGTGTGGTAAAGTTTTGACTAAGTTATTTGGAATAAAGATATTACAAACTTCATATTTCTCATGTAAGTCATGAGGTAGAGGAGCAAAAAGAATGAGTAAGCTGTCCGAGTGTTGGAGCACGGTGACGACAGTGGAAAGGTCAATTTGCCGAAGAAAGATGAAAACTCCATCGTTTTATCTTTCTGGGGTGTTGTTGAAAAAACAACGCACTGTCACTACATTAGTAGTGGAGCACTATCCGGATGATAAAAGGACAAATGAGCCATCCAAAGGTAATTAGTGCATCCATGCATTAATTACCTTTTTTTATTATTTGTTTGACGGAGTGCATAGATATTTGAAACATAAATTATCAGTGATTGAGGGGGACATGGACGATGAAAACGAAAAACCACGAGGTAAACAATAAAGGGAACCTCTCAATAAACGGCGTAGATACAACTTATTTGGCGGAGAAATATGGTACGCCCCTGTATGTGTATGATGTTGAGGACATTTGTGATCGTGCAAATGAATTTAAAAGAGCATTCGAACAGGAAGGCATTGATTATCAAGTAGCCTATGCAAGTAAAGCTTTCAGCTGTGTAGCGATCGTTCAGCTGATGGATGAGCTTGGACTAAGTTTGGACGTTGTTTCAGGTGGTGAATTGTATACGGCACTGGAAGCAGGGTTCCCGCCGGAAAGGATCCATTTTCATGGAAATAACAAATCGCCTGATGAAATTGAAATGGCTGTTAAAGCAGGCATTGGGTGCTTTGTGGTTGACAATTTTCACGAGTTGACTTGGTTGACAGGAATAACCCAAGCGTTGAATTCTGAAATGAAAGTGTTGTTGCGTATTACCCCTGGTGTCGAGGCACATACACACGAATACATTAGCACAGGCCAAGAAGATTCAAAATTCGGATTTGATATTACGAGCGGTCAAGCTGAAAAAGCGATTCAAATGGTGGATCAAGAAGAGCGACTTGAATTATTGGGCGTTCATTGCCATATTGGTTCACAAATATTTGAAACGAGCGGATTTGTTTCCGCTGTTAATGAAGTCTTTCGTCATTTGAAAGTTTGGAGAGAAAATACAGGATTTACACCTAAAGTTGTGAACCTAGGTGGGGGATTCGGGATCCGCTATAACGAGAGTGATGAACCTTTACCACTAGGGGAATATGTTCAAGCAATGGTAAAAGAAGTGAAAGAACATGCAAAGGAAGGGAACTTCCCGATTCCTGAAATATGGATTGAACCGGGTCGTGCCCTTGTTGGTGAAGCGGGAACCACCCTTTATACTGTCGGGTCTAGAAAAACAATACCAGGGATTCGCGATTACATCTCTGTTGATGGTGGGATGACAGATAACCTTCGTCCGGCTTTGTACCAAGCAAAATACGAAGCAATTGCTGCCAATAAGGCAGCAGAAGAAAAAACAGAAACAGTGTCTGTTGCTGGGAAGTGTTGCGAATCCGGTGATATGCTCATTTGGGATGTTCAAACACCAAAGCTTGAACAAGGCGATATTCTCGCTGTTTTATCTACAGGAGCCTACGGTTACTCCATGGCGAACAATTATAATCGAATTCAACGACCGGCAGTTGTATTTCTCGATCAAGAGGAAGATCACTGTGTCATTGAAAGGGAGACTTATGCGAACATGACTCAACTCGATCGTCCTTGGAAGAAAATCCAAACGAAAACGAAGGTTTTCAGTTAATTTATAGGAACGAATTTGGCTAACCTGTTTAAAGCAGCACCTAACCTGTTTAAATTAAACATTAACCTGTTTAAACGTGCCTTCAATCTGTTTTAGCTTACCCCTCGCTCCACATAACACATCAAAAGGTGCCTAAAGGATTCGTCAATTCCCTCGTTTTAGGCACCTTCATTTCTTTTCGAGCTCGTTTATAGTAAAATGGACAAGGTTGGTACATACACTTTTTTAGAAGAGAGGACGATTAAAATGAAAAAAGGAACAATCGTTTTAGACAATGGAAACAAACTTGCTCTTGAGTTCTATCCTGAGGCAGCACCAGGTACTGTTGAAAACTTTGAAAAGCTTGCTAACGAAGGGTTTTATGACGGTTTAACATTCCACCGTGTTATTCCAGGTTTCGTAGCTCAAGGGGGATGCCCAATTGGGAACGGAACAGGCGGCAGCGATAAACAAATCAAATGTGAAACGAAAGGAAATCCTCATAAACATGTACAAGGAACCCTTTCAATGGCTCATGCCGGGAAGGATACTGGAAGCAGCCAGTTCTTCATCGTTCATGAACCTCAGCCTCACTTGGATGGTGTTCACACTGTTTTTGGACAGGTAACAGAGGGCATTGAAGCAGTACTTGATATCAAAGCTGGGGATGTCATGCAAGAAGTTCGTGTTTTTAACGAAGAGTAATTAAGTTTTGTAAAAGGGCTCCTGCGATATGGAGCCCTTTTCTCATTTGCAAGAGTAAGATCTCCACAACTCGCATTTTCACCATCGTATGTTTCGTTCGCCGTGTAACGAGGATTTCAGGTATCACAAACTCATCTTGGCAAGGTGTATTTAACTTACATTTATACTCAATTACCGGCGAATTACACCCCGGATGCCCTATTAAACCATACAAAAAGCCGGAAAATTCCACACAAAAATGTAAACGCTTCCGTTTTTGTGCATATTTCGACCACACCAGAAAGTTTTGTGATATACTATACAAAACGAAAACGATTTTCCTTCGGGGTCGGGTGAAAATCCCAACCGGCGGTGATGAGGTGCATCTCGCACCCTAAGCCCGTGACCCGTTTTATGCACAAGCACGAAACGGTGGATTCGGTGAGAAACCGGAGCCGACAGTATAGTCTGGATGGGAGAAGGAAACAGTGAAAAAACCGGTGAAAACTGTCATGGCACCAGTGTGTCTTTTTACACACGTGCAGAATTTTCTGCAAGAATGTCCATTTCGGCTCACGCGGGCTTCTTTCTCATTGTTTACTTTAGACCAAACCTGAAGGTTCATCCTTCAGGTTTTTTGTTTTTATACTATAGACAATCACGAGGCCATCGTGCTTAACACATTCCAGGAGTGAAAGAGTATGCTCGATGAAAGATATATGAAACTAGCTCTCGAACTTGCCAAGTCAACGGAAGGGCAAACCTCCCCAAATCCTGTAGTAGGTGCCGTTATTGTTAAAAACAACCAAGTGGTAGGGGTAGGTGCCCATCTCAAAGCAGGTGAGCCCCATGCGGAAAAGCATGCACTAGCGATGGCGGGAGATGAGGCAAAGGGATCTACTATTTACGTGACGCTCGAGCCTTGTGCCCACCACGGAAGAACACCTCCGTGTGCGGATGCTTTAGTTGAGGCACAAGTGGCAAGAGTCGTTGTAGCTACGAAAGATTCTAATCCTAAAGTGGCAGGCAAAGGGATTGAAAAGTTACGAAAAGCGGGTATTTTGGTTGATGAAGGGGTTATGGAAAGGGAAGCAAGAGAATTAAACACGACGTTCTTCCATTTTCTAAAAGAAAATCGCCCCTTTGTCACATTAAAATCAGCTACAAGTCTTGATGGTAAGATTGCAACGTCAACAGGAGAAAGCAAATGGATTACAGGTCCTGATGCCCGGTTTGATGTTCATAGACTTAGACACCAAAATGATGGGATATTGGTTGGAGTTAACACTATTCTTGCTGATGACCCGGCTCTTACTACTCGTTTGCCTGGTGGAGGAAATCATCCGATCAGGATTGTCCTTGATCACACCCTTAAGATTCCACTTGATAGTGTCGTTGTGACCGACAAAACGACCCCTACATGGGTCATTACGAGCCACAAGTATGACTTTGAAAAAAAGACAGCTCTTGAATCTATGGGCGTACCTGTCTTTTCTCTTCCTTCTGCCACAATAGAAGTGGATGATTTACTAACCGTGTTAGGAAATCAAGGAGTGACGTCATTATTAGTTGAGGGAGGCGGACGAGTCAACGACAGCTTTTTAAGGTCTGGCCTCTTTGACAAAGTCATCGTTTACATGGCACCCAAATTGATCGGCGGCGACAATGGTTATTCGTCCTATGCTGGGATTGGTATTGAGAGACTGTCTGACTGTGTAGATTTGAGAATTGAGGATGTTACTATGATCGGCAAGGATTTAAAGATAACGGCAGTGAAGGAGGAAAGCTGATGTTTACGGGTATTATAGAAGAAAAAGGAACAATTCAATCGATTCGTCAAACAGGAGAAGCAATTGTCATGAGAATAAAAGCTCCCCATATTTTAACGGACGCCAAGCTTGGAGACAGTATTTCTGTTAACGGTGTTTGTCTCACGGTGACCTCTTTTGATGATGAATCATTTACAGTCGATATTATGCCGGAAACCGTCCGGGCAACAAGCTTGAAACTGCTTTCCAATGGCTCGTCTGTAAATCTTGAACGTGCTATGGGAGCGAATGGTCGCTTCGGCGGACATTTCGTAACAGGACATGTGGACGGCGTAGGGACAATTCGATCAAAGCGAAAAGAAGCAAACGCCGTTTATTATGAAATCGAAGTCAATGAACACCTCAGGCGACATATGATGATGAAAGGTTCCGTTGCAGTAGATGGAACAAGCTTAACCATTTTCGGAGTGGATGCTACTTCTTTTTTAATCTCGATTATTCCGCACACCTTGGAAGAGACGATTATTGGCTCAAAAGGTCCTGGAGATATCGTCAATATTGAGACGGATATGCTCGCAAAGTATATGGATCAGCTCCTATCGAGGTCACAAAATACCGATAAAGATGCATCCGATAAACTGACAGAATCGTTCTTGAAAGATCACGGGTTCTAATAAAACAAGACAGATAAGAAAGACCCCCTTTAGACACATGGATTATAAAAGAGAGGTCGTGAAATTATGATCAAATTTGATCTTATTGAAGAAGCAATTTATGACTTGATGCAAGGTAAAATGGTTATTGTATGTGATGATGAAGACCGTGAGAATGAAGGGGACTTTGTTGCACTGGCAGATAAAACCACTCCAGAAGTAATCAACTTTATGATTACTCACGGCCGTGGACTTGTGTGTACACCTATTACTCAAAGTCGTGCAGAAGAGTTGGACCTCGTACCAATGGTAGACCACAATACGGATCCACATGGTACAGCATTCACTGTAAGTATCGATCATCAATCGACAACAACAGGAATCTCTGCACATGAAAGGGCTGCTACCGTCCAAGCCCTTATAAATCCTCACAGCAAGGGAATTGATTTCAAAAAACCTGGACACATTTTCCCTTTGATTGCAAAGGACGGTGGTGTATTGCGCCGGGCAGGTCATACGGAAGCTGCCGTTGATTTAGCAAGGTTGTGCGGGTCCGAGCCGGCAGGTGTCATCTGTGAAATAATCAAAGAAGACGGATCTATGGCGAGAGTACCTGATTTAAGGAAAATTGCAGATGAACATGATCTGAAAATGATCACAATAAAAGACTTGATTCAATACAGAAATCGAAAAGACAAGCTTGTGAAAAAAGAAGTGGAAATTACTCTTCCTACAGAATTCGGTGAATTCAAGGCAGTAGGATATTCTAATATTGTAGACGGTAAAGAGCATGTTGCCCTCGTTAAAGGGGAAATCAATCCAGAGAAGCCAACACTTGTCCGGGTTCATTCGGAATGTTTGACCGGTGACGTCTTTGCTTCTGAACGTTGTGACTGTGGTCCTCAGCTTCATGCTGCCTTAGAGCAAATTGAAGCTGCTGGAGAAGGGGTTCTCCTTTATATGAGGCAAGAAGGCCGAGGTATAGGCTTGTTAAATAAAATGAGAGCTTATAAACTACAAGAAGAAGGTCTTGATACAGTTGAAGCAAACGCTAAGCTTGGGTTTGCGCCGGATCTTCGGGATTATGGAATTGGAGCTCAAATTCTTCGTGACTTAGGGGTAAGTAAGATGAAGTTATTAACAAACAACCCTCGTAAAATTACAGGCTTAAAAGGATATGACTTGGAAGTCGTGGATCGAGTAGCACTTCAGCTCCCCCACACGAAAGCAAACGAACGTTATTTAAAAGCAAAGAAAGATAAGTTAGGTCACATGCTCCACTTATAATAGTCACTTCTTTTTAGACGGGACGTTGATCGTCAGGACAATCGATGAGGATGGGGCACAGAGGAAGTGTTTGGTCAATACACTTAAACACTTCTGCCCTACCAAAATCGATCCATGTGAGTGAAGAACAATAATAAGACTTGAAGTACTGCTTGTCGATGGTGTATGTTCCGTTTATACATATAAGAGTGATGGAGAAGAAAGACCTCTTAAATAATGAGAGCTAATTTAACTTATGGAGCTCATGTGATGAGACCCCATTGTAAAAGGAAAATAAAATCAGGAGGCGTTATAATATGGGAAACGTGTATGAAGGACAATTAGTAGCATCAGGACTTAAAGTTGGTATCGTAGTAGGGCGTTTTAACGAATTTATTACAGGTAAGCTTTTAAGTGGAGCACAAGATGCGCTAAGACGACATGGTATTGATGAGGCGGATGTTGACCTTGCGTGGGTACCAGGTGCATTTGAGATTCCCCTTATCGCTAAAAAAATGGCTGATTCTAAAAAGTATGATGCTGTCATCACTCTTGGAACGGTCATTCGTGGATCTACCCCACACTTTGACTATGTTTGTGCAGAAGCTGCAAAAGGCGTATCCAGTGCAGCCATGTCCAGTGGTATTCCGGTGATCTTTGGTGTATTAACAACCGAAACAATTGAACAGGCAATTGAAAGAGCGGGTACTAAAGCTGGCAATAAAGGATGGGAAGTAGCTGTTGCCGCTATTGAAATGGCAAACCTGACAAAAACGCTTGAAGGATAAGAAAAGAGGAACCGTATGATTATTCCTTACCATCGTGATTACGAAAAAATAGCCATGGGTTTACTGTCTTATACCCCGCACGAAAAGAAAGTGAAAAAATTACAAAATACGATGAGTCAATATGAAAATAATCATAACTGGCAACTGTATTTGTGGAAAGAAGAAGCGATTATTGGAGTCGTGGGTATTGAAAAAGACGGTGAAACGGTCTATTTACAACATTTGTGTGTTAATCCGTCGTACCGTGAAGAGGGAATCGGAAAGAAAATTGTGAGAGAATTGGAAGCTTACACGGGATATGAGCTTTGCCCAACAAAGTCTACTAGTTCATTTCTTTCCTCTTGTAATGATTGCAATGATTAAAGAAAAAGAAAGGAAGGTCTAAGCCTCCCTTTCTTTTTTCTTTTGGATCAAACTGGATTTCCTTGCTTGAATCACATCGGTACGATCTCTTTTTTTGTGTTTAAGAACCAAATTAGGATCATAGTGATCTTCTTGTCCCTTCCAATTTAGACCTTTTTCTTTGCAAATCTCCTTGCAAGTCGCTTCTAACTGCTTATCATTTAATTCAATATTAAACGGGGTGTAGGGGGCACTCGCTTTCATTTTCTTTTCTAACGCGATAAGTGATACATAAAGATGATTGTAGTCCATGCCTAATTCATCATACTTGTGAGGATCTTGACTGACCATGAAAACAACCTTGGAGATTAGTTTTTTCGCTCCAGCATGATTTCCCTGACGCTGATGATAAAGAGCGACAGCGAGTTGAATGAGGGCGAGCCAGTGACGTTGTTTGTCTTTTTTCCAATGCTCTTCCATTACTTCATGACATTCAAATAAGTCTCTTTCTCCTTGAAAGTAAATCAAGTATTCAATATAAGCACGCGGATAATGGTTCATACATACCTCCCAAAATAAACGGTTTCTTTTACTACGATACACTTAGAAAGGGTTTGTAATCAAACGTTTTAGTGCTTAATATACGAGGCGTACCGATTCTTTGTGTGATATAATGCTACAAGAATAAACTTGAAATGGTGAATGCAGAATGCAATATAGCGTGAAATTAAACTCTTTTGAAGGACCGTTGGATTTACTTTTGCATCTTTTGCAAAAAAACGACTTGGATTTATACGACATCCCGGTTGCCCAGATCACGGACCAGTACATGGAATATATACATACGATGCAAGTGCTTCAGTTAGACATAGCAAGTGAATATCTCGTAATGGCTGCTTCTCTTCTAGAGATGAAAAGCAAGCTGTTATTGCCACCTCAGCAGGAGGAAGAGCTATACGAAGAAGAATATATTATGGACGATGCAGATGATCCTAGAGATGATCTTATGAAAAGACTGATTGAATATAAAAAGTATAAAGAGGCTGCAGGAGAGTTAAAAGAAAAAGAAGTGAAACGAAGTCGGTTGTTTTCCAAACCTGCTGCCGACTTAACTCCTCTTCTTGAAGACGAGAGCAAAGAAAATGCCAATGTGGATGTTTCATTGTACGACATGCTCAGTGCTTTCCAAAAGCTTGTGAAACGGAAAAAAGAATCAAAGCCTATTTATTCTAAAGTGCATCGAGATGAAGTGCCGATTGAGGAACGAATGACGGAAATTATTCAGCGATTAGAATCATTGGAAGGAAGAATCACTTTTACAGCTTTATTTGATGACCGTTCTAGAACCCAAAAGGTCGTTACTTTTCTTGCCGTTTTGGAATTGATGAAGTCGAAAATGATCGGTTGTACACAAGACGGGAATTTTAATGACATTGTTGTTTACCAAAAAGAGGTGTTAACGATTGACGAATAATGAAATGAAAGCCATTATTGAAGGATTACTGTTCGTCTCAGGAGAAGAGGGAATTGAGCTTTCCCAACTTGAATCTGTCCTTCAAAAAGATAAGGAAACAATAAAGGACCAAGTAAACATTCTTACAGAAGAATTTAAACAAAAAGAGCGAGGCATTCAAATCGTAGAGTTGGGAGGGAATTACATCCTCACAACGAAAGAGGAACATGCAGATTACTTTAAAAAGCTTGTACAATCTCCTACAACTGCTACGTTGTCACAAGCAGCTCTTGAAACGCTAGCCATCATCGCGTATAAACAGCCGATCTCCAGGGTTGAAATTGAGGATATTAGAGGTGTGAAGTCCGAGAGACCGGTCAGAACCCTCCAAGGAAAAGTGTTGATTAAAGAGGTTGGAAGAGTGGAAGGTACTGGAAGAGCGATTTTGTATGGGACAACGAAAGAGTTCTTGGAGCACTTTGGGCTTCGCTCAATAGAAGAGCTTCCCCCGTTACCAGAGGATGTGGAAGAAGATGATATTGAAGGTGAAGCAGACCTTTTCTTTGAAAAATTCCAAGAGCAAATTTAGCGTTAACCGTGACATCATTTAGTACAGGCATCATAGAATGTACTATAGTGTGTCGAGGAGGTTATTATGGTTGATAACGTTGTGAGAGACCACCTTTTATTCACTGAAGAAAGACTTTCGGCCAGCGCGAAAGAGCTTCGTCAATTTTTAAATCGAGTAACTGTGGAAATGTTAACCGATGGTGATCGTGCAAAAAGCTTTGTAGAGGTTTTATTAGATGATTTGAGACGACTATCCGTGTTTTTTGATGAGGGGGCTGAAAGGTGCAGAATGGTTTTGTCTGCAGGAACGTTCAGGCTGCCTGTAGCGAAAAAAACGTTGCATTGGATCTTCCACTGGTGTGTTGAAGCTTTTTTCCAACCTCGTCAAGATGCATGGTATGAAGAGAGCCGTGCAGCTTATCAAAATGAATCAGTCATCCGATTTAGAGACAATCCTCCTGATCAAATACAAGCACTGTTTATGAAGCTTGAAGTCAACCTGTTACAACTGAGAGAAGAAATAGAACATTATGAAGTGGAATAAAAAAAGCACGAGCCGTCTAAAGAATGTAGAGGCTCGTGCTTTTTTTATACACTGATATTTTTTATGAAGGGATAGTGGTTGATCTGAAGATAAAGGGGTTCGTCTTGATTATATTCACCGTAAATGATGTCTTTGACTTGTAATCCTTCTTTTGTAAACATGCCTTTTAATTTTTCGGTTGTTAAGGGTGTTTGGTCTACGTTTTGTTCCACCCATTGTCCATCACTGATAATGCAAATGGGAAGGGTGGCTTTTAGCTGTGATTGTTTATTTAGATCTTGCTGAGAAAGGGGTTGAAAAGGTGTTTTTTTTAGCACATTGACTGTTCCATTTGGCTCAAGGATGGCATATTCAATTTCTTTAAAAGAAAAAACATCCTTGTCTCTTAATAAATGCTGAAGTTGGTCAAGGTCCAATTTATTCTTCTTGAGTTGATCACGATCAATGATCCCTTCTCGAATCACAATGGCCGGCTTTCCTTCTAAAAGAGATCTTGTTTTTTTCCATTTTTGTGTAATGAACTCGATAAAATAGATAAACGCTCCCCACAACGTTATGGCATAGAGGACATAATGCAACCCGGTTTCTTTGTCATAAATAGCATTCCCCACTAATTCTCCCAACACAAGCGCTGAGATAAAATCGAATGGTGTAAGTTGATTAATCTGCGTTTTCCCTAGCACTTTCGTCAGAACCAATAAGGCAAAAAAGCCGACAATAAGTTCAAAGGTTAACGAAGGAAAAGTAGTGTTCAATGCAAAGACCTCACAATGCAACGTTCATTTCCCTTTATTATGTCTTCATACAAACACTCGATACACTAACCTTTTCCATTTATGAATTTCAAAGGTTTGAGAAAGCTAAAGCTAACAAGGAAATAAGCATCTTTACATATTTCTTTTAAGGCTTTTCATACTAAAGAAATGAAGAAGGAGGGGCTTGTAGTGTTCAATGGAGGAAAATCCATGTTTATCATTGTGGTGATTGCTCTTTGTTTCTCTCTTGCTTTCGGGTGCGGTGGAGCTGATCAAACCAAGGAGAAAGCAAAAGCGAAAAGCGGAGCCGAAGTGACCTATATTGAAGATAAAAGCACGGTAAGTCAGGCAAAAGCAGACGGTGCAAAAAAAGAAGTGGCGACAATAAAAGAAGTGAAAAAAGTTCGTGGGGCTTCAGTGGATAACGATATTTATTTAGCCCTAACGGTTGAGGGGTTTGACCGTTTCTTTTTGGAAAGAATCAGAAGCGACGCTCAAAAAAAAGTGAGCAACAAATACCCGAAAGAAAATGTTCACATCACAACGGACAGTAAGATCTCCTCAGACTTGGAAAAGCTAGAGAAAAAATTATCCAAAGACGGAGTGAAGAAAGCAGATTTAAAAACGGATTTGAAAGAAGTTGAAGATGACATGAAAGGATAGGAGGAGAGTTCAGTGGGAAAGAAAAACAAGCTTCAAAAACTAACGCCAGAACAACGAAAGTATCAACTGACGGCGCAAAAGCATGAAATAAAACGACCTGTAATAAAAAATGTAATTAAAGCTTTCTTTGTAGGAGGGTTTATTTGTACGATCGGCCAAGCCATTCAGCTTTTTTACATGTATCAATTTGATTTTACGGAAAAAACGGCAGGGAACCCAACTGTAGCTACTCTCATTTTTATTGCTGTCCTTTTGACTGGCTTTGGTGTATATGATCGATTTGCCCAGTTTGCAGGTGCAGGGACAGCTGTTCCAGTTACAGGTTTTGCTAATAGTATCGCATCTGCCGCTATTGAACATAAGACAGAAGGCTATGTTCTTGGTGTTGGAGGGAACATGTTTAAATTAGCGGGATCTGTCATCGTGTTTGGTACATTTGCAGCGTTTGTGATCGCTTTGATACTTACACTTACCGGGATAGAAGGAGGATAAACGATGCTAGCAGGTAAACGCACATGGACGTTTGACAAACGACCTGTAATTGCTTCAACGGGCGTTGTTGTCGGTCCTTTTGAAGGAAACGGAAGGTTGTCTGATGATTACGATATTATTCATGAAGACATGTGGTGTGGACAGGACTCTTATGAAAAAGCGCAGAAAAAGATCTTTGAAGATGCTGCGTTAAAAGCTCTCGATAAAATTGGTAAGAAACCTGATGATGTTCAGTTTATTTTCGCAGGGGATCTCTCGAACCAAATTACAACGACGTCATTTGCGTGCAGGACGTTATGTATTCCCTACATCGGATTATTCGGTGCGTGCTCTACGTCGATGGAAGGGCTAGCCCTTGCTGCATATGTAATGAATTATCAAGGAGCCAACCTTGTTGTGACTGGTTCATCCAGTCATAATGCGGTTGTAGAAAAAACGTTCCGTTACCCTACAGAGTATGGTGCTCAAAAACCACCTACTTCTCAATGGACCGTTACCGGGGCAGGAATGGCTTGTTTAACAAGAGATGGTGATGGTCCTGTCGTGACTTCAGCGACGATCGGCAAAGTGATCGATATGGGCATGAGTGATCCCTACAACATGGGTGCGGCAATGGCTCC
The DNA here is from genome assembly GCF_000429705.1 of Alteribacter aurantiacus DSM 18675. GTDB lineage: Bacteria > Bacillota > Bacilli > Bacillales > Salisediminibacteriaceae > Alteribacter > Alteribacter aurantiacus. Next base: position 695,024 of record NZ_KE386941.1, read on the forward strand.
TGCTGCAGTGGATACGATACAAGCTCATTTAAAAGATTTAGGTATTTCCGCCGATCATTATGATCTAATCGTAACGGGAGATCTAGGAAAAATCGGTCGATCCATTGCGTTGGATTTGTTCGAACAACAAGGGACACCCATATCCCCCGATGTATTTCAAGATTGTGGGTTGCTTTTATATAAAGAAAATCAGCCTGTTTTCGCAGGAGGAAGTGGAGCAGGCTGTTCAGCTGCAGTGACGTATGGTCACCTCTTAAATCGAATGAAGCGGGGCGAGCTAAAACGCATCTTAATTGTGGCAACTGGTGCCCTTTTATCACCGCTTACCTTTCAACAACATGAATCGATTCCATGTGTTGCCCATGCTGTAGCTATCGAAGCAGGAGAGGTGAAAAGTCAATGATGACGTTCTTTTGGGCTTTTGTAGTAGGTGGTTCGATTTGCGTAATTGGTCAACTGCTTATGGATGTAGCCAAACTAACCCCAGCGCACACCATGAGTACATTGGTTGTAGCAGGTGCTGTTATGGATGGATTAGGACTGTATGAACCGTTGATTGATTTTGCAGGAGCAGGTGCCACAGTACCGATTACAAGCTTTGGTAACGCCCTTGTTCACGGTGCTGTTGCAGAAGCTAATCAGCATGGAATAATCGGAATTGTGACCGGGATTTTCGAAGTAACTAGTGCAGGTATATCTTCGGCCATTATTTTTGGATTTATAGCGGCCCTCATCTTCCGTCCTAAGGGGTAAAAAAGGAGTGAAAGAAAATGAATAAAGAGTCGGAGTACGTTCAAGACTGCTATCTTTCGTTACAATCTCTTGGTACAGGCTTAAATAATCTTCAAATAGAAACGTCAGACGAGGAGGCACACGATGTCTTTCGCGAGGGAGCATTAAAAACAAAATCAATGGCTGATGAATTGGGAAAAAGAGTGCAAAAGCTAAAGCTAGAAGGAAATTAAACACTCGTTTACAAAGGAGAGAATAGTATGCCTGGTTGGTTGGAAGTAACGGTTCGAACAATTAGTGCGTTAATTTTAATTTTGGCTGCATCAAAATTGTTAGTTAGAAAAAGTCTGGCACACATGACACAAACGGAATTCATAGTCCTTGCTTTCTTTGGAGCCATGCTTGGTGTAGGGGCCATACAATTGTCGATTCCGATCGCGTTTCCTCTTCTAGGCTTTTTTATCGCAACGTTGTTTTTATATGCTGTTCAGCTCGTGAAACTAAAAAGCCGGACATTTCGCGTGTGGTTGCAAGCCGAACCTGCTCCGGTAATTAAGAATGGCAAGATCCTTGAAGAGGAACTAAGAAAACAAAAAATCTCAAGTGATGATCTTGAAACGGAATTGAGAAGAAAAGGAATCTTCAAAGTTCAAGATGTAGAGTTTGCTATGCTCGAAGGCACAGGTGAGGTCGATGCTCTTCTTAAAAGGGATGTGCAGCCTGTCACAGCTCGTGATTTGAATTTGAATTTGGGAACGGTAAAAGAGACAGAAACGGTCATTAGAGACGGAAAGATACAAGATGAAGCCTTAAACAGGCTTGGCTTTAGCAGAAGGTGGATGGAAGAGAAAGTTGAGAAGTTAGGGCTTACCGTCGATAATATCTTCCTTGCCCAAGTGGATCGTGATGGTCAACTATACACAGACATCTATGACGACCAGTTAAAGCAAGCAGAACCTAAAGAAAAAGAAACTCTTTATGCTCTTCTACAAAAAACACAGGCTGATCTTGAGAGGCTCTCGGAAAAGACAATGGACGAAGAAGCGAAAAGGATGTATACCCGTCAGGCTATTGAGCTAAAAGAGCTAGAAAAAAAGCTCGATACATTTCTTTTAAGCTAATGAAAAAACGGCGGACCTTCTTTGCTATACTGGTTTTCGGAGACATGAAGCTCTAGATTTTCATTAATGCTTGCAAAAAAGACATTGCCAGAATGAATGACCCCCTTTTCTTTTAATTGGTCATGTAGCCATGCGAGGTCCAGGCCCAATTTTTCCAAAACGCTAATATACACTTTTCCTTCCATGATCACCGGGTACGCAATGCCGGGTGATTTTTTTTGTAGTTTTAAATCCTCAATGGTTACTGCTTCTTTATCTTCAATTAATTGTACGGTAAGAGAGCCGTTCCCCTCTACAATAGCTAACTTTACGTTAGATAAGTCAAATACATTTTTTTCTCTTAGCATTTGCAAAATGTTATCAACGGAATAACGCATTTTTTCCAAGTTTCTTCTTAATAATTTCCCATCATGGACGACAATGGTAGGTTCAAAGGTCATCCATTTTCCCATTTTTCGATATTTAATCATGATATACGAAGCGAATCGTTGAAGAACGGCTATGCCGATAATAGCAACAACGGTATGGATGTGTTGGACATTCGGTTGGGCAATATCGGCCCCTGTAACAGACGCGAGTGTCATGACGACAAGGAAGTCAAACACAGGCAATTGTCCAATTGATCGTTTGCCCATAAAAAGGGTTATAGCAAGTAAAAGAGGTAAAATAGTGGCGATGCGAAAGACGACAATCAAAAGCTCCCCAACCATATCCTTACCTCCTCTGTTGTGATACTGTCTATTTTCTTCCATTTTCCTTTCATTATACTTACTTCTTCCTGTGAATGGCATATCAAACTCACTTACGCATAGACTTGTACAAACGCGCAATAGAGGACGGTGTGCCATGATTAATAGGGTTTTGAATGTGATTGTTGTATTGATTATAACCAGTTTGTTGATCTCGCCAATCCAAACAGCTGCCGTTAGTTATCCTGGAGAAACGTCTGCTCATGGTGCCATCTTGATGGAGCTGGAAAGCGGGAGAATTCTGTATGAAAAAGAAGCACACACACAAATGAGAATTGCGAGTATAACGAAAATAATGACAGCATTACTTGCCATCGAGTCCGGAAAAATGGACGAGATGGTTACAGTCTCTACAAGGGCAGAAGGGACAGAAGGATCATCACTTTATTTATATGCTGGTGAAAAGTTGCCTCTAAAAGATTTAGTTTATGGGCTCATGCTTCGTTCAGGAAATGATGCAGCGGTAGCCATAGCAGAACATGTAGGCGGAAGTCTTGAAGGCTTTGTGTATTTAATGAATGAAAAAGCAGAAGAAATCGGTATGAGTAATACGGTTTTCAACAACCCCCACGGACTAGATGATCATGAAGAACATTACTCTACAGCTTATGACATGGCCATCCTCACACGTTATGCAATGAAAAACCCAACGTACCAAGAAGTATCTGGAACAAAAAGCTACCGTGCATCTGAAAGGGAGAATGGGTACCGTCTGTTTAATAATAAAAACCGTCTCCTAACACAGTTGTATCCTTATTCAACTGGTGGGAAGACCGGTTATACGAAGAGAGCAAAGCGTACCCTTGTATCAACGGCAGAAAAAGATGGTGTAGAACTTGTTACGGTTACGTTAAACGCCGGTAGTGACTGGCACGATCATATGAATTTATTTAACTGGGCGTTTAATACCTTTACGACGGAAGAGATTATTAGAGAGGGTAAAATAAACGGAGTTAAAGATCCCTTCTACCAAGGGAAGCTCTATGCAAAGTACAGCTTTGAATATCCTTTGACCGAAGAAGAAAAAGAGAGTGTTGAACAAGAAGTGCGCCTTCTCTCACCTGATGAAAGGTGGGTAAAAACCGGGTATCCGGATCCTATTGGGGCGATTCATATCACTCTAGAAGGTAAAGGAATCGGTGTTGTTCCTCTATCTTTTGAGAAAGTAGCCAAGGAAGAACCGTCCTTCTTGAAAAAGTTCTGGGATGCGCTCTTTATGATTAGCGGAGTGAAGGACAGTGGTTAACATCATTTGGGTGGCCTTATTCGTGATCGGAATCGTTTTTGCTATGTTTAACGGAACGATGGATCAAGTGAATAAGGCAGTTTTCGACGGGGCAAAAGAAGCGGTAGCTATTTGTATTGGATTAATTAGCGTTCTAGTTTTTTGGTTAGGGTTAATGAAGGTAGCTGAAAAAGGTGGGATTCTAAGGGGGCTCAGTAGAATTATGGGCCCTGTCGTTAGGAAATTGTTTCCCGACGTTCCTAAAGAACACCCTGCCATGGGATATATCCTATCGAACATGAGTGCGAATTTATTTGGACTTGGTAATGCAGCGACGCCAATGGGAATTAAAGCGATGGAAGAATTAAAAAGACTGAATGACGGTAAAGACGAGGCAAGCCGATCCATGATTACGTTACTTGCGATCAACACTGCAAGTATAACGCTTATTCCTACAACTGTTATTTCGTTGAGGCTGAACTACGGTTCGGTTTCCCCGACGGAGATTGTAGGAACTACGATTGTAGCCACTGCTTGTTCTACTGCAGGTGCTATTCTAATCGACCGTTATTTTCACTTTCGACGAATGCAAAAAAAGAGGGGGTGATCACACATGCAATGGATTACTTATTTGTCATTGTGGATCATCCCATTGTTAATTGCCTTTATTTTAGTTGTGGCGACGATCAAAAAAGTTCCCACTTATGAGACGTTTGTTGAAGGAGCGAAAGAAGGCGTTTCTATGGCTTTTTCGGTTATCCCATACTTAGTGGGAATGCTTGTAGCCATAAGCGTGTTCAGAGAGTCAGGTGCTATGGACTTCTTTATTGACTTATTAAGACCAGCTCTTGCTGCAGTGGGAATTCCAGCTGATATCGTCCCACTTGCTATGATTCGCCCTCTATCGGGGACAGGAGCTCTTGGGATGACTTCTGACCTCATTGCTACCCACGGTCCTGACTCCTTTATTGGGAGACTCGCATCTACCATGCAGGGAAGTACCGATACGACCTTTTATGTCCTAACGGTTTATTTTGGCGCCGTTGGCATTAAAAAAATGGGGGATGCATTAAAAGTTGGACTTTTGGCCGATGTGATCGGAATTCTGGCTGCAATTACTGTCGTGACATTGGTTTTTGGATAAGCTATGAAAGTATAAATGATCGTGTTAGAGGGTCTGCCCTGCAAGCTTTTATACCTTGCAGAGCAGGCTCTCTTTTATTATTTTCTCGGTTATCGTAAAAAATCTTGCTTTCAGATAAAAATTGTTGAAGTCGCTACTTCTAAAACGGTGATGGTAGTAATGAAATGGTTTAATCTATATGAAAACTGTCTTTATTTGAATAAAAACGTTGAGACTCGAGTGAAAAAAAGCTAAAATTAAGGTTTGAAACAGAAAGGTATACGCCGACAATGCATATAGAGTGGTTTTGAAGGCAACAGAAGAGGTGAAAGCAGTGGAGAGATTACAAAAAGTTATTGCCCAAGCGGGCGTTACATCAAGAAGAAAAGCAGAGCAATTCATTGAAGAAGGACGAGTGACTGTTAACGGAAAAACAATTGTTGAACTGGGCACAAAAGTGGACCCTCATAACGATAAAGTCGAGGTAGACGGTGTGCCGATCGATAAAGAAGAACCTGTATACTACCTTCTTTACAAGCCCCAAGGTGTCATTTCAAGCGTTGAAGATCATTTAGATAGGAAGGTCGTAACGGACTTTGTAGGTTCAGAGAAGCGTATTTATCCTATAGGTCGTCTTGACTACGATACGTCAGGTTTAATTCTTCTAACAAATGACGGTGACTTTGCCAATGTTCTTATGCACCCGAAATTCCGTATTCATAAAACGTATATTGCTAAAGTCAAAGGAATTCCATCAAGACAAAATTTAAAACTTCTTGAAAGAGGGATTAAATTAGAGGATGGAAAAACAGCACCGGCAAGAGTGAAGCTTGTGAAAGCAAACAATCAAAAAGGAACCGCTATCGTTGAAATCACGATTCACGAAGGAAAGAACCGACAAGTGAGGCGGATGTTTGAGGCAATTGGACACCCGGTTGACAAGCTTAAAAGAGAGCAGTATGGATTTTTAACTCTAAAAGGACTCAATGCAGGGGAGTTCAGGGAACTAAAGCCACATGAAGTCAAGAAATTAAGAGAGCTTGCTGTCACATAATCGTCATTTTTAAATAAGACACTTCACTGTTAAGACAAATGCTGTAGTGCTAATATAAAAATAGTGCTCGAAATTTGTGGAACAGAGACACGTTAGATAAAAAGCAAGTTACTTTGTGTCAGGTCATGTAACGGGTACACGATCGTCATTCATTGTTGGAGTGATCGTTTAGAAAAGAAGAATTACTATTCTTTAAGTAGCAGCTATTAAAAATGAGGGATGAAGATGAAAAAGAGGAGACTGATTATACGTTCAGCTATCTTGGTTGTCTTGGCAATTGCCTTAGGGTATACAGCCGTGACCTATTTCTCAGAGGAGCGAGGGCTGGTTGATGCAGGGGATCAAGCACCTGATTTTGCTCTTGAAGATATGAATGGAAACACAGTCCACTTGGATGAGCTAAAAGGAAAAGGCGTATACCTGACTTTTTGGGCAACGTACTGTACCTATTGCCGTCAAAAAATGGAGTACTTAAAAGAGTACCATGAAGAGTATCAAGAAAAAGGCGTTGAAATTGTGGCATTGAATGTTGATGAATCTACAGTACAGGTTCAACGTTTCCTAGATCGTCATAACGTTCCCTATACAAATGCCATTGACAGAGGGATGAAGGTAAGTAACGCCTACGGGGTAAACAGCCTTCCAGCCGTTCTGTTAATCGATGAAGAGGGCGATGTGATTGACCGTCAAATCGGCGGAAAGACTGAACAACAAGTATTAGAAGCGCTGGATCAACTGGTACCTGGCAGCGAGTAGGGGGTCACCATGAGTAAAGTCAAATGTGAATGTGGGCATTTAAATCCTTACGGCACCTATTTGTGTGAATCGTGTGGAAAGCCCCTGAAAGAAGATGACAACTCTTTAGCGAATATGCGTTATGAGGGTGTTGCAAGACGTTCTCAAACGTATAAAAAATCAATTGTTGATAAGATTTGGAACTTCTTCTCTTCAGTAAAAGTCGGTGTTTGGATTATCGTTCTTACGTTAATCGCGTCTTCCATAGGAACGATTTTTCCACAAGAGATGTTTATTCCTCCTGGACAACCGGCCTCTGTCTATTACTATGAGGAATACGGTACGATGGGGCAATTATTCTATCAACTTGGCTTTCATAATTTATATAGTTCTTGGTGGTATATGCTTCTTGTAGCCGGTCTTGGTGTATCTTTAATTATTGCTAGTATCGACCGCTTTGTACCTTTGTATAGAGCATTGAAAACGCAGCGAGTAACAAGGCACCCAGGGTTCATGAAACGTCAGCGATTGTTTAAAAAAGCCGATACTGTTACTGAACCAAGCGAAGAGATTAAGAAAGCTTCTGAAGTACTTAAGGAAAGAAAATACAATGTACGCGAAGAAAACGGCAATATCTTAGCTGAAAAGGGGCGTTTTTCCAGGTGGGGTCCTTATGTCAATCATGTAGGATTGATTATCTTTTTGATAGGTGCCATGTTAAGGCTTTTCCCGGAAATGTACTTAGAAGACCATATATGGGTAAGGGAAGGCCAAGAAGTTGAAGTACGTGGAACTGGAGGAGAGTATTCAGTTCGCAATGATGATTTCTTGGTTGAATTTTACGATCCAGAAGACGAACGGTTCCGCGAAGGACTTGAACGCTCAGGTGGAGATGTCGTAAAGACATATCAAACGACAGCGACCTTGTTCAAACAATCATCTGAAACCATTGGTGCAGGTGAAAAAGAAGAAGTTCAACAGCACCGGATTCGTGTGAATGACCCGATGTCATTTGAAGGCTTCTCCTTATATCAAGTGGATTATAAATTAAATGAATTAGCCGCTTTTACTTTTGCGTTAGAAGAAATTGACGGAGATTCGGAAGGTCTTGAAGATGTAAGGTTTGAGGTTAATCTGTACGACCCTGAACCATCTTACGAATTCGATAATGGGTACCGTGTTGAAATCTACGATTATTTCCCGAACTTTACCTTTAACGATGACGGGGAGCCTTCAACACTTAATCGGATTCCTGATAACCCTCGGTTTATTTTTGAAGTATTTGCTCCTGGTGAAGACGATGGAGAGCTCAGCTTTGTTGGCATTCAACTAAACGAAGCGATAGAAGAAGATAATCAATACCGTCTGCGCATGGTCGACTTTGAAACCAATCATGTAAGCGCACTTGCGGTTAGGCGGGATCGTACGTTGCCAATCCTTATTCTTGGAGGGATCATCTTTATGGTAGGTCTCGTTCAAGGTTCCTACTGGCATCACCGACGCATGTGGATTCAAGAGCGTGATGGTGAACTCTGGATTGCAGGACATGCAAACAAGAACTGGAATGCTTTGAAAAAAGACTTCGATTATCTTGCGGAGCAAACGAACATTCCTGCGCCTAATGACCAGACGGATGAACAGGATGAAAGCGAGCGTACTGACGAAGGAGTGAGAGAGGCCGATGACAATGGCTCAACTAAGCAGTAATTTACTTTTGATCGCGTTCTTTTTGTATTTCCTTTCAACGCTCATGTTTGCAGTATCTGTAACAGGGCGTCGCTTTAAAGATAAAAAAGGAATTGAACGAAACCGACTGGGGACATATGGATATATTTCATCAGTAGCTGCCTTTGTATTAGCGATGGGGTATTTTATTACCAGGTGGATTGCCGGAGGACACGCTCCGGTAAGTAACATGTTTGAATATACGACGTTTCTTGGAATAATGATGGGGCTTGGTTTTGTAATCATTTATCCGATCTACAAAAGCCGAGTGTTAGGGTTATTCACGATGCCAGTCGTAATGTTGATTATTGCATACGCATCTGTGTTTCCTACTGAAATTCAACCGCTGATCCCGGCACTGCAGTCTAATTGGTTAAAAATCCACGTGATTACAACCGCATTGGGACAAGGGATTTTGGCAGTCGGTTTTGCCGCTGGTCTTGTTTATTTGGTTAGAGTAACAGATTTTAAAACAAAATCGAAAAAAGTGACATCATTAGAATTGGTCTTTTTCGGTTTACTCTGCTTTGTCGGACATATCCTTTTGAATATGGGCTTTTCCGCAGTTAACTACGAAGCTGAGTTTCAGTATATAAATGAATTTGGACAAGAGGCACCAATTACGTATCAACTACCTGCCTTAATCGGACCGAATGAAGGAACACTACTATCCGAGGATCGGTTATCACCGCTTGTAAATGCGCCTGATTTCATCGTTCCTGATGATTTAAATGCTGTTATTTGGGCGTTTATCTCTGGTGCTGTTCTATATTGGGTGCTTCGTCTGATCTTTAGAAAGCCGATTGGTGGAGCGTTACAGCCCCTTGTAAAAAGCGTAAACCCTCAAAGTGCTGATGAGTTGAGTTACCGTGCCATTGCAATTGGGTTCCCGATTTTTACTCTTGGAGGACTGATCTTTGCAATGATTTGGGCACAAATTGCCTGGACCCGCTTCTGGGGTTGGGACCCTAAAGAAGTGTGGGCACTGATTACATTCTTGTTTTACGCAGCATATTTACACCTTCGTTTATCAAGAGGGTGGCAAGGTGAAAAGAGCGCATGGCTTTGCGTAATCGGCTTTGCCATTATCATGTTCAACTTGATTTTTGTAAATCTCGTTATAGCCGGCCTTCATTCTTACGCTGGTATGTAAATAAATCTAAGACCGCTTTAGAAGGTTATTCACTTTCTAAGGCGGTCTTTTATATGTTCTAGTAAGAAACCTTGCAAGGTTCACCTTTTTGACACAACTTTCAAGGAGAAAAATGACGTGATATACAAAGAAATGATACACTAGTAATACTAGACATTTGTTTGCACATAGGGGGTAACATACGTGAGTACGGAAGCAAAGTTATTGGTGGTTGATGATGAAGAACGCATTCGTCGACTCCTTAAGATGTACTTAGAACGAGAGAATTATGAAGTGAAGGATGCGGAGAATGGAGAGCAAGCATTGGAGATGTCTTTGGAAGAAGATTTCGATCTTATCTTGCTTGACTTAATGATGCCTGGAATTGATGGTATTGAAGTGTGCGAAGAACTTAGAAAACATAAAGCGACACCTGTGATCATGCTGACCGCCAAAGGTGAAGAAGCAAATCGTGTACAAGGATTTGAAGCGGGTACGGACGATTATATCGTTAAGCCATTCAGTCCAAGAGAAGTTGTACTTCGGGTTAAGGCGTTACTAAGACGAGCTTCAACAACGAAGTTCTTGCAAACGGAAACACAAGCAAAAGATGTCCTTGTTTTCCCTCATTTAACGATCGACAATGATGCTCATAAGGTGATGGCAGGCGGTGAGGAGATTAACCTCACTCCAAAAGAATACGAACTTCTCCACTACCTTGCTCAAGCTCCGGATAAAGTATTTGCTCGTGAGGACCTACTTAAAGATGTGTGGAATTACGAGTTTTTCGGTGATTTGAGAACGGTCGATACGCATATTAAAAGGCTTAGAGAAAAGTTAAACAAAGTTTCTCCTGAAGCGGCCCACATGATTGCTACCGTTTGGGGTATCGGTTATAAATTTGAGGCGAGTAAATAGATGTTTTGGAGAAGTGTAGTAGGAAAGTTATGGGCGACGATCTTACTCTTAGTAAGCGTCGTCCTTTTAGTACTTACTGTCCTTTTGCTTCAATACTTTGAACGTTTTCATGCTGAACAATCAGAAGAACAACTTTTAAATCATGCATCATTGATTGCAAGCCTTATTGAAGATGATCATACAGACGAAGCAGCGATTGCCATGTCAAGAAAAATTGCAGAAACTTACGGGACGCGAGCTGTTATTATTTTGGATGAAGAGGAATTTTGGTATTCTTCAAATAATACCAAAGGAGAGCTACCGATTGACTTGTTTTACTCGGATAGAGAGCTATCCCAAGTCATGGATGACCAAGAAGTGGTCGTCCAACGTGGCGACTACGAGCTCAACCAACATAACGGTGATCACCAAGAACTACTTATCGTGGGCCTTCCGGTAACAAGTAGTAATCAAAATGGAGCCGTGTACTTGTATATGCCTCTTGATATTGTAGAGGAGGCTTCGGTACAAACGAAGCACATTATCTTGTTAAGTGCAGGCGTTGCCATTGTATTAACGACTATTTTTGCCTTTTTTCTAACAACAAGGATTACTGCCCCGTTACGTAAGATGCGTCGAGCTTCTCTTGAAGTGGCTAAAGGGAATTTCAACACGAAAATTCCGATTCGATCAAATGACGAAATCGGACTGTTAAGTATGGCATTTAATAGAATGGCCCGTGCTCTTAACACTAATTTAGACATGCTTAATCGTGAGAAAGAACAACTATCAAGAATCTTGAGTTCAATGGCTGATGGGGTAATTACTCTTGATCGAACGGGGAAAATGAGTGTTATGAACCCACCTGCTGAAGCATTTGTTATGGCTTGGACATATGAAAACCACCCTCAAGCCTCCAAACAAGTTTTACCACAAGAAATTAAACACTTGTTTAAAAAGGTAACAGACAAGGGTCAAGAGCAACTAGTGGAAGTTGATGTGCAAGGAAGAAGCTGGGTCATCGTCATGACACCTTTGTATGACCAAGAAAACATTCGCGGTGCCGTTGCAGTATTACGTGACATGACAGAGGAACGAATGCACGATAAGCTGCGTAAAGATTTTATTGCAAACGTGTCGCACGAACTCCGAACACCGATTTCAATGCTCCAAGGCTATAGTGAAGCCATTATTGATGATGTAGCAGGATCTGAAGAAGAGAAAAAGGAGTTAGCTCAGATCATTTATGATGAGTCCCTTCGCATGGGGCGTCTAGTGAACGAACTTCTCGATCTTGCCAGAATGGAAGCCGGCCACATTCAGTTAAACCTTGAATGGGTTGATACCACTGATTTATCGAAGAGAATTGTCCGTAAGTTTAGTGGAATTGCAAAAGAACACCGTGTTCAATTAAAAGAACAAATCGACTCTGTTAAATCATCACTATACGTTGATCCGGATCGAATTGAGCAAGTACTGACGAACTTAATTGATAATGCGATTCGTCACACCCCTGAAAACGGCGAAGTTACGTTAAGGCTTGCTGAAGAGGAAACGGGGATCACAATGGACGTGATAGATACAGGCAGTGGTATACCCGAAGAGGATCTCCCATTTGTGTTCGAACGGTTTTATAAAGCTGATAAAGCAAGAACTAGAGGACGCGCCGGCACAGGACTTGGCCTCGCGATTGTTAAAAATTTAGTCGAAGCCCATAAAGGAAAAGTGTCTGTTCATAGTAAACTGAATGAAGGCACGACATTTACAGTGTATTTACCTTATGAAAAAGAATAAGCCAACATGCCCCCAAGGTCCGGGTTTGACCTTGGGGGCATGTTGGCGAAGCAATGAGCGGAGCCAATGCATCCCTTGAAGCAGGTTACGAGCGCTTTTCTCGTAACCTGCGAGCAGTGACAAGCGTTTACATCACGATTAAAAAACATCGAGTTGCTTCGACGAAGACGCTTCAAAGCGTAAGCTAGAAGAGGAAGAAGCAAGTAATGCATCAGCGCTTTGTGTTTACATCTTCAGTTGCCTGCTAACCCAGTACCATGAGTATAGAAAATGATTATGAGCTCTTCTTACGATTACAGGTCTTTTTTGATCTCTCTTACAACGTGAGTAATTTCGGGAATAATAAGCTCGTCCATTGCCAGTTTCACAGCTCCTGAACTCCCCGGTGTTGAAAAAATAGCTATTTTTCCTCTTATGCCTGCAATTGTTCTACTTAGCATAGCAGCGGAACCGATATCTTTTTCATAACTCAAATATCTGAACAATTCTCCAAAACCGGGAATGGTTTTGTCTAGTAGTTGTTCTATTGCTTCGTATGTAAGGTCTCGTAAGGCAAGGCCGGTCCCGCCATTAATGAGTACTGCGTCGACCTGTCTGTGTGCTTCCGCTGACATAACGGCTTTTTGAATAGCTGAGTAATCATCTTTTACTATAAGGTGGTTGATAATATCATGGCCGGCTTCTTGTAATTTACTGACCATAAGGTGGCCACTTTTATCTGTTTCAAGGGTTCGTGTGTCAGATACGGTAAGTACTACACAATGTACTTTAGACGGTGCTTCTTTTTTATGTTCGTGTACACTCATATTAAGTAAAACCTCCTAACGGTTAGTAGCTTCATTTTAGCTTAATTAAGGGGATTGATCATCTATTTAAGTCAAAAAATCTTTTGTCTTGATGTGGTCTGTGTTGGCTTTTTCTAGCGATTAGGTAGGTTATTTACTTCTATTTGCTCGCCGACACCGCCGCGGAAAGGGAGCGGATGGGGCGAAGCGGAGCCTTACACCCTGACGTAAGGGTATACTTTTTTTATAAATATACGTATACAATTGATTCGTGTATAATGGAGTAGAAACATTTATACGTCTGCTACTTTAAGGTCGTACTTAACACGGTACGTTAAAAGGGAAGTCCGGTGAAAAGCCGGCACGGTCCCGCCACTGTAAGCGCATTGATTGTCTTCATAGCATTTATGCTATTAGGATATCCACCTATTCCACTGCCTTTTGCGGGAAGGAAGGAGGCAATCGTACATGTGTGAGTCAGGAGACCTGCCTTAAAGTTTTTGTACCTTCGGGAGAAAGGTAAAGCAGTGATGATCATTGTTTAATGGGTATTTACCATGAACAAGGTTTTCATATGCAAAACTTCTGCCTTTGAAGGAATTCGAGGGCAGTTTTTTTATTTCTCAGCACGTACATATTTCGACGTAATCTGTTTTCTAAAATGGATTAGGGGAGAGTTACACAATGAAAAAAGAAAAATGGATTACATTAGCGGCAGGTACAGTTCTCGTTTTATCGGCATGTGCCACCACCGAAGAAGAGACAGAAACAACGGAGAGTGGCGAGCCAGAAGAGAAAGGCAGCTTCCCAGTTACTGTTGAAGATGCTAGAGGAGAGGAACTGACGATTGAAAGTCAGCCAGAGGAGATTATTTCTTTGTTGCCTAGTAACACAGAACTAATCTATGGATTGGATGCATGGGACCAACTGGTTGCTGTAACTGCAAATGACGATTTTCCTCAAAAAGCAAGTGAATTGCCAAGCGTCGGGGATATGACGATCGACGTTGAGTCCATCATTGCAAAAGATCCCGACCTCGTATTAGCCGGTGCGATAAACGACCTAGAAGCCCTTGAGCAAATTGAAAATGCTGGTATCCAAGTCGTTGTCGTAGAAGATACAAATACGTTTGAAGACTTCTACACAGTCGTAACTGTTATGGGGGATGTATTAGGGAAATCTGAAGAAGCGGAAGAGATGGTACGTTCGTTTCAAGAAGAGATTGATAGGATAGAAGGCATTGCTTCGGATATACCGGAGGAAGAGCGTGTAAGTGTGTGGATTGAAGTAGGGGCAGATCCTCTGTTTACTGCTGGAACAGGGACCTTCATAGATGAGATGCTGACAACGATTGGGGCTGAAAATGTAGCAGGAGGCGAAGAAGGCTGGGTTCAATTTACAGAAGAAGATGCGGTCCAATTAAACCCTGAAGCTATCATTTTAACTTATGGCGCTTATGTAGAAGATGCTAGAGGAGATGTATTGAACAGGTCTGCATGGCAAAGCGTCTCTGCCATTGAACAAGATCGAGTCTATGAAATGGAAGACTCAAATATGATTACACGACAAGGCCCTCGTTTAATTGAAGGAGTCGAAACCCTTGCCGAACTTATTTACCCAGATCGTTACTGATCGTTATAAAACGAGCATATACCTCATCTTTTTCCTGCTTCTACTAAGTGCAGTATTTACCGGTGTCGGTGTCGGTAGTGTGGGCATTCCGCCAGTCGAAGTGGGAAAGATTCTACTCGATCAAATACCAGGTGTGAATATGCCGAGTGCGACAGAGGGGACGCTCGAGAATATCATAATGGAGATTCGTCTACCGAGAGTTCTCTTGGCCCTCTTTGTAGGGGCATCTTTATCTGTAGCGGGCGCAAGCTTTCAAGGACTTCTAAGAAACCCTCTTGCTGATCCTTATACTCTTGGTGCTTCTTCAGGAGCAGCTGTTGGAGCAGTAATGGTGTTTTATTTCGGGCTGACAATTCCTTTCTTAGGCTCATTTACCCTTCCTGTTGTGGCTGTAATTGGAGGTTTTGTCTCATTATATTTAGTGCTTTCCATGGCCAGGCTCGTGAGCAAAGCCATGTCTGTAGAGACAATTATTCTGATTGGAATTATTTTTAGCTCATTTTTAGGCTCACTTATCTCTCTCATGATTGCCTTAAGCACCGAAGAGCTCAGACAAATCATTCATTGGCTAATGGGCTCAGTAGGCATGAGAGGGTGGCCGTATGTATATTTGATCGTTCCTTTCTTTATTATTGGTACAGCATTGTTACTGGTTCACTGGCGGGAATTAAATGCGTTTGGATTTGGAGAACAGTCTGCGCACCATTTAGGTGTTGATATTAAACGAAAAAAAACGGTGATTTTGTTTGCGGCTGCTCTTTTGACAGGTGGTGCTGTTGCCGTATCCGGGACGATTGGATTTATTGGGTTAGTAATCCCTCATTTTGTACGCCTCTTAATAGGTCCTGATCATAAACATGTACTTATTCTTTCAGCAATAGGTGGAGGGGCGTTTCTAATCTTCGCAGATGTTGTGGCAAGAACGATTATTTCACCACAGGAGTTGCCAATCGGTGTGATTACTGCTTTAATCGGAGCTCCAGTGTTCGGGTTGATCTTAATTTATAAAGTGAAAAAGCAAAGGTAGAGAAAAGCACTGAAAGCTGTTTTGTATTTCCAGTGCCCCCATAGAGGAGGTGGAGACCATGATTCATGTGTCGTCCTTATCAGCAGGATACAATGAACGTTTTGTTGTAAATAATGTATCGTTTACGATTAAAAAAGGGGAAGTATACGGAGTATTGGGGCCAAATGGCAGTGGTAAGACAACGTTACTGAAAACACTGACTAAGTCACTTCCTCACCAAAAGGGGACCATAACAATCGACGATAAACCTGTTGAAACGTACAATGTTAAAGAACTTGCAAAAGTGATGGCGCTGGTCTCCCAACACCATGAACAATCATTTACGTTTACTGTAAAAGATGTGGTTACAATGGGGAGGTATCCTCACAAAAAAGGACTTTTTCACTTTTATGACGAAGAAGATGATCGGATTGTTCATCAAATGATGGAGCTCATGGATGTTTTGGAGTACAAAGACAAACCTCTTTCACTTTTAAGCGGCGGAGAGCAACAGCGGGTGTTTCTCGCTCGCGCTCTTGCTCAAGAACCTGCCCTTTTGTTGCTTGATGAGCCTACGAACCACTTGGATTTATCTTATCAAATTGAACTGATGAGCCGAATTGTCCAATTAGCGAAAACGAAAAAGCTGACCGTTGTAGCCATTCTACACGACGTAAACCTTGCAGGGCTCTTTTGCGACCGTCTCTTACTGTTAAGTAACGGGAAAAAAGTTGCAGAAGGACCTCCGGTTGAGGTCCTTAATCGTACAAATTTAAGTGAACTGTACCATACTCCATTAATCGAAATTGAGCATCCGACTGTACCTAAACCATTGATTACGTATGACCCTTCATTGACAAACGTGGTACAAGAAGAACCCTCTTTCTTGTCTTCAATAGAATCACAGGGCTGTTTTATTATAAAAAGCGATCGTCCCCTTCGCGTTATTACGTCACGTAAAGAAGGAAGTCCAACGGGATGGCGTTCAGCATTTATCTATCAATTCGCTGACCGTGGTAGTCGCAGTCATAAGGACATGGTATTTTCCTTGAAGAGGAAAGCCCCTCACTGGTTGAAAGAAAAAAACAAGTCCACTTTTTCCATCCTGCTATTTGGTTCAGGTAACAAGGTGATCGTTACCGTTTACTTAAACGGTCAAATCAGTGACGGAGAAACGTTTCATTTATTGATGAACCTTTCGGGCATCGTTCATCAAGCCATCCCGAATGTGCAATTGGAGGAAATCTGCATTGCCTCTACTGGTATCGGTCAAAAATGGGATGAGAAAAATGCCTTGTTTGAAACTATAAAAAGTCTTATTGAAAAAGATGAAAAAGGGGAGGTCCATGTATGAAGATTTATACGAGAAAAGGTGACAAAGGGAAGACCCACTTGATTGGAAAAAGGGTCGAGAAAAATCACTTAAGAGTTGAAGCGTACGGTACAATTGACGAGTTGAATAGCTTTATCGGGCGTGCTCTTGCTGGCTTAACAGGTGAAGAAAACAAAGATATCGTTGAAGAATTAACGAATATTCAGCACGAATTGTTTGATTTAGGTGCAGATCTTGCGAATGTTACAGAAAAGCCTGTATATAAGACAAAAGATGAATATGTAGAAACACTAGAAAAAGCAATTGATAAATATTGGGCAGAGGCACCTGAAATTAAAACCTTTGTGTTACCAGGTGGAACGCCAGCAGCGGCAGACCTTCATGTTTGCAGGACGATTGCTAGAAGAGGAGAACGGCGTATTATTGCCTGTATGCAAGAAGAAGACGTTCCTGAAGTAATAATAAAGTACACAAATCGCTTATCGGATTACTTGTTCGCCGCAGCAAGAGTAGTGAACGCACGTGCAGGTTGCAAAGATGTCCTTTACCGAAGTAATAATGATGTGTTTAAATAACACCTCAAAAAAAAGAAGCTGGTCAATTGACCGGCTTCTTTTTATAGGAAATTAAACATTTACTTCAATGTCAGCATCTTCGCGAAGTTGCTCAACATATTTGTTAAGTTTTATATTTTCTCGGATTTCGTTTTCTGTTTCTTCATCAAGCTCGGCTTCAGGGTTTTGTTGAGCCGCTTGCTGGAATTGTTCTTCTACTTCTTCATCAGTTACTTCAATTGCGTCTTCATCAAGGTGATTCAAAGTCATGAGCTCTTCAACGGCTAATTGCTCTCGGATGTCCTCTTTCAAGTCTTCTTCAGACATGCCGGACTGTTCCAGAGCTTCTTCATACCCGTCACGATCCTCAAACATTTGATCAATTAACGTATTAAGTTCTTCTTCTACTTCTTCATCAGAGACTTCAATGTCTTGGTTACGCGCTTCTTGTGATAAAAGCTCTTGGTTGATGAGTTGGTCGACAAGTTGTTGACGCATAAACTGAACATCTTCTGCTACTTCCTCATCGTCCAATTCTACTCCTTGCTGAGCATACATCTGCTCTAATTGCATCATTTGAGCATCGTATTGTTCTCTAGAAACTTCTTCACCATTTACAGTAGCAAGTGGCTCACCATCAGAGGCTTCATCATCAGAGGCTTCACCATCATCATCCATTTCTACTTCTTCAGTTTCAGGAGCATCGTCACCTTCATTTACTTCAGGTGTTTCTTCGTCTCCACATGCAGCTAATACTGTAATTGCAGTCACGGCGACTCCGATAGCAATCGTCTTTTTAAACCGTTTCATCTTTGCATCACCTTTCTAAGTTGAAATGATAACCTTTTGATTAGTTCCCACTGTACCATACAGCATGGACGAGTATCAAACATCTAAATCTCAAAAAGTATGGACATGTGAAGTGTGCTAGAATAGAATCCATAAAGACGGGAGGGGCTACAGATGCGCACGGATTACCATAATCATTTGGAAAAAGGAACATTGACTTTGGATTATTTAAAAAAGTTTACAAATGAAGCGAAGGAAAAAGGGATTGAGGAATTCGGAATTTCCGAACACGCTTATCATTTCGCAGAAACTGAAAACATCTTAAGTAACCCGTGGGTAAATGAACGTCGTTGGTACGAGATGACGGACTACGTTCAATTGTTTAAAGAAGCAAAAGAAGCGGGAATTGACGTGCGTATGTCTATTGAAATGGACTACACACCAGGGAAACATAAAGAGATGGAAGCATTCATTCAAAAATACCCTTTTGATTATGTCGTTGGGAGTGTCCACTGGGTAGGTGATTTTGGTATTGACCTTGCTGAATATCGAAAAGAGTGGGACAAAAGAGATGTAAAAGAGGTTTATAAACAGTACTTTGATCAAATCGTTACCCTCGCAGAATCGAACCTTTTTGATATTGTTGGCCACTTGGACCTTGTGAAAATCTTTGGGTATGTTCCCAAGGACCGTGCATTCTTACTTTCAGAATACGAACGGATAACAGATGCCCTCAAGAATTCTAAAACGTGTGTGGAGATCAGTACAGCCGGTCTTAGAAAGCATGTTGGCCGGATGTATCCTGAACCTGAACTTTTACGTATGTGTAATCAAAAAGGGATTCCGATCGTCTTGTCTTCAGACGCTCACGAGCCTGAACATGTAGGCTATGCGTATGATGAGGCTGTTCGTTTTGCAAAGACAGCCGGATATTCCACTGTCATGACATTTAAAAAAGGAGAGAGAAGAGAAGTGGCTCTTACATAGTCTTGGAATTCAAAAAGGCTGCTCAGTATTATACTGAGCAGCCTTTATCGTGTTGTTTTTATTTACAGTTCCAGAACTGTCACGTGACGAATCTCGTCAACGTGCTCTAATGCTTCAATCGTAGCAGAGGCCACTTCTTTATCTACAGTCAAGATCATCATGGCGTCACCGCCTTCTGTTTTTCTTCCTACCTGCATCGTAGCAATGTTAACATCGTGGTTTCCTAATAATTGACCAACTCGCCCAATAACACCAGGTTTGTCTGTGTGTTTAATAAATAATTGATGGTCAGAAGGTTGGAAATCTACAGTGAAATCATCGACCTTAACAAAACGCAATCCAAAGTCTTGGTTTGCCGTTCCAAGGATCGTAAATGTATGATGTTCACCGTGAACGTGCCCTTTAATGAGACTTTGATAGCCGGTTTCTTCTTGGCTCCTTTTTTCACTGAATGAAACGCCTCGTTCTTTTGCGATAAAGTTAACATTCACATCGTTAATATAAGAATCCACGCGGCTCTTAAAAAAACCAGTCAAGAAGCTTCGCGTTAAAATAGCCGTGTCGTTTTCGGCTACTCGACCGGAATAGGTGATTTCAATATCTTTAACTGGAATACGCATCGAAGTGGATGCCATCTTACCCATTTTGTATGCGAGTTCATAGAAAGGATGTATTTTTTCGAAGTGATCTTTTGAAATGTGAGGGAAATTTAAGCCGTGAATAATCGGTTTCCCTTTAGAGTATGCCAAAATCTCTTCTGACACTTGTTCGGCTACACTTCGTTGGGCTTCTTTTGTAGAAGCGGCGATGTGAGGGGTCAGAATCACTTGGTCCAGATGCTTGAGTGGGTGGTCTCCCAGTGGTTCATCCTCAAATACATCCAAGGCAGCTCCGGCCACGTGGCCCCTCTCGAGAGCATCAACTAAAGCAAGCTCATCAATAATTCCGCCTCTCGCACAGTTTAAAATAAACACGCCCTTTTTAGCTCGAGCTAGCTCCGAAGCACCAATCAACCCTTTTGTCTCTTTAGTAAGTGGGGTATGAACCGTAATGACCTCACTTTCCTCAAGGATTTGATCAAGACTGGCGTTAGTTACGCCGAATTTTTTAGCACGATCGTTGGTCAAGAAAGGATCGTATACAAGAACATCCATCTGGAATGCTCTAGCCCTTGCTGCTAACTCCGTTCCGATGCGTCCAAAGCCGACAATTCCGAGTGTTTTCCCATAAAGCTCAAACCCTTCAAACTTCTTTCGGTTCCATTCACCACGTTTTACACTCTCACTCGCCTGGGGGATATTTCGAAGAAGTGAAATCATCATGGCGAATGTATGCTCACAAGTAGAGATGGTATTTCCATCAGGTGCATTAATGACAATCACACCATGCTTTGTAGCGGCATCAAGGTCGATGTTATCTACGCCAACACCTGCCCGGCCAATAATTTTAAGGTTTGGAAGGAGCGTGAACGTGTCGTCTGTCACTTGCGTAGCACTCCTTACAACAAGTGCATCTATTGAGGGATCGGGCTCTGAAAACTCTGCTACATTTTTTTCAACAACGTTAACTTGTGGATCATTGAGCAAAGGCTGGAGTCCTTCACTGCTTAAACGATCTGAAACCAGTACCGTAAATGTGTTTGTTGCGGTTTTTAAGTTTGACACCAAAACGTCCTCCTTGATCTGTTATGTTCTACACAATATATCAGATATCTTAACATGATAAAAGAAAATTCTAAATATTAATTTTATCAATGTAATGCAATGAAGAGATAAAGTCAGTTTTCAAGAGAACTGATTGTATTCAATAATATTATTATGTAAACTAACTGAACTACTTATCTTGATAATGCGATTTTTTTGGGAGGATAGGCAAAAAAGACACTCAGAATAAAAAACAAAATATCTTTTTTTTAATGTCTAACGAATATTTTAGGTGAAAAGAGAAGGGAGGTTATGGTTAAATATATTAAATGGCCTGTGATCACGTTCACGACTCAGTATGGATTGAAAGCAGTCATACAAAAAAAGCCCGCAGAATCAGCGGGCTTTTTTATAGTCTATTCAAATTTTAATGCGTCTCCATCAAAAGACTCGTCCGCAATTTTAATTGAATCAGTAGGGCAGCCGTCAAAAGCATCTTCCATGTCTTCATGAAGCTCATCAGGTACTGCAGTTGTTCCTTCGTTATCATCCAAAATAACAAACGCGATTCCATCATCGTCGTAGTCATAAATATCAGGTGCAGCTGCACCGCATGCTCCGCAGGCAATGCAAGTGTCTTTGTCTACAATCGTGTACTTTGCCATTGTTAATTACCTCCCAATATAATGTAAGTAAGATCCCTTTAATTCTCTATTATGTAGAAAGGGAATTTTTAGAACCATAACATAAATGCTTTCACCTATTGTTATTGTAATGGTTCTCCCTCTTTCTTTCAATAGAAAATATAAGGGGTGGTTATGGTCTGTAGCTACAGGATCTTTTATAATGATAAAAGGTTGTTGGAAAGGGGAGAAGCATATGGATGGACAAAAATGGCTCATTCTTACCATAATTCAAAAGTTCGGTGGACAGCGCAGCATAAACGGTGTCATGTATTTGCTGCAAGGAAGACGTTCCTCTCAAGTCATCCAGGATGCTTCGTTGTTTTATGTTTTACCTTTAACGGCGAGTTTAAAACATCGTTCTAAAGAAGAATTAGATAAGGTGAGAAAAGAACTACTTAAAGGCAATGCGTACATAGTAAACAATGATGGAAAAGTATCCCTAACTCCTTATGGAATAGAGATGCTTAATGAATATAACCGTCGCTTTTCTATCCCTCCTCACTATAATGGGGGCAAATACGAACTCAACGACGAGGCGGAGTGGTTTTGGCAGCGACTATCCCTTTTTATCCAGTCTCTTTCTTTTCGTCTTAAAACGAAAAGTCCTTTTATTCCAATACAATATGACACTGGTGTTCAAGATTGGGTAAAAAAACACTTTCCACCTGCCTCACAAAGAGAAAAGATGGCTCATGGTTTATATTGTGAGATTTTTCATTTGCTTAAGGAAATAAGAGACCGAGAGGCAACCTTGTTCGTCAGTCGGCTTACCTCATGGAACAGGACAGGGCTTACAATCGATCAGCTAACCAAAAAAAATGATGACCCTTTGTTAACGTCTCTGTCTTTTCGATCTGTTCTTCACTACATGATCAGTCAAGTAGGACAAGATAGAGGCAAGTATCCATATTTGAGGGTGTTTTTAAAGGAAAGTAAACAGACGGTACTCGTAACGAAAACAGCTCAGGAAACGTATTTTTGGCTTACTAAAGGGTATACGCTTGAGGAAATTTCACATAAGCGCAAACTAAAGAAAAGCACGATCGAAGACCATATTATCGAGATTGTTTTATTTATGCCAGAAGTGAATGCCGAACGCTTTGTCGACCGGCATATTCTTGATTACGTATTAAATGTGGCAGAGGATTTGAAAACCCAAAAACTAAAAGCCATTAAGGATGCTCTTGGTAATGAGTATGATTATTTTACGATTAGAGTAGCTCTGGCGAGTCGAGAAGAAAGGGTGAAGAAAGGGTGAACTTAGAAGCTGAATTAGAACGAACGTTGGGCTTTACTACGTTTCGAACAGGTCAAAAAGAAATCATTCATGACGTATTAAATGGAAAAAATGTCTTGGCCGTTCTTCCTACAGGTACGGGAAAAACCCTTTGTTATCAATTTCCGTCAAGGTATATAGAAGGATTAACGATTGTTGTTTCACCTCTTATATCTCTTATGGAAGATCAAGTTCACCAACTCAGGTCATTTGGTGAAAAAGGAGCAGTAGCTATAAACAGCCATGTAAACAGGCTAGAAAAGGAACGAATCGTAAACCAATTGAATGGCCAATCCCTTTTGTATGTATCTCCGGAGATGCTCCAAAGTGATTGGTTAATCAATCAACTTAAAAGGCAAAAAGTAGGTTTAATGGTGGTCGATGAAGCTCACTGTATTTCTCAATGGGGGCATGAATTCAGAACTGATTATTTGAAGCTTGCTTCCATTAGACAAGAGCTTGGTCTTCCGCCGTGTTTAGCATTGACTGCAACAGCCACTCCCGCAGTGCAAGAGGATATAAAAGCACATTTGGCGTTAACGAATGTAGCGGAACACATTTATTCCGTGGACAGGACTAATATCAGTCTTCATGTAAAAAAAGCGGCTACCTATGATCAAAAGGTAGCCGTGATTAAAGAAGCTTTACTCCAATTTCAAAAGCCAGGCATTGTATACTCGGCTACAAGAGCGGAATGCCAATGGCTCTCTCAGAAGATGAGTAAAGAAACAAATGCAAAAACCGCTGCTTACCATGGTGGAATGGAGAATGGTGACCGATTATTGGTTCAACAACAGTTTATCCGTGATGAAATCGATGTTGTTTTTTGTACTAACGCCTTTGGTATGGGTATAAACAAGCCGAATATCCAATTTGTAATACACGCCCATCTTCCTCAGTCTGTTGAGCACTACGTTCAAGAGACAGGACGTGCAGGAAGGGGGGGACAACAAAGCGCGGCTCTTTTGGTTTACACAGAAGATGACCGATTTCTCCCTTTATCATTTATCGACTACGAAATACCTTCAAATGAAGAGTTAAGGTCGCTTTTTTACCTTATCGAATCAAAAAAAAGTGCTGGTCAACAAGAAGGGTCTTTTTTAGAGTGTATAAGGAGCCTTGCTTTTGAAGAAACGAAAGAGCGCCTTCTAGCCTATCATTTTGAAAGGCTGGGTGTCCTTAAAGGTGATTGCTTGGATTTATTGCAATGCAAAAAAGAATGGGAAGAAGACCTTATGCACTTGTTTAAATCCAGAAAACGTAAAAAGAGAGACCAACTTGACAGCGTAGAAGAAATATTCGGACAAGCCGATGGCTGTATCAGGAAACAAATCTTGGCTTATTTTGGAGAGGAGCAACACCAGGTCGTTCGACCATGTTGTTCAAGCTGTGACGACAAACCGGTTTTTGAGCGTTCCTTCAAAGAAGAACGAGAAAAAACGAATACGTTGACCAAAAGAAGCTGGGAAATGATGTTGAGAGACGTTTTTCATCAAGAACAGGAGGAAGCAGATTGAAATCTCAAAAAGAGATCATTAAGCATTTATCTGATAAAGATTTACTCCTCAACCTCTATGCATCTCAGTTATTTATGCTTTTACTCGCGTTTTTTGCGTCCAAGCTCCTATTAGGAAGTTGGTTTGCCCCTTTATCAATGATTTCATTTTCATCAGAAGCAATTGTGATTGGGTTTTTAATTGCTATTGGAGTGGTAGTGGTAGAACTTGTTTTTGTGAGAATTCTTCCAAAGCGTTTTTTTGACGATGGAGGTATAAACGAAAGGGTATTTAAAAAAAGGTCAGTAGTTCACATTTTGATTCTATCTTTAACCGTTGCTATTTGTGAAGAAATTTTATTTAGAGGTGTAATTCAAACCTCGTTTGGAATTGTTATTGCCTCGATCATTTTTGCACTTATACACATTCGATATTTGACGCACCCCTTTTTATTCGGCTTTACCATCATACTAAGCTTTTTGCTTGGATACGTTTATTTAGTTACCGGCAACTTACTCACAGTCATTGCAGCACACTTTTTTATTGATGCAATTTTAGGCGTTTTTATTCGATTCAACGTTCTTGAAAAACTAGGAAAAAATCCTTAGTTCTTACTATTTACTTAATCAGATAAGTAGGGGAAGATAATTGTAGACATTTGTAAAAGCTTGAGGTGAAGGAACATGGGAACTCAAAACACGGTAGAGTGTGATGTAGAAGATGGTCAAAGGAACGAAAATGAAGGGTTAGATGCTCTTAGCCTTCCGCCGAGAAGTGTTGTAAGGAAACAAAGAGAAGAAGAAAAAAAGCGACGTAAAGAAGAACGGGGAACCCCTGCAGAAAAGGAACATCATGAAACGGTCGGTAAGGTACAATTCCCCCTAGTAAGACTGTTCTTACTATTGTTCTTTATGCTAGTAATAACGGTGATTACCTATCCAGTATGGATTGAGTACCTACGTTAATAGTCATGATTAGAGCCTTGTCCTCATATACATGATGAAAAACCGTTGGAGGTTGATCATGAATTCTAATGAGGGATTCAATAAAAATGAAGACAATTTGATTGTCAATGCGCTAGTTAAAGCAAAACAAAAGGAAAAAGTGGCTGAAAAGAAAGTTGTACGAGCAGGGTTGATTTGTTTATGTATGATCATTTTGACCGTATTATATGTAACTTTAGCTGTCTTTTTTACCCACCATTCATCACAGTATTGGTCTGTCATGATTCACGATCCTATTTTACTCATCTTGATCGGTGTTTTAGTCTATACCTTCGCGTATTTAAAGAAAAAGAAAAGCGCTCAGGAAAAAGCGGATAAAGATTTTAAAAAACTTCGCGAAGACATTATCGATCGCTCCATGGATGTGTGGCAAACCCAAGGGGTTACGAACGATCGCAACGTCTATTATGATTACTTGCTTAAAAACCACAACATTAATTTGTACCATAAATAATCCATAGTAAGAGGCTGTCTTTATTGATTAAAGACAGCCTCAAGTATGTGAATTAAGAACTTTTCGCTTCAATATTCGGAATGGAGATAAGTCCAAAAAAAGCACAGCCGTTCCGTTTGAATCTTCTGCCATGAATGATAACGCTTTCACCTTCGATTTGTTCAATCTTGCCATAAGCCACTGTCTTACAAGTTGTAATACAAAAAGCCTCAACAGGATAGCCAAGTTTCATGTTGCTGGCGAACTCCGCGTCAGTTATTAACGAGCGGTTTTTCCATTTTTGCAGGTTCATCGGAATCCTCCTTGTACATATTGAGATGTCAGAAAATTAAGAATCTTTATAATGATTATACTCAGATCTTGATTGTTTAGCAAGAGTCTTTAAAAAAATGGGCACGACTAATTCATTGTTTCGAGTTATAACAAAAAGGCTCCTTCTACATATAATGTACGGAGTCAATAAAAGAGGTGAGAACTGTGTATGATCAAAATAATCTTGGGAACACCATTCTGATTGTCGTAACGATCTTTGTGTTCTTATCCTTTACATTAGGATATGGAACGACTTCTAACGGAGATGATGACTTCGTCGTAATTACATCATAACAGTAGGTAGGTGCACACTATTGAGTAATAAGGGGAAAGGCCACAAGCAGAATAATAAAAAATCTTATACAGAAGACCTCGGCCCCTTAAGTCCTCAACAACTTGCAGTGATACTAGCTATGCTTACGAATGTTTTACGAGTAAAGGCCGTTCTCATTACCGTCGATCAAACAGTGGAAGTTGTTTTGCAAGGCAATATAAAGCAGCAAAAAAAAGAAATTCAGAATATGCTTAACGAACTAAGTGAAGAACGAGTAGATGAATGGATGAGGATGCTACAAAAGTTTAATCATGATGAATAAAGATAAAAGAGAGGTCATTTTAAAAGATACTCTCTTTCTTTGGCTTGAAAAACAATTTGTATTAAAATAAAAACATATGGTGTATCCATATGAAATTCCGA
This sequence comes from Alteribacter aurantiacus DSM 18675, assembly GCF_000429705.1. Classification (GTDB taxonomy): domain Bacteria; phylum Bacillota; class Bacilli; order Bacillales; family Salisediminibacteriaceae; genus Alteribacter; species Alteribacter aurantiacus. The sequence goes on from NZ_KE386941.1 coordinate 721,965, forward strand.
TACAATGTAAGGGGTTACATACTTATTTTTACCATTATTGATAAAGGAGTGATTGTTATGAATGAAGTGAAATCCGACATTCAAATTGCACAAGAAAGCTCAATGGTACCAATTAAAGAAATGGTGGAAGGCTTGGGTATTAACGAAAATGAATGGGAGCCTTACGGTCATTATAAAGCAAAGTTATCATTATCTCTTATGGATCGGTTAGAAAAAGAAAAAGACGGAAAAGTGATTTTAGTTACAGCTATTAATCCTACTACTGCGGGAGAAGGGAAATCTACTTGTACCGTTGGACTTGGACAAGCTCTTAATAAAATCGGGAAAAATGCCATGATCGCTTTAAGGGAACCCTCATTGGGACCAACGATGGGCATTAAAGGCGGAGCAGCTGGAGGTGGATATTCCCAAGTGGTTCCTATGGAAGATATAAACCTTCACTTTACCGGAGATATTCACGCAATTACGACAGCTCATAATGCGTTGGCTGCTATGATGGATAATCATATTCACCGCGGCAATGAGCTTGGCATTGATGTTCGTAAAGTCGTATGGAAACGTGTGATGGATATGAACGACCGCTCGCTCAGAGAAGTCATTGTTGGCTTAGGAGGACCTTTAAAAGGAGTTCCGAGAGAATCTGGATTTGACATTACGGTGGCATCAGAAATTATGGCTATCCTTTGTCTTGCAACGGATTTAAAGGACCTAAAAAAACGCTTAGCGAAAATGGTTGTAGCATATACGTCAACTGACGAGCCAATCACGGCAAAAGATTTAGGCGCGGAAGGGGCTTTGACATTACTTCTAAAAGACGCTATGAAACCGAACCTAGTGCAAACACTTGAAAACACACCTGCCCTTATTCATGGAGGTCCATTTGCAAACATTGCCCATGGTTGCAATAGTGTCATTGCTACCAAAATGGCAGCGAAACTTTCCGACTATGTTGTAACAGAAGCTGGTTTCGGTGCGGATTTAGGAGCTGAAAAGTTCCTTGATATTAAAACGAAAGCCGGTGACATTGACCCTGACCTTGTTGTTATTGTCGCAACGATCCGTGCTCTTAAAATGCATGGAGGGGTTCCTAAAGATAACTTGAAAGAAGAGAACGTAGAAGCATTAAAAGAAGGGCTTTCAAACCTTGCAAAGCATGTGGATACGATTAGGCAGTTCGGGCTTCCCCATGTTGTAGCAATCAATCGCTTTTTACATGATTCGGACCAAGAAATTCAAGTCCTCACACAATGGTGTGAACAACAAGGGATCAACGTCGTATTAGCTGATGTTTGGGCTAATGGAGGCGAAGGTGGAGTAGAATTAGCCAACAAAGCTGTTTCTTTGATTGAAGAAGGAGATAAGAATTTCACTAGAATGTACAAAACGGACGATTCCATTCAAGAAAAGATTACAGCCATCGCACAACGCGTTTACGGTGCAAAAGGTGTGGAATTTAGCAGCTACGCGAAAAAGCAAATCGCTGATTATGAAAGATACGGATGGGCTGATCTCCCAATCTGCATGGCTAAAACACAATATTCGCTAAGTGATGACCCTACAAAGCTTGGGCGCCCGAAAGATTTCACAATCACTGTAAGGGAACTTAAGCCTTCTGTAGGGGCTGGATTTATCGTTGCTCTTACTGGTGATGTGATGACCATGCCTGGACTTCCAAAAGAGCCGGCTGCATTAAAAATGGATGTAGATGAAAATGGACGAGCAGTAGGGTTGTTTTAGAAAACTCTAAAAAGTTTTTACAAGCTTTTAAAATACTAAAGAGTACCATTGAATGGAAAAAAGACGATTCCGCTATCATTATTGGACGAATGGCGGCTCGTCTTTTTTTTATTGGCATAATCTGATAGGAAAGGATGGTTTAGTTGCTATACGGATGAAAAGGTAGTTCATCCATTACTTCATGAAAATGAACAGGATAGGAGGACCTTGGGAATGAGGAAGAAAGAGTTTTATATTGTTTTACTAGGACTTGTCTCAAGTCATTGGGCAATTTTGTTTTTTAAAGGGCAACCATATGACTCACTGGATCTTCTAATCGCTTCTCTCGTCTTCTCTCCATTTACATGGTTTTTGTCGACAGTTCTTTTTATACTCGGCTTTTTAGCCTTTGCATACGTGATCAAAAAACAGTTTCAATCGGTTACCATTAGCAAAGGAATTGGTTGGTTTGGCGTTTCTGTTTATTTCATTGTAGTTTTTCAATGGGTAGGGCTCATTTTTACTTTACTTGCTTTTCTCTATGGTATAATGGATGCGCTCGATTTGAGAAAAAGAGAGGAGAACAAAGAGTGGGAGTAATCGTGTTTTTCATTTTAGTTCTGATCACTATAGGAATGTACTTCCTCTTTTCTTACATGCATGGTTTAGCAATGAGCCATCATCTATCTAAAGAAACCATTAAGCTACCAGGCAAGTTCGGGGAGACAAACGTTTTATTTATAACAGATATACATTTTAGAACATTAGATGAATCTTTGTTTACTCCTTATTCCACAAAGATTGATATGGTGTGGATAGGTGGAGACCTTGTTGAAAAAAAGGTAAAAAAAGAGGCACTTGAGCATAACCTGAACGTCCTTTCTTCACTTGGTCCGGTGTATTTTGTGTTTGGAAATAACGACTATGAGTGGCCTGAGAGTGCGTTTGCTGAGCTGTTGGATAAATATGATGTTACTGTTTTACATAATCGTTCAATTATTTTTCATCGCTGTTGGACTCTTGCTGGTGTGGATGACTTTACAAATGGCGAACCTGATATTAATAAAGCCCTTTCCCGAACGGTCGGTCCGACTATAGTATTAAGTCATAACCCTGAGATTGCACATGATCTGGGAGAATATACAGATGTACACTATATCTTTAGTGGTCATACGCATGGGGGACAAATTCGATTAGGTCCGTTTGGAATTGCTGAAAAATCAGGTTGGGCTGTTAAGAGTAATAAACGAGTGTTTATCAGTAGTGGGTTTGGCACTACGCAATTTCCACTAAGGTTAGGCACTAAAGCGGAATGGCACCTTATAACCATTAAAGGTGATCGTTAAACGAAAGGTGTATATAAGTTAAACATATTTTACACAAGCGCTACAAATAGGGTATACTAATTCAAATGGTAAGTGAGGGTATATGTCATTTTGTCGCGTGGCCCCCTGTGGAAAGGAAGGGTCTTAAGCTTCAATTTAGACAGGTATGAGTGAATATCTTATGAATTAAAAAATTGTATAAAAGGATGAGGGCATTAAGGCACTCATTACTTGTAACTAGGTGGGGTGACGATGAGTCGTACTGAAGGTAAGTACAATATTAAAGCCGTCTCCAATATGTTGGGCATTCAAGCCGGTACCCTTCGTGCGTGGGAAAGACGTTACGAAATTATAAAACCTGTAAGAAATCAGGCAGGTCACCGTTTATATACGGATGAGCATATTGCAATCTTGAAATGGCTACTCAACAAAGTAAACAAAGGCTTTACAATTGGACAAGCTGTAGGATTACTGGAAGATCACGACTTGTCAGATAGTGTGGTAGAGGCAGGATATGAAAGTGATAAAGCTTGTGCGTTAAAAGAAGAATTGTTTGACGCCCTTTTACACTTTGAAGAACATAAAAGTAATCGTATCCTAGATCAAGCTTTCGGTATGTTCTCAATAGAAAAAGTGATGTCGGATATCCTCGGCAAAATCTTGGTTGAAGTAGGGGATAAGTGGGAGAACAATGAAATTTCTTCTGCTCATGAACATTACGTGACTGCCTTTCTAAGAACAAAAATAGGTAGTGTCTTCCACAACCTTCCAGTGGACGGGTTGTTACCAAAAGTGATTTGTGTGTGTGGACCGAACGAAACGCACGAAATCGGATTGCTTATATTCACACTTTATTTAAGACGAAGAGGGTATGAAGTGATTTACCTTGGTAGCGGTGTTCCTCAAGAAGATTTAGCGATCGTTGTTGAAGAAGTTAAACCAAAAATGCTCTTTATGTCTTGTACACTGTCTATTCACTTAAATGATACGTTAACCGCAGCAAGGTACATTCAAGATCATTTTCACAATGTTAGAGTTGGGATAGGCGGTAGCGCTACCCAGCATGTGTCCAGTGAAGAAAAAGAAAAAAACGCTGAAATGTTCGTTGGTTTTGACCCAACTTCTTGGGAACAATGGATTCGAGCATAATAGATTGGGCGTAGTGTCGAACCAAATATTCCTCCTTTACATACTGTAGTAGTAAACACAGTCACCGACGAAGTGAAATGCGGAAATATACGTCCGATCCCTTCTTTAAGTGACAGCCTTCAAGGAGGGTCGTCAATGCGCCTCGAACGTCTGGCATACGACAAGATTAAGATTTTTCTTACATTCGATGATTTGAAGGACCGCGGTATTACCAAAGAGGAACTATGGATGGATGTCCCAAAAGTACATGACTTATTCAGAGAAATGATTGTAGAAGCCAGTAACGAACTAGGATTCGATCCAGATGGACCTGTAGTCGTTGAAGTCTTTTCACTCCCTGCTCAAGGGATGGTCATCATTGTATCTAAGTCGACTGAAGAAGTTGACAGTGATGACGAAACGTTCGACGACTCGTATATAGAATTACAAATTACTTTAGGTGAAACTGAGGATATCGTATACAAGTGTGTGGATTTTGAGGATGTCATTCAACTCTCCCACCGTTTACATCAACTCGGAATTACAAAGGGTACATTGTTTTCTTATTTAGGCCATTACTATTTACACTTTACGGATTATGACCTTCTTGGAGACCCGGATACCTTTATTGCCATACTTGCCGAATATGGTCAAAGCTCCCATGTTACGATTCATAGACTGCTCGAATACGGCAAAGTGCTTATGAAAGACAATGCGGTAAAAAGAGTAAAAGAATGTTTTCATTAACACCAAACTCCGTTATCGGAGTTTTTCTTTTTTACTTTAAACTGAAGTGGTTGTTGTAATTGCGAAATAGAATAGGCTGGTTTGGGTTCAAAAGATTTTCACTCAATTGTTTGTTCGGGAGAAAATGTAGGAAAAAAGTTTACTCAAAAAGAAATCAAGAGTGGAAAAATCCTTTTTGTTTCTTTATAGTAGTAAATGTAAGACAGGGGATTTATCATTTTATTATTTACATATAACACGTTGAGGTGAAATCAATGGAAGGAAACGAAAAAGCAGGCAAGGAGAACACCGGTAAGACAGAAAAGGCAGGCAAGCAAGACGTACTCCTTTCTACAAGAACTGTTGTAAAAACAGCACTTGATAAACTAGGTTATCCTCAGGAAGTTTATGAGTTGATGAAAGAACCTTTACGTATGATGACGGTTCGTATACCAGTAAGAATGGATGACGGATCTATAAAAGTCTTTACAGGTTACCGCGCTCAGCATAATGATGCCGTTGGTCCTACAAAGGGTGGCGTACGTTTTCATCCGGATGTTTCCGAAACGGAAGTGAAAGCGTTATCAATTTGGATGAGCTTAAAAGCGGGTATTGTGGATTTACCTTATGGTGGAGGAAAAGGAGGGATCGTTTGTGATCCTAGAGAAATGTCCTTTCCTGAACTTGAGCGGTTAAGTCGAGGGTATGTGCGGGCAATCAGTCAAATTGTTGGTCCGACTAAGGATATTCCTGCACCTGATGTATTTACAAATTCTCAAATCATGGCTTGGATGATGGATGAGTACAGTCGGATGAAGGAATTCGATTCTCCAGGGTTTATTACAGGAAAGCCTATTGTACTTGGTGGCTCCCATGGACGTGAATCCGCAACAGCTAAAGGAGTAACCATTTGCATAAATGAAGCAGCGAAGAAAAAAGGCATCAATATTGAAGGAGCCCGTGTGGTTATTCAAGGATTTGGAAATGCAGGAAGCTTCTTGGCTAAATTCATGCACGATGCAGGTGCGAAGGTAGTAGGAATTTCAGATGTTTACGGTGCTCTGCATGATCCTGATGGTCTTGATATCGATTACCTTCTTGATCGACGTGATAGCTTTGGTACAGTGTCCAAGCTGTTTAAAGAGACGTTGACGAATGAAGAGTTATTGGAGCTGGACTGCGATATTTTGGTCCCTGCCGCCATTGAAAATCAAATCACAGAGCAAAATGCGGATAACATCAAGGCTCAAATCGTAGTTGAAGCGGCTAACGGGCCAACGACCATCGGTGCGACCAAAATGTTAAGTGACCGCGGTGTTCTCCTTGTGCCTGACGTTCTTGCCAGTGCAGGGGGAGTAACGGTGTCATACTTTGAATGGGTTCAGAACAATCAAGGCTACTACTGGTCTGAACAAGAAGTAGAAGAACGCTTGGAGAAAGTCATGACACAATCGTTTGAAAATGTATATCGTTTATCAACTACTCGAAACGTGGACATGCGCTTGGCCGCTTATATGGTCGGCGTTAGAAAAATGGCGGAAGCAAGTCGATTCCGCGGTTGGATTTAAGGGAATCACGGTGACCTGGAAGCTGAAAGACAGCTTCTTGGGTCACCTTTTTATTGTTTTATGGATTGTGTTTTAATGGGCGATGACATTAGTAAAGACCATCCTCATGATTTTATTGTAAAAATTTCCTGTGGTTTTTTCATACGCTGTTTTCGGAATTATTGTTGCTTTTATACAAGAAAAAGTTGAAGCAGAAGGGCACAAGACTCCTGTGGCCGAGGAGGCTTGCTAGCACCGCCACGGAAAGCGAAGGGCCCGTATGCTTTAACAGCAATTTTAGAGATAAAAAAATAATAAAAAAGTTACAATATATACGAAAACAGCCTTTTCATAAGTCGGTCAGCTTTAAACGCTATATCCGAAGTCTCATCAAAATGTTTAAAACTTGCGAACTGGTTTAAAAGTATGTTTAAGTAATAAACAGCAATGTATAAAAAAGGGTGGTATACAGGTGATTAAAGAGAAAATTATTATTATCGGTGCGGGTCCCTGTGGTTTATCCGCGGCGATTGAACTAAAAGAAAAAGGATATGATCCTCTTGTGATTGAAAGGGGTAATGTTGTCAATGCCATCTACCATTATCCGACTCATCAACAGTTTTTCTCCACAAGCGAAAAGCTAGCCATTGGAGGGATCCCTTTTTATTCAACAGAACGAAAGCCAAAACGCAATGAAGCTCTCGTTTATTACCGTGAAGTAGTGAGAGAAAAAAATGTAAGGATACATGCTTTTGAAGAAGTGAGGGAAGTGACGAAGCAGGAGAATGGTACGTTTTCACTTCGAACGCAAAAAAACAAGCAAGAAAAGCGGTACGAAGCAAGCTATGTCATTGTAGCTACCGGCTACTATGATTCACCGAATTATATGAATGTTCCAGGGGAAAAGAAACCTCATGTTCTTCACTATTTTAAAGAGGCTCATCCTTACTTTGATCAAGATGTTTGTGTAATTGGCGGTAAGAACTCGGCTGTTGATGCGGCTCTTGAACTGGACAAAGCAGGGGCCCGTGTAACGGTACTTTATCGTGGGAGCGAATACTCTAAAAGCGTGAAGCCTTGGATTCTACCTGAATTCGACGGCCTGGTTAAAAAAGAACAAATTAAAATGGTTTTTGATACGACCATTGATGAAATTACAGATAACGATGTGATTTATTCTGAAAAGGGGCAACAACACAAACTTAGGGCTGATTTTGTTTTTGCTATGACTGGGTACCATCCCGATCATTCATTCATTCGCAAAATGGGTGTTCATACGGATTCGTCAACGGGGCGTCCGGACTTTAATCCCGAAACAATGGAGACGAATTGTGAAGGGATTTATATTGCCGGAGTTATTGCTGCGGGTAATAATGCAAATGAAATCTTTATTGAAAACGGTCGTCATCATGGAACAAGTATTGCTCAGTCAATTATTAAAAAAGAAGCAGGCGGCGTATAAAAAGCGCAGCTTGCTTCTTTTTAGGTTTTGTCTTCATTTAACGTTGGAAAATATCTTGTAGTCTCTCTCTATCGGAAGTCTTCTCTAAAGCGACCATCAGTTTTAACCTGGCCTTTTGACCATTGAGCCCATTCGTAAAAATCATTCCCATTTCCTTTAATTCTTTTCCGCCTCCCTCATAGCCGTACGTATCCTGAACCACACCATTAAAACAGCGAGACACCAGTACAATTGGAATGCCTTTATCTATAAGGGATTTAAGAGCCGGTAGTGTCCTAGGAGGAAGGTTTCCTTGGCCGAACGCTTCGATAACCAATCCGTCAATAGGTAAGTCACATAATGACTGAAGAACTTCAGGCTCCATCCCTGCTACGGCTTTTAATAACAAAACCTTCTTTTGAAGGCTTGGAACTACAAATCGTTGATCGGATACTGGGTGGTGATGAAAGTGGACACCCCGTTTTGATACAATGCCGATGGGGCCGTATTGGGGGCTCTGGAATGTTGCGATATTACTTGTGTGTGTTTTCGTAACATTCTTTGCCGTGTGGATCTCATCATTTAAAACGACGAGTACACCCTTCCCACGAGCTTCGAGACTTGAAGCTGTTTTAATGGAACTGAGGAGGTTATAAGGACCATCAGAACCAAGCTCATTACTAGAACGCATAGCTCCGGTAATGACTACCGGTATATCCGTTTCCAAAATAAGGTCTAACATATACGCTGTTTCTTCAAGGGTATCCGTTCCGTGTGTAACGACAACCCCGTCAATTCGTTCTTCCATTACACGTTTATCAATTCTTTTTGCTAGATGAACCATGTAGGAAGGAGTCATATGGGGAGAAGGAACGTTTAAAAAATCTTCAACTACAAGTTCTGCGTCTTCAACTCCGTGAATCGTATCGTGAAGGGGGTTGAGGGGGTTTGGCTTAACAGCCCCCGTCTTTGTATCTTCACTCATGGCAATCGTACCGCCTGTATGTATAATGAGTATTTTTTTCATCTGCTTCAACTCCTGAAAAAAGATTATTAACATATCCTTTGGCATTCCCGCTCTTTTCGGCTATCATTTCATTATAGGATAACGATGTATCGTATTTAACTCTATTAAGGTACCATGGTTTTAAGGTAAATAACAGAGAGGGAATCAAGAGATGTTATTGATTATTGCCGCAGCTTTGGCACCATCAGTTGCTTTACTAAGCTTCTTTTATCTAAAAGATGAATTTGAAAACGAACCACTCGTGACGGTCGCCCGTTGTTTTGTCTTTGGCTGTCTTCTTGTATTTCCGGTTATGTTTATCCAGTTTGCTTTTGATGAAGAGGGTTTGTTACAGTCTGAAATGGCTACAGCTTTCGTTCAAACATCTATGGTTGAAGAATTTTTTAAGTGGTTTGTTGTTTATTTTGCTGTTTATCATCATGTCCATTTTAATGAAAGGTACGATGGGATCGTCTACGCGTGTGCTGTAGCACTCGGGTTTGCTACAGTGGAAAATGTATTCTATTTATTGGCCAGTGGTGTAGAGGATGCTTTTGCAAGAGCATTGCTTCCTGTTTCCAGTCATGCGTTATTTGGAGTAGTAATGGGGTATTATTTAGGTAAAGCTAAATTTAACAAAAAAAGAAAAAAGACATTTATCTTTCTATCCTTTTTGTTGCCGGCTTTGTTTCATGGAACCTACAATTTTATATTGCTAACACAGAATTACTGGACATACAGTGTAATACCCTTTATGATCTTTCTTTGGGTATACGCACTTAGAAAAGTGAAACATGCTAATAGGATGCAAGCGAAAGACTACACAGAGAATCAAATTAGTTAATTGGATGGGACGTAAGAAACAGTATAGTAAAGGAGCGATAGAAATGCCTGAAACAAAACCTAGATATAAAGTTGTTATCAGATGTGAACAATGTGGTGAAAAGTACATTTTAAGAGGCAGGTTAAATAATGAAGGTGGTTACGATACAGGATTTAAACGATGTGTTTGTGGAAATGAGACAAACCTTGATATAGACGTAACCCCGGAATAAACAAACAGGCAAAAGGTGATCCAAGATACTCCAATCTTGGATCACCTTTTTTGTTGCTAAGAGAATGTATATCCCTTCTTACATGTGGATCCCTTTCTTTTGTTCTCATTTAGCTTTGTAGTGCATTAGATTGTCACCCGTTCATGTGTGTGGAAGGGGAAATCCGTTATTAACCTAGGAGAACTTGTATATTGTATCTCCTAACTCGTTCATCCTGCGGAGAAACTGGTAAATGAATTTAAGAAAGCCGTAAATACTGGTTGGTAACACGTAAATCTTCTTCATTCAAGATGAAATGCTACTCTGTTTTCAAGTGTTTTATCATGTATACGGAGAAACATAAAACATGGCTATAAAAAAGTAACAGCCTATACGAAAAAACCTTTTAATAACGAAACTTTCGTTTTGAATAAAATAAAGCCAATAGATAAAACTACCGTTATGAAAGAAAGATTCGTCTTTGATTTCTTTGCCAAGAAAAGGAGGATACAACATGAAGAGTCATGAAGGCAGACGTCTTAAGCGTTTGTTTTTTGCCGTACTAGTTTGCGTTCAGTTTGTCGTCTTACTTCCTTCCTTGGAAGCTCAGGCTTTCACGGATCAGGTCATCCAAAAAGGAGCTACCGGTGACGACGTAGTAGAATTGCAGTCCAGACTGCAATACATCGGCTTTTACCATGACACCATTGATGGTGTATATGGCTATGGTACGTACTGGTCTGTTAAAAAGTATCAAGAGGAGTTTGGTCTTGAGCCCGATGGTTTAGTAGGGCCAAAGATGAAAGACATGCTCAAGCGAACGACGAACTTTGACAAAGAGTATGTTCACAGAATGCTAAAAGAAGGTCGTAAATTTACCCATTACGGCGGTATGCCACTAGAACATCAAAAGGGACCAAAACCTGGTGGAAAAAGAGGGAAGCCAGCTCCTGCACCTAAACAACCAAGTGCACCTGGAGGAGAGCCTCAAAAAGGTGGAGCACCTAAAGAACAACCTTCTCCTGAAGCTGGAACACCACAAAAAGGAGCGCCTCAAACCGAAGCGCCACAAGAGGGAACTCCAGAGACTGGAACTGAACAACCACAAACCGACACACAACAACCAGAGGCTGAAACACCTGCCCCGGCACCGGGAGAAGATATTCCGGATATGACTCCTGAAGAAGACGATTTTCCGGGTGATGAAGCAGACATTCAAGAAGCCATCAACACACCTGAAGGGTTTACAGATAACGACATTCAAATTATGGCTCAAGCCGTTTACGGCGAAGCTCGTGGCGAACCGTATACAGGACAAGTTGCCGTAGCAGCTGTTATTTTAAATCGAATTGAAAGTCCGACTTTCCCGAACAACCCGTCCGGTGTCATATTCGAGCCTCGAGCATTTACTGCAGTTGCTGATGGTCAAATTAACCTTGAGCCAGACGATACTGCAAGGAGAGCGGTTTTGGACGCCATTAACGGTCAGGATCCATCAGGTAATGCCTTGTACTACTTCAATCCTGATACAGCAACATCAGGGTGGATTTGGTCAAGACCACAAATCAAGCGTATTGGTAAACACATTTTCTGTGAATAACGAATGGAGGTGAACGTATGATTCGTTCAGTTATTATTGGCGTTTTAGCAGTAGCCGTTTTAGGCACAGGGTATTGGGGTTATTTAGAGCACCAAGAAAAAAATGCGATACTCATACAATCCGAGAACAACTATCAACGAGCGTTCCACGAACTTTCATACAACTTGGATCATCTGCACGATGAGTTGGGGTCCACACTGGCAATGAACTCAAAAGAGAGGCTTTCACCTTCACTGACGGATGTGTGGAGAATTACATCCGAGGCTCAAAATGACCTTGGGCAACTCCCGTTGTCTCTCATGCCGTTTAGTAAAACAGAGGAGTTTCTCTATAAGATCGGTGATTTTTCATATCGAAATGCCGTTCGTGATTTAGAGCAAGACCCACTGTCGGAAGAAGAGTATGAATCCTTGAAAGAGCTTTATCATCAGTCTGGGGAGATCCAGGGAGAGATGAGAAAAGTTCAAAGTATGGTTCTTGAGGATCATCTAAAATGGATGGATGTTGAAATGGCTCTTGCATCTCAGGATGAACCTGGGGACAATGCTATTATCGACGGGTTTGAAGTCATCGATGAGAAAGCAGGCCAGTTCTCAGAGGCGAGCGTAGGCGACGTCGGAAGCCGTACTCAACAGGACGAAGAAATCGCGAAAGCCGTTGAGGATCTGGAAGAAATTGATGAACAAGAAGCCGTTAATATTGCTGGAGAGTTTCTCGATCGTAAAGGCAAGCTTGAAGCAGATGTTGAAACAACAGGTGATGGATTGGACTATAAAGCCTATAGTTTAACAATCGAAGACCCTGAAGATGGACACTACATTTACATGGATATTACAAAAAAAGGTGGAAAACCGTTATATTTACTGGAAGACCGCCAAGTAGAGTCAGCTGAAGTGAGTTTGCATGAAGCATCACAAAAAGCCAAAGAATTCCTTGATAAAAATGGTTTTGAAAACATGCAATTAGTGGATAGTAGACAATATGAAAATGTAGGCGTATTTGAATTCGCATATGTTGTAGATGATATCCGAGTGTATACGGATGCTTCTGTCATCGAGGTAGCACTGGATAATAAAGATGTAATCGGTTATGAAGGGTTTTCTTACATCGCAAACCATCAAAAAAGGAAGCCTATGGAAGCTTCCCTAAGTGAAGACGAAGCTAGGGAAAGGCTTAATCCAAGTCTGGAAGTGATGGAAGTTCATAAAGCGATTATGGAAAACGAGTTGGAAGAAGAGGTTTTATGCTATGAATTCTTCGGTGTGATTGATGATGATACGTACCGAATTTTCATAAACGCAGACAATGGACGAGAAGAAAAAGTGCAAAAGATGGACCGGGCTGAGCCGGTTTATGATTTCGATTAACAGAAAGGAGCGGCTACTAGTCGCTCTTTTTTCGTGGTTTTTGAATAAAACGAATGAGATATGTGACTTTTAACTGAAAAGTCACAGTTCTGAGTGCGAAGGCTAGCCTTTTTGGTGTTGAAACATTATGCTTTTTGTAAAATGAAGGAGGAATCCGATCATCTCCCTCGAACGTGTATTCAAGGGTGATTTTGGAGTTTGTTTATTAAGTGGTATTCATCACTTTTAAAATGGTATCAATTCGATTATACAAGGAAGTGGCATTAGTGGTTTTAGTAGGTGAAACATTATTTATTGAACAAGAATCAAAGCGGTTCCGCAGTAAGGTAACAGACGTAACAGAAGAGTCGATCAGCATCCAAGAAATTTCAAGTAGCCACATCCAAAAAGGAAAAAAGGTAAAGTGTTGGTATCTGGGAAAGGATCAAGCCATTTATCTTTTTGAGACTATTATTCAAGGCAAGGAAGCAACAAAGGTCCCTTCTCATATATTAAAACGTCCTCTCTCATCAAACGTGTTGAGAGTCCAGCGGAGGCACTATGTACGTGTCGATGCTATGATGGATATTGTGGTTTACCCAACTGGAGAACAAGAAGAATCTTTTACTACCCTCTCCCTTGATATTAGTGGTGGCGGTATGAAGCTTGTGCTTCCTGACAACCATACACTAAAAGAAGATAATGAAGTCCGCATCCTGGTCCCATTGTATTTTGATCAGGAGGAGGTCGAATATTGTGATCTTAGTGCGAGGGTAGTTAGGGTGTTTTTTCACGATGGTATTGCGAAGGCATCGTTATCTTTCGATAATATCGCGGAGAAAGATCGGCAAAAGGTAATTCGGTATTGTTATGAGAGGCAGCTAATGAAAAGGCGCAAAGAAAAAACACTACAAATAGAGAATTGAAATGCCTTCATTTCCCTAAATGGGTTGAGGAATTTGGTTTATATAAATAGACCTTATTGAATAAATTGTGATAATATAGACGAAAGAATTAGAATTTAAAAGAACGTAGCATTCGTTTCGTAATAGGAAGGAAATTCAAGATGAAGCAACTAATGAATATTGCAATTGATGGACCCGCTGGTGCCGGCAAAAGCACCGTAGCAAGAGAAGTAGCTAAAGAATTATCGTACACGTATATTGACACCGGTGCTATGTACCGCGCATTAACGTTTGAAGCTTTAAAGCAAAGCGTGGATGTACATAACGAACATCGAGTTATGGAAGTTCTTCAAGGAATGGATATTACCCTTGAAAATGAAGGTTTACATAGCCGGGTTTACGTCAATGGCGAAGAAGTAACAGAAGCCATTCGCACACACGAAGTGACAAGTAATGTTTCTTATATTGCAAAACATGAACAAGTTCGTAAAGAGATGGTATATAAACAACAAGAGATGGCAAAAGCCAAACGTACCGTCATGGATGGCCGCGACATTGGAACGGCAGTCCTTCCTGATGCGGAAGTGAAAGTCTTTTTGACCGCATCTGTAGATGAAAGGGCACGCCGTAGACACGAAGAGCACTTACAAAAGGGGATCCCATCCGATTTGGATGTTTTGAAAGAAGAGATTGCCACAAGAGACAAAATTGATTCTGAACGAGAATTCGCTCCTTTGAAAAAAGCGAACGATGCCGTTGAATTAGATTCCACATCCATGTCTATAAACGAAGTAATAGAGGCCATTTTAAAGCTTGTAAAAGAAAGGGCGAACACCGGTGAATAAAACGTTATTTCTCATAGGAAAATTTGTATGCCGAAGCTTTTTTAGGATCTTTTACAGGGTTCGGGTTCATGGCAGAAGCAACATTCCTTCAGACGGTGGCGTTCTTCTATGCAGTAATCATATTCACAACCTTGACCCTCCTTTTTTAGGTGCATTCCTTAAGAGGAATACAAGATATATGGCCAAAAGTGAATTGTTCACAAAACCGATCTTAAAAGGGCTTCTTCCAAAACTTGGAGCTTTTCCGATTAGAAGAGGCATGAGTGACAGGCAAGCCCTGCGCACAGGATTAACTTTACTTAAAGAAGAAGAGATGATTGGCGTTTTTCCTGAAGGAACAAGAAGCAAGACCGGTAAGCTTGGGAAAGGGCTTACAGGTGTTGGATTTTTCGCACTTCGTTCCAATGCCCATGTCGTCCCAAGCGCGATTATCGGTTCTTATAAACCTTTCTCGACGTTAACAATTATTTACGGCAAGCCGGTAGATATGCAAGAATTAAGAGACAACAAAGTATCGGCAGAAGAAGCTACTGAAGCAATTATGAAAGCCATTGAAGACATACTAGTCCAGTACGAAAACGAAAAAGGGTAGAACTTTCACATTGAGTGGAAGATTAAAATAAGTTTCAACGTCCCGGTTTTACGGGGGATTAGGGAGGTAGTGTCAATGTCAGAAGAAATGAACAAAGAAATGGCGGAAGTAAAGTCTTTTTCCGTTGGGGAAATTGTTACCGGTACGGTGACGAAAGTAGAGGAAAAACAAGCGTATGTCAACGTCGGATATAAAACAGATGGCGTTGTTCCAATCAGCGAACTTTCTAGTTTGCATGTTGAGAAAGTAAGCGATGTCTTGTCTGAAGGAGACGAGATTCAATTAAAAGTGACCAAAGCTTCCGACGACGAGCTTGTGTTATCTAAACGTGCCGTAGCTGCTGAAAAAGCATGGGCTGATATGGAAGAGAAGCTTGAAAGTGGAGACACGTTCAATGCTGAGGTAGCTGATGTTGTTAAAGGCGGACTGGTAGTGGATGTAGGGGTTCGAGGGTTCATCCCAGCCTCGCTTGTCGAACGCCATTACGTAGAAGATTTTTCCGATTACAAAGGTAAGTCTCTTCGATTAAAAGTTGTAGAAATGGACCGTGAAAAGAACAAACTGATCCTTTCTCAAAGAGCGGTGCTAGACGCTGAAGCCCAAAATCGGAAGCGTTCGACCCTTGAAAACATCCATGAAGGCGATGTGATTGAAGGGACAGTTCAACGTCTGACGGATTTCGGTGCGTTTGTTGACATCGGCGGCGTTGATGGGTTGGTGCACATTTCTCAAATGGCACATCATCATGTGGAAACACCTTCAGAGGTAGTGAATGAAGGAGACAAGATCCAAGTAAAGGTACTGGGGGTAGACCCAGATAACGAAAGAATATCCTTATCCATTAAAGAAACACTACCAGGACCATGGGAGCAAATTGAAGGAAAAGTGAAGTCCGGGGATGTCGTATCTGGCCACGTAAAACGACTAGTTTCATTCGGTGCATTTATTGAGATTGCTCCCGGTGTTGAGGGCTTGGTACACATCTCTCAAATTGCAAACCGACACATCGGTACACCAGGTGAGGTTCTTGAAGAAGGTCAAGAAGTTCAAGCTAAAGTACTTGATGTGAACATTAGCGATAAGCGTATTTCTTTGAGTATCCGCTCTTTAGAAGAAGAAGCTGAAGTGAAACAAAACAAGAAAATAGAAAAAGAATATCAAAAAGAAGAAGAAGGTTCCGGTTTTTCCCTTGGTGATATGATCGGTGACCAATTAAAGAAATATAAATAACATATCGATTGAAGGTGACGTTGGATGAGCAGAGCCAAAAGAAAAGTGGATCACATTGAAGGTGCTTTACTCTCTGGGCAAGCAAGACATTCGGGGTTTGATGATATCTCCTTTGTTCATCAGAGTTTACCGAATACAGACTCATCCGCGATTCAACTTGATACTAAAATCGGCGAACTGACTACCAGTTCGCCGATTTTTATCAATGCGATGACCGGTGGTGGGGGAGGAGCTACTGAAGAGATAAATGGTGCTCTTGCTGAAGCGGCGAGTGAATTAAACATCCCAATCGCAGTAGGATCGCAAATGAGTGCACTAAAAGACCCATCAGAAAGACGCACGTACGAGACTGTGAGAAAGTACAACAAAAACGGTATTGTGTTTGGGAATGTAGGGAGCGAAGCGACGGTCGATCAAGCGAAAGACTGTGTAGACATGCTTGAGGCAGATGCCTTGCAAATTCACTTGAATGTCATTCAAGAGTTAGTCATGCCGGAAGGGGATCGTACCTTCGAAGGAGCATTATCACGCATTGAAGCGATTTGCAAACAGGTGGACGTACCTGTGATTGTGAAAGAGGTTGGGTTTGGCACCAGTTCGGAATCGGCAAGGAAGTTAGTTGATGCTGGGGTGTCAATCATTGATGCAGGAGGATTTGGTGGAACCAATTTCTCCTTAATTGAAAACCAGCGCAGAGAACATAAAATGACGTTCTTTAACGATTGGGGAATTCCAACAGCCTCATCAATTGCGGAAGTTGTAAACGTTTGTCCCGATAAAGTCATTTTGGCATCCGGGGGGATACAATCAGCATTGGATATTGCTAAGTGCCTAGCTCTAGGAGCAAACTCTTGCGGGATGGCAGGTCAGGTCTTAAAATGGGTTAAACAAGGTGGAGCGGATGAAGTCGTTCATCGAATTCAACATGTTCAAAAAGAGTTGCGTTGGATAATGACAGCATTAGGAATAACCCAGACCTCTTCGTTTCGCCATGTACCGATTGTCATCTCAGGTCATACTCATCATTGGCTTAATGAAAGAGGGATTGACACAACGCAATTCAGCCGCCGTTCTATGTAAAGAGACAATATGATTTTGATAAAGCTGTACTATGCATTTTAAATAAAAGGCACTGAAAACGGTCTGTTTACTGTTTCAGTGCCTTTTTTTTATTTGTTTTGGAAATTAGATTTTCTCTTAAATGTGGATAACTATTCTGTGTATATCTTATCTTTAATTCGTCTAGCTCCAGTGCATACGTGATCGAGATCATTTTATTCCTACAGATGAAGCCAAAAAGCGGACTCATTTTGGAGGCTTCCCTTAAATGCTTGTACTTCCACTGGAAGGGCAACGAATGCTTTCGCCATTGTGTGCGAAAAGCCAAGTTTTCTTTTACGCTCGTGACTGATGCGCTTGCACGTTTGTTCCTCGCTGGAATCTACATAGTTATTTTCAGCTATGTTTTTTCATTGGGCGGGTTTTCACCTAAACACATGATTTACTTCTAGCTCGCCTCTAAATAGAAAATATACGAATTAATGTGTTGGTTACCTCTCACGCTGTCTTTTATTAGCACTTGTTGCATTTTCCAATTCCGTCGCTCCATCGTAGTGAATAGATTGATCCCTGTCGGATTCTACTCTCTTTGATTGCTTTAACTTCTTTTCTTGGCGGTCTTTACCCATAAATCCCACCTCCTTTTTACATACTGACGTATATTTTCCCCCTTTTTCTGACGATTATGTAAATGAAGGAGGTGTGGTCGATGGGGGGATTTTGGTTCTTTTGGACAATGTGGCTCGTGGTGTTGTATCTTACTTTTTTTTATGATTCGAAAGTTAGGTCTTATTATTTGTCCTTTCTCTTTGTGATCATGATCGTTACTCTTTTTTCTTTTGATTTATATGACGTAACTATAAATAGCGGAGCTGTTCTTTTGTTATTATTTGGCTATTGGCTTTTGCGCAAAGAAAATAAGATACCTTTATTTAAAACGATGCTACTAAGTGTTGGAATTGCTCTGTTGTGTGGTTGGTTAGAATTTGTATACTACTATGAGCCCGTGTGGATGTTATATTCTCACAGTGTAACTTCAATCGTGCTCATTTCCGCATTGGTCATTTTCTTAGGGAAAAGGCTAAGATATCGTTTGTCGGCGTTATTGACAGGCTACTTTCAAGGCCAAATCGGATTTTATTTCTTTCTCATGGTCACGTCAAGAGCAGGTCCGGAAATGTATGTAATTGGTTCTTTGGAGAGCTTGAATGTTTTCGCTCTGTCGTTTTTAGTCGTCAGTCTTTTTAATGGCGTAGAATGGATGGCTACTCGTTTAAGAGAGCGTGTGCTTTCATCATTGGGCCCAGGATACATTCAACCTAAGAAGGTCAATGTATAACCTTAACAGTAGATGAATGAAGGTTTGTTAAGGTTGTCTTCTTTTGATATAATAAGTAGGTTGATTCTAGCTGACCCTTCTTGACAAAGGAAGGGTCTTCTTTATGACATAATAAGCGCAACATTTTTTAAGAAAACAATGATGAACAAATATTATTTAATCCCTTAAAGAATGTAGTAAAGAAAGAGAGGGCTTAACATGCCTAAACCAGTAGTTGCCATTGTTGGACGTCCGAATGTAGGAAAATCCACAATATTTAACCGAATAGTAGGAGAACGTATTGCAATTGTAGAAGATAAACCAGGAGTAACCCGTGATCGTATATACGGGAACGGCGAGTGGTTAAACCACGAATTTCATTTAATCGATACTGGCGGTATCGAAATGGCAGATGAACCTTTGCTCAATCAAATGCGTTATCAGGCTGAATTGGCCATTGAAGAGGCTGATGTTATTATCTTTGTCGTAAACGGCCGAGACGGGATTACAGCAGCGGATGAGGAAGTATCACAGCTATTATTCCGTTCCAAAAAGCCAATCGTGCTTGGGGTTAACAAGATGGACGACCCTACCCTTCATGAAAAGATGTATGAGTTTTACAGTTTAGGTATTGGAGATCCAGTAGCCATTTCCGGTTCTCACGGTCTTGGACTTGGAGACTTGCTTGATGAAGTGACGGGGAGATTCGAAAACATCATTGAAGACGATTACGATGAAGAAACGGTTCGAATTAGTTTGATCGGCCGACCGAACGTCGGGAAAAGCTCACTTGTTAATGCCATGCTCGGAGAAGAACGAGTCATTGTAAGTGATATTCCCGGTACAACGAGAGATGCTATTGATACGCCATTTGAAAGGGACGGAAAAGACTACGTCATTATTGATACAGCCGGAATGCGTAAAAAAGGCAAAGTATACGAAACAACTGAAAAATATAGTGTCATTCGTGCTATGAGAGCCATTGAACGTTCTGACGTTGTCTTAATGGTTATTAATGCCGAAGAAGGTCTTATTGAACAAGACAAGCGGATTGCAGGGTATGCTCATGAAGAAGGACGAGCGATCATCATCGTCGTAAACAAATGGGATGTTGTTGAAAAAGACGATAAAACCTTAAGGGAATTTGAGCAAAAAATTCGTGACGAATTTTTGTTCATGGATTATGCTCCAATTTTGTTTGTGTCAGCAAAAACAAAACAAAGGTTGCATAAAGTGCTTCCGTTAGTCGAGTTGGTGAGCGAATCACACAACCAGCGTGTACCGACCAATGTGTTAAACGATTTGATCGTTGACGCTGTCACTATGAATCCGACTCCAACAGATCACGGTGGTCGTAGACTGCGAATCAATTATGCTACACAAGTAGCAGTTGCACCGCCTACATTTGTTTTATTCGTTAATGACCCTGAACTCTTGCACTTCTCGTATCGTCGTTATTTGGAAAACAAGGTACGTGATACGTTTGACTTCACGGGGACGCCAATTAATATTTACGCACGAAAGAAAAATGACTAGAGTGAGCTGAACCGGCAGGCGGATTGGATGGTCCGCCTGTTACCATTAAGGACTCGTTGATACATACATTTAGGAAAAGCGGGGGGATGGGATGTACATGATCATATCCGTCATTGTGGCGTATTTACTTGGTTCAATTAGTTTTAGTGTTATTATTGCTAAGAAGCTTAGACAAGTGGATATACGTCAGCATGGCAGTGGTAATGCAGGCGCTACGAATACGTTAAGGGTACTAGGTGTAGGGCCGGCAATTGTCGTTTTGCTACTAGATTGCTTTAAAGGTGTAATCGCCGTTATAGTGGCGTTGCTTTTAACCGGTGGAGATGCGTTTACTGCGAGTGCAGCAGGATTGGCAGCTATTATTGGCCACAATTGGCCTGTATATTATGGCTTCAAAGGTGGTAAGGGAGTAGCCACAACCATTGGTGTGTTGGCAACATTAGTATTAATGCCTGCTCTTTTTGCAGGAGCAATTGCGATTTTATCAATTATCTTAACCCGATATGTTTCATTGGGATCTTTACTTTTTATCTCCGGAACAACGTTGTTTGTTTTTATTTTCAGTATTGTTAGCTCTTATTCAAATGACTATTTATATGCGTTGCTAGCCATTACGGCTTTATCTTTTTGGCGACACCGATCAAATATTGAAAGACTTCTAAAAGGTACAGAAAGTAAAATCGGTCAAAAAGCAACTACAAATTAAAAGGGGTGCTACCAATGGCAACGATTACAGTACTAGGAGCAGGAAGTTGGGGAACTGCCCTGTCCATTGTTCTAGCAGATAACAATCATCAAGTGAAGCTATGGGGACGCTCAGAGGCTTCTACTCGTGAAATGAACACGTTACATACAAATGAAAAATATTTACCTGGTGTCAAATTGCCAGAATCGATTGAAGCGACCACTGATCTAAATGATGCTGTAACAAATAGCGATACGTTGGTTATTGTAGTACCGACGAAAGCGATGAGAGACATCCTAAAAGAGGTCACGCCCCTATTGAACAAGCCTGTTACGATCGTTCATGCAAGCAAAGGAATTGAGCCTGAAACATACTTGCGTGTGTCTGAAATCATCGAGGAAGAGGTGCCTGAAGAACGAAGAAAAGCCGTTGTCGTCTTATCGGGTCCTTCTCATGCCGAAGAAGTGAGCACGAGGCAGCCAACGACAGTGACAAGCTCTTCTTTAAATTTGGAACAGGCTGAATATGTTCAGGATCTGTTTATGAATACAAACTTCAGGGTTTATACGAACCCTGACCTTATTGGGGTTGAGATTGGCGGTTCATTAAAGAACATTATTGCCCTAGGAGCAGGTATGACGAGCGGACTTGGATATGGAGACAATGCGAAGGCTGCTTTAATGACGAGAGGACTCGCAGAGATTGCTAGATTAGGGATGAAGCTAGGGGCCAATCCGATAACATTTGCAGGGTTGTCAGGGCTTGGTGACTTAATTGTGACGTGTACAAGCGTGCATAGTCGAAACTGGCGAGCGGGTAATATGATAGGTAAAGGGAAGACGATTCCAGAAGTGTTAGACGAGATGGGGATGGTTGTAGAAGGAATTCGAACAACAAAGGCCGCTTTCCACCTAGCCGAAAAAGAGCAAGTTGAGATGCCAATTACAAAAGGGTTGTACGATGTATTGTTTAACAATAAACAGCCTGAAATGGCAGTTGAAGAATTGATGGGCCGTGTGAAGAAGCATGAAGTGGAAGACTTGAAATTAGGAGAAACGGACCCGCTGAACGATATGGAACCATAACGATTGGACACTCACCGAAGACCCTCCTGTGCATATGATATGTTGATATCATGGCGAGGAGGGTTTTAACCTTGGACGAAAAGAAAAATATTTTTGGCGAGATCGAAAAAAAGACGAAAGTTAATCAACAAGATCTTTTTAAATTGGCTCAATCTGCAAGCAACACGAATTTGAAAAGCGAACAAAATGTACGGCAACTCATACGTCAGGTTGCATTAGTAGCAGGTGTATCCGTCGATAAAAAGAAAGAAGACGAACTGGTCAAGGCGATCATCTCCAACAATGTGCCAATGGACTTTGGGACACTTGCAAAAATGTTTCAAAAAAACAACGGTAAATAGGCAATCGCGCGCGCGAACCTTTTTCTTCGGCATATACTGAAACCGAGGTAGCGCCAAAAACGGGCTGTTCGTATTGGCGGTGTTTAGTCATAAGTTGAGGAAAGGTGCCCCCTTTTCTTCAACTTTTTTTCTTTTTCACAGTTACTAAAGAGATCGGCTGGTCTTAGATTACGGCATTTATGGTTATGAATTCAATACATGGATTCCGTGGTTTATCTCTGTTCGTATGAAGGAGGCCATTGCTCGACTAGACTTCAAAACGATGCTCTAGAAGAACAACGGTAGTGAAAAATGTACAAGCTTGTAAAGAAATGAAGAACGTGACCAAAAAGTGAACTCTTGTTTACTCGTGCACCGCACGTTCAGGTTTTGTTACTTGTGTGCTATAATAATCGAGGAAATTAACACAGATTTAGATAGATGATGGAGGAATTTGTAATGGATGATGGTTTAACGAAAATGTGGGTCAGTTTCTTTGCTATGGCTCTGATGTTTGTCTCGGTCATTGTGACAATCATATCTCGTGAAAAGTTAAAAGGATGGGTTCAGAAGATTTTCTTGACACTTAGTTTTTGTTGCATTTTAGTATCAGGCCTTATTATTTTCATCGTTGTTTTTACTGGTCCGGTACCCGAATAAGATCATGTGTAAGGCAGGGGTTTATTAATGAAGACGTTATCAGCAAGTGTATGGATGGTAATGGCGGCTCTACTTTTATCAGGTTGTTTGTTTCCTGATTCGGAGCGTGCAGAAAACCAGATCCCATATGAAGATCAAATTCAAAGTGTCCAAACAGCTGTCCATCAATACAGAGAAAGCACTCAGGTTTTGCCAATTCAAACACGAGATGCAGAAACTTCGGTATTTATGAGATATCCCGTCAACTTCAGAACACTTGTACCTGGATACTTGCAAAGTGCACCGGGAAACGCTTTTGAAAATGGCGGAACATTTCAATACGTATTAACGAATGTAGAAGAAGAAGCGGAAGTAAAACTTGTGGACCTTAGAAGTTCAAGGAAGCTTCAAGAAATCAGTCGTAGAATTGATTCATATCGCTCCAGTAACCGCTTCGCTCCTGTAAATGGTCAAGTAGGACCTGGCGTTTTAGAATTAAACTATGAAGCGCTAAGGTACGATGAAGTCGCTACAGTCCAGAGTCCTTTCAACCCCAACCACAAACTTCCGATTCATATGGCTACTAACGGAGACTTGATTATCGACTACAGAATTGATGTGATGTATTTTATTGAAGAATACGGTATGGACGGCTTCTCAGAAGGAGACGACTTACGATGGTTACTAGTGGAACATTCTCCATTTGTGCCAGCCCACTCTAAACCAATCACGGTCAAGGACGGAGAAGTCGTGTATATGGATGAATCTGAATTATCGGACCTGAGTCAAAACTGAATAAATGTTCTATAAAGCCTCCTCTTTCAATATAGTTACTAAAAGAAAGGGAGGCTTTTTTTGTCTGTCAATTGACGATAAGTCGACGTATTGTTGAGGATCTTGGACCGTATGACTCCCTTCTAAATCGGTTTTTCATTCGTATAAGTGGGTGATGCTATTTGAATAACCAGTAGAAAAAAGGATGATCGTAAACTGCTTGTCATAATGGATGGGCGAGCGCATAAGTATATAGTGTCATCACCTTGAATCGTATGCAGAAGCTGTCAACATAAAATCGATCGGGAGGGGATCGTGTGGAAAAGTTCGATATTTTTAGAGATATCGCTGAACGGACGGGTGGCGATATTTATCTTGGCGTCGTAGGTTCTGTACGAACAGGAAAGTCGACGTTCATTAAAAAGTTCATGGAACTTGCCGTCATTCCGAATATTGAATCAGAGGCTGACCGTGCAAGAGCACAAGATGAATTACCGCAAAGTGCTGCTGGGAAGCAAATTATGACCACTGAGCCGAAGTTCGTTCCGAATCAAGCGGTATCCATTCATGTAGACGATGGTTTGGACGTGAATGTGAGGGTTGTAGACTGCGTTGGGTATGCTGTACCTGGAGCGAAAGGCTATGAAGATGAGAATGGACCAAGAATGATTCATACACCTTGGTATGAAGATCCAATTCCATTCCATGAAGCTGCAGAGATTGGAACGCGAAAAGTGATACAAGAACACTCTACTTTAGGTGTTGTAATTACAACGGACGGTTCAATTGGAGAGATTCCTCGCCACGACTATGTTGAATCGGAAGAGCGAGTCATTGAAGAGTTAAAAGAAGTCGGGAAGCCGTTTATCGTTATCGTAAACAGCGTACATCCACATCACCCGGCAACGGAAGACCTCCGCCAGTCGATTGAAAATCAACATGATGTACCAGTTCTCTCCATGAGTATTGAAAGTATGACAGACCAGGATATTAATGCCGTGATGAGAGAGGTCCTCTTCGAATTCCCAGTTCATGAAGTGAATGTGAATTTGCCTAGTTGGGTGATGGTACTAAAAGAAGAGCACTGGCTCCGTGAGAACTATGAAACGGCTGTAAGGGACACGGTAAAGGATATAAAGAGACTCAGAGATGTTGATCGAGTGGTCGGAAACTTTGTAGATTATGAGTTTGTAGAGCGTGCTCAACTTGCAGGCATAGAAATGGGGCAAGGTGTAGCTGAAATCGATCTTCATGCACCGGACGATCTCTACGACCAAATTTTAAAAGAAGTTGTAGGAGTGGAAATCCGAGGGAAAGATCACCTCCTTGAGTTGATGCAGGACTTTGCTTTTGCTAAAGCGGAGTACGACCAAGTGTCTGATGCTCTTAGAATGGTTAAACAAACAGGATATGGCATTGCAGCCCCATCTTTAAGTGACATGAGTCTTGACGAGCCGGAGATTATTAGACAAGGATCCAGGTTCGGTGTCAGGTTAAAAGCGGTAGCCCCGTCCATTCATATGATTAAGGTGGATGTTGAATCCGAATTTGCCCCAATTATCGGAACCGAGAAGCAAAGCGAAGAACTTGTTCGATACTTGATGCAGGATTTTGAAGAGAATCCATTATCCATCTGGAATTCCGATATCTTTGGACGTTCTCTTAACTCCATCGTTCGTGAAGGTATCTCAGCTAAACTGTCGTTAATGCCAGAGAATGCGAGATATAAACTTAAAGAAACGCTGGAGCGTATCATTAATGAAGGGTCCGGCGGCCTAATTGCAATTATTCTTTAACTCTCCTAGCTGGAGGGTTATTTTTTTGGTTTAGTCACTCTCACTTCTTGATAAACGTGTGTTGAGGAGCTTTATTTAGGGTATTACATACCTAATAACCGGGCGATACACTCAATTTACGAATGAAGATGAGAGACTTAAAAACTTAGTTGGAAATCCCTAGTGTAACATCAAACATGTAAAAGAATGAGCGCCAGTGGGGTCCTATAATTAATGAAAAGTATAAAAAAGAAAAGAAAAAATTGACTAACCTAAGGATGTATGATAAAAATTCATTAAGAACGTTGATATATCAGTGTTTTAATAAATCTGGGAAAATGGAAGCAGCAAATACAAAAAACTTCCAAAAAAGGCAAAAAAGCCGTATAGATGCAAGGAAATCCGCAAAAATTGTTGAATTATTGCACCGTATCGGTTAACATTAGCGTTGTTATCCATTAAAAAGTGGATTAACAAGTATAAAATGCTTAAGTTTGTGAAAGAAAAGAAATAACAAATCTATTGGGAGGAGGTGAATGGTATGAACAAGACAGAACTAATCAATGCAGTTTCTGAAAAGACTGAGCTCTCTAAAAAAGATGCAACTAATGCAGTAGATGCAGTATTTGATGTAATCACTGATTCCCTTCAAAAAGCTGAGAAAGTACAATTGATCGGCTTTGGTAACTTTGAAGTACGTGAGCGTGCTGCCCGTAAAGGACGCAACCCGCAAACAGGTGAAGAAATCGAAATCCCTGCAAGCAACGTACCAGCCTTTAAGCCTGGTAAAGCCCTTAAAGACGCAGTTAAATAATACATAAGGGGCTTGCATTAAGAAGAATCGCCATTTGAGCGATTCTTCTTTTTTTCATCGCTGTTTTCGGAAGTATTGTTGCTTTTATACAAGAAAAAGTTGAAGCAGAAGGGCACAAGACTCCTGTGGCCGTGGGGGCAATGCAAGACCCCACAGGGCGTAGCCACGAGCATTTACTTCATGAATGTGCAGCGAGTTGCTTCGACGCAGAAACTACGAAGCATATGCTAGCAGAGGAAGAAGCACGGGTTTGTCTGTGGAGGCTTGCTAGCACCGCCACGGAAAGCGAAGGGCCCGTATGCTTCAACAACAATTCTAGTGATAAAGAAAATAATAAAAAAGAAACAATTTATACGAAAACAGCATTTTTCGTAGATAGAAATTTATACTCTTACTTCAATGCAAAGAGCTACTTCTTTATGTACGCGCTTATTTCTTCTAGTACGAACGCTTATATTCTGAATTTGGATTTCTTGTATAATAGATCCCGCTATGCTAGAATTTTAACGACTTGTAGAAACGATTGAATGAGGGGGCAGCAACATTGAACGAAATCAACCAGGAAAAAATTAAACAGGCAGTAACGATGATCTTAGAAGCAATCGGAGAAGATCCAACAAGAGAAGGATTGCAAGATACACCTAAACGTGTGGCGAAGATGTACACTGAAGTTTTTGAAGGATTGCAACAAGATCCTAAAGAACATTTTGCTACAGTATTTGGAGAAGATCATGAAGAACTAGTACTCGTAAAAGATATCCCTTTTTATTCAATGTGCGAACATCACCTCGTTCCTTTCTTTGGCGTAGCACACATTGGCTATATCCCAAGTGGAGGTAAAGTGACAGGATTGAGCAAATTGGCTCGTGCAGTAGAAGCGGTTTGCAGAAGACCACAGTTACAAGAAAGAATCACCTCCACAGTAGCAGATAGCATTGTTGAAACACTGGAACCATTAGGCGTCATGGTTGTAGTAGAAGCAGAACACATGTGTATGACTATGCGCGGGGTAAAAAAACCAGGATCAAAAACGATTACTTCAGCCGTTAGAGGAGTCCTGGCAGAAGACAATGCTGCTAGAGCGGAAGTCCTTTCTTTAATTAAAAGCTAGGAGTAATGAAAATGATTAGTCTTGCACATCTTAAGTACTAATGGAGGTGTGCCGGATGAAGAATAATGAAAAAAGTGAACTCTTTACTTGGCTACTACCGATTGCCATAGTCGTTATCGGAGCTTATCTTACTTACTTGTTCATCATGTAGGGTGCAGTAAAGGTTAACTATGAAGGGGGAGGTAGCAATGGCTGATTCCACTGAATATATCGTCATAAAAGCACGTGAAAATGGAGTGAACGTGATCGGTTTGACTCGAGGGTCAGATACACGGTTTCACCATTCAGAAAAGCTCGATAAAAATGAAGTCATGATTGCTCAATTTACTGAACATACTTCTGCGATAAAGGTGAGAGGTAAAGCAACCATTCAGACCGGGCATGGCGAAATGAATACAGACGATTAGTAAAAGCGGGTCTGTTACCTGCTTTTCTTTTGTTCCAAGGCCATTCCCTTATCGGGTTATTGGAATTGTGGTATACTTAGAAGTAACTTATACGTGATCTTAATGCTGGGGGACTTTGAATGACAACGTCTATTGATCATCTACATGAAGACATAGTAAAGATAAAGGCGGACTTTTATGAAGTCATTCACCATCCTTATTTCCGTCGATTCTTAACTGAGCCTGTGATTGATAATGATCAGGTTGTCCTTTTGTATTACTTGTTAAAAAGAAAAGGGCTTGAAAGTAAATACATAAAAAACACAGTATTATCCAATGTACTCGTACAAACTGCTCTTTCCGTTCACGATACGGTAGGCAATAATGAATGGCATACAGAACTTGAGAAGAAGCAACGTCAACTTACGGTTCTTTCAGGAGACTATTTCAGCAGTCTATATTACTATTTTCTTGCAAAATTGAAAGACCGGGACTTGATACGTGTGTTTACCAGGTCTATTCAGGAAATAAACGAAATAAAAATGAGTGCGTATTGCAATGAGAACAAAGAAAAAAGTGCAAATCGCAGTTCAAAAACGTTGTTTCGGCACATCGACTCTTTACTCGTATTAAATATTGCTAAACATATGAAAGAAGAAGCGTGGGTACAACCATTGGACGAGTTCTTTTATTTGAAAAAACTAACGATGGATTACGATTCCTATCTTCAGTCAAATAAAAGCACACCCTTTTTAGCGTCATTGATGGATGAGAGTAATGAAAAGAGTGCGGGAATAGAGTACGTTGTTCAAAAGGAAATAGAGTCCACCTATTTGAAACTCATATCGTTTACCTATGACTGGCTCCCTTTTAAACAATACATTCAAAATAGAATCAAACAGTTGATGGGGGATTACCCTATCCAAGAGGATTTTGTAGCAGAGGAAGGATAGTATGAGTCAATCTAAGGAAGAGAAAGTTCATCAAGTCTTTGAATCCATTTCGGGTAGGTACGATCGCATGAACGCGATCATCAGCTTTCAGATGCATCGTTCTTGGAGAAAAGACACAATGAAACGAATGGATGTAAAACCCGGCTCCGTTGCACTAGACGTATGTTGCGGTACGGCGGATTGGACAATTACTCTCGGGGATGCTGTCGGTCCTACAGGTAAGGTTTTTGGATTGGATTTTAGCCATAACATGCTGACGGTCGGGAAGGACAAAGTTAAAAAGAAAAATCTTGATCACGTTTCTCTCATTCAGGGAAACGCGATGGAGCTACCATTTGAAGATGACACATTTGACTTTGTGACAATCGGATTCGGTCTTAGAAACGTTCCTGATTACAATCAAGTAATCAAGGAAATGTACCGAGTTACAAAACCAGGTGGATTAGTAACCTGCTTAGAAACGTCACAACCTACATTACCTGGTTTTAAACAGCTATACTGGGTTTATTTCAGTCGTGTAATGCCTGTTTTCGGCAAGATCTTTGCTAAGAGCTACGATGAATATGCGTGGCTTCAAGAGTCAACACAATCATTCCCTGACAAAGATACATTAAAAGAGATGTTCTCTTCTGCAGGATTCAACGATGTCAAATATAAGTCCTATGCTGGAGGCGCTGCTGCCAGCCACTTTGCTAGTAAAGCTTAGTATTATTCATTCACGTTTGTTTTAAGGGGTCAATTTATGAAAAAGATTAAGATTATCTTGGAAATGATAAAGTTTGAACATACCGTATTTGCTTTACCATTTGCTTTCTTGGGCGCTGTACTATCCAGCCTTTTACTTAATGGACACTGGCCTACGATTGAACAATGGATTTGGATTACCTTAGCTATGGTAGGTGCTAGAAGTGCTGCCATGAGTTTAAATAGGTTAATTGATGCGAAGATTGATGCTAAAAATCCACGTACTGCCGACCGAGCCATTCCTGCCGGACTATTATCTAAAGTCGAGACAGGCTTTTTTATTGCAGTTTCATTTCTGCTATTATTCTTTTCTGCTTTTCAATTAAATATGTTGGCAGTCTATTTGTTACCATTAGCAGTCTTTTTTCTTGTTATCTATTCTTACACGAAAAGATTTACATACCTATGCCATGTTGTTTTAGGTATTACAATTGGAATCGCCCCCCTTGGTGGATGGGTAGGAGCCACGGGAACATTAACGTGGGAAGCGATTGCATTGTTTTTGGCTGTAGCCCTATGGACTGCAGGATTTGATATCATTTACGCAACACAAGATGCGGATTATGACCGCGAAGTGGGGCTACACTCCATTCCTAGTCACTTCGGTATTCGTAAAGCACTTATGATAGCAAAAGGATTCCATGTGTTAAGTTTTATTGCCATGATTGTTTTATACCTTATTACACCTTTAGGCTGGTTCTATTTAATCGGCGTTGTGATCTCCGGTGGTATTATGGTTTATGAGCATTCGATCGTAAGCGCTGACGATTTATCGCGAGTGAATGTTGCTTTTTTCACTATGAATGGTGTGATTAGTTTATTATTGCTTTTCTTTACGATTGGAGATTTACTAATATGAATACAAAACGTATTTTTACAGTCGGAATAACAGGTGCTAGCGGAGCCGTGTATGGTGTTAGATTTGTGAATACTCTCTTACGAGCCGGTCATCGGGTCCATTTGATTATTAGCCAAGCTGGTTGGCAAGTGTTTTACCACGAGTTGGAAGAAGACACGTCGGACCGAAACGCGTGTCTCGAGCGGTTATTTGAAACCGACAAAGATTTGCACATCCACTCACTGCAAGATTTTTCTGCGCCTATTGCGAGTGGTTCTTATCAAAATGATGGCATGATCATCATCCCTTGTTCAATGGGTACATTGGCAAAAATTTCTCAAGGGATCTCGAGTAACCTTTTAGAGCGGACAGCGGATGTGATGTTAAAAGAGAGAAGACCTCTCATCATCGTCCCGAGAGAAACACCGCTTCACTCTATTCATTTAGGGAACATGAAAACGATCGGGGACATGGGGGGAACAATCGTTCCTGCGATGCCAGGCTTTTATCATATGCCTAAAACAATGGATGACTTGATAAACTTTGTAGTCGGGAAAGTCCTCGATCAGCTCGATGTGGATCATGATTTATTTACACGGTGGGGGGAGTAACAGATGTCGCTAGTAATAGGAGAGATCTCGTATACAAATATCCTGCCGATTTTTTATTACGTGAATCGTGAGGAACTTATACAGAGGGGATGTTCGTTTGTACCTAAAGTCCCTTCTGAATTAAACCGTGCGATGAAGGCAGGGACGGTGGATATCGGTGGGATTTCCTCTTTTGCTTATGCAGAAAACAAGGACGATTATAAGCTCCTGCCAAACCTGTCTGTCTCATCCCCAAAAAGTGTAGGTTCAATTTTTCTGTTTTCCAAAGTGCCGATTCACAAACTGGACAATAAAGTGGTGGCGCTTACTTCAAGTTCGGCAACATCAGTAAACTTATTGAAGATCATCCTCGGCTCTTTCTTGGAATTGAATGTGGATTATGTGACCATGGACCCGGACTATAATAAAATGATTCAACAACATGATGCCTGCCTTCTCATTGGTGATGACGCGATTCGTACATGTTGGGCCCAAAAAGAAGACATTTACCGATATGATTTGGGCAAACTGTGGAACGATCAAACCGGTTATCCTATGACATACGCAGTAGTAGCAGCAAGGTCTGAATCCCTTTTAAAAAACGAACGATTGGTGTCTGACCTTTATGAGCAAATGGTAAAAAGTAAGGGGCGTTCAAAGAGGGACCACTATAAAGGGATGATCACGTCAATACAAAGACAATTGGGTGGTTCAGCGACGTTTTGGCACCATTATTTCGCCGGTTTAAACCATGATCTTTCCGCTCGACACATTGAAGGGTTACTCCGTTACTATGATTATGCATATAATATGGGGCTCATTGATAGCCCGGTTAACAATCTTTCATTATGGCAAGGTGCAACAGATTGGAAGTCCGTGTAGGTAGGTGGAAGCAATGAAACTAACTGAAATTTATTGGCATTTACGAAATGATATATCTGTCATTGAAAAAGAACTGGAACAAAATATTGGTGCGAAACACCCAATTTTAAAAGAAGCTTCCACAAACCTTTTAAAAGCAGGCGGAAAAAGGATTCGTCCAGTGTTTGTGCTTTTGGCAGGACAATTTGGGGACTACGAGTTAAATGAAATTAAAAATGTGGCGGTTCCCCTCGAACTTATTCATATGGCATCTCTTGTTCACGATGATGTGATTGATAATGCCGAGCTTAGACGAGGCAAGAAAACAATAAAGTCGAAATGGGATAACCGGGTGGCCATGTATACAGGAGATTTCATGTTTGCCAGAGCTGTGGAGTTAGCAGCTAACAGCAAAAATAATGAAGTCCACGATATTATCTCAGATGCAATGGTTGAGATGTGCATTGGTGAAGTAGAACAAATCCGCGACCAATACAACTGGAATCAGGGTTTACGAACGTATTTAAGGCGGATCAAGCGTAAAACGGCATTGCTAATCGCTGTTAGTTGCGAACTGGGGGCTGTTGCTGCCAATACTGATCCCGAAACAAGAAGAAAGCTTAAGATGTTCGGGCACTATGTTGGTATGGCCTTTCAAGTAACCGATGATATTCTCGACTTTGTTGGTACTGAGAAAGAATTGGGCAAACCAGCAGGAAGCGACCTCAAACAAGGCAACGTTACATTACCTGCACTTTATGCGATGGAAAAGGAACCAAGCTTAAAAACAAGGATCATAGCCACGGTGAAAGAAAATGATCTTGGAGCCACTGAAATCGAATCGATTATCTCGGCTATTAAGAAAACGGGAGCAATTGCTTATTCGAAGCAATTTTCAGATCGTTATTTAGAAAAAGCAAGACATTCACTTGCAGACTTGCCGGATATTCATGCTAAAACCGCTTTATTACAAATTGCCGATTACATAGGAAGTCGAAAGTTTTAACATACAAAGCCCCGAAAGATTTTAGAATGCATTGAAACTGCCTTCACTTTATCTTTCGAGGGCTTTTTATATTATAAAAGAAAGTGAGTATTAGATAACCTTGTCAGCTATATAAAGTGCCGTATCATTTTCATTGGCAAGCAACGACGAGCATTTACATTGTGAGTCCTCTGCAGTTGCTTCGACCCAGAGCACTACGGAGCATGACCTGCAAAGGGAGAAGCAGGTGTTCCTACTGGCTCCCCTTTCCTACGCGGAAAGGAGCGGATAGCGTGAAAGCCTTGTACACTGAGGCAAGGTATATTCTTAAAAGATAGCGTTTCTTCCAAACCTGCTCTGTAGTTATGATAGCAGTTGATCCTGTACAAATCGAAACCACCACACACAATTTGTAAACGATTACAAAATTACTATTGTGAAATATGTGATAATTTGCTATACTCAAAAAGGTTTGAAATACATACATAATATGTGGAGGTATGAATATGGAACGCACTTTTTTGATGGTAAAGCCAGACGGAGTACAACGTAACTTGACAGGGGAAATTGTTTCACGTTTTGAAAAGAAAGGTTTTACTTTGGCGGGAGCAAAAATGTTAGCGGTTTCAAAAGACCTCGCTGAAACGCACTATGGTGAGCATAAAGAGCGCCCATTCTTCGGGGAACTTGTTGATTTCATCACTTCAGGCCCAGTTTTCGCCATGGTTTGGGAAGGTGAAAACGTGATCTTGGAAGCGAGAAAAATGATGGGGAAAACAAATCCTTCTGAAGCGGCACCTGGAACAATCCGTGGAGACTACGGTGTCCAAATGTCTATGAACGTGATTCATGGATCGGACTCTGAGGAAAGTGCAAAAAGAGAAATCGAACTTTTCTTCCAAAAAGATGAGCTTGTCACGTATGAAAAAACAATTAATAAATGGGTCTGATGAAAAAGCGGAATGGCTAAGCCATTCCGCTTTTTTTAATGATCTGACTCGGAAATGCAACAATTCACGTTATAATGGTAAAAGGACAAATAATTTTACTTTTCAGGAGACTTTAAACATGATTGAAGATGACTACACTGAATTTACATTAATGATTAAGAAAAAAACTGGAATTGATCTGAACCAGTACAAGGAAGCTCAAATGAAGCGTCGTTTACTTTCATTGAGGCAAAAGCGAGGATTCAAAACCTTTATTGATTATGGAAATGAAATGGGGAAGGAAAAAGCCTTATTCAATGAATTTCTTGATCGTATGACCATTAATGTAAGCGAGTTTTATCGAAACCCGGAAAGATGGGACATATTAAAAGAAAAAATCCTGCCTCAGTTACTTAAAGAAAAGAGTGAATTAAACATTTGGAGTGCAGCTTGTTCAACCGGCGAAGAGCCTTATACGCTAGCGATGATGATGAAAGAAGCAAAGATAAAAGCGAAGATATTGGCAAGTGACATTGATGAAGGGATTCTTGAGCAAGCAGCAAAAGGAGTGTACCCCGATCGTTCATTAAAATCACTCCCAGACCTTTGGAAGAAGAAATATTTCATTGAAAACGAGTTGGGTTATGAGTGCACTACACTCGTTAAACATGCTGTGGCATTCCATCGTCATAATCTGCTTAAGGATCCATATCCCAAACATGTTGACCTTATCGTTTGTCGGAATGTCCTCATTTATTTTACAGAAGAGGCAAAGAGCAGAATTTACAAAGAACTTTCCGACTCCCTATCGATTGGTGGCATTTTATTTGTAGGAAGTACAGAGCAGATTTTTAATCCGAGTCAGTACAATCTAGAAAGTGCAGATACGTTCTTTTACAGAAAAATCGAATAAAGTAAAAAAAGTTCTTCACTTATTGTTGAAATTTTTTCTCGTTTAAGCCACAATGTAAAATAAGATTTAAAAACAGTTTAATACATAAAAGCGCTAAAGGAGTGTCGCCTAATGAGATTCTTAACAGCAGGGGAGTCCCATGGTCCCCAATTAACAGCTATTATTGAAGGGGTACCAAGCCATCTACCCCTAACGCAAGAGGATATCAATCGTCATCTTCAACGTAGACAAAAAGGTCATGGAAGAGGGCGACGGATGCAGATAGAAAAAGATCAAGTTCAAATTAAAAGTGGTGTGAGACACGGTAAAACCACTGGTGCACCGATTACGCTGGTTGTCGAAAACAACGACTGGAAACACTGGACAAAAATTATGGGCGCAGATCCCATTTCAGAAGATGAAGAAAAAGAGATGAAACGTACGATTACTCGTCCTCGCCCAGGGCATGCAGATTTAAACGGTGCGATCAAATACGAGCATCGCGATATGCGAAATGTCTTAGAGCGTTCATCAGCTCGTGAGACGACCATTCGAGTAGCGGTAGGTGCGGTAGCTCAAAAGATCCTAAGTGAATTTGGAATTGAGGTTGCAGGTTATGTCAGAGAAATCGGCGGGATTGTAAGTGAAGCAACGCCAGAAGGATTGTCTGTAAAAGAGATCCTATCTAAAACCGAAGATTCTCCAGTAAGGTGTTTGGATAAAACGGCAGAACAAAAAATGATGAATGCCATTGATGAGGCAAAGAAAAACGGTGACTCCATTGGTGGTGTAGTGGAAGTAGTTGCTACAGGACTTCCATCAGGGCTTGGCTCACACGTTCATTACGACAAGAAGCTTGATGCAAAAATTGCTCAAAGCGTGATGAGTATTAATGCCTTTAAAGGCGTCGAGTTCGGCCTCGGGTTTGAAGCAGCAAGGAAGCCTGGAAGTGAAGTGCATGATGAGATTGCTTATGACAGTGAAAGAGGTTATTACAGGTTATCGAATCGCCTTGGAGGATTTGAAGGCGGAATGACTACAGGAATGCCTGTGGTGGTTAAAGGCGTGATGAAACCTATACCAACCCTTTACAAACCTCTAAGAAGTGTAGATATTGATACAAAAGAGCCGTTTGAAGCGAGTATTGAACGTTCCGATAGTTGCGCTGTACCAGCAGCTGCCGTTGTATGTGAACACGCAGTAAGCTTTGAACTTGCAAAAGGGTTCCTCGAAAAATTTGGTTCTGATTCTATGAACGATGTGAGAAAGGCATACGAAGCGTACTCGAAAAAAGCGAGGGAGTTTTAATGAGCTTGACCTTTGACGTGAGGGCTTCCACCCATTCTTATCCGATTGTCATTGAACCGGGTGTTCGTCATCGGTTAGGAGAACGACTGGTTGATCTTTCAAAAGAATATTCTACTTGTTTAATTATCACCGATTCGAATGTGGCAAACTTGTACCTTGATGAAGTTAAACAATCGTTTAAAGCGAACATTCTTTCCTACACCGTACCTGCAGGGGAAGGGTCGAAAGACATGAAGACCTATGAGCAGGTGTTAAGCTTTGCTCTTGAAAATGGCCTTGACCGAAATTCTCTTATGATTGCTTTAGGTGGAGGTGTGGTCGGTGATTTGGCAGGGTTTGTAGCAGCCACATATATGAGAGGCATAGACTTTGTCCAAGTACCAACAACACTCCTTGCCCACGATAGCAGTGTGGGAGGGAAAACGGGAATTAACCTT
This sequence comes from Alteribacter aurantiacus DSM 18675, assembly GCF_000429705.1. Lineage (GTDB taxonomy): Bacteria > Bacillota > Bacilli > Bacillales > Salisediminibacteriaceae > Alteribacter > Alteribacter aurantiacus. Next base: position 758,445 of record NZ_KE386941.1, read on the forward strand.
CCAGGCGGGAAAAATATGGTTGGAGCCTTTCATGCTCCAAGAGCCGTATTTTTTGATCCAGAAATCTTTTACTCCCTTCCACAAAAGGAGTGGAGATCCGGTCTTGCAGAAGTTCTAAAACATGGACTTATTTATGACTATTCCCTTTTTACATGGATTGAAGAAAACGTTAGGGCGGATGAAATTCCGGATACAAAAATCCTAACACGTATTCTTGAAAGATCGATTAAAGTAAAGAAAACAATCGTTGAAGATGATGAGAAAGAAAAAGGTGTTCGTGCATTCTTAAACTTTGGTCATACCTTAGGCCACGCCATTGAATCCGAAGCAGGTTACGGGAAATGGACCCATGGGGAAGCTGTCGTTATCGGGATGGTCTTCGCATTAAGGTTAAGTGAACGTCGTTTCAATATCAATCTTGATTCAAGAAGAATAGAGGATGTTTTTAAAAAACTTGGCTACAAAACGAACGTTCCTCATACGATGAGTACAAACAGACTAATAGAGAAAATGAAATCTGACAAAAAAGGGAATGCAGGTCGTATTCGATTCGTTTTGCTGGAGGCGTTAGAAAAGCCTTCATTAGAAATTGTTGAAGAAAATGACCTTCAAACCCTGTTGAATACGGAGGGATAAAATGATTCGTGGGATCAGAGGAGCTGCAACAGTAAACGAAAACGAGTCCGAACAAATACTTACTGTAACAAGATCATTAATATCTGACATCGTTAAAAAAAATAACGTGCACCCAGAGGAAATTAGTCATATATGGATTACAGTTAGTCCTGATTTAGACGCAACATTTCCAGCCAGAGCTTTAAGGGACCTTGATGGCTTTGATCGTGTCCCTGTCATGTGTGCTCAGGAGATCCCGGTAGATGGAGGCCTTGAAAAGTGTATCCGAATGATGGTTACAGCCGAAACCGAGCTATCCCAAAGAGAAGTGAAGCACATTTATTCAGGTGAAGCTGTTAAATTACGCCCGGACTTAGTGGACGAATCCAAACCGTTGACAAACGGGTAGGACTTGAGCTAAGATATCAGATAAGTTAGTTAGAAGAGATGAGAGCAACACTAGAGTGCACGACAAGAGACGTTAGAGTAGAGACAAGTTGAGAAGAGATGAGATGGAGCAGAGGAGAGCAGAGCAGAGGATAACGTATTGTCCGTGGGACAAATCTATTTTTTACGTTTACGAACCTCACACCTGCTAGATAAATCTGGCAGGTGTTTTTTGATTGCAAAATAGAACGTACGTTCCTCCCTTACCCTTCATGCTTCAATCATACTTTTTACCAAATCAGAGGTGAGAAACATGATTGAAACGAGCAAATCCACATATTTAACGCAAGCAGAAGTGTATAAAACGATACCTGTTACTGCGCGTTTTGTTTGCGACACCATTACACCTATTCAATTGTTTGAGACATTTACAAAAGAAGCAGCTTACATTCTTGAAAGTCAGGACCCTCTGTCATTATGGAGCGAATATTCCTTTATCGGTCTTGATCCTTTTTTATATCTTGAAGAGAGCAACCAATCGTTTTATTTAAAAGATGAAAAAGGAGTCGTATTAGAAGGTTTTAGTGACTTTACACATGCCTTTGATACGACGTTAAAGAAACTGGGAGTCTCTCCTGATCTACCTGACATCCCCTTCCCGGGTGGAGCTGTAGGTTCATTTGCTTTTGAAGCCATGAGTATGAGCGAAAATAGAGTCGTTCGTGGAGATGAACCGCTCGCTTCTTTTGTATTCTGCAAAACCATTCTTGCCTTTCACCATCAAAAAGAAGAGCTTTCGATCATTCATTTTCAGGCTACCAATAAAAAGGACGGGTATGAAGAAGCTGTAGACCGGATCGATCAGATTGTCAAACGAATGGCCAGCGCCAAATCGAATGGAATTCAACGGTTCTTTAACCATACCGAATCCGGCGTTGAAGATCTTTTCGAAGGGGTCAAATCAAATGTTACAAAACAAAATTTTATTGATAATGTAAAGCGTATAAAAGCTTACATTGAGAGCGGTGACGCTTTTCAAGTGGTTTTATCACAAAGGTTTGAAATAGAAACGACACTTGATGGGTTGGAGTTATACCGGGTTTTAAGGAAGCTGAACCCTTCTCCATACATGTTCTACATTCGAACGTTCAATGAAGAATTGATCGGAAGTTCTCCGGAAAGACTCGTGAAGATCGAAAGCGATAAAACCATTGATATTCATCCGATTGCCGGAACGAGAAAAAGAGGACGAACCGAAGAAGAGGATCAGCAGAATGCGAGAGAGCTATTGGCAGACGAAAAGGAACGAGCTGAACATTTCATGCTTGTAGATCTTGCGAGAAATGATTTGGGTAGGGTTTGTCGCTATGGTTCCATTCACACGACAGAGCTAATGACAGTGACTAAATTCTCTAAAGTCATGCATTTGATTTCAAAAGTTGAAGGGACGCTTAGGGATGACGTGCACCCGATTGAAGCGGTACTAAGTGCACATCCAGCAGGGACAGTAAGTGGAGCACCTAAAATTAGAGCGACCGAGATCATTCAAGAGCTTGAGACGAGCAAGAGAGGAAACTATGCCGGGACGGTTGCCTATTTAAGTTTTAACGGCACCATTGACTCATGTATTGCCATAAGAACGATCCGTCTAAAGGAGAAAAAAGCTTATGTTCAAGCGGGAGCAGGAGTTGTTTATGATTCAGTACCGGAGCTTGAGTGGGAAGAGACGAGAAATAAAGCCAGTGCTTTAATTTCCGCTATCAAACAAGCAAATGCAAGTTTTCAAAGAGAGGAGCAAATGAGATGAGACAGTACATTGAGCGTATTTTTGAACACCGTACCTTAAGTGAAGAAGAGGCTTATAACGTCATGACACAAATGATGGGTGGTGCCATGAGTGACGAACAAGTAAGTGCAGTCTTATCCATTTTGCGTTACAGAGGAGAGACGGTTGAAGAAATGACCGGCTTTGCAAGAGCCATGAAAGATCAAAGCATAAAGATTGAACACAATAAAACACCTCTAATTGATACTTGTGGAACGGGCGGAGACAACACCAACACCTTTAATATCTCAACAGCTGTAGCGATCCTTCTATCAGGAGCAGGTATTTCAGTTGCGAAGCATGGAAATAGAAGTGTTTCTTCAAAAACAGGGAGCGCCGATGTGTTGGAGGCGTTGGGCGTTCCAGTTCAAGCTTCAAAGGAAGAAGCTGAACAAATGCTTGAGGATTTAAATCTATGTTTCATGTTTGCACCCGTATATCACTCTTCTATGAAGCATGTAGCAAAAGCACGCAAGTCACTAGGGGTCAAAACGATCTTCAACTTACTAGGACCTCTTACAAATCCTGCAGGCACGAAACAACAGCTCATTGGCGTGTACGATCAGTCTGTTGCAAAGAAAATGGCACAGACCGCAAAGAATTTAGGAGTTGAAAGAGCTCTTTTTGTTACTGGCGTGGATGGCCTTGATGAGCTTACGATTACAGGGGAGAGCATAATTACAGAATTAAGGAATGGCACAATTTCGTCTTATACCATCACACCTGAATCAGTTGGACTAACAAGAGGAGAGCTTAGCCACATTCAAGTGGAAACGAAAGAGGAAAGTGCCAAGGTTATTTACGACTGCCTAAGAGGATTAGGAAATGAGAGTGCCAGAAATATTATTTTGCTCAATGCAGGAGCGGCTTTTTATACAGCCGGCATAACAGATACGATTAAAGAAGGGGTTCATAAAGCGAGAACGGCGTTAAACAGAGGATACGGCTATACACAGCTTACTCGATTAAATGAACAACCGAGAAGGAGTGCAATGGCATGATATTAGACCGTATTGTAGAAAGAAAACAACAAGAAGTAAGAGAAATGAAGCCCATGTCTCTACAACCGCAGCCGAATCGTCCCTTCTTAGGAAAGCTCAAAGAACCAAACAGAGCCGGTGCGGTGATTGCGGAAGTAAAAAAAGCCAGCCCCTCTAAAGGTGTATTCTCTGAAGCGTTCGATCCTGTAGCCATTGCATTGGCATACGAGCGTGCAGGTGCAGATGCAATATCTGTATTAACGGATCGTGACTTCTTTCAAGGCGATCCGAGCTATATTAAAAAAATCAAAGAAATCGTTGGGCTTCCGGTCCTTAGAAAAGACTTTGTGATTGATAAGAAACAGATCGATGAATCAATCCATCTTGGTGCAGATGCAATTCTACTCATCGCAGCCATTCTTCCTCCCAAAACTTTAGGTGACTTTCACCGGTATGCGAGACAACTAGGGTTGGATGTCTTAGTGGAAGTTCATAGTGAAGAAGAGCTGTTAAATGTCTTAAATGAATGCGAACCGGATTTGGTTGGGATTAATAATCGCAACTTGAAAACCTTCGAAACGTCACTTGAAAAAACAAAAATAGTGGCAAAAAATGTACCGAAAGAGACACTTCTAATCAGTGAAAGTGGTATTCACACGAATGAGGATGTTAAAAGCGTTTTGGAGTATGGAGCAAACGGCATGCTTATTGGTGAATCATTGATGCTTGCTGCAAATAAAGAGAAAAAGCTTGACGAGCTCTTTAAAGGAGTTGTCCCTCGTGAAACTTAAGTTTTGCGGAATTACAACCAAAGAAGATTTTTCAAAAGCTGCAAAATCAAAAGCGGATTACCTTGGTGTGATCTTTGCTGAAAGTAAAAGGAAGGTGACACCTCATCAAGTCGCCTCATGGCTACAGCACACACAGTTGAATGAAGACCAATATGTTTTCGGTGTTTTCGTTAATCAGTCAGTAGAAGACATTGTGCATACGGTTGAAAGTACAGGAATAACAGCTGTTCAATGTCACGGAAACGAGGCACCGGAAGTGTTGCAACAAATCAAAGCGAAGACCGGTGTGAAAGTATTTAAAACCATTCACCATAAGGAAGGTGCTTTTGAAAAGATCGATGAATACTCACATATAGCTGACGGTTTTGTGATTGATACAAAAGTAGAAGGTGCATGGGGAGGGACCGGTACATCCTTTGATTGGAATACGGTTCCTATATACATGGAAGAGGCGTCAAAAGTTGAGAAAGAATGTCTGGTTGCAGGTGGGATCACACCTGAAAATGTGGACGAATTGATCCGTTTTAATCCTGGAGGAGTCGATATCAGTTCGGGAATTGAAACGAATGGGAGAAAGGATGAGGATAAAATGGCACGAACAGAAGAGAAAGTAAAAAAAACGTACCAATATCCTGATGAATTCGGGCGGTTCGGAGATTTTGGCGGTAAATACGTACCTGAAACTTTGATGAATGCATTAGAAGAATTAGAATCGGCATATAACGAGATTAAAGAAGATGATCAATTCTTTGAAGCTCTTCATAAAGAATGGGAAACGTTTAGCGGGAGACCTACTGCCATGACGTACGCGGAAAACCTGACTGAGAAATTAGGCGGAGCGCGAATCTACCTAAAACGTGAAGACTTAAACCACACAGGTGCCCATAAAATCAACAATGCTATCGCTCAAGCGATGTTGGCGAAACGTATGGGAAAAACAAAAATCATTGCAGAAACTGGAGCAGGACAGCACGGTGTAGCAACAGCTACAGCGGCTGCGCGCTTTGGTCTTACATGCAAAGTATTCATGGGAAAAGAGGATATGAGGCGGCAGGAGTTAAACGTGTTTCGAATGGAACTGCTTGGTGCTGAAGTGATCGAAGTGACAAGTGGCAGTCAAACGTTAAAGGATGCCACAAACGAAGCGATTCGCCATTGGGTTACGAACGTGGAAGATACGTACTACTTGATTGGTTCAGCTGTAGGGCCCCACCCATATCCAATGATGGTGAGAGACTTTCAAAGTGTGATCGGTCGAGAGAGTAAAGAACAAATGAAAGAACTTATAGGACGCTTGCCAGATGAAATTGTCGCATGTGTAGGTGGAGGGAGCAATGCTATTGGCATGTTTCATCCGTTTATAGACGATCCCGTTTCCCTGACTGGAGTAGAAGCTGCGGGAAAAGGTACAAAAACCAACGCTCACGCAGCTACTTTAACAAAAGGAACGAGGGGCGTTCTTCACGGATCTCTATCTTATTTACTACAAGATGATGGTGGCAATGTCACAGAACCTTATTCCATCTCTGCAGGACTGGATTATCCGGGGATTGGTCCTGAGCATGCACATCATAAAGATACGAAGAGGGTCAACTATGTAGCTGTCACCGACGAGGAAGCAATGGGGGCTCTAGAGCTTCTTAGTGTAACAGAAGGCATTCTTCCCGCAATCGAATCAGCCCATGCCCTAGCTTCTGTGGTAAAACAAGCACCTGAAATGGAGAGAAACCAAACCATTCTCGTATGTTTGTCCGGTCGTGGGGATAAAGACGTTCATACCATTAAATCTTATGCAGAAGGGGGTAAATCATAAGATGACACAGTTAACAGATGTACGTTTTCAACAAAGAAAGAATTTATTCATTCCATACATTATGGCTGGGGACCCGACGCCTGAGGCTACCATTGACGTTGCCCTCTCTTTACAAGAGGCGGGAGCCGATATTTTAGAATGGGGGGTTCCATACAGTGACCCGCTAGCCGACGGACCGGTCATTGAGCAAGCAGCGAATCGAGCGATAGAAAAAGGAATGACGATTACTAAGGCGATCGAACTGGTAAAAGAAGCGAGGTCTAGAGGACTAACGGTACCGGTTGTATTGTTTACGTATGTGAACCCGGTTCTCCGGGTAGGAGAAGAGGAGCTTGTAAAAAAATTAAGTGACGCACAAATTGATGGGTTGCTCATTCCTGATCTTCCAATGGAAGAGAGCGCTAACCTACGCCGTTTGACAAAAGAAAAAGAGATTGCGCTGATCTCCCTCATCGCTCCTACATCGAAAAAGAGGGTAGAGGCAATTGCCAAACAAAGTGAAGGCTTTTTGTATTTGGTCAGTTCTCTTGGTGTAACAGGTACGAGAGAAACCTTTGAAACAGACTTACAAGAACTAATAGATGATGTAAAAAGGGTCACCCGTACTCCAGTTGCCGTTGGTTTCGGCATTTCAAAAAAAGAACACGTAAAGAAATTTCATTCCATTGCCGATGGAGCTGTTGTCGGAAGTGCTATCGTTCGCTTTTTGCACGAAAGAAGAGCACAACTCACTGGTGCTGATAAAGAAATCGCCCTTCAAGAGTTAAAAGAGTTTGTAGAAGAGCTCATTTCGTAATAACATAGAAAGATAGAATGAAGCGATGGAGTGATGACAATGGAAGTAAAACAAACGTTAAGAGGATTGACCCCATATCAGCCTGGGAAACCTGTAGATGAAGTTAAGAGAGAGCTAGGGCTTGAAAAAGTCGTCAAGCTGGCATCGAATGAAAATCCATACGGTTGCTCCCCACTTGCTAAAAAAGCAATTGAAGACGTTTTGAGTGATGTAGCTGTTTATCCTGACGGTTACGCACAGAAGTTGCGTACAAAAGTAGCGAATCGGTTAGAAGTAAATGAAAAACAGCTACTATTCGGTAACGGGTCGGATGAAGTGATTCTCATTTTATGTCGAGCCTTACTCTCAAAGGGAGACAATATTGTCACAGCTACCCCTACTTTTCCACAATATAGACACAATGCGATTATCGAAGGAGCGGAAGTGAAAGAGGTTCCACTCGTAAACGGGGAACACGATCTAGATAAGATGAGAGAAGCGATTGACGAGCGAACCAAAATCGTTTTTGTTTGTAACCCAAACAACCCAACAGGTAATTCGATTGGAGAGAAGCCTTTCTTAGATTTTTTGAAATCTGTACCTGAAGATGTCGTCGTTGTGAGTGATGAGGCCTATAAAGAGTACGTGACAGCCGAAGATTACCCTGAAACAGTACCATTGTTAAAGGAATATTCGAATTTACTTATCCTTCGCACATTTTCAAAAGCATACGGACTCGCTTCTCTTAGAATCGGTTATGGTGTAGGGAACGAAGCGTTTATGCAATCTCTTGATCCTGCAAGAGAACCATTTAATACGTCTGCCATTGCTCAATCAGCAGCCTACTATGCTCTGGACGACGATGATTTCCTTTTGGAGTGCAAACAAAAAAATCGAGAAGGCATTCGCATGTTCGAGCAATTTTGTGACGAACATAACCTTCACTATTACCCGAGTCAGGGGAATTTTGTGTTGCTCGACTTGAACGTGTCAGGATCTGTCACGTTTGATCGACTCATTAGAGCAGGTTACATCGTTCGAAACGGTGAAGCCCTTGGTTTTCCAACGAGTGTAAGAATTACGGTCGGTTCAAAAGAACAAAACGAGGAAATCATTAACGAATTAACGAAACTTGTGTCCGGCAGATAGAACAAAGGAGAAGGGAACCATGAGTAAACAGCTATTTGTGATTGGGTTAGGCCTTATTGGAGGTTCTCTTGCCCTTGCTATAAAAAAGAATCATCCTGATACGCATGTACTTGGGTACGATTTGAATGAGAATGTTACAAAAGCAGCCAAGTCCTTAGGTGTAATAAATGAAGCTGCAGCCTCAATAGAAAAAGGAGCAACACAGGCAGATCTGATTGTTATTGCCGCTCCGGTAACGCAAACCATTGAGATTGTGGGAGAACTGGCTAACCTAACGTTAAAGAACGGCGCAATTATAACTGACGTGGGTAGTACAAAAAAAGCCATATGCGAGGCGTCGCACGTGTTTAATCAGACGAATGTGCATTTTGTGGGAGGACATCCCATGGCCGGCTCCCATAAATCCGGTGTGGAAGCAGCTAAAAGTCATCTGTTTGAGAATGCTTACTACATCTTGACACCTCTGGAAGGAACAGATGAAAGAGCTGTCATTCAGCTTCAAAACTGGTTAAAAGGGACAGAGGCGAGGTTTATTCAGCTATCACCGGAGTCCCATGATTTTTATGCCGGTATGGTCAGTCACTTCCCTCATATTGTTGCATCTGGTCTTGTTCATCAATTAAAAGAAGAAGGTGAAAAAGAACCGGTACTAAACGAGTTGGCAGCTGGGGGCTTTCGAGATATTACCCGAATCGCGTCCTCATCTCCGGTGATGTGGAGAGATATTCTTTTGTCCAACCGAGGCGTTCTTCTTGAATTGATTGAAAAGTGGCAAGAAGAAATGACGCGGGTAAAAGAGTACATAGAGCAAAGGGATGCCGATAAGCTTTTTGATTTTTTCCATATCGCCAAAGAATCTCGCGATGCATTGCCCGTAAGAAAGAAAGGGGCCATTCCTTCTTTTTACGACTTATATGTAGATGTTCCCGATCACCCCGGTGTCATCTCAGATGTAACAGCCCTTTTAGCCAAAAAACAAATCAGTATCACAAACATTCGAATTCTTGAAACCCGTGAAGATATTATGGGTGTACTAAGGTTGAGTTTTAGATCTGAGAAAGATCAGCTCTTAGCTAAACATGTTCTAATAGACAACTTATACGAAGCTTATGAATCCCAATAGAGAGGAGTAATCCGATTGACTACAGAAACAGTGAAAAAAGCAGCAAACGGACTCAATGGTACTGTTACCATTCCTGGTGACAAATCGATCTCTCATCGATCCATTTTGTTTTCTTCAATTGCAAAAGGTACATCAAGGATTTCAGGCTTTTTAAAAGGGCAGGATTGCTTAAGTACGATTGCTTGCATGAAGCAAATGGGTGTAAAAATTGAAGAAACCGACGATACCATTACCGTTTATGGGAGGGGTTTTGAGGGACTCCAGGAGCCGGAAAGGGTCCTAGATGTGGGCAATTCCGGAACGACCATTCGTTTGTTGACTGGATTACTCTCCGGAACGTCGTTTTATAGCGTATTAGAAGGGGACGACTCCATTGCAAAGAGACCTATGTCTAGGGTAACAAAGCCTTTAAAAGAAATGGGAGCGTTAATTGATGGCAGAGAAGAAGGGAACTTAACTCCTATCTCGGTTAGAGGAAGTGAGTTGACAGGGATTGATTATACTTCTCCAGTCGCCAGCGCACAAGTGAAATCAGCGATTCTTTTAGCCGGTCTTAGAGCGAGTGGCGTAACCGTCGTGAGAGAGCCAAGCGTTTCAAGAGACCACACTGAACGAATGCTTAACGCTTTTGGAGTACACGTAGAGCAGGACCCGCACAAAGGGGAGGTTAAAGTTGAAGGTGGAGCTGAACTTACCGCTCGAGATGTAGAGGTACCTGGTGACATCAGCTCCGCGGCTTTCTTTTTAGTTGCTGCATGTATGACACCAAACAGCAGTTTGGAACTTAAAAATGTAGGTATTAATCCAACGAGAACCGGAATTCTGGATGTTCTAGAAGCAATGGGTGCTTCTTTGGAGATTTATAACGAACGAACGGAAACTGGAGAGCCGGTAGCTGACATTCGGGTAACATATAGCCAATTAAAGGGCACTGAAATCGGTGGCGAGTTGATTCCTCGCCTAATCGATGAAATTCCTGCCATCGCTGTTCTTGCTACTCAGGCAAATGGAACAACGGTCATTAAGGATGCAGCGGAGCTAAAAGTAAAAGAAACGAATCGTATTGACACGATGGTAAATCAACTTAAAACGCTCGGAGCGCAAATAGAGGCTACGGATGATGGGATGATCATTCAAGGAGGCACGCCTTTACTTGGTGGACGAGTATCGAGCTTCCATGACCATCGAGTGGGAATGAGCCTTGCTTTGTGCGGTCTGTTGAGCGACACCCCAGTTGTGGTCGATGAGGCAGAAGCTGTTGATGTTTCCTATCCTGGGTTCTTCCAAGAACTGTATCGTCTGAAGTGAATGATAAAAGATCTATTCCATACTTTAAGGGTTGATTTAAAAGGTATCTATGCCTTTTGAATCACCCTTTTTTAATGTCACCTATACAGGAACTATGCATATTTCCGCGAAAAAACCCCTACATGTACGTAAAGGATATCATTTATAATTAAACACACTGTTTGACACACCTGTCACATCGGCTAAAATGGTAAGAGACCTATAGATTGAAAAGAGAGTGATAATAATGAACGAAACACTTGAACAAGCCATCGAGCTTATTGAAAGTGGTAAGCATGAAGAAGGGCTGAATAAAGTAAAAAAAGCCTTTGAAACAGCAGACGATGAAACGAAGCGGACAATAGCAGAACTTTACTTTGAGCTAGGCTTGGTTGATCGCGCAATCGAGGTAGTTGAAGATTTGATGTTTCGTTACCCTGATCATGGAGAGCTATTTGCATTTGCTGCAGAATGTTATATTGACTCAGGCAAAGAAGATGAAGCGATGGAGATGCTTTTGGAAGTACATGAGGATGACCCGGTGTATGCACAGTCCCAGCTTCTCTTAGCAGATCTTTATGAGAATCAAGGCTTAGATGAAGTGGCTGAACAAAAGCTGTTGCAAGCCATCAATAAAGCGGCTGACGAGCCTATCCTTCAATATGGATTAGGGGAATTCTATTTAAATAGAGGAGATTACAATAAGAGCATACCTTACTACAAAAAAGCGATTCATGACGACCAGCTACCTGATGATGACCAGATCAACCCTTCTCTTCGCCTTGGTGAAGCGTATAGTGCAACAGGTCAGTTTGAAGAAGCTCTTTCAAATTATAAAAAAGGTTTGGAAAAGAAAGTGGACCCGGACGGTCTTTTTGGCTATGCCTATACAGCACTTCAAATGAAGGACTATGAGTTAGCAGTAGAGCAATTCGAGCGTTTAAAAGTGCTTGATCCATCGTATACAACCCTTTATCCTTATCTGTCTACAGCTTACCGACACCTTTCTCAAACAGATAAAGCTTTAGACGTAATCAATGAGGGGATAGCTAGAGATGAGTTTAATGAAAGCTTGTATCTTGAAGCGGCAAGGATACAATTCTCAAAAGGGTTAAACGAAGAAGGGAGAACGTTCCTGCAAAAGGTCATTGCAATCAATCCTTCAAATGTGGAAGCGGTAAAAGAACTCATTCTCTACTTCGAAAACACCGATAGCTATGATGAACTCCTTGAACTCGTATCCTTCTTGGAAGATTATCAAGAAACTGATCCATTGTTCGATCGGTACAAAGGAAAGGCTCTTTACGAAAATGACCGTGTTACTGAAGCGGCAGACGCTTACGAAAAAGCCATTCTCGCATATGGGGATGATCCTGAAATCCTTGAAGAAGCAGCATTTGCTATGCTTGAAGCGGGACGAAGAGAAAAAGGAATGGATTTGCTGAGGAAGATTATCCAAATTGACCCGCAAAGGCAAGACATTAAAGAACGATTGGAACAGTTACTAGAAAAATAGTAATAGAGTGAACCCCTTCTTCTCATACTAAGAGTATACGTGAAGAAGGGGTTGTTATTATGAATGTCATGGAAGTGTTACTTCAATTACCTCAGCAGTCACTATCTGAAATCCTTTATCACATAGAAGGTGAAAAAGAACGGTCCAGACAGCGGTGTGTAGAGAGAGTTATTAGGTCCATTACGGATGTAAGTAACCGTACGAAGTCTTTAAATAAGCTCGATCGTTGCGGAAAACAACTCGTTATTTTTACTAGTCAAAGTATACATATAGAGTGGCAATATCATGAATTGGTAGGCCTGGTTACGAAGTCGGAAAAAGAGAACGTTCCTAGGTCCATTTCCATCCTTGAGCGTGAAGGGTGGCTTTTTCCAACAACAAAAGGTAAGTGGACGATACCAGATGAGCTAAAAAAAATCGTAACAATGCTTTTGAAAAAGAGTAGTCAAGATGACATTGTCTATATCCCCAACACAGAGGTGAAAGAAGATTTGACGATTCTTTTCGACCTGTATTCGTTTATGGATGAGGTCAGTGAGAAGAAGTTCGTTCTTACAAATCAACAAACAATAGGAAAACTTCAATTAAAAAGCTTGTTGAAGAAAATGGAATACAAAGAAGAGGTGCCAAATGAGCAATGGCGGTTTGGCTACGGTCGTCACTTCTATCATTACCCTGATCGTTTTTCACTTATTTACAGCTTTGCATTCACAAACGGTTGGATCAAAGAGGAAGACGTACTGGTAGTAACAAAAGAGTGGAGCAAAGCTGAAGAGTTAAGTACATCCCAATTTATGAAAAGGTTCATACTTGCATATATTAAAGAATACAGTCGCGCTATACCACAGCTACCTTACCTATTAAAGTTGATTCGACTTTATCTCAATCGACAGGAAAAAGCATTGGAAAAGGATGCGCTTGTGTCACTTATTACGCCTTATGTTGATTCTTATTACTATGATGATGCACGTCAAATCGTTGAAAAAAGAATTCTAGCCATGCTCGTTCACTTGGACCTACTATTAGAGAAGAGGATTGGAGATGAGGTTTATTATACCTTGTCGAACGATCGGTTAACTGAAGCGGACTGGCTGATGATGTAAAAAACGAGAGGAATTTTCTCTCGTTTTTTTTCTTAGCTTCCGTTCCCATTTTAATTTCGGCCGTTCCAACATGATCAATGTTTGTTCATTGCCATCATACTAAAAGAACATTAAGGGTTTAAAATGAATGGATTCCGGTAAGTGCAAAAAATCTTTTAAAAATATTCTTCATTAAAAGGATTTTTCGAATTTGTAACGAATATAAACATTTATAGAAACGGTTACATTTTTTCAGAACTCCAAATAACAATAGCAATTCATGATTGAGGAGGGGTGAAGATGAATAATACTGTTCCGGTCATGGAGAAACGTGACTTCTTAAAGTGGTTTCTCGATCAATATCAGTTGAAGCGTCGTGAATGTGCTTGGTTGTTGAACTTCTTGATGAGCGATGACATATTAATGGAACGCGTCCACTTTGTTGAACAAGCCGATTACTGTCCGAAAGCGTTAATGATTTCTACGAACGATGTTGATTCTGTCCCTTTTGCTTTTCACAAAAACCAACATGTTACTATGGATGCAGAAAAGTCATTTCACGACATCAGATTAAACCGAAATGAAGAGATTTTCATTCAACTTAATTTTAAAGACAAGCAAATGACGCCCCAGTATGTTGCCGTACTTGAGGAGAACCCCTACTTGCCAGTGAATGAAGAGGAAACCAATATCCATCAATTGATGGCTGAGATGGTTTTGGAGCAATCCATAAGAAATGAAAGAATTAAGGCTATCCAAGGTGAAATTGACCAAGCTCTTCTAAATGGGGACGAAGAACGATTTCACACACTTGCAAATGAATACAAACGATTAAAAGCCCTTAACGTGTAAGGGCTTTTCTTTTGTGTTAAAATGAGTTTTGAAAGTTGGTAAGAATAGGGTTACGTAAGAATACAAAAGCTACGAACATAAGGAGTTGTCATTTTGTGAAGTGGACCACTAGCGACATTGACATGTATTTGAAAGCAAAAGAATATGTAGACACCGCCATTATCCCTCTTATACCACTAGACTGGGAAAAGGATCAAAAAGGGGCTGTATCAAAAGGAGAGTTTTCTTCCATCTTAATAGAAGAGATGGAAAAGCAGTTTAAAGGAAGGCTCTTTCAACTTCCTCCATTTACATATTTAATCTCAGAACATAATGAAAGTAAGATTGCTCGTCTAAAAGAATGGGATCGTCACTTTTTCGACAATGGTTTTAAACATATCATTTATGTTACTTGTGATGGAGACTGGAAGCGAGTAGAGCAACAAATTCCTGATCTCTTAATTTGGGTACCGGCTCTTCCATTAGAAAACTTAGACCCCGGATATGCCAAGGAGATGATAACAGGTCAAATGAAACAACTCCTACCTCTAATCACGGACAAGTGGCAGTCGGAGCCGAAAGAAAGAAATTCATAAACACATTGTCTGATTCTGTTGACTTTTCATGAATTTTTAAGCTATCATTATAATGTCTTAGTATGATATTTGTGTGTTTAAATGGCAGCTTTAGAGATCATAGGAGCGAGGAGGGAAAGTCGTGAGTGAAAAAGAACACAAAGTGTCGAGACGTCAATTTTTGACGTATACACTAACAGGTGTAGGCGGTTTCATGGCAGCTGGTATGCTTATGCCGATGGCTCGCTTTGCTTTGGATCCTGCATTACAAGCAGGTGGAGATACGGATTTTATAAGAGTAACTTCGGTGGATGACCTTACAGAGGAGCCGCAACGATTCAACTTTACAATCGAGCAAGAAGACGCCTGGTATACGTCCGATGTTGATCGAGTGGCTTGGGTCTACAGAGAAGGTGATGAGATTGTAGCTCTTTCACCTGTTTGCACTCACTTAGGCTGTACAGTGAACTGGGAAGGTAATGAAGATTACCCTGAGCAATTCTATTGCCCATGTCACTTTGGCCGGTTCGAAAAAGACGGAACAAACGTTCCTAACACGCCACCAACACGTCCATTAGACGTTTACGAAATGGAAATTCGTGATGGCGATCTTTACTTAGGAAGAACAGTGCAACGTTAGGAAGAAGGGGGCGTAGTGAATGTTACAAAAAATCTATGATTGGGTAGATGAGCGGTTAGATATCACCCCCATGTGGCGTGATATTGCCGATCACGAAGTGCCTGAGCACGTAAACCCTGCCCATCATTTTTCAGCATTTGTTTATTGTTTCGGAGGACTGACGTTCTTTGTTACAGTAATTCAAATCCTTTCAGGAATGTTCTTGGCCATGTATTATGTGCCAGACATCGTGAATGCTTATGAATCGGTCTATTACTTACAAAATGAAGTTACCTTTGGTGTTATTGTACGTGGAATGCACCACTGGGGAGCAAGTTTGGTTATCGTAATGATGTTCTTACATACGTTGCGAGTATTCTTTACAGGCTCATACAAAAAGCCACGTGAATTAAACTGGGTTGTCGGAGTTCTCATTTTCTTCGTCATGCTTGGTCTAGGATTTACCGGTTATCTATTACCTTGGGATATGAAAGCATACTTTGCTACAGTCGTAGGTCTTGAGATTGCCGAGGCCGTGCCGGTCGTTGGTACCTTCGCCAAAACACTGTTAGCAGGTGGCGAGATTATTGGAGCACAAACATTGACGCGTTTCTACGCTATTCACGTGTTCTTCTTGCCTGGTGCGCTTCTTGGATTACTTGGAGCTCACTTCTACATGATCCGTAAACAAGGAATTTCCGGTCCATTGTAGGATCCGGTTTGACGCAGAAAAGGAGGGAAATCTATGCATCGCGGGAAAGGTATGAAGTTTGTCGGAGACTCTCGTGTCCCGGCTACAAGGATGCCGAATATTCCAAAAGATTATTCGGAGTATCCACATAAAACAGAAGCATTCTGGCCGAACTTCCTTCTACGTGAGTGGATGGTCGGAGCGGTTTTCTTAATCGGTTATTTATGTTTAACAATTGCCCACCCATCACCGTTGGAGAGGGTTGCGGACCCGAACGATTCAGGTTACATACCGTTACCTGACTGGTACTTCTTGTTTCTTTACCAGTTATTAAAGTATGAGTTCGCTGCCGGTGCCTACACGGTCATTGGTGCAGTAGTAATGCCTGGTATCGCTTTTGGTGCACTACTTCTTGCGCCGTGGTTGGACAACGGTGTTGAGCGTCGCCCACTTCGTCGTCCGATTGCAAGTGCGTTGATGATGCTTGGTATTGTTTCAATTATCTTCTTAACTTGGGAGTCTGTAGACCAGCATGACTGGGAAGCTGCAGCGAGACAAGGTGCGATCGTTGAAGATGTAGAGATCGATGAAAGCTCTGAAGGGTATGAAATCTATATGAGTCAGCAAGCTTGTATAGGCTGTCATGGTGATCAAGGAGAAGGTGGAGCGGCTGGTCCGAACATCTTTGAAAATGATTACGATGCTGAAGACTATGCGGAAATCATTCGAAACGGACAAGGTGAAATGCCAGGTGACCAATTCGATGGTTCCGATGAAGAACTAGAGATCTTGGCAGAGTGGATTGCCAACGATGGTCAAGACGCAGAATAATGAATAATCAAAGTAAAAAGCTGACTGAAGTTATTCAGTCAGCTTTTTTTACATTTATGAAAGAGTAGGGACATTATTCCAAATGACGTCCGGATATACTATAGAGAGGAACGAGGTGAGAAAGTCATGGAGAAAATTTACACGATGCTGGGACAAAGGTGGGCCATTATTTTGCTTCTTATCATTAACATCCCTGGAACAATTTATGGGTACATGTGGTATGAGTCACAATTAGCCAATACACCACCGATTTTCTTACTCTTTGTACCTGATAGCCCCACAGCAAGTCTTTTCTTCGTTATTGTATTAATTGCTTTCTTATTGAAGAAAAACCTTCCTTTATTCGAAGCATTAGCCGCAGTTACTTTGTTCAAGTATGGGGTTTGGGCTGTGGTTATGATTGTGTGGCCTGCCGTGTTAGGTGCTGAATTAAGATGGGATCATTACATGCTAATTGCTTCCCACCTAGGGATGGCCGTGCAAGGTCTCCTTTATGCTCCTTTTTATCGAATAAAACCATGGCATTTAATTTTAGTGGCTGTATGGACGCTACATAATGACGTAATTGATTATATTTATGGCATGCACCCTTATGTATCGAGGTTGATTTTACCCCATTATGAACAGATCGCTTATTTCACTTTTTGGTTAAGTGTTTTATCATTACTCATTGTTTATGTCATGAACAAACAAAAAAAGAGAACCCTTGGATTTTAGGTCTATCAAGTTGTCCCACCTCATAGGATGAATTAGGTAAAAAAGGAGGGACAGGCATGAAAGTAAGAAAAGGGTTTCTCTTGTTGTCTATATTAATATTATGTCTACTTCCGTTTGCAGTCCACGCAGACTCAGGTATAGACCAAGAAGATCGTGAATTGTGGCGTGAGTTAAATAAAACCAGTGATACGATTCTTCAATTTGTAAAAGAGCAAAGATACGACGAAGCCAAACAGCTGCTTAATCACTTTTCACAACAGTTTTTATCGGTTCGTTCTTCAGATTTCGATCTTTCCATGAATGATTTGAGAGTTATTGTTTCATCATATGAACGTGCAGAAGAAGCAACTACAAGTATGAGTATGAGTCATGAAGATCGAGTAAGAACCCTATCTTCATTCAGGTTACTCATAGATGTTTATGATTCAAGCAAGCACCCTTTGTGGAAAGAGACGAAAGATTCAATAGCAGTACCCTTAGAGTCGATGGCAGCTGCACATGAAGATGAAGATAGGAATCTTTATCAGCAACAGCTGAATCGATTCTTGAAGAGCTATGAAGTTGTACGACCTGCATGGCAAGCTACACTAGAGCCTCACGTTTATCAGCGCTTTGACAGTCAAGTTGTCTATGTTGAAAGGAATCGTCATGAACCACGGGCGGCTTCAAATTTGTTAAGTACGATCTCCATTATGCTCAGTGACTTGGACATGATTTTCGGAGATGTTGATCAAGATGCTCAAGATCCATCACTTATATGGGTGATTCTTACGATCGGAGGAGCAATTGTTTTCGCTTTAACCTATGCAGGTTGGAAAAAGTACGAAGGACAGAGTGAAAAGAAAAAAGTGAGAAGAAGGGAGTAATCGCCCTTCTTTTTCCGTTACTTCAAGATCATGTGTCAAAATGCATGTTGATTGACACGTATACGGAGTTTGACTAAAATTGATATTAAGTAAAGAGACATGAAAACGGAGGGACTCATTATGTTTGGAAGTATGGGAGCATTTCTTGTATACTTTGCCATCTTGCTTTTAGTACCTTTATGGGCACAGATGCGTGTGAAATCAGCATTTAAAAAATACTCTCAAGTACCGTCATCTTCTGGTATGTCAGGTGCAGAGGTTGCTAAAAAAATCTTAAATGACAACGGTATTTATGATGTAACCGTAGAACCTGTAAAAGGGAAGTTGACGGATCATTACGATCCACGTTCTAAAACGGTACGCTTATCCGAAAGCAACTACTATGGTAATTCCGTAGCTGGTGCGGCTGTAGCTGCTCACGAAGTAGGTCATGCGATACAGGATGCTGAAGACTATGCATTTCTTCGTTTCCGTCATGCCCTCGTTCCAGTAGCAAGTCTCGGATCTAACTTCAGTTTTATCCTAATTTTAGCCGGAGTGTTCCTTACCCAGGCAAACCTGTTATTAGCCGGTATCGTTCTTATGAGTTTCGCCGTTTTGTTCCAGCTTGTTACACTACCTGTGGAGTTTAATGCTTCAAGCAGGGCGATGGATCAAGTGATTTCAGTAGGCGTTATTCGTAATGACGAAGAAAAGCAGACGAAGAAAGTATTAAATGCTGCTGCGTTAACCTATGTAGCTGGTGCTGTAGTTGCAGTTCTCGAGCTAGTGCGTTTTATCTTAATGTACTTTGTCATGAGAGACGAATAAAAAACAAAACCTCTTGTCCAACTGGGCAAGAGGTTTTTTAGATGGGTTGTCCATATGAATCTCAACGTGACGCTAGTAGGGTTAGATCCCCAAAGGACGTTTGTTTTCGTCTAAAGTAAAACCTTCACCCATCACATCTTGCACGTCTGTTAAAGTAACAAAGGCGTGAGGGTCCACTTTATCAATAAGGGTTTTTAAACGAACCATTTCGTTTCTCCCAATCACACAATATAATACTTCTTTATCCGTACCCGTAAAGCTTCCTTTTCCTTTTAGGAGTGTAGCCCCACGATCCATTTCAAGCATAATTTGGGCGGAAATTTCAGGGGCTTTTTCAGAGATAATCATGGCTGCTTTTCCAGAATAAGCGCCTTGTTGCATAAAATCAATCACTTTAGCTGCAATAAATACAGCCAACAAAGTGTACATTGCTTCTCTGTAATTTAAATAAATAAGTGAACCTGTAATAACGATCGCATCAAAGATGAACATCGTTTTTCCCATACTCCAGCCTAGGTATTTAAAACCGAGTCTTGCAATGATGTCGACACCGCCAGTTGTTCCGCCGTATCTGAATACGATCCCTAATCCAACTCCAATAAATACACCGGCAAAAAGGGCAGCCAGTGTCATATCATCATCCAAAGGAATGGAGAAAAACGTATAACGTTGAAAGATGAATAGAAAAATAGAGACACCAACGGTTCCTATGAGTGTATAGATAAAGGCATTTCGTCCTAGTATCTTCCATCCTATAATGAATAGGGGAATATTCAATGCTAGGTTGGAAAAAGCCGGGTCGATGGATAAGATGAAGTATAAGATCAATGTGATACCCGTAAACCCTCCATCAGCAAGGTTGTTTTCCATGTTGAAGTAAACAAGTCCAAAACTCATAATGGCTGTTCCAAATAAAATGGCAAGAATGTTTTTGAGTTTGATTTCATGAATCATAAGCGTGTACCTCCAAAGCTTGTAAGACTTGCTTAATTATATATCTATAGTAAAGCGCGGGCAATCCTCTTTTCTCCTAGATATGATATAGTTTTAACTAGTCTTATCCATATCGATTCATTTGTAAATGTGTCTATGATCCGCTACGATAAGCAGTAAGTATAGATATAAGAGGTGCTATATGGAAAAAAACAAAAAAACGATTACTCAAATGCAATCAGAAGTTGATGAATACATTTCTCAGTTTAAAGAAGGCTACTTTTCTCCTCTTGCCATGATGGCGAGACTGACGGAAGAAATGGGTGAACTTGCAAGAGAAGTAAACCATCATTATGGTGAGAAACCAAAAAAGAATTCGGAAGAAGAAAAGACGATTGAACAAGAGATCGGTGACATTCTGTTTGTACTCACGTGCCTTGCTAATTCTCTCGATGTAGACATGGAAGAGGCGCACGATCTTGTTATGCACAAATTCAATACGCGGGACAAGGACCGCTGGACTAAAATAGACAGTAAGGAGAATGAATCATGACACGAATTGTAATTGCAGGGCCAAGAGGGAACATGGGAAGAGAAGCAGTAACAATGGTTACTGAAACAGAGGAATTCGAACTTGTAGGTGTGATTGACAGAAAACATGACGGTATGAATATGAATGATGTTGACGGTTATCCACAGCTGGATGTTCCAATCTTTTCTGATGCAGAAGAATGTTTTCAAAAAGTAGAGCCTGACGTATTAATCGACCTTACTAACCCTCAGACAGGCAAGGTACATATGAAGCAAGCCCTTTTAAATGGTGTAAGACCCGTAATCGGTACGACAGGATTTACCGATGATGATGTAGAAGAGCTTAGCAAGCTTGCCGAAGAAAAAGAGCTCGGCGCTATCATTGCCCCGAACTTTGCCATTGGTGCAATTTTAATGATGAAGTTCTCTCAAATGGCAGCCAAGTACATGCCCGATGTAGAAATTATTGAACAACACCATGATAAAAAGCTTGATGCACCGTCCGGAACAGCTGTGAAAACGGCTCAGTTGATTAGTGAAGTAAGAGAATCCAAAGAGCAAGGTCATCCTGAGGAAGAGGAAACCCTTAGAGGAGCCAGAGGTGCGGACTTTGAAGGAATGCGAATCCATAGTGTGCGATTACCTGGTCTGGTTGCTCACCAAGAAGTCATTTTTGGCGGGGAAGGACAAGCGTTAAAAATTCGTCACGATTCCATGAACCGACGTTCTTTCATGCCGGGCGTAAAGCTTGCTTGTGAAGCGGCTATGAAGATGAATGTACTCGTATATGGACTTGAGCACATTATCGAGTAGGGTAACGAAAAGCTACGGGAGAGAAAATGAATAATACAAACATAACCGCGAATAAAAAGGGGAGAGTCTGTTGAACATCGCACTTATTGCACACGATAAAAAGAAAGCCGAAATGGTACAATTCACTATTGCTTTTGAAGGGGTTTTAAATCAACATCAACTGTACTCCACGGGTACAACAGGTAAACGAATTATGGAGGAGACTTCTCTTTCTATCCATCGTTTTCAAAGCGGTCCTCTAGGTGGGGATCAACAAATCGGAGCGTTGATCGCAAAAAATGACATGGACCTGGTTCTCTTTTTTAAAGACCCCCTTACAGCTCAGCCTCACGAACCGGACGTGACAGCCTTAATTCGTCTTTGTGATGTATATAAAATTCCTTTAGCTACTAATATGGCAACAGGAGAGGTTCTCTTAAAAGGGCTAGAACGGGGAGACTTTGAATGGCGAAAAGTTGTTCAAGAAAAGGGCGGCGGTAAGAGTGAGTAAGTCCATCGATTTATTGGCATTCGGTGCCCATCCTGATGATGTTGAAATTGGAATGGGAGGTACTTTGTCGCTTCATTCAAAGAAAGGTTACACGAGTACGATCGTGAACTTGACCAAAGCGGAGCTCTCCTCAAACGGTACAGTGGAAAAGCGACAGGAAGAGTCGGACGAAGCAGCGAAACGGCTAGGCGTGACGTCTGTTGTACAACTTGACTTTCCTGACAGAGGTTTGATGGTTGACAAAGAGAAGGTTATAAAAAAAATAACGGAACTCATAAGAACCTACCGCCCAAAGGTCGTCTTTGCTCCGAATACGAAGGACAGACATCCGGACCATATACATACTGGGGAGCTTGTTAAAGAAGCGGTTTTTAATGCAGGGATATATAAATACAACGAGCAGTCAGGTAAACCTCATAAACCGACTTCTCTTTATTTTTATCAAATCAACGGATTTATCGACCCTGACTTCGTCGTTGATATAACCGGTCATATTGAGCAAAAACTATACGCGTTACAGGCATTCGAAAGTCAATTCGAAACAACTGCCGATACCATAGCCACACCACTTACGGATGGCTACATCGAGAGGATCAAAGCACGAGAGCAGGTGATTGGTCAAATCATCGGTGCAGAGTACGGGGAGGGGTTTAAAGTGTCCCGTCCATTAGCCATGACAGATTTAGTGAAAGAGGAACAAACATGATGAAAAGAAAAATTGGAATCACTTGCTATCCAACTGTAGGAGGATCAGGTGTAGTCGCGACTGAATTAGGAAAAAGCCTGGCTGAAAGGGGTCATGAAGTACATTTCATCACTTCCAGCCTGCCTTTTCGTTTGGAGAATGTGAATGCAAACATTTACTTTCATGAAGTTGAAGTCAATCAGTATTCCGTGTTTCGTTACCCTCCGTATGACTTGGCTCTTGCAAGTAAAATGGCGGAGGTGGCAAAACGTGAAGAACTGGATATTTTGCACGTCCACTACGCTATCCCTCATGCCATTAGTGCTCATTTGGCAAAGGAAATGGTTGGTGGGTCGCTGAAAGTTGTGACAACTCTCCATGGAACGGACATTACCGTTCTCGGATACGATCCATCTCTAACGGACATGATCCGTTTTGGTATTGAGCGTTCTGATACTGTTACTGCCGTATCGGATGATCTTGTCAGACAAACACATGACCTTTTAGGCACAAAAAAACAAATAGACACAGTTTATAATTTCATCGATCATCGGGTGTATTATCCAAAAAGCAACCACGACTTAAAGGAAGAATACGGAATTTCTGCTGAAGAAAAGGTGATTGTTCACGTATCAAACTTCCGGAAAGTGAAACGTGTACCTGATGTGGTCAAAAGCTTCGCAAAAATTAAAGAGCAGCTACCGGCGAAGTTGCTTTTAATTGGAGATGGACCTGAACATAGGGTAGTTTGTGAACTCGTTAAGGAACTGGGCCTTGAAAACGATGTATTGTTTTTAGGGAACCAAAAACGAGTGGCAGATCTTTTGTCCATGAGCGACCTTAAGCTTCTATTGAGTGAAAAGGAAAGCTTTGGGCTTGTCCTTTTGGAAGCGATGGCTTGCGGAGTTCCTGTTATCGGCTCTCGCATTGGCGGGATACCAGAAGTCATTACAGATGGTGAGTGCGGATATATTTGTGAACTGGGCGACATAGATGAGGTAGCAAGAAAAGCGGTTCAGTTGCTTTCTAACGAAACGTTGCACCGCACAATGGCGAATGAAGCACAGAGAAGAGCGGAGGAAGTGTTTCATCAAAATCGCATCGTTGCCCAGTATGAAGAGGTCTATGAGCGTACACTTAGGCAAGGGTAAGGAGGACTCCCTATGACACCATGGAAAGCAGCTGAAGAAGTCATACGTAAACTCCACGCTAAAGGCTATGAAGCTTATGCAGTTGGTGGGGCTGTCAGGGATCGACTTATGAATCAACCAGTTAGGGACGTTGACGTGTCAACCAATGCCTCTCCCCAAGAGGTGATTGGTGTTTTTTCAAAAGCAATAGAAGTGGGATTGGAACATGGGACCGTCCTTATTCCTGTAAAAGGCACACCGATAGAAGTGACGACGTTTAGGGGAAAGAATATTATCGGCGATTTAGGGTGTCGTGATTACACGATTAATGCTATGGCTTTGGATAAAAACGGACAGGTGATTGATCCGTTTAAAGGAGAAGACGATCTTAAGAAAAAAATTCTTAGAGCCGTAAACGATCCGAATGAACGTATTTTTGAAGATCCCCTGCGGATGCTTAGAGCATATCGTTTTGTGTTTTTATTCAATTTTAAAATCGAGAAGAGAACACAAGAGGCTATTCACGTCCACGCCTCGTTAATTTCGAGCATAGCGAAAGAGAGGGCCGCATTGGAATTGGAAAAAATGCTTGGGAAAAATTTGGGAAAAGACAAGATTTTGGATCTTTTGCAGTGCCCCCTTCTAACCCACCTTTCCCACATGTTTCCTTCTAGAGAAAAATGGTTGGATATGCTGAAGTCCTATTCGCATCCATTTTCGATTGCTCAAATTGAGCACTTATGGTACTTCTTAGGCGCAGGTGATCATGAACACCTGAATGAGGTGCTTAGGGTTTATAAAAGGAGCAATCAAATTAAAAAAGAAGCCAAAACAATCCTTCGAGTGGTTGAATTGATCAAAGAAGAAGGCTGGACGAACGAGACGTTGTATCAAGCCGGAAAGGATCAACTGGTTGCGTGTGAAAAAACAAGAGCGCTTTTAAATGGTGAAAAGGCAAAAGTCGAAGAAGTGATCGATCAATACGAAAAGTTGCCGATCAAAAATAAAAAAGACATGTGTGTAAACGGAAAAACGTTGATTGAAGCCTTTAATATCGACGAAGGAAAATGGGTCGGTAACACATTGAAAAAAGTCGAAAAAGCGATTCTTACCGGCGCGATTACTAATACGCGAACGGCGGTTTTCGATTACATACGAAAGGAACGAACAGAATGAAGTCGAGCCTTCTGCAAATTTTAAGAACAAACAAAGAATTTATATCCGGCGAGAAAATTAGTGAAAAGCTTGGTTGTTCAAGAACCGCAGTTTGGAAGCATATTGATGCTTTACGAAAAGAGGGATACAACGTGGAAGCTGCTCCCAAGAAAGGGTATCGATTAGGGGAGGAGCCGGATCTTTTAACGAAGCACCAGCTTGAATCACGATTATCGTCGGATACTTTCGTAACGGCTGTTCACCATTATACGACACTCCACTCCACTCAAGAAACGGCTCATCACCTAGCAAGTGAAAATGCGCCTGAAGGGACAATCGTTCTTTCCGATGAGCAGACGAAAGGAAAAGGGAGATTGGGACGGGAGTGGCATTCACCAAGGGAAACAGGCATTTGGATGAGCTTAATTTTAAGGCCTGATATTGAAGTGAAACGAGCACCACAGTTAACGTTGCTAACGGCTGTAGCCGTTGTGAGAGGCATTAAGAATAGTACAGGTCTTAGTCCTGAAATTAAATGGCCTAACGATATTTTATTTGAAGGGAAAAAAGTAGCCGGTATTTTAACCGAGATGCAAGCAGAGCCTGATAAAGTAAATGCCATTATTGTTGGCCTCGGATTGAATGTAAACCAATCAACATTTCCTTCTCCATTAGATCGAATCGCAACTTCATTAAAAATCGAGAAAGGGGATCCCGTTAGTCGCGTAGACGTTCTGGCTGCTATCTTAGAAGAATGGAAATGGCTGTATGATGTTTATTTAAAAGAAGGGTTTACTGCCATAAAACCTCTTTGGGAAGCTCATGCGTTAACGATGGGTAAAAAAATTACGGCAAGAACGCCAAAGGAAACGATCATCGGCATAGCTACAGGAATTGACGATGCAGGCGTTTTGCTTTTAAGAGAACAAGATGGGACGTTAAGACACATCTATTCTGCTGATATTGAGTGCTAAAGCTTCCTTCGTTTGGTCTTAGTTGGTGATATCCCTGTAACCTTTGTAAAAGAAAGGTTACAGGGATAATTAAACCTTAATATGTGTGAATAGGTGTAGCCGAAATGTTCGAAGACTCGGGGCCAAGGTGAGACCCAAGAACGTTGAAGCTCACTGGACCGCCGCGGAAAGAGAAGAACATTCCGGATACACCTTTCGTCTGCTTATTTACTTCGATCAAAATAAAAATATGTACATCCTGACTCCGTTCTTTGCTATACTCAAGGTGGACAGTATCTTACCTAAAGAACTGTACCGCAGTTTTCCACACTCAATTAAACAGATCTGCCTTGATCTTAACCACGTGACAGGGACAGAAGGAACGTTCATAAACATAAGTCCGAATATTCATTCGGTTTCTTAAAGTTGGCCTTCTTCCTAACAGGAGAAGGCCATTTTTGATGAACAGTCCTTCTTAATGATGGGCGGTAACAAGACCATTTAAATAGGTACTGAAAAAGTCGTTTTTTTCAGTCTTTTTAAGGAGGAGACCATGAAAAATTCAGCAGTATTCAAAGAAATGAAACAAAATAAAGAGAAGATTACGATGATTACAGCGTACGATGCACCTGCAGGACGTCACGTAGAAGAAGCAAAGATGGACATGATCCTAGTAGGAGATAGCTTGGGAATGGTTGTGATGGGTTATGACTCCACCATACCCGTAACGATGGATGATATGATTCTCCATACGAAAGCTGTGAAAAGAGGGGCACCGAACACGTTTACGGTAAGTGATATGCCGTTTTTAAGTTACCACGGCTCTGTCGACCACGCTATAAAGAATGCAGGAAGGCTTATGCAAGAAGCTGGAGCACAAGCGGTCAAGGTGGAAGGGCGCGGGCATGTGTTTGAAATAACAGAACACTTAACAAACGCAGGGGTTCCTGTAGTCGCACACTTGGGGCTTACTCCACAAACCGTTGGCGTGCTTGGAGGGTACAAGGTACAAGGGAAGGATGCTGAGTCCGCTTCAATGCTCATTGAAGATGCCAAACGCGCGGAAGAGGCTGGAGCCATTATGCTTGTGTTGGAATGCGTACCTTGGCAGCTGGCAAAGATCATTACAAAGGCCTTATCTATCCCTGTAATCGGTATTGGAGCAGGTGCTCACACGGATGGTCAAGTGCTTGTTTGGCACGATGTACTGGGATATACAACAAATCGAGTCCCGAAATTTGTGAAGAAATATGCAAATCTTGCCGAGCCTATCCAAAATGCTTTATTAAGCTACAATCGAGACGTCAAGTCAGGTATTTTCCCCGGCGAAGAGCATCATTTTACTATGAACGAGACAGAAATGGATCAATTGTATACAACTACGGGGAAAAAATCATGAAGGTTGTAAGAACGGTAGAAGAGCTAAGGCAATGGAAGAAGCAACACAATACACAAAGGGTCGGCTTTGTCCCGACGATGGGATATTTACATGAAGGTCACGAAGCTTTGATTAAAAAGGCAAAAGAGGAGTGCGATCTTGTTGTAACCAGTATTTTCGTAAATCCTCTTCAGTTCAATCAAGGTGAAGATTATCTTACGTACCCAAGAAACGAGGAGTGGGATACAAAAAGAGCTGGAAAAGCAGGTACAGACCTTTTGTTCATTCCAAATGGTGATGAAATGTATCCACAGCCAATGAAGTCCATCATCACTCTAAAAGACGGAGCTGACGCATTGTGCGGCCGATCTCGTCCAGGTCACTTCGATGGCGTTTTAACAGTAGTCATGAAGCTGTTTTGGATGGTGTTGCCAACGAAAGCTTACTTTGGTTTAAAGGATGCCCAACAAGTTGCTGTACTTGAATCCATGGTGAACGAATACCATATTCCCATTGACATTGTTAGAATACCAACAGTTAGAGAAGAAGACGGACTTGCTAAAAGCTCAAGAAATGTGAATTTAACTGATCAAGAGAGGATGGAAGCGCCGACCATTTATTCTTCTCTTATTAAAATGAAGGACCTTCTTATGCAAGGGGAAGAAATCGAGAAAGTCATAACCCGTTTTCACGACACCATTTCGTCAACCACCTCTGGTACTGTTGATTATATTGAGTTGCGTTCGTTCCCGGGTATGGAAACAATTGAAACAACCGAAAAAATGCAAACAGTAAACGAGCTGATTTTAGCTTGTGCTGTATCTTTTTCCCGTGCCAGATTGATTGACAACTGTTTATTTAAATTAGAACAAATGGAGGAAGTAAAATGAGACAATTGATGAGCGCAAAGCTGCACAGAGCAACGGTAACAGAAGCAAACTTGAACTATGTGGGAAGTATTACCATCGATGAACAGCTGATGGAAGCTGTTGATATACTCCCGAATGAAAAAGTACAAGTTGTAAACAACAACAATGGAGCGAGACTGGAAACATACGTGATCCCTGGGAAAAGAGGCAGTAAAACGATCTGCTTAAATGGGGCTGCAGCTAGGCTTGTACAACCAAACGATCAGGTTATCATTATCGCCTATCAATGGATGAGTCATGAACAAGCGTTAGACCACGTACCAAAAGTAGCCATTCTAAACGAGGACAACGATATTGTTGACATGATGCAAACGGAACCAGCTTCTACCTGCCTCCCATAAGTATAAGGACCCCTTCTGATTCGAACACTTACAGTATAGAGGACAGAGGGGGATTTTTTTATGAACATCGGATGGGAAGAAAAGTGCCTTTGGTTAGCAGAACATTTTCATGAATTGTCTACAGACCAGCAGCACACGATCATCCATGACTTGGAGCATGACCATGCCAAGCTATTGGATTTATGGACGATACAAGATGAATTATTATCTTCATTAAAAACCGTTTTATGCGGGGGGCATCCACTTTCATTTTCAACACCTACGCCCTCATCTGAAGGGATAGGTTACTATTTGCTTGAAATGTATGATAAATCGAAACGAAAATTATCAGAAGAATTGTCCGGTACTGCTAATAAAACAAGGCTTCTCCTATATTTAGGGTATGCTTGTATATATGAAGAGGATGATGAGCGGGCTATTGACGCTTTTTTAACTGTATATCAACAGACAGACGATGATGTAGAGAAACATTTTTCCTTAGTGGGATTAGGTCTTGTCCAAGGACGAAAAGAACAGATTGAAGAAGCGATTCCATTTTTTGAACGAGCGCTCACAGTAAAACAAAATGACGATGTAGTATATAATTTAGGCACATGTTTTTACTGGCTAAAGAAATATGAAATGGCAAAAGAGTGGTTTTACCGAGCAGTCGAGGCTTCACCTGACCCTGAAGCGCTCTATTGGCTTGGAAAGACATATGCTTTGTGCGGGGATGAACAAAAAGCATTTGAATTATGGTATAACGTAATTGAAGAACCGAAAGATTTCGATGTGGTATTAACGTTGGCTTGTGAGTTTGAAGAACGAGGGGAGTTCCTTTGTGCCCTTCATTGTTATAACAAGCTTGTAGAGTTTGGAATTGAAACGGAAGCTGTTATTCATGGTACTGCTTGGAATTTAGGATTAATGGATCGGAAAAAAGAATCATACGATTTGTTTGTCACACTTGTAAATCAGTACCCTAAAAATGTAAATGGATGGATATCATTTCTTTGGCTGTTAACGAAATGGGGGTGGACGAGTGAGCAAGAGTGGGTGCTTTCCTACCTGAAAAAAGAAAAAGTCTCCCATCCACTTTTAGAAAAAATCCTCCATTCACAGCTTAAAATGTAGTATTCTAAAGGCTGAAGAAGATTGAACGTCTTCTTGAGCCTTTTATCCATATGTATGGTGAATTTAATCTTTACCACAAGCCGGGATGAAATAAAAAAGGATTAATAAAAAGAGCAAATACAAACAATAATAACAAGTTTTATACATAGGAAACTAACATGGGATTTTGGGAGTATGGAGGATGTAAGTATGGAACGCTTTGTCGTATTGGACGTAGAAACAACAGGAGTATCCTATAAAAAAGGAGACCGAATTATTCAACTTGCCTTTGTTGTGATCGAGGGAGGCCGAATGGTGGAACGGTTCATGACATATGTGAACCCTAATAAACCGATCCCTCCATTTATTCAATCACTGACATCAATTGATGACAACATGGTTGAATCTGCACCTGATTTTAGCGAAGTAGCACCAACGCTTCTTCAACATTTAGACAAAGCTTACTTTGTCGCCCACAACGTCAACTTCGATTTGACGTTTATTAACGATGAATTGGAAGCAAGTGGATACGCGCCATTTGAGGGTCCGGTACTCGATACGGTAGAACTATCTAGACTAATGTATCCTACGGCAGATGGATTCAAACTCACACAGTTAAGTGAAGAATTTGATCTGGACCATACGATGCCCCATCGAGCAGATAGTGATGCAGAGGCAACGGCTATGCTGTTACTAGACATCCTTGCAAAGTTTAAAAGCTTGCCCATGGTGACCCTTCAGCAACTAAAAAAGATGGCATTTGCTTATCGTAGTGATATTAAACCCCTCATTACTGAATGGATACACGATAAAGAACGTGCCATTAACCAGGCTGAAGAGGGAATTGAAGTGTATCGAGGGATTGCACTTTCCAAAAAAAGATTTGAAGAACAACTTGTAAAGCCCCAGAAAAAAAACATTCCATTCGAGTCGATCATAAAAAATAACGCAATGGAAAGTGCCATTACCGGGTATGAAGATCGCCCTGAACAAAAGCAGATGATGAGTCTTGTTCATGAATCTCTTTCGACACGACAGCATGGATTAATTGAAGCGGGAACCGGTACAGGAAAGAGCCTCGGTTATCTCGTGCCTGCAGCGTGTTTTGCAAAGGAATCTGACAGTCCCGTCGTCATATCAACTTACACGATCCAACTGCAGGAACAACTCTTGAAAAATGATGTGCCGATCCTTGAAGAGATTCTTCCTTTTTCTATTCGGGCTACACTCATTAAAGGAAGAGGGCATTACATAAGTTTGCAAAAATTTGAAGCTATAATCGGAGAGGATCCGTATGAGAATTACGATCGGAATTTAACAAAAGGTCAAATTCTTGTGTGGCTTACGGAGACCATAACAGGAGATGTGGAAGAACTAAACCTGAGCACAGCTGGAAAAAGGTTTTGGAATGAGATTAGTGTAGGGATTGAGGATGAGGGGTCTAATACATGGTACCCTTACTGCTTCTATCATTTTGCAAGAAACAAAGCAAGAAAGGCAGACATTATTATTACGAACCACGCCTTAATTCTCTCCGATCTGGAAGAAGGGAGTGGAATTCTTCCAGCATATAAACAACTGATCATAGACGAAGGGCATCACTTTGAACAAGCAGCCTCGAACCAGCTTGGAATGAGACTTGATTACCTCACTTTTTCTCAATTATTTAATGAAGCAGGGTCCATTGATGGTGGAGGGCTATTGTCAAATATTTCACGTACCTTATTTGAAGATCAAAAGATTAATTCCATCATAAAAGACGTCGAACATTCTGCTAAGGAAGCAAAAGCAGAGGTGAATGACCTGTTTTTATATTTGCATCACTGGGCTTATCGTAAAAAGAAGAAGCAAAATGAAAGAGGAAAGGTAACCGTAACCTATGACCCAAGACATGACGAGTTAAGCGAAATGAAGGAAATCGCTTCTCGTTCCATTTTTACATGCGAGAAAGCCTTGGAAGTATTTATGACGTTAGCCGAGCGGATGGATTTATACCCAACAGATTATTCATTACCAGACAAAAGCAAGCGAACGTATAACGTAGTGGTTCAGTCCGTTGCTCAGATTGTTGATCGGCTACATGAGGCAAAAAAGACGTTAGAAGAACTCCTTTTGAATTGGGAAGAGAATACGGTCTACTGGATGGAAGCAGAAACTAGAGGGCCGAAGCAAACGGTGACTTTACAAGCCAGACCGGTAGATGTAAGCATGATTCTTGCAGATGAGTTATTCGGTAAAAAAGACAGCGTTGTTTTAACATCAGCTACCTTGACCGTTGGTGGGAAATTCGATTATGTGATCCATAACTTGGGGTTGGAGGATTTTCCCCTATTAACCATGGTCATTGATTCTCCTTTCTCTTGGAAAGAACAGGCAAAACTAATGATTCCTGATGACGTTCCACTACTGAACAAAGTTGACGAACGTACTTACATTGAAACGATCGTATTGCATTTATACAGGCTTTCTCAAATTACTCAAGGTCGTATGCTTGTACTATTTACCTCGTACGACATGTTAAGAAAAAGTCACGAGTTGTTAAAGGATATTTTAGACGAAGATTTTATGCTTATATCCCAAGGAGTTAATAGTGGTAGTCGTTCTAAACTCACAAAGAGCTTTCAACAATTCGAAAAAGCAGTCATGTTAGGAACGAGCAGCTTTTGGGAAGGTGTTGACATCCCTGGTGAAGATTTGACTTTACTTGTTATGGCAAGGCTTCCCTTTACTTCCCCTGATGAGCCGATTTACAAAGCAAAGGCTGAAATGCTTGAAAAGGAAGGGAAATCGTCCTTCATGAAGTTAGCCATACCGCAAGCGATTATCCGCTTTAAACAGGGGTTTGGCCGACTGATTCGAAAAAAGACGGATAAAGGCGCTGTCGTTGTTCTTGACCGGAGAGTGAATACGACTCGATATGGGAAGTTATTTATTAAATCATTGCCAGATGTAGACGTTGTAGAAGGGTCAATTGCGGAGTTGGAAGAAGATCTTAAAAATTGGTTATAATGAAGCATAGTGTGTCATTTTCACAGAAGGGCCGAATGTGAATGAAAATCGTTAAAATAGGAATTGCTATGCTGGCTTTCTTTTTCTTTTGCACAAATGTAGCTTTCGGTGAAGAGGAGGTTGATGTAGACTTAAACCTCGATTCAGGCGAATTAGCTTATACGTTTTTTGATTTAACCCACGGTGAAGCAACATTAATTGAAAACGCTAAAGGTGAACGAACATTGATTGATACCGGGCATAGAAAAAGCAAAGAAGAGCTTTTCGAACGGCTTGATATGTATCACATCACAGAAATCGACAGAGTGATTATTACGAATAAACAAGGTGAATACACTGGAAACCTTCAAGAAGTCATTGATATCTATAATGTAAAAGAAGTATCCATTCCTAAAGCGATGTACGAAGATGTTAGGCCACTCGTTTCTTCTGTCCAATCGAACATTCATTTATATGAAGCGAAAGACGATCTTTATGTGATGGACCGGGTAATGGCCCATGTATTGTATGTTGATACGCGTCCAGGTATATATGAAGGAGCATCAGTACTGCTTCTGGATCATACGGATAAGAAATTATTGTTCATGAGTGTGGCCGATCATCAAGTTGAGAAATTCATCATTGAAAACTACAACGTTAAGTCCACTGTACTTAAGGTAGCGGAGTTCGCAAGTGATAGAGGAACAAGTCAACGGTTACTTGATGAAGTGGACCCTCAAGTGGCGGTGATCTTTCAAAATGATAATGAACCTGCCAGCAAAAACGTATTAGAAA
Organism: Alteribacter aurantiacus DSM 18675; assembly: GCF_000429705.1. GTDB lineage: Bacteria > Bacillota > Bacilli > Bacillales > Salisediminibacteriaceae > Alteribacter > Alteribacter aurantiacus. The sequence continues at coordinate 791,941 of NZ_KE386941.1, forward strand.
GGCTACAGGGGACATGGATCGAGATCTTTCAAACGTCACGCACGGGAACGATTTCAATAAAGTGGAGCGAGGAAGACTATGAGATTTTTACGATTAGACCTGCTGAAAAAGAACAATTAGAACAAATGGCTAACCGTTTAAAGGGATTCCTCGGATTTAAAGATAAATAAAGGAGCGTTTAGCAATGGGGAAACGATTGATTAAAAATGGGTACTTTTTAACGCTCAATCAGCAAAGTCCCATTACAAAAGGATCTATGGTAATAAACGATTCCGTTATTGAAGGAATATATAAAGACGAGTTAGACCTTACTTTTGATGATGTTATCGATGCTAAGGGAAAACTTGTCATTCCAGGTCTTATAAATACTCACGGACATACTGGGAGCTCACTATTAAGGGGTGCTGGGGACGACTTACCACTTTACACATGGTTAAGTGAAGTCATGTGGCCAGCAGAACAAACGTTTACAAAAGATACAATTCAAGCTGCTACCTCTTTAGCTATGAGTGAAATGCTTAAAAGTGGTACGACAACGTTTCTTGACATGTACCACCTACATATGGACCAAACAGCAGAGTTGATTCTTAACTGCGGTATGAATGGGGTATTGTGCAGAGGGATGATCGGCCTTTGTTCCAGTGAAGAGCAAAAGGAGAAGCTTGACGAATCGGTTAATCTATTTAAACGTTGGCATGGGATTGGGGATGGCAGATTGAATGTCATGCTTTCACCACATGCGCCGTATACGTGTCCTCCACTATTTTTAGAACAAATTATTGATAAATCGAGGCAGTTCGGGATTGGTTTACATACCCATCTTGCAGAAACGAGGAAAGAAGTACAAGAGCATATAAAGAATTACGGTAAAAGTCCGGGAGAGCACCTGGATGAACTTGGCTTCTTTGATGGACATGCTTTGATTGCTCACGGCGTCCACCTATCACGTAAAGAGATTGAAGTGCTTGGTAAAAAAGGAGTTTACATTTCGCATAACCCAAAAAGCAACCTAAAACTGGGATCGGGTATTATGAACATAAAAGAAATGTTAGCTCAGAAGGTTAATGTAACCATTGGAACTGACTCTACAGCGAGTAATAATACGTTAGATTTATTTGAAGAAATGCGTTTTTCTAGCCTTATTCATAAAGGGGTGAACGAAGACCCTACTGTAACAACGGCAAGAGATGTTTTGTTAATGGGAACAAGAAATGGTGCAAAAGCACTCGGGTTTGAAAACAAAGGGGTGCTGGAATCAGGGTTTGATGCGGATCTTACTTTCGTAGATATTACTCAGTCCCATGTGTTGCCAAATGATCAAGAAAGGCTTGTGTCTCATTTGATCTACGCTATAAAAGGTAGTGATGTTACCGATGTGTTTGTAAAGGGAAAACAATTGGTGAAAAATCGCGAACTTTTAACGCTCGATGAAGAGAAAATTCACTTTGAAGCAAATGAAGTATTAAAAGCACTTTAATGAACTTGTAATAAAGGAAAGATTTGTTGAATGAATCACAAATCGTAAAAAGAAATTTCCCTACTTGAGGTATTTACCATTATAAAATGCTGTTTTCGGAAGTATTGTTGCTTTTATACAAGAAAAGTTGAAGCAGAAGGGCTCGAGACTCCTGTGGCCGTGGGGGCAATGCAAGACCCCACAGGGCAACGCCCGAGGAGGCTTGCTAGCACCGCCACGGAAAGCGAAGGGCTTCAACCATCATTCTAGCGATGAAGAATTACATTTAAAAAGCATCAATCTGTACTAAAACAGCCTTATAAAAAGACAAATAACCTGCTTGGTGGGGTGCAGGCAATTTATCCGGAGTACAGGTCAGGGTTATTATTGGTTTTCACATTCTTCAGGGAACTTTGTTTGTCTAAAACTGATTGTTAATGTGTTAAAATGGTGAGGTCGGGCAGGTGATCGAAGGCTGAAAGTGGTTTTTTCCATGTGATACCATTCCGCCGTCGAAAGAAGCCTTCCCTCCTCATGACGATCCTTCACGCTCATTCCCCCTTTTGTTGAGCGATAGTATTATTATCACCTTAGCGGTAGGAGTTATGAGAGTTAATATTTCTTTTAGAAGGGAAAACATCACCAATGAAATTGGATCATTCAATACATAAAGGAGGAGTCCGTGTGAGTCAAATTGAAACATTGGCAACCGTCAAGGTATCGAAAAGCGACGATCTTTACAAAGTTGTTGATTCTTTAAACAGAACATTAAAAGAAAGGGATCTCATGTTTGGCCTTTCTCTTGATGAAAAAGACAGAGAAAAGATGGTATTTACCATTTATGAAACTTAAAGCAGGTGTGAAAAAGTGAAACGCTGGACTATTTTTACAGGTATTACCCTTTTTATTATTACATTCAGTTCTTTGATATGGCTCTTTTCATCTGTACAATCCAATAAAAACGAGACGTTTGAAGGGTCTATAGAGTATGCGTTATCAAATGACCTCATAACTGAATATTCTAATGTCTCTTACTACAATGGGAGGCGTTCTTACCATATCATTGATGGTGTAGATCAAGAAGGGGATGACGTCTACGTCTGGATTGAATCCATCCAAGATGAACAAGAAAGCTATAGTAGTGTGTTTGAAGAGTCAGATGAAGAAGAGAATGTTGAAGATGAAGTGAGCGAACCAAGAACGTACATCCGTAAGCAAGAAGACGGAATATCAGCTAGTCAAGCGAGACAAATTGCCGAGCAACATTTAGGTATTGATGAATTTAAACAAGTTCGACTTGGGATGATTGGCCAAACGCCTGTGTATGAAATTGTATATATTGATACAGAAGACAGGTATTCCTTTTATTACATTAGTTTCGAAGAAGGGGACTACATCCGTCATTATCAGTTGAGAAGGTCCACGTAAAGTCAAGATGAAAAAACACATGAAGGAAATGAGAGGAGCAATGATCATGGAATTATCACCACGCGTCGCCGCCATTACACCATCCAGCACTTTGGCCATCACGGCAAAAGCAAAAGCTTTAAGAGCAGAAGGGCATGATGTCATTGGACTTGGAGCAGGAGAACCGGATTTTAATACTCCTAACTATATTATTGAAGCTGCCACTCGTTCCATGCAAGAAGGCCATACAAAGTATACGCCAGCAGGTGGAATGGCGTCACTAAAAGAAGCCATTCGATCTAAATTTAATCAAGATCAAAATCTCGATTATACTTCCAATGAGATCATTGTAACGAGTGGAGCAAAGCATGCTCTTGCTCTTTTGTTTCAGACGATTTTGAATGAAGGTGAAGAAGTTATAGTTCCTTCTCCATACTGGGTAAGCTATCCTGAACAAGTGAAGATTGCTGGGGGAGAAGCTGTTGTTGTTGAAGCGAAGGAATCAAACGAGTTTAAGCTGACACCACAGGAATTAAAGGAAGCAATCACGGACAAAACGAAAGCCTTTATTTTGAATTCACCAAGTAATCCTACCGGTGTGATGTATTCAAAAGAGGAGTTACAAGCTCTTGCCGAGGTGTGTGTTGAAAAGGGGATCCTCATTGTAAGTGATGAGATTTATGAAAAGTTGATCTATGGTGGCATGACTCACACGTCTGTCGCACAAATATCAGATCAAATCAAACAACAAACGATTGTGATCAATGGTGTGAGTAAATCCCATTCCATGACAGGCTGGCGTATTGGTTATGCCGCAGGAGACGAGAAGATTATTAAAGCAATGAGTAACTTGGCTAGTCATACTACGTCCAATCCGGCTGTTATGGCTCAATACGGTGCTGTTGCGGCCTACAACGATGACGATGGATCTGTTGAGACCATGAGAAAAGCTTTTGAAGACAGGTTGGATACCGCGTTCAATAAGCTGACTCAAATCGATGGTTTTACTTGCGTGAAACCACAAGGCGCTTTCTATCTCTTTCCAAACGTCAAAAAAGCCGTCGAGCGCTCCTCGTATAAGACAACGGATGATTGGGTAAAAGGACTACTTGAGCATGAAAAAGTAGCGGTTGTTCCAGGATCCGGGTTTGGTTCTCCTGATAACATCCGATTATCCTATGCAACTAGTTTGGAACAGTTTGAAGAAGCGCTAAGCCGCATTAAACGTTTTGTTGAACAGAGCCAATAACACAATTTGTTAAGAGGCTGGGACATAAAGTAAGTGTTTAGAATAAATTTCAAACGATTCGCTAACAGAGCGGATGAAGTATACGTTGATTCTTGCTTCTCGCTGAAAGTGACGTATAACTTCAGTAGCGGTTTATTTATACCGTAAACAATCGTATTGATTTGGATTCATAAAAACACTACTGTCCCAGCCTCTTTACAGCTGTATACATGGTATATTAGGTTGCGTCTATCCTGTTATCAAGGGTATAATGAAACACGTGATGAACCGAAATAAAGAAAGTTTTTACATAGTGGAGGTAACAAATGAAAACGACAATTTCACAAATTGGAAATCATGTAGGAGAAAAGGTTACAATAGGTGCTTGGTTGGCAAATAAACGATCAAGTGGAAAGATTGCCTTTTTACAACTGCGAGACGGTACAGGCTTTATTCAAGGTGTACTTGTAAAAGCAGAAGTAGGAGAGGATGCCTTTGCACAAGCAAAGGAGATCACACAAGAAAGTTCTCTATTTGTAACAGGAATCGTAAGAGAAGATGACCGTGCTCCGTCAGGCTATGAACTTACAGTTACAGGCGTTGAGCTTATTAATGATTCTAAAGACTATCCGATCACACCAAAAGAGCACGGAACGGAATTCCTTATGGATCACAGACATCTATGGCTACGTTCTAAAAGACAACATGCCATCATGCGTGTTAGAAACGAAATTATTCGTGCTACGTATGAATTTTTCCATAAAGAAGGATTTGTAAAAGTAGATCCGCCAATTCTTACTGGTAGTTCTGCAGAAGGCACGACAAACTTGTTCCATACAAAATACTTTGATGAAGATGCTTACTTGTCCCAAAGCGGTCAGCTTTACATGGAAGCGGCTGCTATGGCACTTGGAAAGGTATTTTCGTTCGGGCCGACATTCCGTGCGGAAAAATCCAAAACTCGTCGTCACTTAATTGAATTTTGGATGATTGAACCGGAAATGGCTTTTATGGATCATGATGAAAGCTTGGAAGTCCAAGAAAACTACGTGTCTTACGTTATCCAATCCGTTTTAGAAAACTGCAAGCTTGAATTGAAAGCTCTTGAGCGCGACGTCAGCAAGCTAGAAAACATTAAAGCGCCTTTCCCAAGAATCACCTATGATGATGCTATCGCATTCTTACAAAAAGAAGGCCATGAGATCGAATGGGGAGAAGATTTTGGTGCGCCACATGAAACGGCGATTGCGAAAGAGTACGACAAGCCAGTCTTTATTACCCACTATCCTGCATCCATTAAGGCGTTCTATATGAAACCGGACCCTAATCGTGAAGAGGTCGTCCTCTGTGCTGACCTGATTGCTCCTGAAGGTTATGGAGAGATTATTGGGGGAAGTCAACGCATAGATGATGAAGCCTTACTTCAAAAGCGATACAAAGAGCATCAGTTAAGTGAAGATGCTTACAAGTGGTACATGGATCTAAGAACATACGGCTCAGTACCACATTCCGGATTTGGTTTGGGACTTGAGCGAACTGTCGGATGGATATGCGGCACGGAACATGTAAGAGAAACGATTCCGTTCCCTCGTCTACTCAACAGACTTTACCCGTAAACGTAATAAAAACAAGCCCTGTCTAGACGGGGCTTTTTTATTGCTTTGAAATGTATCTATTTTTATAATAGTCGATAACGTTTCATTTAGGATTTTTTTATCCAGTTCCTGACCTTGGAAGTTCAATTCAAAAGGAACCGACATCATAAAAAAGGAATGCTATTATAGGCGAAAAGCCAACTTTTCTTACCGCACGTAAACAGAAGGCTTTTGTTTCTTTCTTACATCTAAGTGCAGACTAGTAATGGAGGTGTGGACACGATGAATACTGAGTTATACTTAAATTTGATTAAAGCGGAACCCGTTCATTTTCCTGCAATGCTACTCGATTATTATGCCAAGCTTTCCATTACCGAACAGGAAATCATGCTAATTATCCATCTTAAGAAATTTGCTCAAGGTGGGGATTCCTTCCCTACTCCAACAGCATTAAGCGAGAAGATGAGCCTAGATGCGTCTGAAACAGCTCATATTCTTCGAGAATTAATACGTAAAGGATATATGTCCATTGAAGAAAGTCATGATCAACATGGAAGAATAATGGAGTTTTATTCTTTGGATCCACTTTACGAAAAAATATGTGAAAAAATGGAAGAAGAACACTTTGTAAAGCAAGAAAAGCCTTCAAATGAAGACCATGAAGGAAGAATATTTCGTCGTTTTGAAGAAGAGTTCTCAAGGCCGTTGTCACCAATGGAAGTAGAGATGATCTCCATGTGGCTTGATGAAGACCGTCATGACACCATTTTAATTGAGGCTGCCTTAAGAGAGTCAGTCGTATCAAGCAAGTTGAACTTTAGATACATTGACCGTATTTTGTTCGAATGGAAAAAGAACGGTGTAAAAACCGTACAAGAAGCCAGAGAGTACGGTGAAAAAATCAGAGGCCAGCGTTCCCAAAAGGTGGGTACAGATAAGAAGAGAGACAATGAAAAACGCAAGTACCCATCATTTAATTGGCTTGAGAGTGATTAATAGGGAGAGGATTAGATGCTTACAAAAAAGCAAATCGAACATGTTCAAGAAACCATGGGAGAAATGTTCCCTGATGCGGAGTGCGAGCTTACTCACTCCAACCCATTTGAACTGACTATAGCTGTTTTACTATCCGCACAAGCAACAGATGCACTAGTGAACAAAGTTACTCCAGGTCTGTTTGAGAAATATAAATCTCCAGAGGATTACATCTACGTTCCTTTAGAGGAGCTTGAAAATGATATACGAAGAATCGGGTTGTTTCGAAGTAAAGCCAAAAATATAAAAAAGCTTTGTCAGTCTTTACTTGAGAACTATAATGGGGAAATACCAAGAGAAAGAGATGAATTGGTCAAGCTCGCAGGGGTAGGTAGGAAAACAGCCAATGTTGTAGCTTCTGTTGCTTTTGGAGAACCGGCCATCGCAGTTGATACCCACGTAGAGAGAGTGAGTAAGCGACTGGGGATTTGTAAGTGGAAAGACAGTGTACTTGAAGTGGAGAAGACATTGATGAGAAAGCTTCCAATGGAAGACTGGTCCGTCTCTCACCATAGGTTCATTTTCTTTGGTCGCTACCATTGTAAAGCTCAGTCTCCTCAATGTCCGGAATGCCCACTGCTTGAATTTTGCAGGGAAGGGAAGAAAAGAATGCGCAAAAAGGGGATTGAAGTGTGAAGAAACTCGTCATTCCTGATTGTATGCAAAGACTCCCTTTTTATTCAAAGAATTCATATGAATGGAGTTGGGAAGAGGGGAGTACTCACATTCCTTTCTTTGAAGACCTGACACATTCCATTAAACCGTGGGCAAAGCCCAAAGAAGCGGTCAGTGTGATTTATAAAGAATGGATTAATAATGGTGAGCCAGAGCTCAGAGATTCCTTTAAAAAACGGGATAAAAGCAAAGCTGAACCGATGATGATCCACTATATACAAAGGTATATCCAAATGATGATGTGGGGTAAGGGAGAACCAGTGTCTACATTAAAGGAAGTGGAAGAACATATAGCCGAACTTCCCTATTCGCCCTTTAATATAAAAGAGAGATTGTCTTTTGTCATGAATACTCCTGGTCATCATCATGCGTTTATAACCCTAAACCAACTGTTCGTAGAGTCCAATAAGAAATTGGCAGTCTACTTTTTACAAAAGTGAGACGCTTCAATATGAAACACAAAACGGATGCCCTCCACATGGGGGCATCCGTTTTGTGTTTCATATTGATTGTTTTCGTAAAGGTTGTTGTTTTTAAATAAAACTTCTATCACTTAAATGGTGATTGAAGCATAAGGACCCTTCGCTTTCTATAGGGTGCTGGCAAGCCTTCTAAAGATGCGCTGCCAGCACCGTCGCGGCCACAGGGGTCTCTGCGCCCTTCTGCTTCAACTTTTCATGTATAAAAGCAACATTCTTACGAAAACACCGTTCATTATTGTTCAGGGTCTTGTTCTGTATCGTCCGGGTCACCGGAATCATTATCTTCACTTTCTTCCGGTTCTTCTGGAGACTCTTCTTGTTCGTTATTATCGTTATTACCATTATTTTCATTGTTGTCGCTATTATCAGGAGGTCCGTTATCTTCACCAGGCCCGTTTCCATTATCAGAACCATTACCTTGGTCAGAGCCATCTTCTTCGTCAGATCCTTCATCATTTGATGGCTCTTCTTCTTCTGAACCATCTTGCTCTTCTTCGTTACCTTCTTCAGCCTCGTCCTCATCTCCGAAGATATCATCCAAAATGCCATCTTCTTCCTCTGGCTCTTCTTCCTCTTCTTCAGGAATCGTTACTTCGACTGTGCCAGGCTCGCTTCGAAGATCCTCATCTTCATCTGATATTGCTGTCACTCGAATAGAGTAGGTTTCACCGTATTCCGGGTTTGATAATCGATAAGACGTATCACTTGTGATATCCATCGTCTCATAGTCGCCCCCCGGACCTCTCACTTCAAGCTCGAAGTTAAAGTTTGATTCTACATCTGCATCAAAGCTCCAACTTACATCAATTGTGTGTTCTGCCTCATTGTATTCAGCATTTACACTTGGAACCGGTAGATCGTCAGAGTCAATCTCATATTCTTCAGAGACGCTTGACGGTTCCGTTCCTTTTACAAAATATTCGTTAATGATTTGATCACTTGGTGTAAAGTCACTTGGCAGAAGACCGGTGCCTCGTTCGATTGGAACTCGAACAACAGAATCAGGCTGTTCGAAATCAGCCGTGTCTTCACCGTCGTGAACATAACTCATGACTTCTTTAAACATTTGTCTAGCAATCAAGTTTGAACCATCATTACTGTTGACAACACCTTCGGAAGGGGAGTTGTATCCAGTCCATACAGCGGCAGTGTATTTCGTTGTATAGCCCGCAAACCAGGAATCTCGAACTGCTCCAATACCATCAGGGATATTGTGGTTTTGACGGTCTTCATCCGTAAAGTTGGTCGATCCTGTTTTTCCTGCTACAGGTAAACCAGAAATGGCCGCTTGGGAACCTGTACCGTTAGTAACAGCTGTTTTTAGCATGTCAGAAATCATAAAAGCAGTGTAATCTTCCATTACTTTTTTGCTTTCTGGTGCAAGATCAATAGAGTGTCCATTGGCAAATTCGACTTTTTGTACAGTGTGAGGGCGGTTAAACTCACCTTCATTACCGAAGGCTGCATAGGCCCCGGCAAGTTGTAGAGAAGAAATTCCATCTGTAAACCCACCTAAAGCGTACGTTTCACCCATGTTATCCAAAGGCATGCCGAGTGATTCACCAAATTCCTTCGCCTTTTGGTCGCCTACTTCATGGAAGGCTTTTAAAGCAGGGACGTTCAAGGATTGTGCTAACGCATAACGCATAGACACATCTCCAAAATAGCCACGTCCAGCATTACGAATCGTTTGGTCAATGGTTTTATATTTGTATTCTTCATCTTTAATTTGCTCGTACGTAGACCATTTCAAGTGTTCAATAGCAGGACCGTAGTCAAGAATTGGCTTAATGGTTGAGCCCGGCTGTCTTCTAGGTTGCGTCGCCCAATTATAGGTACGTCGTTCCGTTGTTTGCTGCCTTATCCCACCAAGGGCGGTAATTTGCCCTGTTGTTGTATCCATTAATGTCATACCAGCTTTCATCTCATCATCTGGCCAGTTAATGTATTCGTTTGTTTGCATCACTTGTTCTACATGTTCTTGTGCACTAGTGTCAAGGTTCGTGTAGATCTTCATACCTGAAGAATAAATATCGTTACTGTCAATTCCGTCGATGTTCTCAACTTCTGTTAAAACGCGATCCAAGTATGCTTGATATGGATAAGGGTCACGCTCACTTTGGTTAAGTTGATCTTCAACAGGTGTGTTCCGTGCTTCGTCAGCTTCTTCAGCCGTTATCTTTCCGTAACGTTCCATCTGGTTAATAACAATATTTCTTCGTTGTTCCGCAAGTTCCGGATTTGAGAATGGGTTATATGCATTTGGTCGTTGTGGAAGACCTGCCAATAAAGCTGCGTCTGCAATACTCAAGTCGCTTAGTTCTTTACTGAAGTAGTAATCCGCTGCTTCCACAACGCCATACCTACCATCTGATAGGTAAATTACGTTTAAGTACATTTCTAGAATTTGATCTTTCGTGTACTTTTGCTCCATACGAACAGCTAAATATTGTTCTTGTATTTTACGGGAAAGTCGTTTGTCAAAGTCCAAGTAGAGGTTTTTAACAACTTGTTGCGTAATGGTACTTGCACCTTCAGCACCAAAACCTCCACGAATGTTAGCAACTACGGCTCCACCAAGTCTTCGCATATCGATTCCAAAGTGGTCGTAGAAACGAACGTCCTCAACGGCAATAATCGCATCCTTCATAACATCAGGAACATCATCAATGTTTGCCATACGTCTATTTTCAGAGCCGGAGAGAGTGGTCACAAGCTCACCGTCTATATCATAGATTTCCGGGTTGTTATTCATAATGAGCCGCTCTTCATCGAGTGGAGGAGCGCCGGCAACCATGGCCACGACTGTAATGGCACCAGCAGTAACCATCACAATAAAAACAATGAGTAGTGCAGTTAAAATCTTTTTAAAGCGGGATTTACCGCCGCCTCCCGATCCGCCACTTTTCTTTTTATTTTTTGATGTTTGTTGCATTGCTTGTTTTCGTTCTTGTCTAGAACGGTATTCTTCTGACATCTTTCATCTTCCTTTCATGAACCTGTGATCAGCTTATCCACAACAGAAATGTAATCGATTCTTGGATGGAAACCAAGAGGGATAAGATGACCGTATTGTTGAATGTCCGACTTTTTCATGGACTTTCTTGTTTGATCTTTTTTTTCGTAAAACGAAATGAGATACTTCGCTTCCAATAAAAAAACTTCATCTGAATATGAGAATCGTAAAAGGGCGAAAGCTATACCACCTTGACTTACGACACGTTTCATGTGGTCAATCTGGTGGTCATGGAAGTTTTTAAACGGAAACGATTGTTTGTTCTTTGTTTCTTTTGCTTCAAAATCGATATGTTTACCCTTATATACACCGTTATAGTCTGTTGTTGACGGTTTTTGAAAATAAGCTTCCGTTACAACAGCAGCGCTTCTTGCAGGATAATGCACATTGACAATTTGAAGTGGCGTCGGTTTTTTATGAATAACTGCAATGTGATGGGTCAAATAATACTCATTGGTTTCATTTATGTCTTCTTCAAGGGACATACCACGGTTGCTGAAGCGTGCATCTTTTTTGACGCTTTTCGGTTTCATTTCGTTTCGCTTTGGCTCGAATTTTTTCCCGTTAGGATAGCGGAATGCCATGTTGTATCCCCCTTTTATCATGGCTTTATGCATAACCATCACTATATATTACCACAGTTAAAACCTAGTACCATAGTCTTTGTGACTATTTTTATACGAGGTGAACCATATTAAAAAGGGTGATGATAAATGAAAGATAAAAAAGAATTGATGATTGTAGATGCCATCAGAAAAGAAACGAACAAAGGCAATTTGGATAACATTTCACGTACCGAATTTTATCAAAAGTATTATTCCAGAAACCCAGAAGTAAAATGGGCTTATCTGGCTAGTTACGTCTCAAGAAATGCAGGCTGGGCCATGACGGATTTAAAGAGCAAACCGTATCAAATCCTCCTTGATGAGCGAATGGAAAATCAACTTTTTTTAACGTATGAAAGGGCAAATTGGCTTATCTTCAATGACGCTTATCCTCAACTTTTAATGTACGAATGGTCGAAAAGAGAAGGAAAGCCTTATTTTCATTTATTGCCCAAATTTGGCGTAAGCAACTGGATTTCTGAAAAATGGCATGAATTTTGGCAAAAAAAAGACGAAGAGAAGCTTTTGATTGCATTAATCGTGAACGAACAACATTTGATTCAAGAGCCTGTACTCAATCAAACGTATTATTGGAAGAATGTGTTTCGGTCTTCTACATTTAAATGGCAAGACCGTCTTCACTTTAGTACTGTTCTTTTCCCGACTAAGGAAGGGCATTTATTTGGATCTTCTGTGAGCAAATTCACCAAGGTGTGTAAGCGTATTGAATTGGGGAAGAGGCTAGCGTGGTTGTTGTTTCACTCTGATGAAAAAGAAGCATTGTATGACTTTCATGCCACAACCGTACACACCGGTTCAAGGAGGGATTATCAACAGTTTTTAAAGAGAAAGTACCCAAAAACCCCACTCTTAAGAGCATCATACTCCGTGATTCATCATCATATAAAGGATGAGCGGGACTGGTCGCTAACAGTTAGAAAAAATCCTGATCGCTATTTAACGCCATTGAAAAAAACGAACAGTGTACCATTAAATATATGGTATGAAAAAAAGCTTCATCAAATGGAAATTGCCGTTATGGTGGATACCCTTTACTTAAAAGTAAAAGAAAAGATAAGAAGATAAAACCTTTATATACAAGGCTTACCTTCAAAAAAAGAGGCTAGGATATTAAGAAAGTGTTTACAGGAAAGCCGTACAACCTTCATACGCGGTTTATTGCCCCGTATAACTATCGTTCGGCTTTTCGTTCATAAACACTTTTCTATCCTAGCCTCTGCTTATTTTACGTGCTTGGTTGATCCGGTCCTTCTGTCTTTTTATCGCCATAACCAACTTTAGATTGTGAGGCTTGGCGACTTTTCGCTTGTTGCTTTACTTGAGGCGGGTTTTGAGCTTGTTTCTTATGGGGCATTGTATTCGCTCCTTTCATTAACGATTTTTCCGAATAATGTTTTTCTCCGTTAAAGGTGATGCAACGTTCTCTTTAAGGTGTAACCCTTTAAATAAAAGCCTTTGTCGGGCATTTATTAGGTTTCCTTTTAAAGGTCGAAATCATGTGTCTAATTTACGCACATCCATTTTCTTTGCCGAATACAAACTAGTTTTGTCATCCATAAAGGAAGTTGCAAGGGGAAGGGCGAAAATATGAGCAAATGAAAGCGAGGGGGAGTTAAAAATGAGTACAGCTTTCAAAACAAAAAAAGTGGCGGAAGAGATTGGGGTTAATCCCACAACAGTTCAAAGGTGGATCAAGTATTTTAAAATAAACTGCGAAGTCAATGATCTAGGGCATTATGTACTTAATGAGGAAACAGTTATGATGCTCAAATCGATTCATCATCAACTCAGTGAAGGGAAAAGATTAAAGGACGTAAAAATCGAAGGGTTGAAGGTGGATAAAGAAGATGAGAATCGAACTGGAATCGTGTCTAGTCATATCTTTAATGAACGGTTTGGTCAAATCCTTGTCCATGTAGATCAATTGGAAAAGAAATTGTCCGAGAAGGCTGATGAAGTCGTTGAATACCAAATGCTTCAGCACCGTCAGGAAATCGATGAATTGTCTCAACTATTGAGAACAGTGGACCGCAGACTAAAGTCTTTGGAAGACAACTTGTCGGAAAAGGAAAAGCAAGTTGTATATATGAACAAAGGAAAGAAGAACAAACCAACACGTAAAAGGATGTTTGGGAATATCTTTTCATTTATGCTCAAGTAGGATGTTCCTTTTCCTCTTAGTCTGATACGATAAGAGGGGAGGTGAGCGTATGAGTGAACAAGAAAGACTTCTTACACTCACAAATGAATTACTCAAATTAAATGATGAGGCACTTCAGTATTTCGAACGCTATGCAAAACAAAAGGAAAATGCACCTTTTAATGAATTTGTTAAACCCTTTGCTGATCGTGTTAGGGAAGCGAGTGATCAATGGTTGCCATTAGCTGCCGAATACGTCACTGCTAAAAAGCCTAAGTACATTCATTTAAAACAAATCGAAGCTGCACATGAGAACATTAACATTACTGCCGTTACATGCTTTCAGGCAGATACGAAAAAGAAACGCTTTATCGAGACGAACAAGTCGATTCGCTATACGGTTGAAGCAGTACAATCGGATATGGAAAAGGTCAATGACAACTAATTGTCATTGACCTTTTCTATGTAGATCATAGCGCACGCTACATTTTTTAGATATACTAACCTTTGAAGCGGTTATTGACAGAAGAAGAGAGGGACACGGTTTTGCAAAAAAAATGGTTTATTTTTCTAATGACATCGCTACTCATAATTCTTTCTGCATGTGATGATAAAGAGTGGTATGAAGCTGATGAAGAGACGACAGAGGAAGTCGAAGAATTCATTATCTCTTTTAGAGAAGCTTGGGGGGATAGTTTATCCACACAATCGTTTAGGCCGGTCGAGGAATTTCTTTATCCCAACTCCCAATTTTTCCATATGAAGCGACGAAACCACCAACAGTATGCGAGCCAACGAATCGTTGAAGAAACGGTCTCACTGGAAGTTGCATCGGTTGAAGCAAGTGATGATGGAGAAGTTCGTGCCAAAGTTGAGGAAAAGATTGAACAAACTGGAGGTCAAATAGGAGAGGAAGAAAGAATTCGTACCTACTACCTTCTACCTTTTCGTGATACGTACCGAGTAGTATCAATGGAAAGACACGATAATTAAAATAAGGCCGGGACAGAAGAAGTGTTTCTTAGAATCCGTTAGTGGGAAGTCACTCGGATTTTAAGCTCGTCATTCTTCTATGTCCTAGCCTTTTTTACATGTTTAGTGTGAAATCTCTTTAACATGCCTGTGTGGAAGTTGCCATTTATATTGCACGCTTAGCATCCTAAGTGTCACAATGACCATAGCCAAAATGACAAGTTGCCATGTAGAACTTGCAATACCAAGGCCAATTACGAGGCCCCCTAGAATTGCCCATAATACGTATATGTCACTTCGAAAAACGAGTGGTTTCCTTCCAGCTAAAATATCACGAATGATACCTCCGCCAGTTCCGGTCAATACTGCTGCTACAATAACTGCGCTTAACGGGAGTCCCATCCCTTTTGCAAAGAGTGCTCCTTGAATAGCAAAGGCAGCTAACCCGATCGCATCAAAAAACATGCCCCACTTCAGCCATTTATTAATCCAGATTGGAAAAACAAAAGCAAAGGTCATTACAATCAACGCAATGGTAAACAACGTCCCTTGTTCCCAAAGGGCAGTAACAGGTAGTCCAATCAGAAGGTTACGAACAGCTCCACCTCCAAAAGCGGTTACAAGGCCAAGTATATATACACCCATGATGTCATAGTCCTCTTCCATTGCTACGATGACGCCACTTAACGCAAATGCAATAGTTCCGATAATATTAAAAAGATCCCATGTCACGATTGCGCTCATCCTTTCTGCACCAGAATAAAGTACCACGTATCTTTGTTTGTGCCAACCTATTTTTATTGGATAAAACATGAGTAATGGAAAAATAATAGGTACAACATATGAAGGGTGAGGTGTATGGATATGGCAAATTATAATCAAATGGAAGAATTTATTACTGAAATCAGATCCGTCATGGATGAAGCGCAAATACAATTAGACAATTCAAGGAGGGTAAATCCTGGTGATCCAGCTGATTTCTCTGATGCCCAGCGTCATTTAAATGACGTTCATATCGAGCTTGAAAAAATGATCCGTAGTGCTTCACCTGAACAAAGAGACCAATTATTGAGAGTTGAACAACAAATTCATCAGCTCCAAAACCGTATGATCCTAGGTATGTAATCCTCTATTGTTTCTTAAACGCTGTTTTGGGAAGCATTGTTGCTTTTATACAAGAAAAGTTGAAGCAGAAGGGCACAAGACTCCTGTGGCCGTGGGGGCAATGCAAGACCCCACAGGGCGCAGTCCGAGGAGGCTTGCTAGCACCGCCACGGAAAGTAAAGGGCCCGTATGCTTCAACAACAATTCTAGTGATGAAGAATATAATAAAAAAGCAACAATCAATACGAATACAGCGTTCTTAAAAAACATGATTGGTTTATCATGGTTTATGACGACAATGCCTGGAAACGATCTGACTAATATGTATAAGAGAAGAGGGTTCCGAACTCATTCGGAACCCTCTTCTTTAAATAATTAACAGATGTAAGCTGACCCAACGATTACAAGCAAAATGAAAAGCACAACAATTAGCGCAAACCCGTTGTAGTATCCAGACATGAAACAAACCCTCCTTTGTTTCATTAGATAGATGTTCATAATTAACATATGAGTGGGAGAACAAAGTGTATAGGCTGTTATCATATAGCGAAAATAAATTCCGTGCGCTATAGGATTTTGCACTGCTATAATATATAGAAAAGACTTCTAGGAGGCAGATCATATGCGCGCGTTACTTGTGATTGACTATACCTACGATTTTGTTGCGGATGATGGGCGGCTTACATGTGGTAAGCCGGCACAGCAGATTGAACAGAGAATCGTATCATTAACCGAGGAATTTATTACGAATGGAGATTTTGTCGTTATGGCAGTGGACGTTCATGACGAGGGAGATCATTATCATCCGGAGAACAAGCTGTTTCCTCCTCATAATATTAGAGGCACAAAAGGAAGAAAACTGTTTGGGGATTTAGGGGATCGTTATAATCATTATCTAAAATCAGAAGAAAATCATCTCTTATGGATGGATAAAACGAGATACAGTGCTTTTACAGGGACAAATTTGGAACAGAAGCTGTCTGAGCGCTCCATCAGAGAAGTACACTTAGTGGGGGTTTGTACGGATATTTGTGTCCTTCATACTGCAGTAGATGCTTACAACAAAGGGTATCACATCGTTATTCATAAAGATGGAGTCCAAAGTTTTAATCAAAAAGGCCACGAATGGGCTCTTGGTCACTTTAAAGACGTTTTGGGAGCAACAATGATGGAAACCGGAAGAAAAATGATTGAGGAATAAGAGTAGAAAAAGCCCGTTCATTTGAATGAACGGGCTTTTGATTTAACAAAATTTATCGTCTTTACTTGGGTTCTTAATGCCGAATATTGGTCGGATAAATAAAGCTACATATGTTCCTAACATACCGAAAATCATCCACACCCAGCCGTGAACACTGAATGAAGCAATTCCGCCAAAATAAGCACCAATGTTGCATCCAAAAGCAAGCCTTGCCCCATAACCCATTAATAGACCGCCTACAATGGAAGCTAAAGCAATATTTAAGGGAATTCTCTTTGCAAAGCTAAACATTCCTCCAGCGGCAGCTGCGATAAAGGCTCCGGTCATGACTCCAAAGTTCATGACACTTGTAGAGTCATGAAATACCGATTGTTCAAGCTGCTGTGCATTCTCGCCTTGCCAATAACCCCATTGAGTGACGTCAATGCCAATCAATTGGGCAATTTGAGAGCCCCACAAAGCAAACGCACCGGTAATGCCCCATGGTTGTCCTCTGACCATCAAGGTTAAAGCGTTAAACACAGCCAAAACAACAGCTGCGACCCAGATCGGCCAAGCACCTCGTATTATTCGTTTCCAGCCTGTTGTAGATGGAAGAACCGCCACAGATGGGGGACGACGTTTTTTTCTAACATAGAAAGTCAATAGAATAATCCCACCGAAAATACCCATTTGTAATAACCAAGCCCCAAAATATCCAAGACCAGTATCTTCTGCAAGGCTGATGGGAGCCATATTAGGCATACTTTCTGTCCAAAATTCAAAGTGCCAAGCGCCAATAACAGATCCAATGATAAAGCTAATAAGCACAAGAATCATGGATGAACGTCCACCACCGATGGAATAAAGGGTACCAGAAGCACACCCATTACCTAATTGCATGCCTATACCAAACAAAAAGGATCCAACGATTACACTTGTTCCAACAGGGGAAACAAATCCTTGTGGATCAGCCTCGAAAAAACCAATTCCAAAGTGAAGTATTGGTGCAAATAACGTAATGGCAACAGCAAGCATCAGCATATGTGCACGTAATGCCTCGCCATTACCTACAGCAACGAATCGTCTGTATGCTGAAGTAAAACCGAATCTTGCATGAAATAAGGCAAATCCAAAGACGAGGCCAAAACTTAATAATATGACCATCTCAATCCCTGAAACCAAGTAGCTTACAAATGCAAGAATCAAAAAGGCAAACGTCCCTATTGCAACATTCCCCTTTTGCATGGGTGGAAGGGGCGAGTGTATCGCTTGTTCTTTTTTGGCTAGTTGATTATTGTTCACTTCTATCACCTCATTAATCCCTATAAGTGCGATCGGGATTGTTGTCTTTACGTATCCTAACTTATTTATTTAAGAATGTAAACTCATATGCCCTTGTTGGAAAACACTTCTTGAAAGTGGAGGTTATAGTTTGATTAGTATAGGGAAACAGAATCATACTGAGGTTACTGAAAAAAGTGTAACCTGACTTTTTCACGGCCTCTATTTAAATGGCAATTACGCTTATTGCTTCAAAGCCATTGAAATAGTTTATGATCGAACTTTTTCAGTATTTTCAATTATAGTAAGGAGGGGTAACACATGGATGATTTAAGGATGATTAGAAGAAAGTTAAAAGACTTTACACACCAAGGTTCTGAAGTGAAAAATGAATTCAGAAGACTGGACGAAACAAGCAAAGAAGAGTTCCTAAAAGGGTATGAAAGTAATCAAGACTTCGAATCGCTAATCAACTCCCTTATGGATTGGATGGATGAACAAGCAAAACGTTAATACAAGAGGCTATGACACAAAAGGTAGTGTTGAAGCCACCGAAAAAGGAAAGACCAACTATTTTTCTGTGCGTTTATTTGAATGGCAATGGCCTCACTAGATCGCCTGTTACGAAAAAACCACTCGTATCAGGCTTATAAAACATGCAACCGATCCGTTCGTTAATTCGAAGGCACTGAAAAAGGTATAGATCGACCTTTTTTGGTGTCTTTATTGTTTAAAGGGAGTCCGAACAATTCTCTAACGGAGTAGCGGCTTATTTGCACTGTATCCCATTGTCCGGATTTTCATATAACACTCATGTCTCATTCTCTTTCTAATGTTAAACTTAAACATAGGGTCAAATGAATAGATGAGTTTATATCTTAATCAAGGTGCCTCTTTACTATCGTTTTAGTGATAGTTTTTTTGGTTAAGCGTAGTTTGTTGCACTACATACTGCAATCAAAATATACTCATTACAATACATGCAGGAGGTCAATACTTATGAAAATGATTGATATTTCTCAACCGCTTCAAGCTGAGATGAATGTATGGCCCGGTGATACACCTTTTACATACGAACCTATGATGAAAACAAGCGATGGTGACAGTGTTAATGTTGCGAAAATGACGATGAGCACCCATACAGGTACACACATGGATGCTCCATTCCACGTGAATGGAAAAGAGAGGAAGATTGATGAATTACCTCTCGACTTTTTTAATGGGGAAGCAGTCGTAATTGATATTACGGATGCAAAGACAATTACTGTAGATTCTATTCAATCGATTCCTTTTAAAGGAGTAAAAAAAGTTCTGTTTAAAACGACAACTAGTCATGGAGGTCACACGTACGAAGGTTATCCTGAAATTGATCCAGGAATTCCACCATTCTTGCAACAAGCTGGTGTTCATTTAATCGGTGTTGATTTTCCATCTGTAGATCGGCTCACCTCAAAAGAGCTACCTATCCACCATGCTTTAAACAAAGCTGAAATCTTGATTGTTGAAGGTCTTGATTTAAGTAAAGTGAAGCAAGGCTTTTATGAGCTTTATTGTTTTCCATTACCCTTGGCTGATGGGGATGGAAGTCCTGTAAGGGCTGTTTTAAAAGATTTGGGTGAAGCAGGTGAGGATAAGAAATGATTGTTTGTGATCATGAAGAGGATTTAAGAAAGAAGATTGCACACAATAAAGTAATTGTGTATTTCCATACGCCAATGTGTGGCACTTGCGGAATTGCTGAGCATTTTTTAACACTTACAGAACCTCTTATTAGAGGTATTGCCCCTGTTTACAAGAGTAACATCTCATTTTTTCCAGAGTTTGCGAAAACCTTTGAAATTAAAAGCGTTCCGTGTGCTCTTTTTATTGATCAAGGTAAAGAAGTAAAGAAGGTTTATGCCTTTGAGTCTGTAACCAATATGTATGAGCATATTCAAACATTCATTTCGAAATAGGAGTTGGTTTTGTTGCAAGCACCTGAACTACAAGTGAAAAACCCCGACACCAATGAACCGATTTTGTTAGAGAATTATAAAGGTAAAGCGTTGCTTCTCACCTTTTGGGTGTCATGGTGCCCTGATTCAATGAGAGATTTGCCGAATAAGGAACAATTGTATAAAGCGATGGAAACAAATCAATTGGACCTTCTCATGATTAACGTGACAGGACGGGAAGGGGAGCAAGATGCAGGAATTAACTATTATAAAGAGAATCATTTTACTGCTCCCCTAGGGCTAGACACAGGGACAAAAACATATGATTCATACCGTTGCATGAGCGTTCCAACGACTTTTTTGTTGGATAAAAACCATAACATTGTAGCGAGCTTCAATGATAAAGCACCTTTTCAAGAGATCTTGGGAAGTTTAAGTCGCGTTCTCTAACCTGTTGAGCTCATTGCTTGGGCTTCTTTTGGCACTGTGTTAGGATTTATAGTGGATATTACACAAAAAAGGGGATTGATCAAGGATGAGGATTAAAGATATCGAACCAACACCTAGTCCGAATACAATGAAGCTTACGTTAACGGAATCGTTGCCTGAAGGAAAAAGCAACAACTATACCCCTAAGAACATTGATGAAGCTCCGAGCTTTGTAAAAGAACTTTTCGCTATTGAAGGGGTCAAAGGTATTTATCACGTAGCCGACTTTATTGCTGTTGAAAGAAACGGAAAAGTCGATTGGCAACTCATCCTTCCAAAAGTACGAGAGGTCTTTGGAGAGGAAGGAGGAGAGTCCGAAGGTCATCAAGTTACCATAGATGAGCACTATGGTGAAGTAAACGTCTCAGTACTTATGTTTAAAGGGATTCCCATGCAGGTGAAAGCCACTTCTGGTGATGAAGAAGTTCGAGGAGGACTTCCAGAAGAGTTTCAAAAAGCCTTGCTTGAGGCTCAACTCCCAGATGACAATGTCGTTTTTCAACGAAAGTGGGTTGACCAAAAACCTCGATACGGTGACGTAAATGACGTTATGAAGGAAGTGGTCGAAGAACTTGAAGCAGCTTATACGGATAAACGACTTGCTAAATTGGTCGAGGAAGCCAAAAATCCATCCCTTTCAAAGGAACAAGGAAAAAAGAAAGAATGGCTAAAAGTGACTCTGGAAATGCTTGAGGAACCCGACTGGCGAAAAAGGTTCGAGTATTTTGAACAGATGAATCCAACTATTGACGACCTTCCAGTAATTGAAAAGGCCTTGGATGATGAAAAAGCATCCATGCGAAGGTTAGCCACAGTATATCTTGGTATGATTGAAGATGAGAGCGTACTTCCTTTATTGGAGAAGGCGTTAAAGGATAAGTCTGTGACAGTAAGAAGAACAGCTGGTGACTGTATGTCAGATATCGGCAGTGAGAAGGCCATTCCAGCAATGATAGAATCCCTGAAGGACAAAAACAAACTTGTTCGTTGGCGTGCTGCCATGTTTTTATATGAAGTAGGAGATGAGAGTGCTGTTGAAGCTTTAAAACAAGCTCAAGACGATCCTGAGTTTGAGGTAAGTATGCAAGTTAAGCTTGCTCTTGCTCGAATTGAAGGTGGAGAAGAAGCGAAGGGATCTGTTTGGAAACAAATGACGGATACGATTCAGTCAAAAGGATAAAAGTAAAATAGCAATGGTCCCACTTCTAGGACGAGGCCACGGAAAAAGTAAAACCACACTTTTTCAATGTCTTGTAGGACGTTTATGGGACCATTGCTTTTATTACTGGTGCTTGAAGATACAAAATCTCTTATGATAGGATAGAAATGGTAATAAAAATAGCAAAGGAGTTTAACAATGAAAAGGGAAGAATTGATTACGGTACTTGAAAAAAACAATTATGCTGAAGTGTTGGAATTAATTGAGGATGCAGAAAGAGGCCGACTTGAAGAGTTGGAACTGGCAGAATCTTTGGGGCTCTTATATGATAAAACATTAAACGATGAAGTCATTCACTATTTAAAAGAACAAGGTGTAAACATTATCTATGTAAGTGATGATACACCGGCAGAAGAGGAGTAGTGACATTGAATGAGCATGAAAGTAGACCCTTACCCGATCAAAAAATTTCTCTTAAAGCTTTAACTGTATGGAGAATTGCTTCAGGTATTGAATTCTTATTGTTCGCACTGGCTCCATTCGCTTATTGGTGGCTTTCAAACACGGTTGAGTTTTTGCCGTTTTGGATCATCTATTTGTTAGCTGTAGCATGGCTTCTATATGGTTTATTAAACGTCGTTCTTTTACCGAAATGGCAATGGAAGCGTTGGAGATACCGTATTTATGAAAATGAAGTTGAATTGTATTATGGTGTTATTGTGCGAAGACGGGTCATTATACCAATGATTCGAGTTCAGCATGTAGACACAGAACAAGGACCATTACTTAGAAAATACAGCCTTTCTTCTGTAAAAATATCTACGGCCGCTACAACACATGAGATCCCTGCCTTAGAAGAATCTAAAGCGGATGAAGTACGTGATCATATCGCTCGCTTAGCAAGGGAAGCGGATCCTGATGAGTGAATTTAAACGACAACACCCAATATCCATATTCGTATCTTTTTTTAGTAACTTAAAACAAATGATTATTACATTAGTCGTGTTATTCTTTTTCGGGTCCTCTCAAACAAGAGGTCCATGGTATTACTTAATTGTGTTAGGTGGACTCCTTGTATTCTCGTTTTTATCCGGATTCTTACATTGGCTTACTTTCCGTTATCGACTTGAAGAACAAGAATTACATATCAGGCACGGACTTATTTTCAGGAAAAAACGATTTATCCATCGAGATCGCGTTCAAAGTATCGATCTAAATGCAAAAGTGATTCAAAGAATGTTCAATCTTGTTGAAGTGCGAATCGAGACTGCAGGTGGGGGAGAAGAGCCTGAATTCCGTATTATTGCTCTTAACAAAAATGAGGCGAACGACATACGAAAAGAGCTTTTGTATGGAAAGAAAAAAGTCGTTAAAAATGAGGAAGACCTTTCTCTAAACGCTGAATCTACAGATGAGGATCAAGAAGCCTTTGAAGACCTAGAAGAAGTAATAGAAGAGGAAAATGAGAAAGAACCCGATTATAAATGGAGCCTTTCTACCAAAAGATTGCTGATTGCTGCCTTAACTTCCAGTGGAATAGGCGTGGCGGCCACGTTTGTAGCTGCGATCTTTTCGCAATTCCAGCAATTTATTCCTGAAACTTGGTACGAAACGGCCGTTGGTTTTTTAATTGAGTCTTCGATTGCTTTTA
Source organism: Alteribacter aurantiacus DSM 18675 (assembly GCF_000429705.1). Taxonomy (GTDB): domain Bacteria; phylum Bacillota; class Bacilli; order Bacillales; family Salisediminibacteriaceae; genus Alteribacter; species Alteribacter aurantiacus. Next base: position 815,374 of record NZ_KE386941.1, read on the forward strand.
TTTTGTCTTTCATTATATTTGTGGTTATTGTAGCTTGGATGATTCGTTTTGTGAGTACTGTTCTAAAGTATGGGAACTTCACACTTGAAAAGACAGGGAATGACATCGTTATCTCAAGAGGTCTTCTTGAAAGACGGCAACTGACGTTAAATAAAAAAAGAATTACAGCCGTGAGACTTGTGCAAAATGTTCTGAGACAGCCCTTCGGCTATACTTCTGTCTATGTAGAGAGTGCCGGTGGTGGGACAAAGGATGAAGATTTATCCACCATTCTTATACCATTATGTAAGGAAAAAGAGGTCATGGACCATCTCGAAGCGATTGCTCCTGAATTTTCTTTTGAACGCCCTATGTCGAAGCTGCCTAAAAAAAGCATGAGGCGTTATGTGATTCGTCTAACTGTGCCAGCGATCCTTGTGGCGTCTTTTTTAACTTACTTCATAGATTATGGGTACTATAGCTTTATCGCCATTTTATTTGCCCTGGGTCTTGGCTATTGGCAGTATAAAGACGCAGGAATTGGCGTTAACGACCGTTTCTTGTGGATGAGAACGAGGAAGTTTGCTCGGACCACAGTTGTTGTTCCAAAGAAACGAATTCAGACCATTGAAGTGTCGAGTAATCCGCTTCAACGGTTAAATGACCTTACCACATTGGAAGTGTCCATTCTTACAAGTATTACGGGTAAAACGTTTGCTTTGAACCATCTGTCAGAACAACAATCCATTAAGTACTTCACTTGGTATTCGTACGAAGAGCCAACAGACAATAAAAAAAGGGATGACGAGGAAGACTGAACAAGTCTAACGTCATCCCTTTTTTATGTTAGTCTTTTGAAAGCTGTGTAGCATAAGTTGTAATAAGTCGTTCACCTGTATCCGATGTGAATTCGAAACGGTCATATGTTAGATCAGGAGCATCTTCCATTATTTCTCGTTCATAATGATGTTGCACCATAAATTGATGCTTATCGGTTGCATAAGAAATAAAGTTAACACCTTTGAATGTCGTCTCTTCCACAGTACTTAATAGTTGAATCAGTAATGAGTTATGACAATAAACACTATTCTCATGGAAGATGTCAAGTTTTTTTAACCCACGCTCCAAGGCTTGGAGAGCAGGGAGGTCTAGCTCATTAATGAGAATTCGGTACGGATCGAATTGGGACTTATTAAGTCTTAACCGATCACCGTGACTAAGTTCAACTTGCTTTTTATTTTCAAGTTCGAATGTGGATCCTGATACATTGTGAGCTCGTTTCCATTGATCTTTTACTTTCACTTCAAATTCGAATGGACAACCATCTAATGAAAGAGCTTCCTGTTTTTCTTCATCATACACATAGTAATGTCGTGCTTTTTTTACAAGGCTGTAGTAAACATACACTTCTCTATAAAGAAGATGGTCTGCTTTTCTTCGTTTTAACTCTTGATTAATCATGGCTAATACAGATTCGTTGTTTTCCTTTTCATCATCGACTTCATTCCATCTGCTGGCTAATGCATAATCAACAGATTCTTTATACGAGTATGGGAAATCTTGTTTTAGTGGTGAAATTTTGTTTCCGTTACAAAACACCTTTTCTCCATCATCGTAAAGAGGTGTTGGAAGAGTCTCGGAGTGTACATGAATCTCTGGGTATAGGAGAATACCAGTGATTTTCACAAAACCGCCCCACATTTTTTTAGGTTCGGCTTCTATGCTTTCCAAAACACCTACATAACGGCCATGCTTACCTTCATTCACTACGACATACTTACCGGCAAAAGATCTTGCTGTTTGTCGATCCATGGTCATCCCCACTTTAAAGAGTAAATTTCCAAAAATTTGGATGGATCTTATTCATTCCATTATAATACACTTTTTTCGTAAAAAAAAACAATACGCCTTTTACTTATTTCCTTCTCTTTTGTCGAGAAAGGTAGTCAAGAATGCCCATAGTACTTACGAATAAATCAACCTCTATAGATCTATATGCTTCTTCAGGTATATCATCAGCGAATTTGAGCAACTCTTTTTGAACTTTAGTAAACAATGCCTCTTTCAATCCTTCAAAATCATTTTTCTCTAAAAAGCTTTCGCCAAGTTGCAGGAAGATTGGCAGCCAATATGTTAACTGTTCATATACCATAGAAGGATCGTGGCTGACACCAAAATGTCCGAATGCGATACGTTTTGGAGACAGACTTTTTACAAGTTCCTTTGATTTTAGCATCAGCTCCGGGTCAAACTGATTCGGAGAAGTGGAAGGTAGCACAAGTTTGATCCCTACTCTTTCTAATGAGGGATAGATGACCCCAAGTGTGTCTCCTGCGAAAAATGTCTTCTTTCTTTCATCATGTATGCCTATATGATGATTTGCGTGCCCCGGTGTGTGGTAAAAAGTAAGGGTGGATTGATCACCAATCGTTAAAGTACCTAAGTGTTGAGCAGGACGAACTCGATTTTCGTCCACCGGTAATACAGGGCTAAATAAGCTATCGAACGAAGAACCATAAACCACTTTTGCTCCTTTTATAAGTCTGGTGGGGTCGATTAAATGTCGAATTCCCTTGTCATGAGCATACACGGTTGCATTTGGACAATCGTTTAAGAGCAAACCAAGTCCGCCCGAATGATCAAGATGAATATGAGTGACGATGATATAACGAACTTGCTCAAGGCTATAACCAAGACTTTTTAACCCTCTCTTTATATATGGAACACTTATAGAGGGACCTGTTTCAATCAAGGTCAGTTGCCCTTCGTCTAGAACAAAAGTCCCAGTCCTTTCTGCTACACCTAAATCAAAACCATCAATTAAATATCGATCTTTGTCGATTGAAATCACTTGATCTGCCAACGCTCCACGCCCCTTACCTAAAAATGGATGTAGCTTCATTTTAATGGTTCGTAATACAACTGTAAACCGCCTAACACTGAAATGTAATTGATAGTTAGGTCGAAGGTCCACTGAATTTGTAAAAAAAAATCGTTAAGATATGAAAATGACCCCTAAAAATAATTGCGATAAGTCGAATACATATGAATACGCACAAGCGAGGTGCTAGTGGTGCTAAAGCGCTTAACAATAAATTCAAATAAAATAGATATTAATGAAACAGTAATGGAAATTCAACGTGGGAATGTAAGGTTAGAAAACGATCTAATCGAACAATACATTCCATTCATTCGTAAAACGACAGCAAAAGTTTGTAAAAGATATATTAATACATCTGAAGATGATGAATACTCAATTGCTTTAATTGCTTTTAATGAAGCTATTCATCAATATTCTCCCGATAAAGGAAGCTCGTTTTTATCTTTTGCAAGTTTAGTAATCAGAAGAAGAGTTATTGATTTTATTCGCCAAGAACAACGTAGAAAAACACCTCTATCGATTGATTACCAAGATGATGAAAACGAAAACATGGAGAATGTGGCTGAGATTCATGCTTCTTTTCAAGATTACTACGAGAAACAAGAGAGGGAGTACCGTCGCGAAGAAATCCTTCACTTGAATGAACAATTAAAAGCATTTAAGATATCGTTGTCTGATGTAGCCAAACAATGCCCCAAGCACCAAGATGCACGTGAAAATATGGTGCAAATAGCAAAGACTGTAGTAGATCATGATTTGTTACGTACAACGCTAATAACAAAAAAACGTTTGCCAATCAAAGAACTTACTAAACATATCTCAATGAGTCGAAAAACCATAGAAAGGAACCGTAAGTATATCATTGCGGTATCATTGGTACTCATGGAAGAATACCGTTATTTGAAGGACTATCTTAAGGAGTGGTTAGGGTGAAAAAAGGGGTCGTCATGGAAAAAAAGAAACGGTTTATGATCGTTTTAACGAAAGAAGGAGAATTCGTTAAAGCCAAACGATCGAATGACGCAAAGGTTGGTGAGGAAATTTCTTATCAACCGGCGAAAACCTTTCTTGTTTCCAAGGTATATCGAAACAAATCCATGACGATCCCACTAGCGGCAGCACTTTGTCTTTTCTTATTCTTTGTGTTTCCTTTCACAAATGAGGATAAAGTGTATGGTGTTGTTGCTTTTGACATCAATCCTAGTATCGGAGTCACGCTTGATCGTGACTATCGAGTACTTGATGTGGTGGCATTTAACCAAGAAGGAAAACAGTTATTAGAAAAGATTGATAAGGTTGAGGATCTAAAAGATCGGGACTTTGACTATGTGGCAAATCTAATTGTAAATGAAAGTCATGAACGAGGATTTTTAACGGAAGACCATGACATCTATATATCTACTTTTGATTCTTTTTTCGAAGATGAAGAGTGGATGTTTCAGTATGAGCGTTGGGCGAAATCGATGGAAGAAGAATATACGATCAATATTGTTTCATTGCTAATAGACCAGCAATTATTGGATGCAGCCCGAGAAAAAGCTGTTTCACCAGGTAAGATGGCCTTATTTTATACATACCCACTTGAATTCAATGAGATAGAAGAACTTAGAGCGTTATCGATGAACCAAATTGTGTCACTTGTTGGCGCCAATATGACAGATACAAATCTTGTTCACCAGCCAACCCCAGAACCTGCACAAAAAGGACAAGAAACCATTGTAATAGAAAAGCAGGAGCAGCGGAAGTCTGAGGAGGAGCGCACCATTCAAGATTCGGATTATGAAAAAAATCTTGAAGATAGCGGCGCGGAAAAACAGAATACCGTTGAAGAAAGTACCGAACAGGGAAACCTTGATACCACGCACTCTGAGAGTGATGAAGAAGAAGTGAAAGCACGTAACCCTTCACAATCAACGGAAGAAATTGAGGAGAAAGAAGAAAAAGGGGCAGAAGAAGAGTCGGAAGAAAAACAAGAGTCATCAAATAGTGAGGAAAAGCATGAAACAGATGAAGAGATCGATGAAGATGAAAATAAAAATAAACAAAAGTGTCCACCCGGGCTTAAAAAGAAAGATGATGACCACCCTGGTAAAAAGAACAACCCGAATTGCTAAGCCTTGATCTAACTTATGGTTGGATTTAGTGTTAGGAACGTAAATCATTGAAATCATTATTTATACTTTTGACTTAACCCTGACTAATTCAAGGCAATAGCGATAATACCAACATTCTATCTGTTACTTCCTTTGTTTTATTAGAACGCCTCTAGTATCCGTAATCTTAAGCCGTTATTGCACTTTCACTTCAAATGACTCATTTAAATAAAAAAGGTTGCTTAATAAGGCATTAAACCTTATTAAGCAACCTTTTTTAGCTTTCGTCGTCATAACGCATCTTGTTTACCCTCAGAAGGTGATTTAATCGTTCAATGCGGTTGTTTTCCAGGGATATAATAATCTTTTGGAGAAAACGATTCATTTTTTCAAACGCAAGAATCATATTATCTTCCATTTCATTACGTTGTACCGGAGTTAGGCTTTGGTAGCTGGTTAATAATTCAGGAATTTCCTTTAAAACCATTCGCTTTATTTGGTGCCTTTCTTCTACGTCTAAAAGCTCGAACTCCTCCAGGCAACGGCTGAGGGAAGTGGCTACCTTTGAAAAAGCGTTCGACATGCCTTCGTTTACTCCTGTATAGCGATTACGAAGTTGCTTGAGTTCAGATAATAACTTTGCCTTATCTTCATCTTCATGAAGGTGAGAGTCAACTATCTGTTCATGGCCCCTTTCTGGGAGGGGGAGGGCACTTTGACCGGATAAGGAACTATCTAGTAAATGCAAGTGTGTAAAAACGGATCTGAACAGGTGGTGGTGCTTGATATTACGAACGACGTTTCTACCGTCCGTTTGGAAGTAGATTGTCGCATCAATACACTTTCCCAACCCTTTTTCTGCCTTGATTGATTTTCTGTAAATGGTAATGTAAATTCGCTTGTTGATTGAGGCATCTGAACGCTTAGTGTCGTGCATTTCAAGGTGGAGTTTTTTTGGTTTAATTTTTACTTTTAAAAGGAAACCTTTTATTTTTCGTTTAAAAGTTTTATTGAGTCTCGGTAATTCCGATAAAGAAGCAAGGTCTGAGAGGAATTCTTCCGTTTCATGTATCATGAGACTTGTGGCGTCTTCTTCAATCCTTGGCTCTTGTAACGGTTTCATATAATTAGGTAAAAAAGGCTGGATCCACTCTTGGTGAAGGAGCTTTTCTTTAAATGTCATGGTTTCTTCACCTGCTTTTCTTTAGGTGTTTATCAGAATGTATTGGAACGGACAGACAGATGATAAGGGATATGGCTTAAAATCCTAGTTTAAAAGTTTTTTCTCCATTTTCGTATTTAATTCATCCATCTCGGTGATAAACTGCTTACTAGATTCAATGATTCGCGCATTTGATTGTTCGGTCATTTCAATGGCGGCGTAAACGTCTTCATAAGCCTTTTTAAATGTTTCAAGAGCAATGGACGGCTTCTCGAGTGTCTTTAATGTTTCTTCAGTGTTTGATTTGAGAAGTGCGGCATTCGATAACAGCATCGCTTCTGTAGATTCATTAACATTCTGCACAGCGTCAATTACTTTTTTCTGATTTCCAAGGGCAAGTTGGATGGATGCAGTTACAGTAATAATGTTTTTCGTCATCGTTATAGCATTAAAAATTGCTTCTTCTAACTTCTCGTTATTTTCGGCGATAATATCTACAGATGCTAAAGATTGTTGAAGTACCAGGACTGCTTGTTGCATGTTTTTTACTCGTGATAGCACTTTTTGCTGCCCTTTTTGAATAGGAACAGGATCTTTTTGCCACTCTTCTTTCCGCATTTCTTCTTCGAGCATTTGGTTTAGTTCTTTACCCAGGACGATTTGCTCTTCGAGTGAAGCCATGCGTTCCTTGGCTACAACCTTAAGTTGCTCAAGCATAACAGTATCTTCTTGAAGTTTGTCTTTACCGTGAAGGAGAGCTTCAATAATTGTTTCTACCTCAGACTCGATCGATTGGTATTTCTTTGCGTATTTATCTATTGGACTTTTACGTACAAGCTTGCTCATAAACTTTTCAAAGCGCCCTTGCTTTAGGTAATTCGGTTCCAAGTCGGCTACAACCTCTTTGAGTTTGGAGAGTTGTTCTGGTAATTCGTGATTAGGGTTATTCATCATATCGCTAACAGGCCTTTTAAGTGCCTCCAGGGTTTCACCTGCTTTCTCTTGTTCCTGGGTGCCGATTCGCCCGATGGATTCGAGTATCTTTTCAAGGTTTCCGTTTGAACGAATCTCCTCAATCATGTTCTTTGTTGTATTGTCTTTTTTTACTTCGTTGTTTTCTGACACAAACATAACCTCCCGACTAAAATTGACTCTTTTATTTACGAATGAACCGCGTAAAAGTTCCGTATCTTTTGCAAAGATTATATAATGCTTAAATGATCGTGAGCAAGAATTTCATTTCACTTTTATTCATTCTTTACCCGTTCTATCTTGTTGGGAACCTTTCACACAAGAAAAGAAAGGTAATATGAGAACTAGTATACACGATAGGGAAAGGGGTTGCACTTAGTGGGAGAAACTGTATCGAAGAGACAAACAACATTTGAAAGACTCGGGCTTGAGTCTGTGCCATTAAATATGAAAACGACGAAAGCGTCTGATTATGTGAGGATCCAAACAGCTGTGGCTATAAATGCAGGGAACTTTCTTGTTCCGGCTATTGCTGTACTAGAAGGCGGGTTGAACTTTTACGCAGCTGTTCTTTCTACTATGCTCGGTGCTTGCTTTGCCTTTTTATTTGTTTCCCTTTTAGCAATACCGGGGGCGAAGTATGGATTGCCCGCTCAATTTGTGATTCGTTCTATGATTGGTACAAAAGGGGCTATGTATTTATCATCACCCGTTCGGACAATTACCTCTCTTTATTGGTTTGGTGTACAAACAGTTGGAGGTACGTACATACTAAAAGAAATACTGTTTCGTTCATTTGGTGTGAGCGTTCCTTTTTTATGGCTCTCATTACCATTAGCTTTGCTTATGGCTTACTTGGCGTTAGTCGGTTTTGATGCACTCAAACGCCTAACTGTTTTTGTGCTTCCGTTAATGGCGGTAGCTGCCACTTTGATCGTATATGTATATGTAACAAATGATTACGACGGTCAATCAGCAAGAGAAGTTGTTCATTTTATTGGTCATTGGTCGTTACCGACGATGATTTTATTTGGTAGCTTAGCTTTTGTGCAATACGTATCAGGTGCTGGTACCTCATCGGATATCGCACGGTACGGAAAATCGCCAAAGCATGCCTTTTGGGGAATTTTTATTGGTAATAGTTTCGGCTTTTTCATTACGTCAGTACTAGGGGCATTTACAGCCACTATAGCTATGGATTGGAATCCTTTTGTTGTAGCTACTCAAATGACGGACTCGTTTTTAATCATAACCATTATTTTTTTGGCTGCAATTTTGTCGATGGTTACGATTAATTTAAACAATGCTTATACAGGAGGGTACAGCTTACTTAATAGTTTTCCTCGATTAGGGAGGGTAAAGAGTGCGGCTGTTTTTGGGCTAATGGGCATTTGCATCAGTGGCTCGCCGGTTATTGTTGAAGAGGCTGAGCAATTTATTTATCTGTTGGGAACAGTGATCATACCTTTAACAGCTGTATTTATAGCCGATTACGTATTTGTAAAAAAGAGGACATTAACAAACACAGTAGTGGATCGACTGATAAGTGGTGGTGAATCCTTAAACAAAGTTGGAGCTTGTGCCTTTTTATTTGGGGTCGTTATCTATATAGTGGTACCTGAAGGGTACTCACCAAGTTTTGTATCCTTCTTTTCAACACAAATGGCATATCTAATGTTGGTATTCATGAATAGACGATAAGGTGGGATCATCTGATGTGTTTGATTGGAGTATCAATGAAACAAAATAAGGACTTTCCATTTATATTGGCTGCTAACCGAGATGAGTTTTACGATAGACCAACTGCTGCTCTTCATAAATGGGAAAGTGCCGGCTCAATATACGCTGGAAAAGATCTCGAAAAGGGAGGAACCTGGATGGGAATCTCCAAAAAAGGATACATAGGTGCCCTGACCAATGTGAGAGAGAAGCCGTTACGTTTTGAAGCTCGGTCTAGAGGTGAACTGGTGGTGAACTTCTTAAAGGACGAAGAAAAGGACCCTGAGGGGTATATAGAGCGTGTTGTTAAAAATGGTGATTGGTATCAAGGATTCAACCTGTTAGTAGGTACTCCGGAAACATTATGGTTTGGTTCCAATCGGAAGGAGCGTATTCAAAGGCTTACAAATGGAGTATTTGGATTAAGTAATGCCTCACTAGATACGAATTGGCCTAAAGTAAATGCCATAAAGAAAGCGTTACACGAGATCAGTAACGAGTCGGAGAAAACAGTAGTTGTTGAACATTTGTTATCTGCTCTGAATCAAACTCATCCTTATCCCTCAAAATATTTAACCGATACAGGGGTCGGTGTAGAAATGGAAAGAATGCTATCGCCGATGTTTATTACCTCTCAAACTTATGGGACGAGGTGTTCTACCATCATTGCTATGGATAAAAATCGTTTAGTCACGATCATGGAACGCTCGTATGAGAAAGGTCTGATAACTGACAAGAAAGTTGATGTTCAAAGGTAGATGACAGACGTTGGCATTTGAATCTCCTGTCAAGAGTATGGTATATGTAGTATATGTATAGTATAGTCATGTCTTACAATAGAGGAATGGGTTTAGTGTTGAATCAACGTTTGCTGTTAGGAGCTTTAAGTGCCGTTTGTATTGTTGTATGGGGAATGTTATTTTTCGTGTTTATAGGCAATACAGAGCACGTTTCCTTCTCAGAGCACGGACTAAGATCGGGGTTTGAGCGGTCCGGCGCACTCACATTGGCCTATCTAAATGAAGAGATTGCCTTGCAAGTGGAAGTTACAGACACTAATGTTGAGGAAGTGGAGTCGGTTGAAATAGAATCGATTACCTGGGATAATGAGGCGATCAATTTAGGTGATGGGATCTCAATTGATGTTGTCCTTGACTCCTTGGCTTCATGGAAGGAATAGGGGATGATTTAAACAGATTCGTTCTATCTATAGTAAAATAGTAAAAAACGCTTTATAATAAGAGTACATGATATAACGAGCTTTTAAGGAGGTTTCGTAAATGATTCCAAACATCGGTATTCCCGGTTTGATTTTAATATTGGTCATTGCCCTTGTGATTTTTGGTCCGAAAAAACTACCTGAAATCGGTAAGGCAATGGGACAAACATTGAAAGAGTTCAAGGCATCTGCTAAAGACCTAACGAACGACGATGATGATCGACCTTCAAAAAAACAAAACACGAACGATGTAAATTAAAAGTATCTGCTTGAATTAGACAAAAAAGCGTCGTTTTAAAAAGGTGTGAGGGGTGTTAGAATAATTACCCTTACACCTTTTGCGCGTCTAAAGGACACGGAGCGGTTGAAGGAGCGTAAGTCATGGTAGAACAGAATATGGAGATGCTTGATCATCTAAGTGAATTAAGAAAGCGGATTATAATAGTACTAGGATCATTTATATTATCCTTTGTTGTCAGTTTTATTTTTGTCAGAGATATCTATGAGTGGTTGATCAAAGACTTGGATATGCAACTTACTATCCTTGGACCGATGGATATCTTATGGATCTTTTTTAGTATTGCTGGACTAATTGCGTTTGCTGCAACACTGCCGATCCTCTTATTTCAAATTTGGCTGTTTGTTCGCCCTGCTCTTACGAAACAAGAAACGCGAGTGACATTAATGTACATCCCAGCCTCATTGCTGTTGTTTCTAGGTGGACTTAGTTTTGGTTATTTTGTAGTACTTCCTATTGTTTTGAATTTTCTTTTAACACTAGGGGACGGTATGTTTCAAACGATGTTTACCCCTGATAGGTACTTTCAATTCGTCCTACGCATGACGGTGCCATTTAGTATATTGTTTGAACTTCCGTTGGTTGTCATGTTTCTTACAAGTTTAGGGTTGATTACACCATACGGGTTACGTAAGAATCGAAAATATGCATTCTTTGCCATCGTGGTTGTGTCAGTTTTAATCTCTCCACCTGATTTTATTTCCGACATTCTCGTGATTATTCCTTTGACGATTTTGTACGAATTGAGCATTTGGTTATCTTCAATCATCTATAAAAAGAAAATGGCAAAAGAACAGTTGGCTGAATAGAAAAAAGGCTGTGTCGAATACATCGACACAGCCTTTTGTTTTGTTTAAGTAACTGTAAGGGATTTGCTCCTGTTTATGAAAGTGAACATTCGGGAGCGTCCCTTAGCGTTATAGAAAAATAGATAAGTCAGTTTATTTATGAATCGTTTCTATTGGGGTGATTTTCAGGTATTTCATATCTGGTGATTGGATTAAGGTTTGAACACCATCAATGATGCGTTGGATCGAGTGTGGATCTCTGCAGTCGTAGGCTTCAATATCCAAATGGAGGACCGGACATACATTGAATTCCAAAATCCAGTCATGATACCTCTTATAAAGGTCTTCCCAGAATGTTCGGGGAGTTTTAGTTTCCATCTCGCGACCTCTTTTGCCAACTCTTTCGAGAATCTTGTCCAAGCTTCCGTCAATATAGATGAGAACATCAGGTTTTGGGAAATATGGTGACATTACCATAGCTTCAAACAATGAGTGATATGTATCGAAATCTCGCTTCGTCATATTTCCATTATCGTACTGCATTTTCGCGAAGATCCCAACATCTTCATAGATGCTTCGGTCTTGGACATACCCGAGTTTGGTTTCGTGCATCAGTTTTTGCTGTTTAAATCGTTCTGCGAGAAAGTAGATTTGTAAATGAAAAGACCATGTCTTGAAATCTGAGTAATAGTCCTCCAAATAGGGATTCCCATCTACTTTTTCGAAGGAGGATTTAAATCCTAATGCGTCGGCCAATGTGTTTGTCAATGTTGATTTACCAACTCCTACCGTGCCTGCAAGAGTAATTAACGCGTTATCTGGTATTTTTTTTCGATCATATTTCATCGGTTCACTCCGTTCTTTTTACTTTAAGGCAGTCGTCACTTTCATTGCATGATTCACTTGCTCAATGATGGCTTGGTAGTCATTAGTGCGCTCGACGAAATCCAATTCATCACCGGAGATCGTAATGACTGGGATGTCAGGATGTGTCTCTTTGAATGTATGGATAAACATCTCGTAGTCTTTGGACAACTGTTCCAAGTATTGTGGATCGATCTGTTTTTCGATGCTTCGACCGCGCTTGGCGATTCGTTTTAGTAATGTGTCCAAGCTTGCATGTAAGTATATAATCACATTTGGCTTAGGTAAGTCTGCTGCCAATAAATGATAGATCTGATCATATTTCTTAAAATGGCTGTCTCTTAATGTTTGTTTAGCAAAGATGCGATTTTTAAAGATATGATAATCACTTACGACAGGCTTTTTCTGATTGAGTTGAAGCTTTTGGATGTCCTCTAATTGTTTAAATCGATTGCACAGAAAAAACATTTCAGTTTGAAAGCTCCACTCGCTAATATCTTCATAAAATTTGCCGAGGAAAGGATTTTCCTCCACAATTTCTTTTAATAAAAAATACTGATAATCATTGGCGAGCTTTTCGGCGAGAGACGTCTTGCCAACGCCGATTGGACCTTCGACGGCTATAAAAGGTACGTGTTCCATAGCCTTTCCTCCTCTCTGACTCAACTAAAACTTTTATAAAACCACGTTTATTCTACCATATATCAGCAAAATTCTTTACAAAATCGACAAATTTCTCTGAGGACTGGATAAAATTAAAAGGGTTATTAGTGGTTTAAATGGGTGCTTACAATTAAACTATAAAATGGTGGAAGCAATTATTGAAGCGTCATAGAAGAGGAGGTAGTACCTAGAATAAAGAGGGGCGTTTTAAAAAAGAGTAGAGCGAAGGCCTTACACCGTGAGGCTTATAGGAGTGGAACGTTTACATATCTTCTAAAAGAGCTGTGCTTTTGAAAATTGGCATCTAAATTGCATGATTAGGGATTAAATGAAATAATGCTTTTTTCATTTAGGTTGTTGCTCAGAAATGATTCTTTTCAAAATGCCTAAGTCCGAAGCAAGCTGGTTTTAACGGGAGTAAGTATAGGGGCAACGACAACAAATTATCTGAAAACAGCAAAAAGAGGAGAGATAGGCTATGGAAAACAGAAGAAAAAGTAAATTTCAAATGCCTGATACGTTCGTCATTATTTTTTTCGTCGTATTGGCAGCTGCACTGCTTACATACGTTTTGCCGCAGGGGCAGTTTGAAACAGAAGAAGTAACGTTCACAACAAGTGATGGCGGGGAGGATACGCGAACCGTTTTAGTGCCTGGGAGCTTTGAAACGGTTACAGATGACGACGGATCACCTGTTCGAGATGGTGTTAGTTTGTTCGAGGGCGGAGGAGGAGTCGGTTTCTTAAACTACGTCTTTGAAGGCCTTGTTTCAGGTGATAAGTGGGGCTCTGCCGTTGGAGTTGTCGCTTTTATCATTATCATTGGTGGTGCCTTTGGCATTATTATGAAAACAAGGGCAATTGAAGAAGGTATTTTTGCGATGATTAAGAGAACAAAGGGACGAGAAAACTTAATTATCCCGATTATGTTCGTTTTGTTCTCTCTTGGTGGGGCTGTCTTTGGAATGGGAGAAGAGGCCATCGCTTTTGCTATGATTTTGATCCCGTTAGTGATTGCACTTGGTTATGATGCCATTACAGGAATCATGATTACGTATGTGGCTACACAGATCGGGTTTGCAACAAGCTGGATGAACCCATTTGGTGTTGCGATTGCTCAAGGTGTAGCTGATGTCCCGGTATTGTCCGGAGCGCCATTTCGTATAGCTATGTGGGTCTTCTTTACCCTTGTAGGTGTAACGTATACGTGGATCTACGCATCACGCATTAAAAAAGACCCGACTCGCTCCGTTTCTTATGAGTCTGACGAATATTTCAGAAAAGATTTTAAACAAGAGGATATCAAAAGTAAGTTTGGTTTAGGTCATGGGTTGGTGGTAGGTACGATTGTCATTGGAATCGTGTGGATTGTTTGGGGTGTTGTTCAGCATGCCTACTATATCCCTGAAATCGCCACTCAATTCTTTACAATCGGACTAGTAGCAGGAATCATTGGCGTCATATTTAAGCTTAATGGTATGACAATCAATGATATTGCATCTGGCTTTACCCAAGGGGCGAGGGATTTATTGCCTGCAGCTCTAATTGTAGGGATGGCCAAAGGAATTGTGATCATCTTGGGTGGAGATGATCCTGGGGAGCCTTCTGTATTAAATACAATCATGAATGCTGCAGGAGGATCCATTGAAGGACTGCCTGTCGCGTTGTCTGCATGGTTTATGTTCTTGTTCCAATCCATATTTAACTTCTTTGTTGTTTCAGGTTCAGGACAAGCTGCGCTGACTATGCCTTTGTTGGCTCCACTAGCTGATATTGCTGGAGTATCAAGACAGGTAGCTGTGTTGGCGTATCAACTTGGTGATGGGTTTACGAACATGATAGTACCAACGTCAGCAGCATTAATGGGAGTTTTAGGAGCTGCACGTCTTGACTGGGGTAAATGGTTCTTATTTGTCATTAAGTTTCAAGTTCTATTATTTGTATTAGGATCAGCATTTGTCATTATTGCTGCACTTATTGGATTTAGCTAAGGAGGAACCATCCATGTTTACACTCATTAAACACGCACATGTCTATGCACCTGAGGATTTAGGGGTAAATGATGTCCTTCTTGCAGGTGAGCGGATTGCATCAATTAAACCGTCCATTTCTATTTCTGGAATTGAAGATTTAAAAGTGATTGAGGCTCAGGGAAAAAAACTGGTCCCCGGGTTTATTGATTCCCACGTTCATATAGCAGGCGGAGGTGGAGAAGGGGGCTTTCATACACGTACGCCTGAACTAACAATTGATGATTGCATTCGTGGTGGCATAACGACTGTGATTGGTGTAATCGGTACAGATGGAACAACAAGAAGGATGGAAGATCTTATTGCTAAGGCGAGAGGGCTTGATAATGAAGGGATTACCGCATACGCGATGCTGGGCTCTTATCACTTGCCGTTGCGGCCTCTTACTGGAAAAATAGAAGATGACATGATTCTTATCGATAAGATTATCGGGGTTGGAGAGATTGCGATTGCTGACCACCGTTCGTCACAACCGAGATGGCAAGACCTTGCCGAAGTGGCAAGTAAGGCTCGCGTTGGCGGTATACTTTCTGAAAAAGCAGGAAAAGTGAACGTACATGTTGGGGATAGCCACGATTTTATAAGCGTTTTAGAAGAGGTAGCTAACCATACTGATCTGCCATTACAACAATTCTTGCCCACTCATATGAATCGAACAGGTGAACTCTTTGAACAGGCAATAAAGTATGCCAAAAAAGGTGGGCTTGTTGATTTTACAACGAGTACAACTGAGAAATTTTTAGCTGAGGGAGAGGTTGCTTGTTCAATTGCGTTACGCCGTATGCTCGAAGAAGATATTCCTATCGAACAAATCACCTTCACGTCGGATGGGCAAGCAAGTCTACCAGAGTTTGATGAAGAAGGAGAGTTTGTCGGCCTGCAAATCGGGAGGGTAACGACGCTTTATCCCCCGGTTAGGGAAGCTGTAATCGAAAAGGGAATTCCATTGGAAACAGCGATCCGTGTCATCACATCTAATCCGGCTAAGCACTTGAAATTGAAGAAAAAGGGGGCAATTAGACAGGGCTTCGACAGTGACCTTGTTTTGCTCAATAAGGATTTGGAAATTGATACTGTCATTGCAAAAGGAAAAATGATGATGGAAGAAAATGAACAAAAGGTATTCTCCACCTTCTATCAAAAGTAATTACGATAGGGAAGAACTGCAATAGTGAATAAAATGTGCCTCTTTAACTGAAGGCCATTAGCGACACTCCTGCGGTAGTGCCGAGCGTTTACATTGTGAGTTTTCTGAGAGTCGTATAAGCAGACCACTACGAGGCGTTACTTGCAGAGGAAGAAGCAAGGTTTTGCTAATGGCTCGCTAGCACCGCCGCGGGAAGGGAGTGGATGGTATGAAGCGGAGCGTTATGCACTAATCCAAGGGCATACTCATTACTAATGATCAATATAATTCATTCATTTGCCATTCTCTATCTTAACAACCTTCTCGCCATGTAGTATGATAGAAAGAGCATTTTTAGAGAGAGTGTAAAGGGGTGCTCATGTGAATAAAAAAGTAAAGATTGTTACAGATTCTACTACCGACTTATCAAAAGAAATGATTGAAGAACTTGATATCACCGTTGTGCCACTGTCGGTTACGATTGATGATCAATCCTATATTGACGGCATCGATATTACACCCGATGAATTTATTGAAAAGCTTGTCACTAGTGATAAAATTCCGCAAAGCTCACAACCATCCGTAGGTTCTTTTGCAGAAGTATATGACAAGCTTGGAGAAGATGGGAGTGAGATCTTGTCTATCCATATGACTGCCGGAATGAGCGGGACTTTCAACTCGGCTCAAACGGCATCTACTATGACGGATAGTCATGTAGAAGTGGTCGATTCAGGTTTTATATCTCAAGCTCTTTCTTTTCAAGTAAAAGAAGCAGCTAAAATGGCTCTTGAAGGTGCCTCGATACATGAGATACAAGAGCGAATCAAAAAAGTTAGGGATAACTCCTCACTCTATATTATGGTTGATACCCTTGAATACCTGGTAAAAGGCGGGCGCATTGGACGAGGGAAGGCTTTGGTAGGCTCCCTGTTAAAAATTAAACCCGTTGCATCCTTGGCCGATGGGGTGTACACACCTGTTACGAAAGTAAGAACCCATATGCAAATGATTAATTTCTTTAAAAAGCAGTTCCAAGAAGAAACAGCCGGTAAAACGGTGAAAAGCATTGGCATTTCTCATGCAGATGCATTGGACCTTGCTAAGAAAGTAAGAGATAACCTTCAGCAGTTAACGGATCTTAAAGACATTCAAATCCGTCCGACTACACCGATTATTAGCACCCACACTGGACCAGGTGCGATTGCACTCATGTACTACGCAGAGTAAAATAATTTTTTTGGCTGCTCCTACTAGTATGATAGGAGCAGCTTTTTTATAGTCATGGAACTCTAGGTTTTCTGGATGTAGGCTTATCGCTTTTTTAAAGCGTCATTTTTTCTGTTGGATGTCATTATATTGACTGTACTTCACCACAAGGGTTAATGACCTATCGCCAGCAGTGGGCTATTGCACGAACAAACAAGTCCAAGCGCAAGATCATTCAGAAACGCTGTTTTCGGAAGGGTTGTTGCTTTTACACAAGAAAAGTTGAAGCAGAAGGGCCCGTATGCTTCAACCACCACTCTAGTGATGAAGATTGTATTAAAAAAGCAACAAACTATAGAAAAATAGCCTTCAGAAAACGACAGGTGTTGCGCAAAATATTTGTAGAAAGGTGGTTCATTCGTTAAAATAGATATACGGTCAAACGTTTACAACCGTGTTTATGGTAAGGAGGAAGAAACGTTGTATCAGCCAAATGATGTCGGATTAGTATTGGAAGGTGGCGGTATGCGCGGGATGTATACTGCTGGAATATTGGAATATTTCTTGAAAAATGATTGGTATTTTCCTTACGTTGTAGGTGTATCTGCAGGAGCATGTAATGCAACTTCATATATATCAAAACAAGTCGGTCGGAACGAAAAGGTCACGATTGGATACTGCAAACACCCTGAGTATATCTCGTACAAACGATGGCTCTCCAAAGGTGAGTTGTTCAATATGGATTTGATCTTTGATCGCATCCCCAACCAAGAAGTATTTTTTGATTTTGATGCTTTTTTCAATTCCGATCAAACGTTTCTTGTTGGGACCACTGATTGTATTACCGGTGAGACGATCTATTACGAAAAAAACGAAGTTAAGGATCACTTTCTTGATATTTTAAGAGCATCTAGCTCTCTCCCATTTGTTGCCCCGGTAACAAAACATAAAGACAGATTTTTGATGGATGGGGGCATTAGTGACCCAATTCCGTTAAAACGCTCAATTAACGATGGAAATGAAAAACATGTGGTTGTCCTAACACAAACGGATGGTTACATAAAAAAACCATTCAAGCGTGGTCGTTGGATGTTTAAACAGAAGTACAAACTCCAACCTGGCCTCATCAAAGCGGTAGAAGGGCGTTCCGTTGTTTATAATCAGGCTATTGAAGAAGTAAAGCAAGCAGAAAGAGAAGGTAGAGCTTTCGTATTCAGACCTGATGAACTTAAAGGCGTATCAAGAGTTGAAAAAAGAGAAGAAAGATTAAGAAGTTTGTATGATCATGGATATGAACATGCAAAAAAGAGAGCAGAGGAACTGAAAGCTTTTTTATCATCTTAAGTAAAAGGATAATGATTGACCTTAAAATCCCGGATGCTTACCGGGTTTTTCTATTTTGTAAAAAAGGATAGGTTCTTTTCAAACAGATGTGGTTTCAATCCTTTTATCTTCTTGGGGGACTGCTGATTAGTCTCATGCCGTTAAAGCCCTTGGCTCTTTTAGCTTCATTATAGATTAAGTGAAAATGACCATCTGCGTAAGAAACACCGAAAGGATAGACGAATGTTGATGAAATGGAGAAGATTTAGTTTAGTTAGCCTGCTCTTATTCATAACAACCATAAGTATTGTTTCTCGTTCGATTGCCTATATCGCCCTTAGCATAACGGCGCTTGTTTGTATGTTCTTGGCTATAGGTTATGTTAGAAAAGAGGTACGATCAAAAAACGGCTTCCACTTATATGTTTTCATAGCTACGGGTGTTTTAGCATTTGCATACGGAGTGGCAGGGTTATACTCTGAACAAAGCATGTTTCACTATATGGGGATCTCCACGTCGAACACGATCATACTTCTATTGGCCACTACCGTTGGCTTATTGTTGTTCATGGTTGGATTAACAGGGAAAATGGTTGCATTTTTAAGAAGGACTTCTTTTTAGGAAACGCTTTTCATAAACAAAATGATTCGCTATACTGATATTTAGGTATACGAAATGAATAAGAAGAAGGTGTTTCACATCTCTAGAGAAACAAGGAATTTACTTATCATGTGGATCGCGAACTTCAGTGTTGCCGCGAGTGCCACAATGGTTTTGCCGTTTCTCTCATTATATATAGAAACGTTTGGTGATTATTCACCTGCTTTCGTACAGCGGTGGTCAGGTTTTGTTTTTGGAATTACGTTTCTCGTAGCATTCCTCGTATCGCCACTTTGGGGAAGATTCGGGGATCGATTCGGTCGAAAGAAAATCCTACTTATGACCGGTTATGGAATTGCACTCTCAATCTTTTTAATGGGTTACGTCGATTCAGTAATGGAATTGTTTATATTAAGGTTGTTTATGGGTTTGGTTACAGGGTTTATTCCTACATCCCTCGCGCTTATTTCTTCACAAACGGATAAAAAACATGCGGGGAAAGTTCTTGGTACATTGCAAACAGGTACAGTAGGCGGGGGATTAATTGGTCCATTAATTGGAGGAGCACTTGCAGACGGATTTGGTTTTACATATACATTTGTGATTACAGCTTTTGTAATTACCTTAGCTACCACATTTGTTGCGATCTCGATTAGAGAAGTCCGTCAAACAAAGTCTGGCGAGAGGTTGAAGCACCAAAGTATGGGGCAAGTCCTTCGTTTTATTGCAGGAAACCGGATGCTGTTAATGATTATGATTATTTCTTTACTTGTTCAAACAGCCAACTTCAGTATCCAACCTCAACTTGCTCTTTATGTAAGCTCCCTTGTGTCGGCTGAAAATATCGCTTTTCTGGCAGGTTTTGCGTTTTCGGTTACAGGACTTGGGAATCTGGTGGCAACAAGGTCCTGGGGAAAACTTGGCGATGAGATTGGTCATGAGAAAGTTTTAGTAATCTGTGTGACATTAGGTGCTATATTTTTTATCCCTCAAGCCTTTGTAACGGATATATGGCAGTTAATTGTGCTTAGGTTTTTATTTGGAATTCAGATTGGTGGCATTATTCCTTGTGCTACTGCTTATATAAGAAGAGTAGTACCATTACATGTTCAAGGAGAAGTACTTGGGTATAATCAAAGTTTTAGGTTTTTGGGGAATGTAACAGGCCCTGTTCTTGGAGGGATCATTGCAGGGTATTATACGATTTCTGCTATTTTCTTTTTCTCAACTTCTTTATTCGTGCTAGCGGCCTTCGGTTTGTGGTGGGCTATAAGTAAAAACGCGAAGAGAGGTAGTTCAAGGCACTCGTCAATGGGCAATTAGGTGTTAGAAACAGACAACATTGACCATGGATGGTAAACTTGATAAAAAGTGAAAGAGGAGTGAGACCGTTGCTATTAACCAAAAAAGAAAAGCAGCTTCTCATCCGCGTATTAAAAAAAGAAAGGAATCGCGTGTTTGGCTTGAAAGAGAACAAAGACGAGGTCCGTGAGCTTTTGGATAAGCTCGAACAGAATACGCGCAATGAAAAGGTTAATAAAGTAAAACCATCAAAATTATAAATGCATTCATAGACCGAAGAAAACGATGTGAGGTGACACAAATGTGTCACCTTTTGTCTTTTTAAACCTTAGAAAACATTGTATACTACAAAGGGTCAATCATATACGATTAGGGGGTTCTTGTGAAAACATTATATTGGAAAAGCTTCATCTTTGCTATGCTTTTTGTTTTAATGGGTTGTGGCATAGAAGAGGAAGTGAGCCATTCACCTCACTCAGAGGCTGAAGAACCAAAAGCAACCGTGAATAATGAAAATGAAACGTTAAGTGTAGCAAAGGAAAGTAGTGAAAATAAGACGGAAAAGCTAGAAGGAGACGGAAAACTAGAAATCCATTTCCTAGATGTTGGACAAGGTGATGCTACGCTGTTTCTAACCGAGGAAGTGACGATATTAGTTGATGCAGGACGGCATGACAGGGATGATGTAGTTACTTACCTTGAACACATAGGTGTTGAAGGTATTGACTTGCTTGTTGGTACACACCCCCATGCTGATCATATTGGTCAGATGCCTGATGTTCTTGAAGCGTTTTTCGTAGAGGAAGTATGGATGTCAGGTGGAGAAGCTTCTAGTCAAATTTTTAAACGGACAATTGAATCTATCTTGGCATCTGATGCTTCTTATCATGAGCCAAGAGCAGGAGAGTCTTTTGTTGTTGGGGATTTAAGGATTGAGGTTCTTCACCCACTTGAGTTATCTGGAGATTTAAACGATGATTCAGTAAGCATGAATGTATCCTTTGGTGATGTGAATGTTTTGATTACTGGTGATGCTGAGCTTGGTGCAGAACGGGAGATATTGGAAAGGGGAAACCACCTTGATGCAACCGTATTTAGAGTTGGACATCATGGTTCTTCTACTTCAAATGGACGCTCTTTCGTAACAACGGTCAATCCGGAAGTTTCTGTTTACTCGTCAGGTGAGGGTAACCAATATGGACATCCTCACAGGGAAGTAGTCGACCTTTTCAGTGAGCTTGATATTCCTCTCTATGGAACGGCAGAGCACGGTACCATCACGATTATAACTGATGGATCGGGATATGAACTTTACACTCAAAAAAAGCCAAACGATCAATCAACGAGTCCAGGGAGTAATGAAGAAGAAACAGACGATGAAACAAAAGATGAAACAATAGATATGGCAGTTGAAAATAGTGATTGTATTGATATAAACGAAGCTGTTCTAAACGAATTAGTGGAAATCATTCATATCGGTGAAGCTAGGGGGTTGGACCTAAAGGAACTTCGTCCGTTCGAGTCGGTCAGGGACCTCACGCGTATCAATGGTATATCTGAAAGCAGGCTACAAAAAATAAAGCAGCAGGGCTTAGCCTGTGTTTCATAAACAGAAATGGAGCGATGCACGGTGTTATCAGTATGGAAAAAAATTAATGAGCATTATGTAAAAACAGTGATTGTGATTACTATAATTGTTAATGCCCTTGTCGTAGCCCTTTCTTTTTTACCGGGTTACGACGGAGAACTACCTTATCTTATTCAACAACTCCCGCTCCTTAACGCCACATTGAACAGCTTTACATTTATCTTTTTGGTAGGAGCACTTATAGCTATCCTAAAAGAGAATATTACGATTCACAGGCGATTTATTTATGGAGCCTTTACCTCTACAACGGTCTTTTTGCTTTCTTATGTGACATATCACTTTATGGCACCGTCCACTTCATATGGTGGTGACGGATTTCTTGCCGGGTTTTATTATTTCATTTTGATTACTCATATCATCCTTGCCGCAGCTATTGTTCCTTTGGCGTTAATGAGTTTTTTCAGTGGGTATAATGATCACAGGGCTCGTCATCGTAAGTGGGTTCGTTTTGCCATGCCAATGTGGCTTTATGTAAGTTTAACCGGTGTTCTCGTATACATTTTAATTTCACCTTATTACTAATCACAGTACTTGCTCAATCATCATGGTTGAGCAAGTTTTTTATTGTGAATTTCAATAAATGTAAGCAACTTCATTCTCTTGCATGAAGTCCTCCATTGGGCGCATGCTAAGAACGTTAAAAAACAAATGGAGGAAAGATTATGAAACGAATCATTCAACTGTCTGCTTTCTTTTCCATAGCATTGTTAACCGTTTTGGCTGTCTGGTATTTTTCGGACCATCAAAAACAGGATGACCTAGCTCAAGACGGCTTGCAGGCCCATATGGACGAAGTATTTGCTGAAGACATTACGTACACCGTAAGTATGTTTATGGACAAGATGGAAGATCAACTAATAAGATGGTCACAACACCATACGAAAGAAAAGGACTTATCCGGTCTACAAGAAGAGCTCCACGACCATCCTCATTTTCATGGGTTCGCGGTCGTCCATGCAAGCGGGGAGACAACCAAAGTGGGAAATGTAACGGAAAATCCGGTAGATAAGTTAACCAAAGAAAAGAAAGAAGGAGTGTATATCTCCGAGCCATACGTCGAAAAAGGTACGCAAAAACTCTTAATGGGTACAAAAGACGGGGATGATTGGTGTATTGGTGAAATGGACCTTTCTTTTGTAAGTACCTTTGTTAAAGACCTTGCTGTGATTACAGGTGAAAACGGTCAGTTTTTCCTAGGTGCAAGTAATATGGCATTGGACTTTGATGCTCAAGAAACCGAAGCTCCTTATGTGAAAAAAAGAATTCCTGAGCTTGATTGGGATGTATTCGTTCACAGTGAACCGACAATAGAGCCCGACGCCCCGTATAGAGAAGGGGAAGTTGTTGTAAGGCTTAATGAAGGAAATGAGGGTAAAGAGTTAGCAAAGATCCACGGTGTATCTTTACTTGACGAAGAAGGAAGAGACTGTGTATTCCGTGACCGAACGAAAAACCGAACGACTGAACAATTGGTAGCGGAGTTTGCTCAAGATCCGGCTGTTATGTTTGCGGAGCCTAATTATTCGGTGGAGAAGCAAACAAGTTTTCATAAAAAGCGCTCACATCCGGCTTTAGATTACAAGCCTCGTCTCATTGAACCACAACAAGAAGGTACGACCCCTAATGATGAGTTGTACGACCCTTATCAATGGAACTTGGAGCAAATTACTGTTGAAGAAGGCTGGCAAATTACGTCTGGAAACGAAGAGATACCAATAGCGATCATCGATAGTGGTGTTGACCCGGAACACGTTGACTTGGAAGACAAGATTATTGGTGGTTACAATGCGTTTGAAAATAACGAAAACTATTACGATGAACATGGCCATGGTACTCATGTAGCTGGTGTAGCTGCTGCAGTTACTAACAATGTAGAAGGGATTGCTGGAGTCTCATGGACAAACCCGATCCTTGCTGTAAAGGCTCTGGATGCCAACGCTGAAGGGAACTCCTTTTCAATTGCAGATGCGATTCGATGGTCCGTAGATAACGGAGCACGAGTAATCAATATGAGTCTCGGTGATAGCCATGATTCAGAGGTCATGAGAGATGCCATTAGGTACGCATACGAGCAAGATGTTGTGTTAATTGCTGCCTCTGGTAATGAAGCGGTGGAAACTCCGATGTATCCTGCTGCCTATCCAGAAGTATTTACAGTGGCTGCACTGGACCCGGATGGGCAGCATGCCCAGTTTTCAAATTTTGGAGAACACGTGGACGTATCAGCACCAGGTGAACATATTCCAAGTACGTATGTTGGAAACGAATATGTAGCTATGAGTGGAACATCAATGGCTTCTCCTCATGTTGCAGGTTTGGCGGGGTTGATCTTAAGTATTAACCCGGAACTTTCAAATGAAGAAGTTTACGATATTATGCGCAACTCCTGTAACGACATAGGAGACAGCGGATTTGATATTTATACAGGACATGGAATCATTAATGTAACCAATGCAATAAAATTAGCAAATGGACAATAAAAACCATAATAAAATGACCGGAGTGACAATTTGTCACTCCGGTCATTTTATTCACGCAAACGGTTTTCCTGATATGCCCAAATAAGCTTGTCCAACTCCACGGAGCAATCAATGGTTTCCTTCGCCCCAAATCCAAACGTTTTTGCAGTTGTTAGTAATTCAGCTCTCTTTTTCTCGATATGGTTTTGTATCATTTCTTTTTCACTCCAAACTGAACCTTTTTTGCTATTATCTACGACCATTTTGCTGTTGGCTACCTATTCGTTGAAACCAGTCAAAACATTTAATGAATCGACAAGATTAATAATCCATTTCTTCTTCTTCTTTAGGGTGAGGCGTTCTTTTTTCCTGGATATATACTTGATAATGTAATTTACTGTCAATTTTCCTTCCGGGTTTGCGCTTCTGTCCTTTTTTCATTTTCTTTTCCAACACAGTCACCTCCATCGTCTTTAGTTTGACCTTCGATTCAGTAGTCATACTATGAGAGACCAATCTAAAAGCAGGTAAGGAAGAACACCTTGATGTTTGTGCATAGTAGTTATGTACACGAAACTTCTTCATTGATAAACTTCGATAAACTTCGAATTTAAGCCTCTTGGTTAAGCATTATAATGGGCATTCTTGTTGTAAGCGATCCTCAGAGAGTTTCCGCCTTTTTACCTTGAAAAAGTCTTTGTCTGTCTTTTAGAAAAGAAAAATAAACGTAAAATATTCGATAATAAAACGCTTTCTTTTTCCGTGGAAGTGTACTAGAATTAGGTTGGATAATAGTTGTTATTGAAAGGAGAGAGCAAGAGTGGGAAAACCCGAAGCGGTAATTTTTGATTTAGATGGAGTTATAGTGGATACGGCTAAGTATCACTTTGAAGCGTGGAAAAAGCTTGCCGAAAACATGGGTTTTACATTTACCGAAGAAGATAACGAACGATTAAAAGGGGTCAGCCGTATGGATTCCTTGAACATCCTTCTTGAAATCGGTGGGATTGAAAGATCTGAAGAAGAAAAACTAAAGCTCGCAACAGAGAAAAATGAATGGTATGTTTCTTCCATTTCAGAGATGAACGATTCAGAAATTCTCCCTGGAGCAAAAGAACTGATACAAGAACTTAAAAGTGAAGGTATTCCAATTGCTCTTGGATCAGTAAGTAAGAACGCTGAGCGAATATTAAAGAACATTGGCCTCTACGAAGAGTTTGATTCGATTGTTGATGGAACCAAGATTACAAATGCAAAGCCGGACCCTGAAGTGTTCTTGTTAGGTGCAATGGAATTGAATGCTGATCCTAAAAAATGCGTAGTATTCGAGGATGCATTCTCAGGAATAACAGCAGCAAGACGAGCAGGTATGTACAGCGTTGGTGTTGGTGATTCTTCAGTCCTGCATGAAGCGGACAAAAATATCACTAGCTTGACCGACATTTGTTTAAAGCAACTAGAATTGTTTTAAATTTTTTTAACCACAATCGTGCAAGCGGTTGCATGGGAAGGGGATCAGGGGAATGAAACAGTATTTGAAATTGGATGAATGGTCGATTATTGAAGAAGGATTTAATCCGGACAACCATGAAATTTCAGAGAGTGTTTTTAGCATCGGAAACGGTCACATGGGTCAACGGGCCAACTTTGAAGAAACGTATTCAGGTCCATCTCTTCAAGGGAGCTATATGGCAGGCGTTTATTATCCTGATAAAACAAGGGTTGGTTGGTGGAAGAACGGATATCCAGAATACTTCGCCAAAGTACTCAACTCCACAAATTGGATCGGGTTAAAGGTTGTTATTGACGGAGAAGATCTGGATTTATACAAAGCGAACGTAGAGGACTTTAAAAGAGAGCTTAATATGCGTGAAGGGTATCTAAAGAGATCTTTTACTGCGGAGTTGTCTTCTGGAAAAAAAGTTAAAATAGAAGCGGTGCGGTTTGTTAGTATAGTGGATCATGAAGTAGGTACTATTCATTATTCGATTACTCCGATCAATTTTGATGGACAGCTAACTCTTACATCTTACTTGGATGGAGATATAAAAAATACGGATGCAAATTATGATGAGAAGTTTTGGGACCATGTTACTTCGGATGCAAACGTTAATCAAGGAACGGTAGTTATAAAAACAAAGAAGCTCGATTTTAAGCTTGCTTCCACAATGAGAAATACCTTTACACAAAACCATACTTTCATTGAGCCGACACGTGAAGTAGTTACAAATGAAAAATACGTAGCGCATGTAATCAATGTACCTTTAAAGCATGGTGAACCAACAGTGGTCAACAAATTCGTTGCGAATGTTACGAATCGAAATCATGATGAGAGCGACTTGACAACCGTTTCACAAAGGGTAAGTGAAGAGGCTTCGGAAAAAGGTTTTGAGCGTCTGCTACAAGAGCAAAAAGAAGCATGGGCTGATAAGTGGGAAGATAGCGACATTGTCATTGAAGGAGACGTTAGTGCTCAGCAGGGGATCCGCTTTAACATTTTCCAATTGAATCAGACCTACAACGGTGAAGATGATCGATTAAACATTGGACCAAAGGGCTTTACCGGAGAAAAATATGGTGGAAGCACGTATTGGGATACGGAAGCGTATTGCTTACCATTTTATTTAAGTACATCAAATCAAGAAATTCCGAGGAATTTGCTTGTTTATCGATATAACCACCTTGAAAAAGCAAAAGAAAATGCCAAGAAGTTAGGGTTTAGTAAGGGTGCACTATATCCGATGGTTACGATGAACGGTGAAGAGTGCCATAACGAATGGGAGATAACATTTGAAGAAATCCACCGTAATGGTGCCATTGCTTATGCTATATACAATTACGTCAATTACACAGGTGACACCGATTATCTTGGAGAATATGGCTTGGAAGTATTGTCGGAAATCTCAAGGTTTTGGGAAGAACGGGTTAATTATGTGGGGAAAAAAGACGTATACATGATGCTTGGCGTGACAGGGCCAAATGAATATGAAAACAATGTAAACAACAACTGGTACACTAACCGTATTGCTGCTTGGACGCTTGATTATACGCTCAAAGCCCTTGCTCACGTAAATGAAACCGATCCTAAAAAATATGAAGAAATAGTAGATAAGCTTGGGTTGACCGAAGAGGAAACAATGAAGTGGTCTGATATTATCGAGAAGATGTACTATCCGGTAGATGAGGAAATAGGGATCTTTCTCCAACAAGATGGATACATGGACAAAGAGCAACTACTTGTTCGTGAGCTTGATGGGAAGCACCTCCCATTAAATCAAAATTGGTCTTGGGACAGAATTTTGCGTTCTTGCTTTATTAAACAAGCAGATGTATTGCAAGGTTTGTACTTTTTGAATGACGATTTTGATCTGGAAACGAAAAAACGAAATTTTGACTTTTATGAGCCTAGAACGGTTCATGAGTCTTCTTTATCTCCGTGTGTCCATTCCATTTTGGCATGTGAGTTAGGGTATAAAGATAAAGCCTATGAAATGTACCTCAGAACAGCGCGGCTTGACCTGGATAATTACAATAATGACACAGAAGATGGTTGCCACACGACGAGTATGGCTGGAACTTGGATGAGTGTTGTCCACGGTTTTGGAGGCTTGAAGGTGAAGAACGATCGACTCATTCTTAACCCGTTTATCCCTGGGCAATGGCAAGCGTTCTCATTTAAAGTTGTCTTTAGGCATGCTAGACTGAACATCCAAGTTACCAAAGATCAAGTGGTGGTCACAAATGAAACAGACCAAACTGTAGATATTACCGTTGGAAAAAAGGATTTCACAATAAAAGGGAACCAAGAAGTTAAAACAGTTTTAAAAGAAAAAGTATAAACAGTTTTAAAAAATGCTGTTTTCGGAAGGATTGTTGCTTTTATACAAGAAAAGTTGAAGCAGAAGGGCTCGAGACTCCTGTGGCCGTGGGGGCAATGCAAGACCCCACAGGGCAACGCTCGAGGAGGCTTGCTAGCACCGCCACGGAAAGCGAAGGGCCCGTATGCTTCAACCAGCATTCTAGCGATGAGAGAATTACATTTAAAAAGCAACATTCTGTACGAAAACAGCCTTAAAAAAAGAGAGTGGCGCAAGGTAAGACCCGCGTCACTCTTTCTATTTTAAGAAATATGTTTTTCTCTTGGGTATGGCTCTTCATTACAATAAGGCTTATACGCTCCTCGTTGTTCAAGCTCTTTTAATAGGCGCTTATAGTCATTAGGTGAAACAAACTCACTCAGGTAGCACCACGTTAAAACATCCATTAAATCATTAGCCTGAGTGGGAGACTGGTTGAAACGAACACGATAAAAATCAATTAATACCGCTAATGTCATATATACCCCTCCTCCATATTCGTTTGTAGTGTATCACGAAAAAAAGGAAAAGGAATATAATTGAAATTTTCAATCTTCAGACAAAATGTGCGCGCGGTGATCGGATTTTGACGAACATTAGCTTAACGGGTCGGTTTGGGAGAATTTATACGCCATTACAGCTAGGTGGAGGTTTAACCGATCGTCAGCACTATCCATACTCATCCCGGTTTTTTTCTCAATTTGTGATAGTCTGTATTTTAACGTATGCCTGTGAATATAGAGTTTGGTAGCTGTTTGTTGGATGTGACAATTATGCCCCAAGTAGGTCTCAAGTGTTAAAATTAAGTCGGTTCGATGACGGTCACCATGTACCAGTTCTCCTAAATAATCACTATAAAATTGCTCAAGTGGAACCCCGGATTCTTCCATTTGAATGAGCAAGTGATAAAATCCGAGGTCATCGTAGTGGATAATATCACTTTTCTTTAATAAAAGGGACGAGTAGGAGACAGCGTATTCGGCTTCACGGCCGCTTGTAGAGAGATCGTGTATAGATTGATAAGACCTGCCAATTCCGATTATTAAAGGTTCTTGATAGTGAAAGCGCCAACGTTCAATCATTCCTTGTGCATAGTGTTTTAATTGCTTTTTATCCTCTGCAATAGATTGTCCTGTTGTTTCAACCATAGCCACAAGAGCATCGGTTTTAGGCAACAAGATACATTGAGCACTTTCTTTTGAAAATTGCTGTGCAGCAATATAGTGGAGCTGTTTCCCAAAGTCCAATTCCTGCTTCGTATATGGACTTTCCCCTCTAACCTTGGCGTAGAGCACCGCTTGCTTTTTGGATAGATCAAAGCCTAGTCTTAATCCTCTTCTTAGTGCAGTTGCTGTATCCATATCCTTTCGTTGCAGAATTTCCTCTACGAGCTCTCCTTGAATACGCACCTTTGTTTCTTCTATGGCGTATTCTTTTACAAATTCAATCCCAACCAATGTAGCTACATGTTCCAATATCGCTTCATCCATTTCCGTTGAATAGGTTTTTTCTTTAATCATTAATAAATAACCGTAGACAAATTCACCAGATTTGACAGGAGTGAAAAAGCAAGGGAACCGTTGCCAATTGTGGTGGTGAAAAGCGTCTTTTTTAACTTTCACCACATCCATATAATCTTTTAATATAAAGGACTGATTGTTTAACATGATGGTGCTACCATGAACGTCCATTTCCTTATGCCTTTTAACAAAGGCGTGCATTTGAAACAAGTCATCAAACACAAACATGCTGGAGGACGTGAGAACACTTAGCTTTTTTAACATAGGTTCTAACCCGTCATGACGTAGAGCGAGCTTGGTCATTTCCTTATGAATGGAAAGAGACTCTTCCAAAATTCTGATTTGTCGGTTGGCCATTTGTTCTAAGATGGCTTTTGTTACCGTTGAAAAGTTGATTGAAGAAGGGATTTCAATTAAGGGAAGCCCCAATACATCTGCTTCTTCAATAATCTCTTTAGGAATGTGGGGGATATAAAATCCCGTATAAAGAGCCATCCCTGCAAGTTTCTTTTCGCGAATAAGCGAGAGGAGCCTCTCCTTATAGGGGGTGTCTTCATTTAATCCAAAACCGGTTGTAACAAGGAATTCTCCTTGCTGAAATCGTGTAATATCTTCAATGATTTCCACTGTCGTGACCCATTTTATCGTCTGATCCACACCAGATTGTCCTGCTCGTATGATCGTTTCTTGCAGAGCAGGGAGGTTCAACGCTTCTTGGATCGTTAGCATAGACAACACTCCTAAGTACAGCGTTTATACAAAATGTATAAAAAGCAATAAGAAAGATGATTAACATAAGCGAATAGTCATTAATGGGAATTTTGAATAGGATAAAGATAAGGATCCCCGTAATCTTAGTGTAGGTGTTATTTTCTGATTTTTCAATCTTTTGTATAAGGGGGGATAACAGATGAAAGAAAGTTATTTAATTAAACCCTTGTTAGATCTGGATTATCCTGTTGCTGCTTATGGTAAAGGAATCTATTTGTATGATTCGGAAGGAAAGGAATACATTGATGCTTCATCTGGTGCCGTCACAGCTGGAATTGGCCACGGTGTATTAGAAATTGCAGATGTGATGAAAGAACAGGCTGAAAAAGTGTCATTTGTATACAGGTCACAGTTTACAAA
Source organism: Alteribacter aurantiacus DSM 18675 (assembly GCF_000429705.1). Classification (GTDB taxonomy): domain Bacteria; phylum Bacillota; class Bacilli; order Bacillales; family Salisediminibacteriaceae; genus Alteribacter; species Alteribacter aurantiacus. The sequence continues at coordinate 846,213 of NZ_KE386941.1, forward strand.
TGAGCCTGCAGAACGATTGGCCATAAAGCTTAAATCTTGGGCACCGGGAGATGTGAATTGGTCGTTTTTTGTAAATAGTGGTTCAGAAGCAACAGAAACCGCTCTTAAAGTTGCTCTTCAGTATTGGCAGGAAAAAGGAAAGAAAAGTAAGACGAAAATTCTATCCAGGTGGATGAGTTATCACGGTATAACGCTAGGTGCATTATCCATGTCAGGCCATACAGGAAGGCGTGAGAGGTTTACGTCACTTTTGGAGGACTTCCCCACACTGAATCCACCTTATTGTTATCGGTGCCCATTTAACCAGACATACCCAGAGTGCGGTCTTCACTGTGCAAAGGAATTAGATACGGCTATTAGACGCATTGGAGCCGATCACATTGCCGCGTTTATAGCTGAACCGATTATAGGTGCTGCAGGTGCTGCTGTCGTTCCTCCAGACGGGTATTATGAAGCCATTAAAGAGATTTGTGAACAAAATAACATTCTTTTTATTGCTGATGAGGTGATGACAGGCATCGGGAGGTGCGGAACACCGTTTGCAATCGATCATTGGAAAGTCGTTCCTGACATTATTGCTATAGGAAAAGGCATGGGGGCTGGCTACACACCAATTGCTGCCACGATGATAAGTGATCGAGTGATGGAACCAATTTTCAAAGGATCAAAATTGATTATGAGCGGACACACTTACAGTGCTAATCCACAAAGTGCAGCTGTAGCGTTGACCGTTTTAGAATATATAGAAAGGCATGATTTAATCGAACAGTCTAAAAAAGTCGGGGAGTATTTAAAAGGACAACTAAAGGTATTACAGCAAAGGTATCCCATGATTGGAGATGTTCGAGGAAGAGGGATGTTACTCGGAGTGGAATTCGTTTCGAACCTGTTTAATAAGCTTCCATTTGCTACCGAAGTTCATGTATCCAAAACAATAATTGAGCGGGCCATGAAACGGGGACTAATCGTTTATCCTGCTTCAGCTGGTGTTGACGGGATGTTTGGAGATGCTGTAATCATAGCGCCACCATTGGTTACAAAAAAAGAAGAAGTGGATAAGATCATTCATTTATTCGATCAAACCGTCAAAGAAGTGCAAGATGAGCTTCAAATTGGAGGTTTCTTTAGTTCAGTTGGTTAGGGGGGCTAAGACGATGGCAAACACAGTGAACGCTTTGAATAAGAAGATTACCTTGGAACAAGCACTTTCGTATATGGAAGATGGCATGACCATTATGTTTGGAGGATTTGGAGGTGTGGGAAATCCTCCTTCTTTAATTGAAGGGATGCTTCAAAAGGGATTAAAGAATCTTACGTTGATCGGAAATGATGCCGGCTTCCCTCATATTGGTGTAGGAAAGCTGGTAAGTGAAGGAAGAGTGAAGAAGCTGATTGCTTCTCACATTGGATCAAATCCGGTAGCAGGAAAGTTAATGACAGAAGGAAAACTGGAAGTGGAGTTTTCACCACAAGGAACACTGGCAGAACGAATTCGAGCAGGAGGAGTAGGATTAGGCGGGATCCTGGTCGATAGTGGAATTGGCAATCCTTTTGTAGAAAAAGGGAAAGAGAAAGTGATTGTAAACGGAAAGACATTTCTGTTGGAAACACCACTCACTGCTGATATTGCCATAGTGTGTGGCCACACAGCCGACCACTTTGGCAATCTTACTTATAATACAAGTGCACGCAATACAAATCCCCTAGTGAGTATGGCGGGCAGAGTGACCATTGCTGAGGTTGATCAAATTGTTGAAACAGGTGCGTTGAGTCCTGAAGAAATTGTAACACCAGGTGTTTTTGTTAATGCCGTTGTCCAATCGGAAGGGGTGAATTGGAAATGGGCTTGGGAAGAGAAATAAGAGAACAAATTGCAAGGCGGGCAGCGAAGGAAATCAAGGCCGGTATGGTAGTGAATCTAGGGATCGGGATCCCAACCCTTGTGGCTGATTTTGTTCCCTCGTCTGTTGCGGTTATGTTTCACGCAGAAAACGGAGTACTTGGAACCGGTCCAAGCCCGGTAAAAGGGCAGGAAAACCCCAACCTATGTAATGCAGGCGGCTTTCCAATCACTGCCGGAGTGGGGGCGTCCTACTTTGACAGCGCCACAGCTTTTGCAATCATTCGTCGTGGAAAGCTTGATATGACTATTATGGGAGCTTTGCAAGTAAGTAAGTCAGGTGACTTGGCCAATTGGATTGTTCCAGGTAAGAGAGTCCCCGGAATGGGAGGAGCTTTAGAACTTGCCGAGAAAGCCAAACGGGTCATCATCCTTATGAATCATACAGATAAATACGGAGAGCCGAAGATTGTCAATGAATGCAGTTTACCATTGACGGCACGAGGGTGTGTTGATCTTATAATTACAGAAATGGCTGTGATCGAGGTTACCTCACTAGGGCTCGTGTTAAAGGAAGTGTTTAAACCCTTCACCGTCGAACAGGTGATGGCTTTAACAGAAGCCCAGCTGACCGTAGAAAGCACTGAAAGAAGTTGATCTTTTTCTTTTTTAGTGGACACACAGTAAAAGAGGAGGCGTCTTATGAATCATAAAAAGGAAGAAGTCCTTTCATGGATTGATCACGCAAAACAAGAAGGGACCATACTCTTACAACAATTCGTTCGTGAACCTTCCACTCAGATGAACGAAGCGGGCATTCAGAGTTTAGTTGCCAAGAAGCTGGACTCTCTCGGGTTTTCGGTGGATGTCTGGGAGCCTGGAGGAGAAGAACTTACGAAACATCAGGCATTTATATCACCGAGAGAATCGTTTACAGGGAGCCCAAATGTGGTTGGTGTTAAAAAGGGCAATGGAAATGGTCGTTCCCTCGTATTGAATGGGCATGTTGATGTGGTTCCAGAAGGAGATCCAAGAGACTGGGATATGGATCCATACAGTGGTGAAGTAAAAGATGGTCGTGTTTACGGAAGAGGAGCTACAGATATGAAAGGAGGAAATGTCGCGATGCTTCTTGCCATCGAGTCTCTTGTGAGATGCAAGATTGAACTGGATGGTGACCTTGTGTTTCATAGTGTTATAGAAGAAGAGAGCGGAGGAGCAGGAACCCTTGCTGCTATTTTGAAGGGATATACAGCAGATGCAGCTTTGATACCTGAGCCAACGAATATGAAGATTTTCCCGAAACAACAAGGATCGATGTGGTTTCGTCTTTTAGTCAAAGGAAAAGCCGCCCATGGAGGTACGAGATACGCAGGCGTATGTGCCATTGAAAAAGCGGCGTTTGTTTTAAAAGAAATCCGTAAACTAGAAAAAAATCGAAACGATCGAATCAACGATCCATTATACAAAGATATTCCTATCCCTATCCCTATTAACGTTGGTGTAATTGAGGGAGGCGATTGGCCTTCTTCGGTGGTCGATCTTGTGAAGATTGAAGGGCGATATGGTATTTCTCCTGAAGAATCAGTGGAACAAGCCCAGGCTGAGTTTGAAACGTATTTGCGTTTACTCAGTGAAAAAGACGAATGGTTTAAAGATCACCCAATCGAAATCGAGTGGTTTGGAGCAAGATGGTTGCCCGGAGCGGTTCATGAAGAGCATGGATTATTGAAATCGTTAAAAAAGGAGTTTGAATACGTTACGGGAAGGCAAGCAAAAGTTGAAGCTTCACCTTGGGGAACGGATGGAGGTTTATTAACGAATATCGGTCATACACCTTCAGTTGTCTTTGGTCCTGGCGTGACACAAATGGCGCACTTCTCAAACGAGTATATCGAAGTGGATCGCGTTTTAGAGTGTGCAAAGGTTATTGCTCTCACAATCATGGATTGGTGTAATCAACCAAAGGAGGATTAGTTGTATGAATAAACAAGTACGTACGAATATTCCAGGACCAAAGGGAAAAGAGCTTATGAAAAGACGGGACCACCATATTCCGAAAGGACCGTTTAATACAGCACCAACATTTGCTTCTAAAGGGGAAGGGGCTATTTTAACAGATGTTGATGGAAATGAATTCATTGACTTTGCAGGTGCCATCGGCTCCTTAAATGTGGGCCATAGTCCTAAAGAGGTGGTAGATGCAATCAAAGCACAACTCGATGCATTTATCCATCCATGCTTTCATGTCATGATGTACGAACCTTACATTGAATTAGCCGAAAAACTAAATGCTATTACACCTGGTGACCATTATAAAAAAACGTTCTTTTTAAATTCTGGAGCCGAGGCTGTTGAAAATGCAGTAAAATTGGCCCGAAAATACACGGGAAGAAAAGCCGTTATTTCATTTGAACGTGGTTTTCATGGCCGGACGTATATGGCAATGAGTTTAACAAGTAAGGTGAAACCATACAAGTATGAGTTCGGTCCTTTTGTAGGAGAAACCTATAAATTACCTTATCCATATTATTACCGAAAGCCTGAAGGAATGAGCAATGAAGATGTGGATATAGAGTGCCTAAAGCGCCTAGAAACGTTCTTCTTGTCAGATGTATCTTATGAAGAAACGGCTGCAATCATATTAGAACCCGTTCAAGGTGAAGGGGGCTTTGTAGCACCGAGTAGGAAATTTATCCACGGTGTGAAGGAGATTTGTGAAAAATATGGAATAGTGTTTATAGCGGATGAAGTTCAAACTGGATTCGGCAGAACGGGTGAAATGTTTGCGTGCGATCATTTTGACATCGTACCGGATCTTATGACCATGTCTAAGTCCATTGCTGCAGGTTTTCCCATAAGTGCTGTTACAGGACGTGCTGAGATTATGGATTCAGCCGGTATTGGAGAGATTGGTGGTACTTACGGGGGAAGCCCACTAGGTTGTGTATCTGCACTTGAAGTGATTCGTCTAATGGAGAGAGAGCAGTTGCCGAATAGAGCAAAAGCAATCGGGGAGACTGTGATGTCCGCTTTTTACAAGTGGCATGAGCAATTTGAGGAAGTAGGGGACGTAAGAGGCTTAGGTGCTATGAACGCTATGGAAATCGTTTCGAATAGGAAAACAAAAGAACCAGACAAAGCATTAACACAGACCATTATCCAAACATGTATTCAAAGAGGTTTACTCATTATGGGATCCGGCCTTTATGGAAATGTAATCAGAACCCTATCCCCACTTGTGATTACAGATAAGCAACTGAATGAAGGGTTACATGTTTTGGAGAGTGTCTTAAGCGAAGTATGTACTCATCGTCAAAAGGAGTGATTCGGTGTGAGAAAAAAGCTATTTATCGGTGGAGAATGGATAGAAGGTACGTCATACCAAGAACTTACATCTCCCTATGATCATGAACGACTAGGTGAAATCCCTATGGCTTCAGTTGAAGAAACGAAAAGAGCAATTGAAAGCGCGTATCAAACTCGAAAAACACTACGTATCCTTCCCGCTCATCAAAGGGCGGAAATATTAGAGAATGTGAGTCGTTTACTTGAAGAGAACAGAGAAGAAGCAGCCCGACTGATTTGCCAAGAAGCAGCAAAACCGATTCAAACAGCCCGTACCGAAGTAGCAAGAACGATTATGACTTATAAATTTGCGAGTGAAGAAGCTAGAAGAATAAAAAATGAAATGATTAATATGGATGCAGCCCCTGGAGGAGAGGGGAGAGTCGCCTATACGGTCCGTGAACCAGCTGGAGTTGTAGCTGCGATCACACCCTTTAATTTTCCTATGAATTTGGTTGCACATAAACTGGGGCCGGCTATTGCAGCGGGAAATCCCATCATATTAAAACCGGCTTCTCAAACGCCGATGAGTGCTTATTTTATCGCTGAGCTGTTTGATAAGGCAGGATTGCCAAAAGGGGCATTAAACGTTATTACAGGTAAAGGAAGCGTTGTTGGAGAGACTTTGGTTACTGATGATCGGGTCAGTGTCATCACCTTCACAGGAAGCCCTGAAGTAGGCATTTCTCTTCGAAATAAAGCAGGACTTAAAAAAATGACGTTAGAGCTTGGGTCAAACAGTGCCGTCATTATCGATGAAGGTGTGAATGTAGAGGACATTGCAGACCGCCTTGTGTTAGGCGCGTTTGCTTATCAAGGTCAAGTATGTATTAGTCTTCAACGAATTTTTGTTCACGAAACGCTTAAAGAACAAGTGATTGATGCGATGAAAGAAAGGGCCAGTCGTTTGGTATATGGCCACCCTCTAGATGAAGCAACCGATGTTAGCGCGCTCATTACAAAGGATGACTGCAATCGAGTGATGAAGTGGATCGATGAAGCAAAAGAAGGTGGAGCAAGTGTCGTATGCGGAGGAACGCAAAAAGGAAATGTGGTCTTACCTACTATATTGGCAGATGCTCCGTTAGATTCATCCGTGTCCTGCGAAGAAGTATTCGGTCCTGTGGTGCACATAAACGCATTTTCAAAATGGGAAGAGGCCATAGAAGCTGTGAACAACTCTGACTTTGGCCTTCAAGCCGGTGTGTTTACGTTAGACATGAAAAAAGCCTTTCAAGCTTCGGAAGAGTTGGAAGTAGGTGGCGTACTTATTAATGACATTCCAACGTTCCGTGTTGACCATATGCCCTATGGTGGTGTAAAAAAGAGCGGGTTCGGTCGTGAAGGAATTAAATACGCTATTGAAGAAATGACTGAATTGAAGCTCGTTTCATTTAAGAAATAACGTTGTACAGAAGTGGTGTAAGGGATCCCTTCTAGTAAGTGAAGAATAGTAATCATCTAAATGCAAACAACCAACAGAAAAACGGGGTGTCGATCGAACGGGCGCCTCGTTTGATTCAATCAATAACAAAAGGTGAGAACCCTTTTAAAAGAGTTATCTTTATCTTCTACTGAAGGGATCTTACAAAGACGAAGAACCTAGATCAAATACTACCATTGGGGAAGGGAGATTGATTTACATGGAAAATAAATGGGATTTTGACGAAAAAAACGACCGATTAGTCGCTTACCTGCCTTCTTTTACATACGATGATGAAGAAAAATTAAAAAAAGACCTTCAAGAAAAAACGAGAGGCAAACGGATTGTCTATACGACTTCGGAACACAAAGCAGCTCTTGAAAGTCAGGGGTTTGAACAAGAAGCTGTGACGAGTGGTTTTTTTGACGGAGAAATGGCGGTCATAATGACCCAATACGATAAAAAGGAAAGACAACAATCTACTACATTAGAAGATAACAAAAGCATTCTTCAAGTCGTTCAAAACGATCGTAAAACGCTCACGCCATCCACCGTTTATCCGATCGGTATTGTTCAAGAAGAGGAGCTATCTTCTCTTGCGAAGCTTTATAAAAAGGTTTTTCCAAAGTACCCTACAAATGTGTTTGAAGTGGAAGCGTTAAAAGAAGCCATTCGCACCGACTACATGTTTGTTGTAGCTAAAAATGGAGATGAAGTCATTGCTGCTGCATCTGCGATGAGAACCGGTTATAACAGTGCCGAAGTTACAGATTGTGCCGTTAATCCTGAATATAGAGGAAAACAACTGCTGCACATTTTGATTGAAGACCTAGAGAAAAGTTGCAAGAAGGAAGGCATTTACAACCTATTCTCAATTACACGTGCCCGTTCGACTGGAATGAACATGACAGTCAAACGACTCGGATATGATTATGAAGGTACACTAGTGAACAACTGTATCATAACGAGTGGATTTGAGGATATGAACGTGTGGAGTAAATCACTATAAAGAAACCTAACGACCAAAATGGTAACGGGTTTACTTCAGAGGTGCAAACAAGCCGTTCACAAGCAAAAACACATGCATTTTCTGCTGTAAATCGCATGTGTCTTTTGTTGTTATATCAGTGTTTTAACGTTAAATAGAGATGAAATCACACATAAATTCACAACCCTATTCACATAGGTGGAAATAAATATTTCCTTGTTGTGATTCTCATGTGAATCCCTATGTCATAGGGAAGGTTTTGGATATTTATGTTAAAAAAATGAAAGGAAAATAAAGACTTTGTCCAGCAATGCACTTAAACTAACGGGGAGGGAGAATCCTTAAAGAAGGAATTTTTTGGACTATAGAATAATGCTACAAATAGCAAAATTAAATAAGAAGGTGAAGAAATGAATATTAGGTTAGAAAAGGCAACCAATAATGATGCACAATCTATTTTTGATATTCATGTCAAGGCATTTATGCCATTGTTGATTAAATAACAAGGGGCAGTGCAGAATATATTTTGTGAAAAATATTTCTTTTTTAGACGCTCGATAAAATCAAGATTTAATTAAATTAAATATAGGGGCGAAGATTAATGGAATATAGTAATAAGCAACTAGCTTGTTTTTTTCTATTTATTCTAAATGTTGGTTTCCTATTTTTACTAGATAGAATATTAAAAGAGTATGAAGATTTTTTTGAGTATTTATGGTTTCTAAATTCATTTCGTTTTTGTTTTCTTATTTCATTAGTAATTTTCTTGGTAATAGCTCTATTGACTAACAAAAGCACAGCTATCGGTTATATATGTGCAGGCTTATTAGTTTTTCTTGTTACGGCTGCATTTCTCGAGGGATATGTAATCATTGTGTATCTATTATTTTATTTTAATTCAGTAATAGGAGCTTCTTGCGGAATAGGGCTTGCATGGCTTTATCGTAGAAAAACTAAAAATGCAGATCAAAATGATAAGCCTAAAGAAATATAAAGTACAAATTTCTACTCGACTAGTGTAATAAGAAAAAATACGAGAAAAACATTATAATTAGTGTATAAAAAAGCACAGATAGTTGTTAAAGACATTGAAGATTAATTACTGATGAAGATGGAGGGATTTGGTTTGGTTTATTGTTGAAATATAAAATACATTCTTCAACTAAAGGGTAAGCGTTAGTGCAATAAGCAAACATAAAAATAATGGCACGAAGACTCGGTTCTTCGTGCCATTTTAATATGCGAATTACACGGTGATTTTAATTGCGAAAGATGTGTGATTTAGCGTGTGAATTCGTCAGCGATTTCGCGTTTTGTACCTCTCAAGTAAACCCGTTACCAAAATGGTCGTTGGGCTTTTTTAGCGATCAAAATTAAAGTAATTCTTTTTTAGGAATTTTGGTTGGCTCATAAGTGTTTGATATGAGAAACTCATGTCGAGCTTCTTCGTATCGATGAGCATGAATTGATCTTCAATGTCTGAGATTTTTTCTTCTTCAATATAAACCATGTCACAATCAGGGCATTTGACTGATGGCACTTGAGTAATTTCTACAGCACGACTTCCATCGGGAAGCTCCCAGTAGGCTGACTCCAAACTGTGAATGGCATGATCTAATTCGCACCATTTACATTTCATATAAACACCTCCTGAGTTACGCTTCTTCTCGTTTGTCTGATTTTTCTTCGTACATCTTTTGCTCTTTTAAGAATTTGCGCTCTTTCATCTGATCTCTTTTTTCACGTTGATCTTTTAATGTCCGGTGTTCCTCGTTTTGTTCGTAAGTTTTACGACGTTCAAGACGCTTTAAACCCTCAGGTGTGATGGCACTTTTTTCATCATTTAGTAACGCTGAAATACCAATACGCGGTTCATCTTTCTTTTTATAATATTCATAGAAATAATCGTCAGCAGTGTCTGGAACATACCCCTTCGGTTCCGGATACGTAGAAATAACACCTTCGAAGTTTCTTAACACCACTTTGTCATGGCTTTGTGAAATTAAATAGTTCGGTTGAAGGGTAATCTTACCTCCTCCGCCTGGTGCATCAACAACGAATGCAGGTACAGCATAGCCAGAAGTGTGGCCTCTTAATCCTTCAATGATTTCAAGCCCTTTTGACACAGGGGCTCTGAAATGACCGATTCCTTCACTTAGGTCACACTGATAAATATAGTATGGGCGCACGCGAATTTTGACGAGGTCATGCATGAGTTTTTTCATAATATCAACACTGTCGTTAATACCTTTTAAAATTACAGCTTGGTTTCCAACAGGAACACCTGCATTGGCGAGCATTTCACACGCTCGTTTGGACTCCTCTGTAATTTCCAAGCTTGTGTTGAAGTGAGTATTCAACCATATAGGGTGGTATTTTTTTAAGATACTACAGAGGTTCTCTGTAATTCGTTGAGGAAATACGACTGGTGCACGAGTTCCAATTCGGATAATCTCAACATGATCAATTTCTCTTAAATTCTTGAGCACATACTCAAGAATTTGGTCATTGATTAAAAGTCCGTCTCCACCCGAAATGAGCACATCGCGAACTTCTGGATTGGATGCAATGTATTGAATTGCCCCGTCTAGTTGTTTTTTTGGTACACCCATTCCGATTTGTCCCGAGAAGCGTCTTCTCGTACAATAGCGGCAGTACATAGAGCATTGATTCGTGACTAAGAATAAAACACGATCCGGATATCTGTGCGTTAATCCTGGAACAGGGGAGTCGTCATCCTCTGATAAAGGATCTTCCATATCGTACTTGGATTTTTCAATTTCTTTGGAGATTGGTACACTTTGCATACGGATCGGACATCGAGGGTCATCTGGGTTCATTAAAGACGCGTAATATGGCGTAATGTTCAATGGAATTGTTTTTGTAGATATTTTTACCCCTGCTTCTTCGTCTGGGGTGAGGTTGATCACTTTTTTCAGGTCATCAAGCGTGCGGATTGTATTGGTCAGTTGCCAAATCCAGTCGTTCCATTTCTCCTCGGGTACATCTTTCCATAACTCGATCTCTTTCCAATGTCTTTTAGGTTTGTAAAGGTCCATTTTCATAAGGTATTTCCTCCCACAAAATATTCTCATGTATTAGTTAATGCAAAAGCCGTGCCAAGTGCATCTTGTAATTTAAATTCTCCTAAACCTTTGTGCAGTAAGAAGATGGAAAGGTGCATCTCATAAACAACTAATAAGAGGTGCCTAATTTTAGGCACCTCTTAAGGTTTAACAAGATTATATTTAATGAGCTTGTACTGTAATGTTTGTCTTGGAATGTTTAATAAGAGGGCCGCTCTTTTTACATTTCCACCTGTTTCTTGCAGAGTTTCTTGGATCATTTGTGCTTCATATGCGTCTACTTTTTCTTTTAGAGACGACGTGGTGGAGGTGTGCGGAAGGTGTGCTTTTTGTATGTGAAAAGGGAGGTCTTCATAGGTGATGTGTTCATCAGCGATATTCATGGCAGCCTCGATGGCATGCTTTAACTCCCGCACATTTCCTGGCCACAAATAGGATTTAAGAGATTGTAAGGCTTTATTATCGATTTTTGATACGAGTTTATTGAATTTAAAATTATATGTCGATATGAAGTGATCAACCAGAAGCGGGATATCACTCTTGCGCTTACGTAAAGGTGGTAACTCCAATGGTACAACGTTCAATCGATAGTATAGGTCCGGACGCATAAGCTTCTTTTGCAAAAGGTCTTCAGGATTTTCGTTGGTTGCTGCAATAATTCGAACATCTGTTGAAAAACTTCTATTGGATCCGACCCTTCTTACGATACCGTCTTCAAGAACGCGTAATAACTTGGCTTGTAGTTCCATAGGAAGCGTCTGGACTTCATCTAAAAATAATGTTCCACCGTGGGCTAGTTCAAAGAAACCTTCACGTTCTTCAGCACCTGTAAAACTTCCCTTAACCGTTCCGAACAAAATACTTTCTAATAATGTAGCAGGTATGGCAGCACAATTTTGAGAAATGAATGGTCGGTTTCTCCTTGGTGAATGATTGTGTATAGCTTGAACGAGGAGTTCCTTTCCAGTACCTGTTTCACCGTATACAAAAACAGGGGAATTGGTCTTTGCCACTTTCTTTGCTTGTTTTTTAATTTGAACAATCTCATTTGATTGTGACAGGATATGATCAAACTCGAAAGACACTTTGTCATGAGTCATTTGTTTTGCTTTTGTGGAGCGATCGTCAATCTTTGCTTGTAAGTCTAGGAGCTTAAGTGAAAGGTCTTTAACACGACTCATATCTTTTGCAATTTCAACAGACCCAATTAATTTGTGCGCTACGAATATAGGAATGGTGGTATTTACAGTGTCTATGAGTTGTCCTTTCATATTTCTGTATGTTTGGTGTTGGTTAAAGATTGGCTCCCCGGTTTTCATTACTTTGATTAAGGTGCTGGTTTCTTCTTTTAAGGAAGGAAAAACAGACAAAAGAGGTTTACCGATCACATCTGATACGTTTAGACCGTCATGGTCGGCTGCGATTTGGTTGTAGTAGATGGTTTTTGCATCTTGATCGATGACGTGAATCCCTTCATCTATACTATTCAAAATGGCTTTAAGCATCTCATTTGTATCTGTTTGGGTATAAAACAAGGACAACGCCCCCTTTAGGTGCCGGTTTTTTTGTAATGTGCTGAATTTTCAGCACATTTTAAGTGTAATGGTCCTTTAAAGAAATTGCAATAAAAGTTTCCAAAAAATTGATTTGTTACTATAAATCAACTAATGAAAAAAGAACGAAGGACACGTTACGATAATAAGTGTCATTTAGACACAGAAACATTGTTTATTCAAGGAGGTATTTATTTTATGAAGAAATGGATGATCGCAGGCGCGGTAGCACTGGCTGCTTTGATTTTGCCTGAGCAGACAAATGCGTCTTCAAATGAATATACAGTTAAAAGTGGCGATACACTTTGGAATATTAGTCAAGAGTATGGAACAACTGTTGATCAATTAAAAAATGCAAATGGACTAACAGATTCTCTGATTTACCCTGGACAAACCTTAACACTTACTGATGGTGATGCGGTTGTAAGTGAAGGCGAGATTGACATTCTTTCACGCCTTGTTCATGCAGAAGCTGAAGGTGAGTCCTACGAAGGGAAAGTAGCGGTAGCTGCCGTTGTTCTCAACCGTGTAGAAAGCTCTGATTTCCCAGATACGATTGAAGGGGTTATTTATGAAACGCACAACAGCGGCAATACGTTTGCATTCGAACCGGTACAAAACGGTCAAATTAATCAATTGGCAGATCAAGAAGCAATTGATGCAACACGTGAAGCTGTAAATGGTAATGACCCTTCTAACGGTGCCCTTTTCTTCTTTAACCCTGAAACATCTACTTCAGAGTGGGTAAACCGTTTAACCATTGATTCTCAAATCGGAAACCACGTTTTTGCCTCTAACTAAAAAGAGGTTCACATGGTGAAGTTATCGACCATAAGAAAAGCAGCCGGATGTGATTCCGGCTGCTTTTTTCATCTTTTTAATCTTCCATCGTTGAAAGGTCCCCGACAGGTTCACCGAGTTCCCACGCTTTTAATACTCGTCGCATAATTTTTCCACTTCGAGTTTTTGGAAGCTTATCCTTAAATTCGATTTCCCTTGGCATCGCATGAGCGGAAAGCTCTTTTTTGATAAATTGCTTAATTTCATCTACAAGTTCTTCATCTTCGGTATACCCGTCACGAAGAGAAACAAAAGCCTTGATAATGTGACCTCTCACTGGATCGGGTTTACCAATAACGCCTGCTTCTGCTACTGCACGATGCTCGACTAATTTACTTTCAATCTCAAAAGGACCTACACGCTCACCGGCAGTATTGATGACATCATCATTACGTCCTTGGAACCAGAAGTATCCTTCTTCATCACGATAAGCGGTATCACCAGAAACATACCATCCTTCAATGGCGAAATACTCTTTGAATTTTTCATCGTTCTTCCAGATCTTACGCATCATCGAAGGCCAGCCGGCTTTTATAGCCAAATTACCCATTTCGTTTGGTGGTAGTTCCTCACCGTGGTCATTAATAATGGCAGCTTCTACACCAGGGAAAGGTTTACCCATGGATCCCGGTTTAATGGGTTCAGTAGGGTAGTTACAAATTAACATCCCGCCTGTTTCTGTCATCCACCACGTATCATGGATGCGGCGGTCGAAGACTTCATTACCCCAACGAACGACTTCAGGATTCAATGGCTCCCCTACACTTAAAATATGACGAATGGAGCTTAAGTCAAACATTTCTTTAATGTTCGGATCGGCTGCCATTAGCATGCGAAACGCCGTTGGTGCACTGTACCATACAGTTACGTTGTATTTTTCTAAAGTCTCGTACCAATCTTGGGGAGAGAAACGGCCACCACGTACGACATTTGTTACACCGGTCAACCATGGTCCGAAGATACCATAAGATGTACCTGTTACCCAGCCAGGATCAGCTGTACACCAATACGTGTCGTCCTCTTTAAGATCCAACACCCATTTGGATGTTTGATAATGTTGAAGCATGGCATTGTGTACGTGATAAACCCCTTTAGGTTTACCAGTTGATCCAGATGTATAGTGAAGGATAAGTCCATCTTCCAAGTCGACCCATTCAACTACAGACTCTTTTGAAGCCGCTTTCATTTTATCATAATAAGAGACGAATTTTTCGCCATCCGGAAGTTCGTCACCAACAATAACGACTTTTTCAAGGTGAGGCAACTCGTCTAATGGAACTCGTGGTAGAAGGGCTGGTGTTGTAACCAATACTTTAGCTTCACTATCTTCCAAGCGAGCTTTAACAGCATCTTTCATGAATGCTTCAAAAAGTGGCCCTACAACAGCACCGATCTTTATTGTGCCGAGAAGAGAAACATAAAGCTCAGGAGAGCGAGGCATGAAAATAAAGACGCGGTCACCTTTTTCCACTCCTAAATCTTTTAACATAGACCCGGCTTGATTTGATAAGTCTCTCAGCTGGCGAAACGTATAGGTTTCGTCACGATCTGCATCTGAATAGAGTAAAGCTGGCTTATTACCAAGCCCATCCTCAACATGACGGTCAATCGCTTCATACGCTAAATTCACACGTCCTGTTTCGTGCCATGAAAATGCTTCTTTCACTTGATTCCAGTCAAAATTTTGTTTTGTTGCTTCATAATTTTCAAGCTGATGTAAAGTAGACTTTGGCTGTAATACTTTCAAAATCAAGCACCTCCGCGAATTATGTTAATACAACACTCTGAAATATCAGAATTTTAAGCATAGTTAAACGTTACCTAAAAAACCATTGAATTGTCAACACTCTACAGAAAGATACAATTAATTAAATGATTTTACAAAGGTGAGAGTGGAAAGGCTTGATGTATGATACAACAGTTATTTTTATAGAAGTATGGGGAAGAAAAGTGGGTAAAACACATGTGATAATACACCTAAGGCATTTTTTTTCGGGTCGTCTATGTCGCTTTTTTTCCGAAGTATTGACATGGAGATGGATCACGACTTAAAAGGTAAAATACGATGTAAATTTCGCCTTCGCACCGCCTCACATGATAAAATGTAGGAGGTTATCAATTGTATAAAATAGCGTAATGAATGATTTTCATGAAATCAACGTTGTTTATACTTGCAACAGCAGAAAGCAAAGGAGAGATTTTAAAGATGGATTGGCTAGGAATAGTAATATTAATCGTTGTTGGTTTTATCGTATTAAGAGTAGTTGGTACGATTTTAAAGTTTGTTATAACTGCAGGACTGATTCTCCTGTTTATTTATATCATTATGAGACTAGTTGATTCTGTGATGATGATTCCCTCTGTATGGTTTTAAATTATCACGTAATACGCGATCGACTACACATATTAAAAGGACACATATTTCCTCTAACATTCAGTAGCTTAATGACTATGAGGCATGCTCATTTTGTTTTAAGCATCGCTCGTTGGGGGTAGATTAACAGAAGAGATGAAACTAAAGGAGGAGCAAATGATGGATTATCGAATTGAACGAGATACTCTAGGTGAAATGAGAGTTCCCAAAGACAAATGGTGGGGTGCCCAAACTCAACGAAGCCTTGAAAACTTTAAGATTGGTAACGAAAAGATGCCTCCTGAAATTGTTTCCGCTTTTACTGTGTTAAAAGAAGCCTGTGCCAAGGCAAATGCTGATTTACACAATATGGAGTTTGAAAAGGCGAAAGCCATTACCCATGTGTGTGAAATGATCAGAAAAGAGAAGCATACAGAGCATTTTCCTCTTGTGGTCTGGCAAACAGGGAGCGGGACTCAGTCTAATATGAACATGAATGAAGTCATCGCCTATAAAGCGAATGAGCAATTAAAAAAGAGTTCCGATCTAACTGTTCACCCTAATGATGATGTCAATCAATCACAAAGTTCCAACGATACATTCCCTACTGCTATGCATATTGCAGCAGTTTTGGATGTATATGAAAGACTGCTTCCAGCTGTGAGACATATGAGGGGTGTATTGGAAGAGAAAGTCATTTCTTTTCAAGATGTCATCAAAATTGGACGTACTCATTTACAAGACGCAACACCACTCACTTTAGGTCAAGAAATGAGTGGGTGGGTTCATATGCTGAAAAAGAGTGAGCAAATGATTAAAGAGAGTACTGAACACATGCGAGCTCTTGCCATTGGTGGAACAGCTGTAGGTACAGGGATTAACGCACATTCTAAATTCGGTGACATGGTTGCAAGTGAGATCAGTTCCATAACAGGTCATGAATTCTATTCCTCTGAAAATAAATTTCATGCCCTCACCAGTCATGACGAAATCACCTATGCTCACGGGGCCTTAAAAGCGCTGGCCGCAGACCTCATGAAAATTGCCAATGATGTACGTTGGTTATCAAGTGGTCCGCGATCTGGAATTGGAGAATTGACTATACCTGCCAATGAACCGGGAAGCTCTATTATGCCAGGTAAAGTTAATCCGACTCAAAGTGAAGCCCTTACGATGGTCGTATCTCAAGTTTTTGGCAACGATGCTGCGATTGGGTTTGCCTCTAGCCAAGGAAACTTTGAATTAAACGTGTTTAAACCGGTTATCATCTATAACTTTCTTCAATCTGTAAGGTTATTGTCCGATGCGATGAACTCCTTTACAGACAATTGTCTAGTAGGGATTGAAGCAAATGAAGATGTCATTGAAAACCACGTTAAAAATTCGTTAATGCTTGTAACGGCATTAAATCCCCATATCGGCTATGAAAAGGCCGCTAAAATAGCGAAAAAAGCATTTGAAGAAGGTACTACGTTAAAAGAATCGGCAACAGAACTCGGGTTTCTGACAGAGGAAGAATTCGATAGTATGGTAAAACCGGAAAATATGATTGGACCAAATAAATAAAATCTTTTAAAAAGAGACGTCCAATAGGTTGTTGGACGTCTCTTTACCTGTCACCCCTGATATACTAGTAAAGATTTAGACTTATATAGAAGGAGTATGTTTATGCGCGTATTCGATTTACATTGCGACGCTCTTCTGAAATTGTGGGAGAATCCGGGTAGGACTTATGTAAATAATTCAGATTTCCATACAAACATGGAGAGGCTTGTTCGTGGTGACGTGAAGGTACAGCTCTACGCGGTTTTTGTTGAGCCTGAGATCCCGAGCGATCTGAAGTTTCAAGTAGCCATGGATCAAATTGATTTATTTTACACAAGAGTTTTGACGCAAAAAGGAGTTAGACACATAAAAGAATGGTCCGATTTAACGGAATTAGAACCGAATGAAATTGGGGCTATGCTTACTTTAGAAGGGGCCGATGCCTTTGGTAACGATCTAGGGAAGTTAAGGACGTTATACAGACTCGGCGTAAAGTCGTTGGGACTCACGTGGAATAACGCAAACCTTTGCGCTGACGGGGTTGGAGAGCCCCGTAACGGAGGATTGACGGAATTGGGGTTTGAGGTGGTTCGTTTAAACAATGAGTATAAGGTTTGGACAGATGTATCTCATTTAACTGAACCTGGTTTTTGGGATGTAATGAAAGTAGCAAAATACCCTGTGGCGACCCATTCAAATGCCAAAACTTTATGTAGTCACAGAAGAAATTTGACCGATGAACAAGCTCAAGCGTTGTTTCAAAGAGATGGTCTCCTAGGTGTAGTGTTTCATCCCCCTTTTATTAAAGATGACGCGGACTCCTGTGATATTGATGATTTAGTGAAACATATTGACCATTTTTGTGAGCTTGGAGGAAAGGATCATATTGCTTTTGGATCTGATTTTGATGGGATCGACCGAGTCGTTACTCGTTTAACCCATTCAGGAGAGTACCAAAATCTTATTGAAGAATTGCTAAAACGCTATAGTGAAGAAGAGGTTAAGGGGTTTGCATACAAGAACGTCCTCAATCATTTACCCATCTAACTTCCGTTAAACATGGCTATTTTTAAATAGGTTGTTGGTTTTAAAAAAGAGTATTATCCTCTTATCATTTTATAAAGCTCCGCTTCACCCCATTCGCTCCCTTTCTGCGGCGGTGTCGGCGGAGCCTTCTCGGGTAAGCCTTTGCGAAGTCTTGCTTGGCCCCAAAGCCGCAGGAGTGTCGCTGTTAGTGTTCAGCTACGCATAACAAAAGGACACAACACAACGTATGACATTACGTTATTTGCAAAGAAGTATACTCACTTTTTAAAATAAATGTAATATGGAGCACAAAGCGTCCGTTTGTTGTGTAATATACAACAATCTATAAAATTCAAATTGGTGTACCAGTTTACCCGGGAGGAGATTCTTCCCGGGCTTTTTTACGATTTATTCCACAATGGTTAAAGTGATCTGGGATGAATATAGTCTTTTTCCGATACGTTTATGGTTTGTTTGTTTAAACGGATCATATTCCACTCGGACCAGGGTCTGAAAATTGATGATTGTTCCATATAGCGATTAGGGTATAACTCCAATAAGTAAGCCAAAAAGCCAATTGCCTTTTTAACGTCTCTTGGATAGATGTCGTACTCTGAAGAAGAATAAGTTCTTGCTTCCTCTAGCATGGTGAAAAAAGAATGTTTTTCACTAAAAGTAGCTTCAGATTTAAAATAACCCCAAATATGCTCGAGTGTGTTTATGACGTCCTTATGTGAAAACGGCATACCTTTCTTCGTTTTAATGGTTTGATATACGTTAAAATAATCACTTACCGTTTGTGCTTCTTTGAGCATTTTTTGAATCTCTTTATAGTGACCATATCCTTTAGCCATCAATTCGTATTTATTGACTGACCAAAGTAGTTCCGTCACTTTTTTTACATGATGTTCGATTTGAATCACCTCGTAAAATATTCTACTAGATAGGAAATGATAAAGGAAATAGATCCTAATTGAAGCATAGACATGATGAGAGGGGTATCTTACATGCGTACATTCACAAAGCCCAGAATCGTCGTAAGCAAATGTCTTGAGTTCGAGGCTTGCCGATACGATGGTGCAAAGATTAAAAGCAATGCGGTTAGTCAGCTCTTTGACAACGCAGAACTTATTCCTGTTTGTCCTGAAGTAGAAATTGGTTTACCTACGCCACGGGAATCCATACGAATTGTCGAATCAAATGGAGAAGAGCGGCTTGTTTTGCCTTCAGAAAAAAAAGACCTTACCAATCAAATGAATCAGTTCTCCGATCTCTTTTTAAGTGAATTGAGTGAAGTGGATGGTTTTATACTTAAAGGACGGTCTCCGAGCTGTGGTATTTTTGATACAAAAGTGTACGCAGGAATAGAAAAGTCTCCTGTAGTGAAGAAAAGTGCTGGTTTATTTGCCAAAAAGGTAAGTGAACACTTTCCCGATTCGGTTATTGAAGATGATGGGAGGCTCCGTAACTTCTCCATTCGAGAGCACTTTTTAACAAGTGTGTTTACCCTTAGCGAATTTCGGGACATAAAGAAATCAAAGAGCTTGGAAGCATTAAATCATTTCCATGCAAGAAATAAATACCTTTTTTTATCCTACCACCCCGGCCTATTAAAAGAGATGGGAAAAAGTATTGCCAATCACGATGGTAAAAAAGTGGAGGAAATCTATTTTTACTACGAAAGAACATTGCTAAATATGATGAAGAAAAAGCCGAAATTCACAAGTCATATCAACGTATGTCAACATATACTAAGCTTCTTTAAGAAAGAATTAACGCCACTTGAAAAAGAGCATTTTATTACATTACTCGATCAGTATAAGGATAAACGTATCCCGTTAAGTAGTATTACAAGCTTATTAAAGTCTTGGGTCTTGAGATTCGACCAAGCTTATCTGTTTAATCAGACTTATTTCGAACCTTATCCGGAAAGCCTTGTTGAAATAACGGATTCAGGAAAGGGACGAAGCTACTAAACATACTTTTGGACGAAGACCGTTATGATTGATATACTACTTAACAACGAACATGAGATGAGGTGGTCACGCATATGAAAAAAGCAACGTTTGCGGGAGGGTGTTTCTGGTGTATGGTATCACCATTTGATGAACAACCAGGGATTGAGAAGATCGTGGCTGGTTATACGGGAGGGAAAACAGAAAACCCTACCTACAGAGAAGTTTGTACAAATACAACCGGACATTTGGAGGCTGTACAAATCACTTACGACCCGGACGTATTTAAATATGAAAAACTACTTGAACTCTATTGGTCCCAAATTGATCCAACTGATCCCGGCGGACAATTTCACGATCGGGGAGAATCATATAAAACCGCTATTTTTTTTCATGATGATGAGCAAAAAAAGCTAGCAGAGCAGTCACGTGAAAAGCTTGCTGCAAGTGGTAAATTTAAAAAGCCGATTTGTACGGAGATAAGACCGGCTTCTGTCTTTTTTGAAGCGGAAGAGTATCACCAAGATTACTATAAGAAAAACCCGACTCATTACAATATGTACAGAAAAGGAAGCGGTCGCGCGGATTTTCTAAACACTCACTGGAGGTAGATTCTAAAGATGACAAATCGAGCGAAAAAAGATAAAGGGACATTAACAGATATGCAATATAAGGTTACACAAGAAAACGGGACGGAACCTCCTTTTAAAAACGAATTTTGGGATCGGTTTGAAGAGGGCATTTATGTTGATATCATTTCAGGCGAACCGCTGTTTAGCTCTACTGATAAGTATGACGCTGGCTGTGGATGGCCAAGTTTCACTAAGCCGATCGACAAGTCTCAAGTTAAGGAACACGCCGATTTTTCACATGGCATGAGAAGAACAGAAGTAAGAAGTGATGAAGGAGACTCGCACCTTGGTCATGTTTTTACAGATGGACCTAAACCTGGTGGACTAAGATATTGTATTAACTCGGCAGCTCTTCGCTTTATACCTTATGAAAAGCTTGAAGAAGAAGGATATGGAGAGTACAAAAAACTATTCAATTAAAAAAAGTGCGGCGCGATTACAAAATCGTGTCGCACTTTTTAGTTGAAAACCAAAGAATTTAGATATGTGGCTAAAACTACTAATGTTAGCCATGCCTTCTGAACCTATTTAACGTCTGTACCAGCTCTTGTTTTCTTGGAAGTGCCAAATCACCAGGATGTTGACCTTTAAATGTACCTAGCACATCAAGACCTTTATGATCAATTTCTTCATATAAATGGTCAATGGCACGCATGACTGTTGTGTCGTTCTCTTTAAAAGTTGTAGATAACCGCTTGAGCATGACTGCCAGAGCCCGAGTCTGACTTTGATCAATGATTTGTTCCACATGGGACAGATCAATAGGTGTGCGATTAAAGAGGATCGTCTCTTTTCCTTTGGCATCCACCTTTTGCTTATGACCAAGCTTATTTACAAATGAAGGTCTATCAAATCGGCGTGGTTTCGGCAAAGATATGGGAGTGGGCGTTTGGTGCAATCTGTTGTTTTTTAATTCTCCGGCAATCTCTTTAGCTTGCTTCGTTTTATCAAAAGGCTTGTAATGGTCCATCTGAATAACATGGTCTGCAGCTTCAAAATAATCACCGGAACCCCCGATCGCAAGGATCGTAGAAATGTTTAAGGTGTCCGACAGCTGTTTTACATGATCCAAATAAGGAGTAATCGGCTCGTTTGCCACAAGTTTTTGCATTCTTGCGTCACGAATCATGAAGTTTGTGGCACTCGTATCCTCGTCCATTAACATCAGTGTGCATTTCATTTCTAAAGCTTCCACAATGGACGCTGCTTGTGACGTACTTCCACTTGCATCGTCTGTGGAGAAAGACTGAGTATCTTTATTAAATGGAAGGTTGGTAATGAAAGGTGTTATATCTACGTCGTGTACACTTCTTCCATCTTCCGCTTTTATTTTAACGGCGCTTTGTTCGGTCAATACATATTCCCGTCCGTCCTCTAAAATGTGATTGTAAACGCCTCTTTCAATCGCCTTTAACAATGTGCTTTTCCCGTGATAACCGCCACCTGCAATGAGAGTGATCCCTTGGGGTATTGCCATACCGGTGATGGTGCTACCATCAGGTAAGTGAACTGTGTGTTCAAACGCATCTGGAGAATGAAAAGGGACTGCATCTTTTAAAGGTTTATTACTTACCCCGCTTTCCCTTGGAAGGATAGATCCATTAGCAATGAAAGAAACAATGTTATGTTTTTTCATGTCTTTTCTGATCGCTTCTTGATTGTCTGCAAGGATCACGTAGTCTTTTACTTTAGTGTTAGTAATCTTTTCTAACGCATTAGTTACAATTACAGGTACAGTGTGGGTTAAGAGAGTTGCCGCGTCTTTTCCTCTGATTCTTCTACCATTAGCAGGTAGACCAATACTTAACCGAATGTCGATTTGATGAGGATTGACATTGACCGCTGTTCGATCAAGAACTTCTTGACCAGGTGAGTCAATGACAACCAAACCTCCTTTTCCGGTTCCCATTCTTGGTACTTGTTTTTTCTTAATTTCCTTGTTCACAAAGCGAGCGATCATATCTTCCACAGCTATTTTACGAACGTCGGTCGATAAACAGTCGGTCGATCGTTTTTCATGAGAAAAAGGAACAACTACCCTGACTTTAGAAGGGGAAGCAAACGGATCTCCTTGAACGTAATCAATATGTAAAGTGAAATCTCTTTCTTTATAAGATCCTTGAATGGACTTTAGCATTTTATAGCTCTTCCCATCCATTTGTGTAAGCTTTTTTCTAAGTTCATCCATTGGCATGAATAGCACACTCCTTTAAAACGGTACTAATTAACATTAAATCATAAGTGGTTAAATTAACAAAATCCTCTCCGAAGTTAAAAGGCTCCCTGATAAAAAGAATAATTATCCAGTGTAAAGGAGACATTATGGTTGTAAAAAATGAAAAGGAGATTGA
Source organism: Alteribacter aurantiacus DSM 18675 (assembly GCF_000429705.1). Classification (GTDB taxonomy): domain Bacteria; phylum Bacillota; class Bacilli; order Bacillales; family Salisediminibacteriaceae; genus Alteribacter; species Alteribacter aurantiacus. The sequence goes on from NZ_KE386941.1 coordinate 869,153, forward strand.
TCATCATGAAAAAATGGGTTGTATTAAGCTTCGCGTTTATGATTGCTTTATTATCAATGGGTGCAAGCGTGACACAAGGAGAAGCAAGTGAGGGATTTGTAAGAGCAATCCACGCGTCTCCGGATGCTCCAGCAGTCGACATCTATGTAAATAAAGATAAGGTTTTAGAAAGTGTAACGTTTAAAGATGTGAGTGACTACTTGCCGCTACAAGAAGGTGCTTACAACGTTCGCATTTTTCCAGAGGGGGCAAATCCTAAAAAAGATGAAGCCGTCATTGAAAAAAATGTAGAAGTTAAAGCAGGGCAAGCATATACGCTGGCTGCTGTCGGTCCTCTTAATCAATTGGATTTGGTAGCAGTAGGAGATGCTTTGGAGCCAGTAGAAGGTAAAGTAAAAGTAAGAGCAGCGCATTTTTCACCGGATGCTCCAGCAGTCGATATTGTTGCCGCACCGGATACAATCTTGTTTGAGAATGTAAGCTTCCCTCAGGTGAGTGATTATCTTGAAGTGGATGCAGGAACAGTAAACCTAGAAGTAAGACCGACTGGATCTGAAGATACTGTATTCCAAGTACCAAACGTAGGTCTTGAAGAAGGATCTGTATACTCTGCATTTGCTGTAGGTCAGCTCGAAGGAGAGCCGGCATTCGATATTATTCTTGTGAAAGATGCCATACAATAAACGTTTTTAGAGGTTAGGACAAATAGAATGTGTTTTGTAAAGAATCCAAACAATGAACGAGCGTTGCGTATGAAATGTGATCTCGAAAGCGAAGGGGAGGCCCTCGTAGTTCGCGTAACGAGGAGGGTAGCCCAGCTAGCGGGGTATATTTCAACAGTCATACGAATAGGATCGCGAATTGTTTGTACGGATTCTCTTACTTAAAACACGTTTGTCCTAGCCTCATTTTATTTTGGGTTCCTCTTAATAAATGAGACCTTCTCCTAAAACTCCAATGGTTTCGTTATGAACCAACAATTGATCTTAGAATGAAAAACCGCACAAAACGACAAAATAAAGGTCTGTAGTTGGTTTGTTACGCAAATGTCATCGGAAATTCGTTGTTTTGTGTCGAGAATATGTTTATCATAAAAGTAATAATGAAGAGACAAAGGTGATAGCACCATGAAAGCCAGCACTTATTTCATAATAATGATCCTACTTTTCCTAGTTTTACTTCCTAAATATTATATCGCAGCAGAGCCTAACCTTTTGCATAGTGAAGCTGCTGTTGTTATTGATCGCCAAACAGGGGAGATCCTTTACGAAAAAAATGCGGAACAAACCATGTATCCGGCAAGCATAACAAAAATCATTACTGCTATTGTTGCTCTTGAAGAAGCTGAATTGTCAGAAGATGTGAGCGTCAGTTTCGATGCCGTAAATGTTATAGGCACTCGAGTATATTTATTGGAAGGTGAAGTCTTATCATTGGAGCAGCTACTGTTAGGTGTGATGGTAAGTTCGGGGAACGACGCAGCTATTGCTATTGCAGAGCACGTGGACGGTTCAGTCGACGCTTTCTCTACACGAATGAACAAATTCGTTCAAGAAAAAGTAGGTGTGGACAATTCGAACTTCACAAACCCTCACGGATTATTCGAAGAAGAGCATGTAACCACGGCACTAGATATGGCTAAGATTGCAGCTTACGCTATGAACAATGAAGATTTCAGAACGATTGTAGGGACAAAAAGTTTGGATTGGAAAGGGGAAGGTTGGGAAACAACGCTTTTCAATCATCATGATCTTATGAGACAAAACGAACATATTACAGGTGTCAAAAATGGATTTGTCCAGCGTTCTGGATATACATTAGTGACGTCTGCTTTTGATGGGGATACGGAAGTAGTAGTAGTTACGTTGAATTCTCCTAACAGGCATCTTGCATACGAGGATACAAATAAATTAATTGATTATAGTTTGGGAAAGTTTGAAACAAAGACAATTAATCTTACCGGAGAAGATTTATTAATCGATTACATTTTACCAGATGAACTTTTTGTCACTTCATACAAAGGGGAAACAATCGAATATGAAGTCATGGATGAAGGCATTATTAAGGTTACAGGGGAAGAGAAAAGGGAAATTGCAAACGTTGATTTAGAGAAACGATATTTAACCAACCTTCCTTCTTACATTATTCCTTCTCATAAAGAATCAAAGGTTGCGAAAAAGTCGGTTCCAATCGGATACGAACGATTTGCAAGGTGGTTTATCTTGAGTGGATTTACTAAGTGGAGTATAGAGTAATTGAGGATGACGAGCAATCTGTTATCCTCTTTTTTTGCTCTAACACAAAATAGAAGAACGAGGTTAGGAATTAAAGTAAGTGTTCAAGGCGGAATCCGAACCATTTGCTAGCAGAGTGGATGAGATATACGCTCCTGCGGGAAGAAAAGCGAAGGTGAGACCCAGCAGTGACGAGCGTTAACATCTTGAGCGTCAAGTTGCTACGACGCAGACGTCTCGAAGCATATGCATGTAGAGGAAGAAGCACGCTCTTCGAAGGCATTGAAAAGTTAAAGATCAAACTTTTTCAGTGCCTTCGTCGTGCACGAGGAGGCTCAACCGCCTCCTGGGGAAAGTGAAGTATATTTCAGAAGCGGCTTGTTTCCACCGCATACCTTTGTTCGGATTTCCATTCATAACCATACTTATGCCACAGCCTCGATGAGGTAGAGCGTCTTTGTCACTGAGAAGTGAAAAAATGGAGTTAAGAGTAATCCTCCTTTACTGAATTTATTCAGTGCAAAACTGTTATAGAAACATGACTAACCTTATCCTTACATTTCCTTTAATTGAGAAAGCATTCGTTTGTACTCTTCTTCGTTTATAAACATAGCTCCGGTCCAATTTTGTTCAATCCATTGCCTCAATTCATATGAGGAATTAAACACTTCTCCCGATGTATCCGATTTTCGGATCATATATCTCCCGTTGTCCTCATCGCAAGTTACTTCACAAGGGTATGCACTATCTTCACTATGTAACTGGAAATCCATATGTTCATTCGCCTCCATCTTATATCTATGTTTAGTCTAATACTTAAACGTAAGACTTCTTTATTGTTATAGGATCACCAGAAAAATCAGGTTTACACAAATGTGTTAAATAATTCAATGTCCCGTGCTGAAGATCCAAAGGTTACATGATATTGAGACATATAGTGATTGAACGTAGCGTTTGCCTTTATCACTTTGGATGAGTGAAAAGTATATCTTGCGGACTTTCTTTTCGTTTCTGAAATAATGGAAGTAAATTGGAAATTATTTGTTTACATAAGAACGTAGCGGTAAGGGGTTTTTCTTATTATAATAATAAGAGAAGTCGAATTTTTCCGATAAAGATGTGGAGGGCTGTTCACCATGAGATGGGCTAAGCGTATTTTACAAAACTTAGTACTTCTAAGCTCGTTAGCATTAGCTGTTGTTTTGATCTCTGTAGCAGTTGCTGTTTATCTGTGGCAGTCCACTGATGCAGGGCGATTACCTGCTAAAACGGCTGTCGTTTTGCATGCCATTAATAATAATTTGGTTACGCTTGATATTGATATACGACCTCCACGAATTGTAAGTGGAGGTGGGGGAGGAAGTCCTTTACTCCGTGAAGACTTATACGTTCCTGTAGTGGGAGACGTTCAAGTTCCTGTAAGAATTTATCGCCCTAAAGGGGAAGGACCTTATCCGATTGTGATGTATTATCATGGTGGTGCCTTTATGGAAGGGTATGGAAGTATTGAGACACATGATAACATCGTTCGTTCGTTGGCCACAAGAACAAATAGTGTAGTCATTAGTGTTGGGTATCGTGTCGCACCTGAACACATCTTCCCGGCTGCGGTTGAAGATAGCTACGCGGCACTAAAATGGGCGCAAAAAAATGCAGATACCTTTAACGGTGATCCTAATACAATTAGTGTTGCAGGAGATAGTGCCGGAGGGAATATTGCTACAGTAATGACATTAATGGCAAGAGATCGCCAAGGACCGGATCTTACTTCCCAAGTGTTATTCTATCCTCTCACAACGTTTCAAGATGTGGAGCTTCGTTCACGGGAAGTGTACGATAGTGGCTATTACTTGTTATCCCGGCAAGTCATGTATCGGGCGAGAGATTTGTATACACCTGAGGAAATGATGTGGGGCAACCCCTATACTTCGCCACTCCAAGCGGATAATTTAGAAGATTTACCGCCCACACTCATTATCACAGCTGAGTTTGACCCTCTCCGTGATGAAGGGGAAGCATATGCAAAACGGTTGGCTGATTCGGGTGTCCATGTAAGAGCAACGAGGTATCGCGGTGTGATGCACGGGTTTGTCTCTTTCTATGAAGTGATGCAAAGCGGAAGGTATGGTTTACAAGAGGCATCTAGCTTTTTAAGGCAGGCTCACGGGGGAGTACTCCAAGAAAGTCCGTACCAACTGCAAGTTCGACAATCTCCGCAAGGTATTGATCGTATGAGAGAGCAGGCTGAAGCGTTTGCGATTGCTGCTTATTTATTGGGCAGAACAGGAGCAAACCTTTTAAATCCTTAAGGACATATTGAGAGTAGGAGAGATAAGATGAGATCAGCCTTTTTTGCGAGACTCTTGGCCATTGGACAAGCCTTATTCACGGTCGGTTACTTTAGTTACATGTTTTATATCGCTTTTTCATGGGGATTTACCCCACGAATTATTCAAATCCTTGTAACAGATAGTATTTACTTGTTTTTTTTAATTAGTTCAGTCGGCTTGTTCCTATTCAAATCGTGGGGATGGTGGGTGACTGTCATCCTTTATGGAAAGCTACTTTTAAGTAAAGTCATTGGTGCGGGTAGCGAATGGTTTTTACTTCTCACAGGTACGATTGCGGAGCGATGGCAGTGGGGAATGTTTTTTGCTGATTTTTTTATTATGCTATTGTACGTACTGGTTCTTGTCGTTCTTTTTACAAAGCAAAGAGAGAAGTTTAAGATCGAGGACAGAGGTGTGAGGTTGGCGGTTCTTGTTTGTGTCGGTGTGGTTCTTTTGTATTCGCTCTACTTTATCGCCGCGCTGTGGTTGATCATTCAACTAGGGGTGTAAATAAAAGGATGGCCGCTTAGGTGCTGAAACACCTAAGCGGCCATCCTTTTTTAAATTGCATTTAAAATAAGTTGAAGGTTGAATGGAACCTTTTTTCACAAACGTCATGTTCAGTTGTTAAGGAACTTGTATGTGCAGGCGGATACTGTTAGACTTTTTTAATAATGAACGATGTTTATTCAAGTATCGTGTGATTAAAGGGGATGCAAGAAGATGGAACATAAATTAAACACCCGTGTGAAAAACATTCAAATTTCAGGAATCAGGCAGTTCTTTAACAGAGTTGCAGCGTTTCCTGATGCCGTACAACTCACGTTAGGTCAACCTGATTTCAGTACACCTGAACACATTAAGGAAGCTGCAAAAACGGCAATAGATCATAATTATACTCGGTATACAAAAAACCAAGGTGATGATGAACTTGTAGAAGCTGCTGCTGCCTTTGTGAAAAAGAAATATGAGCTTAACTACAACCCTAAAGACGAAGTGATTACAACAGTCGGTGCATCCGAAGCCATTGATATTACGATGAGGACCATCCTTGAAGAGGGGGATGAAGTAATCTTGCCAGGGCCTGTTTATCCGGCCTATGAACCGATTATTCGCTTGTGCGGAGCTGTACCTGTATATGTAGATACGACTGACTCTGGTTTTAAGATAACGCCTGATAAATTAAAGCAGGCTTTGTCTGAGAAGACGAAAGCGGTGATGCTTCCATACCCCTCGAACCCGACAGGCGTGACATTAACACGAGAAGAGCTCGACAAGTTAGGTATTGTACTGAAAGAAAAAGAGATATTTATCATTGCTGACGAGATTTATTCAGAGCTTAATTTCGAAGGGAAGCATTATTCTATTGCCAATGTTCATGGTATGAAAGAAAAGACGATCGTGATCAATGGGGTTTCAAAGTCTCACTCCATGACAGGATGGCGGATTGGTTTTGTGTTCGGTCCAAAACCAATTGTAAAACACATCTTAAAGGTTCATCAATATAATGTGAGTTGCCCGTCTTCCATTTCGCAAAAAGCAGCTACACAGGCTTTGACTGTAGGAATGAATGATGCAACTCCAATGAAAAACGAATACATGAAGCGCCGTGATTATATGTATAAGAGGCTAAAGGAAATTGGACTTGATGTTGAATACCCAAAGGGAGCTTTTTATATTTTTCCGTCTATAAAAAAGTCGGGCATGAGTTCTTTTGAATTTGCCATAAACTTACTCGAAGAAAATCAATTGGCAGTTGTACCGGGAAACGCTTTTTCGGATTATGGTGAAGGGTACATTAGACTCTCATATGCGTATTCAATGGACAACCTTGAAGAAGCCTTAAACCGGTTGGAGCTTTTTTGGCATAAACATACGTAATTGAAATGAGGGGAAACGATGATACACAATCGATTGTTTGTATACGGTACGTTAAGAAAAGGTGCAGTGAATGATCATTTTCTTAAAGATGTTACGCGAATAAATGAACAAGCATGGGTCAAAGGAGAACTATTTGACACAGAATTAGGCTACCCCGCCTATTCTATAGAAGGAGATGGGCGTGTCTACGGGGAGCTGTACGACATCCCAGATCAGCTTTGGGATAAGTTACACGTACTTGAAGGATACGACGGGAGTAAGAACAGCTTATTTATCCCCGAGGAAGTAACTGTAACGACGGATACCGATCAAAAACAAGCATTCGTTTATGTAGCAGGAGATCCTTCCTTGTTGAAAAAGAAAATTTCACAATCTGATTGGATGCGTTTCTTATTTGAGGAGAAACTCGGTGAGACGTTTTATTATTTTGCATTCGGTTCTTGTATGGACAAGGAAAGAATGGAACAAGCGAATGCGGATCATTATTTTCATGAGATAACCGGAGCATGTCTCCCGGGCTATGAGCTTCGTTTTACGATCGCTTCACGAGTTGACGGAATGGGTAGAGCGGATATTGTAGAAGATGGAGGATATTCCGAAGGTCTTCTTTACCGAGTCAATCGAACGGGCCTTGATTATTTGTATAAAAGAGAAGGCGTGTTTACTGGTATGTATCGCCCAGCGGTGATTTCCGTTGAAGGGTTGGACAACAACCACTACACAAATGTACTCACGTTTTTAGTTTTGGATAAAAAAGAAGAAATGGCTCCACCAGATCATTATGCCAATGAAATTCTAAGGGGAGGCAATGGGTGGTTGACTGAAACGTACTTGGATCGTTTGAAGTTGAAAATTCAAAAGCTACAAGAAACAGAAGTATCCAACACCAACAAGACAAATGAGGTGTAACCAATGTGCGGAAGGTTTACGCTATACGCAGATCCTGATTTCTTAAAGGAACAATTCGATCTTGAAAACGAAGAGGTCCTAAAAGAGATAGAGCCAAGGTATAACATAGCACCAAGTCAAGACATTCTCACGATTGTTCGTGGTAAAAAACAAAATCGAGCAGGCTATATGAAGTGGGGCCTTGTCCCTTCTTGGGCTAAGGATCCGAGTATTGGTTACAAAATGATTAACGCTCGTTCAGAAACCGCCCATGAAAAACCAAGCTTTAAACACCTGTTGAAGAAAAGGCGTTGCCTCATATGTGCAAGCGGGTTTTACGAATGGAAGAAAATTGACGGCGAAAAGCACCCTTATTATATTCAGCTTCCTTCTCAACAGCTTATGGTTTTTGCCGGACTGTGGGATCGTTATGTAACAAGTGATCAGACCTTAATCACATGCACAATCCTAACTACTAAAAGCAACGCTGTGATGAACCCTATTCATCACAGGATGCCAGTAATGTTAAGTGGCTCAGAACAAGAGGATTGGCTTTTGGGGAAAAAACCGGTTGAATTGTTTGAAACCAAACCGGAATCACTCGCCATTTCGCCTGTGTCTCAGTATGTGAATTCACCAAAACATGAAGGAGAGCGGTGCGTGGAGAGCATTTAGTTTACATGCTTTTTGATCTCGGTAATTAAAATCTTCAGGTTCGTACTGTTCGTTTTTTTATAGTCATTAGGAAAATGAAAGGGGCGATGTTTCTCACGGGACATCGCTTCTTTCATTGTGAAAATAGAAGGAGAAAGGTCTTTTTCTACCTCATCCCACATTAACGGATAAGATACGAGCCCCTCATTAACTGCACGAAGGGAATAAGGGGCGATAATGGTCTTGCCTCTCCCGTGTTGCAAGTAATCGATATACAAACGATTGTGACGATTCTTCTTTAGCCTTTCAACGGTTCTTGTATACGGATCCATCTCAACAAGCATGGAAGCTAAGAATGACAAAAACCGATTTGATTCCTCATATGATAAAGAGCCTTTTTCAATTGGAATAAAAACTTGCAACCCTTTTCTTCCCGTTGTTTTAACAAACGAATGAAGGTGCCACCTTTTAAATATTTCTCTCACGTCCAATGCCGTTCTTAGAGCAAGGTCAAATGACATTTTGTCTGGAGGATCAAGATCTAAAAAGAGCTCATGCAACTGGCCATGTATGTCTTCAGGTGGAATGTGGAATTCCAATGCACTTTGATTGCCTAACCATAAAAGGGTCTCTAAATCATGTACAACAATCGCCTGATGGCCTTCCCAAACTGCCGTCTTGACGAATTTGGGACGTGAAGCAGGGGCATTTTTTTGATAAAAGGACGCTTCTTCAATTCCTTCAGGGTAGCGAATGACAGTTAAAGGCCGATTTCTTAACATAGGCAAGATGGCTTTTGACATGACTTGCAAATAATAAAGGTAATCTCTTTTGGTTATTCCTACTTCTTGGATCAGTAATTTATCTGTGTTCGTAAACGTCACTTGCCTCGGTAAAGGTTCTAAATCATGGATCAGTTGATCGTGTGTAATCGCAAGAGGATCCTCTTGAAGCAAAAACTTCGTAAATCTCGGTTCTCGTAACTCGTTTCCTGTGAGACCTAAACAGCTTAACTCGCAACAAAGTGGCTCAACTAAACAATAGTGTCCATTCTTTTTAGTGCTGTTTTTACGGATAATTGTCTTTAACACATCACGCTCGTCATTTTTAAGCCCATGTAAAAAAGATCCAAGTGAAATAAGCTCTTGGTCATTATAGACACCAATAGAGAAGTATCCATTCTTTTTTTCTCCAGTAATAAGTACTCTGATCACTTTGAGGTTTTTATATTTCAACCACGTTTTGCTTCGTTCAGGAACCCACTGGCTCTGTAGCTTCTTTAAAATGATACCTTCACCGTTATGTAAAGTCACAAGGTCCCATACTGTTTCAAATGAAGAAAATGAAGGAACGAACTGGATGGGAATAGGGTCGTCTTGATCTGGCTTTAAAGGCCACTCTAGGTCTTTGAAAACTTGTTGTAGCATTTCCTTTCGCTCTGAATACTGCTTCATTCTTACATCCTTTCCCCTTAAGGTAAGGAGATCGAAAGCAAGAAAGGTAGCTGGGAATGCTTTGATATGATTTTGAATAGATACCGGGCTCTTTAATCTTCCACGTTTTTGACATGCTGAAAAATCGGCTCTGTAACCACTTTCAAGCATCACTAATTCGCCATCAAGTTGTAATGGTAAATGTGAAAAGTCCGCTTGCTCTGTTAAAAAACGCACGATTTCGGGGAAATGATCATTTAAAAGATGACCATTGCGGCTAACCAGTTGAACGCCTGATTTTTTTACAAACAACACACATCGAAAACCATCATATTTCACCTCGTAATTCCAGCTTTGTTTAAAGTCCGGGAGAGATTCAACTCGTGTAGGTAGCATTATTTTCATTTTTTTCACATCCTTTACCCAGTATTATCTACTCATAACCTTTACGATTTTTGCCGACATTAATACTAAAACCGTTGGTAAATAAGGGAGAGGATTAAATGCATACGATATGGAAAGGGACGATCAGTTTTGGCCTTGTGAATATTCCGGTCAAACTCCACGCAGCCACTGAAAACAAAGACGTTTCCCTAAGGCAACTTCATAAAGAGTGCCACACGCCCATTAGATATGACAAGGTATGTCCAAATTGCGAGAAAGAAGTGGGAAAAGACGACATTGTAAAAGGATTTGAATACTCAAAAGACCAATACGTCATCATTGAAGAAGATGAATTAAAGCAAATTCAAAAGGCTCAAGCGGAACGTTCGGTGGAAATTCTCGATTTTGTAGACTTAAAGGAGATCGACCCGATCTATTTTGACAAGAGCTATTACCTCTCTCCGAATGAAGGAGGAGCAAAAGCCTATGTGTTATTGCGACAGGCGTTGGAGGAATCGGGAAAAATTGGGATTGCGAAAATCATGATTCGTGCAAAAGAGCATTTAGCCGTGTTAAGGGTTTATGAAAACACATTACTTATGGAAACGATTCATTTTCCGGAGGAAGTACGAGCATCAGATCAAGTGCCGGGTATACCCGAGGAAAACGATCTTTCAAAAAAAGAAGTAAGCACGGCAAAGATGTTAATCGAGCAATTGACTACTACATTCGAGCCAGGTAAATACACAGATGAATATCGAGAACAGTTCTTAAAGCTCATTGAAGAGAAAAGAAATGGTGAAGAAATGGTTACTGCCAAAGAGCCGAAGTTGGATACATCTAATGTGACCAACTTGATGGATGCCTTGCAAGAATCCATTGAAAAAACAAAGAAAGCCAAAAAGAAAAAGCCAGCAACGAAAAAAAGAACAACGCAGCAAAAAAAGAAAAATGCGTAACCTTAACCGCTTCGTTAGCGGTTTTCTTTTTTAAAAATGGGGAAAAGCAATATTGCTTACTCGGTTCATTGTATGGAATTGGAAAACTCACTATTTCACAAATGACATAAGATCCCTCTTATTTTTTACAATAAAAGACAAATTATATCGGTATTTGATCAAAAATGAAGAATTTATTAAGAAAAATTCTAAAAAATCTACAATTTCTTTTGAGGATTATTTCCTATAGTGATAAAATAACGATGTAAGCGTTTCACACGCTTTAAAGCACTACTACTTTTTTTATCCTTCTAACCATTTACATATTACATGTACAAAAATTCGGTTGTACAAATGGAGGTACTGGATTCATGAGCTCAAAATACGTTCAATTGGATGAAGGCTGGTCCCAATTTCACGGACCAAACCTTGGATATTTGCTGGAGATGTATGAGCTTTATAAAGAAGATGCAGATTCAGTAGATGAAGAATTAACACTTTTCTTTGAAAAATGGGGTGGCCCACCAGAAACTGAAAATACTCCTACACAGTCAGGTACGGGTGGCGATATCCATGCAGCCATTAAAGCTGCGAAACTCACTGACCACATTCGTAGAAATGGTCATTTAATGGCCGACATCTCGCCGGTTGAAAAGCGCGAGACGAAAAATTTGTTTGATCTAAAGAATTACCATTTAACTGAAGAAGCCCTTAGGGCAATCCCAGCACACTTATTAACTCCACATGCACCGAAATCCGTAGAGAACGGTCTTGATGCGGTTAACCACTTGAAAAAAGTGTACAGTTCGGCTTTGGCGTTTGAATTTAATCAAGTGCATGACTTGGAAGAGCGTGAGTGGCTTTACAAAATGGTAGAGTCGGAAGAATACCGTCCGACGTTTACGGAAGACATGAGGAAAGACCTTCTAAAACGACTCAATCATGTAGAAGGGTTTGAACACTTCCTTCACAAGACTTTTGTTGGACAAAAGCGCTTCTCAATCGAAGGTCTGGATTCTATGGTACCGATGCTTGACGATGCGGTTAAAGAATCGGTTACGGACGGTGCTAAAAATGTCATGATCGGGATGGCTCACAGAGGGCGTTTGAACGTGCTCGCACATGTTCTTGGAAAACCGTATGAAATCATCTTTTCTGAGTTTGTGGACGCACCAAATAAGGAACTTGTTCCATCAGAAGGTTCAGTAGGGATTAACTACGGTTGGACCGGAGATGTGAAATATCACCTTGGGGCAGATCGTGAAGTAGAAGAGCAAGAAGAAAAAGCAACGGTTTCCCTTGCGAATAACCCAAGTCACTTAGAGTTTGTCGATCCTGTGGTTGAAGGGTTTGCTCGAGCTGCCCAAGATGATCGTAGCGAGCCTGGTTACCCTAAACAGGACAAGTCTAAAGCAATGGCAATTTTGGTTCACGGAGATGCAGCTTTCCCTGGCCAAGGAATTGTTGCTGAAACATTAAACCTGTCCCAACTTACAGGCTATGCTACTGGCGGAACGATTCACGTCATTGCCAACAATAAGATCGGTTTTACAACGTCTAGTCACGATTCCAGATCCACTAACTATGCAAGTGATTTGGCAAAAGGTTTTGAAGTACCTGTTATTCATGTTAACGCCGATCACCCAGAGGCTTGTGTTGCAGCGATGCACCTTGCTTATGAATACCGTAAGCGTTTTGAAAAGGATGTATTGATCGACTTGATCGGTTATCGTAGGTACGGACACAACGAAATGGATGAACCGGCAGCAACCCAACCACAAATGTACAAAGAAATCCGTAAGCATAAAACCGCATATGAACTTTATGCAGAACGCTTACATGAAAAAGGAATTATCGAAAGCGAAGACGGGAAGAAAATGCGCCAAGAGCTTTTAGATGATTTGCAGTCTCAATATGAAGCGATCAAAGCAAATAAACGAGACCGTGCAGGCGAGATGAACCCACCTGAGAAGGTTGTTCAATCCCTTGATAATATCGATACAAAAGTAGATTTAAAGACCCTTAAGCAAATAAATGAAGAATTACTTAAGTTTCCTGAAGGATTCAATGTGTTTCCGAAGCTAAAGAAAATTCTTCAGCGAAGAGAAACGGCATTGGATGGGGATGGAGCAGTAGACTGGGCACTTGCGGAGACCCTTGCATTTGCTACTATTCTTCATGACGGAAATCCAATCCGCCTTACCGGTCAAGACTCCGAACGAGGAACATTCTCACAAAGACATATTGTGTTGACAGATAGCGAAACAAATGAAAAATATTCGCCCCTTCACACGATGCATCACGCGAACGCTTCTTTCGCTGTTTATAACAGCCCGCTATCAGAAGCGGCAGTCGTAGGCTTTGATTACGGTTATTCCGTACAAGCGCCGGAAACCCTTACGATTTGGGAAGCACAATACGGAGACTTTTCTAACGGAGCTCAAGTCATTTTTGATCAATTCGTGTCAGCTGGTCGAGCCAAATGGGGCCAAAAGTCTGGACTCGTCTTGCTCTTACCTCACGGCTATGAAGGACAAGGACCTGAACACTCTAGTGGAAGAGTGGAGCGGTTCCTTCAACTTGCAGCTGAAAATAACTGGCATGTAACGAACGTGACAAGTGCGGCTCAGTATTTTCACCTTCTTCGTCGTCAGGCAAGCATCTTAGGTAAAGACGAAGTGAGACCACTCGTCGTTATGACACCGAAGAGCCTTCTTCGTCATAGCAAAGTCATCTCAACTAGTGAAGAAGTGGCAAACGGCAAGTTCCACTCCATTCTTGAACAACCGGGTCTTGCTAGAAATCCGGAAAATGTGAAAAGAATTGTGTTTGCTACAGGGAAATTAACCATTGATTTGGCTGAAGCGGCTGAAGAATTGGAAGACAAAGATACGGTCCACGTGGTCAGAGTAGAAGAGATCTATCCTTTCCCAAGAGAGGCCGTAGCTGAACTTAAAGAGAAGTATCCTAACGCTAAAGAATGGGTTTGGGCTCAAGAAGAACCGAGCAATATGGGTGCTTGGCACTATGTATTCCCACACCTTAAACACTTGGCAGAAGGCCATGCTGAAGTGAAATATATTGGACGTCGACGTCGATCGGCTCCTGCAGAAGGCGATCCAAAAGCGCACAAACAAGACCAGAAAAAAATCGTAGAAGATGCGTTGTCGTTAAATAGCGAAGGGAGAGAAGAAGAATGATCGAAATCAAAGTTCCTGAACTAGCAGAATCCGTAACAGAAGGTACAGTAGCACAGTGGTTAAAACAACCAGGGGATCAAGTAAACAAAGGGGACGATATCGTAGAACTGGAAACGGATAAAGTCAACGTGGAAATTAGCGCTGATGAGTCCGGTACGCTTAAAGAAGCTCTCTTTGAAGAAGGGGATACAGTTAAAGTAGGGGATGTTATCGCCATGATCGAAGAAGCCGGTGGTGCATCTGCTTCTGAAACAAAAGAAGAGCCAAAAGCTCAAAATGAAGATTCTCAAAGTAAGAGTGAACCTAAAGGGCAAGCTTCTACATCCGAAGAGTCAGCATCTGACTCTACTGGTCGTCCGATTGCATCTCCATCTGCACGCAAGTATGCTCGTGAAAAAGGAATCGACCTTAGTGAGATTTCGGCACGTGACCCACTTGGTCGTATCCGTAAGGAAGATATCGAAGAACACGAATCCAAGCAGAAAAAAGCCGAGTCTAAGCCAGCTCCAGCAAAGCAGGAAAAGCCAAAAGATGATCCAGCGAAGCCGGTTGAGCGTGTTAAAATGTCCAGACGCCGTCAAACGATTGCAAAGCGTCTAGTTGAAGCTCAACAAACGGCTGCGATGCTAACCACGTTTAATGAAATTGATATGACGAACATTATGGAACTTCGTAAACGCCGCAAGGATCAGTTCTATGATAATAACGGAGTAAAGCTTGGTTTTATGTCATTCTTTACGAAAGCTGTTATCGGTGCGTTGAAGAAATATCCACTCTTAAATGCTGAAATTCAAGGTGACGAAATCGTCATGAAAAAGTTCTATGATATCGGAATGGCGGTATCTACAGACGACGGTCTTGTTGTACCGGTCGTACGTGACGCAGATCGCCTCGATTTTGCTGGAATTGAAAAAGAAATCGGCAACCTGGCCGGAAAGGCGAAAGAGAAGAAACTCACTCTAGGTGATCTTCAAGGAGGAAGTTTCACCATTACTAATGGTGGTATCTTCGGATCCCTTTGGTCTACACCAATTTTAAACACACCACAAGTTGGTATCTTAGGTATGCACAAGATCCAGATGCGCCCAGTAGCCATCGACGACGATACATTTGAGAATCGTCCAATGATGTATGTTGCTCTTTCCTACGATCACCGTATCGTTGACGGAAAAGAAGCGGTTGGGTTCTTAGTAAAAGTAAAAGAGTTAATTGAAGATCCAGAATCTCTTCTTTTAGAAGGATAATTTATATTATTGAGAGTCCGCTTTTATTAAAATAGCGGACTCTTTTTATACTCTTAAGGGTAAAGTATAAAAAACATTAAGGGCGTTTATGAGGTGACGTGATGGAAAAAACAAGAGTGATTGTAGTAGGTGGTGGAATCGGTGGACTGACAGCCGCTGCTTATTTATCAATGGAAGAAAAATGTGATGTGACGTTACTTGAAGCATCTCTTGAATGGGGAGGGTGTGCAGGAAAGTTCTCAAGAGGAGCATATACTTTTCCTGTTGGCGCTACACTTGGCTTAGGATTTGAAGCTGGGGGCATACACGATCAAATTCTAAACGATTTAAACATAGAAATAGATTGTGTTCTCTTAAATGAAGTAATGACGGTTAACATAGGCGAAAAGAAGATTGTCTATTTTAAAGAAAGAGATCAGTTCCTCGTGGAAATGGAGAAGCATTTTCCGGAAGATATAGAAAACATCCGAGCTTTCTTTAAGCACTGTTGGAAGATGGCTTCCCCAATCTATGAAATGACACGCCATTTTCCGGTGTTACCACCTGTTACACCTAGCGAGTGGCTTCGTCTCCTCGCTTTGGCCCGCCCAAATCAATTGAAGTTAATTCCTTCTTTTAACCAAAGCTTGCAAGGTGTATTAAAGAAATATGACCTGGATAAAAATAAACTCTTTGTCCACTTTATTGACGGTTTAATTATTGACAGCTTGCAGGCGACTAGTAAGCATGCTTCTTTTCTAATGGCGGCTATTGCCCTTGACGTTTATCATCGAGGGGCTTTTTATTTGAAAGGCGGTTTATATAAAGTAGCTGATGCCATGGTAAAAAAGGTTGTTGAAAATGGTGGAACTGTGAAAAGGGGACGACGAGTGGTATCTGTAAGTAAAAAGGATGGTCGATGGCTAGTTGTCGATCAGCGAGATCGAGAGTATGTAGGGGATCATGTGATCCTCAACACTCCTCTTGAGAGTCTTGGAGAATTACTTGATCCATCTTTATACCATAAGCTTCCAAGAAAAACGAAAGTAGAAAAAGGAGAGCAGTGGGGAGCTTTCACCTTGTATCTCTCGGTTAAGGAAGAGGTGTTTCCTGAATATTTCCCTTTGTTTTCACAAGTCGTACCAGATCCATTAAAACCGGTTACAGAAGGGCACCACCTATTCGTATCTGTTTCTTCCGATGAGGATCGTTTAAGGGCGCCTAAAGGATTTAGGACAATGACAGTCTCTACTCATACAAACCTTAGTAGGTGGGGAGAACAGGAGTCATATGATCAATTAAAAGAAGAGATGACAAATTTCATATTGTTGCAGTTAGAGACCGTATTACCTAATGTAAGAAAAGGGATTACTCAACTATACCCTGGTGCACCAAAAGCGTGGGAGCAATTTACAAATCGCCCGAGCGGTGGGGTAGGCGGATATCCACAAACAGTCAAATCTAGCCTGTTTTACGACAAATCTCACCGTTCGAACATAAAGGGTTTGTGGTTTTGTGGTGACACCGTTTTTCCAGGGGCAGGGACGATGGCTGTGTCCAGCTCAGGATTTCATGTGGCAAGGTCAATAAAAACGGACTTAAAATTAAAGTGAATAATCAGAATTTAAACGATTGTTTAAATAGTGGCCAGCAACTTCATGAAAACTACGTTCAACATGTTTGTGCGATTACTTAATATGAAAGCACCTGGGTTGATACATGAAAATGAGTATGCCCCTTGGGCAGTAAGTTTTGTCTTTGATTATGAAAAATGATGGGGCGTGTTGTTATGCGGGCCTTATATTGTATCAAGAATATATTCATTTAAAGGAAAGTGGACTCACCTTGAAAACCTCATGGTATGAAATATAGTTTGTGTTAAATTACTCGTTCCTTAACCCCTTAACCATTAAAATCAGAATGAATCATGGGTGATGTGGCAGGCGTCGAACTGAAGAAGTGCCTTGGTAGGTGGTGCAATTCATTCTCTCGCCATGTTTACGGAAGAATGATTCGTGGAAAAAGGACAAAGAATATAGATAAAGGAGTGTTAGAATGTCTAAAAAAATGCTTATGATTGTAACGAGTGCAGACAAAATCAATTCAGATAACAAAACTGGCATTTGGGTATCGGAGTTCGTTGAACCGTATTTGGCTTTTGTTGAAGCAGGGTACGACGTAACCGTAGCCAGCCCTAAAGGAGGCAAAGCGCCCCTTGATCCGAATAGCGCTGAAGACGAGCAGCTAAAAGAATGGGAAGAGCCCCTCAAACGTTTGGAAGAAACAACACAACTTCAGCAGGTTTCCAAAGAAGCCTACGATGGCGTGTTTTTACCAGGAGGGCATGGAACGATGTTTGATTTCCCTGATGACCCTTCCTTAAAATCCATACTCAGCCATTTTGCTGATCATGATTTGCCGATCGGAGCAGTCTGCCACGGACCTGCAGGATTTGTAAATGTGACCAAATCGGATGGAACATCCCTAGTTGAAGGGAAGAGAGTAACGGCATTTACCAATGAGGAAGAAGAGTCAACCGAACTTGATAAGCACATGCCATTTTTACTTGAAACAAGTCTACGAGAAAAAGGAGCTCAATTTGAAATGGGGTCCATGTGGTCTGACTTTGTAATCGTTGATGGCAATTTGGTAACAGGCCAAAACCCTCAATCTAGTTTAACAGCGGCAAAAGCTTTTGTGGATGTTGTGGAAACAAGACGTAAAGCGGTATACGAATAAACGCAAACAACCAGGCTCATTGAGCCTGGTTGTTTGCGTTTTCCGCCATTTTTCTAAAGCGAATTTCATCTTCAACTAGTCCGCAGCTGCCACATTGAACACGTTTATCCGGACCTTGATAAGCCAAATGAAACGGTGCTTGCCTCTCAACTTCTTCATAAGAGCCTTCTTCTCCATTCCACATTACGGATGTAACGACTTGATCGATGACATTAAACCTTGTTTTCGCCTTACATGACGGACACATATACGTTTGTTGCATACACAACTCCCTTTCAACATGTTATGCAAATAGTATAACCATAAAGCTGTGATTTCATCTTTCTTGTACTTACAGGTAAAAGGGTTGTATGGTACATTTATAGTTCTTGTACCGACTAAAGAGGGAGCCTCTAGAAAAGAAAGGAATCAACACCATGAGATACGATACACATTTGGCAATGACTATGGCAGTTGGTAGTGGCTTAAGTTACTTTCAACAGGACACGACCTTTACCGCCCTTTATATAGGTGGACTTGTTTTAGGAAGCTTACTTCCTGATATTGATGAACCAAGTTCTTTCATTGGAAGGAGGCTACCTTTTTTCTCCAGACCAGTGAAGCGTTTGTTCGGACATCGGGGAATCACACACTCAGTACTCTCGTGGCTTCTTTTGGTATATGTATTATCCTCATATACAAATTTGTTTGTCCTAGGGCTAGTTACTGGTTATGGGGTCCACCTTTTAGGAGACTTATTTTCAAAGAGAAGTATCCCTTTATTGGCTCCATTAAGTGGGTTTCGACTAAAAATGCCGATCACATACAAGTCTTCAGGATTGTTTGAAAATACGGTTTTATTTATCAGTGTCATCGTGACCATTTACTATTTTTTTCAAGGCTCATTACTAGAAGAGTTATTAAAGAATATAGGTATTTAATCCACTAGTTCGTCGTGGTATGATAAAAGGAAGAACGTATGATCGTATATTTGTAATGATAGGGGGAGTACGCCTGATGTCACCGGAATTCTTCGAACAGTTAAAAGCCATTATGAAAAGCCACCCCATTGAGGAAAAAGTGTTAGTTGTTCCTTCAAAACGAGATGGTCGTTTGGCAATTGATGCTTTAGCGAAAAATGGTACGCCTGTCGTTAATGTACATACAAAAACAATTGAGGACCTTGTAAAAGAAAGTGTTCTTTGGAAGGTTGAAAGAGACAATAAACACGAGATTCCAGAAGAAGTCGGGAGACAGATGGTCTTTCAGATTATGAAAAGCTTAAAGGATGGGGGAGCTTTTAAGTATTTTAGCAAAATCAAACTAACCCCTTCTTTAAGTGAGGCCGTTTTTAAGGGGATTCTGGATATTAAACGGAATGTTTTAAACGTAAAAGATCTTTCGCCAACGTGCTTTCAGCATAAAGATAAAGGTCAGGACTTCTTGCAGATCTTATCACGGTATGAAATGGAAAAAGAAGAAAAAGGCTATGTGGATCGAGCAGACCTTATTCAAAAAGCTCTATACTCGGAAGAAAAAGCGGATAGTAACATTATATTCATATACTTTCCCCATGACGCTTATCAGGCACTTACAGCTTCGTTTTTAACTCGTTATGTGAAAGAGGCCAAGCTTTATCGTCCACAGTTTTCGAATGTTGCGAACAGTGAGCAAAACAGACAGATGCTAAGCGTTGAAAGGGATATCCAATCCCAAACAATTGAAGAAAAAATAACCACAAATAAACCGATGACAACCCTTGGTGTTGCCTTTAGTGCTGAAGATGAAATCAATCAAGTACTTGCTCATTTGAAGCGAAATTCCATCCCATTGGATCAAGCAGCAATCTATTATCCAGCCTCTAACCCCTATCATCATTTACTGTTTCAACTCAAAGAGAAAGAAGGCATCGGTATAACTTTCGCTGAAGGTGTGCCTATATCATACTATCCTTCGGGGAAAGCACTTTTTGCTCTATTGAATTGGATTAGGTCCGACTTTACTTTACTTGAACTTGAACGATTACTAGAAGAGAGGCTGATTTACGAAGCAGAGGGCATGTCTGCTAAACAGATGGTCACAGCTTTGAAACAATATGGAGTCCATAAGGGGCTCCACTCCTATAAAAGAGTGACGGAACGTATGGTGGAAAAAGGGAAAAGGGACTCTCTCACCGACTGGTTAACCTCTCTTCTATCATTAATCCCCATCCAGGGGAGATATGAATCTGTTGATTACAGTGAATTTTTACAATCACTAACAATGTTTTTGAAGAGTTGGGTCAGACACTCAGGTCAAGAAGACGCCTCTTGCCGATCGCACATCGAACTTATGGTTGATCAAATTGCACCTCATATGCGCATGCACGTGAAGGGGAGTGAAGCAGTTACTCAAGCAGAGTATTGGCTATCAAAGATGAACGCGACAGCTTCCATGCCAAAGCCCGGACATTTGCATGTAACACCAGTAAGAACGAGTTTATATTATCATTTTGATCATGTATTTGTAGTGGGTATGACAAGTAAAAATGTACCTGGTACACAGAAAGAAGACCCGATTTTACTCGACCAAGAGCGAATGGCTATTCATCCGCATATGATGACATCTGTAGAACATATGAAACGTCAATCGTGGAAAACAGTGACGTTAACGACTTCTCTTAGTGGGGAGACGTTCTTTTCGTACCCGCTGATGGATATCGCCGGGAACAGAAAATCAAGCCCAGCGTATGCCTTTATCCAATTGTATCGTGTTTTGTACAACAAGCGTGATGCGACAGGGGAGCAAGTGGAGTCCGATCTCGGAAAAGAAGTAGCTATTGTGAGTCTGGCGAGCACGGAGATAAGCGAAATGTCTTGGTGGTCGGACAAGCTCTTCGGTGGAATGGCACTAGATAGTCGTTTTTACAAAAGCGATCTTTTTGCTCATTTGTTGCAAGGAGAGGTGGCAGACAATAAGAGAAGAACCAATGATTTTACGGCCTATGATGGTCATTTAAGAGGGCTTACAAGTCACTTAAGTCCCCTGAAAAACGAAAACATGGTTATGAGTGCCAGTAAGCTGGAAACCCTTGCTCAATGCCCTTACAAGTATTTCTTAAAACACGTTTTGGAAATTGAGGTCGAAGATGAGGTTGAAGAAGATCGGTACGTATGGCTTGATCCAGCTACAAAGGGAACCCTTCTTCATACAATCTTTGAACGATTCTACCAGAATCTCTATGACAGAGGAAAAACATTTGAAGTCGATGGTACATTTGAATGGATTGAACCCATTGCTAGAGAAGCTATTGAAGAAGTAAGAGTCGTTTTACCGCCTCCAAACGAAGTGATCTACGAACTGGAAACAAAGGATATTTTAGATGCTTGCTTTATCTTCCTTAGACTGGAAGAGACATTCTCTCAGAATCGCAAACCGGTTTATTTTGAATACGAATTTGGTTTTAAAGATCAATATACCGTTAAAATTCCTATTGAAGATAAAGGGCAATTAGAGGTCAGAGGAAAAATTGACCGGGTTGATCAATTACCAGATGGTACGTATAGTACAGTCGATTATAAAAGTGGAAGCACTTTCGGTTTTGACGAAGATCGCTATTATAACGGGGGAAGAAAGGTTCAACACAGCTTATATGCCTACGCATTTGAGCTTTTAAATCATGGGAAGCTCGTGTCCTCCTCTCACTATCTGTTTCCGACTAAAAAAGGTCAGGGCGAGCAAGTGGTTCGTGATTTCGGTAGAGAGAGAAAAGAAGAACTTGTAACCATTGTTAAGCATCTTTCTGCTTTTCTTGAAGAAGGTCAATTTCCTTTCACAGATGACCCTGATGATTGTAAGTTCTGTGACTTCAAACCGGTTTGTATGAGGCACGACTATGAAGAAGAGCTGGTTAAAGAGAAACTAACAAGTGACCGTACAGAAGGAGCCAAGCTTTTAAGGGAGGTACGCAAGCATGACTAACCTTATCGACCAACACCAACGAGATCTGATCAACCACGATTTAGACCGGAACTTCCTTGTGGAAGCGGGGGCAGGGTCCGGCAAAACGCGGAGCCTGGTTACCAGAATGACAAACCTTATTGTATCAGGGAAGTACCAGATTCATGAAATCGTGGCTATTACGTTTACTCGTAAAGCGGCAGATGAGCTCAAGGAACGGTTTCAGGCATCGTTGGAACAAACGGCCAATGAGCCATCGGAAAACTTGGAAAAAGAGAGAGTTGTAAAGGCGTTGGAGCATTTTGACCAATGCTTCTTAGGGACGGTACATTCCTTTTGCTCTAAGTTACTAAGAGAAAGGCCCGTTGAAGCAGGGCTGGACTTCGATTTTAAAGAATTGGACGATGTGGAAGACGATAAGCTTCTCGATCAAGCGTGGGAAAGGCATCTCATTACGACTCGCCTCCATGAACCGGAAAAGCTGACTGAGTTTCACGGGATTGGTATTGATGTAAAAGAACTTAGAAATGCTTTGAAAACCGTAAAAGACTATGAAGATGTGAAGTGGTTTACAAAAGGAAAAGATAAGCCTGATATTGAGCATGTGTTTAAAGAGCTGGTCCACCTCATAGAATACGCCAAGCGCTCGTTACCAGACCAAAAACCTCCTAAAGGCTACGATGCTCTTCAGAAAAAGCTAAGAGAAGTGATGAAGGTTCTCTCGTATTATGACATGGCTCAAGAGCGAAACAAAATTGCGATGTTTAAACTCTTTTCAAGTAAGTTGACAATTGTACAAAATCGTTGGTCTTCCAAAGATGATGCAAAAGACATTTTGGAAAAGGCTCAAAGCTTTCAAGAACTTGCCAAAACATTTTTGGATGAGTGGGCAGAATATTGTCATCAACTCATTATTCCCTTTATTCGACCTGCACTCAGCGCGTATAAAGAGCTTAAAGCCGACCTTTCTCAGCTGAATTTTCAAGATTTGCTTTTGTTAACAGCGAAACTGCTACGGGATAACCCTGACATCAGACGTTACTTCAAGAATAAATACCGTTGTCTTTTAGTAGATGAATTTCAAGATACAGACCCGGTGCAAGCGGAAATGATGCTTTTTTTAACCGGAGATCAAGTTGAAGAAAGGGACTGGACGAAGCAAGTACCTAAACCGGGTTCTTTGTTCGTTGTAGGAGACCCTAAGCAATCGATTTATCGATTTAGACGTGCTGATATTGATATCTATCAAAAAGTGAAGGAAATGATTTCTCAAACAGGTGGAGAGACGCTGGACTTGGTCATGAATTTTAGAACCACAAGCCGAATTACAGAACGAATTAACCCGGTTTTTAAAGAGGCTTTACCTGAGAAAGAGAATTCATATCAGGCTGCCTATCGCCCACTCGTCTCTTATAAGCAGGATCAAGAAGATGAAGATATGCTTGGTATATACTCACTCACTGTACCAGATGGGAACAAAGGTACTGTTATGGATGAAGAAGCCCATCGAATTGCAGCGTACATTTCCGATAAAGTAAATAGGGGAATTGCTAATCCGAGCGATTTTATGATTCTTACTCGTTACAACGAAGGTGTATCAGAATACACAAAAGTGTTACAAAAATTCAACCTTCCTGTAATGACTTCGGGAGAATTTACCCTAGATCAAGACCGGTTATTGTCTAGTTTTTCTCACCTTTTGATGTATATAGCCAAGCCGTCAAGCTCGTTTTACTTTACTGCAGTGTTAAGAGGACCTTTTTTTGGAATTAGCGATGAGCTTCTCTTTAAATTTAAAGAAGAAGGTGGAAGCTTCCATGCATACTCAAAAATCCCGAATACACTTACTGGAGAAGAGCAACAGCTTCTTGTTTATGCTTTTGAGAAAATAAGACGTTATTTAAAGTGGTCAAAAGAAAAAATTCCAACTGCGACCATTTCACTTATCGCAGAAGATGTATGCTTATTAGGAAAGTATATGATGGACAAACGGACAAAACGTGAGGTCGTTCATTATTATCAAATAGTCGAAAAAGTACGGGATAAAGAAATGCAGGGGAGTATACTCTTTGGTGACTCTGCAAGAGCCTTTGCAGAACTTGTTACTGAATCAACGCATGAAGAGATGCTGTTACCTGAAGATGCACAGGCTGTAAGGGTGATGAATGTTCATAAATCTAAAGGATTAGAAGCTCCTTATGTATTTTTAGTACACCCGAAAAAATGGACAGATGCGGGAAAATTCGTAGATAAGCATATTCAACGCTCATCTTCAGGTTCAATTGGTTACTTTACATTCAATCGCGCCATCGGACCTCATAATCGTAAAGAGCGAATGGCACAACCGATTGGTTGGGAAGAAAAGCATGCAGAAGAGACCACCTATTTAAAGGCAGAGGAGGACCGATTGTTATACGTGGCTGCTACAAGGGCAGAGCGTATGCTTGTGGTCGGCCGGACAGACAAAGAGAAAAATACTGCAAATCCATGGACAAGCCTTCATAATGGAATCACCCAGCTAAAGGAATTAGAGCTACCGGAATCTTTTGAGGCACCAGCGCTTCACGACAACATAAAAGAGGTTATTCCATACGATTTGTTTGCCTCCTTTAAAAAAGAAAAAGCAGATTGGCTCGTCCATGCAAAAAAAGAGACGTTTACCTATGCAACGCCTTCAAAGAAGGAAGCGAACGGACTAGAGTTGGAAAGAAGCGCAGGTGGGGGGAAGGAGTGGGGAAGCTTTGTCCATGACCTTTTCGAAGAGCGTATTAAACATGGACAACAAGCACTGGATAAAATTCCTCACTTATTAAAAAAATACAGTATAGATTCAAAACGAGAAGGTGAAGCCAGAGAGCTCGTGGATGACTTTGCAAAGAGCACCTTGTTTAGTCGCATCTCTCAGGCTGATCACGTTCTAACGGAGGTACCTTTTACTTATCAAGAGAATGCAACTATCCATAACGGGATTATTGACCTTGTATTCAAAGAAGGTGCGGAATGGGTCATTGTGGACTATAAGACGGACCGATTGAAGAAAGAGGAAGATTTGTCCGACCTTACAAAAATATATGAAAGCCAGTTAGACTCGTATGTGGAAGCTTGGACGAGATTAACAAAGGAGTCGGTAAAAGAAGCGACCCTCCACTTTGTTTATTATCAATAAATAAAGATGAATTCTTAGGTTTTCACTATTACGCCCGGTAGGAGAAAACACCACTCTACCGGGCTGTTTTTAAGTGCGGGAGCTGTGGAGCTGACGGAGGGCACTGAAAACGATCGATCTTTACCATTTTTCATGCCTTCAAACCCTGTTGTTCCTTACATGATAACAAATTTCTTTTCGGGATCTGTTTTATGATCTTTATAGTAAGATACCATTGGACGAAGAGTTTCATTAAAAGGTGGAATTTCAATGCCAGAAGAAGAGAGATCTTCACTGGCTTGTGTCGTATCGTATTGTGCTTTGCACACAAGGTAAGCCAATGCTTCTTTCTCAACACCAACCCATTGCCTCAGCTTCCTAAAGGTTAAGAAATAAGTGACGGGGCGTAGAGGAACTTTTCCTAATGGCCTTCTTCCCAGGTATTCGACCATTAGCATTCGGTATATCTCCTTCATTGGAAGAGGTGCGGGATCTGTAAGGTGGTAGGTCTTTCCCTCTCCGATCTCTGCATGACTTAAGTAAGCTGTTGCTTTTATAACATAATCCACTGGGACAAAGTTCCCGTCAGCCTCTCCAGATCCTAAGTATGGAATAACAGGAAGAAAAGAGAGCCGATCGAACATATTTAAGATGAAGTATGGGCCATCGAATTTGGTGGTAGCTCCAGTTTCAGAGTTCCCTCGAACTATACCGGGTCTTATTATAGTAGTGGGAACAGTATCTTTGAGATCATTAACTAAGAGTTCTGCTTCAAACTTCGTACTCTCATAATGATTTTTAAATTCTTGATTTTTATCCAGTTCACTTTCATAAATAATCCCTTCACGCTTGCCGGAAACATAAGCTGTGCTAAAATATACATATCGTTTTAGGTCCGATAATGATTTCACCCATTCATTTACATGTTTTGTTCCCAACACATTTACTAGGTAAGCTGTTTCAAATGGAACAGCTAAGTCATAAATAGCGGCGAGATGAAAAACATAATCGATGTGATGAAGCTCTTGCTTTTCTTTGAAAAGAGAAGGTGTTGTGATGTCTCCAGTGATGACCTCATAATGAACGTGATCAAAGGTGATCTGTTTTAAATCACTAATGGTCTTCTGAGCAGCTTCAAATTGGGATTCCAAAACGAGGAAGTAAAACGTTTTTTGTTCATCGGATGGACTAAGAGCAATTTCTTTGACTAATTCCTTAGCAATAAAGCCGGGAAAACCTGTGAAGAAATATGTTTTCATTGATGTGTGCCTCCTTTGGCATGAGGATAACATATGATATTTTTTCGTGAAATCTTTTATTGTAGTAAAAAAGTATGACTAATATTCTCTGAAAAGGGTGAATTGTTTGATTAACATAATTTATACTAGGTATTTTATATCTAATTCTTTGAAGCCAGCTAGTAAGCCTTGGGATTTGGTGTATAATGTTGTTAACTATCTAAACATTCAGATTCAGGTGGTAAAATGATTGGAGACAGAATTAAATTACTTAGAAATGAAGTGGACATGACCGTCGAAGAACTTGCTGACGGAATCTTATCTCCAAAGTACATACAGGACATTGAAAATAATGTTCGTCATGTTCCTGACGATATCCTGCCTGAGTTAGCAGCTCGGCTCGGTACATCAGTAGATTCTCTTCTTGGGATCGAAAAGGAGACTAATATTCGAAAGGCAAATGAATTGCTTGATTCAGCTTTTCGATATACGTACCGAGATTTGCTCGAACTCGCCAAAGAAAACATAGACAGAGCGAAGGAACTCGAGGATCATTTTTCTTTAGAGTTAAAAACCAAATTAACAATTTTAGAGTGTCAAGTATTTATTAAAGAACGTAAGAAAAAAGAAGCGATTGAAAAGATTAAGAGTATTAATGAAGAAACTGTAAAAGCGTTTAATGATTTATATTTTATTTATCTTCGTGTTTATGGAGCTCTTTATTTTCAGGAAGAAGAATTCTGGAAAGCAATTATGAGTTTCCATGAAGCTATTAATGTGAAGGTTAATTTTGAGAAATACCCATTCGAAGTGGGGATTTGTTATTTTAACTTGGGAATTACTTATGCCTTCATAGGAAATCTCAGTTGGGGTGAACAACACCTGAAAAAAGCAGAGAGTATTTTTCAAGATATTGGTGAGATCAAACAATTAACAGACACCTATATCAACTTAGGTAACATCTACTTTCAAAGAGATGATTTTGAAGATGCATTAGACATTTACAAAAAAGCACAAAATCTACTTATATATAATAGTGATCTAAAGACGTCTTCATACATCTTTCATAACATTGGACTTGTATATCTTCATCTGAAAAATTACAAAAAATCAATAGAGTATGGCAATAGGGCATTAGCACTTAAAAGAAAAGTAAACGCCTTCCCGAATGATTTAATAAACACTATAGAACTTCTCGCGAGGTGTAACCTCGAATGTAAAAACTTTGATTTAGCTGAAATTTTCACAAAAGAAGTGATATCTTTTATACCCAAAGTTTCAAATTCCTTAATAAGAGGAACTTGTTATTTAACCGTTGGATTATATCATAAAGCGGTCGGGGATATTGATAAATATATACAAAACACAAAGCAAGCCCAAGAGGTTTATAAAAATGCAGAGCTATATTTTAACGCTGCTAGAACAGCATATGAATTAGGAGAAGAACTGAACGACCAGGATCTCCTGGTTGAATCTGCTAGGTTGTACCATAAATACCATATAAAATTAAAAGAAAAATAAGGAGGAAGAGCAATGAAAAAAATAATTGCATTCGCTTTGATTACAGCGGCACTAACTGTAGGTACGTTAGACGTAAGTCTAGCAAACCCTGACTGGGTTATCCCGTTCTCCACATCAAGTTCAAGTTCTTTAATGTAATTAAACCAGGATGAGCGCTTATGCTCATCCTTTTTCTTTTTCTGTTGAAGTTGGATTAGTCTGTAATTCGGACTAACTAGTTAAAAAGAACAGTTCAGTTCATTCCTGTTTTTACATGTACTGAAACATAACCACACTTGATATACTGTACTATCTTTAGGTAGACAGGCAGGTGGTTACGATTACGGATTTTCTTATAGGAAGCGCGATTGCAGCGGGAGCCACAGGAATAGGAGCACTGCCTGCACTGATTTTTAAAAGAGGGACCCACAGGTTTAGGGATGTTTTGCTGGCTCTTTGTGCAGGTGTCATGATGGCTGCGGCAGTATTTGAACTCATTCCAAATGCGTTAGTTTTATCCGACTTTATCATGGTTACACTCGGGTTATTAGCCGGAGTGGTAACACTGACATTACTTGAAACAACCGTGCCTCACCATCATTTGGAACATGGTTACGGAGTGAAAGTGAACAAAAAGACAATCTTGGTTGTTTCTGCTATAGCCCTTCATAATATGCCAGAAGGATTGTCGGTGGGAGTTAGTTATGGTAGCGGTGTCGAAGGGTTAGGTCCTTTAATTGCTTTAGCAATTGGGTTGCAAAATATGCCGGAAGGGTTTTTGATTGCCCTGTTTTTAATACAGCAAAGAGTGAGGCTTGCTGTAGCCTTTTTAATCGCTTTATTGACAGGTGTGTTGGAATTTCTTTCGTCACTCATCGGCTACTTTCTGACAAACTTTGTTGAAGGAGTTGTACCATTTGGTTTAGCTTTTGCTGCAGGGTCCATGCTCTATATCATATACAAAGAATTAATACCAGAGAGCCATGGTGATGGAAATGCCCTTGCTGCTACGTATTCCTTTATTTTAGGATTACTTGCCATGCTGTTTCTTATTTCAATGTTTTGATTTGATAACATACCACAATCATGGTATGTTTTTTTGTATTGGCATTAAAAAGTGATGAATAAGGGAATAAAACGAATAGGTCGGGCTTTAGAAGGAGTTATCAATGTGGAAAAAACTTTTACTTAGAATGTCTATTCTTATAATTGTAGTTTTTCTTTTGTATACGTTAAATCAATCGTTCTTCCAGATCGATCCTGATTCAATTCAAAGCTGGATCCTTTCATTCGGAGTGCTGGCGCCTCTTTTTTACATTTTAATTTTTATGTTGAGACCACTTACATTGTTTCCTGCATCCATTTTGGCAGTAGCAGGAGGACTTGCCTTTGGACCATGGCTTGCTCCGTTGTTCACGTATGTGGGCTCCATGCTTGGTGCGACTTTTTCATTTTGGCTGGCAAGAAAATTAGGTAAACGTATGGCAAATAAAGAATGGAGAGGGAGAGCGGAGGCATTACAGGAGCGTGTGGAGAAACATGGTTTCTTTTACGTCCTCGTCCTCCGAATACTACCTGTTGTGAACTTTGATTTAGTGAGTTATCTTTCGGGAATCTCACGTATAGATTTTAGGACATATATTGGAGCGACCATGTGCGGAATCATTCCGGGTACATTTGCCTTCACATTTTTAGGGGCCAGCTTTGGCGGGGATTGGCGAATAATTGTGGTAACGATTTGCACATTTATCATCGCTTTTCTTGTTCCTATTTATGTTAGAAGTAGGCTCGGCAAAAGAAACATTACACTTGATCCTGATTTGGAGCCTGCTGAAAATAAATAATAACTCATCCATCACAAAACCCCGAATGAGATCAACTCTCCTCGGGGTTTTAGATGTTGGTCAATGCTGTTCCTGAAGCTGATCTAAAGGGACGGTCATTTCTTCATTAGGGTCTTTTGCATTAAAGATTCTGGCTGTGTTTTGTTCCGAATCAACATGCTGAATCCAGATTCTCGTTCCATTGAAAAAAACGTTATGTTCTTTCGCGGAATCAACAATATCTTGTGCTCTTAATGCATCCATTTTTATCACCTCCGCTTTATGTTCATTATCTGATGATGGGCTTTCGTTTATACTGCCTTTCCAAACGTTTACCTCCTTTTAGAATGGGGAATTATTTAAAAAGCTAAAGGTGGTGGATGGTTTGGATTACGACGTTCTCATTATAGGTGGCGGAGTCGGGGGGCTTACACTGGCTTCCAAATTGGCTCGTTGCGGTATAAAGCACTTAGTGGTGGAAAAAGAAGTAAAAGGCGGCTTGATTTATAAAGGGGAACTTCTGCAGCCAAAAAGTTTGCAAATTCTTGATGGTGTAGATGTTTTAACCGAATTGGAAGCCCATTCCTATCAGCTTGATAAGATACACACCTATGAGGTGGAACTGAGAAAGGGATCATCTCCAAAGACCCTGTATCACAGTCGGTTAAACTATGATTGGCTTCCAACTAAATACAACCACGCAAGAATGGCACCTCACGAAAAAATTCGGGACTTATTATTGAATAAAGCAAAGGAATACAGCGCTTTCGATTATTGGAAGCCGGCTTCCTTTGTTAGGATGAAACAAGCGGATAGCAAAGAGCAAATAGCGATCATAAAGAAGGACGGAAGAGAAATTGAAGTAAAGGCAAAAGTCATCGTTGGTGCAGAAGGAAGAATTTCGCCAATACGAAAGGAAATGGACTCAACATTACATTCAATGCAGTACAATCATCATTTTCTTACAGTAACATTTCCGAGACCACCAACACTTACTGAAGCTACGATTATGGCTACTAGAACTCACTTCGTTGGTTTGTTCCCGCTTCCAGATAATCAAGTGAGGTCTGTATACATGATTGAACCGGGCAGGTATAAAGAAATGAGAAAAGCAGGTCTTGATCCCGTGTTTCAAGCTTACTACGACTTTATGCCGGAAATGGAAGGGTACGTCGATCAAATAAAGAAGTGGAAAGACATTCAGTTGATGATTCCCATCAGACACAATACTTCACACTATACTGAAAAAGGAATGGCCATTTTAGGAGATGCAGCTCATAGTGTCCATCCAATGGCTGGGGAAGGTATGAATATGGCCATTCAAGATGCGGACGTATTGGGTGAACTTTTATGTTGGATGTTTACAAATAATCGAACAGAGTATGAAAACCTCCTTTGGTATGAAAGAGTGCGTAAGCCAAGATCGGAGTTTGTGTCAAGTCTAAGTCACCAAAGCGCTCTAGTTTATTCATTTCCATATAAACCATGGCAAAGAATACGAATGAAGGCATTGCGGCATTTGGAACATCACCCTAGACTCCACTTTAAACATTTGCTTAATATATCCGGGATGGGGATGTGGAAAATGAATGTACTTGATTGGGCGAGGCATATTGGGTTCCCGCCTGGTGAAAGCTTTCGTTATAAATTGGAAGAGGAACGTATGATTGATCATTTCTTCAAAAGAGAAGAAGATTATCCATGGGAAAAAATCTAATGAGAACAGACTGCCAAACGAATTGGCAGTCTGTTTTAGTAACAATTCTTAATGTGTGTGGAGTCGTCAATCAGCAAAGGGATCTTTCCTGTAACTTAACCTTCGCAGTTTATATGTTAACCAAACCTCATTCTCTATGAGTTACCCAAAATTCGAAAAAAATCCTAATGACAAGTAGTAATATTGGATTATTGTGAAAATAAAAGCCGTTATGATAAAATTAGAACATACGTTCGGAACAGGAGGACGCGAAAACTGCAAGAAGATCAGTCCTTGCAGCGCATTTAACGCTTGATTAACGCATAAGCGATCGTTGTACAGAGAAGTAAGGAACCGTATAAAAAGGATACCCAGATCCATCTCGTGTCACCTTCAAGTAAAGGAAGGAGGACTATGGTTATTCCATTAATGATAAGCAGTCTCATGAGCCATTTTTTCGTAATCACTTGTAAGAAAATAAAGAAAAGACCAATCGAGACTGCAACAACGATGGTGGATGTCAAAAAGTAAGGGTACTTATGAAGATCAGTTGCTGAATACATTAACACTCCGATACCTGAGAGTAGTAAAACAGAAAAAACAAAGCGATCGAGGTTCATGAATCAAACCTCCTTATATGGTCTTGTTTCTTGGTGCGATTTAGCCATTTAGCATTGGAAAAGGAATAAAGTAATAGTGCAATCCAAATGATACTGAACGCTACGAAGTGAACCGATTGAAATGTCTCTTGATAAGAGAATACGCCTAAAAAAAGCATGATGGTTGGTGCAATATATTGAAGAATGCCGATCATGGATAAGGGTATTTTCTTCGCACCTATTCCAAATAAGAGGAGGGGCACAGCGGTCACAGCGCCGGCACCTACAAGGAAGAGGACAGAGGATGGTTGTTCGGTCGTATAAAAAGCAGATTGTAAATAGTCATGTTGGAAAAAAAGATAAATCATGGCTACAGGCGTCAGTAATAGCGTTTCTAAAGTAAGTCCCGTAAACGCTCCAATTTGCGTCAGTTTTTTTACGAGTCCGTAAAAAGCAAAGCTCAAAGCTAGTAAGATAGCAATTGTGGGGATGCCTTCGAATGAAAAGGTTAAAATTAATACTCCTGCAGTAGCAAGGGCAAAGGAAATCTTTTGCCAAACATTCACTTTTTCTTTTAAGAAAACAACTCCTAAAAAAACACTAACGAGAGGATTGATATAATACCCAAGGCTTGCTTCAATAATTCTGTCATTGGCAACTGCCCAAATATACAGCAGCCAGTTTGTAGAGATAAAGAGACTAGCTAAGAGTAATCCAAAAATGATTTTAGGGTGACTACCTAAGTATCGAATATCTAAGAGAAGTTCCGATCCCTTTTTCATGATGAAAATCACAATGAACATAAAAAGGAGAGACCAGATGATACGGTGAGCCAATATCTCCATTGGGGGGACATGATTTAAGTATTTCCAGTAGATGGGGAGGAATCCCCACAATATGTAAGCTCCCGTTCCTGCAAATATTCCGATCATCGTTTGTTTGTCTATGGTCTTGTTGTTCATGTTTTTCCTCTATTCAACAGTTTTCATTTAGTGTATATCGAAATGTATTCCTTTGTAAATGATATTAATGTTACTTATGTAAAGTAGAGCATAGAAACTCATCTTCATAATTAAAGGTGTCCATGGAATGATAAAGACGTACGAAATCGTAATTCTGACTATTGAAGAATAGCACCTGTACAGGTATAGTTGATGTAAATACAACAACTATTAATTTGTTGATGTTTTTTTATCAACTAATAATAAGTTGATAGAGTAATGATTCTGAGGTGATGAATAATGAGAGCAGCCTTATGCTTTGCAATAGATATTAAACAGTCATCTAAATGTGATAAGCAACAACTCACAAACACACTGAACAAGGCGAAAGAACAGTTGAATAGTAAATACGAAAAAGGGTTGATCATTCCTTTTGACATTAGAGGTGGCGATGAGTTAATAGGCGCGATTACTTCGTTTTCTCAAGGGAGAGGTGTGATCGAATGCATAAGCCAGATAGTGGAGGAAAATGGTTTATCTTGTTATATGGGTGTAGGGATCGGTTATATTGAAAATAATGAAACGTCCATTCATACAGTCAATGGTAGTGCTGTTTTAGAAGCGATTTCAGCAAGAGATTTGGAACTGAAAAGCGGTGGAGAAGAGGGGAAACTATGGCAACAAAACAATGGACAGTCAATCTTTTTTTCCTCAAAAGAAGCTCCGTATTCTTCATTAAATAGTTTGTTTTTGTCCATTTCAGAAAAAAAACTTGCGTGGACTAAAAAACAAAAAGAAGTGATTCGTCTCCTTGAGGAAAATCCAACATTTACATTTGAAAGAGCGGGAAAAGAACTGGGCTATAAATCTCCCAAATCAAACGTTAGTTACTTGTTAGCTCGTTCTCAATATCTTAGAGTGAAAGCAATGGAGAAAAGTTTTGATGATTTAATGATCTTTATAGGAAATGTATTAAAAGAAAGGAGGGGGTAAGGTGTGGTTATGGATCTTATTTGGTCATTTTCTTTGTGACTTTATGTTGCAGAGTAATCGCCTTATTGAATTTAAAAAGAAGAATCCAGCAAAGGGGCTTCTTGCTCACAGTTTCATTCATGCTGGTGTAGCTATCATTATTATAGGTGTTTATTGGACAATCCATGGGGGGACCATTGGGATTCTGCTTTTAGGGGCGGTTATGATTGCCGGGTCTCATTTTGTCATTGATTTCATCAAGATGGCCCTAGTAACGAAGAATACATCAACCCCTTATCAAACAGGCTTGTTTTTAGGGGATCAAGCTTTACACATCATTGCAATTATTTTTATTCTACATGTTCTTGGATTAGAGTCCTTTTCATTTTCAGCAACGTATGAAAGTGCTGTTCAATTTACAGCTGGGACTTATGAGTGGAAGACAATGGATCGGGTAATGGCTCTAGGGTCCATTCTTATTGTCGGAACGTATGGAGCGGGTTATTTTTTAGGCATTTTACTTAAAGATTACGCTCCGAAAGACGACATACAAAAAAATCATTATACAATCTCAAATGAAAAAACGGAAGTACGAACGAGGTATTTACCAAATGGAGAAAAGGAGTCAGAGATGGTGACAGTAAAAACAGAGCACCTATTTAAAGACTCTCCACAAAAAATTGGACGCTACATTGGAATGTTAGAGCGTTTTTTAATCATCTTTTTACTTTTGGTGCAATTACCACACGGGCTAGCATTTTTGGCTGCTTTGAAGTCTCTTACTCGATTCAAACAATTCGACAATAAACAGTTTGCGGAATATTACTTAATTGGTACATTTTCAAGCTCATTAATCGGCTTTATACTTGGTGTATGTGCATTGGCGGTTATCAGATAAGAAAGGATGGGGAAAGATTGATCACTTTTACCCATTCTTTTTTGTATTAGGTAAAGTGAGTGGAGTCAGGTACGAAGAGGCTACTTTATTAAGTAGAAGTAGTTTTTAAGTTTACATAATATAATTACAGTATACAAAAAAGAGGATGGGACTCATTTAAGTGTTTAAAGTAAATTCGAACAACGTCCTACTAGAGGGGAGTCTATCTCAGTAGCGGCTTTTTTGCGCCGGTAGTATGTTCGGATACACTTTTATAAAAAACACTTTGTCCCAGCCTCTTTCATTTATTTTGTAGCTTTTGTTAAAGTAACATACTCATCGTAGGTCATCTCTTTATCAAAGACACCTTCTTCTTTGATCTCGATAATTCTGTTAGCGATCGATTGGTTGAACTGGTGGTCATGGGAAGTGAAGATCATGGCACCTTTAAAGTTGATCAAACCATTGTTTAACGCTGTGATGGATTCCAAGTCAAGGTGGTTCGTTGGATCATCAAACAAAAGAACGTTTGAACTTGATAACATCATTTTTGAAAGCATACAACGAACTTTTTCGCCTCCGGATAACACACTTGCTTTTTTCTTGGCTTCTTCGCCGGAGAAAAGCATACGACCCAAGAAACCACGAATAAATGTTTCGGTTTGGTCTTCGGGAGAATAGTCGCGAAGCCAGTCAACAAGGTTTTTGTCGTTTCCTTCAAAATACTTGGAGTTATCTTTCGGGAAGTATGCTTGAGAAGTGGTAATTCCCCATTTATATTCACCACTATCAGGCTCCATTTCCCCCATAAGGATCTTCATTAGAGTCGTATTGGCAATTTCGTTATCACCGACCAATGCGATTTTATCCTCACGGTTCATAATAAAGCTGACGTTATTAAGAACTTTTACACCATCGATGGTCTTTGTGAGTCCTTTAACTTGTAGTACATCATTCCCGATTTCCCGTTCAGGTTTAAACGCTACGTAAGGGTATTTTCTTGAAGACGGTTTAATGTCGTCAAGCTCAATTTTTTCAAGGCTCTTTTTACGTGACGTGGCCTGTTTCGACTTCGAGGCATTCGCACTGAAACGAGCGATGAAATTCTGAAGTTCCTTAACTTTTTCTTCCTTTTTCTTGTTTTGCTCTTGTTGTAGCTTAAGAGCCAATTGACTTGACTCATACCAAAAATCATAATTACCAACATAGATTTCAATTTTACCAAAGTCCAAATCAGCAATGTGAGTACAAACTTTATTCAAGAAGTGACGGTCGTGGGAGACAACGATAACCGTGTTCTCAAAGTTAATTAGAAACTCCTCAAGCCATTGAATCGCTTTTATGTCCAAGTGGTTTGTTGGCTCATCAAGTAAAAGAACATCAGGGTTACCGAACAGCGCTTGAGCGAGAAGGACTTTCACTTTTTCTCCACCAGTAAGCTCAGCCATTTTCTTTTGATGAAGGTCGTCTGTTATACCCAATCCGGAAAGGAGAACAGCAGCATCGGATTCCGCTTCCCAACCATTAAGCTCACCGAATTCTCCTTCAAGTTCGGCAGCACGCATGCCATCTTCATCTGAGAAGTCTTCCTTCATATAAATGGCATCTTTTTCTTTCATTACTTCATAAAGTCTTGCGTGTCCCATCATGACAACATCAAGAACAGTGTCTTCTTCGTATTCGAAGTGGTTTTGTTTAAGCACTGCCATACGGTGGTTCGGAGGTAAACTCACATCACCCGTTTGTGCTTCGATCTCACCTGAAAGGATTTTAATAAATGTCGATTTCCCTGCACCATTTGCTCCAATTAAACCGTAGCAGTTGCCAGGGGTGAATTTAATATTTACATCTTCAAAAAGCTTGCGTCCACCAAAACGCAAACTAACGTTTGATACATTAATCATGTTTTCCTCATCCTTCACTAAACAAAGTCTAGAAAAGTATAACATTTTACGAAGAGAAAAGCGATTCGTGTATATAAAAGTAGCTGCTTTTTAAATGAAAAGTTGCTTTAGAATATTAATGGGTAAAGTAGTATCATCTGAGATAGGAGTATGTTAGAAGCAAGGTCCACAGGAATTAGTCTTCAGATATAATCCAATGAGCGTTGCCAATAAAGGATGAGTATATATAGAGTAGAATAAGAAAAAAAGAAGAGTAAGAAAAAACTGCATCATCCATATTTTCATTGTTCCTCTTTTGAAGTAAGATGGAGGACAAAGGTTCAGCATTAATCCAATAATTGTGATAGAATTGACAAAGTGCAACAAATGAAGCGTTTTCATGCGTGTTATAGAACGTATATAAACCAACAGCAAGGGGTCATGCAAGTGATTTCAAACTATCCTACTCATAAACAATATTCACCTTACCTGACATTATTAAAGGACGAATGGGCTGCGTTGAGTCCTGGCTCAGTTCAGCCTCTAACTGCACAGGAAGTAAAAGACCTGCAAGGAATTAACGAGAATATATCTATGGAAGAAGTATCGAGTGTTTATCTTCCATTATCAAGACTCATA
Source organism: Alteribacter aurantiacus DSM 18675 (assembly GCF_000429705.1). Lineage (GTDB taxonomy): Bacteria > Bacillota > Bacilli > Bacillales > Salisediminibacteriaceae > Alteribacter > Alteribacter aurantiacus. Next base: position 906,288 of record NZ_KE386941.1, read on the forward strand.
CATCTGTATACGACAGCTTCTCAGGACTTACATTCTGTAACAAATTTGTTCCTACATAAAAAAACAAATAAAGTGCCTTATATAATTGGAATGGCTGGGAGTGTAGCCGTCGGAAAGAGCACAACGGCGAGGCTTATACAAGCGCTTTTATCAAGATGGCCAAACCATCCCAAAGTTGAATTGGTTACCACAGACGGTTTTTTGCACCCCAATCGAGTTCTTGAAGAGAGGGGAATCATGAATAGAAAAGGATTCCCTGAAAGTTACGATACGTCCAAATTAATAAATTTCTTAGCAGACCTCAAATCAGGGAAAGAACAAGTGAGTGCCCCCGTTTACTCTCACCTCGTGTATGATATCGTCGAAGGTGAAGAGCAAACCGTTACGAGCCCTGATATTGTCATTGTAGAAGGAATAAATGTATTACAGGTAGCTCATGACGGAAGAGAAATACCGGAAGTGTTTGTTTCGGATTTCTTCGACTTTTCTATTTATGTGGACGCAAAAGAAGAAGATATCTTCAAATGGTATATTGAGCGGTTTAAAACGTTACGAACGACAGCCTTTAAAAACCCTAACTCTTATTTTAAGAGGTATGCAGAATTAAGCGATGAAGAAGCGACGCAAGTGGCAACAAAGATATGGAAAGATATAAATGAAGTGAACTTGTACAATAATATTTTACCAACGAAACACAGGGCCGACTTAATTCTTCGAAAAGGGGATAACCACTCAGTAGAAAGACTTCACCTTCGTAAGATTTAATACTTTTGAATAAAAGGATCACTTGAGACGATTGTTATGGGCAATAATTCCCGTAATAATCGTCTTTTTAGGTTGAATTACAAAAAAAAGGGTAAGTAATAATTAATCACATTGCCATTAGATGTACTAACTTCGACAATATAGAATAGCAGTTCCGGTTTATACCTGGTACGTAACGTACCTATATTGAATCGTGTAGATCAACTCTGAGGAGGAGCAAGCATGAATAAGCAAAAACTGGAAAGTCTAAAAACAACACTGGAAGTCGTTTGTGGCAAATGGAAAGGTGTCATCCTTTTGGAACTTGTAGGGCGTACACTGAGATTTAGTGAATTAAAAAGTGAATTAAATGAAGCGTCTCACCAAACATTAATCAAGCAGCTTAAAGAACTAGAAGCGGATGGACTTATTGAAAGAAAAGCGTATCCTGTAGTTCCTCCAAAGGTGGAGTATTCTCTCACTCCATATGGACGAGAAGTGGAAGGGATGCTCGAAGATATGGTTCAGTGGGGGGCGATGCATCGTTCGAAAGAAAAGCATAAAGAATCTTCATAGATGTTCGTTCTAACTAATTTTATGCGAGAAGTGGAAGATGATGATGTTGTTTATGCACTTTGTAGTTATGTAGAAAGTAGTAGCGCTCTTTCTATATTCCAGCACACGTATATGAAGGACATTTATACTTCAACCTTAATTCTATTGATGAGGAAAATGATGGAAAATCATCATTTTTTTCGAATACAGCCTTTAAAAAAGAGAGTGTGAACCTACCTTACTAAGGTTCACACTCTCTTTTTATGTGACAAGACGATCATTCAAAAGTTAATGAGGTAAGAAAACGAGCTGGATTGCAAAGAGAATGGCGAAGATGAGCACCAGAGGGTGAACTTCTTTTCTCTTACCACTAAAGATTTTCATAATTGGATAAGTGATAAAGCCTAGAGCAATACCTGTTGCAATACTAGAAGTAAGAGGCATGCTGAGAATGACCAAAAATGCCGGGAAAGCTTCATCAAATTCATTCCATTTAATATGACTAACAGCTCCGACCATTAAGCTTCCTACAATGATTAACGTTGGAGCCGTAATCGCAGCAATTCCGGATACTGCACCAACAACTGGTGAGAAGAACGCAGTAATAATAAATAAAACGGCAACAGTAAGGGTAGTTAACCCTGTTCGACCGCCAGCTGCAACACCAGCACTTGATTCAATATAAGCCGTTGTTGGGCTTGTACCAAAGACCGAGCCCACGGTCTTTGCTACACTGTCAGCCAAAAGAGCCTGTCGTGCTTTTGGCATTTTATTTCCTTTCATAATACCGGCCTGTTGTGCAACGCCGATCATCGTGCCTGTTGTATCAAAGATAGTTACAAGTAAGAAAGAAAACACAACTGCATATAAACCATATTGAATGACGTTAACAAGTGCATCTAAAGGTGACCCAAAAATAAACCACTCAGGGTTTGATGGGATGGACGCCACGCCTTCTGTAAAGGAAAGCATCCCAAATAAATACGCCGCTACACCGGTAATCACCATTCCTAAGAACAATGCGGCACTGATTTTAAGTGACATTAAGATAATCGTTACTGTTAGTCCGAAAAGAGCCAGCATCACTTGGGGGCTTTGCAGATCGCCGAGGCTCACGAGATTCTCTGGGTGAGGGACAATCAGGCCAGTCAATCGCATTCCAATAAATGCAATAAATAATCCGATACCGGCTGTAATACCGTGCTTCAAGTTGCTAGGAATTGCTTCAATCAGTTTTTCTCTGAAACTTGTAAGTGAAAGGATAATGAATAAGATACCGGAGATAAAAACAGCTCCAAAAGCAACCTCATACCCGACAGCTTCATTAGCACCAACGACAGAGTAGGCAAAATACGCATTCAACCCCATTCCAGGTGCGATGGCGATAGGAAAGTTTGCCGCAAAAGCCATCCATAATGTTCCCACAACTGCAGCGATAATGGTTGCTAAAAAGACTTGCTCAAACGGTACTCCTGCATCGGCTAAGATAATCGGATTAACAACTACGATATAAACCATTGTTAAGAAAGTGGTCATTCCCGCTAATAACTCTGTTTTTACACTAGTTTTATGTTCTTCTAATTGAAATAAACGAGATAACATGTACTGCCTCCTAAATACGAACATTTTTGAAACACGAAATCTATAGTATTCGTTTTTGACAGTTAATGCAACTCCTTTCACAAATGTTGTACAAAGGGTAGATCTAAAGAATGATACGAATATAATACAAATATATATAGGGTGACGGGAAATAATTTCGAGACTTTGCTTTTTTTACTTCGGGAAATAATCCGATCATATATACAGCCGTTCTTTTTAGAGAATGAAATTATATTGAAAAAATATAGAGGGGAGTTCTGTATAAAGAACATAAATTTATATGCGAAGATATTGGGGTGTATGGAATAGATATAGTAAGGAGTATGGGAAGGGAGGGTCGGATGTGAGTGTGTATTTGGATTATTTAACGTCTTATGCAGTAGAGCAAGAGAGGGATTTACTACAACTCTTGAGGGCGGAGTCTCCGACATATCGAAAAGAGTTGGTAGACAAATGTAGCGGCATACTTATGAAAATGTTTGAAAAGCACTTAGGGGCAACGTCTGTGGTTTATCCCCAACTCAAGCGGGGGGATCATTTTAGAGTGAAGGTGGGTAAAGGGCGTAAACGAATCCTTATTTTAGTACATGTGGACACGGTTTGGGATCAAGGTAGGTTAGTGACATATAAAAAGGATGGAAAAATCTTTGGGCCTGGTGCAATGGATATGAAGGGTGGTATTGTTCAAGGAATATGGGCTGTGAAGGCATTAAAGGCTTGTGGAGGTTTGCAGGGAAAAGAAGTTGTGTTTTTGTGCACGAGTGATGAAGAGGTAGGGAGCCAAACATCAAAAAGCATTATTGAATCAGAAGCAAAAAAAAGTCAAGTTGTTTTAGTGCTTGAACCTCCTGTGTCAGAAACAGGTGCAATAAAGACATCCAGAAGTGGCATTGGTCTTTATGATTACTATATAAAGGGGAGGGGGGCTCATGCCGGAATTGATCACGAAAAAGGGGTTAGTGCAGTAAAAGAGCTCGCCCACCAGATTCTAAAGCTTGAAGAATTGACTGACTATCGAAGAGGAACCACAGTTAATGTGGGTGTGGTTTCAGGGGGGAGTCGTTTGAATGTGATTCCTGATACCGCACGTGCAAGGATAGATTTCAGGGTTAAATCAAACCAGGAAGCAAACCGGTTGATAAGAATTATAGAAAAACCGGTGCCGGTTACTGAAGGGATTTCAATATCGGTTAAGGGTCATTTAAATAGACCTCCAATGGAAAAAACAGACTCTACAGCTATTTTATTTGAGCGAGTAAAAGAAGCAGGGAGAAAGGTCGGACTATTGCTTGAAGAATCCCATGTTGGGGGTGGTAGTGATGGCAACTTCACTGCTGCTTTGGGTATTCCGACGATTGATGGGTTAGGGTGTTTTGGAGACGGTGCTCATGCGTTACATGAACACATCTTTCTCGATCAAATGATTGTTAGAACAGCGATGCTTTCACATTTGATCGGAGATTTATAAGAACAGGCTGCCTGAATAGTCAGACAGCCTGTTTGTTTAATAGAGTCATCGAAATCTCGTTACTTAAGGGGAGGGGTTATTCTTTCTACTTTGTGTACGAGAGAACCTACATAGTCGACGGCGTCTTTTATCGAATCGGGGTTTGATAAATCGACACCTGCATGAGTAAGGAGCTCTAAAGGTGTTTTCGTACCTCCGGCTTTTAGGACTTCAAGCCATTTGTCTACTGCAGGTTTCCCTTCGTTCTTTATATTTTGGGCCACAAGGGTGGACGCTGTTAGGCCTGCTGAATACGTATAAGGATACAACCCCATATAATAGTGAGGTTGCCTCATCCAAGTTAGGGCAGCGCCATCATCGAGTGTGACCACATCTCCCCAAAAGCCCTTTAATACCTCGAGCTTGGCATTTGACAAGGACTCGGCAGTGAGGGCTTCACCAGACTCGGCCATTTGGTAAACTCTTCTCTGGAATACGCCTTCTAAAAGGTGAGTGACAAAATTGTGATAATACGTTCCTAAAAGCTGTAAAGTAATCCAGCGCTCCATTCGTGGATCATTTGTGGATTTAATTAAATGATCGGCCAACAGTAATTCGTTTAACGTTGAAGGAGCCTCTACGAAATAAGTAGAAGGTCTTACGTTGGAGATGGACTGATATTTATTCGCTAAATAAAAATGTCCTGCGTGACCGAGCTCGTGGGTGAGTATCAGTGTTCCGCGCATCATATTTGTCCAGGTCAAAAGGATATAAGGGTGAGAGCCGTACGGGCTTGAACAAAAAGCGCCAGTCATCTTCCCGTCATTTTGAGCTCTGTCGACCCATCTTTTAGTGAGTGCTTTCTTCATAATCGCCATGTATTCCGGGCCCATAACTTCAAGAGATTCAAGAATCATTTCGCAAGCTTTGTCGTAGGACACTTCCGGGTTGAAGTCGGGATCTAGAGGAGCTTTTAAATCGCAAAATTTCAGCTCGTCCAACCCAAGCTCTTCTTTCTTTAGCTTCATTAAGCGTTGCATATGAGGGGCTAAATTGTTATAGATAATGTCAAGTTGGTTATTGTACATTTCTACAGTAACATCCTGTGGTGCCAGTAACATTTGAGTTACAGATTCATAACCTCTAATTTTAGCGGTTGTAACCTGTTTAGTTACTTCTTGGGCGTAAGTGGCAGCGTATGTGTTTTGATAGGCTTGAAGTCCTTTAGTGAACGAGTGGTAGGCGTTTCTCCTCGTATCTTTATTCGGGCTCAATTCGAATTGATCTTCATATAAAGCAAAAGACATGGATTGTTCATTGTTATCCCCATCAACGAAATCCTCAAACGTCATGTCACTCGACTTGCTTTGTGAATAAATGGAGTATGGAGCGTTGTGTACAGCTGTTAATGAAGCAAGTACTTTTTCTGTTTCTGGCGAAAGTGTGTATTCTTTTTGTTTCATAAGATCGTACAACCCTTTTTTATATGTAGCTAAATGAGGCTCCGATTGTATAAAGGCTTCGATTGTTTCGGTTGAAAGTTGGAGAATCTCCGAATCGACGAAACTCAACTCCGCTTGAATCTCAGCTAGTTTATTGGAAACTTTGGCATAATTTCCTTGGTTTTTAGGATTTGAACCGTCTTCGGCCAGTTTTAGGCTAGCATAAGTAGCTACTTTATAAGCCTTTTCGATAAAAGAATCTCTGGCTTGTAAGCATAAAAGGAGTGTTTTTGGATTTTCTATTAGATGCCCTTTAAATCTACTTATTTCTTGTCCTTCTTCTTCAAGTCTTTTAAGCTCGTTGTTCCAATGTGTATCATCTTGAAATAGATCGGTTAGATCCCACGTTTCACCTACGTGAACCTGATCTCTTGACTTTGTCTTTCTTTTTGTAGCTTCCATTATAATATATCCCCTTTCTTGATCTGTTGTTATTGTTCTATATTATACATAAAAATAAAGTGAATTATAAGAGAATTGTGAATAATAGATCGCTTAAATGAGTAATTGTTGAAAGTCACATCAAATAATCTTATTATAGTAGAATGGTGATTTTTAAAAGTTTGATATTGGGGGAAACGGAATTGGGACATACAATAACCAAAGATTTGTCGTTGGAAGTGATTATTCAAGCGATGGATTACACAAGGGCAGGAGTCATTATTACTGATCCCGACATGGAAGACAATCCGATTGTTTATGCGAATCGTGCATTTGAAGCAATATCAGGCTATGAGCCAAAAGAATTTTTAGGGAAAAACTGTAGGCTATTACAAGGTCCGGAAACATCAACGGATACGATAGCGGAGATGAAACGTGCAATAGATTTAAAACAACAAATCACCGTTACGATAAAGAATTATCGAAAAAATGGGGAAACCTTCTGGAATGAATTACATATTGACCCAGTCTATGTTGAAAAAGAAGCGAAGTATTATTTTATCGGAGTTCAAAAAGACATATCCGAGTACAAAGAATCAAAGGAAAAACTTCAATCTTACTTGGAGGAAGTGTCGAGATTATCTACTCCGATTGTACCTATTGAAGACGGGGTATCCGTACTTCCGCTAATTGGTAATGTAGATGAAGGGAGATTGGAGATCATTTTGCAAAATATTACTTCTGCTGTATCGCAATCGAAAGATCATACATTAATTCTTGACCTTTCAGGGCTTACAGACCTTAATGAACATGTTATTCGCGGAGTATTTAATTTAAATGACCTTCTACGCCTATTAGGCACTCAATTGCTCATAACCGGTATTTCATCTCGCTTGGCTATAAAAGCAACCCAGCTACAAATTGACCTTTCTTCAATCAGGACTTACGCAACGGTGAAAGAAGCAATTACACACCGGTAATCGTTTTGGACTTGATCTGTGAGCCACAAAACTAAGAAATGATGTTTCGTACTTACTAGTGGTAGTATCTGATAAGGTGTACCTGTTACGTTAATATCTTAAAAGGCGCTGAAAAGGTTTTTTCCTTTTTGGGGCCTTTTATTTAGGTCTATTGTACGCGAAAAAAAGCGAGGGGTCTTTCAAGTGCCTTTGTTTAATACTCATATTGTTTATTCGTATTCCTGTTAACGTAGATGTTAGGGCTTCGTTTTTGATAATCGTTAAATATGTATTGACACCGATTTAAATACTGTCATATACTAATGAAGATAATTCCGAGTAAGATGATAAGAATTAAACGTTTTTTGTATTTGGAGGTCTGTATATGGAGCGAGTGAGCATAAAGAATGTAGAGAAAACGTTTGTGAACGATGACAAAGAAAAAAAATCATTTACTGTTTTCGATGACATTAGTCTGGATGTGCAACCAGGTGAATTTGTATCCCTGCTTGGACCTTCCGGATGTGGGAAGTCCACATTATTAAATATTGTTGCAGGTCTTGATAAGGCTACAGAAGGGGAAGTGAAGGTCGGTGACAATATCGTATCGGAACCAGGTTCCGATCGTGGAGTGGTTTTCCAAGAGGCGGCATTGATGCCGTGGCTTAGTGTCGTTGAGAATGTGAAGTTTGCCCTAAGAAAGAAGATGGATAAAGATGCGGCACAAGCGGAAGCGGAAAAGTACCTTAAGCTTGTACATTTAAGCAAATTCATGGATTCTTATCCGCATGAATTATCCGGGGGAATGAAGCAAAGGGTTGCTATTGCGCGAGCATTAGCCATGAATCCCAAGATTTTATTAATGGATGAACCCTTTGGGGCACTCGACGAACAAACGCGATCGATGCTACACAAAGAAGTCCAATATATCTGGGAAGAAACGAAAAAGACGATCCTTTTTGTTACACATAATATAAGAGAAGCGATTCTCTTGTCTGATCGCATTGTGTTAATGGGCACTAGGCCTGGTGGGATTCGGAAAATCTATCCGGTTGATTTACCCCGTCCTAGGACGCCTGCTTCTGAAGAATTTATAAAACTTGAACAAGATATCATGTCCATTTTGGGCGGTGAAATAGAGAAAGTAATGAGGGAGGAGATGGGAGATGACTTCAACAGCCAGAAGGCTTCTCTTCTTTACGGCACTAATCGTAACATGGGAGATCATATTTAGAGTAAACTTACAAACGAATTTTTGGGCGACAACGTTGTTTCCTTCTCCGATTGGAGCAGTTGAACAATTATACCGAGGTTTCTTTGAAACAGGGATCCTTCGAGTTGCCCTTTTTGAAAGTATTCAAAGAATAACGGTAGGCTTCATTTTAGCTGTCATTATCGGTGGTGTTTTAGGCATTCTTCTTGCTACATCCAAACTTGCTGATGAAACGCTTGGCTCGCTCGTAATCGCTTTGCAGCCTGTGCCAAGTATTGTATGGCTTCCAATCGCCTTAATGATGTTTCAAGGTGGTGGAGGTGCCATTTTATTCGTAGTTGTCCTCGGTGGAACGTGGGCGATGACCCTGAACATGCGAATGGGTATTAAAAATGTTCAGCCTATCTTAATTCGCGCAGCTAGAACAATGGGCTACAAAAAAACAGAGCTAGTATGGAAAGTGATGTTACCCGCTTCCATTCCGTCCGCATTAACAGGCGCCAGATTAGCGTGGGCATTTGGGTGGCGTGCATTGATGGCTGCAGAATTGATTGGTCGTGGAGGACTTGGTCGTACGTTAATGGATGCTCGTGACTTTTATAATATGGACCTTGTTGTTGCAATCATGTTTATCATATCTGCAATCGGTTTAACGGTAGAATACTTTGTGTTCAGCAAAGTAGAGAAACGAGTGTTATCGAGATGGGGTCTAAACGCAAATCAATCATAAGTAATTGAAGGGGGAACTGAAATGAAGAAAACGTTAGGACTGCTAACCGGTGCTGCTGTATTGGTTTTAGCAGCTTGTGGAGGCGGAGGGAGCTCAGCTTCAGATGAGGTAAACATTGGGTACTTTCCAAACTTGGATCACGCTGCTGCGATCGTAGGAAAAGAAAAAGGTTATTTTGAAGAAGAAATGACCGGGTCTGAAGTTGATTTCGTAAACTTCCCGAATGGAAATGATTTTATTGATGCATTGAGTACCGGAAATATTGATATGGGGTATGTTGGACCTGGACCTGCGATCAATTACTTCTTGCAAGGGGGGGACGTTGTGGTTATCGGAGCTGCTGCAAATGGGGCAACGTTAATCGTGTCTCGTGAAGACTCGGGTATTCACACGTTGGAAGACCTTGATGGCCATTCATTCTGTACTCCTGGTAATGGATGCACCCACAACGTACAGTTGGAAATTATGTTAGAAGGGATTGGGCTTAAATCTAATCGTCTAGGTGGAACGGTAGAACACCAATCCAGAGTGGCTCCGGCAAATATGGTGGCGATGTTTGAACAAGGTGATATTGATGCTGCTGCAGCGCCGGAACCGTGGGGCACGCTACTTGTTGAAGAGCATAATGCAAACGTGGTTGTTGAGTGGGATGACGTGTTCCTTGGTGAAGAGCTTGCAAGTGTTGTCATTGTAACTACAAACGAATTTTTGGAAAATAATCCGGAAAAAGTGGAGCAGGCCTTGACTGCTCATAAACGAGCTGTTGATTACACAGTAGAAGATCCGGACGACACCCTAAAAACGATTAATGATTCATTATATAATTTGACTCAAACGAGACTTCCGGAAACAGTACTTGAAAATGCTTGGGAACGTATGGTTGTTACAACCGAAACCCACGCAGATGCTCTTCAATTTTGGGCGACAGCCTCTTATGAATTGAACTTTATTGAAGATGAGCCCGATTTGGATGGCTTTGTAGACACTTCGATCCTGGATCGGATTGTAGAAGAATAGTTGTTTAAAAAACCGTCACTCTGTGGCGGTTTTTTAAACAAAACCGCTGTTTTTGGAAGAAGCATTGCTTTTATACAAAGAAAAGTTAAAGGGGAAGGGCAGTGAAACAAACATTAAATAAAACATAAATAACCCCCCATAAAAAATATCTTTATATTCTGACATTAAACGACTGTTTAATTTTTTAAAAAGGGTGTTTATTGGACGACGAGATCGGCTTTTGTATGATAAACTGATAACGTGCTAAATGATACTATGATGTTAGGTGATTATAATGACTTCACGATATGAAACAGCAACGTTTGCAGGCGGTTGCTTTTGGTGTATGGTTAAACCTTTTGATGAACTACCGGGGATTATCGATGTTCAATCCGGTTATACGGGAGGACATGTGGAAAACCCTAGCTATACACAAGTAAAAGAAGGAGAAACAGGGCATTACGAAGCTATTCAAATAACCTATGACCCTGAAGTTTTCTCTTATGACTGCCTATTAAATTTATATTGGCCACAAATTGATCCGACAGATAGTGATGGCCAGTTTATTGACCGTGGGCCTCAATATCGAACTGCTATTTTTTATCATAGCTCGAAACAAAAAAGAGCAGCAGAAAAATCAAAAAGAGTATTGGAAGAAAAGGGTCCTTTTAAAGAACCTATTGTAACTAAAATCCTTCCTGCATATGATTTTTATCCTGCTGAAGAAGAACACCAAAAGTTCTATAAGAAAAATCCGGCCAAATATAAGCTTGAAAGAGTAAGTTCCGGAAGAGATGCCTTTATTGATAAACATTGGAAGTGAGTGGTTTTATTTTAATCTCTTTGAGGAATAGTAAAGATATCTTTCTCAAGGAGTGGTTGAAACATGAATGAACATGCACTAAAAGATCGGATTCAAACGTTACTTGACAACCATAAAGTGGGGACACTGGCAACGGTTAGAAACAATCGTCCCAATTCCAGGTACATGACATTTTTTAATGATGGATTAATGCTATACACACCTACTAATAAAGAGACTCATAAAGCCGAGGATATTCGGGAAAACCCTTATGTACACATTCTTCTCGGATACGACGGGGAAGGGTATGAGGATCCTTATTTGGAGATTGAAGGAAAAGTTGAAATTAAAGACGATCAAGCCATGAAGGAAAAAGTATGGCATGAAAAAATGTCAAAATGGTTTGATGGACCAAGCGATCCTGAGTTTGTCCTTTTGCAAATCTCGCCGTCCGCGATCAGGCTGATGAATGATGGTGAAGAAACACCTCAAACACTGGAATTGTAAGCTAGACGTGATATGAAGACGGAAAGCGTATAATGTGTGCTTCAACGGTAGGAGAAACACTCCTGCCGTTTTTATTTTTTCTAAAAAAAGGTGAACCAGTAATGTGCGCCTAGCCCCAAACACGTTTCTTTCTTTGATGTAGTCGTTTTGTCTATTCATTTTCTGATATGACTTACAAAAGCGAGTGTGCAAATTTCCATCATGCAAGTGTATACTCATTGTTAACATTTAATGATTCAGATAAGGGAACAAGGAGTTTTAGTCGCTTATGGAAAATATGTACTGTAGGAGGTGCTTTTCCATGAAGGACTGGTTTGGTGATATTTATAAAAAACATGAGGGAAAAGGGGATTTTGACTACCTTGAAGGGAAAGGTAAGCCGTTAAAAAGAGAGGTTCTTGAAGGGGACGTATTGGATCGTACGTTTAAGAGTGCAAACGTCGTTCCTGACTGGATTGAAAGAAGAAGAAAGGTCATGAAAGAAATGGAGACTCTTATTGCATTGAAGGATCACATGGAACCCGATGATTACTCCCATAGAATTGAACAAATCAACGACTTAATCAGAAAATACAATAAAAAATGTCCGCCCGTCATGCAACGGGGGCTAATCAGTCCGAACAATCTTGAACAGCGTTACCGTAGTTGGCAATAAGTGAAGGATGAACCAAAAAACAAATAAAAAAGGGCCTTGATCGCGTAGGCGATGGAGCTTGACGGAGAAAAGGAATGTCCCTAAATGATTCGAAAAATATATTTAATGGGTTTTATAAATGACAAAAGCCGGAACCAAAAGAGAAAGGGTCCCGGCCAAATATGAATGCACTGAAAAAGTTAAAGATCGAACTTTTTCAGTGCATTCATATAAAATGAGGTGTTTTAATTTCCGGAGAATCGTACCTTTACCTTAACGAGGTCGTTGATTTCTCCATCCTTAGCACTTCTTGTATACACCCACAGTTCTCCCGTCTCACTTCTTGGGCGCTCATCAAAAGGGACACTTACCATAAAAGGACCGTATGCTGGACCTGCTAAGGCTGCAGTTGTATAACGTTCTCTTGAGATAATACGATCAGTGTCGTCTTTAACCGAATATAAGACATTTGCTTCGAAGGCACGTGCCAAACCGGTAATAAGACTTCCATCACTAAAGAGGCTTCCAGGCCTTGGTTCAAAAACGACGATATTCTTTGATGAAGGAGTAGGTACAATCAAATGCGTTCCTTCATAAATCAGATCAGGTGAAATGCTCATGCGATAACGATTAGCATTTAAAATTGTTTGTAACGAGACCCCCAACGAGCCGGCAATAGAAGAAAGAGAATCACCTTCTTCAATTTCATAAATGACAGCCGGAATGATCACTTGTTGAAATGGATAAACAAAATGAGGGTTTTGTATGGTGTCATTCATGCCTGCTAAAAGATCCGCTCTAGCATGAATGAGACGACCGATGGAGTATAATGTTTCACCTTGCACGATTGCGTACAAGGTTACACTGCGATCGAGATCCTTTTTCGGGATGACCAGTTGACTACCGGGATAGATGAGGTAGTTCTCCGTAAAAGGGGGGTATAGAGCATTCGCTTTTACAATCAAATCTACATCACTCTCATACCTAACGGCTAAAGAATAGAGTGTATCTCCATGTTGAACCGTATGAATAATATGAGTGCCTTCTAAAATAGCCATTTTAACCACCTCCTATCTACATAAATATGCCCCAAGCTTTCTTAATAGACTGGTTCGGAATTTCAATTCTTAAGATTTTCCAGCAAAGCTTTTAATACATTTCACGGTATTAGAGGTTTAAAAAATGCGAAATAAGTAAACATATACTCTGTGTAGATTAAATACGAGGAGTGAGATAATAATGTCAGAAGTCATGTTTACATCTAAAGCAACAGCAAAAGGTGGAAGAGAAGGGCATGTGAAGTCCGTTAGTGGCGTTTTGGATCATAATTTAGTTATGCCTAAAGGAAATAATGCCACAACGGAAGGGACAAACCCTGAAGAACTGTTTGCGGCAGGTTATGCTGCGTGTTTTGATGGCGCATTAAACCTCATTGCTTCAAACGCCGATAAAGAAATCGAATCGGACATTACAGCAGAAGTAAGTTTAATGAAAGATCAATCAGATGACGGCTTCAAGCTAGGGGTCACTCTTCAAGTTAATATTCAAGGCGTTACCCAAGAAGATGCTGAAGAATTGGCTCATAAAGCCCATGATTTTTGTCCATACTCCAAAGCTACGAGAAACAATATTGATGTGTCGTTGAATGTAACCGGAAGAGAATAACTAAACAAACCCTCCTGAACATACACATTTAAAAAACGTGTGTTCAGGAGGGTTTTTATGTACCAACATATTGTTAAAGCAGGAGAAACGCTATTTTCGATCTCGGAAGATTACCGAACTCCCTACCAAGTCATACTACAAGCAAACCAATTACCAAATCCGAACCTTATTTTCGTAGGACAGGCGATCATCATTCCTGGAATTCCTGATCCTGACCAAATCCCATACTCCATTCTTGTGTCTATTTCGAATCGGACTTTAACGTTATATGAAAACAATAGAGTTGTAGCTGTTTATCCAATAGCTGTAGGTAGAATGCTGTTTGACACACCTATTGGAGACTTTATTATTGTTAATCGCGAACCCAATCCAGGTGGCCCTTTTGGTGCACTTTGGCTATCTCTTTCTAAAAAGAGTTATGGTATTCATGGCACCAATGACCCTTCTTCAATCGGGCAGGCTGTCTCTAGAGGGTGCGTAAGAATGTTTAACAATGATGTTTTGGAGCTTGGATCGATTGTTCCTAATGGTACGAGGGTGAGCATAAGACCATAGAAAGAAATAAAGCTAAGGTGAGTAGGAGCACTCCTGTAAGGGTATAGAAAACTAATAATGTTTACCGGGAGTGTTCCTTATGACTGAATATGTAGAAGTAGAACCGATGCTAAAGCAAATAAAGACCACAAAAGAACTTTCAGAGCTTGGTTTTCATTGCTTAAGCCATTTATATGATCATGGTGATGAAGAGGAAGAGTTTGATGAAGGGCGTTTTTCTCATTGTTGGATTTGGACAAATGGATTCTTAAGAATCGTTGTCAAAGATTTAGACGATGAAAATTGCGAAATTGTAGGAGAGTTTACGGAGGAGACGATCCAAGATATTATTCGAAATCAATGGAAACGAGCCGACGAAAAACGTCTTGTTAATACGAGCGATTTTTCTGAATTGGATGAAGGGGAATTTATGAAAGTGTCCGTCGTGTTTCGTTTAGGGAGAAAGTATAAAATCGAGACGAAAGTAGAAGTTAGCCATTATGATGACAAAACGACCGCGATTGACATTGCAAAAGTCATGCTTTCATCCGACTTAGGACTCAATATTGATTTCATTTGCGAGTCATTGAATATCAACTCGTATGATGAGCGATATGTCAAAGTACAAAAGCTTGAAAAATCAACCATGTAACCCTGAAGCCGTTCAAAATTCGGCTTCTATTGTTTTTTTACGCTGATTTCGTAAGGATTGTTGCATATATATAAGAAAAGTTGAAGAAGAAGGACTTGAGACTCCTGTGGTCATGGGGGCAATGGAAGATACGAGGGATCACATCACAAATAAGCTTCGAGGCAGACGTCTAAAAGCATAGGCAGCAGAGGAAGAAGCACGTTTGTGCCTATTGAGGCTTTCTAGCACCGCCACGGAAAGCGAAGGGCTCGTACTTCAACCACCATTCTAGTGTGATAAAGCAGGGATAGGAAGGTTTATGTCGAATGGAATAGGGAGACGTTACAAAAGAAGGAGCGATCACAATGCAGATTAAATCTCACTACCTACAAAAAAGAAATGTTAAAACAGTTGATGAAACAATGAATGTTAAGGAAACACTGGATTTTATACAAAAGACAGGCTTCCGCTGTGTACCTGTATTATCAGGTGACGGTAAATACCTAGGAAACATTTATAAAACCCACTTATATGAACACCTATACAGAGATTCTCTTGATCCGAATGAACCGGTCACCTCTTTGTTATCAGATAAAGATAAAGCAATTAATGAGAAAGCGTCCTTTTTCAGTGTTTTCTTTACGATTCGCCAAGTTCCATATTTAGCTGTTATCGGTGAAGACAATGAATTTAAAGGCATCCTTACTCACGGTAAGATTTTGGATATCCTTGAGAATGCTTGGGCCGTGGGACATAGTAGCTATGCCATCACGTTATCATTGGAGGAGTACAAAGGGTCCCTTCATGATATTGTAACCACACTCACGAAAGTAACGGATATAAGGAGCTTCATCACACTTGATAGTGATCGTACGTTTATGCGCCGATGTGTCGTCACTTTGCCGAGCGAAACAACGGAACAAGAGCTAGAAAAAATTGTTCGACATATCGAAAACAATCACTTCAGAGTGATACACATTGAAAATGAAAAATCCTATGCGGCAGAAAGTAAGTAAAAACAAGTTGCACGAGATACAAGCGTCTGATAGCTGGCGTGAAATAAACTTGGATCTGTTCGTTGGAGCTAAACGTGAAAAAAGCTCCACCAAAGAAGTTGAGATGGACATTGCTGAACATTGAAAAAGCTGAGAGAAGTGGATTTCCACTTTTCTCAGCTTTTTATGTTTGTTTATGTGAAGGAATTTACGTAAAATTGGCAAATGATTTGATTAATCTCATGCTTTACATTCTAGTTTAATGTCTTCGAGCAATGACTCGTCTGTTAAAATACGTAACCCGGTCAAGGCCATTGCTTTTGCTCCTGTATACATACCTTCAAAGCCGCTTCTACTTAGGCTAGCGTCTCTAAACTCTCTTGTATGGCCTATAATAGGGGTTTCACTAATCTTAATATAAGGATGAATGGAAGGAACCTTATGACTTACATTCCCCATGTCCAAGGATCCTCCGCCTACTTTTTCTTTAATTTCTTTTTTATCGACACCAAGCTCAAGTAAGCTTTCTGTGAATGCATCTGATAACGCGTTGTTTGTGATCATGTTGTCATAGGAGTACTCGTAATTGGAGATTGAAAGCTGAGCCCCTGTTGCGAGAGCTGCTCCTTTTGCACAGTTTTTAACTTTTTCCACCACTTGATTAACGGAATCTCGGGTAGACGCGCGAACGTAAAAGTGGGCTACCGCATAATCCGGCACCACATTGGCAGCTTTGCCTCCTTCGGGAATGACACCGTGAATTCGAACATCTGGCGTAACATGCTGTCTTAACGCATTGATTCCGTTAAAAGTTTGAATCACCGCATCAAGAGCATTGATCCCTTCTTCCGGAGCCGCTGCTGCATGGGCGGTTTTTCCTGTAAAAGCGAATTCAATTGCATCCATTGCAAGTGAACTACCACTTTCCCGATAGTTGCTACTTGGGTGACACATGATGGCTGCATCCAAATGGTCAAAAATCCCTTGTTCGGCCATTGTTACTTTGGCTCCTCGCGTTTCTTCGGCAGGGGTTCCATAAACATAAACAGCACCGCCTGTGCGGCTTACTTCTTTACTTAAAGCGATTCCTGCAGCCATCCCCATCGTTCCGATTAAATTATGTCCGCAGGCATGACCGATCTCAGGAAGGGCGTCGTATTCACTCATAAAGGCAATGCGAGGACCCGGTTTTCCACTATCATAAACAGCTTCAAAGGCGGTAGGCTGATCAACGATATTTGCTTTAACTTGAAATCCGTATTCTTTTAGAGTTTTTGTTAAGATCTCACAAGCTTTGAATTCCTCATTACCAAGCTCAGGGTTTTTTCCTATGTACTGACTGATTTCGTACATATGTTCTTTAAAATCTTCAAAATGACTTAAAAGTGTCGTGCTCATTTGTAAAATCCCCTCTCATAAAACAACCATTATCATTATTTTTCTTCGTAATAACATTACGAACATAAGTACATATGTTGTACATTTTATAATGCTAACCACCAAAAGAAAAGGAGTGAGGCGCAAGGGAGAAAAATAAATAAAAAAGTATGAACCTTATGCAAGATTCATACCAAAAAAGGGGTCAGACCCCGCACAATGACATTAGAGAAGGCATTGAAAAAGTTAAAGATCGAACTTTTTCAGTGCCTTCTTTACATGGCGGGGGTCCAATATATTTTTCCGTGCTTTTCATGTTTGGATAACTTCACTTTGAAATAGTGTTTTTCGTAAAAATGTACGAGACGATCAATATGATCCCAGTCTCTTTTAACAATGTTTCCTTTTATTGCGTGAACATTTTGGTTAGTGGCATGTTGCTTAAGATAATCCATACAAACTGAGCCGTATCCTTTGTTTTCTTCACCGCGGATGTCATCAATTTGGATTGTATGATGGTCTGTATACTGTGCGTGAATAGAGAAGTCCCAATTTCCGAGAAAAGGAGATGTGCAATCGTGCAACATGATCTTGCATGTATCATTATTTTCACTTGCATATACGATAACCCAATTTTCATCTTTGGTTTGATCGATGCCTAATACAGAAAAGCGTTTCGCAATTTCTTTTACGTTTTCTTGCATCCTGAAAAGTTGGAATTCAAGCTCGGATTTTTCTTTTAAAAGTTCGTCCTTGGATTTCTCAGCTTCTTGTTGTAGAAGTAACATGAAATCCTCCTCACTATAAATTAACTCTCACAGTTTTTGTATTTTACTAGAGTTTAACCCTAATTTCAAACGTTAGAAAATACTGAAAAAAGTATTAAAACTCCATTCACACTAATTAGCTTGGAATGAAAGAATTAAGCTTCCAATCGTTAAAGAAACCGTGAAGGTGATGTTAAAAAGTACTTTGTTGGATAGGGGAGCTTCTTCAATTTTTTAAAAAGAAATCAACACAATAAAAAGCCGTCAAGCATACATCACTTGACGGCGATCATTTTCATATCTAAATGTTTCGATAAAATCTCGATCCTACCTAGTAATACAAGCTATGCTCCATGTATTACTACTAGATCCTTTTATTGCTCAACTTTTACAACCACACCACAAGCAGCTCGATCACCGGCATCACCGGTTTTTAGTGTTTGTTCATCAGGTCCTGGTGTATCTTGTTTTGAAGACTGATAACGATCGGGAATGTGGGCAAAGTTGTCCGGGTCTTCATGAATAATGACAGCTACATCGTCTTCAATCAGTTGTTCAGGAGTAAAGCGATCGAGTTTTGAAACAAGGTAGCCTTTTCCATTTTCCGTTACAAAAATGGAAGGCATGTCTCCTGAGTGCCGATCATGTGAATGAGAACCAGGGTTATAGTGTCCACCTGCGCTCATGAACGCTCCTTCTTCTGCATCCGCTTCACAGATACCGTTTTCATGGATGTGGAAGCCATGGAATCCAGATGAAAAGCTTTCCACATTAGCTTTCACCATAACGGCGTTTTCAGTTGAATAAAAAGAAACCGACCCAACATTCTCCCCATCCGTATTTTCCATAACTGCCTGAGCCTTAAGCTCTCCTTTGTGGTTTCCAGATGAAAACGTTTCTACTACATCGGCATCAGTCTTGGAAATTCCATGATCCATGACGCCATGACCGTTATTTGGTTTATGATCGACGTCACTTGTCTGATCGTTGTCCCCTCCGCATCCTGACAACACAACAAACGAGAGAACTGAAAGTATAAAGATGGCTCCATTGATTTTCATTTAGGTCACTTCCTTGTATGTATTTTTACGTTAGCAGGATTGACCATGATTATAAAAATTAAACGGTCTCCACCATATTAGAGCATTTTTGTTTTCATTTAAGTGGGGTAGACTGTAGTATAAATAGAGTGGAAAATAATAACGTGAAAAGGTGAACACATACAATGAAAATACAAGTGGATGTTGTACAAGGAAGAGGTTCTCCTTTCGAATTCGGAAAAAAACAAGGAATAAAATTAAAAGAGATGCCTCTTTTTAGAACGCATGAAAAGAGACGGAAACGATCGATGAGATCATATGATACCAAAATAGTAGAAGCGAAAAGATGGTTTATGGAATTGGCACCAGAATTATGGGAAGAACTTGAGGGCTTAGCTGAAGGAATCGGATGGTCTTTAGAAGATACCGTCCACGAATACGGAGGTTATCAGCAAGATTGGAAAAAATCAGGCTGTTCGACATTCATGATTAACGGCATTTACGGTAGAAATTACGATTATCACCCTAAAACCTATGACGGGCGTTTTGTATTATGGCAACCGAGCACTGCCAACGGGTATGCGTCGATCGGGTTTGCTCAACGAATGATCGGAAGAATGGACGGTATGAATGAAAAAGGGCTTGCTTCTGGCTACCATTTTGTCAATCGAGTGAGGCCGGGAGATGGGTTTATTTGTACAACTATTAATCGGTTTCTGTTAAATCATTGCAGGGATGTAAACGAAGCAACAGCGATGTTAAATGAAATTCCACACCGTCACGCCTTTAATTACTCCCTTGCAGACGCTTCGGGAAATAGTGTTGTTATTGAAGCTTCATCAAAAGGAGTCCGTGCATCTGAAAATCGGACAAGCTGTACAAACCATTTTGTCTTAAAACAATCAGAGAATCGACATCGAATCGAAGAGTCAGTGGAAAGGCTCAGTAAATTAGAGAAGTATGTTGAAACTAATCCAGATGCAAAAACATGCTTTTATTATTTAAATCATGAAACATACGGTATTGCTAAACGAGATTACGAAAATTGGTCTGGCACAATCCATACAGCCTGCTATGATACCACGAATAGACAAGTTTATTGTGGAGTAGGGGTTAACGCACAGCCCGTTCATTTTTCTTTTGATGAGTGGTTGAACGGTAGAAACAATTTAATTAAAAAAGTAAAAGGTAACATACCCGGTTCCAAAACCGGTGACCATTTGCAATTAAACGTTTGAGGTGAAAATATGCTTGCAGAAAAAAACATATTAAAAGTATCCGTTTACGGGGCACTTGTATTTGCACTTGTAGCTATAGTTTGGGGAGTATTGGGCAACTCTCAGATGATTTTATTTGACGGTCTCTATTCATTAATCAGTGTGGCATTGTCATTCTTCTCTCTTTTATCAGCATCCTTTATTCAAAAAGCGGATTATAAACGTTTTCCGTTTGGAAAAGAAATGCTTGAGCCGATTGTTATTCTTTCGAAATACGTAGTGATACTACTACTATGTTTGTACGCTTTATCATCTGCCCTATCTGATTTATTAGCAGGTGGCCGGGTAGTAGACCCTGGAATGGCATTGATTTATGCCATACTTGCCACAATTGGGTGTTATATTGTTTACGTTTACCTGAAAAAAAGAAAAAAGAAATTGAACTCAGGATTTGTTGAAGCTGAGGCGAATCAATGGTTAATGGATTGCTATTTAAGCTTTGGTGTCATGCTTGGATTTTTAGTGGCCACTTTAATGACATTTACACCTTTTCAATCCCTCATTCCTTATGTTGACCCCCTTATGGTCATCATCGTTGCGGGTTACTTTGTCAAAGTACCACTTGTGTCTATAAAAGAGCAGCTAAGAGAAGTGCTTGAAATGGCTCCCGAGCCTTTTATTCAAGAAGAAATCGAGCGAGTGACTTATGATCTCGAAAAAAAATATAACTTTGACGAAACCTTCATCAGAGTGGCGAAAGTCGGTAGCAAACTGTTCATAGAAATCGATTTTATCGTAGACCCAAAAACGTGGGAACCAACCGTAAAAGAGCAAGACCAAATTAGAGAGGAACTCTTAGTGAATATTAAAGATGTATCTTATACGAAATGGTTAACGATTTCATTTACTAGTGATCGAAAGTGGGCTGTATAAGGAGGCGTTAAGTTTTGGTAGCTGATAATAAACAAGTAGCTGGTTTTTTAGATGAAGCAAAGGCCAATCCGGTAGATACCTGTACTGTAACTGTGAATGGAGAGCAGGTGTTCGATTATGAAGCCGAAACAGGAGTCATGCAAAAACATCGGAAAATCAATTCCATAACAAAAAGTATCCTATCAATTCTTATAGGAATTGCTATAGATAAAGGGTACTTTGCAGATGAAAATGAGGGGATCACATCGATCCTCAATGCAAACCACTCATATCGATTTAATCAACGTTCATTGCGAGATTTACTTACAATGACGTCCGGTATTGAATGGGCGGGGAATGAAAAAATGGTAGCTTCCCGAAATTGGGTTTCTTATATTTTGAATCAAGATGTTAGAGAAGATCAGGGTTTTTCGTATGTATGCGGAAACTCTCACCTGTTAAGCGCGGTTCTTCAAGAGAAAACATCAATGACTACGTTTGAATTTGCAACCCAACATCTCTTTTCATTATTGGAGATTGATGACGTACGATGGAACCAAGATCCTCAAGGTGTAAATACTGGAGGATTCGGAATTCAAATGAAGCCTGAAGACCTATGGAAATATGGGTCTCTTTATTTAAATAATGGGTTTTGGGAAGGAAAGCGGATTGTAAGTGAGGAATGGGTACAAGAGTCTGTAAAGGGTAAAGTGAGTACCGACATGGGAAACCAGCGCTATGGTTATCATTGGTGGGTTAACCCAAAGAGTAATCGACTGCCCTATTTTTATTACGCGGCTGGAAGTGGCGGCCAATATATTTTTGTAGTTCTGGAAAAAGAAATGGTCTGCACCTTTACAGGCAACTTCTCAAGAAAAGAAGGAATTCAACCATTTACATTCTTTACTCGGTATCTTTTACATGCCTTTGATTGAAAGCACTGGATAGTACAAGCATAACCTTTGCAGTGCCTTTCACTAAAAGGACCTTGGCTCGATCAGATTTTAAAAGGTGAAACCCTTCAGCGCTAAAAAGGGGGAATGAAATGACTTGGTTTCACGGAAATCCATCTGAAACGCCGTTTACCATGCTGTCTTATGGACATTTGTTTATGATCATGATTTTAGTCATTGGAATCGTTTTGCTTTACCTGACAAAGAATCAATTAAAACATAAAAACCTTCGAAAATATGAAATTGGGTTAGCTGTAACGCTAATTGTTTTTGAACTGTCCTATCATAGTTGGCTTTTGTTTACGAACCAATGGGCAGAACGGCATGCGTTGCCTCTTGAATTATGTAATATAAGCTTG
Source organism: Alteribacter aurantiacus DSM 18675 (assembly GCF_000429705.1). Lineage (GTDB taxonomy): Bacteria > Bacillota > Bacilli > Bacillales > Salisediminibacteriaceae > Alteribacter > Alteribacter aurantiacus. The sequence goes on from NZ_KE386941.1 coordinate 928,810, forward strand.
GTTCTTATTGTAGTGGTTATGCTCTCAAGACATAAAGCCACCCATTCGATCGTCCTATTTATCGGGGTTGCAGGTGCTCTTCAAGCAATTCTGACACCTGTTTTATCTTATGGTTTCCCCCATTTTCGATTCTTCCATTTTTTCTATACACACCTCTTTATTATATGGACAGCTGTTTATTTTACTGTGGTCCACGATTATCGGCCACGATTTATGGATGTCATCAAGGCGATGATTTTCTTGAACGTTTTATTACCTGGTATATTACTGGTTAACCGACTAGTGGATGGAAACTATTGGTTCCTTTCCGAAAAACCAGCCGGCGGAAGTATGCTTGATTATTTAGGGCCGCACCCGTGGTATATCCTCAGCTTGGAAGCAGTTGCTTTTATTCTTTTTATTGTACTTTGGATCATTTTCAGAAAACGAAAATAGAGGTGACGTATGATTACCCTAACAACCAAGGACTATCGGTTAACCCCAATTGAGATTCATGATGCAGATGCCCTTTTTCCCATTTTTAATGATAAAGACACGATGGCGTTCATCACTCCTCATCCTGTAGAGACGATTGAAGAGATGACAGAAAAAATCGAGAATATAAAAGCAAAAGTGAAAGAAGAAAAAGAGCTGGCATGGACAATAAAAACAAAAGAAAAAAACCTTGTCATTGGTGTTTTCCGCTTTCATAAATGGCATAAGTGGCACCAAAAAGCGGAGATGAACGCGATCATAAGCCATCATTACCAAAAAACAGGAGTGATGTCTCAGCTTCTTCCTGTTGTACTGGAGTACGGTTTCTGTAACCTCAACCTTAATCGAATCGTAGGAGATATCTTCGCAACTAATGAAGGATCCAAACGACTTCTTTTAAAACATGATTTTCACTGTGACGGGGTGTTAAGGCAAACGGATTTTGATGGAGAGAGGTTTCACGATACCGTTGTATATTCTTTGCTTAAAGATGAATACAGAGCCGTAAGGGAGCGTTGGACATGAAAACAACCATTTATTTGGTTCGTCATTGTGAAGCAACGGGACAGGAGCCCAAAGCCATACTGACGGAAGTAGGTAAAAAGCAAGCAAGTGCGCTTGCGGAATATTTCACGTACCGTAATGTAAAAACAATTATTTCAAGTCCATGGACAAGAGCAGTAAAAACGATTGAACCGTTAGCTAGACAAAAAAAGGTATCCATTAAAACAGATGAGCGACTACAGGAAAGAATCCTCTCATCAGAAGATTTAATAGATTGGTATGAAAAGCTCGGAGAAACGTTCAAGGATTACGATTTGAGTTTTAGCGGTGGAGAGTCCAGTCGCATCGCTCAGAAGCGCGTGGTTAAGGCGTTGCAATCCGCTATTGATAGTCATGAGGAACCGATCGTAGTTGTCACCCACGGCAACCTTCTGACTCTATTGTTAAACCATTATGATAAGAAATATGGATTTAAAGAGTGGGAGGAGCTTAGAAACCCCGATGTTTTCGTATTAACTAAAGATAAAGAGGATTTCACCCTCGATCGAGAAGGAGTATTGTAGATGTACAACGAAGACGATGTTTTTAAAGGCAACTTGCAGCCATACGAAGATCCATTAAGGTATGACGAAAAAAACGATCCTTTTACTAAAGATATTGCATTCTTTAAGAAATGGGCTTCAAAGAAATCTGGTCCAGTCGTTGAACTGGCCTGTGGTACAGGAAGGGTAACCATTCCACTTGCAAAATCAGGTATTCATATGATGGGAGTGGATATCCATCCAGGAATGCTAAAGAGAGCAGAGGAGAAAGGGAAAGAAAACAATGTATCTATTTCATTTTTGGAACAAGATTGTTGTGCCCTTTGTCTGCCCGTACAAACCGATTTTATGTTTATGACGGGAAATTCGTTTCAACACTTTTTAACTAATGATTCACAAGATCTTCTTCTACAAGCAGTAAAAGAGCATTTAGTAAAAGGCGGGATATTCGTTTTTGGGACAAGGTTTGCCCAAACTGAGGAGCTAAGGGAAGAAGTGAAGGAAACTGTACACGAGAAAAAAGGCAACACCGAGATTACATATGAACTAACCGAGCGGTATGACGCATTGAATCAAGTGTTGTATTGCGAAACGGATACACTTATAAAAGGTGAGGTTGTGGATGTCGATCGAATTAAACTCCGCTATGTGTTCCCTCAAGAACTGAAGCGACTTTTGGATGCAAATGGATTCAAATTAAAGGAACTCTATGGAGATTGGGACGAAACGCCACTTGCTGCAAATTCAACCAATATAGTGGTTGTATGTGAGAAAAAAGAGTCCCAATAAGGGCAATTCTTCATGTTACAATAGGAAGGATTGAACGATAAAGGAGACTTCAAATGTCACATAAAACATTGTTACTTATTGATGGATTTAACCTACTTAGCCGCGGCTATTTTGCAACTAGTTACGGCAGGACAGAAGAGCAATTAAAGAATAGTCAAGGCGTATATACGAATGCTTTGCGAGTGTTCTTTCAAAAGCTATTCAACCTTATCGACGAACACGGCATCACCCATGCAGCCGTTGCGTGGGATGTAAAAAGAGATGAAACAACCCGTAGCCAAACCCATCAGTTTTATAAATCTCAACGAACAGATTTGCCAGAACCGCTAATCGAACAATACGAAACATTGACTCATATGCTTGAAGAAATGGGAATATCCCAATTAACCGTCCCTTCTTATGAAGCCGATGATGTAATCGGTACGTTAGCAACAAAGTGGGCTAATGAATCAGACGGTCACTGCTATATATACAGTAATGACAAGGATCTCTTCCAGTTGCTTGGGCCGAATGTTTCCCAAATCATTAATCGAAAAAAAGAAGAGATTGTTTATACGAATAACCTCTTTGAAGAAGAGTTTGGAATTAAATCAGCTCAATGGGTAGATGTAAAAGCTTTATTAGGAGACCGCAGCGACAATATACCGGGATGTCCGGGTATAGGAGAAAAATCGGCCCTACCCCTTATTCAAGAGTATGGGTCCATCGATAAGGTTTACGAGAAAATAGAAGAATTGGATAAAAAGTATAACCGTTATAAGAAAAAGCTCGTTGAAGGAAAAGACACCACGTATGTAAGTAAAGAACTATCTCAAATTATTTGCAATATCGAACTGTTGGAAAGTTTTTTGTTCGATGAATTGAAGCTCGACCTTACAAAAGAAACAATACTTTCTGAATTAAATCAAAAAGAAGTAAGAATTCGCTTAAGTATGTAAGGGTTAAATTAGGCATGAAAAAGCAAAGACCCTCCCTTTTGATCATTGAATGATACGGATTACACAAACAAAAAGTTGCCTCCTGCAAGGGAAGGCAACTTTTTTGATTGTTAGAAGCGATATCTAATTCTTAATATGGTCCATCATCTTAAGCCATAAAACGTTTTATCGATGACCTTAAATGCTTGATGCTTTTATCAAAGCCCTTTTGGTTGTATATTTTATGGCATAACAGTCGGTTTTCTTTTTTTCTTCTCTAACAGTATTAATATTACAAAAACCACGCCAGATATGGGAATGGCGTATAGCTGACCTACGAATATCTTCCAAGCAAAAGTGTTGTATCCTTCAGAGGCGGGTAAAATGAGGGCAATGAAGCAAGCTAAAAGATAAACTACAAGTGATACCGTCATTTTTTTCATAAACATCCCTCTATTCGTTTGTTTCATCCTATCATACCAATGAATTGAATACACACATCTGTCATAAGTCCTATTCATTGACAGTCGATCAAGTAATACATATAATTAACTTACAAAAAGTAAGTTAATAATTTTATTATAGAACATTAGGAGGATCATGATGAAACTTAAAGGAATTCACCACATTTCAGCATTAACGGCAAATGCACAAGAAAACTTCAAATTTTATACTGAAGTAATTGGCATGCGCCTCGTAAAGAAAACAGTTAATCAAGACGACACTTCTGTTTATCATCTTTTCTATGGTGATGAAAAAGGAAATCCAGGTACGGAATTAACTTTCTTTGAAATTCCCATGGCTGCAAAAAATCACCATGGTGTGAGCAGTATTTCCTCAATTGGGCTAAGAGTCGATAACGATGCAACACTTGAATATTGGAAAAAAAGGCTGGATGATTATCAGATTAAAAGAGGAGAAATTGTTGAACGTTCCGGTAAAAAATATCTAGACTTCGAAGACTTTGAAGGTCAACGGTTATCTTTTGTATCGGATCAAACAAACAAAGGAGTAAAATCAGGTACTCCTTGGGTACATTCGCCTGTTCCTCAAGATAAAGGGGCAACAGGGCTTGGGCCGGTAAAATTAACTGTACGAAAACCTGAAACCACGATCAAAGTTCTTACGGAGATACTTGGATTTGAGAAAACAGATCGTTCTTACCCTTCTTCTGTTGACGGTCAACCAGATGTGATTGTCTTTGAAACAGGGGAGGGAGGTAACGGTGCAGAAATTCACCTTGAAGAACGTAATGATCTACCTCCCGAAAGGATGGGCAGAGGTGGCGTTCACCATGTAGCATTTAGAGTTGAAGATGATAATGAGTTGCATCAATGGGTCGAAAAGATCAATCGCCTTCAAATTCCAAACTCCGGCTTTGTCGATCGTTTTTATTTCCGGTCACTATATTTCCGTGAACCTAATGGAATTTTATTTGAACTAGCTACTGACGGACCCGGATTTGATACAGATGAAGATTTGGATAAGTTGGGAGAGAGCTTAGCATTGCCGCCATTTTTCGAATCGAAGCGGGAACAGATTGAAGCGAAACTTAAGCCACTTCATACGAAACGAAATTAGCACAATAGTTGAAAAGAAATGACTTGGATCATGCAAAGCTTGCCAAGGAGCCCACACTTTTTATAAAGTGTGGGCTTTTTTATACAGAGAATATAAATCTACTAATTTAAAAAACTAATGTTTACTGAGCTGGTTGCCTATAGGGCAGGTTGATCCTTTCAAAGGGGGATCACATATTGGAAGTATCGATTTTGAAAGTGTAGTCTTGTCAATCAATCTCTTAAACCAACGTGAGATGCTCGTCCCTTTGTTATGCTTGGATAACCGCTAGGAGAGACATTCCCTCTGAAGTGACGTGCGTTTGCATTCTTAAGGTATTGCACGATCTGCTACGAGGCATAGAGAAAGAAGTAGGGTTTTATCTACTGGCAATACGCGAATCTCTTAGAGATGATCTTAATCAATGATCTCTATTATTCATTAAAGGAGACGATTCCAGCAGGACTTTTAAAGCTACTGTCGAACGGAGAAAAGAAGGAGGTATGTGCATATGTACAGTTTCCCATTTCCTTTTGAAGAAGGACAATCTCATTATTTTTATAAAAATAACGCAGTACAAATGAAAAACAGGACCACCGTCCAAATTACGCCAAACTACCTAAAAGAGATGAAGCTAAAGAGGGATACGATCATAAAGAATCCTGAACGTTGTTTTGTAGCCCTTGACCATACATACGAAGCTCAATGGGAAGCGACTTTGTATATAGCTAAAGAACTAGCTTTACGTTACCCAGATACATTTACGATGACGTCAAGAAAATACGGATTTACATTAAACAATCATCTTCTTAAGGAAGAAGTACGTTTTGATTACAAAGTCAATAAGGAGCCTTTAAACGATATCGGAAAACATGTACAAGAAGATCTTATTCTCATGTTTCAGCGGGAAGGCCAATTGTTCTTAGATGCGGGGCAATTATGCTTTCCTTCCAATTGGTCTCTGGCTTTTAATAAAGGCATGGCATTTATGGATATTCATAGACCTGTACCAGGGTTTCAAGAAGGACAGCTAGATCGAAGAATTGAACGATTTCTTCTACACTTGTGTCCAGGTGACCCCTTTGAACGCTCCAATTGGTCTTTAATGGCTGGTGAAACCTTGAATACCCATTTGGAGACGTTTCCAGAGTGGGGAAAAAAGAGGTACAGCGTGACTGAAGATACGGTAGGAAATTACGTACACGTAAGGGTAGAAGTACAGAAGCTCCACCGTTTGCCGAAAACCTATACAATTTTGTTTACAATTCACACCCATTTACTTTCCTTGAAAGAATTAAGTAAAGATCTCAATAAGGCAAATCAACTTTACACGATCCTTCTTTCTTTGCCAAAACCAATTGAGGAATACAAGGGGATTACCCCTTATAAGTCTCACGTCATGAACTATTTGGAGGGGGTTTTATGAGTTGGCACATCGTTAGAGGAAAACAAAAATACATTATTTTGTACGAGGACTATGTTGACATTACAAAACTCGTAAGGGAACTTTGTTTTCACCGTTCCCTTCTTTCATTAATAAACGTAGGAGAACCTGACCAATTAGCTTCCATATTAAACAAGGAATTGATGGGTACTTATATTTATTTATCATTGAAAGTGAAAAAAACACGAGAAGTGTTGAGCCTTTTATATGACCTCGGATTCTCTCCATTGGATCTGCAAGTTGTAAAAGAAGAAAGTGAGCGTGCAATTTTTTGTGCTCATTGCCATACGGTTTTTATTACAGATGATCACCCTCATGCAGTTTGTGAAAAATGCAACATCACTTTATCAGTAACGAATCATTGGTCTACTTTTCACCACGCATTCCTTGGCTCCTTTGAATTTGAGGGTGATTCACTATGAAGATTCCGGTGAGTGTAGAGAGCGTCGCTATGGAAACTAACGATATCAAGCGATTCCGGATAAAACATAGATTTAATGAACCCTTACCGGAGATCCATCCCGGTGCTCATATATTAACGTACTTACCTTCAAATGAAGGGGTAATAATAAGGCCTTATTCGTTAACAAATCGAACGACAGATGGGCGGTATGAGATTGCAATTAAACTCGTACAGAAAAGTAGGGGAGGCTCATTTAGATGGCATCATTCAGTAACCGTCGGAACAGAGCTTGAAATCAGCTTCCCAAAAAACATTCTAAAGCCTGAACTACTTGGGAGACACCATGTTTTTTACGCTGCCGGAATTGGTATTACACCTTTTCTAACCATGTTACATTGGTGTAAAGAAACGGGGAGGTCTTTTGAACTGCATTACGGCGCTTCGATAAAAGAAGAGTGTCTCTTTTATGGTTATTTAAAGGAAAGCTTTAAAAGTGAAACGAGGTTTTACTTTTCGAGAGAGAGAAGAAAAGAGCGAATTGACTATTATTGTTCCCTTCAACGTCATCCTATTGGTACGCATGTCTATATATGTGGCCCTCCTTCTTTTATAGAAAATATAATAAATGCTGCAAAAAATTTAGGATATCCCAGAGAAAGGATTCACTTTGAAGCTTTTCGATCTAACCAAATAAAGACAAAAACAAGCCCTTTCAAAGTCAAAATAGAGAAAAAATGTGTACCTGTAAAAGAAGATCAGGTGTTACTTGACGTACTAAATGAGAATGGATTATCGATCCCTTACTCATGCAGAGTAGGTCAATGTGGAACATGCGAAATCACAGTGAAAAAAGGAGATGTCCTTCATCAAGATTCCTTTTTAACAGAAAAGGAAAAGCTTTCTTTCATGCTCCCCTGCGTTTCTCGAGGAAAGGGGCTCATTGAAATCGATCATAACTCATTAAATTTAATATAAGTACACCTTTTCCTCAGTGCGTAAGGCTTTTCTTCACCTCATCCGCTCCCGTCCCGCGAAGGTGCCTTCCTCGAGTAAAGCACTTGCGGTGCCTCTCCTGGCTCACACGACCGGAGGAGTGCGACTTTCTAGCGTTCAGCCACACATATCAAATGGATACGGCACTTCACATAAAATGAAAAGGGTCAAAAACTAAGAGGGACACTTATTTAAATTAAAGTTAAGATACATGAAATAGAGAGATTATCCCAAACTAACAGGTGAATAAAGAAAGGGGTAATCACATGCAAACTTTTGTCCTTTACGCCAGTATGAATGGTCATACAGAAGTTTTAGCCACCGCAGTCGCTGACGGTGCAAGAAAAGTGGAAGGAATGGACGTTGTACTGAGTTCAGTTGAAGACATCGATCCTGATTCTCTTAAAGAAGCAACGGCTATCATTTGGGGCTCTTCCGGATATTTCGGCGAACCGAACCCAAAGATGTCAAACTTCTTATCCAAATTAGGAGGTCTTTGGTTTTCAGGCGCTCTTCAAGGAAAGATTGGCGGCGTTTTTGCTACCACATCTACACAGCATGGCGGAGTCGAAAACATTTGCCGTGCCTTGCAAACACCAATGCAGCATCATGGGATGATTTTCGTTTCCAATACGGGTCCTTTAGATGATAATCGAGTCAAGTATGGAAATCCTTATGGTGCAACAGCTGTTATTCCAGTTGAAGAATCTAAAGATGCTCCATTGAACAAGCCAGTAGAAGGAGAAATGAAAATCGCAGAAGATTATGGAAGGCTAGTCGCTGAGATCGCGACTAAGCTAAGCAAGTAAAAGAACATGTAAAAGCTGTTTGAAAAGGTAGTTGACCTTTTTCAAGCAGCTTTTTTTTTAATGTAGGAATTTATAATCATACGAAATGTCATTAAGTTTCTTTATTACTGTATAAAATGTTAAATTTACGCAATTATTTACAAAATTATGTTTATTCTTTCGTCCTATGAGGAAAAGTCTAGTAGACAGAAAAAATAGGCTACCTAAGAGAGTTCTTAAAAATGAAAAGGGAGAGATGGTTTTGTTAAACAAAAAGAAATTAACTGTGTTTTCGGCTTTGACAATGTCAGCGTTGGTTGTGGGGTTGGGAACGAATCAAGGTGTACTTGCGAATAATCATTCTGACGCAGAAGGTGTTTTAGATCAATCAAACCAAGCGATGGAAAGCTTATCGAGCTTTTCGAGTACGATGGATATTCACCAAACGATTACAGATGATTTAAGCGGTGAGATGGAGTTACATTCTATGGTTGAACAAGATGTTATTCTTGATCCATTCAAGCTTCGCCAGACGATGACGACAAGTATGGAAGGTATGGAGAATATCTCTTTAACGGCCTACTGGACTGAAGAAGGTTATTTTCAAGAAGATCCTGAAGGTGGTTGGATGAAAATCTCGGAAGGAACGGCTGATTTTGATGGAATGACATACCATCCAGGGGATCAAATAGATGAGATGGCATTAATGGGTGAAGACGTGACTCTATCTGAAGAAGGCAACTATTATGTGATTACATATGTTGGAGATGGCGAAGCGCTCACAGACCTTATAAATGAAACCATGAATGGTAGTATGGAAGATGACGATATGGCAATGATGGATGAGCTGATGGGAGATATTGAGGTTAATGATTTCTCATATGAGCTATATATCGATATGGACACATATTATGTAAGTGAAATGATGCTAGAGATGGACATGGATGTTCATATGGATGGAGAAACAGCAAACATTTATCAAATGATCGACATGTCCTTCCATAATTACAATAATGTCGAAGATTTCGATGTTCCAAATGAAGCAAAAGAAGAGGCTGAAGACATTGAAGACATCATTGAAGATGAAATGGAAGAGGCTGAAGAACATGAAGAAGGCGGGGAGCTACCTGCTACTGCAACGAACACACCAATGATGACTCTTGGTGGACTTGTACTTGCTCTCGTTGCTGGAGCTTTTCTTATCGTAAGACGCAGATTACAGCAGGTTTAACTTAACTTTTAAAAGGGTATCTGTTAACGTTTGCAGATACCCTTTTATACATTGATGCTCAAGAAAGGGAGAGAATAGATGGAGCGGATGTTAGGAATATTAATTTTCAGCGGACTTATTATTTTTACTTTTTATGGAATTGAATGGTATCAAAGCAAACAAGAAGTTGTGACCTTATCAGCTGAACAAATTAGCAAAGTTGAAGCCACGATAGAACATTCCAGTATTTCAAAAGATGAACTTATCAATAAGGAGACTTTTAACCAGGCAAACAAAGAGATGTCTGATCAAAATGAAAACTACAAATTAGGTGAAGATGTCGCTTCACTTCTCCTCCCATCTATAGAAGAAGGTTACTCTGTCTATTGGGGGGCAGATGATGATACACTGAAACAAGGTGTTGGGATGTATGTTAGCCAGTGGACGACTGCACCTGATCAAGGAGGACACACTGTTGTTAGTGGGCATCGTGATTCTGTATTTACAAAGCTAGGTGATGTAAAAAAAGGACACCGGGTATTTATGGAGTTTGAGGGGGGGACCTATGAATACGAGGTCACCGATATCTGGGTTACAGACGCGAACGATCGGACCGTTATCGTTGATAAAGAAAACCCAACTTTAACAATTACCACGTGTTATCCTTTGGATTACCTTGGCAGAGCTCCGGATCGTTATATCATTCAAGCTAAACTCATCGGCGTCCACAAATAATTGTGGAACGTCTTTTCTTTTTTATGATATATAATAAGTGTAGAGAAATAGTTAAAGATCTGGCATAGTTACAGGTACAGTATCTTTACATATCGTTAGACATAGGAGTGGGAACAGATGACAAAACGTACACTTGGAATTATTTTTGGAGGTAAATCCTCCGAGCATGAAGTATCATTACAATCGGCTAAAAACGTCTATGACGCTGTTGATAAAGAGAAATATGAGGTTGTTTTAATTGGAATCGATAAAGAAGGACAATGGCACTTAAATGATGCAGCAAATTTTCTTGAAAATCGCGATGATCCAAAAAACATTGCTTTGCACAAGTCGAACAAAGGTGTAGCTGTTGTTCCTGGTGAGTCCAAGGACCAATTAATTAGTAAATCAAATGGAGAAGCTCTTAAACAATTGGACGTGGTTTTCCCGATCTTGCACGGTCCTTTAGGTGAAGACGGGACGATGCAGGGCATGTTGAAGCTAGCGGGCCTTCCTTTTGTAGGACCTGATGTACTTGGCTCCGCAGTTAGTATGGATAAAGATATAGCGAAGCGTCTATTGAAGGATGCGGGTCTTAGAGTAGCAGATTCAATTACGCTAAAGAAACACAATAAAGACACCGTAACATTTGAAGAAGTAGAAAAAAAGTTGGGGCTGCCGGTCTTCATCAAACCTGCAAACCAAGGTTCTTCCGTTGGTGTAAGCAGAGCATACAACAAAGAAGAGTATCAGAGAGGCATTCATACAGCGTTTCGATTTGATAATAAATTAATTATTGAATCAGCAATAAAAGGAAGAGAGATTGAATGCGCTATTCTCGGAAATGAAAACCCGTTAGCTTCGGGTATTGGAGAGATCTTGCCCCAAGGTGACTTCTATTCTTATGAAGCAAAATACATTGACGAGAAAGGCGCTCTACTTCAAATTCCTGCATCTTTATCAGACGAGATGGTAAAAAAAGTTCAAGCAGAAGCCATTAAAGCATTTGAAGCCTTAGAATGTGAAGGGATGGCTCGTGTCGACTTTTTCTTATTGGAAAGCGGTGAGCTAGTTATCAATGAAATTAATACGATTCCAGGCTTCACAAAAATCAGTATGTACCCTAAGCTTTGGGATTTGGAAGGGGTAAGCTATCCAGAGCTCATTGATCGCTTAATTGGGCTAGCTATTGATAGGCATAATCGTAACGTAAGTCTTGAAAGTAAATACTTTTAAATGTTCAAAACCGTTGAGGAAAGTTCTGCCTCAGCGGTCTTTCATTCCTTGTGTTTTTAGAAATATGAAAAGGGGAATGGATATTTAGAGGTGAGAGTGATGGGAAAATTAGCGGTGTGTCCGAAGAACAAACGTAACTGTGTATCTTCATTAGATCAAGAATCGAACAAATTCAAGGTTGATCCTTTTCCGTTTAAAGGTCCAACAGAAGAAGCGCTACAAAAACTTTATAAAATCCTTTGTGAGACCGATCATTGTGAGATTATTTCTCAAGAAGAAAACTACATTCACTGTGTTTTCCAAACGAAGGTGTTAAAATTTAAAGATGATGTGGAATTTTATGTTAATGAGAATAAAAACGCTATTGATGTACGTTCAGCATCAAGGCTAGGGCATTATGATTTCAAGAAAAATCGAAAACGAGTAAGGGATATTCGCGCGGCATTTTTAGCAGAAAAATAAACGTGCTCGCAATTTAATTGCTAGCACGTTTTTCTTCTGTATTTGGTTTTGTTTCGCCCATTTCATATACTTGATATGTTGTTTCCTGTTTTTTGTTCGCTTTTTTTGTAGAGCGTTTCAAAAAGAAGACGGTCAACCACGTAACAAAAAACAACACAATCATAGCGAAGTAGGCATATGTGAAATCTTCTGTTCCGTCAGGAAAAGTGAAAGCATCCATGTTCAGTCACACCCTTTCGATCAGGCTCTATCTAAGTATACCAGAGAGGAAGCGTTCTTTCACTCCTCAGAAATTTCATCCAATGTTTTGTCAAAGCTTGGAGCGAAATGAGTAAGGAAGTAGTCGACTTCTTCCATCTCAAGAGAATATAGCGTTTCTTCAATTTGATTTTTAGCAACTGCAAACTCTCGGTTTCCTGCTTGGAGTTCACTCATGCATTTTAAGTAGGCATCCAGTAAATCTGCGGCTTTAATGTAGCGATTTAAGGAAGACTTCTCCTTGTCTGCAATCAACTTTTCGTAGATGTGTTTTAAATCTTCAGGAGCTTTGTTTACAAGTTTTTTTGCAGCTAAGTGCTCAATATCTCTGAAATTTTTTAGCATATCACTATTATGGTGTTTGACCGGTGTAGGGATATCACCGGTAATTACTTCAGTCACGTCATGAAACAATGATTTTGTAACGGCCTTTTCAGTATCAATTTCTTTATGAAAGACCTCGTTTGCAATTGTACATAAGGAGTGTGTAATAATTGAAACGTGAAAGGAGTGTTCCGCAACATTTTCTTTCATGACATTTCTCATTAAGCTCCATCGCTCGATATAGCGTAGTCGATAAAAATAAGCTAATAAATGGCTTTCCAACAAGCTCACGTCCTTTTTATGTTGTTCCACGAATAATCGTACACCAGTTCGCAATTTGAAGCAATAAACAACGTGTACAAACATTGGTGAAGACGAAAATAAAGAGAAAATGTCGAAAAAACGTCGTAATGGTTGCCAATTCTAAAGAAATGCATAATACTAAAATAGATAAATTAATGATGGTTAGAGGGATTGTTCTATGACAAACAACGAAATTTATGAAGAATTACTTTCTATATGTGAAAAAGAAAATGTTTTAAAAGATGAACCAATGAAAAATCATACACTTACAAAACTAGGTGGTAAAGCAGACTTCTTTGTCACCCCTGTTTCATATGACCAAATGAGTCGCATTGTGGCCTTCACTTACAATAATAAAATTCCATTCATGCTTCTTGGCAATGGATCCAATATGGTTGTGAGAGATGGCGGGATTCGCGGAATTGTGGTGCAATTTAGTAAATTGAATGGCTTAAAAAGAGAAGGTAATACCATTGTTGCCCAAGGAGGGGCCAATATTATTGATGCCTCAAGGCTCGCATTGAAACACTCACTTACAGGGTTCGAATTTGCTTGTGGGATACCTGGGTCTATTGGTGGGGCAATGGCAATGAATGCTGGCGCTTATGGTGGTGAAGTGAAGGATATCATCAACCACGTTATTGTAATTACAAAAGAAGGTAAGCAGCTTAAACTCTCCAAAGAAGAATTAGAATTAAACTACCGTTCAAGTATTATTGGAAAGAAAGGTCATATGGTAGTTGAGGCTGTATTTACACTTGAAAATGGGGACGAAAAAAAGATTAAGGAAAAGATGGATGACCTTACTTTTCAAAGAGAGTCTAAACAGCCTCTTGAATACCCGTCTGCTGGTAGTGTATTCAAGCGCCCTCCCGGCTACTTTGCTGGCAAACTAATTCAAGACAGTGGACTACAAGGAAAAGGCGTTGGCGGTGCCGAAGTATCTACTAAGCACGCAGGTTTTATTATTAATAAATCTAATGCTACTGCAACGGACTATATTTCGACCATAGAGATGGTGAAAACGAAAGTGAAAGAAAACTTCGGTGTAGACCTGGAGTTGGAAGTGAAGATAGTAGGGGAAGACCTTAACGAGTAGACTAAATATAATAACAACAAGAGGACGCCATTCTGTTTCTAGGTGTCCTCTTGTTCTTTTTCCATTAACATTTTAACAGCGGGTTTAGGATCCCAGCAATTAAACGTATAATCCGGTCGCGTTTCGAAACCTAACCTTTTACATCGATAAATCATTTTCTGAGGCACCTTGATTGATTGGAAATGGATGCAAGTAGCACAACAATGATAGTCTTTCATATAACAACCCTTTCGATATCGTTTGTTTCATTTTATAACCCTATTGAAAATCAATCAATCTTTAAAGGAGAATAAATATGAGACTCATTTCCGTTTGTCCAAGCAATACTGAACTACTACATTACCTTGATCTATCAGACGATCTTGTGGGGGTAGATGATTATTCAGATTGGCCTTTTCAAATCCAATCTTTACCTAGGGTTGGCCCGGATTTAAACATTGACTTAGATAAAGTGGAAGCGCTTAAACCAGATCTTGTATTTGCATCGCTATCGGTACCTGGAATGGAAAAAAATGTTGAGCAGTTGAAGGAGAGAAACATTCCTTATGTGATTGTACCTAATCCCAAAACGCTTACAGAGGTAGGAGATGCGATCCAGTTCGTTGCAAATGCGGTCAACTGTCCAGAGAGGGGGAAGGAGTTGAGGAACAAGTTCGATTCAATCCTTTCGCAGTATAGAGAAATTAAACAGGGCTTATCCACTACTTATAATATTTATTGGGAATGGTGGCCAAAGCCGGTCTTTACTCCAGGTCGCGATAATTGGTTAACAGAGATAAGTGACTTAGCAGGAGGATCGAATGTATTCGAAAGTCAATCTGCCTCGAGCGTTCAAACCGATTGGGAAGAAGTAAGGAGTACAAATCCAGACGTGATTGCTATTTGTTGGGTTGGAGTATCCAAAAATAAAATAAATGAAAAAAACATTTTGAATCGTGCAGGTTGGAAAGAGATATCAGCAATAAAAAACAAACAGTTATATATTCTTGAAGAACCGCTATTTTGCCGTCCGTCACCTAGGTTGTTACTTGGTTTAAGTAAAATAGCCAATCTGCTTCATCCTAATAGTTATCCTACTTATACCGGTAAAGACCTTTTGTTACAAAATGATTGAGGGGAGACGTTTTTATGAGTGCAAAAAGGATAGTTGTTGCTGGAACAGAGAGTGGTGTAGGGAAGACGACTGTGACGATGGGGTTAATGGCTGCACTACGTAAAAAAGGATTCGAAGTGCAGGGGTTTAAGTGCGGGCCTGATTTTATTGATCCAACCTTTCATACTGTAGTGACTAATCGATTATCAAGAAACCTGGATAGTTGGATGCTTTCAGAAGAAGTGATTCTGCATGTTTTAGCTAAAGGTAGCCGTAATGCCGATATCTCAATTATAGAAGGTGTGATGGGCATGTATGACGGTGATAGACCAGAGACAAATAAGGGGAGTACAGCCCACATCGCATCCATTACTCGTACGCCAGTACTCCTAGTGATAGACTGTAAGGCTCAAGCGAGGAGTGCGGCTGCAGTGGTCAAAGGGTTTCAACTTTTTTCAAAAGAGAACCGCATTGTTGGAGTCATTGCTAATCGAGTAGGAGGCAGAGGCCATTTCAAACTCATAAAAAAGGCGGTAGAAAAAGAATGTGGAATCCCGGTAGTCGGTTATTTAACAGAAGAAGAGAACTTTTCATTACCGGAGAGGCATTTGGGGCTTATTCCGGCTGATGAGCAGCTGGAATTGGAGGAATTCTCAGATAAGTTGGCATCTGCAATTGTGGAAACGGTAGACATAGATAAAATCGTTCGTCTATCTGAAGCAACACCTGTGATTGGTCATTCAAAGATAAAAAATGAAGCAGCATTTGAGAAAGTGGTCACAATTGCAATCGCACGAGATGAGGCATTCCATTTCTACTACGAAGAAAATATTGATTTGTTAAAGGAGTTTGGTGCTGAGTGTGTATACTTCTCACCTCTTCATGACCGAAAGCTACCTGAATGCGATGGTATATATATAGGTGGGGGCTTCCCAGAAGAGTTTGCCCAAACCTTGTCACGCAACAGCCTAATCAAGACCGCAATTGCTGATGCTATCAATAGAGGGACGCCAGTTATCGCCGAATGTGGTGGTTTCATGTATCTCTGCGAGGAATTGGTTCAAGTAAATAAAGCCCGTTATAAAATGGTAGGAATCATCGAAGGGGATACAATGGTCCATGAAATGCTTCAGTCTATTCGCTATGTTGAGTTTGATCATAACGACCTGTCATTAGTTCCATATGGTAAAACCGTAAGAGGTCACGAGTTCAGATACTCCTCTTATACTCAACCTTCAGTTCACACACCAAGTCATGTGTTCGCAACATTTACTCATCTTCACTTTGCATCTTGTCCTGAAGTGGCTAAAGCATTTGTTGCATTATGTTATAAAAGAAGATAACCATTAGAAGAGGGTGCCCAATTAAATGGACACCCTCACATGGTTTTAAGTTATTATAAAACCCTCGACTTAGAGCCGCGGTATTAAAGTCTGTGTTGCCTAACTGTATATCTTAGATAATGAAAACCCTACCTCTTTTTCATCCTTGCGACTCCTAGGTCGCGCCAGTGTAAAAAAGAATACATTGTTTTCACAGATGCCAGTTTTGAATTTGTTATATGGTTCCGTTCATGTAACATCCAAATGTGTTGCGAAGATTCGTTCATAACTTATGCTTGTCTAAGAAGCACTAATCCCTATCATACTGGATTACTTGCTGAAATGCAAGTCTTAATTACATTTAGTAAATTATGCTAAATTCTATAAAAGCCCTTTGCGTTATTTATCTTATCATGCTATAATAAGATTAATTATTGATGTTCGGAAATTATTCATGAAAAAGAACTTTCAGCAAGTGTTTTCATCTGAATCAAATTGAAGAGCAAAAATAGTAATACAATGTGGGAAGAACCCACGCAGGAGGCACATACCATGGTAGAAGGTACAGTAAAATGGTTTAACGCAGAAAAAGGTTTCGGATTTATCGAAGTAGAAGGACAAGACGATGTATTCGTACACTTCTCTGCTATCCAAGGCGAAGGTTTCAAATCCCTTGACGAAGGTCAAACAGTAACGTTTGAAATCGAGCAAGGTCAACGCGGACCTCAAGCTGCTAACGTTCAAAAGTAAGCAGCATTAAAGAATCCCCCTCAAGTAGTTGAGGGGGATTTTATTTTGCTTGTATAATGATTATGTAGAGGGGAGGGGGAGTAGAGTGCAAAAAGATGATCACCGCTTTTATGCAAAATGGATTGGTGTAAGGCATAATGGGAAAAGGAAGTATATCATTAAACAATCTCTTATAAATGGGACTGTTGCATTTGTGGGATTACTCTTACTTGCCGGTTTTATTCAAGACGGGCTTACAGTAGAATACCTAACAAGTGATGCATTTATGAGTAATGCTCTATTTTTTGGCATTCTCTCACCGATATATGGTTGGACTGCTGCGAGATCAAAGTGGAACCGTAATGAAGACCGGTTTCAAGATCTAGAGCGTTTGAATGCAACAACCAATAAAGAACATTTTTAAAAGGCAAGCCTCCATTTGAGGCTTGCCTTTTTCGTAATTAAGACTTTGTAGCTAATTTCTTTTTCTTTTCTTCACGCTCACGCATACTCTTGTTCAAAATCTTTTTACGAAGACGGATCGATTGTGGTGTAACTTCACAATATTCATCGTCATTCAAGTATTCAAGAGCTTCTTCCAACGTAAGAATTTTAGGGCGCTTCATCGTTACAGTACTTTCTTTAGTTGCAGATCGGATGTTTGTTTGCTGTTTTAACTTGGTGATGTTAACGGTTAAGTCATTGTCACGGTTATGCTCGCCTACAATCATTCCTTCGTAAATCTCAGTACCTGGCTCTAGGAAAAGA
Organism: Alteribacter aurantiacus DSM 18675; assembly: GCF_000429705.1. Taxonomy (GTDB): domain Bacteria; phylum Bacillota; class Bacilli; order Bacillales; family Salisediminibacteriaceae; genus Alteribacter; species Alteribacter aurantiacus. Next base: position 946,742 of record NZ_KE386941.1, read on the forward strand.
ATACCACGTTCTTCAACTCCAAGCATGCCGTATGGTGTTGATTTCCCTGTTTCCATAGAAACAAGTACACCTTGACGACGACCGCCAACTTGACCTTCAGCAACAGGGCGGTACCCATCAAACGTATGGTTTAGGATGCCGTAACCTTTTGTTTGAGCCATAAACTCGGTTGTGTAACCAATTAGGCCACGGGATGGTACGATGAAGTCCATACGAACTTGACCGTCACCTTTGTTGACCATATCCATCATTTCACCTTTACGCTCGCCTAAAGATTCCATGATTGCACCAGTATATTCTTCAGGTACATCAACTTGAGCACGTTCAACAGGCTCACACATAACACCGTCAACTTCTTTGATAATAACTTCAGGTTTTGACACTTGAAGTTCATAACCTTCACGACGCATGTTCTCAATAAGGATAGACAAGTGTAGTTCTCCACGACCGGATACTTTCCACACATCAGGGGAGCTAGTGTTTTCAACACGCAAACTAACGTCAGTTTCAAGCTGTGTTTTTAGACGTTCTTCAAGCTTACGGCTTGTTACATAATCACCTTCACGACCAGCAAACGGGCTGTTGTTTACAAGGAACGTCATTTGAAGAGTAGGTTCATCTATGCGCACCGCTTCAAGAGGCTCTTGGGCATCGACGGGACAGATGGTATCGCCGACCATAATATCTTCAATACCAGCAATGGCAATTAAGTCACCGGCTTTTGCTTCTTCAATTTCAAGGCGTTTAAGGCCTAAGAAACCAAACAACTTCGATACACGGAATTTCTTTACAGATCCGTCAGCTTTAATAAGTGCTGCTTGATCGCCCGTGCGGATAGTTCCACGGAACACGCGGCCAACTCCGATACGTCCAAGATAGTCGTTATAATCAAGCATTGTAACTTGGAACTGGAAAGGTTCTTCGCTATTATCCTTTGGAGCTGGTACTGCAGAAACAATGGTTTCAAATAAGCAAGTCATATCTTCGTCTTGTTTTTCAGGGTTTTCACTTGCAGTCCCCATAATGGCGGAAGCATAAACAACAGGGAATTCAAGCTGTTCCTCATCTGCACCGAGTTCAATAAATAGATCAAGAACTTCGTCAACAACTTCTTCAGGTCTGGCTGCATCACGATCAATCTTATTTAAGACTACAACAGGTGTCAGTTTTTGTTCTAGAGCTTTCTTTAAAACAAATCGCGTTTGTGGCATACAGCCTTCGTAGGCATCAACGACTAATAAAACACCATCAACCATTTTGAGAATACGTTCAACTTCACCGCCGAAATCCGCGTGGCCAGGTGTATCCATAATGTTGATACGTGTGTCTTTGTAATTAACAGCTGTGTTCTTGGCTAGGATCGTAATTCCGCGCTCTCTTTCAAGATCATTATTGTCCATAGCACGTTCATCGACAATTTCATTGTCTCTAAACGTTCCAGATTGTTTTAATAATTGGTCAACCAACGTTGTTTTACCGTGGTCAACGTGGGCAATGATGGCAATGTTTCTTAAGTCATTACGTAAATTCATATTTTAAAATCACTCTCTCTTTTGATTTCACTAACTGTCCAATTGTACCACAAATTAGCGGTCAATTCCTACAATTGTTTAGTATTGGCGACTATCTCTCATTTTAAGCAGTGTTTAAGGAATTTGGAAGGTGTCCTATTATAAAAATAATTAAGATATTGTAAAGGTGTAACGTGTTGTCGGAGTATGTTAAGGTAGTCATTAACATCTAATTATTAGAAAAGTAAGACAACTCTGTTTAAAAATGAAAGATCTGGGGTATTTGTTTATAGTTCGTTTTTTCATGTGGCTATTTACCTACAGATTGTACCTGTTTACGTTTTTCACCCGTAGTCTAAAAGTATCGATGGCCTCACTATGTCTTCATGACGCGTTGATATTCCTTTATAGAAACAAAGTGTTATGACTTTTTGGTTCCGTTGTTTCCACTGTAAAGGCGATGGTACGTCCGGAAGATTGTTTCATAATAAAGAGTGAATTAAGGAGGTGATGAAGTGGAGGAGTACGGTCTAACCGGGGCTACAGCATTTTGGCTTTTTGTACCAATGATTCTTTTAGTTGCATTGTCAGTCATTACGTTTTTTACTGAGAGGAGAGAATAGTAAAGTTGAATATTGCTACGTTAGTTACCTTCATTGTTTACTTGGTCGCGCTTCTTGTAATCGGTCTCATTGCTTACCGCATGACTAACAACCTTTCTGATTATGTACTTGGTGGACGAAGACTTGGCGGAGGGGTAGCTGCCTTAAGTGCTGGTGCTTCCGACTTGAGTGGCTGGCTTCTTCTCGGCTTACCCGGTGCGTTGTATGCCTTTGGAATGAGTGAAATGTGGATTGGAGTAGGACTTGCTATTGGGGCATACATAAATTGGCAGTTTGTAGCGAAGCGATTAAGAATCTATACAGAAGTTGCTGGAGATTCCATTACCTTACCGGACTATTTTGAGAATCGTTTTCATGATCATTCAAAAATTTTAAGAGTATTGTCAGCAGCATTTATTTTGCTTTTCTTTGCTTTTTATACCTCTGCTGGACTGGTAGGGGGAGCGATCCTCTTTGAAAATTCCTTTGGACTGGAGTATACGGCAGCCCTGTGGATTGGCGCTATCGTAATTATCTCTTATACCTTCCTTGGCGGCTTCCTCGCCGTGAGTTGGACAGATTTTTTCCAAGGGATATTAATGTTTTTAGCTATTATTATTGTTCCGATTGTAGCCATCACTCAAATGGGTGGATGGTCTGAAACAATGGGGCACATTGGTAACATCGATCCGACTCATCTAGACGCATTTTCAGGGATGACTTTAATAGGGATTATTTCACTACTTGCATGGGGTCTTGGTTATTTTGGTCAGCCTCACATTATTACACGTTTTATGGCGGTCAAATCATCAAAGGAGATACCTAAAGCTCGCTTAGTCGGGATGACATGGCTTGTTATTTCTCTTGTAGGAGCAATGTTTGTAGGATTAGTGGGTATAGCGTATTTTGAGAGCTTCACCTCTCAGCCTCTTACTGACCCTGAAACGGTGTTCATTGCATTTACACAAGTGTTGTTCCATCCCATTGTTGCTGGATTCTTATTAGCGGCTATTCTTTCTGCTATTATGAGTACAATTGATTCTCAGCTTCTTGTATCTTCAAGTGCACTGACGGAAGACTTTTATAAATCAATGCTACGTAAAAATGCTTCGCAAAAAGAACTTGTACTTGTGGGGCGTCTCGGTGTGGTTTTGATTGCGTTCATTGCGATTGCACTAGCATACAATCCTGATAGTACAGTCCTTGATCTTGTCGCATATGCATGGGGTGGTTTCGGTGCCGCTTTCGGTCCTGTAATTATCTTGTCTTTGTTTTGGAAGCGCATGACTCGAAATGGTGCAGCAGCCGGGATCGTTGTTGGAGGTTTGACCGTTATATTATGGGCAAATCTTGATGCAATCGGTTTGAGCGGTGGTGTATGGGACTTATACGAAATCGTACCCGGTTTTGTTCTGGGATGGATTATGATTATGATTGTAAGTTTGATTGATACCCCGCCGTCTAAAAAAATCCAAGAAGAATTCGATTCAGTAAAAACCTCGAAGATTTAATTTCTTTAGCCTGGCATCTGGTGATGTCAGGCTTTTAAGTGGTTCATGAAAAAACACTAGATCAAACAACGTATGCAAATAAAGATAATATAAAAACATCATTTAAAGCACACGTGATTTTCTGTATACTTGCCATCAGAAAAGTCTACTCTTAAATGAAATCGGGTATATACACATAAAAGAAGAGATTTCTCCATTTGATTAGCATACAAAGACTAAGTAAAATAGAATGAACCAGACTAAGTAAAGCAGACAAAAGGTGGACTTTTCGTGTTAAGAAGGGTAGCGAAATTAACATTATTTTATGCCATCCTATTTTTTATACCGGTGGTGATATGGGTGAATGTATCTGGAACAACCATTTTTAAGCCATCTACTACGTGGGATGAGTATGATACTCCCGAAGAGGCGGGCTTTGATGAGGATAAATTGAATGAAGCTAGAGTTTACTTTAACTCCTTGAATTCAACTGCGGGTATAGCTATCTATAAAGGTAAAGTCCTATTTGCATGGGGGGATATAGCTTCAAATACAAACGCTCACAGTGTGCGTAAAAGTATCTTGAGCGGTATGTATGGCTCGTTCGTAGAAGATGAGACAATCAAACTCGATCAAAAAATCGGGGAACTTGGTGTAGTGGACTTTCCGCCGTTATCATCTGTAGAAAACCAAGCGAGAGTAAAACATCTATTAACATCAAGATCAGGGGTTTACTTACGAGCAGGAGAAGAGTCTTTTGCCATGAGACGAAAACGTCCTGATAGGGAAACCCACGAGCCAGGCTCTCATTTTTACTATAATAATTGGGATTTCAATGTCTTGGGAACAATTTTCAATAACGAAACGGGTGTTGATTTATTTGAGCACTTTGAAGAAACCATTGCAGAACCTCTGGAAATGGAAGACTTCTCCTTAAGAAATACGGAATATAGTGTGGAAGCTGGGAGGTCAATCCACCCTTCCTATTTGTTTAAGATGAGTGCAAGAGATATGGCGAGGTACGGCCAACTCTTTTTACAAGGAGGAGAATGGGAAGGAGAGCAAATCATACCGAAAGATTGGGTAGAAGAGAGTACGTCTGTTCAAGTGCCGGTACCAGGAAACAGCATCTATGATTATGGTTATATGTGGTGGGTTGCAACAGAGGAGCCTTATAAAAGTCTCGGTATGTATTCTGCTGTAGGAAGGTACGGCCAGTCTATTGATATCATACCCGAAAAAGATTTGGTGTTTGTTCATCGAGTCGATTCGGATCGACTTACGTTCCGTTTTCTTAGAAGAGGGGTAACCCAATCGCAAAGACTATACCTATTGAGAATGATTTTGGATGCTAAAATTGAAGAAGAACGCGATGTTCTAGATAACCGTTAATTTCTTAAGAAAAAGGAAGTCCTGCATCTGCAGGACTTCCTTTCTATCGTGAATGGATTATCACGTTCTTGGTTTTAATCGTTTTTCAACTTCTGTTTTAGGTGGGGCGGGCTTCTTGCCGTTCTTTCCAACACCGATCTTACCTACAAAGTATTGTCCGTGCTTCCATCTTGCTGCGATCATTACGGTACCCATTGAAGAAAAGAGGCTCAAAAAGAATAAAATATAGATGTAAAATACACCAAAACTTAGACCAGCTTGAGCCACAAAGAAGTCAATGAGATGAATAAAAAACATGTGAAGCAAGTAAATCCCGAATGAATATTGACTGATTTGAATTAGAAATGGCGGAATTGTCTTCATTTTTTGTCCGATATACATAACGAAAAACATAACAGCTACCGTATGAAGTAAAATGTCTACTCGTTTCGAACTGTGAACGAGTAGAACGTTCGTATGGTAAAAGAACAGGAGTAATGTTGTTGAAATGATAGGAGCTGCAATAATAATGGTTTTATGTTTAGCCAACCAAGCTCGAAACTGTTCATAGTAAATACCGCAATAATACCCCAAGGCAAAGTAAAAGATCCATCCGAAAAAAGGTACCCAGTAAAACCGTTCCCAAATATAAAGGATGACAGGGTGTGAAATTGGTGCGGCGGTTATGTTAAAGAGTGTTAAATAAGCTACGTTTATACTTAGAGCCAAAGGCACTACAACTCTCGGGTTTGCATCTTTTAAGTAACGATGAAAGAGTAAGTGAAGGATGTAAAATTGAAATATGATAAGAACAAAATAACCGTGAAAATCCCCGATAAGGGCGTTCATGAGGAACTTTTGACCCCAATCACCAAAGGATGTTGCGTATGGAAGGGAGTAAAAGAAAGCCATGAACAAGAATGGTACAAAAATATATATAAAGCGTTTTTTCATAAACCCATCGGGAATCGGTCGATTCCGGTATGAATACGCAATTATTAGCTCAGATATAAAAATAAAAACAGGTGTCCCGAAGTATAGAAACACTTGAATGGAATCAAAAAGCGTGACCATGAACGGGCTAATTCCTTGCATATAAGAGGAGCGTAGGGCAATGTCTATAGAATGAAGAAAGACAATACACATACAAGCAATACTTCTAAGCACAAAAATTTCATCAATCATCCTGCTCGTTTTCATGGGAATCCACCTCCTCTTGAAAAAAGTAATGAAACTAGAACACTTTTATGTCAACCCATCATTAGTAACCGTCATTATCATATGTTTTCCCGTTATGGTCAATGAATGACATTAAATTTAGATAAAATTACAAAATCATTTTATTACTGTTTGTTGTCACTACGTGCAATTCCATGTAAGATTATTTAGATAACCGAATGAAAGGGGCTGGCACAGGTTGAACACATTTTCTCGTTCCTTTTCAGATCGCTTACTAAGTGATTATAATTATACGTTTAACAAAAATGGTGTATGCGGAGAACGATTGGCAAATCGTCTGGCTTTACTATCAGGGATTGGGTTGACTTCAGATTCCGGTACTAATCGTATGGGTTTTTCAAAGGAAGAAAGGTGCGCAAAGGACCAAGTAATTGAATGGATGGAAGAGGCTGGTTTAACTGTTCAAGAGGACGGGGCAGGTAATGTTATAGGTACGCTATACGGGGATGACCAACAACATGTTATCATGGCCGGTTCCCATGTTGACAGTGTGCCAAATGGCGGGCATTTTGATGGCCCACTTGGTGTTCTTTGTGCACTTGAAATTGTTGAAGCATGGAAGGAAACAGGATATAAACCACAAAAAACCTATGAGGTCGTTATCTTCTCAGACGAGGAGGGTTCCAGATTTAAATCAGGTCTTACAGGAAGTACAGCGATGACCGGTAACGCAGATGAGGTAAAATTACGATCTGTAAAGGATGTTAATGGACAGGCCTTTGGAGACGTTTTACAAAATGTTGGCTTGAATGCAGATGGTTTTTTCCGTGCAAAACGAGATTTAAATCGAGTAGAGGTTTTTTATGAAGTTCACATTGAACAAGGAAAGAGACTGGAACAAAACAACCTTCCTGTAGGGATTGTCACAGGTATCGCTGGACCTTGTTGGCTTGAAATATCGTTCAAAGGAAAGGCCGGTCATGCTGGGAATACCCCAATGAATGATCGCCAAGATCCATTAGTCGCTGCGGGGGATTTCACACGCCAAATTCCAAAGCTTCCTCGAGAAGTGAGTGAGTCTGCTGTTGCAACAGTGGGCCAGTTACACGTTTACCCGAATGGGATAAATGTCATACCGGGTGAAGTCGTTATGACTGTTGATATTCGAGATATAAAAAAAGAGTCAAGAGACTTTCTTGTGTCAAAAGTGAAGAAGTTGGCTGAGAACATAAGCGAACAACATGGTGTAAAATTATCATTTCAAGAGAAAGTTCGGATTCCGCCTGTACCAATAAAGAACTCTGTCCTTATGACTGTGGAAAAGGCTGTAAAATTGGAACATATTCACCCCTTTTATCTTCCAAGTGGCGCAGGCCATGACGCGATGATGATGGGGAGACAGGTGCCTGTAGGGATGATTTTTGTCCGAAGCAAAGACGGGATCAGCCATCACCCTGACGAATGGTCTTCTTTGAACGATTGTGTTCAAGCCGTACATGTGCTAAAAAAGAGTGTTGAAGCAACAATGGAAAGAGGAGTATAATGTCTCGATCATTTACTTATTTGTTATTAACCTTAGTGATGGTAATCTGGGGGCTTAATGTAGTCGCAGTGAAATATCTCGTAGAATACATTTCCCCTATCGCCATGCAAGGTGGTAGGATTTTTGTAGCCGGAATAGCTGCCATGACTACCCTATATTTATTAAAAGAACTGCGAAAGCTTACTTTAAAAGAAGTGGCCGTAATCACGCTGATTGCAGTTTTTGGTCAATTGAGTCACCATGCACTGTTAGCTGTGGGACTAGTTGAAACAACAGCTTCTAATGCCTCCCTGATATTGGGACTGATTCCAATTACAACAGCCTTATTGGCAGTGATTTTTTTAAAGGATCGTCTGACAATATTAAGGTTATTAGGCATTGGAATTGGTTTTACGGGTGTCGCTCTCGTAGTGATGCAAAATGGAGAAGGCATGGGTATCTCGCGAGGAGATCTTTTTGTTTTTATCTCCATGATTTGTCAAGCAATCAGCTTCATCTTAATTAAGATAGTTTCGGCTACCGTTTCATCAAAACAGCTTACTGCTGTCATGCTCCTCAACGGGTCAATGATGCTTTTTGCAACTAGTTTTATCATTGAACCACAAGGGTTCTCCACTTACTCAAATCAAACGCCAATCGTTTGGATTGTATTCTTTTCTTCAGCGATCTTTGCGACAGGTTTAGGTCATATCCTGTATAATGCTGCCATACAGAAGATTGGCGCTGGACAAACAGCCATTTTTAATAATTTGGTTCCTTTCTTTGCATTGATCGGGTCTTATTTATTTTTAGGAGAACGTATTTATGGTTATCAAATAGCCGGATTCTTACTTATTGTATGCGGCGTTCTTCTAGGGACGGGGTTTGTGGACCATAAATTAAATAAACAACGGTTGAATAGAGCCGCTTGAAAAGGGTTTTCCAACATGGTTCAAATGAATGACGGTTACAAAAAGAAAAAACAGTTGATCCAACTTGAACGGATCAACTGTTTTTCTTTTGGTGCGCGGGATTATATAAGGATCTCATTTAATAAAACATCCTCTTTAACAAAAGTGGACGCTTTTTCCCTGTATTGTTCGTCATGCAAAAAGGTATGACGGTCAGGTTTAATTTCTGGTGAAAGGTGGATGGCTTCTGAGAGTTGATCTTTTGAAATTCGTAATGATTTAACATAGTCAAAGAAGCCTGTTCGAGAAAACACCTTTCTCATACGTTCACCACGGTGGTTTTGAACGTGAGCCATGATATAGGCGCCTAAGCCTACTTGAATTCCGTGCATCTTAGGCTTTTCTAAAATTTTGTCCAAAGCATGGGAAATCAAGTGTTCTGATCCGCTAATTGGAGACGTATTCCCGCTAATCGCAGTGGAAACCCCGCCCATCGTAAGGGAACTAATCAGCTCTTTTAGGAATACAGGATTCTTTAAGTCATTCATCGGTGTTCTGACAAAACTGTTCACGGCTTTCTTACTAATCATTGCTGCAAAAGAGTTAACTTGCTCGTTACGCGTTAAGCTCTCAAACTCCCAATCGTAAAGGGCAGTGATATTTGACATTAAGTCTCCGATACCCGATAAGATAAACGGGGTGGGAGCTGTTTTAATTATGTTTAGATCTGCAATAATACCAAATGGGATATGTGCAGGTACGGTTGTTTTTCGACCGTTAACCAATAGAGAACAGGTGCTGCTTGAAAACCCATCGTTTGATGGGGAAGTGGGAATACTAACAAACGGTACTTTTCTAATCGATGCCATGTATTTTCCACAATCAATAATCGCTCCGCCACCCATAGCAATGATCACATCTGGACTATTGAGTTGGAACGCTTCATTTGTAAGGTCCAGTACATTATTAGGGCGACTTAACCTTCTGAGATCCAAGTCTATCTTCTGTAAAGAATGCTTTATCTTATTCCTGTAATGTTCATTCGTATAATCATCAACGTACATGACCACTTTCTTAAAAGAATAGGGTGCCAATATTCGGTCAAGATCGAAGGCAAGTTCATATCCGATTTCAAGTATGGAAGGTATAGGAATATTAGTTGGTTGCATTCTCTAGGACCCTTTAGGCAATTTTTTATTCTCAATTAAGTGTTTTTTTACATCGTCAAAAGAAGAAACAGGAACATATGTGACGTGTCTCTCTTTTAGGATATCTTGTAAGGCACCGATCGCATAAGTGGTATCAGCATAAGCAGCCGGATGGGAATCGGGTTCGCTGTCGCCTACAAAATCGACTGTTTCGTATTGTTCTTTTAATTTCATTATGACTTTTGATTTATCGATACCATAACGTTCATGGAAGTGCCAGTTCGACTCTTTAACGTTCATATGTACATTGCGTTCATGATAATATCCCTCGTTGGAAAACACGGGCACATCGGTGATGCCATATTTTTTTAACGTGTGTTTAATGTAGTAATCTGTGCCTGCACTTAAAACATAAAAATCCCCGCCATTGTTTTGAACAGAGCGAATGAATGCCGGGACATGAGAGTCGATGGCCATGTCATATATATCTTGAATAATTTGCTCTTCTGTTTGATTGATTGACTTAAAAACATGACTTAGAAAATCAATGTCTTTTACTTTTTCTGCTTTCCAATCTTTAAAGAGTTCCCTGCCTTCTGGAAAGTACTTTTCAATCACCAGCCAGTAAAAGTCCTGCTTTGAGATCGTGCCGTCAAAGTCGGAGACAAATGCCCATTTTTTCATAGTAATCCTCCTAGTGATTAAAGTTGTGATTAGTTTATCATAAATAAAAGATGTTTTTGGTTAAATGAAGGAAAAGTACGAAGTCTTTTAATGATGTAAAAAAAGTGACCCTAGAGAGGTTTTTTCCTCAAGGGTCACACTGCTACATTTATGCTTCATTAGCAAGAACAATGCCTTCTTCTGCCATTGTTCTCATTGTGTGAAGGCTATACATATCCTTTGAGATCTCAAATAGATCATACTTGTATTCGCCTTTGTTGATTTGACTTACTAAAATTGGGTGAGTATGGGTTACCTCTTGGGCGTAAGGAAGCTTCATGACCGCTTTTCTAGAGCGCTCATTCGTATTGCGAACTTTCATAAAGACGCGTTCAATATTACATGAGAAAAAGAGTTCATCAAAAAAGGCCGTTTTGGCTTTCTCATTGTAGCCCTTGCCATGAAAAGGTTTGCCAATCCAAGTACCGAGAAACCCGGCTTCATTTTGGATATCAAATAAATTAATCGTACCAATAGGGGTACCCCATTCATCAAGGATCGTTCTTGATATTAATTCTCCTTGTTCTTCAGCTTCAATCATTTGTTTTGTTACGAATAGATATTGTTCAACGTTCGTTGTCCGATGACGCACAAAAGGGAAGACGTCAGGATGCACCATCAAGTTGAACAATGCTTCGCAATCGCTTAGATCACGTTTAATAAGCATGTTTACCCCTCCTGTGAGGGTAGCTCAACAGATGTCGACCACCCTCGAAATTTTTAATGAAAAAAATTCCGGGGTGGGAATCGAACCCACTAGAACCAGCTTGCTGGTGGCGCACCATTTGCCTTCCCTAAATAATCCGTTTGATTATTTAAGTGATATTCAGTTAATCTCACTTACCATTTGTATCATACTAAAATATATATGAAAAAGATACTGCTTTTTTGTTTGATTTTTATAAATTTTTTTGATGAATTGTCTGGTGAATTGAAGATGAAAGCCTTCTCAATTACAAGAAAATTCGTTATAGTTGTAAGGGAAAGAAAGGGGTTGTCCCATGACCATCATTGTGAAAGACCTAACACAGAATAAAAGTCATATTCCATACACCATTGAAGAGAAATTCCGTTTACAAAAGCTTGAAAACAAATATGCTTCACCTTCTTTTGAAGTAGCGTTTTGCGGGCACTTTTCTGCCGGGAAATCTACGCTGCTAAACAGCCTTGTCGGTGCAGAGATTCTTCCTACAAGCCCGATCCCTACAAGTGCAAATATTATCGCCATCGAAAACGGAGAGCTTGGACTAACTGTTAACACAAGAGACAAAGGGGATGTTCAAACGTTTAAAGGCGAAATTCCCTGGCCAAAAGTCCGGGAATGGGGAATGAACGGTCATGATATATCGGGTCTTACGATAACAGGGCCTTTTCCATTTCTCGGTGAAAAGAGCCGAATTCTTGATACACCAGGTGTTGATTCCACAGATGCTGCTCATGAAGCAGTAACGGTCGAACAATTATATACTACAGACGCCATTGTTTATGTGATGGACTATAATCATGTGCAATCGGAAACCAATTTGTATTTCTTAAAACAATGCTCCGTCGAACAAAAACCGATCTTCCTTGTTATTAATCAAATCGACAAGCATAACGAAAAAGAAGTGACGATTAAAGAATTTAAACAATCTCTTGAGACGGTTTTAGCAAAATGGGAAATTGAAACCGAAGATGTGTTTTTCACAACCATGAAAGAACCGGATCATCCATTAAACGATTTCAATCGCCTTGAACGTATGTTGAAGTCACTTCTTTATCATGGGGAAGAGCTTTTTAAAGCATCAAAAGTCCGCTTGGAACAGGGGTTCTCACATGCTGTTTATCAACGTCTTGAAGAAGAGAAACAAGAAAAACTAGACGAAATAAATGAGGAAATGGAAAAGCAAGGGTACGGATTAGACATGCTTGCTGAGAAAGAAAACGTAGTAAAAGAAATCCATCGTGTATCCAATTATGAAGATTGGTTACTTGATTCTTTTCACTCTCAATTTCAGCGAACATTCTCAAACGTTACATTATTTCCATACACAACCACAGAGCTTGCTACTGAATGGATCGAATCCTTGAAGCCGGGCTTTAAAGTGGGTATTTTGTTTACAAAAAAGAAAACCGAAGAAGAAAGAGAACAGCGTTTGATAGCTCTTGTAAATGAGCTTGAGGATAAGACAAAAACGTTACTATTTTATAAGGTAAAGACGTACCTACAAGAGTTGGACCGATCAGCGCTCTCAAATAAAGAGCGATTTGAATCGGAGCTCTCCACCTTTCAAATTCCTCCATTAAGAGAATGGCTAATGGAAAGTGTGAAAACGGACCATACGGATCGCCAATATGTTCGAACATTTACGAGTCAGATCACCGATAAAGTCGTTCGCTACATTCAAGATGAAGCAAGTAAACGACTTCGCTTTTACGCGAGTGAGATGGAACAAAGAAATAAAGAACAACTAGCTACCCTCAATGCACAACAAGAAAAGTTGGACGCACTTAAAGTTTTTGAATTAAAGATAGATAAGGTGAAGGAAGAATATGATCGGATCCTCGCATTGGTGAAAAACCATGTAAGTGATACCCAGGAGGTAAGTGAGTACAAAACAGCGTTCAAAGAGGCCACGAGAAAAACGTATCCTAAAAATATGGAAGAGAGCGACCTTTTAGGAATTGAACTACCAGAAGAAAGCGTGATTGCCACGACAGGAGATGAACAAAGAAAAACTGAACGCCATTCCTTTGATGAAGAAGAAGTGAACATTTGGTTATCAAAAGTAAATCATGTTTTAACGTCTAACAAACGTCACTCCTTACTTGAAAATGAACGAAAGCAACTGATGGAACGAATTAATCGATTTAACAACCAGACGTTTGTTGTATCGCTATTTGGGGCATTTAGTGCAGGGAAGTCAAGTTTTGCAAATGCTTTACTTGGAGATGATGTTCTCCCTGTATCACCAAACCCGACAACAGCTACAGTGAATACCGTTCAAAAAAGTACAACAGAAAACCCCCATGGTACTGCGGCTGTTAAAGTCAAATCGCAAGAAACAATTGAAAATGAAATTAAGGCGATCGCTAAAGAATTAGGTACCGAAGTAAACTATCAAACGCTTAGTCGATGGAAGCCTAATAAAAGGTCTTACGTTACAAGCATTCAAAAAACGTACGCTGAATACTTGGAAACACTTAGAGACAGCTTACAACATACCGAGTGGACGCTAGGGACTACCTTTACTCTTTCACAGAGTGAGTTGAAACCTGTAGTTGCTGAAGAATCCTATGCCTGTCTCGTCGATCAAGTTGATTTGTATTATGATTGCACCATAACTAAGAGTGGCGTCGTTTTGGTCGATACTCCGGGAGTGAATTCGATTCATGGCCGACATACGAATGTAGCGTTCAAACAGATGAGGCAATCGGATGCCATCTTTTATCTAACCTATTATAATCACGCGTTTTCTAAGGCAGATGAGTATTTCTTACAACAGATGGGGAAGGTGAATGAAAGCTTCTCAAAAGATAAGTTGTACTTCGTCATTAATGCTTCAGATCTAGCCTCGAGTGAAGGGGAACTTTTCGGCGTGAGAAGGCATGTTCAAGATCAATTAGTTCGAAATGGTATTGATTCTCCTCGTTTGTTTCATTTGTCAAGTAAACAAGGATTGTTAAATAAAAAAAGCGACACACATAAACAAGAGGATCCATTCCAAGCATTTGAAGATACCTTTTATTCAGAAACCATTGATGAATTAAAGCGATTAAGTGCAGAGATGATTACTTTGCAACTTTCCAAATTCGTAGACAAAGCTTCGGAAAGTCTTGCATTTATGTCGAGAGAGAAAAAAGAGCAACAGAACGAACATGAGCGTATTGCTAAAGTAGTATCGGAGGAAAAGAAGAGAGTCGAAAAAGCGGACTTCACCTTTGTGAAAAAAGATACAGTCGAGGAATTCGAACAGTTAACGATTTATTTGAGGGAAAGAATGCGCTATGTTCTTACTGATTATTTCCCCGCTTCCTTTAATGTGACCGTGCTTACAGGTAGTACGAAACGAGTGCTACATGAGCAGTTCAAAGGGGCGGTTCGAGAGTGGATCGGTTTTGCGGAGCAGTTTTTATCCCAAGAGCTTGAAGCTACTTTCATCAGAATGGAACAACGGATTGCACGGAGAGTGTCGGGATGGTTAAGAGATGAATTAGGAACGATTCAACAACAGCTGCCTTATGCAGACGCAGATCTTAACGTAGAGCCTGAACCTGTCAGTATTTCCCGTCACGATATTGCTCTATTTGTTCAAGAAGAAAAGTATGCTACACAGATGAAATCCAAAAAAGAAATATTTGAAAATGGTGGATTGAAAGAAGTGAAGGAACAACTGATTTCAGAAGGCCACGACAATGCTTCATCCCTTCTACGTTCTTTGATGCCAGAATTTGAACGTGTGATTGAAAAAACAGTCTCTAGCATGGAAGAGTCCGTAAAACAACGATTGATTCAATCAATCGATATGGAGTTGGCTCGATTTGAAGCGTTGTTTGATTCAAGTGAACAACAGGCCTTAATGGAAGAAAAACAACAAATACAAAACCTTTTATAACATCATGGTTAACCCCCCTTTCTCATATAGTCTTTTGAGGAGGGGGTTTTGTGTTCCGTCTGTATGGTTGGCTTAGCGAGATGTTTCATTCAGTACAAAATGAAACGCTTAAAACGAACGTGGCACCATTGAAAGTTAATGATGAGTCACTTGCAATGCTTCAACGCTTATTGAGCAAACAAGTGGAATCACCTGTCATTACAAATCAAATAGAACGAAAAGAACTGGCGCGCATTCGTCAGTTGACAAGGGGATTGAACCTTAATAATGTCACTCGTACAATGGCTTACCTGCAATTTTTCAATCAGAATCCTGAAGTTCACTGGGCTTTTTTAGCACATATGGTCTCACGTAACGGGGGATGGAACATGACCGATCTTAAAGGTAGTCTGTTAACTTCCTTTATGTCCAAGTCTGAACAAATATCTTACTTTTCTTTTTTGGAAAAAGCAAATGCCCTCATTTTCTCCGATGCCTATCCTCAGCTTCTTTTGTACGAATTAGCTAAAGAAAAAGGACCTCATCTATTCTCCCACTTAAGGTTGCTTAACGTTTCTTGTTTCATGGAAGCGGTATGGAGAACGTTTATGCATACAGGAGACCGGGCTTTTCTAACCATTGGTCTCATCATTAACGAACAGCATTTTATTGAAAAGCCTGTTCTTTTAAATCCTATCTTTAAAACAAATGTGCTTGAAACGTGGCAATATCAGCTGCAAGACCTATTTCAACTGACGCAAGTCATTTTTCCTTACATGAAATCGGGAAAGATACGGTTGAGTGGACTGGACGTTAACCAATTTAGACAAGTCTCCGAACGAATTAAAATTGGAAAGAAATTATATACAATCTTGTTCGGAGTAAAAGAAATGACCGATGGCACGATTCAATTTGCAAAGGAGAGAAGGCACACAGGGTCTAGGGAAGATTATTGGCCTCAAGTTTTCTCAAAAAATGAAAACAAAATAGGAGATGAAAAAAGGCACAGTTGTAGATCAAACGGCGCCCCTTTCATTTATAGTCCGACATTATCGGTAGCTTGGTCAAATCAAGAGGTTGAAGAAACAGGGAGGATAGATTGGTACAAAGGTAAGGACGTTCTCGATTATTTTTCAACTCAATCTCTATCTGAATCCATTGACATAACAGAAGTGTACTGCGAATCCCTAAACCATATGATGGTGATTAAAAAAGCTAAATCAAAACTGTTTAGGCCTGAGAGCGAAGAATAGGCATCGTACAGCAACGGAAAGAGCCACCTGATTTAATAATTTCTGAAATGTCGACTTCGATGACTTCGTATCCCCGTTCACGAAGCTGTTTATTAACATCTTTGTTTATCGGTAAACTAAAGACTTTTTTGTTTCCTATAGAAAGGACGTTTGTACCTAGAGTAAATTGTTCTTCGGAACTTACACAAATACAATCATAGCGTGAAGTAATCATTTCTTCGTCAAACTCATTCATCGCTCCGGGATATATAATCGCATCGCTGGGACTTAAAACATTAAAAATACAATCAAGGTGCAAATACTTATGTGGGAACGGGATCGATGTAACAGCATACTGAGGAAGGAGGCTCTGTAAGTGTTCGATCGCACGTTCGTTCGTTCGATCACTCACTCCGATATAGATGTTCTGTCCATCGATTATCACATCTCCACCTTCAATTTTGTCACCGAGGAGGTTGTAGTAACTCACTTTTGTCTTCTTAAGCCAGTCTTTCAAATGATCTTCTTCTCCTTGACGTACTTTTTGAGCCATTTCTGCAACAAAGATGGTTTGTCCGAGTGTGAATCCGATGTCACGAGTAAAGACTTGTTCTGGGAAATGTTCTTTCGGTTCCAAGTGGACAACATCAATACCATGAGTTTCCATTTCTTTTGTGAAGTCTTCGTGTTGCTTCATTGCAAGCTCAACATCGAGACCTTCTTTTTCATATTTTTTTTGTGTTTCATTTATTACCTCTCGAATAGCAAGATGAACGGGTTTACAAACAGCAACTTGTTTTAGCGTCCCATACTCTGTATCGCAAAAGGATTGTTTTTTCTGTTTCATTTTATATTCCTCCTAAATCAACGTTTCCTAATTCCTAGCATTTCCTTAAATGAATACAATACACACTTCCTTTGATTGTTACTGGTAAGAAGGGACCTGATTGCGCTATAATACAAAGAGTTGAAAACAAACGGTGAAAGAAGGCTTATTATGACATTTGAAGTAGGATCAGTTTACACGTTATCAGCAACACAGGAAGTGGGAGGCGACTTTGTTTTATCAGATGGAGAAGAGATCATTGTCCTTCCAAAAGAAGAGGTGAAAGGTCACATAAAGCCGGGGGACGAGATACCGGTTTTTATTTATCAAAATAAAAAGAATGAAATGATTGCTACGATGCATGTACCGCATGTTACAAGTGATACATACGATTGGGCCGAAGTGGTCGACGGTGTAAGAGGGCTTGGTGTATTTGTGACCATTGGTTCTAAACAGGATGTTCTTGTTTCAAGCGATTACCTCCCATTACTTGAGAAAGTATGGCCAAAAAAGGGAGATGAACTATTCGTTACATTAGAAACAGATAAAAAAGGTCGTTTGTTAGCAAGACCTGCTACTGAAACTGTAGTAGAAGACTCGTTCAAAAAAGCTCCACCGGAACTTAAAGGATCTGCCATAGAAGGAAGGGTGTACCGTTCGACAAAAGTGGGCTCATTTATCATAACGGAATCTGGTTATCGCGGATTTATTCACTTTACAGAGAGAAAAGTGGAACCGAGATTAGGCGAATGGGTAGAAGGGCGTATCATTGATGTAAAAGAAGACGGCTCTATTAACGTAACATTGAGACCGGTAAAAGAAGCGGTATTGAGCGATGATGCTGAAGATATTTTCAACTATCTCATTCGTACCGGTGGAGAAATGCCTTTTACTGACAAGAGTGACCCTGAAAAGATTAGAGAAACCTTTAACATTAGTAAAGCATCCTTTAAACGTGGAATCGGTAGGTTAATGAAAGAAGGAAAAGTTACCCAAAAGGATGGGGTAACGAAGGTTGTAACTGAGGAAAAAGGTGACGAGTAATTCACTAGAGCATGGCTTACGCTGTGCTCTTTTCTGTTAGCCTGATTCGTTATGAATGTAGGATATAAGATAAAAAGGAGGAGAAAGTGTTGGAGCAGGAATGGGTTTACTATGCATTACTTTTTATAGCTGTTCTCGTGATGACTTATCTTCCAGGTGTCGGCGTGTATTTCAGGCTTTTTAATACATTTATTCATGAAAGTGTAGGCCATGCACTAGTGGCGAGGATGACAGGGGGGAGAGTTGTATCGATCTCTTTATTTCAAAATACAGGAGGATTAGCTGTTTTCCAACACCATTGGTTCGGTAAGGTCATCACTATATTCAGTGGTTATCCGGTCAGTTCATTGATGAGTGTTGTCGTTGTTTATGCAATTATGCAAGGTCTTTATGAATATGTTGCGGTTGGTTTATTTAGCTTGCTCGTTTACGGTCTAGTGTTTTGGGTGAGGAACGTGGCTGGGTGGTTTTGGGTACTT
Organism: Alteribacter aurantiacus DSM 18675; assembly: GCF_000429705.1. Taxonomy (GTDB): domain Bacteria; phylum Bacillota; class Bacilli; order Bacillales; family Salisediminibacteriaceae; genus Alteribacter; species Alteribacter aurantiacus. Next base: position 965,354 of record NZ_KE386941.1, read on the forward strand.
TCCGTCATAGGAGGAATCTCAATTGCTTACATGTATCTGGATTCTCTCTATTTTGAAATTCTGATTTCAACGATCGGCTTAACACTGCTTATTCAGGCATTTTCAAGCTCATGGGGAATTTTTATTTTGAGTGTTATTTCTAGTAAGAGAGCAGGGGATACAACACTTCTTGCAGAAGCAACTAAAATACCAGCAGTTGTATGGGGAATTATTTTTATGATACAAGGGACTGTTTTCTTTTTAACTGGAGTACTTATCTGGTTCGGTTACGACCTTTTAACAGTAATGAACGAGTTGATTGTAGAATAGAAAGATGGAAGAGATGCGGGGTAAAAGCGGTGCCTTCGCCCGCTGCTTTTTGGAAGGTGACAAAGTCCCTTATATAAGGCAGCGGCTCGGCTATTGCAGTCCAGTTCATTGCTTGCTAAGAAGCTTGACTCGGTGTTTCCATAGGTACCTTTGGTTCATTCGTGATGGAGATCTTACCTTTTATCATACTAACAATCATAGAGATCATGAATACAGATAAAATGGAGTAAAACCCTCTAACTAATCCGACTGAAAAAAGTCCAGTTAAGATAACGAGTGAATCAAAAACAAACATCGTCTTACCAGGGTCCAATCCAAATTTCTTTTGTAGAAACAAGGATAAAATGTTGGCACCTCCGAGTGAGGATCCGTTTAAAAATAATACAGCAAGTCCCATTCCTATAATCAACCCACCTATGACAGAACCGAGTAAAGGAGTAAGGTGAAAAGATGGAAATAGCTGTAATAATTCAGTCATAGCTGACAAGGTGGTAACAGCAAAAATAGTAGATAACGTAAATTTTGTTCCCATTTTTAGATAAGAGAGAATATAAAACGGGATGTTAATTAATATGAATGCCAGTCCGAATGATGAGCCGATCATGTAAGATAAACTCAAGGCAAGACCTGCTGTTCCACCGGTAATCACTTCTGAACTTTGTAAGATCAACACACCAAAGCTCACAACAGCACAGCCTATTATCATGTATAAAATTCTCAAGCAAATGTCACTTCCTTCAATAATCTCATCGTGTGCTTTTGACACACAAAAGTGATTATACCTTGATTGTGAAATCTGCACAAATACTTACGTAGACGCGTTTTAGCTTTACTGTGAGAAAGTTCGTGACTTTGAGCTTGAGCAGGAAAGCAAAATACTTTCTCCCTGCCAAGCCAGCATCAATAGGGAAAGGGAAGGGCGCGTATGCTTCAACTCCAATTCTAGTGTTGAAGATAATAATAAAGAAATAATTGAAACGAAAACAGCCTTAATTTAAAACCTGATGACGAAAATACCATTTCAGAAATGGTGGAACACAAATGATAATCACTAATAGCCGAGTAAGTTGCAACGAACTTACAACGGCAGGATCTCCTCCAACAAGGGAAGCAGTGAGAACCATTTCAATTAAACCACCCGGAGCCACGCTTAATAACGCAGTTGGTAAATCCAGTGTAGTGACGTAGGACAAAATGCCGCCTAAACCAAAGGAAATGATGATAAGTAAAAGGGTAACGCCACCGTAGACCAAAGTATACTTCCCTCCGACCCTCAAATCTTCAAATGATATTCTCTTACCTAGACCAATACCCACAGCTACTTGAGCACAAATCAACAGTGTTTGAGGAATATGAGGTAGCTGATGGATGAAAATATTAATTAGTGCTGTTAAGATTAATGGGATAATGACAATTCCTGCAGGTATTAAATCTCTTTGCCAAGTTCCAATAAGGATTGGTATTAGAAACCACAATGCAGATATCCCCCATGGAGTAGACTCTATATTCATAGAAACGCCAATGTCAGACTGTCCATTTGAGAATGCGAAGACTATGGCAAACGGTACGATGAATAATACAGTCAATAACCTTACTGTTTGAAAAATAATAACCATGGAAGAGTTTGCTTTTAAGGCTTCACTTGCAATGGCCATCTCTGTTAAACCGCCTGGGATCGCGCTGAACACACTTGTAATGCGGTCTACTTGTATAAATTTTGATACATAAGTGGCAATTAAGATGCTCATAAAAATGAGGAACACAGTTACTATGATGTATGGAATAAAGTAAGGACCGACAATAAGGAAGGTCTCTTTTGTGAAATATAGACCGAAATAAATACCAAGTGTAAGAAAACCAGAGTTCTTTACTGGTTCTGGAAAAAGTGCTTCTCGTTTAGTAAGACCTTGCCATATGAGTACAAAGGTTAACGCGCCAAGGACCCAAGGAAGTGGCAGGTTTAGTATGGAAAAAATAAATCCACCAACGAATCCAAGGAAAAGGGTTTCTAAAAACCGAAAGATAGAATGAGAACGCATACGTAGACTCCGATCTATTTAGAGTTTCGAATTATTTTAATTGTATCATAATTTAATAGAGGATCTTACGATCGAGTATGGAACTTTAAGCGTGTAGATACAGATACATAATGGAGGTTTGACTGGATGGATAGAGTTAGAATTAAAAAAGCAATCAGTACTATTTCAAATCATGACAAAGTAAAGCGTGCACTTAATGAACTAAAAGAAATAAGAGAATTAACTTTACGAGAACAAATTGCCATTACTGAAATCGAGGCACCTACATTTGAAGAAGCGAAACGGGGAGAGTATTTCGCCAATATGCTGAAAGAGGCCGGGGTTCAAGATATATCTACTGACAATCACGGGAATGTTTTCGGTGTTAGGAAAGGGTCAAAAACCAATAGTCCTCGTCTTGTGGTTTGCGCTCATTTGGATACTGTTTTTCCTGCAGGAACATCGGTAAAGGCAATTAAAAAGGATGGTAAAATATTTGCGCCGGGGATTGCAGACGATGGGAGGGGGCTTGCGGTCGTCCTCACCCTCGCTCGTATCATGGATCAATTGGAAATCTCTACAATTGGGGATGTCATGATTGGAGCAACCGTTGGAGAAGAAGGGCTTGGAGATTTATACGGGGTGAAGGGACTGTTTAAAGATAGAGATGACATTGATGGCTTTATCTCTATTGAACCAGGTTCTCCTCAGAGGATTATCTTCTCCGGAACAGGAAGTCGCCGTCATCGCGTAACGTTTACGGGACCCGGGGGCCATAGCTTCGGAGATTTTGGTACACCGAGCGCCATTCACGCCCTGGGCCGTGCGGTCTCTGAAATAGCGGATATCATTGTCCCCTCTGAACCAAAAACCACGTATAATGTTGGTGAAATAAAAGGTGGAACAACCGTGAATACGATTGCAGAACAGGCTTCCATGATTATCGATTTAAGGTCTACCGATCAAACAGTGTTGACTTCTTTAGAAAAGGACGTCATGGCGGTGATTGACAAGGCTGCCCGGATCGAAAGCAACAGAGGTGGGGATGGAACAATAAGTGTTTCTAAAGAGTTGGTTGGTGACAGACCAGCAGGCTCTCAAGAAGAGTCCGACCTTATCGTGCAAGTGGCTGGAGAGTGCGTAAAGCAGATTGGCCTTGAACCACTATTTAGCGCTCCAATAAGTACGGATTCAAATGTTCCCATAAGCCTAGGGGTACCGTCTCTTACGCTAGGTGGAGGGGGAGGTTTCGGCGGGGCTCATACAGTAAATGAATTTTTTGACCCGACCGATGATTTCTTAGGTCCAAGGCAGATTTTGTTAACGGTTCTAGCTCTATCAGGTGTTGATAAAGTCAGTGAACCGTTATTAGAGAAAAGAACATAAAAGAAACCGAACCCCGGTTGCGTTTCAGGGGTTCGGTTTTTTGTGAACGGACTTTTTCCTTATTGTGCCGTGTATCCGCCGTCCATAATAACAGGTTGGCCAGTGATGCCTTTCGCACTGTCGCTTGATAGAAAGATGGCGAGATCAGCAATTTCTTCAACTTGAAGTAAACGGTTTTGGGGAACTAATGGATAAATGACGTCTTCTAGCACTTTTTCAAGTTCAATTCCACGACTTTTGGCCAAGTCTTCGAGTTGATTTCGAACGAGTGGTGTATCCACATAACCGGGGCAGATCGCATTTACGGTAATGCCATGTTCTGCCCCTTCAAGAGCCGCTACCTTTGTTAGCCCGATCACACCGTGTTTTGCACTGTTATAACCAGCTTTACCGGCAAATCCAATGACGCCGTTAATAGATGCCATGTTTAAGATGCGACCAAACCCTTGCTTTTTCATATGAGGGAAAGCAATTTTGGTGGCTATGAATGGGCCGACTAACATGATTTTTAAGAGAAGTTCATATTTTTCAGTAGGGAACTCTTCAATATTGGCTACGTGTTGAACACCGGCATTATTAATCAGTACATCAATTCTCCCATGCCTTTCAATCACTTCGTTCATTGCACGTGTAATGTCTTCTTCATCTGTTACATTACAAGTGACACCGTCCACTGTAAATCCTTTATCCGCAAGACTTTTTACCGCTTTGTTTAATTCGTCTTCTTTAATATCTGATAAAACTACCTTTGCTTTTTGTTCTGCGAATCGTACCCCTATTTCAAGTCCGATCCCTCCTGCAGAACCAGTAATAAAGACCACTTTATCCTCTACCATTAAGTCCATCCTCCTTTTATTTAGTCCTCGGTTAAATGATTCCAATCGCTGCCATAACAATGATTGCTGCAACTGCTAATGTAGGAATGATGAGCCCAACTGCAGCAATATCGCCGTAAGAGTCTTTGTGACCAAGACCCGTTACTGCAAATAACGTAAGCAAGGCACCATTATGTGGCAAAATACTTGCACCAGAAGCTACAGCCGCAACCCGGTGAAAGGCTTCAGGGTTAATTCCTTGGTCTTGTGCAATCTGATAGTATTGTTCCCCCATCGCTTCTAGACCTATTCCCAATCCTCCGCCTGCTGAACCCGTTATGGCGGCAAGAACTTGAATAGACACCCCTTGCGAAATAAGAGGGTGACCAGGTATGTTGAGTAGCATAGCACTCATATCATCAAACCCTGGTGTAGCGGTTACGACAGCACCGAACCCTACAGCCGCACTAGTATTTATTACTGCCATTACCGAACCAGCAGCACCATCGTTAATGGAAGAGCTAAACTCTTTATATCGCTTAATATTAAAAGCCATCAGTAACAAGCTTCCTGCAATCAATGCTGGGATAATGGGCCAATCAAAGACATTCAACGTAATTACGACAAGCACTAAAGGAAGAATGGATAACCAAACGTTAGGGAGGTCATCCTCATCCACACCTTCTACAGCATGCTCCTCATCAGGTTCGGTGAATCTTTCATCTTTTTTAGTTAATCGATTTTCTCTCCATTTTAAGTAAAAATAGCCTCCTACAGCCATGATTAGCGCGGCAACAATCCCCATAAATGGTGCAGCCATAGGGGTGGTATTGTAGTAGACCATTGGAATTAGGTTTTGAATCTGTGGTGTACCAGGTATGGCTGTCATTGTGAATGTAAATGCACCGAGAGCAAATGTACCTGGCAAAAGTTTACGAGAAATATTAGCTTCTTTAAATAGAGCGACTGCCAATGGGTAGATGGCGAAAACAACTACGAATAAACTTACTCCACCATAGGTTAAAACAGCTGCAGCAATGAGTACGCCCAATATGGCCCGTGTTTTCCCGATTACCCTTGTTATGGAGAATGCGACAGATTGAGCTGCCCCTGTGTCTTCCATTAACTTCCCAAATATTGCACCAAGTAAAAATACAGGAAACCACTCTTGGGCAAAGTCTACAAAGCCTGTCATATACGTATCTCGATAGGTAGGCAAAACATCCATTCCGCTCATTAGAGCTACCAGTCCACTAATTAACGGAGCAATCCATATAATGGACCATCCTAAATAGGCTAACGTTATGAGAAGTAATAATCCGATAATAATACTCGTCATCTGCCATCACCTTTTTCATTGTTTGCAAATAGTGTGAACAAAGAGTGAAATGATATACCGATTTTGCAAGATAAGGGAAAACAACCTCCTTCTTAATAAGCAATAAAAAAGAAGCTGTGCTAAAGACAGCTTCTCTCTTGTTATTTTTTTTGTTGTTTTTGAATTTCTTCACTAACCACAAACGCTAAGTCATCGTTTCCAAACAAAGATAAAACACCTAACACAGTTTGATTATCGATGTGGCCGGACTCTTCTTTTGGAACAGTCAAATCAATGCCTTGCAAGAGAGCGGTATTTTTACTTTGATTTGGATAGGCTTTGGTATAGAGGTCAACAGGGTCTAGATCATTGTTTACACACCATTGGGCAAACACTAGTATCATCATGTTCTCATCTTTTTGATAGTTTTGGATAATTTGTTCTTCCATTTCTTTTTTGTTCATGAATTATGCTCCTTTACATTGCGCCTATCTCCCATTATATCGGACAAGATCTGTTAGTTCCATGATATAATGGACGAATGTAAATTGAAGGCTGGGGGAACAAAACTATGGATTTTACGATTGATTTTGCCTCCTTTTACGTTGTCCAAGTAAGTGGGCAAGGTGAGCAGGCAGAGAAAACATATAAGCATTTTCAAACATTAAACAGTGAACAGTATTTCACAAGCCCGTTAAAAGACTTCTTGGATGGAGAACTTATGAAAATTGCCAAGAGGAAAGTGGAAAAAAACCCAAAAAGTGAACAAGTTCCTACGAAAATTGGTCAATTCGTTGTGGAACCAGGTCATGAACTGGACTCCAATCCGAACTATAATTTGTTTAACCGCATCCGAACGGCAACAGCGTCTGAAGAATTTAAAACAAACAGTGACCAATTAGTAAGAGCGTACACGAATACAAGCGCTATTCGTGGTGGAGCCCTTCTTGTGATTCGCGCGAAATTGACAAAGTATATGGACGATAAATTCGTGTTTGTACTTAAATGTGACTTTGAGCCGAAAGTCGCTACCATTACAGATGAACAAACATTAATTCGCCATGTGGAGATGGCGATTACGACGAAAAATATGAAGTCAATACAGTATCCATACATGCCGGAAGAGGGAATGACGGAAGAGTGGGAGTTGAAAATTCATCAATCTTCACATGCTAGATATTTTGAAGATTTCTTGAAATATGTAGAGTACAGCCAGTCCATGCCTGAAATCGTAAAAGGTCAAATGATTGAAGCGGCTAAACAACACCTAGCTGAGACATATGAGCCTGAAAGTGAAGAGTGGCTGGAAGAAGAACAAAGTTTAGAGGCATGGTCAAATACTGAGAGCAGGCAACTTCAAGAAAAGTGGACAGAAGATCAGGTGATTGAAGCTTCGGCTCCAATATTGGATAGGCAACCTGAGATCGAGATGAAGTTAAAGCTTGATCATATAGATGTAAAAGGATTGTTATCTGATTTTGGTGATACGATCCACATTGCAAAAGTGAATGGAAAATACGTTATCATTATTGAAGGAGAGTCTTTCTCATTTGAAAAAGGAGCTTCACCGGTAGAATTTCTACAACCGGACACTTTGGATAATGTCCTAAAAAGAATAGGTCGAGGATAAATAGATGGTGTGCCAATAAAACTTTTGGCATGCCTTTTTTCAATTTGAGAGGAAAAAATACCCATCTCAGATTGAATATAAAGACTAAAATACATGATCAGTTAATGAAAAAACTATTTAGTAGATCGAAGTAATTATTTTTGAAGTAATATTGGCATCTGTTCATATTAAGAAATGTCATTTCGACAGAAAAGAAGAATGAAACTGATTAAGATGATACAGTTCTTGAAGAATTATGTCGAATGATGATGAAACGTATAGCTTTTCTGTTCCAACTAAGGCGATATACTAATAGTTGTTAAAACATTCTGAAAAGTAAGGGGAGAAGAATATGAAAAAGAAAAACCAAGTGGTCTTAAAATCGGTCGTAGCAGGAGCGTTAGTGTTTACAATCTTAACACCTACCGCTTTAGCTCACGATGCATTTGAAGGAGGAAATAAAGGGGAGGGTATAGTATTTGATCACGATGCCATTGAACAGTTAGGAAGTCCTGTAGAAGAAGGTGAAAAAAATGTCAAACACCTTCACGAGGCAGCGGCTGTTCAATTAGCAGAAGTGGATGGTGTTCAAAATAACACTGCCGACGTTTACGCTCATAAAGGATATGCATATCTAGGAACTCATACAGCCAATGGGGCTAATGGTGGGGTGAGGGTGTTTGATTTGAAAGATCCGTCGAACCCGGTTGAAATTGCTCAATTTGCCCACGATATTCCTCACACCTGGCAAGAAAAAGTCATTGTTAAGACCGTAAACACACCTCAATTTAAAGGAGATTTGGCAGTAGTAAGTTTACAGCAGACATCAAGAAATAATGCGAACCGCCCTGATAGCAGAGGTGGTATGCTGTTATATGATGTAAGTAATCCTGAAAATCCGGAACGCTTAGGTTTCTATGAGCTGGATCGTTCTATTACAGGTACACATGAATTGTATTTAACAACGCAAGGGAACCGTGCGATTGCTTTGCTTTCCAATCCATATGCCGACTATTACACCGGAGGTGAGGAAGAAGATTTTCAAATTATTGATGTAAGCGATCCTGCAAATCCTGAAAAGCTATGGGGCTTTGATCCACGTCAACTTGATGAAGTGGCTGAGGACTTTAACGGATACCATTGGGACTCTCCCGACGGAAAAACGCGACCTGTTTTCAACCATAGTGTTATTACGGACAACCGTGGTCACTATGCATATGTATCAATGTGGGACTTAGGGACAGTCATTTTTGATATTCGAAACCCTGAAGAACCGGTTTATCTTGGTCGCACTGAATATGCCGATGATCAAAAGGGAGCTGCCCACTCTGCTGCATTAGCACGCGGTGGAAATGTGTTAATCGAAACGAGAGAAGTGGCAAATCCTCATGGTGAAGGGTACGAAGATGCATACGGATACACTCGTATCTTCGATATCAAAGATAAGTCCAATCCGGTTTTACTTAGTGAATTTACGACAGAGTTAACTTTTGATTTTATAGGTTCGACTTTTGCCAATACGGTCCACGATCCTAAAGTACATGGAAATACTCTTTACCTTTCATACTATTCGGGTGGTGTGTTAGCCGTTGATATTACAGATCCAGCAAACCCTGAAGAAATTGGCCGCTATACGCCAGATCAAGGGAATGTTTGGGGTGTGTTTGTAGATAGAAATTATGTTCTCGCTTCCGACATGGGACAAGGGTTAAAAGTATTGCAAAGGAACAATGGTAACCAATCAAACTCTTCCAACGGAAACGACCGTCGAAATTTTGAGTAATGTAAATTCTGCTTTGGTTCTTAAATAGTTATTAGAAGGGTTAACTCACAAAGGTACGATAAGTGAGTTAACCTTTTTTGTTTCCTCCATTTCCTCTTACTACCCTTCCCGTCAAAAAATTACCACCAATATATTTTCCTCCTAAATAAAGAATATAGGTGATGATGATATTCTAAAGGAGGATTAAAAAGTGAACAAAAAATTAATATTGACGTTAATTGCAGGCCTCTTGATGGTCGTCTTTACTGCTTGTGGTGGTGGGGGGGACATGGGAGATGATATGGATGAAGGTGCCCGAGGCTACCGTGAAGGAAGGTTAACCGGCTACTATAATGATTTGTACCAACCCAATCCTAACCAAACGTTTGAAATTTCAAGTGACAAAACAACTGTAGACAGCCAAAGCTTTCCTCATACAAAGGCGATTCAAATCCAAGACGCAAAATTCTTAACGGATGTCGATCCAGATCAATTACATCCAGATGACCTTTACGATATCGTAAGAGACGAGTTAAACATTGAACTCCCAAATGCTCCGGAATTTGAAAGAGGAACACCTGATGTGGATGGTCCGCAACAACCGCAAAACCCACCCGTCTCCGATCCGGAACAAGAGCAAGCTAGGCAGCCTGAAGCACCACAAGAGCAACCGGCACCTGAACAGCCCCAGGAAGAAGCTGAACAGGATACATCAGACGTAGACATGGATGGTGACCTTAAGGACTTCGAAAGACAAGTGATTGAATTAACCAATGCAGAAAGACAAAATAACGGGTTAAGCACCCTTGAGACAAATATTGATCTTTGCATGGTTGCCCGTGAAAAATCCAGAGACATGAATGAAAACAACTATTTTTCTCATACAAGCCCAACGTATGGTTCACCTTTTGATATGATGCGGGATTTTGGTATTGAGTATAATGCAGCAGGTGAAAATATTGCACAAGGACAACCAACACCAGAGCAAGTGGTTCAACAGTGGATGGCAAGCCCTGGTCACCGTGAAAACATATTGAGCAATAACTACAATCAAATTGGCGTCGGATATGTATCACAAGGAAATCACTGGACCCAGATGTTTATCAACAATTAAATAAAAATTCCAACAAAAGCATGTGCACTTACAAACGCACATGTTTTTGTTATAGTAATGAAGGTAGCTTTTTCATAAAAGCGGGTAATGTAGTTACAGGTACTGATTTCGTTAAGGAGGTTACACATTATGGCAGACCAAAATACTAATAAAGAAAAAGAAACAAACAAAGAAGCAAGCAAGGAAAAGGAAAGTTTGATTAAGGTAGAAGTAGGGGAAACTGTAGATGTCATTAAAGGTGAATTTAAAGGAAGCAAAGCTGAAGTTATTGCAGCCTACACAAATTCCATTGCAGTTGAGCTAGATAAAAAACAATCCGACGGCAGCAAAGCCAGAACGGTTTTACATCATACAGAATTCAAATAAGAAAAATACCGGAACTATCACGCTTGATAGCTCCGGTTTTCTTATGTCTTTTTGAGGGCCCTCAACAAAAATAAAAAAGTAATTTAAGTTTGTCCCCGTGCATAGTGTTCAGAAGTCGTACATAAGTTGGTAGTGGTTAAGCCATCATTCTTCCATTTATAGTGCACCGTAGGTTTCACAGCTGAAGAAAAGGAGGGGGAACCTGGTGATACCTTCAATCGTTATTACTATTGCATGGGTCGTTGTTGGGGTTAGAAGCTTGCTTAAACTCGTTAATTTATTTAACGGCGGCACTAAAAATTGGCTTGAAGTCCTATTTCACTTGTCCGTCATTCTTATCGCGCTTTCATTTATATTTTAGTGAAGATAGAGGACCATCATATTTCTAAGGCTTTCAGACTGTCGAAAAAGTCTCTTTTCGGCAGTCTTTTCTTATTGTGTTAATTGTGGGTAATACTTTAGCATAAAGAAACCCACGATTTAAACATAGGTTTCTTCGAGGTTGATTATAACTACAATCATACTTTGAATTATTATTATACAGCTTCCGCATTTTTATCTATATTTGAACTAAGCTCTACATAAAAGGCTGCAACTGTAGCGTACATATAAGGGAATAGCCATATAAATCCAATTCCAAGCGTAAATACGGATACAAAAAACCAGCCAACAAAACTAAGTAACATTAAAAAGTATTTCCACTTATAGCCGTCCATCATCTCTCTACTACGAGTAATAGCTTCAAGAGGTTTGATATCAGGATGATCTCTTATAATATAATATGACTGAGAGTAGGCAATTGCTTTTATAATACCAGGAATTATAAGAAGGAGCGTCCACAGGGCAGTAAATAAAGTTGTTAATAACCCAGTACCTAACACTTTAAAATAAAACGGTTTAGAAAATCCTGTAAATGCAAGTTCAAACGAGGCATCTTCTTGCCTTATGAGTGTTAAGAAGTAAACAAACCCACCAAAGTATAAAGGGAGTAATGCAATCTGAACAAGAAGTACAATCGTTTCGACCCAAAGTGGCGCTGTTTCTTGAGCAAGCCACTGGGAAACATCACCGGTGAGTGCAAGTTCAACAAATGTAGGAACAAATCCTCCTATAATAAAGAATAAAAATAGAATACCAATGGATTTCCCCCAACTACCTGACAAACTAGAAAGAGCCTGTTTCTTTAATTGTTTGATTTTCAACATTTCCCATCCTTTCATTATATTCTCAATATCTATACATTAAAAATAATAGTTGAAAAAATAAAAACATTCTACACTCTTTTTGTGAATTATTGTGTAAATAATAAATCAGAAAATTCATACAATTATCCTAGTCATTGTTAACTATAATCGTTGATGGAACGATCTAAACAAAGGCATTATGTACCGTATTTTGGAATTTAAAAGGATTTCCCTCTCGAAGGTGAAATAAATCCATGTGAAGAACACGTATTAAAAACCTTTACAGGGAGGGAACAAATGAAAAAGAAAGTAGTATTTGCATTGGCGGTGATGTTACTCATGTCTGTTTACAGTGTTGGAGCGGCTCATTTTCACGAAACGATTGGAACGCTTGGTGAACCCGGAACGATTATGATAGGAGAACTTCCTGCAACACCAGATCCGGATAAGCCCGTTTTGCTTTTTGTACAAGGCCTTACAAACGATTCTACAGCGTGGTATGAAGGGAATGACATGTATGCAAGAGCGGTTGTGGGAGGCTACGAAACCGCATTTGTTGAGTTGTATGATTCAGGTGGCGAACCGAGAAGCTATTGGGATAACGGGGCGATGCTTGCAAACCAAATTGAACAAATATCCTCTTACTACGGAGGAAAAGACATCGTAATTATTGGGTATAGCAAAGGCGGTGTCGATGCACAAGCAGCGTTGATTCATTACGGAAAGCACCATTTGGTTCGTGATGTTGTGACGATTGGTTCCCCTCACTATGGAAGTGAATTAGCAGATCTTGCACACAGTAAATGGGCAGGCTGGTTAGCAGCCCTCATTGGTGCACGAAGCGAAGGAACTGAAAGCTTGCAGACAGGGACCATGAATCATTTTAGGTCAATTACAGATAGTCGATGGGAAGCATTTGAAAATACGTATTACACGATAGCTGGAGACCGTGCTGGCCCATTGTTCAGTTCATATTTTACCGGAGGGTTATTTATTCCAGGACCGAGTGATGGGGTTGTATCCGTTGCCAGTGCACAACTTCCCTATGGTCATAATCTTGGCATTCGTCATTGGAATCACGGCGAAGTATTACAAGGACAGCGTTCATTTCCTTTATTTGAATCGATACTATCAAGTCCCCTAATATCTAAAGAAGGAAAAGCAACAGTTGAAGAACGGGATGACGTCGATGTTCTAATTCGAGGTGGTGAGCATGAAGGAGAGAAGGTAGAGATTATTCCAATAGAAGAAGATGTTCGAGAGGTAACATTGGATTGGATCAGTTCTGAAAAACTAATGTCTGTAACTCTAGAAGATCCTAATAACCAAGTTGTGAAAGGTTCCGTAACAGTGTCAGAAGGGGAAGGATACTTCGAAGGTGCGTGGCATCACACCATTACGATTGACAAGCCATTATCCGGTGAGTGGTCCTTTTCGGCCAATTCAAAAGGAAAGAGTGGATATCTTCTACTTGCATCTTTTGATTCACCATTAAACAAACAACTGGACGTTAAAAAGGGACAGGGACATAACGGATGGGAAATATCACCTGCGTTTACTGGGGCTTTGCCTTATGGAGCCCAACCATTCAACGTTTCGTCCTTTGTAGAATATTCACCCGCGTTAAATAAACAAGGGACGAAACATTCAAGGAGACAGAAACAGTCCTTAGAGCATCGTCATCATAATAACGGAAAAGTACCTCTGCCGTTTTTAGGGGAAGGCTCTTATAATACAACAATATCCATTGAAGGCACCACACCAAATGGACAACGGTTTGAACGGACCATCATCGACTCAGTCTACATTGACCATTCGGGTAAATCATATTAATTTTGGCCAAAGCACCTCTCAAATCTCTTGAGGGGTGCTTTAATCAAACTTTCTTCACATCGATTAAATGGTTCAAGGCATTAGTAGCTTATTTGTGGATTTTAGTATGAAAAACTATGGTTACTTGGACTGGTATTAATAGATCACCTCTAGTAGACTTATAACAGAAAACACAACTTTGGAGGAATCTTATGGTCAGTCAGTATTTACCAATTATAATAATAGGTGGCCTAACATGCATTGTTGCATTAATAAGCACGATTGTAATTGGGATTAATCCCGTAGATAAAACTTACAGCAACAAGAAATCCATGAGAAAGCGGATGATCTTGTTGTCTGTTCTATACGTCGTTGCATTTGTACCTGCGCTGATATGGACAGTTGTTTATTATTATTTTTTAAGATAACTGGATTCGCAGGATTTTAAATAGATTTGGCGAATGGGTATAGTGAAAGGCCCGCTTATCTCATTGAGGGAGGGGAATACCATGCCACATCTATCTAAAGAAGAACGAGAACATGTCCGTAATGTGAAGAACAAGAAAAACGAAAACGATATACTTAAGAAGCATAATGTTGTAGGTTTAGGTATTGGACTCAAGGTAAAAAATGGCCAGCAGACAAAGACACCAGCATTAATTACCTATGTAACTAAAAAAGAGTCTTTGGAGTCGCTTAAACAAGAAGATGTCGTTCCTAGTACGGTTGATGGTGTAGAAACGGATGTAATTGAAATTGGAATGCCTAAAGTACAGATTGAAACGAAGCAAAGTGATTTGTTTCGTGCATTACCATCTAATGAACTCTCGTCTAAAATCCGACCTGTTAAAGGAGGATGGAGTGTTGGACATCCGGGAATTACTGCCGGAACTGCTGGGGCCATCGTCTATAAGCAGGAGAACAACCAATCAAGAAAGTATTTTATCCTCTCAAACAACCATGTGCTTGCAAAAAGTAACGAAGCGAGTGTCGGGGATCCCATCTTGCAACCTGGGACCGTAGACGGTGGTGTGCAGCCTGATGACCAAGTGGCTTCTTTAAGTAACTTCATTCCCATCGACTTCACACCAGAAATACCCTTGGAGGAACAAGACAATCTTGTTGATGCGGCTATTGCCGAGGGGTCGCTCCAAGAACTCGATCGTGAAGTTTACTGGAGTGGGTACGTTAAAGGGTGGCTACCAAAAGAAGAAGTGGAAGTTGGCATGCAAATAAAAAAAACAGGGAGAACGACGGGTTATACAACAGGAGAAATTATTTCAGTTGATGCAACCATCGATGTGAATTTCGGTAGCAACCGTGTAGCGAGGTTTCATGACCAAATCCTAACGACAAATATGTCCGAAGGTGGAGACAGCGGTTCCCTTGTTACGGATCACGAAAATCGTGCTATCGGACTTTTATTTGCAGGCAGCCCCCAAGTCACGATCCTAAATCAAATTGAACACGTAAAAAATAAGTTGGAAATAGACTTTTTATAAAAATGAACAATAGTAAAGTGTAATAAACAGCAACCTTTCGTCATTGCGCGAAAGGTTTTCTTGTTTTTAGGGAATTATTTTTCCTAACATGTGTATCACTTTTTTAAGTTATTCTCATTTTTCATCCTACTCAAACGAGTATGACCAACGAAATGTTTTGTTTTCATAAAAATCCTGCTATGATAGGAAATGAATGTTTACATAAACACAAGAAGTGTAGTAAAGGAGAAATCATTTTGAAACTAACACCCGAACAACGAATTCAACTGCACGATTTCAATAACCTTACGAAGTCCATGAGCTTTAACATGTATGATATATGCTACACAAAAACAAAAGAAGAGCGTCAAGCTTATATTAATTACATCGACGAGCAATACAATGCGGATAGACTTACAAAAATTCTTACAGATGTCTCTGATATTATTGGTGCTCATGTTTTAAACATCGCCAAGCAAGATTATGAACCTCAAGGAGCGAGTGTAACCATTCTTGTGGCAGAAGGGCCTGTAGAGGAAGCGCCAAACGTGGCTTTCCAAGAATCACCGGGGCCATTGCCTGAATCTGCTGTATTTCACTTGGATAAGAGCCATATTACTGTTCATACTTATCCTGAATATCATCCTGATGAAGGAATTAGTACATTTAGAGCAGACATTGATGTTTCCACATGTGGTGAGATCTCGCCTTTAAAAGCACTTAATTACATGATTCATTCCTTTGATACCGACATTATGACAATGGATTATCGTGTAAGAGGCTTTACAAGGGATATTACAGGTCATAAGCTATTTATTGATCATGATATAAGTTCAATCCAGAATTACATTCCCGATGAAGTAAAAGAAGCCTATGACATGATTGATGTAAACATTTATCAAGAAAATATTTTCCACACCAAGTGCCGCTTAAAACAATTTGATTTGAATAACTATCTGTTTGGTTACAACAAGGATAAATTATCGAAGTCCGAACAAAATGAAATTACGGATAAACTGCAACTCGAAATGGACGAAATATATTACGGAAGAAACATTACAAGAGGTTCTATGGATGAATAATTGAGGAAAACCTTTGCCGAAGGGCAAAGGTTTTTTTGTATAGTGTACGATCTATTCATTTCCTTAGATCATTTAGCGTGTACTTTATTCACACCTATCGACATCGTCTACGTGCTTTAGGTTGTTATATCCTATAGATAAAGCTTAAGTAGCTTTCATTTAAAGACGTGAAATGATTCCTTTTTAAACAAGACACTTGTACCTTAGTTCTATAAATAATTTTAATATATGGGTAATTAGAACTAAGACCTTTTAATATAAAGTAGTCTGAAAGTTATTAATTTTTGAAATAATAGATGAATTTTCTAGTATAGTGTCGTATATTATTATAATACAACTTCATATTATAACTTTTTATTTTGGGGGAGGAAAATTGTCATGAGTCAAAGAGATTTGGGTCAAAACGGTCGTGAGCAGTGGGCTACAAAGATAGGGTTTATGCTTGCTGCTATGGGATCGGCTGTTGGATTAGGGAACATCTGGCGTTTCTCTTATGTGGCTGGGGAAAATGGGGGAGCAGCGTTCTTACTAATCTACATTGCTATGATCTTGCTGATCGGTATTCCAATCATGCTAGCAGAGTTTTCGATTGGGCGTCGTGCGCAGAGTGATGCTGTTGGGTCATTTGAAACACTTGCACCTAAAAAGCCTTGGGTCGTTGCCGGTTTCTTGGGTGTAGCTTCTGCTTTTATCATTTTGTCTTTTTACGGTGTTATTGCTGGTTGGACAATGAAGTATTTCACAGGTTATTTAACAGGGGGATTATGGTCTGAGCCTGGAGAAGGATATGTTGATTACTTTGTTAATTTCATCACTAGTCCACTACAACCACTTCTCTGGCAATTCATTTTCATGGCACTAACTGTGGGTATTGTTTTTGTTGGGGTTAAGAAAGGTATTGAGAAGGCAAATGTTATTTTAATGCCAACTCTTGCGATTCTATTAATTATTTTGGCTGGATACAGTCTTACACTAGGTGGCGCCAGTGAAGGTCTTGCTTTCCTATTCTCTCCTGACTGGAGTGTTTTAGCTGAACCTGGTATTTACCTAGCCGCATTAGGTCAAGCGTTTTTCTCTTTAAGCTTAGGGATGGGTGCTTTGATTACGTACGGTAGTTACCTTTCTAAAAAAGAACAATTACCAGGTGCTACGGCTGGAATCGCAACGATGGATACTCTTTTTGCCGTCATTGCAGGTATTATGATTTTCCCAGCAGTATTTGCCTTTGGTGGTGAGCCAAGTGATGGTGTAGGACTTGTATTCTTTACACTTCCAAACATCTTTGAAAGTATGCCTGGTGGGGTTATCGTCGGTTTAGCCTTCTTCTTCTTACTCGCAGCGGCTGCATTATCTTCTGCTATTTCGCTTCTTGAAGTAGCTGTAGCATACTTCATCCGTAAGTTTGGATGGACGCGTAAGAAGACGGCGTTAATCATTGGTGGTTTAATTTTCTTACTAGGGGTTCCTTCTTCTCTAGGTCAAGGACTTCTATCGGATATTTCCATCATTGGTGGCAGAGATATCTTGGACAGCTTAGATTTTATTGCTTCCAACATCTTCCTACCACTTGGCGGATTGATGATCGCATTGTTCGCCGGTTGGGGTTGGAAGAAAGCAGAAGTTTTGGAAGCATCCAATTTCGGCTCTTCAACTCTAGGTGCAATTTGGCTTTTCCTCTTGAAATTCGTCGCACCGGTCGCCATTTTACTCGTATTCTTGGCGTCGATCGGGATTCTTTAATAACACAACCTCTTCAATTTAAATACGTATCATTAGCCCGGTAGGAGAAAACACTCTTACCGGGCTTTTTAGATAGATTATGTATGTTGAGGTTAACGTGGTAAGTCCGTTAGATTAACCTTTTTTCATTTGCCTAAACGGACCATTCCATGTATGGTTATGTATAGCATAAAGTAAAAGGATGACCATCATGAACGATCAAAAAACATACCTCTATCTTTTTAGATATACGGAAGAGGAACAACCGCTCTGCAAAATGGAAATGCGGGCGTTCTTTGGATTTGACACAAACTCGCACAACATAAAAACACCAATAGAAGTAGATCCAAACCGAAGTCCGTTTATGAGTGAACGTATTGAGGTATGGTTTGAAGATAAGACAATCGAAGGCATTATTAATAAGGTTGCATGTTTAGGTGAAACAGGAAAAACCTTCAAACTCTCTTATGTTAAGAATCGCGATGAAAAAGGAGTGTCGTTTCAAGAAGCAAAAGTACTTGAACGAAAAGTCGGCTTGAATATAAAAGGTAAAGCTAATTTGTCAAACCCACACGATCATTATGGGTTGTATTATGATAAAGGGGTTTGGTATTTTGGTAAACTCGTTTACAGTAAACTAAACTCGGCTCAACACCAAAACAAACCTCACGAATATTCAACGGCACTAAGTACCCATATTGCTAGAAGCATAGTTAATATTGCGGTGCCCAAAACTGAAGGAATAAAAGTGATTGATCCATGCTGTGGGATAGGAACCGTCTTAATTGAAGCGTGTTCAATGGGCGTTTCAATTACTGGTAGTGATGTAAACCCGAAAGTCATGTATGGCTCAAGAAAGAATCTCGCGCATTTTGGATACGATTGTAAAGTGTCATTACAAGATATTAAAGATGTAACTGAAGAGTATGATGTTGCTATTATTGATATGCCTTACAATCTATGTTCTGTTTTAGATCCTAAAGATCAGTTGGAAATGTTAAAGAGCGCCCGGAGGTTTGCTCATCGGGTTGTTATTGTAACAATTGAACCGATTGATGAAGCTATTTCACAGGCTGGGCTTATTATCAATGATCGCTGTGTTTTTAGAAAGAACGGCCGATTTAAAAGAGAAGTGATGGTTTGTTCGTCAAAATACTAATATTTACTTAACTGTTTGACTAAGGAGGGCGGCATGAGTAAGTTTATCGATTTTTTAGAGTCTCATATTGGACCGATTGAACGAGGGTGGATAAAAGACCCCACAGGTAAACAACTTCCATTTCAAATTGTTAAATTTAGTGATGGGCCACTACCTGACACGACGACATATTGTACCCTCGGCTTGAGTAATGAATTGTTAGGGGATGCAGGTGAAAAGGAACATGTCCGCCAAGAGCTTGTGTTTGCTACATATGACCAATTTCAAGACGAAGCTATACCTTTCATCATGCAAAATGTTGGAGCAATGGCAATGAGAAACAAGGTACCTTTCAGAAGAGGGGATGTGATAGGCCCTTATGGACCTATGTTTAACGAATCTCATATGGAAGCTTTTTATGTTACACTACCTGTTTACTACCCCTCGCAGTTTGAAGTTTATGAAATTAATGAGAAAGTTTGCATTCAGTTACGATGGCTTGTTCCCATTACGGTCGACGAAGCTACATTTATTGAAGAAAAAGGGTGGGGACATTTTGAAGATTTATTAGAAGAGTCAGAACCAGACCTTATTGACATAAATAGACCTTGTTTGATAGGTAGGTAGATTAGAAATGGGATACCTAAAATGAAGGTAATCATTGTCGGAGACACACACATGCCAAAACGAGCCACTCATTTACCGATGAGACTTAAAGTTGAATTGGAGACTGCCGATCGTATTATTCATACTGGAGACTGGAATTCAATTTGTGTATATGATCAACTCAAGCAATTTGCACCAGTTGATGGGGTAGCGGGAAACACTGACGACAAAGAGATTCTTAAACGCTTTAAACATAAGGAACGTATTTCTATCAAGGGGTTTAAGATCGGGTTGGTTCACGGTCACGGCACAAAAAAAACAACAGAAAAAAGGGCGCTTGAATCGTTTGAACCTGACTTGGACCTCATTATCTTTGGACACTCCCATATTCCATATACAAGATACCATAATAAAACACTGCTTTTTAATCCTGGCTCTGTTACAGATAAACGAAAACTTCCTTATTACTCTTTTGGGGTGATGCATATAGAAGAACACATTTCATTGACACATGTGTTCTTTAATTAATCGTGTTTTTCATATGCTTGAGGAATATAGCTAATAGATTGGGGTATTTCTCTTTGAAGAGTTGTTCGTAGCTGTATGACAGATAATAATTTGAGAACGATATTAAATCAATGGCTGCTGGCTTACACATTGATTGGAGGCCGTGTAAAAAGTCAGCCGTTGTCGTATACAATCCATCACCGAAAGGGAGCATCATTCCTGTTACGATTGAGCCTTCTTGAGGAGGTGTGAACCTCTCTTTGTATACAACGACGGTCTTCGTCTCCACATCGAAAATATCGTCTACATCATAAATGCGGTTCGATTTCGAATCGTTTGCACCGAGATAAAAAAATCCAGGCGAGCAATATTGCCATTCATTAATCATAAAAAGGGTGTAGGGAGTTAGACTACTTTGGATGGTAGGAATTCTTCGTTCGAGGAAGGCTTGAAAAATCGTTTTATTTTTTCTGGCAGCAGGGACGCAATAGATCATCCATGTAGTCAGTTGGGGAAATGCCTGATCGGGCATTTCTTTAAAAATCGGATATTTGTTCTTTAATACTTCCCAATGCTTCATCATATATGACTTATAATGTGTTGTGGCGTATTCATGAAACAAATCCATTACATACAAAAGTTCTTCTCTTTCAACTTCTGTAAGAGGTTTTCTTTCTTCAAAAGAGGTGAATTGAAATATCATTAGCGCGCCTCACTTTCAATGATAGGGGATTTTTTTGGGGAACTTATGTTCTGTATTGTACACTAGCGAAGAATCAATTACCATACTTTTTTGGGAAAATAACATTTATGAGGTGGCATGATGACAGTGAATAAAGAGAATCAAGACATGCGAGTATTCAGCTTAAATTCTAACGATCCATTGGTTGATGAAATTGTTAAAGAGCTAAACATTGAAAAAGGCAAAAGTACGATCAAACGATTTAGTGATGGGGAAATACAGATGAATATAGAAGAGAGTATTCGTGGGTGTGATGTATATCTCGTTCAATCTACTTCTCAACCAGGAAATGAGTATTTAATGGAACTGTTGATCATGATCGACGCAATGAAACGAGCTTCAGCACGAACGATCAATTGTGTCATCCCTTATTTCGGGTACTCACGTCAGGATCGAAAAGCCAGATCAAGAGAACCGATTACAGCAAAATTGATTGCTAATCTCCTTGAAAAAGCTGGTGCTGATCGCATCATTACTGTTGATTTGCACGCACCGCAAGTACAAGGATTTTTTAATATTCCCGTCGATCAACTTCTTGCTTTTCCAATTCTGTCATCGTATTTTATCGAGAAAAACTTGGAGAATCCAGTCATTGTAGCTCCAGAGAATGG
The DNA here is from genome assembly GCF_000429705.1 of Alteribacter aurantiacus DSM 18675. Classification (GTDB taxonomy): domain Bacteria; phylum Bacillota; class Bacilli; order Bacillales; family Salisediminibacteriaceae; genus Alteribacter; species Alteribacter aurantiacus. The sequence continues at coordinate 986,933 of NZ_KE386941.1, forward strand.
AGGAGTTATTAGGGCAAGAAAATTAGGGGATGCATTGGATTGTCCAATTGCTTTAATTGATCGCAATCGTAGTATGCCAGGCAGAGGTCATATGGATATTATGGGAGAAGTAGCAGGTAAGACCGCCATTATTATTGATGATATGATTGACACAGCGAGAACAATTAGAGCAGCATCAAGTGAGTTACTTGCACGAGGAGCTAAGGAAGTTTACGCTTGCTGTACTCACCCTGTTCTTTCCGAACCTGCTATAGACAGAATCAATGAGTCGGATATCGTGGAAGTGGTAACGACCAATTCCATATTCCTTCCGGAAGAAAAGAAGACTAACCGGCTAAAAGTACTTTCATTGGCACCTATTTTGGCAGAGGCCATTACAAAAGTTCAAAACGACGAATCGGTGAGTACACTTTTTGAATAAAAATCAAGTGCATTCTTAATAACATGGCGACTTGCGAGGTGCCAACCGTTTTCGTTCAATCCATGCAACCCACTAATGGTTTGCAGAGGAGAAGCGCAGCATTTCTACTGGTTCGTCGGCAATTGATGGGCTGAAGCAAAGCCTTATACAGTAAAGCAAGGCTACATTAATTTATAATTAAAGTAGAGGTGATTTTTTGAAAACAACAGCTATTATACTTAACGAACATTTCGAGGATAACAGACTTAGTGATGATTTAAAGTGGTTCTGTGAACCTAAGGAATGGTTTATTGAAAAAAATTCCTCTGAGCTTGTCATGCATACAGATGAGAACACCGATTATTGGAAGAAAACACATTATGGTTTCGAAGCAGATAATGGTCATTTTCTTTATAAAGAAACAAATAAAAATTTCAGATTAACTACAAAAGTGAAGACAAAACCAAAATCAAAGTATGACCAAGCGGGTTTAATGTTGAGATTCTCAGAAGACACTTGGATAAAAACATCATTGGAATACATGCCAAATGGATTAAGTAAATTGGGTGCGGTTGTAACAAATCATGGTTATTCCGATTGGTCAACACAACATGTAGAGTATGAGAATGAAGATCTCTTTTATAGAATATCAAGAATTGGTCAAAATGGTTATGTTGACTTTTCATTTGACGGGGTACAATGGTACCAAATACGTATTGCACACTTGGATATCCCAGAGAATTCTCCTGTTAAAGTGGGGTTATATGCTTGTAGTCCACAAGGAAAAGATCAAGAAGTAAGGTTTGATTTTTTGGAAATAGAAGAACTTTCCGACGATCCCCGGGAAGCTTATTTATAAAACTTCTTGTGATTCTTCACGAATGCTTCTCAGGTGAGGTTGATGTAAGAAAGGAAAAGTAGTGAAAGAAGTAAAGGTTAAAGGACTTAGAGAAAACCTCTAAGTCCTTTTCGTTTGTGTTTTGCTTACTTTAAACCTATTTATGGAACCCTTTATCTAATATGTTTTTTTATATCAATCATACTCGATCGGTACTGGTATAGCTGATTGAACATTTTCACTGTAAGCTTTCTTCTGGTGATCAGTTAAAAATAATCTGATTACACCTTTGTCATCCGATGAACGTATTAGTCTTCCCACACCTTGTCTTAATCTTAAGGTCATGTATGGGATATCAACATCTTCATGAGGGTGTTGAGTGTGTTGACGTTTTGCTTTAAAGACAGGATCAATTGGAGGAAACGGCAGGGATGCGATCATGACCTGGCTTAATGCGACACCCGGTATATCCAACCCTTCCCACAAATGATAGGCACAAAGAACATGGTTCTCGTTACCTTGGAATGTCTTAACAATTTCACTGATTTCTTGATCACCTTCAAATAAGTAAACCTTCTTTGTATCATGTGAACGAAGGGCTGATTTGAAGCGGTTCATCTCATCAGAGGATGAGAATAGTACCAGAGAACCGCCGCCGTGTTGCTCTGCTTGTTTGACAATTTGATTCCACTTATCAATTTCTGAATTTAATACATAACCATACGCTTGCATTTTTTCATTGTAGTCAAACGGAGAATCGACTGTAAACCCGTTGTATTGATCAATACCTAAGTTTTTAGAGAAGAATGAGAAGTCTCCTTCTTTTGATAGGGTTGCAGAAGAGAATACAAATGGAATGTTTTGTGAAAACACTTCACTTTTTAAAACATCTTCAACCAGTCGTGGCATAATGACTAAAGAAAAAGCTTCATTTGTTTCTTCGATCCAGTAGATTCCTTTATCTTCTTTAAGGAATACGTTGAGTCCATAATCATAAAATTCCAAGTATTCTTCAATCATCTTCAAATGGTATTCTTCAAGTACATACAACTCAGAGTCAAAAACAAGTTGATCGAGAAGGTTTTCAACTTTCTCTTTCAGAATGGACACAATGTGAAGCATTTCTTTAGAGCGCGGGACTTCTTTTCGGTTTGATGCCACTTGCATTTTAGCAGAGTCCCTAAGAATATCAAACCATTCATCATGTAAAGCAAGGATATCTTCAATCAATACAAGAGACTCTTCTCGGACATCCTGATTCATATATCCTGTTAATACGTTTATTAGTGTATTTGCGTTGAAACGGTACGTGAGACCTTTTTGAGCCGCATACTCTAATAGATGACCTTCATCAAAGACAACACAACTCGCTTCAGGGAGTAACGGTAATTGTCCTTCACGCGTTCTTGATTCCTTTGTCCATACGTGTTCCATGTAAAAGTCATGAGAGCAAATCACCAAGTCGCCAGCATCTCGATAGTGTTGGCGGTTTAAAGTTTGCCCACATCGATGGAAAAATTCGCAAGTGGAACATTGCTGAAGTGGATCCCACGCAATGGATTCCCACTTTTCATCAGCTACCCATGGATATTCTTTTCGGTCTCCAAATGGTGTAAATGAAGTCATGGAAACGCCTTGTTGATGAACAAATCCAGGGACTTGATCGTACACACGGTGAATATCGTCATCGTCAGTTTTATTAACTAAATCACTTAATTTTTTTACACAAACATACTGTTCCCGTGCTTTTGCAAGGCGCACGTCAATGGTGAGGCCTAATGCCTTTGTCAACTTATCAATGTCTCCACCTGGCTTAACCAATTGTTCAATTAATGTTTCATCTGCACAAGAAATAATAGCTGGTTTTCTCATATACCTTGCATAGCAAATGGTATAAATCAAATAAACAAGTGTTTTCCCAGTGCCGACTCCTGCCTCAGCGAAAACAATACTTTTATTTTTAAATGCTTGTTCTAATTGAAAAGCCATAAAGATCTGTTCATCTCTAAGCTCATATCCTTGTTCAGGTAGGATATCGTAAAAAACGTCTCCTACGAAGTTTCCTAACTCATCGAAAAAATGGCCGCTTTTTGTTTGTTGAAAAGGGAGGGCTGCTGTTTTTTTCATTTATTTCATTCCTTATATACGAAGTTTTACCAACACTACATGATATCAGAAACTCATCGCTTTGAATATGGCTAAACGGTAAATGTAACGAGATCATTCGCAATACATGTGTTGGGAAATATTTCTCTCCCTTCCTTTTCCAACATGAGCGGGTCTTGGTATCTTGGACTGATGTGAGTAAGGATAAGGTGATTCACTCGAGCTTTTAATGCAAGAGTGGCTGCTTGTTCTGTTGTACTATGGTAATACAGCTGTGCGTGTCTTTCTTCGGATTTTGAAAATGTTGCTTCGTGTACAAGAAGGTCAACTTTTTCAGCTAACCTTAATCCTTTCGTTGAGTATCTTGTATCACCTAAGATGCAAACGGACTTTCCTTCCTTAAGTGGGCCTATGAATGGACTGGTTTCAAATGTTCTTCCATCTGGTAACGTTACTTCTTTTTTATGTTTAAATTCCTTAAGGTGAGGGCCTAACGGGATGTTGGCTTCCTTTACTTTTTCCATTAATAACGAACCAGGCTGGTCGTGTTTTTGAATGCGAAACCCAAAAGAAGGGACGCCGTGATCAAGCTTTGCTACATTTACTGATGCCGTTTCATCCTTAAAGAGAAGACCTTCCTCGTTCATTTCAACGATCTCTAAAGGGTATAAGAGATGCGTTTGGCTTATCTGTAGAGAAGCATTTATGTATTCCTTTAGTCCTGAAGGGCCATAGATCGTTACCTTTGAAGTGGCTCCTTGATAGGACCGACTTGATAGTAATCCAGGAAGACCATAGATATGATCCCCGTGAATATGTGTAATAAAAATTTTATTAATTTTACTTGCTTTTACCGATGTATGTAACATTTGATGTTGGGTTCCTTCACCGCAATCAAAAAGCCATGTATCATTTTTTTCGTTCATTAAATGCAGGGCAATGGCAGTGACGTTTCTTTCTTTTGAAGGAACGCCTGCCCCTGTACCTAAAAATGTTACTTTCATACAAAATCACCTCTATTTTTATTATGAGGTAATTGTTCCAATGAATTCAAGGTGAGAGCTCCGAACCTTTCAACAAGCCTTACGTAGTGCTATGATGGTGAAAAAGGCGTAATTTCAGGGAGGGAAAGGTCATTAAAGAGAACGATGATAACAAAAACCATCCAGATAACGAAAATGAAATTGAAAGACCTTTCTTTGATGGAAAACGATATTATACTCGTGAGGAATTTTTCAATCCCGATGATGAGGATGAAGACAAAACCATAAAAGACACTAAAAAGGGAAGTGGATGGAGAATCGTGATCGCTTCCGTGCTTGTTTTGGCATTGCTCGGAAACGTTCTCGCTTTTGTACCGCGTCTCATTAACATCCCTGCAATCGAATTCGTCCAAACATCGAGGGAATTGTCCCAAAATGCAGAGATCCAGAAATATACTGAGTCTGTCGTTGTTGTCAGAGGTGGAGACAGTAAAGGCACCGGATTTCTTTTCTCCGATGAAGGGTATATTATGACAAATGAACACGTTGTTAGAAATGAGAGGTATGTTTCCGTATCTTTTGAAGACGGTGGAAGGTACCAAGCGGAGGTTGTTGATCGTGACACAGAAATGGATATTGCTGTTTTGAGCATTAATTTAGGATCCGAGAGGGCTGTGCTGCCTTTTACTTCTGAATGGGAAAAAGGTGAGGACGTGTATGTGATAGGAAACCCGCTATTTTTTAACTTCATCGCAAATGTTGGTCACCTTTTGGGTGAAAGGAATGATGGAATCTTGATGCTCGATGCACCTATTTATCGAGGCAACAGTGGCAGTCCTGCAATAAATAAAAGTGGGGAAGTCGTTGGCGTGGTCTATGCGACTACAAGAATCGATCATAATGGAGACTCAAAACGTGTAGGCTTGATTGTACCAACGGACACATTTATTGATACATATGTAAATTAAACAAAGCCGTCCAAAATCCGATTCTTCTGGACGGCTCATTTTCTTAGAAGGGGAGGGTATGGAATGAACGATTTCATTCCGTTCGATTTCGAATACTTTGTTGCTGCTTAATGATAGCGATTTTTGTTTTCGTCATGAACAAAACGGGATTGACCTTTTTTCCTGCGGTAGAGGATGGCGTTTATTTCTCCACCAACGACTAACAGAACACCCGTTACGAAAAACCAAAGCATCAAAATGATAACCCCGCCAAGACTTCCATATGTGGCTGTGAAATTACCAAAATTACTAACATAAAAGGAAAAACCAAAGGATACGAGTTGCCAGCTTAAAGTAGCAAAGGCAGCACCTGGAATGGCAAATCTAAAAGGCTTATGTTTGTTCGGGGCAAAGTGGTACAACACAGTTAAAATAAACCCAATTACGATAATGCTGACAACCCACCTCAAGATTCGAAGGAGTTGTTCGGTTTCGCTAGGTAAGTAGACGTAGGCACTAACAAAAGTAATGATTACATCTCCGAAAATAGGGAGTGCCAGTACAAGCACAAGGGCGAAGACTAAACAAATGGTTAACACAATGGAGAGTAAACGTTGCTTTAGGAATGGTCTCGTTTCTTTAACATTATACGCATTGTTTTGAGCTTGAATAAAAGCATTGACAGCAAGAGAGGCCGTCCAAATCGTGCCGATGATACCTAATGTTAGTAGCCCACCGCGTTCAGTGGAGACAACATCAACAACGGTTTCTTCAAATACCGTAGCCGTTTCATCAGGCATGATACTTTGCAATACCCCAATGGCCGTTTCCGGTTGAATGTTTAAATAAGGGATGATGGAGAGAAGTAATATCATCAACGGTACAGCAGATAAAAGGTAATAATAAGCTTGAGCTGCAGCGAGAAGAGGAACATCATCTTTTTGGAATTCGTGTATTAGTTCTTTAAAAAAGGATATCGTATTTTTCATCTAGGACCTCCACTCTTTAACAGGGATTCATTCATTATATCCCCTCTATCACGCACCGTTAACCTTTTTGTCTTTTCAGTGGATTTCATTGACAACGCAGTAAACGCCCCTTATAATTGAATATTTGTAAGCTTGTATTGAGATAATGGGTTAATATAGATAATTTGCTTTGAAATGAGGGTTTATAATGACAAAACCATCCATTTACGGATTAACATTTGAACAACTGACAGATTGGCTAGTAGACAAAGGACATAAAAAGTTCCGTGCACAACAAGTGTGGGATTGGCTATACAAAAAAAGAGTAAAATCATTCTCTGAGATGGTTAACGTGAATAAAGAGTGCCGATCCTTGCTGGACGAACACTTCGCTATTCAAACCTTGGAGATCCACTCCAAACAAGAATCTCGAGACGGTACGATGAAATTCTTATTTAAACTTCAAGATGGGAACCTAATTGAAACAGTACTTATGAAGTTTAGCTATGGACTTTCAGTCTGTGTTACGACTCAGGTCGGCTGTAACATTGGTTGTAGTTTCTGCGCCAGTGGACTTCTCTCAAAAAGTAGAGACTTGACGAGTGGTGAGATTGTAGAACAAATTATGAACGTTCAACACGCCCTTGATGACCGTGCAAATGAAGAAAGAGTAAGTCACATCGTTGTTATGGGTATTGGAGAGCCTTTCGATAATTTCGATAACCTTATGGATTTCCTACATGTTGTAAATGATGACAAAGGCCTTGCCATTGGTGCGCGTCACATTACGGTATCCACTAGTGGAATCATAAAGAAGATCTATGAGTTTGCTGATCAAAAATTGCAGGTGAATCTTGCTCTTTCCCTTCATGCACCAAATGATGAATTAAGAACCAAAATTATGAAGATCAATAAAGGACAGCCGATTAAACCTTTAATGGAAGCTGTTGATTATTACCTTGAAAAAACCAATCGCCGCATTACGTTTGAATATATCTTATTAAAAGGAATAAACGACACTCCTGAAATTGCGCAACAACTTGCAGATTTGATTCGTGATAAAAAGCGTTTGTCTTACGTCAACTTGATTCCTTACAACCCAGTTGACGAGCATATTCAATATGAACAGAGTGAGAAAAATGCTATTTTACGCTTTTACGATACACTAAAGAAAAACGGTGTACAGTGTGGGATTCGTCACGAACAAGGGTCAGATATTGATGCTGCGTGTGGACAATTGCGAAGTAAACAAATTAAAAAGGATAAAGAAAAAGCAAAAACGAAAGCTTAAATGAAACAGCCCGATGTGTGGATCCACTCATTCGGGCTGTTTTGTTTGTTATTACATTTGATATGAACAGTATCTCTAGGGAAGTTCTTTTCACTAACGCTTTCTTTGTAATTGATTGTACGTCTTGATCTTATTGATAATAGGTAAACAGTTATGTGCTTACATCATGAAACATGACCTATTGGTTGTCTGAAGTCGTTTGTTTGATATCTTTTTTAGGTGTCTGAGGCAAATTCTGTTTATTTTTATCACGTGCTTTTTGCTTTCTGGCTCTTCCCATGTTCAATCACTCTCCATTAATCCGCATTTTTGTTTGTCGGATGCTTTTTACTAGGTAAGCTATGACTGTGATCTCTGTGACTTTGACGCTTGTTATTTTGTTCTGTTTTGTTTTTTCGCTCGTTAAACTTTTCGACAAACTCATGTGTATTGTCCATCTTTTATCACCCCTTAATTGATTCATTATTAAGGTTCCACCTTACGCCTGTTCCATTCAGGGAGTTAGTGCTAATCCGTCAAAAGTAGTCATTGCTGTGCGTGCGTCTACGTGAGAAAATCAAAGGACAAGTTGTTTTTGGAATAATCAAACTACTCTGTTCTTTATTGTTTTTACCCAAGTATAATTAGATAATGAATATTTTTAGGTGTGAGAAAGGGGGAGGCGGCTTTGCTTCCTTTTGATATTACAGAATATCAAAGCCGGCTATTAAAAACTCGTAACCTTATGGAGAAAGCTGGACTGGATGTTCTGTTAATTACAGATCCTGCAAACATGAATTATTTGAGTGGTTATGATGCATGGTCTTTTTATGTTCATCAAATGATGATTGTGGACATTCACGAGTCACAACCTATTTGGATTGGAAGGTTTATGGACGCACCTGCTGCAAAGGTCACCACATGGATGACAGAAGATCATATCATTGGTTATCCCGATGTCTTCGTACATTCTAATACACTACACCCCATGCAGTTTATTGGTGATTTTCTGCATAAGAAGGGCATGCAGGCGAACCGTATAGGGGTAGAAATGGACCACTATTACTTCTCTGCAAAAGCATTTGAAGAGTTGAAGAGGTCATTACCTGATGCTCAATTCTTAAGTGGGGACCTCCTGGTCAATCAAGTACGTATGATTAAATCTGATCAAGAAATTACCTATATGCAAAGAGCGGCAAAGCTCGCAGAGATTGCTATGTATAATGGCGTACAAACCGTACGTTCGGGCAACAGGGAATGTGATGCTGCTGCTATGATTTATTACCATATGATCTCAGGGACCAAGGAGTATGGTGGCGACTATCCGGCTATTGTGCCTTTGTTACCTACGGGAGAACGGACGTCCATCCCTCACCTCACATGGTCGGATCGTACGTTTCAAGAAGGTGAGGGAGTCATTATTGAGTTAGCTGGTTGTTACAAACGGTACCATGTCCCAATGGCAAGAACGGTGTCCATTGGAACTCCTTCAACAGAGCTTCTTCGGATTTCTTCTATTGCTATTGAAGGAATCAATCGAGTGTTGCAGGAAGTGAAGCCAGGGATGACCTGTGGCGACGTAGAGTTGGTATGGCGTCACTCTTTAAAAGCACATGGTATCGAAAAAGAGTCGAGGCTTGGGTATTCTGTCGGGGTAAACTATCCTCCTGATTGGGGTGAGCATACAGCCAGTATACGGCGGGGCGATCAGACGGTCCTTGAACCAAATATGACATTTCATATTATTCCAGGACTATGGTTTGACAGAAGTGGTGTGGAGATTAGTGAAACGATTAGAGTAACCGAAACCGGTTGTGAAACATTTACGAACTTTCCGAGAGAACTCATCATAAACTCATCATTTACATTAGAAGATCAAGGGGAAATAAGTTAAGACGGATTGGGGGCGTTGAATGTGAAAGAAACAGGTATGAGTACTAGGGCTTTATGGGCTGGGGAAAAAGAATATCTTGCTTTTGGGGCCACGCAGGTTCCAGTTGTGCACAGTGTATCCTTTGGGTATGACGATATGGATGAGTGGTACCAAGTAGCAATCGGAAAAAAAGAAGGGCATATATACGGGCGAAACACAAACCCTACTGTGCGAGCTTTTGAGGAAAAAATCAGAATATTAGAAAATGCTGAAGCTTCAACCAGCTTCTCAACAGGAATGGCCGCCATCAGTAATACATTAGGAACCTTACTACAGCCGGGAGAACGAGTCGTTTCTATTAAGGATACCTATGGTGGAACCAATAAAATCTTCACGGAGTTTCTCCCAAAGCAACATATTGAGGTCGTATTATGCGAAACAGGTAACCATGATGAAATGGAAAAAGAAATTGAAAAAGGGTGCAGCGTTGTTTATTTGGAAACACCAACGAACCCTACAGTAAAAATAACAGACATAAAAAGGATCACAAGAGCAGCAAAGAGAGCAGGAGCAATTACGGTTGTTGATAATACATTTGCGACACCTGTCAATCAACAACCTCTAAGCCTTGGTGCTGACTTGGTCATTCATAGTGCTACAAAGTTCCTGGGAGGGCATGCTGACGCCTTAGGAGGAGCCGTTTGCGGCGCGAAGCATTTAGTTGAAGACATCTACCATTACCGAGAGATTAATGGAGCTACGCTTGACCCGATGGCCGCTTATTTACTACTCAGAGGGATGAAAACATTAAGCTTACGAATTGATCGCCAAAATGAAAATGCGTTAGCTGTTGCTTCCTTTTTAAAGACCATAGACCTTGTAGAAGATGTCTATTATCCGGGTCTCGCCAGTCATCCCGGACATGACATTGCAAAGAAACAAATGAGTGGATTTGGAGGCATGTTGAGTTTTTCGGTTAAAGGCGGTGTTGAAACGGTTCGTCACCTTCTCCCTAACTTAGCCTTTGCGAACAGAGCAGCCAACCTTGGATCCGTTGAAACGGTTGTAGGTCCGTCCCGCACAACAAGTCATGTTGAATGCACTCCTGAAGAAAGGGCAGCCATGGGGATCCCGGAAGGTCTTGTTCGATATTCAGCTGGTATAGAAGATATCGATGATTTGATTAATGACTTGAAGCATGCTTTTTACATGCTGCCAAACCATATTAAATCAACAAATTGAGAAGCTATAAATAAAGCGGAAAGCCCGTCACCTAAAAGAGGTGTGTCGGGCTTTTTTATGTCTGTGGAGGTGATTTACATTGCCTGATCTCCTTCTTTTTGGTATAATACGTAAGGCTAAATTTTCATCAACAAAAGACCAATGGTTGTTATAACCCATTCCGGCAGATATTTTATGCTGCTTTAATGGATGACATAAAAATAAATGGCAACAAATTAAAAAGGCGGGATCTATAATGAGTAACTATCGAGTATTACTATATTATAAATATGTTGATATTAAAAATGGTGAAGAGTTCACACAAGAACACCTAAAATTTTGTAAAGAGTTGGGGTTAAAAGGTCGAATTTTAATTGCTGATGAAGGTATTAATGGGACGTGTTCTGGAACTATTGAACAAACAGATCGTTACATGGAGAAAATGAAGGCTGATCCTCGTTTTTCAGACATGGTCTTTAAAATCGATGAAGTAGACGGTCACGCATTTAAAAAAATGCATGTCCGCTATCGTCCGGAACTTGTAACATTAAGGCTTGAGGATGATATTGATCCTCGCGAGCAAACAGGCCAATACTTGAGTCCCAAAGAATTTTTTGAACAGCTACAATCGGACGATACAGTTGTAATCGACGCTAGAAACGATTATGAATATGACCTTGGTCATTTTGAGGGAGCAATTAAACCAGATATTCACTCGTTTAAAGAGCTACCCGATTGGATTAAACAAAATCGCGAGGTTATGGAAAATAAAAAAATTCTCACTTACTGTACTGGTGGGGTTCGATGCGAGAAATTCTCCGGATGGTTAAAAGAGGAAGGGTTCGATGATGTTGCCCAGCTTCACGGGGGAATCGTGACTTACGGTAAAGACCCTGAAGTTAAAGGGGAGAAGTGGAACGGTCAATGCTACGTGTTCGACGAGCGCATTAGTGTCCCGATTAACCAGGTTGAACACGTCGTTGTAGGTCGAGATCATTTTGATGGTCAACCTTGTGAACGTTACGTTAACTGTGCCAATCCCGAATGTAACAAACAAATTCTTTGTTCTAAAGAAAATGAAGACATCTATATGAGAGGGTGCTGTGATGAGTGCCGCACTCATCCGAGAAACCGTTACATTAAAGAACACGAGTTAAGTGAAGAAGAAGTGAACAAGCGCTTAGAACGAATTGAAGCTAGTCGCGCAGCGAAAGCATAAACAGGAAAAGCCATGATCCGATAAAGGATTGTGGCTTTTCTCTGCTTATGAACAAAGGTAAAATTGAATCCATGTAATAGGGAAGTTTTTGCTTTTAAAAAACTACAATCTTTACAGATTCAGCCTTTTTAAAAAACAGACTGTCGATAAGTGTTGAAGTGTTTGGAAATAAAAAGGATAATAGATGAAAAGAACCGATTTTGGGAGGGATGAGAATGCAATTCAGTTTTATACATGCAGCAGATATACACCTTGATAGTCCATTAAAGGGATTGGAAAAGTATGAAGGAGCTCCTGTAGATCGGATCCGACATGCTACAAGGGATGCCTTAAGTAATCTAGTAAATGTAGCGATTGAAGAACAGGTGGCTTTTGTGGTCATAGCTGGTGATATCTATGACGGTGACTGGAAAGATTACAATACAGGGTTGTATTTCGCAAGCCAAATGAGCCGTCTTCAAAAGGAAGACATCCCTGTCTACCTTATACGTGGTAACCATGATGCACAGAGTTTGATTACGAAGGAACTGGCACTTCCGGATAATGTTTATGAATTTCCTGTAGACAAACCCGATACTGTGACCCTTGAACACTTGAATACAGCCATTCACGGTCAAGGCTTTTCAACAAGGTCAGTAACGGATAATTTGTCCAAAAACTACCCAGAAAAAGTAGAAGGTTACTTTAATATCGGGTTGTTACATACAAGTGCTACAGGTCGAGAAGGTCATGAAAACTACGCACCGTGCCAACTTTCAGATCTTATCGACTTAGGATACGATTATTGGGGCCTTGGTCATATTCATCTACGAGAAGTTTTGTATGAACGTAATCCTGTTATTCTTTTTCCCGGTAATATACAAGGTCGCCACATAAGGGAATCTGGAAACAAAGGGTGTACATTAGTCAAGGTAAAGGAGAATCAAGTGAAGCATTACGAACACCGTTCTCTCGATGTGTTAAGGTGGGCGTTATGCGAAATTGATGTTACCGGATCGGAAACGTTTGAGGATGTACTAGACCAGATTCGTATTCAATTGCAAGACATTCAAAGTCAACATAACGGCCTTTTCATAGCAGTTAGAGTGATTGTTAACGGAACAACAAATGTCCATCAAGAAATGGTGGCTGATAAAGATCATGTAATTAACAATATTCGATCACTGGCTTTGGAAACAGGATTTGGAGATGTTTGGATTGAAAAAGTGAAAATTGATACGAAAAGGGTCATCGATGTTGATGAACTAAAGGAACAATATACTCCAATTAATAGTATCTTACGTTTTCTCGACGAATTAGCTGAGGATGAAGAAGCCCTTCAGTCTCTAATGAGTGAATTAAAAGACATTCAAAAAGTCTTGCCACACGAATTGAAAGGAAAAAGCGCCGAACTTGATTTCTCCTCTTCTACAATCATAACGGAGCGCTTGGATGATATTGAAGATCTAATCTTACATCAACTTTCAAAAAAAGGGGAGGTGCGTTCATCGTGAGATTCCAATATATGACCTTAAGAGCCTTTGGTCATTTTACCGATTTTGAGCTGAATTTTGAAAAGGGCTCAAACTTCCATTTCATTTATGGTCCAAATGAAGCTGGGAAAAGTACGATTCTGCGCTCGATTAATCATTTTTTATATGGCTTTCCTCAACAAACGTCCGACTCTTTCTTGCATGACAATAAAAAGTTGCTTATTGAAGGCGCCATCATTAATGAAGAGGGTGAGAAACTTGCATTTTTGAGGAGAAAAGGTAGAAAGAATACCGTACTCGATCACAATCAAAAAGCAATGGACGAAAAGGTGGTCAGCCGTTTTTTAAACGGAGTATCCGAAGACCACTTCCTTAATATTTTTGCTCTAGACCACGTACGCCTTCGTGAAGGTGGCGAGAGCTTATTGCAAAGTGACGGAAACGTAGGGGAAAGTATTTTTTCTGCAGCGTCTGGTGTAAGTATGTTGCGAGACGTGCTTAAAGAGCTCGAGGACCAAGCCAAGAACCTTTATGTAAAAGGTGGTTCAACAAGAACGATTAATCAGCTGATTAAAGAAGAAAAAGAAGTCTCAAAACAAATTGCAACCAACCAGCTTAAGCTTCAAGATTGGAAAGAGCTCGAACAACGATATGAGAACGGTAAAAAAGACATCAAACGACTGACTGAACAAATTAACCTTCTGTCTAAAGATCAACAAAAGTTTTTACGTATTCAAAAGACATTGCCTAAAATTGCTCTTAGAAGCGAATGGATAGACAAAAAAGAGCGTCTCGGTTGTATTCCAAAACTACCGGAGAATGTTGAAGCGGATCGAAGAGAATTTGTACAACTTGCTGAATCGACTTCTAAACGGATTTCTGAAATAGAACGAGAGTTAGAGCAATGCAATGAAGAATTACATCAAATTCAAATTCCTGACAACCTCCTTTCTCAAGAAACTGAAATAAATTCACTTTACAGAGGGATAAACGGGTACATTGAAGATGTTAAAAACCTTCCCATTCTTGCAGGGGAATTAAAAAGCCTCGAAAGTTCGGTCTATGCCGCTTTAAAAACTATCGATCATTCTTACGATCGATTATCCGACGTGGAATCTCTACGCTTAACAGCTGAGAAAAGAAAGACAATTCTTGCTTTAGCTGATAAAAAGCCCGTATTGGACGAACAGGAGAAAAGGAATAAAGAGTCTTTAGATGAGCTAGAAAGAGATATTCATGAACTTGAAGTGAAATTAAATGAAGCAAATGACATTAACGATACTGAAGAGTTGGATTCTGTGTTAAATACCATACAAAAAAACGGAGATTTAGAGAATCGGACTCAACAGTTGTCGGTGGAGATTGAGAAACTCACAATACAATATAATCATGCTTTTCACACTCTTCCCTTTTGGAGTGGCACTTTAGAAGATCTCGTAACAATAAAGATCCCGGCCTCTAAGGAATCAATAAACTCCTTTGAAAGAAATCGTAGAGACTTAACCTCAACAAGAGAAAAACTTCAAGAAAGATTCTTGGAAGAAGAAGAGAATGCCACCAATATTAATCGTGCACTCGGGTCTTTGGAAGCTTTAGAAGACGTTCCGACAAATGAACAATTGTTGGAGGAACGGTTACTTCGCGATACTGGATGGATACTTATTCGAAATGAACTAAATAAACGAGAAAATAACGAAAGTGAACTTGCCAAGTTTAAAAATGGAAGACCTTTGGAACTGGCCTTTGAGCGTTCCTTGAAAAAAACAGATGATATTTCTGATGTCATGAGGCGAGAAGCCGAGAAGGTCGGTGAAAAAAATAAGCTTTTAGCTGACAGAAAAGCAACTAACGAGAAACGAACTACGTTACAAGCTGAGCTAAACGAGAACATGTTATCACTAGAACAATGGGAATCGGCTTGGAAAGAATATTGGTCCGTAGTACACCTCAATCCGGGAACTCCTGAAGAAATGAGGGAGTGGCTGAACAAGTATGAAGAGATCCTTCAGTTGAAAGAACAGCTGGACATTGCTCAAGCCCGGCGTAATGATCTTAATCAGACTCTTGAAAAATCAAAAAAATCTTTGATAAACGCGGTATCGACCTATGTAGAAGTAAATGATGATCAAACGTTGAGTCAGCTCCTTGAACAAGGGGAAAAAATAAAAAGGAAAGCAATTGAACAACGCACGAATAGACAAGGACTTGAAGATCAACTTAAAAAGCAAAAGAATAATATGGAACTCATAAAGAATAAAATGGACCTTATAAGAAGTGAGGTCAATGAATGGAGTGAAGAATGGGAAAATAACATTCAAGGCCTTCCCGTAACCAATACCACTTCCACTCAAGTAGTAAAAGAATTAATTGATCTTTATGATGACTGCACGAGAGATTACGACAGCTACTTAATGAAGGAATCGATGAAAAGAGATATTGAAACCAGGATTGAACAGTATGAACAACGCATCGGTCAATTAGAACAAACCGAAGTGACTAAGTTGACAACTCACGCCATGGATTCTGTTGTGAACATCGTGTATGATACATTACAAACTGCAAAGCAAGATGCAAGAACGGCAGAAGAGTTGCGTAAAAAGAAATCAACCTTGGAGAAAAACAAAGAAATTGCTATTCGGATTGAACATGAAGCTCATGAATCCATGAATGAACTTCTTTCTCAAACCGGCTGTGCTACGTTAGACGAACTTGTAGAGGTTGAAGAAAAGGTCAAAAAATCACATGAAATTACTGAACAAATCAAAGCAATAGAGGAGCAATTGATCGACCTCGGTGCGGGTCAACGTTTAGATGAGTTGATTGAGGAAGCAGAAGGTGCCAATGCTGATTCTCTTGCAGTGGAGCTACAGGAAGTAAAGGTTAAGTTAGCAGAACTTGATCAAGAAAAGACTTATATCCTCCAATCTCACGGCGCTGATAAAAAAGAATATTTAGAGAAGATCAAAGGGACCAACGAAGAAACGGCGAATGATGAATTAGAAAAGCAAAGTCTTCATTCAAGAATTACGAGAGAAACAGACGAATACATCACAAAAAAACTTGCAGCCATTTTGCTTAGAAAAGGCATCGAACATTATAGAGAACAAAATCAAAGCCCAATTGTAAAACGGGCAAGTGAGCTCTTCGGACGTTTAACTCTTGGTCATTTTGATGGTATCGTCGTAGAGTTTGATGAGAAAGATCAACCTGTACTTATGGGAAAGCGGAAAGCAGATACAGTTCCAGTTTCGGGTATGAGCGATGGTACGACCGATCAACTGTATTTAGCTCTCCGAATTGCGAGTATCGAGCGTTTTGCAAACGAACATGAACCACTTCCGTTTATCGTCGATGACATTTTAGTACATTTTGATGATGATCGAGCAAAAGAAACCCTTAGGGTATTAGTAGAATTGGCAAAAGTGACTCAAGTCATCTTCTTTACCCACCATTCAAGGCTAGGTACATTAATGAAAGAAGTTGAAAGTGAACAGAATTATCAAATGATCACTTTAAACACAACCGTATCTAGTAGCCTTTTTTAAGCAACTTTTAACATGAGCAGACTCCAGAAAGAATCAGCAATTCTTTCTGGAGTTGTTTTCTTCATTTACGGAAGAGTATATCCGGTTGCATTTACGTTAATCCCTGAAACCACCTCTTACACAAGGAGAATTTGAACATGTTTCATTCTATTGACTACTTGAAATCCGGTACCCACATACAACAAAGAGCTTACATAGTCCTTAAAGAATTAAATATCATGAATGATTTGTCGGAGTATCTGCCAACTTTATGCGGAACCATTCCTATAAACCTTAATGTCCAAGGATCGGATTTGGATATTATTATGGAGGTGTATGATTATCCTGATTGGATTAAAAGAGTAACTGCTCTTTACGGACACCTAGATGATTTCATACATAAAAACAAAGTCATTCGTAACACTCCAATCGTAAAGCTCAACTTTTATTTTAAGGAATTTGAGTTCGAGTTGTTCGCCCAGAACCAACCTGTGAAAAGGCAACATGCGTATTTACATATGATTACTGAACATGCCATTCTTAAAGAAGCTCCTCACTTAGGAGAGAAAATCAAATCATTGAAAAGATCGGGTGTGAAAACGGAGGAGGCTTTTTGTGAGGTGCTGAGGTTAAGAGGCAAAGACCCTTATTTGCGACTCCTTGAATACGGGAGGGAAAAAGGGTTCATAAATGATCGTACGACATTCGGGAGGAAAAGATGAAAACAGAAACATACATTACACTTGACGCAACCGATATCGCTGAACTTGTGGGTAATAATGAAGTGAGTCCAAAAGAGATGATTCAAGTTGCTTATAACCGCCTTTTAGAGGTTAATGGGCAGCTGAATGCGGTCGTTCATACCAGGTATGAACGTGCTTTAAAAGAAGCGGACGATACAAAAGGAATTAAAGAAGCATTTTCAGGTGCACCGATCCTATTGAAGAATCTGTCACAATCGTTAATAGGAGAGCCTTTGACTGCGAGCTCGCGATTGCTAAAAGACAACATCGCCCAAGTGAATTCAAATATCGTTTCAAAACTTTTAAAAGGCGGCACTGTTGTTTTGGGCTCTACAAACACACCGGAATTTGGACTAAAAAACATTAGTGAACCGGCCCTTTACGGCCCTACTAGAAACCCTTGTAACCATCATTATTCAGCGGGAGGTTCCAGTGGGGGCGCTGCTGCAGCCGTGGCAGGGGGGATTGTCCCGGTTGCAGGTGCCAGTGACGGTGGCGGTTCTATTCGAATACCGGCTTCCTTTACCGGACTTGTAGGTCTTAAGCCTACAAGAGGGCGAACCCCGGTTGGACCGGGAGTAGGTAGACAATGGCAAGGGGCTGCTATTGACTTTGTACTAACAAAAAGTGTCAGGGATTGTGCCGGCATGCTTGACTTGCTTCAAGTGGTTCAACCTGAGGCGGCATTTCAAACTCCTATATTTCAAAAGGGTTATCGAAATGTAATGGAAGAATCTTTTGATCAACCTCTGAAAATCGGGTATTCGTTACAATCTCCAGTCCATACTCCCGTATCAGAAGAAGCAAAAAGGGCCGTTACTCATGCCCTTAAGTTTCTTGAAAGTCTTGGTCACGAGGTTGAAGAAGTTGACATACCTATTGATGGGGTCGAATTAATGGAACAGTATTACTTAATGAATGCTGGAGAGATGGCTGGTCTTTTACAATCGATGGAAGAGGTCTTCAACCGTCCTTTCTCATCAAAAGATATGGAATTTGAATCGTGGATGCTTTATGAGGCCGGGAAAAATGTCAGAGCAGCTGACTTCACTAGAAGCTTAGCCACCTGGGACCTTGCAGCTACAAGGATGATGGAGTTCCATTTATCCCATGATTTCTTCATCACACCTACTACAGCATTCACAGCACCGAAAATAGGGGAGTTGACCCATTCAAGTGGTGCTCAAGAAAAATACATCGAGAACATGCGTTCCTCAAGTGGAAAAAAACAGCTTGATCTCATTTATGAAATGTTTCTACCCAGCTTGACGTATACACCGTTTACCCAACTCGCTAATTTAACTGGACAACCTGCGATCAGTTTACCATTGCACAAAGGAGAAAATGATCTACCGATAGGGGTACAGGCGATGGCCATGAAGGGAAGAGAAGATCAATTATTAAAATTGGCGAAGCTGTTTGAACAAAGCAACCTTTGGCAACCACAACGTTCAAAAAAAGCATAGAAGCAAAGAAAAAGCCAATCATAATTGGGCTACTCCCATTTATGATTGGCTTTTAGCTTCTTTAGTTGATTGTAACATTCTGTAACTGATAAATCCCGTTCGAATAGAGGTCAAACCCTTCAATTTGATCACTCACACCCGTGAGATATTCCTGGTGATAGAGGTAAAGCATTGGAGCTTCCTCGATTAAGATATCTGTAGCTTCGTGATAAAGAGAAAGTCGTTGTTCTTCATCCCCTTCACGACGAGCTTCCTCAATCAAACGATCCACATCTTCATTGTTAAACTGTGTTCGATTTCCTGCAGCACCGATATTATTGGAGTGATATAGCATAGAAAGGGGGTAATCAGCATCTGCAGTAGCTGCAGATAAGCCTAGGATAAACATGTCGTGCTCACCACCAGCAGTACGGTCAAGGTAAGCACCCCATTCAAACTGTTCAAGGCTAACATTAACATTAATGTCTTCAAGCTGGGCTTGAACAAGAACAGCGATGTCTTCTCGTTCCCGGCTATCATTGGTCCAAAGAGTTACATCAAAACCATCCTCATATCCTGCCTCGGCAAGTAATTCTTTTGCTTTTTCAGGGTCGTACTTTAATCCTGCTGCATCAGGGTTATGTCCAAAAATAGCTTCAGCTAATGGTCCGGCTGCTTCCACACCATGACCTTCCATAATGCCATTTAACACGTCTTGTTTGTTTACAGCTTTCGATATGGCTTGTCTTACTCTTTTGTCATCGAATGGTGCTTTTTGTGTGTTAAATCCGAGGTAAGCTATGCTTACACTGTCTCTTTCATGAACCTCCGCGTTTTCATTATTATTAACGCGGTTTACGTCACTCGGACTAACTGACGTGATATGGGAACTTCCTGATTCAAGTTCACCTACACGAGTTAAGTCTTCGGAACTGACTGTAAATGTAACGCGATCCACTTGAGCTGGCTCTCCCCAATAGTGATCGTTTTTTGTAAGAGTGACTTTCTCGCCTCTATTCCATTCTTTAAATTCAAAATATCCTGTTCCAATAGGATGTTGATTAATAATAGCTCCAAATTGATTGCCATCCTCTGCATAAGCATAATCTTCTTCGATTAGTTCTTTACTAATCATAGAACTTCCCATATGAGCAAGGTGAGCTGGTAAAGCAGCATATGGATACTCCGTGACGATTTCAACTGTATGGTCATCAACGGCATTTACTTCAGCAATAGAATCAAATAAAAAGGCATTAGGTGAAGCAACTTCCTCATCTAGGAGGCGATCGAAATTTACTTTTACAACTTCCGCATTAAATTCCGAACCATCATGAAACGTCACGCCTTCCTCAAGTTGAAACTCCCAAAGATTGTCCTCCACTTGCTCCCAATCCGTCGCCAAGTTCGGTTGAAGATCCATATTTTCGTCATGCTTTAAAAGTGTTTCATAGATATTAAAAGACACATTCCAAGATGGAACGTCGTTGGAATTATGAGGATCAAGATTTTGTGCATCAGATACAACGCTTATATTAAGATCGCCACCTTCACTTTCTTTTTCCTCAGTACCTGCTGCTTCATCAGGTTCACTAGCGCAACCAACCAGAATGGAAGAAAGAGCAAAAAAACCGATTCCCCATTTCAAACTGCTTCTTTTCATGTAAAAAACCTCCTGTTGTTCTATGTACTTCCATTTCAGACTAATCTGAAAGGAGTGAATCTTATTTTAACTTACGTTATTTTCGGACATTTGTAAAGGTTTGCATTTCGCTAGTCATTCAACAAACTCTTTAAACTCTTATAAAATAAGGTTTTATTCTTTTATCTATTTTTAAATATAGGACATTTTCCTAATTTATAATTTAAATAATGACGGATGTGAGCAGGGGCTTTGACCCGAGTATGTGTACAAGACTATACTTTCACTATCGTAAGTAAAGTGTAGGGGGATGTAAGTATGACTAAGACTTTAAAAGATGTAACGTTGTCTGTGTTAGACCTAGCACCTGTTCTTCAAGGGGGAACAGCTAAAGAAACATTTCAAAGGACAGTGGATTTGGCGCAGTACGCTGAAGAGCTGGGGTATTACCGCTACTGGATGGCAGAACATCATAATATGCCCGGGATCGCCAGTTCAGCCACAGCGGTCCTTATTGGTCACGTAGCAGGGGCGACAAACAAGATTCGAGTAGGATCAGGGGGGATCATGCTTCCTAATCATGCACCTCTTGTGATTGCAGAACAGTTCGGCACCCTTGAATCCCTTTATCCAGGACGGATCGACTTGGGATTAGGACGTGCCCCTGGAACCGATTATCAAACAAGCCGAGCATTAAGACGAGATGAAAAAGGGGGAGCGGAGTTTGAGGGGATGGTCCAAGAATTACGCTCATACTTTCAACCTTTCAATGGTGTAAATGTTCGAGCCGTACCAGGCGAAGGGCTTGATATTCCCATTTGGCTTTTAGGCTCGAGTGGTTTTAGTGCGAGGTTAGCAGGGGAGTTAGGTCTTCCATTTGCGTTTGCCAGTCATTTTGCTCCTGAGAATACACTTCCTGCATTAGATATATACAGAAGTTCGTTTACACCATCAACTGTTCTCGATAAACCATATGTGATAGTTGGTGCTAACGTTATTGCAGCTGACACAGATGATGAGGCCAAATGGCTCTCCACATCCCAACAGCAGCAATTTCTTGAACTCACAAGGGGAACGCCAGGGCCGCTTAAGCCACCAATTGAAAGTCTTGATTCGATATGCATGCCCCATGAAAAAGCAGCTGTTGAACGACAACTTGCTTCATCGATTGTAGGAAGCTCAGAAACAGTGAAGGGAAGGTTAGAAGAATTTGTCCTTAATACAGAGGCTGATGAGGTGATCGTTCATTCTCAAATCTACGATCATCACAAACGCTTGAAATCCTTTAAAATTGTAAAAGGTGTGCATGAACAGTAAATAAGGCATTGAAAAAGTTCGATCTTTAACTTTTTCAATGCCTTCGAAGCAATGAGCGTAACGGTTGCCTGTTTTGAAAGCCTGATACGAGTGGGTTTCTCGTATCAGGCGCGCAACCGAGTGGAGCCATTGCCATTCAAATAAAGGCACTAAAAAAGTTCGATCTTTAACTTTTTCAATGCCTTTGCCCTACGGGGTCTAACCTCCGCTTTCCCGAGGGAGTCTACGTATATTTCATTCGCTCTAACAGCGAATTGTTCGGATCCATATCTAAACACTTTTTTTATGTCCCAGCCGCTTATTGCTATAAGACGAACAGCACTTTCTACTCACTAATGCCTCCGTGTGTAATGGTAGTCTCCACTTCAACATTGACCTTTAAATCGGGATATAATGACGCCCACCTATCCATATCCCAATCACGTGTTCGTGTTTTAACTTGAAAACCAAGTCCAAGGGGATCGACATCTAACTCTTGGAATTTTTTCACTAATTGTTCAATTTCAGTTTTCAGTTCTTCTTTAAGCTTAACTTGGAATTCTTGAATTTTATTTTCATCGAGTGTTTTACCTGAATACTCACTTAAAGCACCTTCAGCCTTTACTTTAGCCGTCAGAACCGGTAATCCTACTTCATAATGAAGGCTGTATTTCGTTCTTGCTTTAAGGTTCATAAAGGTAGCATAGTCTTCTTTATCCAACTGAATTTCGTATGTACCTGTACTAAACGTTTCAACTAACGCCTTAAACAAGAATGACTCATCCATTGAGATAGTAGAGACCATTTTGTCTCCTTTAAAAATAGCCAAGCCCTTTACTTGTAATTTGTCTTCACTCATGCCTAAAAAGGGGAGAAAGGGGTCCATTCCTTCTTGGTGGTACCGATACAAAAAAACATGAATATTCGTTTTGGGTAAATCAGTGTATTCTGTGTTTTGTTCAACCAGCTCGGTTATATAGCGAGAAATTTCGGGTTCAATGGTTAAATGCGATTCCAATAAAGATCTGGTGTTTCCTTCATAAACTAACAGGAGCATTCTTTGTCCAACTGAAGGATCCCTCGAAAAGGTGTCGATGAGTTCAAATATTCCACCTTCGGACAGTTTTCTACTATAAAGAACGGATGCAAGCTTGCTATTTTCCAGCTTTTTAGGTGATTTACTATCCATCTGGGACCGTATGTCTTTTGATGTATTTCCGATGGCTGAAATGGTTTCGCTTTCAATCACCCCGGGATTTTTTTGATTCGCCCCTTTGTAGGAAGGCACACTTACTGTTGCTTCTACTTGCTCTCCGTCTATATAATCATACCCTGCAGCGTGAATAAGTTGAAGTTCATCAATTACCTCGGTAGGTACACACCCCATAAGAAAAAGCATTGAAAATAAGAAGCTAACCACTTTGATTCGTTTCATAGCTACCTCCTTTATGACGGAGCTTTTGTACGATCCATAAAATAGGGATGAACACATATGTAATGTAGAATCCGACTTCCGAAACAATCGTGTTTAACCGATCGATTAAATCGCGAGTATTAAACACAATGCTCAAACAAAAGATGACCAAAAGTAAAACGATGAGTGTTTGATGTTGGTTAATGGAAAATATCAATTTATATCCTCTGCTAGTCGCCCACAATCCAAGACAAATATTAGGCAAAATCACAAGAGCCCAAATTGGAATAGCCAAATACTCAAACCGTTCCAAAAAAGGCAATTCAATAATTTGCCACATGGTTAGTAATGGCCAAATTGTTGCGCTAAGTTGATTTGGACTAAAATAAATGAACGCAGCAAAAGAGACGAGAAGGTACATGAATATGGTTAGTGCATTACCTAACAATGCCCACTTCAAACTTGTTTCCGGCTTCTTAATAAATGGATAAAAAATAAATACCATCTTAATTCCCAAGTAGCTTAACACCATGGTCCTAATTGCCGGAAGGTACGTATCTGCTGGTTGATTAAAAACAGGGAGCAAGGCTCTCACTTCCATAAATTCAATAGGACCAATCAAACTAAGATAGGTAATGAGAGACAACAAAACTCCAAAGTAACAAACACCGACAACTACTCTAAACCCCTTTACGATACAATAGTAAGCTAACAAACAGTAAACGGCCGTAATGGCCCACGTACTAAGGTTTGGAAAGATCCACACTTGTATCACTTCGGTAAATGTCCGCAATACAACCATTGTGACACTCAATAAATAGGTAAGAAGGAGAAAGCTTAAAGTATGACCTAGCCATTTGCCGAAAAGTTCTTTGTTAATGGAGATGATATCTCCATTTCCTTTTTTTAAAATATCGTAGATTACCCAAATCATAACAGAGGTAATCAGACCGGAAACTATAACTGCGATCCAGCCATCATACTCCATATCTTCTGCCACATAACGGGGGAAGCCGAGAACACCAACACCTACTTGCATGGCATTAATTAAAAATAACACCATCACGGGAGAGACAAGGTTTCTTGCTGGTATAGGTTGCTGCATCTCTTGATCTCTCCTCTCATTTATTCGTCAATATCGTGATGTGCTTTTGCTTTCTTTTTGTTAAAACGTGTTGAATTCCCTGTTCGAAGCTGTTCTGGCCTCTTGTTTTGCATACTAAATGGCAATCGAATGACCGAGTCTTTAAAATCAGCTAGCCTTGGTGGAAAGATCGGCTCCAAGTAAGGTCTCCCAAGTGATGTGAGGCCAAGTAGATGAACCATTAAAAATCCGAACCCTATAAAAACGCCGATCAATCCCCAAAGCTGAGCAAGAAACAAAAAGGGGAAGCGTAAAAGTCTAATAGTATTACCAATGCGGTAAATCGGTGTCGTAAAAGAAGCAAGTGCAGCCAGAGCGACAATGATTAATAAGATATTACTTGTAAGTCCAGCCTCAACCGCAGCCGTACCAATAACAATTCCTCCAACGATACCAATCGTTTGACCAACTTTTGTAGGTAGGCGTGCTCCAGCCTCTCGAAGAAGCTCGATAGTAAGCTCCAAAAAGACCGCCTCAATAATCGGTGGAAATGGGATCGCTTCTCTAGACTGTATAAGGGTTGCAAGGAGATCTCTTGGAATGAGCTGAGAGTGATAAGTTAAAACAGCTACATAAATGGCTGTAGCGAAAATGGAAAAGGTAACGGCAAATAGCCTAATAATACGTATGATGGACGACACATGCCATCTCGAAAAATAGTCATCGAAAGCAGAAAAGAATTCAATGAACGTTGTAGGACCAGTAATGGCTGTAGGTGACCCGTCCACCAGGACAGCTACTTTCCCTTCCGAAAGGACAGCAGATACCCGGTCTGGCCTCTCTGTATCAATCAGTTGAGGAAAAGGGGACATTGAACTGTCTTCAATCATTTGGTTGATATAGGAACTATCATCAATGTGATCAAAGTCAATATCTTCAATACGCTGTTTCATCGTGTTGACATTTTCCATATCAGCGATTCCATCAAGATAGAGTAAAGCCACTTTTGTTTTGGTAAGTGTGCCCACTTGCAATTCAATGACTTTAAACTCTTTGATGGGTAGCCTTATTCTAATCAATTGTATATTCGTTCGTAGATGTTCAATAAAAGCTTGTTTAGGTCCTATAACACTAAACTCGACTTCCGGTACTGTAATGTCTCGTAAATTGTCATCTTCAAGAGGAACTATAATCGCTTCCACATTGCTATCATGTGTTTGGATGCACACACACCCCTGCAACAATTTTGTTTCGATCAGTTGAACGTCTGAAGAGACTTCAACCTGATTGAAAGGCAGGGTCATCTCCAAATCATAAAGTGAAGGAGATTCGGTTTTTTTTATGTTTGGAAGAAAATCTTTTTTCATCAGTGACAAATCAACGAGGGTTTTAAAATAATATAAATCGATTTTCCCTTTGTGCAATCGCATCGTTTCATGAATAAAGTCAGCAGACTTTCCAAGCTCTAACAGAAGAGAAGGAAGGTCCGTGACTTTTTTTTGCTGTTTTTGAGCCATGTACCCTCACTCCCCGAATGTCCATGGTGACTTATGGGTATTATGAGTGAAAACGGAAGAGAATATGCTTATCCTACCAACAATTAAGGGAAGTGATGATTATGATGAAGAAGACGTATTATATTTCTTTGAATCCGAGCAGTATGGATGCCGTAAGCGAGATGAAAGTTCCAGAATCTGGCTATCAATATGAAATTCAAGCCACTGAAGAAGAAATGGAAGCCCTTCAAGACTTGCTCACGGTAACTCAGGCACACGATGTAGACGAACGTAATTTACTTACATTCAGGCACTTCGATGATCGATATGCAATTGCAGACCGGAATGAATACCAAGAAGGGTTGTCCAATGTTTTTAAAGCATTATATGAGCTTGGAACGCCTGAGACAAAACAAGCCATTGAAGAAATTCATTTAAATGAATAATGATGTCGAAATGTAAAGAGATAGAGTAGCATTGATCAAAATACGACACGTTCTTGTGAGAAAAGTATTATGATATAACGTTTTAGGATGTAGAAAAAGCGAATACTGGAGATATTTAAAGGAAGAAGTCGTTTCGCGGAGAAATCTACGATCCTTGTCACATAAGGGTTACAGTATTGTTTCAGTTTGGTTAAACTCGTTCTAATGTGATTCTATTCGTCCCACTTTTATTATATTGTGATCTTATATAAAAGAAGGAGGACGAAATAACATGACTTCATTAACGAAAAAGTGTATCACATTGGCTGTTTTTTTGTTTGGAGCATTTTTTGTACTCAGTTCAGTTGAAGCAAAAGCAGATTCCACCTTTGGTGATAAGCTTTTGCAGCAAGGGAAAGACCATAACCATGTGGTCATTCTTCAGGAACTTTTATCTGAAAGAGGGTACATAGATGGTCAAGTGAATGAAGGTACTTATGATCAAACGACACGTTCAGCAGTATTAGCTTTTCAAAAAGATAGTAACATTCAACAAGATGGTGTTGCAGGTCCACAAACGTTAGGCGCTCTTCAAGTATTACAAATTGGTGATCAAGGAGAAGCTGTGATTTCTCTACAAAGAGATTTAACAATTCTCGGGTTCTATACTGGCCATTTAGATGGTGAATTCGGACCTGTAACACATCGTTCCGTAAAAGAATTTCAAAGAAACGAAGGGATCTCGGTGGATGGTTTAGCCGGTCCTCAAACCTTTGGAAAATTGCATCAAGCCATTCAGACTCGCTCTTCTGTTACCCTACCATCATCGACCACCACTACTTCCAATGAGGGTTCTTCATCGAGCTCAGCATCTTCATCTGAAAATGAAAATGCGTCAGCATCCAATTCATCCCCTGAAACGAAGAACAAAAATGAAACTCCAAATTCAAATAACGTAGCCACCGAGTCAACATCAAACACTTCCAATAATACAGACCGCTCAAGCAAACCAACTTCGAGTGGTGGACAAACAATGACTGTAGAAGCTACAGCTTATACAGCTTACTGTAACGGTTGTTCGGGAATTACGGCTACCGGTCTTGACTTGAGAAGCAACCCTGATAAAAAAGTGGTCGCAGTCGATCCTTCTGTGATTCCTTTAGGTAGCACCGTTCACGTTGAGGGATATGGAACATTTATTGCAGGAGATACAGGTGGAGCCATCAGAGGGAACAAAATCGATATCTTCATGCCAAATAGGGAAGAAGCCATTCAATTCGGTCGAAGAAACCTTACAATAACCGTTGAAAGATAATGCTGAATAGCATTACTAAACCCATTAAACATATAAGTTAAGTAGAGATAATGTATGTGTGGATAAGGTGAAGGTTTAGAAATGAGATCTGAGGCCACAAAATGAAATAATCGTCCTTTTGGGTAACGGGTTCTGTTAACTAATGCAAACATTAAAATAGTAAAGCAAATAGACCTTCAAATTGTATGGAAATTTGAAGGTCTATTTTTGTTGATATTTTTGGGGGATTTGTAATGCAATTTGTCTATAGCCAGTGTACCGCAACAAAAGACACTACATTTTTACTTACAAATGGATAAACAGCTAATATTGATTAAGCACTGTTATAAGTGGACGATCATTTCACTGTGTTTGAAAAATAAAGGGAGAAATTCCGACTAAATTGAGAAATGCCCATATTTCCTTAATAATAAGGGAAGTTTTTCCGCTTATATGATCCAAATCTTTATGTTTTGTCTTATTTAGAGTAGTTAACCGGAATATCTCCTCTTATCTCCTGCTTCTTAACCTCCTTAATCTACATTAGGAGGAAATTCTCCGCCTATTTCATACCTAAGCAAAAGGTGATATGAGCAGGCAGAGTTGGTATGCATACTTCGTCATAAGCAATCCGAATAATAAGAAATAAAAGCAAAATAGCAAGGGTAGAAACCCTTGCTATTTCTAATGTTTTTAATCCTCTAGTCTAATAAAGGGCTCTACATTTATTACGTTTTGATTTACATTTCCCTTGCAAATTGACGTTTTGTGATAGGAAACGAAACCCGTTACCTTTTAGAGCCTCTTTGTAAGGCTCTAAATCATTCCAAAACGAAGAATCATGTACAAAAGAGAGGTGAAGAGGAACGCTATGGTAAGGGAAAAGGAAGCATTTTCCTTAACGATTTGAATTGGTTTTTGATCCATTAATCGTGACGCCATTAAAACTTGACCGGAGAACGGAGACATCTGTGTTGAAGTTGTCCATGCTACGAGTAGAATCATAGCCATGTATTCAGGTGATACACCGAACTTTACAGGAGATAGAGAGCTCCCGATCCCGATAATAATAATAACCGGGTGGATACCTACTTGCGAAAGTAGAATCGTAAGACCAACGATAAACATACTTAACAAGTAAACCGAACCAAAAGAGGCGTCAAACAGCTGCTCGGAAACATAGGTTCCAAAGTCTGTTTGGGATAGGGCCATTCCAAAGTATCCTGCACTAATAAAGACGGCCAATTCATTTTTCAACCTTAAGAAGGTGTCTTGAACTTGAATCACGACATCTTGTACATACGAGCGAAAGATTCTACTTACCACTGCCCATAGAAACGGTAGAAAAAGAGCAACTAAGGATACCACTGTAAGCATGTTTACATGAAGCACCCAATCTAGCAGAAAAGACAAGCTAACTAAGACAATACTAAAGATATAAAAGGGAGTTAAGGACTGCGGTCGTGATGTGGATAACCCTTTGGTCTTGTGTTCAACTTGTTTCTCATCTTTAAAATGAATAAAGCAAAAGAATAGCCAAGAAACGAGTAAATAGATCACAGCGAGAAAAATCGCATATCCACCAATATCAGACCAAGATAATTGAAAGAGTACAAGCATTAATCCAACATTTACAAAGTATGGGGACCATAGCATACAAAACCCAAACGCTCGCATAATTGTTAATGTCAGCTTTTTATCCTGATAAGATGAAAAGCTTTCTTCTGCTATACGTTTAACAATGGCCATTGCTCCATAATTTAATAACACACCAATCGATGAGGTTAGAAAATAGCTTAAGCGATAAGGATGTTTAGCCCCTTTTCTTTCCTTTTCCTGCACTTTGACTTTGAGAGCGCTTAAATACCCTGCTGAGCTCATAAATGTTCCAATCAGAGGAATGAGCAAAAAGAGGCTAAGGAGGTTAAAGTTCTCTCCAAAACCACTGAAAGCGTGTGTCAAGTTGCTCTCTTCCATATAAATACAATAACTACCAATGAGTACAAGGGTCGTAACAACTATTCGACTAATAACGGAGATAAAGAAGAAGGCACTTAACAGAAGAATAACACCAATCATACTAATCACAATCATGATGATATCGTTTTGAACAAATTGATTGATTAAGTATAGGGTCGCTCCTATATATGCTAGAATTCCTAATGTAGTAAATAACGATTTCTTCGAGAACGTAGGACTCATCTCCTTTGGTCAGGTATATATAATTAACAAAAAGAAAAAGGGAGCTCTTGCAAAGAAGTTCTTTGCTCACACCCTTTCCCCCTATTAATCAAAATAATCCTTCTCAAGGCGTTTTAAGTTATTCAAAGCCATCTTAGACCATTCAGTAGATTCGTCTTCTAAGTGAGCCATTTCTTCATGTAATGCTTTTTTTAAAGATGCTTTATATTCAGGGACTTCTCCTTCAAAAGGCTTTACATACGCTTTTGGTACGTTGGTCTTTTCTCTCTCACTTAGAGCGCGTCTTTCATGAAAGAGAGGAACATCTACTTGGTTAGGGTTATGAAGATCTCCTTGTTTTGGATGCTTCAATACCGCTTTAATTTTTATAACATAGCGGTCTTGCTTGATATCTGTAATTTCACCAATGTATTTACCGGTTTTATAAATACCGGTTACCGTTTCGCCTACTTGATATGTTTCGTTCATCGAAAATCCCTCCTGTGACATGATCATAACATAACATCAAAAACATGAGGCAAATAATCTGACATCTTTGTAGAAACGTAAAGGAAAATCCTGCTATACTCCTACGATAGTCATCATCTTTTTATAAGGGGGGACGCATGGTGGAACAAATTACGAATGAATTTACGTTAGTAAGGCGGCTTTCTATTCAAAAAGTACTTGAATTTATCCAAGTGACCAGTTTGTTTGACAGTGAAATTTATATTATAAAACATGAAAAAGCCTATAATTTGAAAAGTGTTCTCGGTGTCATGAACCTTTTTTTTACGTCGACACGAAATCAAACATTCATCGTGCGAATCAAGGGAGAAGACGCAGAATATGCTAATAAAGAAATCAAAAAATTCATAAACACCCATTCATAATGGTGATTTCATCCTCATGTTTGTACATGAGGATTTATTTTAGTCCTCGAAATATCACGTTCCATCCTTTACAATTATGAGAAGACTCGTAATTTTCACCAAAAAAGTGGAGGCGATCCAATGATAGCAAAGTCATTGATAGAAAAGATCATGAATGCCGCTCTTGAAACGGGCGGAGATTTTGCAGAAGTGTTTGTAGAGGATAAAATGAATACAAGTATTGGGCTTGTAGGAGGAAAAGTAGAGAGAAGTATCTCAGGTAAGGATTTCGGCATCGGGATTCGGATTTTACAAGGAAATAACAGCGTATATGGTTATACGAACGACCATTCAGAAGAAGCGCTATTAAAGATTACACACCAAGTAGCTCAAGCGTTAAATGGTGAAGGGAACTCAACTATTCTACCATTAAGAGGGGAAACGTTTCACTCTGTTCATCCTATAAGATACGCGCCACTTGATGTGGCGAAAACGAAAAAGGTTGAACGAATGAGAGAAGTATATCATGTAGCAAAAGAATACCATTCATCCATTTCACAAGTCAGTGTGGGTTATCGTGATGAGGATCAGCGTGTTCTAATCGCAAATTCTGAAGGCACATTCATTGAAGATCGGCGAATAAGGACTAGGTTGTCTGCGCAAGCCGTTGCTTCAAACAATTCTGAAATGCAGACAGGTTCTTATTCTCCCGGTGCACATAAAGGGTTCGAATTAATGGATGAACTTGATCTATCCTTTTACGGTCGCGAAGCAGCGCGGATTGCGACCACGATGTTACATGCTCGTGAATGTCCCAGTGGTCAGTTTCCTGTGATTATTGATAATGAATTTGGCGGGGTTATTTTTCATGAGGCATGCGGACATGGATTGGAAGCGACTTCCGTTGCAAAAGGGAACTCTGTATTTTCAGATAAGTTGGGTGAGAGAGTGGCTCCGGATATTGTCACTTATATTGATGATGGGACGTTATCTAATGAATGGGGTTCTCAAAACATCGATGATGAAGGAGAAAGAACACGTAAGAACGTTTTAATCGAGAACGGGATATTAAAAGGTTACTTGATAGATAAGCTCGGGGGAAGGCGCATGGGGATGGATCCTACCGGTTCTAGTCGCAGAGAATCCTATAAGTATGCTCCAACTTCCCGAATGACAAATACGTTCATCGCTCCAGGTACATCTTCACGTGAAGAAATCATCGCCAATACTGAGTTTGGAATCTATGCCAAATATATGGGTGGAGGCTCTGTAAATCCTGCAACTGCAGATTATAACTTCGCTGTAAATGAAGGTTATATCATTAGGAACGGAAAAATTGCTGAACCCGTTCGAGGGGCAACATTAATCGGAAACGGAGCTAAAACATTACAGAAAGTAGATATGGTAGGGAATAACCTTGCTCACGGACAAGGGATGTGTGGATCTGTCAGTGGCTCCATTCCTGCAAACGTAGGGCAACCGACGATTCGCGTCAGTGAAATAACGGTAGGCGGAAGGGGGCAGTCGTAATGGAGCTTACTCAATTCAAGGAATTGCTGTTTCAAGCCGGGGAAAAAGCTGGCTTTGAAGAGATGGAACTTTATTACGCAAATGGAGAGAAATTCAGCACTAAGGTATACAATGGAGAGGTAGACAGCTATACTTTGGCTACTGATGCCGGTCTTTCTTTTCGCGGTCTTATAAACGGCCAAATGGGATATGCGTACACAGAAAAAATTGATCATTCATCTGTTCAACTTTTAGTAGACGGCGCAAAAGAGAATGCTTTCATTCTCGATACAGAAGACCATGAAGACCTTTATTCAGGAGCCGACTCTTATCCTGCATTGGATTTATTTGCAGATGAGCTTGAGAACGTTTCCCCATCTACGAAGATTGATTTTCTAAAAGAAGTAGAGAAAGCATGTTTTGCTAGAAGCAATAAAGTATCAAGTGTGAATTACTGCATGCTTCAATCCTTTTCATCAGATAAGAGAATTGCAAATTCAAAAGGATTAGACGTTATGGATCGTGGAAACGGAATTTTTGTGTTCGTCTCCGTCGTTGTAAAAGACAACGAAGACATTAAGAGCGCTCAAAAACTTGCGATTTCAAGGGATTTCTCTGCTTTTGAAGCAGAAAAAATTGCAAATGTTGCAGTGGATGAAGCATTGAGTTATCTTGGTGCCGAATCCGTGAAAAGTGGATATTATCCGGTTATTTTTAAGAATAAAGCTGCCGCCGCTCTCCTTCAAACGTTTGTTGGTTCCTTTTCTGCAGACAACGTGCATAAAGGCAAGTCTCGTTTAGCAAACAAGGTCGGAGAAAAAATAGCAGGCAAAAACATCACCATCATTGATAATCCGCACGATACTAAGGGCTTCTCAAGTCGGTCTTTTGATAGTGAAGGTGTGCCGACAAAACCCTTACACGTACTTGAAGAAGGCGTTTTAAAAACCTATTTGCATAATCGAAAAACAGCAAAGAAGGATGGTGTCTCTTCAACCGGTCACGCATCAAAAGCCTCTTACAAAGGAACGATTGGCATATCGCCATCTAATCTGTACATCAAAGCAGGGGAAGAATCGTTTGATCATATCGTATCCAACAGTAAAGAAGCTATTGTGATTACGAGTTTACAAGGTCTTCATTCTGGTGCAAACCCAATTTCAGGTGATTTCTCCTTGGCCGCTCACGGCTATCTTGTTAAAAACGGGAAGATCCTTCGTCCGGTAAACCAAATTACAGTCGCAGGAAATTTCTTTTCACTTTTAAATGACGTTGAATCTGTAGGAAATGATCTTGAAACAGAGCTACCAAGTGGGGGAGCGATTGGTTCACCGAGTTTAAAGGTTTCTAAGTTAAGTGTAGGTGGGAAATAATTAACCTGTCCTTCGGCTCATCATTCATGCTTAAGTAACAAGACTAACTTAAAAATAAAGTAAAACCCCTTGAAGACGAGTGACCTTCAAGGGGTTCCTTTTATACTTCTACTAATTCATGTGATAATTCCTGCTCTAAAAATCCCGCAATGCCGATGTTGTTCTCCAAGTCCACGATAAACAACGTTTTTCCTTTTCTTATCCAAGACATATATGTGTCATAAAAGGGGTGAGTCTCTTTTATATACTTTTCTAGGTCCTGTTCTTCTGTACACGTATCCATGACTGTCCCTTTACCTACATATTCCGTTCGGCCATGCTTATTCACGTAAACGGTTTCACCAGCTTGAAACATCCATCATCACCTCTTCGTAATCTCTACTTTTACTATAACATACCCTTATTTCATGCTACAAAAGAACGGTTCACTTATCTTCTATAAAACTGGCTCAAATAACGGAAGTTTGGGCGAACGATAAAGTTGTTTAAAAAGGCCGATCGCGTTGCAAAAGGTCTCCTTTTTGAGTTCAAGAAATCAAGAATTTCTTTTGCGGGAACAATTCCGATACCATGCCCAAAATACAAGTCTCCGTTCATAAGTATCGCATTCTCCCCACGCCATTCCGGTGTTGCACGGTTGTATTCGGGACTATCAAAGTAAACGCAGTCTCCTGGAATATAGTCTGTGCTCACATGTCCTGCCAACCCCAAATCTCGATCAGCTTCCCAAGAGAACAAATAAATGTGAGGAAATAAGCGATTAAACATCATCGGACCTAATGCGTCAAGTACAGCTTTATAATAAACAATAATAATAGCAACAGCGCATTCAAAAGCATAATAAGATCCATTTGCAAAAATATCGTTAATCCCCACATGGGGAGGGATTTCAGGACGTAGGTAAAAGCCGCCACGGCGTGTACGATACCAGACATATTCATTGCAAAATGACGTAGTAAAGGTGGCAAAAGACGCCCCACTACTATTCAATCCACTTGCTGCACGCATAATATGAACGCGTAAATAAAGTTCAAAATACAACTCATGTAATGAAGTGTAATCATATACATCTCTATAATCCACCATTAGATTCAAGATCTTGCGTTGCTCAGGTATGAGCTCAGCTGTATTCACGGTAGATAGATCGAGATTACGACCGTTAATCCTAATCATCATATCCGCTCCTTTGATGTAAGAGTCTACGAAGCGAGCAAAGAACCGTTGTGTACGTTAAAGGATATGACTGATATTCGAATACTTACCACTTAATTATGTTCTTTTATCCGAACAGTGAAATCAGCCCGGCACCAACAAACACAAATATCCCTACGATGAAAAGGATAGTGGGAATGTTCTCTTCTTTTTTTAGAAATAGCTTTCCAAGAATGACAGTAATTACAGGATCGACGGCTAATATGGCTACTGAATAGCTTACATAAATGAGTGAAGTAGACAGGTAAAAGAAAAGGAGAGCAAATCCGGTTAATATTCCTGCCCATATATAGTGAGGGTAGGAAAAAGCTACTTTGATAAAGATGTGAGGTGGTTCTCTGTTTATTTTCCATTCATATAGAGTTAAGACGATCAGAGCTACAATCGTACCGATAAAGGCACCCAACACAGGTTCCAACATGACGTTCATGGCTTCTTTTGTTAGGCCCTGACCAATTCCGTATCCAATCGCAGCAAGAAAGGCATACATATACCCATACCTTAGACCGCGCACTGAGGTTTCTCTGAAGGTGAAAAAACCCATAATAAAGAGGCCTGTAAAGATACACACAATTCCGATCATAGGCATTAAGGCAATTTGCTCTTGTAAAAATACAAGGGCAAACACCAAAGTGAATATTGGTGCAGAGTTCTTGATGGCTACTGCTTTAGAAGAACCGTTTATCCGAATGCTTTTATATAAAAGAGGCCTTCCAATGACGTTTATTAAAAACCCGGCTACGGCAAAAAGGACGATTCCACGCGCATTCATGTCGGGCAAATGGGTAACGAACATTGTAATAAGAGTAGCCATACCTAAAACCAAAACATTGATAAGCGTAATGACCCATAATCCGTTCGTAGGAGAATGGGTCATTCCTTTTTTCAAAACAATATTTGTACTTGAAAAGCAAAGTGCAGATATAAAAGCGAATAAAAAACCCATGGCTCTTCACCCTCAAATGTCAGTCGTATGATTAGCCTATGAAAGGATGATGTAACCAGTGACCACCTTATCTCATCACACTTCCTCCTGAGAGCTTTAGTGATTCTCCTACAATGTTTTCTGCTGCATCAGATAAAAGAAACAAGATTGAGTTGGCTACTTCTTCAGGTTCCGTTAATCGCCCTGAAGGCAAGTTTTGTTTCACCATCTCAAGCTCCTCCTCGTACGAGCGATTCGAACGTTTTCCTTTTCGTGTAATGGCGTTCCTAGCCATTTGAGTATTAACGAAACCGGGACAAACGGCATTTACGCGAACATTATGTTTGATTGCCTCCACTGCAATAGACTGAGTAAAACCAATTAGGGCAAATTTTGAAGCACTATAGGCACTATTACCGTAAGTTCCTCTCAGTCCAGATAGGGAGGAGACATTTACGATTGCACCGGATCCTTGGTTAATCATTTGCTTGTAAACCTTTTGAGTAAATAACACTGTTGAAGTAAAATTTAGTTCCATAATGTTGCGAAGGTCATCTTCTCTTAAATGTTCAATCACATCTCCACCGCCAATCCCTGCACAATTGACTAAGTCTGTAACCGGACCACACTCATGAATCGCATAGTCTAGTAGATGCTGACGGTCTTCCTCATTCGTCAAGTCCGAAGGGTGAACAAATACACGTGTCTGTGAAGAGGACTTTTGGATTTCTTTTTTTAATTCATGTAGCTTATCTTCGTTTCTCCCGGTAATCGTAACTGAGGCACCTGATCTAGCAGCCGCCAAGGCAGTTGCCCAACCTATGCCACCAGTGGCACCTGTAATAAGTATATGCTTTCCTTTACATCCTTGTTGGTCAAAGGTCATTGTATTTTCCTCCTCGTTGTTTATGCCACTGAAAAAGGATATATTCCTTTTTCAAATGCCTGTGTTTATACATGGTAAGTAACCTTTTTATGCAGGCTCCAAACAAAACAAAAGCCAAATTTAAACACCTCAAGTATGGACCATGGTATAATCTGGGTTGAATCAGCTCAATGAAAAGAGGCGTTTTATAATGGTGAACGTTATTTTATTTGATTTGGATGGAACCTTGCTTCCTATGGATACGGAAGCTTTTGTAGAGAACTACATAAAGGAACTGGCACCTCAAGTGGCTCATATTGTTGACCCAAACCTTTTTGTAAAATCCCTTTGGGCAGGCACACAAGCAATGGTGCAAAACAAAGATCGAACAAAAACGAATGAACAAGTGTTTGAAGAGACGTTTTTATCATTAATCCCGGTGGAGAAAGAACATATTTGGCCTACGTTGGATCTTTTTTATCGTGACGTGTTCCCAACATTTTCTCATCTAAGCACGCCCACACCTTTAGCCAAAGACGTGGTAGAACAAGCAATTGATCAAGGGTACCGTGTAGCAGTAGCTACAAATCCCGTTTTTCCTAAAGCCGCAATTGAACATAGAATAGAATGGGCAGGTTTATCCCACATTCCTTTTGAACTGGTAACGGTTTATGAAGAAAGTGTCTATACAAAACCTCATGTAGAATATTATGAGTCTATTTGCGAAGTATTAGGCGTTGATCCTAGAGATTGTGTGATGGTCGGAAATGATAAACAAGAAGATATGTCAGCAAGCGAGACAGGAATGAAAACATATCTTGTTGAGGGGAATGTCATTGACAGGGGAGAACCTTCTTTCCGCATTGATGACCAAGGAACACTTGAACAGTTTTATGATGACTTGAAAAATGAAAAGGGTATTTTTCAAGTGAAGGGGGTAGAAACAGGTGAACGATATTAAAAATATCTATTGTGTGGGGCGTAACTTTGTAAAGCATGCTGAGGAGCTAGGAAATGATATTCCGAGTAGGCCACTTCTTTTCTCAAAGCCGACCAGGTCGATTGTTCAAGCAAACGGAGGAACAATTGAACTTCCATTTGACCGAGGAGAGGTTCATTATGAAGCAGAAATCGTTCTTTTTATTGGACAAGATGTACCAAAATCATTCGCAGTAGAAGATGTAGTGGAGAAAATGGCTCTTGGAATTGATTTCACATTGCGAGAGGAACAACAACGATTAAAAGAAAAAGGCCATCCTTGGTTACGAGCTAAGGGGTTTAAAAATAGTGCAGCGATTACCGACTTTTGGTCATTCCCTGGCATGAACTCTTGTAAAGAGACGGATTTTACACTGCACATTAACGGAGAAGAAATTCAGCGAGGGAATATTCAAAACATGTTGTTTGATTTTAAGCGGATCATAGAAGAGTGTAACGACCTTTTCGGATTAGGTCCGGGAGATATCCTATTTACTGGTACTCCTGAAGGGGTTGGGAAAGTAAATGCACATGACGAATTCCTTCTTCGGTGGGGTGAAGAAGGAAAGGGACGATTTACGATTGCATGAATGATCTAAACAAGTCATAGATTTAAGTATTGTAATTTCTTTTTTACTAAGCTACAATAGGGAGCAACATAAAAGTTAATTGAATATTTTATTTTTTCTTATCACGAGAGACGGAGGGAAAGGCCCGATGAAGTCTCAGCAACCAACCAAAACGGTCAGGTGCTAATTCCTGCACGAAATGTTCGTGCAAAGATAAGAAGAGGCTGATCTTTATTTTTTAACCTTCTTCTTATCTCAATAAGGGGAAGGTTTTTTATTTTTCTCGTGGAGGGCTTTTAAATGAGTAGAAACGAATTAGAAACGTTATTTGTTCAAATCGGAAATCAACAAGATAAAAGAACCGGAGCTGTGAGTACACCGATTTACTGTTCCACAGCCTACCGCCACGAAGGAATCGGCCAATCTACCGGATACGATTATTCGAGAACAGGAAATCCAACTAGACAAGTGCTGGAAGAGGCCATCGCCGATTTAGAAGGGGGAGAGCGGGGATTTGCCTGTTCATCAGGCATGGCTGCAATTCAAGTTGTTTTGTCTCTGTTTGAAAGTGGAGATGAGATTATTGCTTCCAGTGACCTGTATGGAGGTACGTACCGTCTCTTTGAAGAAGGCTGGAGAAGATGGGGGTTATCGTTTCATTATGCAGATGGTCGACACCCGGACTCTTTTCGTAATCTTATTAACGAGAATACAAAAGCATTGTTCATTGAAACGCCAACAAATCCCCTTATGCATGAAGCAGATCTTGAAGCATTTAGCAGCTTGGCGGAAGAAAACAATTTGCTATTAATCGTTGATAATACGTTTTACACCCCCCTCATTCAAAGACCAATTGAAAAAGGAGCTCATATTGTCATTCATAGTGCTTCTAAGTATTTGGCTGGACATAATGACGTGATTGCTGGATTAGTCGTAACTAAGGGGGAAGAGCTGTCAGAACGACTCTTTTACTATTTCAACAGCATAGGTCCAATTCTTTCTCCACTTGATTCTTGGCTTGTGATGCGAGGAATGAAGACCTTACCTTTACGAATGGAAAAGCACCAAGAAAATGCTCGTACTGTAGCTCAATACTTAAAAGAGCACGAACATATCAGTGATGTTATCTACCCTGGTCATGGAGGGATGTTATCTTTTCGAGTGGCAGAGGAACGGTTGGTCAATCCCCTCCTTCAAAACCTTAAATTGATTACTTTTGCCGAGAGTCTCGGTGGTGTTGAGAGTTTAATGACTTACCCTGCGACACAAACACACGGTGACATTCCTGAATCCATTCGCCATGAGCTTGGCGTGTGTAATCGTCTGCTTCGTTTTTCTGTAGGAATTGAATCGGCAAAAGATCTGATTCATGACTTGGATCAAGCGTTAAGCGCTGCTTTTATAAAGGAGGATTGTTGATGCTTACAAAAAAAGAGGACCTGAGCATACAGACAAGGCTGCTACATCACTCCCATAAGCACGATCGTCACACAGGTGCTGTCAGTGTTCCTATTCAGCATGCATCAACGTTTCATCAAACGAACCTGGACGAATTCGGAAAATATGACTATGCAAGGTCCGGTAACCCAACCAGAGAAGCACTGGAAGAAATCATAGCGGGACTTGAAAATGGATCGGAAGGCTTTGCATTCGCTTCCGGTATGGCCGCCATATCTACAACCTTTATGCTTTTATCTGCTGGAGATCACCTTCTTATTACAGAAGATGTATACGGAGGCAGCTATCGAATGACAACGGAAGTACTCACTCGCTTAGGCGTTGAACATACTTTCGTTGACATGACCGACATCTCGAGTGTGGAAGATGCCATACGACCGAACACAAAAATGATTTACATGGAGACACCATCTAATCCGACGATGAAGATTACGCCAGTGAAGGAGATAGCAGAAATCTCTAAGGCTCACGGTTGCATCAGTGTCGTGGACAATACGTTTTTGACACCGGTTTTACAACGCCCTCTCGATTTAGGCGCAGATATCGTCGTTCACAGTGCTACCAAGTTTATCGGTGGTCATAGTGATGTGGTTGCCGGGCTCGCGGTGGTCAACGATCATTCCCTTGCAAATCAACTTCGCTTTTTACAAAACAGTTTCGGTGCCATTTTAGGGCCTCAGGATTGTTGGTTGATTATGAGAGGCATGAAGACAATGCATACCAGAATGGAAGCTTCGTCAACATCCGCTCTTAAGCTAGCAAAATGGTTAAGGAAACACCCAGATGTAAAACGAGTGTATTACCCAGGGTTAGACGATCACCCAGGATACGAAAAACAACGGTTACAAGCGGACGGCCCTGGAGCGGTTCTTTCGTTTGAATTAAAAGACAGATCTCATGTGAAAAAAGTAGTTGAATCGGTTCAAATACCGGTTTTTGCAGTCAGTCTCGGTGCCGTGGAGTCCATCTTGTCTTATCCTGCTCAAATGTCTCACGCCGCTATGCCGGCTGCTGAGAGAAACAAGCGTGGAATCACAGATGGCTTGCTTCGTCTATCCGTGGGGCTGGAGAAGACGGATGATTTAATCCAAGACTTAGAACAAGCATTATAGGAAGGAGTATGACAGTGAATTTCATAGAACGAATCAAAGAAGGGCTTTTAGTTGGAGACGGGGCTATGGGAACGCTTCTTTATCAAGATGGATATGACGGATGTTTTGAAAAGTTGAACATCACGTCTCCTGAAAAAATTGGAGCGATTCATGAACAGTACTTAGATTCAGGTGCAGATCTCATTCAAACGAATACGTATGCGGCGAATTCCATAAAGCTTGCAAGGTACAATCTTGAAAATCGAGTAGATGAAATTAATGAAAAAGCGGTGTCAATCGCTAAAGATAAAGCCGGTAATAACGCTTATGTATTCGGTACGATCGGTGGCATAGGCTATATTCACCCACAGGAATTTGAGCCGGAAGACATTCACCGGAGCTTGGAAGAACAAGCGCTAGTTCTTCTAAAAAACGAAGTTGACGGTTTTCTGCTTGAAACCTTTTATCACTTTGATGAACTGTGCTCATTGGTGAGCACGATTCGCACCCATACAGATAGACCAATTATCGCTCAAG
Source organism: Alteribacter aurantiacus DSM 18675 (assembly GCF_000429705.1). Lineage (GTDB taxonomy): Bacteria > Bacillota > Bacilli > Bacillales > Salisediminibacteriaceae > Alteribacter > Alteribacter aurantiacus. The sequence goes on from NZ_KE386941.1 coordinate 1,028,160, forward strand.
TTACTTTAGGTGACATTGGTGTCTTACAAGGAGGCATTTCACTTAAAGAGGCACTCCTTAAATTAGAAGAGCTTGGGGCAGATGTGGTGGGATTAAACTGTAGGATGGGACCTTACCATATGCTACGGTCATTGGAGGAAGTACCGCTATTGGAGAGAGCTGCTCTGTGTGTTTACCCGAATGCCAGTCTTCCCAATGTCCGAGACGGGAAGTATTTTTATCAATCCAATCCGTCCTATTTCGGGGATATGACAGAAGCAATCATCGACCAAGGTGTTCGATTAATTGGCGGGTGTTGTGGAACAACACCTGCACACGTGAGAGAGATTCGCAAAGCCATTGTGGAAAAACAGCTTAGTCCTAGAACAGAGAAGGTTGTCAAAGGGAAAGAAAAAGCGGTTGTATCCACTGTTCCGAGTTTAAACACAGAAAGAATACCGGATCAAACAAAAACGAGAACAAGTATCATTGTTGAGTTAGACCCACCAAAAGCCCTTTCTCAAGCAGGAACGTTTATGGACGGGGCACAAGCACTTACAGATGCAGGTGTGGATGCGGTCACATTGGCAGACAACTCACTAGCTTCTTCACGTATTGATAACTTGGCATTAGGTTCACTTATAAAACAACAAACGAGCGGCAACCCCCTCTTGCATGTTGCTTGTCGAGATCGAAACATGATTGGGTTACAATCTCACTTACTTGGATTACACACCCTAGGTATTCATAATGTATTGGCGATTACAGGTGACCCCGCTAAAGTAGGGGATTTTCCCGGAGCGACAAGTGTGTATGACATGTCGTCGATGGATTTAATCAGGCTCATGAAACAGTTAAATGAAGGCATATCCTTTTCCGGTAAAGATCTTGGTGCGAAAACCTCTTTTACTGTAGCGGCTGCTTTTAATGCAAACGCACGCCATTTGGATCGTGAAGTAAAACGATTGGAAAAAAAGATTGAGGCAGGTGCCGATTACTTTATGAGTCAACCTGTTTATAGCGAAAAACAATTTAAAGAGGTATATGAAGCGACTAAACATTTACCCGTTCCTGTTTATATTGGCATTATGCCTTTAGTTAGTAGTAGAAATGCAGAGTTCCTTCATCATGAGGTACCAGGAATTACACTATCAGATGAAGTACGAAACCATATGGCTGCATTTTCTTCCGATCCTGTGGCTAGCGAACGGGAAGGCCTACGTATTGCCCAATCATTAGTGGATACTGCAATAGAGTACTTCTCAGGTATCTACTTGATTACACCATTTTTACGCTATGAAATGACGGTTCAGCTAACCAAACACATCAAAGAAAAAGAAGCCTTAAAAATTGGGGCTCTCCGGTAACATGGATTGAAAGGACGATTGGACCATGACGAAAACGACATTTGAACAAGCTTTGGAAGAACGAATTCTCGTCCTCGACGGTGCAATGGGAACGATGCTTCAAGAGGCTAATCTTACGGCTGAAGATTTTGGTGGGGAGCTTTATGAGGGATGTAACGAATATCTAAATCTTACAGCGCCTCATGTAATTAAGAACATCTATCACATCTATTTGGATGCTGGTGCTGACATTATCGAAACAAACACATTTGGAGCGACCGACCTTGTACTGGCCGATTACGACCTTGGTCATCTTGCCTATGACATTAATAAACGTGCGGCAGAGCTTGCTAAGGAAGAAGCGAATACTTTTTCTACTTCTGAGGCGAGGCGATTTGTTGCCGGTGCTATGGGGCCGACTACTAAATCGTTATCCGTAACAGGTGGAACAACTTTTGAAGAGCTGATTCATAGTTACAAAGAGCAAGTAGAAGGTCTATTGGATGGCGGTGTGGACCTTTTATTGCTTGAAACGAGCCAAGATATGCGTAATGTAAAAGCAGCCTATGTAGCCATTGAAGAGGTTTTTACTAAAAGGAATACATCTTTACCGTTAATGGTTTCCGGAACGATTGAACCAATGGGAACGACTCTTGCTGGTCAAAATATTGAGGCTTTTTACATTTCCTTAGAGCACATGAACCCAACCGTAGTAGGCTTGAATTGTGCGACAGGTCCTGAATTTATGCAAGATCACTTACGTTCCTTATCTGAGCTGGCTACGTCTTATGTTCATTGTTATCCAAACGCTGGGTTGCCCGATGAGGAAGGACATTATCACGAGACCCCCCAATCATTAGGTAAAAAGCTTCAAGATTTCGCAGAGAAGGGATGGCTTAATATTGCAGGAGGGTGTTGCGGAACCACGCCTGATCATATAAGAGCAATTAAGAATGCAGTTGCCCCTTATAAACCTAGAAGAAGAACGGAAAATCATCCTCATGTTGTTTCGGGAATTGAGCCACTTGTCTATGATGATACAATGCGACCGCTCATGGTGGGTGAACGTACGAACGTAATTGGCTCCAAAAAATTTAAAACCCTCATTGCAGAAGGCAAATACGAAGAAGCCTCTGAAGTGGCGAGAGCACAAGTAAAACGCGGGGCACATGTGATTGATATTTGTTTAGCAGACCCTGATCGGGAAGAATTAGAGGATATGGAACGCTTTTTGGAACATGTGATCAACAAAGTAAAAGTTCCTTTAATGATTGATTCTACTGATGAATTAGTGATTGAAAAAGCGTTAACCTACTCTCAAGGAAAAGCAATCATCAATTCCATAAACCTAGAGGACGGTGAAGAGCGTTTTGAAGCAGTGGCACCACTTGTAAAACGATTCGGAGCAGCCGTTGTAGTAGGAACCATTGACGAAGAGGGGATGGGCGTATCTGCCCAAAGAAAACTGGAGATTGCATCACGCTCCTACGACCTCCTCGTTCATAAATATAACATCCCTGCAAGTGACATCATTTTTGATCCACTCGTTTTCCCAGTGGGGACAGGAGATGAGCAATATCTTGGCTCTGCAGAAGCTACAGTCGAAGGAATTAAACTCATTAAAGAAGCCTTTCCGGAGTGCTTAACCATCTTAGGTGTAAGTAATGTATCATTCGGACTGCCACCATTGGGGCGGGAAGTTTTAAATGCTGCTTACGTTTATCACTGTACAAAGGCAGGCTTGGATTATGCAATTGTAAATACGGAAAAACTGGAACGTTATGCTTCCATCTCTGAAGAGGAAAAAAAGCTAGCAGATGAACTGTTATTTCACACAAATGATGAAACACTCGCCACATTTACAGCCTTTTACAGAAAAAAGAAGGTAGAAAAGAAAGTAGAAGTGTCCACGTTAACATTGGAAGAGCGGCTCGCAAGCTATATCGTGGAAGGAACGAAAGAGGGCTTATTCAAGGATTTGGACGAAGCATTAGAAAAATTCGATACCCCTCTTGATATTATTAACGGTCCATTAATGGACGGAATGGATGAAGTGGGGCGCCTCTTTAATGACAACGAATTGATCGTAGCAGAAGTTCTTCAATCAGCTGAAGCTATGAAAGCGGCAGTGGCGCATTTGGAACCGTTTATGGAAAAAAAGAAAGATGATCGAGGCAAAGGAAAAATCCTTCTTGCAACAGTAAAAGGTGACGTCCACGATATCGGAAAAAACTTAGTGGAAATTATTCTTAAGAACAACGGATTTCAAATTGTTAATTTGGGTATTAAAGTAACGGCAAACGAATTGATTGAAGCTGTTGAACGAGAGAAGCCTGATGCAATCGGGTTATCAGGACTACTTGTAAAGTCCACTCAACAAATGGTACTCACAGCGAACGATCTTCGAGAAAGAGGGATCTCAATTCCCATTCTTGTTGGAGGGGCAGCCCTTACTCGAAGGTTTACAGATAATAAAATATCAAAGGAATATGAGGGACTTGTTCTTTACGCAAAAGATGCGATGAACGGACTTGAACTTGCAAACAAACTGGCAAAACCAGAGGAGAAAGAGCAATTATTTATTGCGCACAAAGAAAAGCAGGCTCAAATTCAAGCAACAGAGGAAAAAACAATACACTCAGAACAAGCATCAACAGCAACGGCTACTTTAGAACGGCCTGTGTCAACCATATCTAGGACGGCGCACCTATACAAGCCGGAAGATTACAAGAAGCACATCTTAAGAGACTATCGTTTGTCTCATCTTTATCCGTATATTAATATGCAGACATTGATTGGACATCACCTCGGTGTGAAGGGAAAAATTGAGCGTCAGCTAGAACGAGGGGATAAGAAGACGATTGAACTGAAAGAGAGAGTGGATGAGTTACTTAATCGCAAACGATTAAACGTAAGTGGCATGTATCAATTTTATCCTGCTCAATCTGACGGAGATGACATTCTTATTTATGATCCAAACGATCATAAGCGTATTTTGGAACGATTTTCGTTTCCACGTCAAAAGAAAAGTCCGTACCTATGTCTAGCCGACTTTTTACGTCCTGTAAATAGTGGTGAAATAGACCATGTTGGATTTCTAACGGTCACTGCGGGAAAAGGTGTTAGACTGCTGGCTGAAGAAGCGAAAGAGGCCGGCGATTACCTGGAAAGCCATTTAATACAAGCAACGGCATTGGAGCTTGCAGAAGGGTTCGCCGAACGCATCCATCAATTGATGAGAGATAAATGGGGCTTCCCAGACAGTGTGGACTTTACAATGAAAGAGCGGTTTGCAGCTCGTTATCAAGGTGTGAGGGTTTCTTTTGGTTATCCTGCTTGTCCAAATCTGGACGATCAGCAAAAGCTGTTTAAACTATTAAATCCCGAGCAAATAGGCGTAACATTAACCGACGAGTGCATGATGGAGCCGGAAGCCAGTGTATCTGCAATGGTTTTTGCCCACCCTGAAGGCAGATATTTTAGTGTATAACTCTAAAAAAGTGATGGATGATTTCCATCACTTTTTTTCAATTTCAAGGACAATATATAACAGGTCTTAGTTACCTAATACAAGTATCCCGTTCCTGCTCCATAAGCAATGTTATGTGAATCAAAAAGAATACATCCTAGAATCACCAGTAAAATAAATAGGACCAAAACGAGGATAAATTCCTCACTTTTCATTTGAATCAGACCTCCAGGCCGAACATTGGTTTTACTGGTAGCCTATGTGGATAGAAAAATCCTGTGCATGTATCCATGTGTAGGTATAATGAAACTATGAAATTCGCAGAAAGGATGGTTGAGGTGAAGATCATTGGAATTGATTTGGCAGGTCCGAGTAACTTGAAAGATACAAGCATGGCTATTTTTGAACATAAAGGGGGGTCACTTGAATTGGTAAGCCTCGATCGTCATTTAAGTGACCATATGATTTTAAGTAAAATGAAGGACCTAAGTCTAATAGAACCAATCGTAATCGGTTTTGATGCTCCGTTATCCTATGCAGATGGAGGAGGGGATCGGAAAGGGGATAAAGAGCTTAGAAAATACATAACATCTCTCGGGATGAAGTCTGGTTCGATTATGGCCCCTACATTTAACCGGATGGCTTACCTCACGTTAAGGGGGATAAGGTTGACCAGGGAAATAGAACGGCTAAAGTCGAACATATCGGTCGTTGAGGTACATCCTGGTGCCGCTATAGGCTCAAGATTACTTCCTAAGGATTTTCATCACGTACTTTTATATAAAAAAGAGTTAGATTCGCGCCGATTTCTGGGGGAATGGTTTTATGATCACCGTGTTTTTGGCCTCCATGACACGGTTATTGAAGACAGTCACCACATTGACGCATGTGCAGCAGCCTTAGCTTCGTGGCATTGGGCTGATCCAGATTATGAATGTAAGTGGCTATATAGGGCTCAGCCACCACTAGATCCATATGATTTCTGTTGTTAGAAGAAAGTGAAAGATCCAAAAATGTATTTTAATTCATTTTTGGATCTTTTTTAATTCTCTCATGAATTGCCAAAATAAGAAAACGCTTACATTTAACCGGCGTTTAAGTTGGCATGATATTTGCAATATATGTAATTGAGAGTGTCTATTCCAAAAACCAAAACAAGGGAGTTGGTCATGTATGATCGATTTTACATTAACAGATGAACAAAAAGAATTTCAAAAGTTAGCAAGAGATTTTGCGAGAAATGAGATTAGACCTGTAGCACACATCTATGATGAAACGGAAGAAATGCCTTGGGAAGTGATAAAGAAAGCTTCGAAATTAGGGTTAACTTCTTATCGTTATCCAGAAGAGTATGGAGGCCTTGGGGTTACAGATCCTATTACTTCTTTAATTATGACAGAAGAGTTGTACTGGGGGTGCGCAGGAATAGGTACAGCCATTAACGGAACAGGTTTAGCAGCAACAGGTATTATGGTTGCAGGAACGGAAGAGCAAAAAAAGAAGTATATCCCTTTATTCTGCGATTCCGACAATCCTCGTTTAGGTGCAATGGGTTTAACCGAGCCAGGGTCCGGTTCTGATGTATCGGCAATGGCAACAACAGCGGTGAGAGATGGAGAAGAATACGTTCTAAATGGGACGAAACAGTTCATAACAAATGGGGGAATTGCAGATGTGCACGTCATTTTCGCCCAAACGGATAAAGAAAAAGGATGGGACGGGATCGCTGCATTTATCGTTGATAAAGGTACACCAGGCTTATCTATGGGACGAAAAGAAGTAAAGCTCGGTGTACGTGCTTCTCATACCGCGCAAGTTATTTTAGAAGAGTGTAGAATTCCACTTGAGAACCGATTAGGCGGAGAGCCTGGTGATGAGTCTCATATCAGTGGATTGGCAGCTCTAAAAATGCTTGAGGCTACAAGACCGGCTGTTGGAGCAGCTGCATTAGGAATTGCCCGAGCTGCTTATGAGTATGCTCTGGACTATGCAAAGGAGCGTAAGCAGTTTGGAAAACCAATCATCAAGAATCAAGCGATTGCTTTTAAATTGGCTGATATGGCTACAGAAATCGAAGCTTCTCGACTGCTATTGTGGAAAGCTGGGTGGCTAGTTAAAAATAAACAACCGTTTTCACGGGGAGAAGGAAGTATGGCAAAACTTTATGCCGGTGATACAGCCGTAAAAACAACAATGGAAGCTGTTCAAATTTTAGGTGGTTACGGATACATTAGGGAATATCCCGTAGAAAAATGGTTAAGAGATGCAAAGATTTATCAGATTTGGGAAGGTACAGCCGAGATCCAAAGATTGGTCATTTCAAGACTGATTGAAAAGAACGGATGATTAAAGGGGTCAAAAACATGTTAGGAGGGATTGAGATGAACGACCGCCCATGGTTAAGATTCTACCCGGAAAATGTACCTGAAACGGTTGATATACCGGTCATGCCCTTATATAAGTTGCTAGAGGATTCAGCTACTCATTATCCTGAGCAAGTAGCCGTAATTGATGGGGGAAGAACGCTCACTTATCGAGAGTTAAAGGGAAAATCCGATCGTTTAGCATCAGCTCTTAGTAAAAAGGGATTCCAATGTAAAGACAGGTTGGCTATTATGCTTCCAAACTCGATCGAATATATCATTACTTACTATGCTACATTGCGATTAGGCGGCATCCTTGTCCAAGTAAATCCTTTATATCAATCACATGAACTGGAGCATTTATTCACCGATTCTAGACCTAAATGGTTTGTCGGCAACAATATTCAACGAGAGAAAGTAAGAAATCTACCATTACTGGATGCTCTCACTATCATTTATGTTGAATCAAAAGAATTCAATGTAACTACAAATGAGATCGGTTTTTATTCACTATTGAGCAAATCGCCTGATATGAAAGTACCAGAAGTTGAGATCCTCCCGAGAGAAGATGTAGCGGTTATTCAATATACTGGTGGAACGACAGGAAAAAGCAAGGGAGTTATGTTGACACACTATAATCTCATCGCCAACATTCATCAAAGCTTTGCATTTTCTGATGGCTTTTTTGAGAAGCCAGGTGAACGAATATTAAGTATTACTCCTTTTTTTCACGTTTATGGAATGACCGGAGCATTAAATCTAACGATCTATGCAGGAGGTACCGTGATTTGCATGAAACGGTTTCAGGTAGAGGACGTGTTAAATACGATAAAAACGTACAAACCAACCTTCTTCCCTGGTGTTCCGACCATGTATATTGCTCTATTAACACACCCTGATTCATCACCTGAATTACTATCATCTTTAAAGGTGTGTAACAGTGGTTCTGCCCCGATGCCTGTAGGTGTCATGAATGAATTTGAAAAAAGAACGGAGTCTTCTATTGTAGAAGGGTATGGACTTTCGGAAGCCTCTCCTATCACGCACAGAAACCCGGTAACAGGCTTAAAAAAACCTGGAAGCATTGGAATGCCGATCCCCAATACAGAAAGTAAAGTGGTAGATAAAGAAACGGGGACAAAAGAAATGCCTTATGGCGAGATTGGTGAATTGATAATAAAAGGTCCCCAGGTGATGAAAGGGTATTGGAATAATGAAGAAGAAACTAAACAAACCTTACGAGATGGGTGGCTATATACAGGTGATTTAGCAACAATGGATGAAGACGGTTATTTTTACATTGCAGGAAGAAAAAAAGACATGATTATTGCTAGTGGATACAACATCTTCCCAAGCGAGATAGAAGAGGTGTTGTATAAGCATCCGGAAGTAGAAGAAGCGTGTGTTTTCGGTGTACCTGATACTTATCGTGGTGAAACCGTAAAAGCAGCAGTAGTAAGGAAAGAGGATTCCCTTGTTACTAGTGAAGAGCTTGCTGAATGGTGCAAAAGCCAACTTGCCTCATTTAAAGTACCAAAGGATATTACAATACGAAAGTCTCTTCCTAAAACTATTGTGGGTAAAGTACTCAGATACAAACTAACGGAAGAGGAAGAAGAAGTAAAGTCAAGAAAGTAAGGTAAGTATAACAACATTTAACTGAAAATTCAGACATAAACACCAAGAAACTGATGAATTAAAATATTAATGACTCCTTCGTTGCATGAAAAGTTCATCATTAAAAAGGTAACAACACTAAAGAAAGTAGGTGGAGCACATTGTTACTAAACAAAATAGCGAATCAAAAATTGCCTGAAGTGGAAAGGCCCAGAAAAAAAGAAATGTGGGCATATGGATTGGGAAGCTTCGGAATTTTTGCAGTATGGAGCATGATGAGCTCATTTTTAACTTATTACTACACGGATGTAGCAGGAATTACAGCTGGAGCAGTGGGAACATTAATGCTAGTATCCCGGTTGCTTGACGGTTTTACGGACATCGGAATGGGATCGGTAGTCGATAAAACCAAAACAAAGTACGGCAAAGCACGGCCGTGGATTCTTTGGATGGCCATCCCACTTGCCATTACTACGGTCTTGCTATTTTCGGTTCCGGACATCGGTGACACAGGTAAACTTTTGTATGCTTATGGAACGTATTTGTTGTTTGTACTCATTTATACTGCTGTTTCAATTCCTTATAAAAGCTTGCTCGGTATCATGACTCAGCATCAATTCAGTCGTTCGCAGTCAAATATCTATTCTGCTATTTTTATTCTAATAGGTAACTTGTTAGTTGTAACACTTACACAGCCTTTAGCTAGTTCCTTGGGATGGACGACACTTGCTGCCTTGTACGGCGTTATGATCGTTGTTTCACTTTATGTCACATTCTTTACTGTCAAAGAGCGAGTGCCTGTGTCTTCTATGAGTATCGTGAGAGACAAAGTTCCTTTTAAGGAGGGTTTTAAAGCCCTCATTACTAATAAATACTGGCTTATTATAACTATGTACTGTGTCGCTTTCTATACGACCATTGGATTAACTCAAGGTGCAGCTATTTATTATGCTCAAACGGTAATAGGTAATGTGAATATATTTCCTTTAATTGGCTTGGCATCAGCGTTACCAATGTTACTTGGCGTATTTTTGGTATCACCATACGTAAAACGTTTCGGTAAGCGTAATGTAGCCATGACCGGTGCATTTATCTTCATTACAGGACAATTAGTAAAATTAATCGATCCTACAAGTTTAACGATTTTTTTATCAGGTCATGTATTAGTAGGGTTTGGAATTATGCCTGCCATTGCACTTACTTTTGCAATGATTAATGATACGATCGAATACGGTGAATTAAAATCAGGTTATCGTACCGAAGGATTAGTAAACAGCGGTGCAAGTTTTGGCATTAAGGTAGGAACTGGGATAGGATTGGCTTTAATTGGGTGGCTGTTAGGTTTTAGTGGATACGTTGGTGGAAGTGTCGAGCAAACAGATTTAGCAACTACAATGATCTTAGCATTGAATATCTATATACCACTAGGACTTGGTGTAGTGTTAGCTATCTTAATGTGGATGTTTAAAGTGGATAAAGATTATCCTGAGATTCTGGCTAAATTGCAGGAAAGAAGAAATGGTGCATAATCGTTAAGGAAAAACCCTCAACAAGTTTTGAGCGCTTGTTGAGGGTTTTCATATTTGTGTTCATTCATGCTGTTACGAACAAATGTTTCATTTAAATAAATTGGTTGCATAATGAATGAGGCTTACGTGATGGATTATTATCACATGAAAAACATTTTCAACTCATAGGAATTATCCTAATTAGAAAAATAAAAGAGAGGAAGGATGATATGGAGTGAATATAACTTAAAGGATAATATCATTTTACTAGTTTACATAATCTTAATTATCGAACCCAAAATCGATTAAAAAAAGATTGTATCATATTGAAGAGTTTACTTAGGTATTGAGACAGAAAATGAAATTTTAAGTTATTATAACTAAGTGTTCTTTGTCGATTGATTCTTAGCTCAAAAATGTTTAGTTATATTTGTTGCTATACATGATCTTTAGACCAATTTGCTATGAATGACTAGTCCGAGGCATTTAAATATTCGACGTTTTAAACAATGCACGCCCCTTTACGTTTTTATTCAATAAAGAATTAGTTTACATAATTCCTTTAAAAAAACTCCTGATTTTAGTCTCAGGAGTTTTTCTCAAATGTTTGTTCTTTAAGATCTTTTATAAAATACAGTAATAATTGATCATCAACCGTTACTTTTGTTCCTGGTTCTACAGGTTTATTCTCGTAAGTAATCCCTTGGTTATCAGGTAAGTAACCTCGTTTTAAATATATGTGCATTGCTGTACTATAATCTTTGTAAAGGCCGACACCTAAACCAACATAATGATGATGCTTTGACGCGATTCTTTCCAACTCATCCATTATTGTTGTTGCAATTCCATTTCTTCGGAATTCAGAAAATACAACCAGGTCACTAATTTCAGGAACATGTTTTTCTTGAAACTTAGGATATTCTGAATGACATTTCATTTGGCAACAACCAGCCAATTTGTTGTTGTAAAAAGCTAATAGGGTAATTCTTTCGTTGTATTTATTTTCTTCTAAACAACGTTCGAAATAATCTTTATCCCGTATAATTCCACGTGTAATAAATGCTGCTTTTAGCATGGATAGGTCTTCAGGTTCAATTGTCCGTATGATAGTTCGGTGCATGTTACCCCTCTACTTCTCTTGAGTAATTGTTTTCTTACACAAATGTATCATACGGTGATTATTACGTATGCCTTGTCATCACTCTGTAATTAAGTTGTAAGGTCTCAGTTACTTTAGTGTGAAAAATAATGGAAAAAACTTCTGAAAACTATGAGTAAAGTCCCTGTTTATCACTATTCACAATATCTATACTCTATTTACGTACAGCTGTGTACCTAGTCCCTTCAATCGTTAATTTCTTCTGGCTTATATATCCACCAATGTTATTCGAAAATACTTTAGTACACTACTATTTAATATTAGTAAGAAAAACGCTACGACGACCGTCTTAGCGTTTTTTCAGCTCTCTCCTATTCTTACGCTTCTCTTCGTAATGCTGAAAGAACGTTTACATTAGTTGCTTTTGCTGCTGGTCTGAACCCGGAAATACAAGCAACAGTTACACTAATTCCGGTTGCGATCAACACCAGTTGCAATGGAATGTAGGAAAATGTAATGTCGATTCCTTCAGAATTCGTTGTCGCCTCAAGAATTAAAGGAATAAAAAAGTTCGCAGCTATACTGACCCCATAAGCAATCGCTACACCAAATAAAGATCCCAATAATCCAATCGATGCACTTTCAAATAAGAACATACGTTTGATCACTGATGGATTAGCACCTAAAGCTTTCATAATACCTATTTCATGCGTTCGTTCTGTCACTGCCATTGTCATCGTATTAAAGATTCCAATTGATGCAATAAGTACTGCAATTGTTCCCACGAAAATTAGACCCGCTTTAAAAGCAGTAAAGAAGACGTTTATCCCGCGCAATTCTTCAGAGATGGAATAAACCATAAATCCTTCCTCTTTTAATGCATTAGTCACGCCTTCCGTTTGATCAACACTTGCTACATGAGCCGTAACGTTGTTATAGAAGTCCTCCTGCCCTGCAAGAGACAACAGGTCTTCCCTTCTTTCATCACCGATATATACACTTCTGTCTTGAACCCAATCTCTTGCTGGTTCATCGGCAATGCCAACAATTTTGTATTCATCTGTGAATACTGTTTCACTTGAATCATCCATAAACGAGAACGTGACTATTTTGCCTAGGAGATTGCTGTCATAAGAAACGAGCTCTTCGTTTGAATCGCCTGTTGTAATATACTCCAGCGTAGTTCGATCAAATTTATTCAACACTTCATGTAAGTGATATCCTACGATGATTTCATTTTCGTTTTCAGGAAATTCCCCTTCTGACAATCGAAAATTACTGTTTTTTTCTGCTTCAAAGTTTGTAATGATTCCTTCCACAGATGCACGGAATTCGTCTTCTAAAGTAACTTCAGAATGAGAGTAGATTCGTGACTGTGGCACAACCGCCGAGACATTCTCTGTAGCTCCTATCGTGGCTAAATCCTCTTCTGTTACTTCATGGTACGTCTCGTCTATCATTTTACCGTTGACAGTGATTTGAGTAAGAGGCTGATGGCTTGAAGCCTCTTCCATGAGACTGTTTTGTAAGCCAAATCCTATAGAAGCAAGAACAATTAAGAAGGAACATCCCATTGTAGTGGCTAATACAGTCATAAAGATTCTCAACTTGTTTTTTTTCATGTTTCTTTTAACAAATCCCAGCTGATCAACGAGCTTCAAAATAAACGCCTCTTTCCTGGTTCATTTTTCCATCATGAATTTTCAAAGTACGATCGGCAATAGCAGCCACTTCTTGATCATGAGTAATCATTAAAAATGTAATATTTCTATTCTTGTTAAGATCTTTAATTAATTTTAGTACATCTTCTTCCGTTTCTGAATCAAGACTACCAGTCGGCTCATCAGCAAAGATAATGTCAGGTTCGGTTATGAGTGCTCTAGCGATAGAAACTCTCTGTTGTTGACCTCCTGAAAGCTCATTCGGATAATGGTCTTCGTGTGCTGACAGCCCAATACTTTCAAGCAATATTTGCGTTCTTTCCTCTCTTTGTTTTCGAGGAACTCCCTTTAATGTTAGAGGTAGTTCTACATTTTCAAAAGCAGTAAGACTAGGAATGAGTTCATAATTCTGAAAGATAAACCCGAAGTGTTCTAAACGAAACTTAGCCCATTCTTTTTCTGAGAGATTCGTTACATCCCTATCATTAATCGTAATCTTTCCGGAATCGGCTGTGATGTATCCAGATAAAAGGTTTAATAACGTAGACTTGCCGGACCCACTTCGGCCAACAATAGAAACGATCTCCCCTTTTCCAACTTCCAAATTAACATCCTTTAAAACAGGTACAGTGGATTTCTTTCCCTTCTTCCCGATTTTGTAAGAATAATGTAAGTGCTCCACATTAATCATGCTTATCGTCCCTCTCACATGTAGTTTTATATACAAAGTGTACTTTGTGTATTGTGTGTATTACACTTTATAGTACACTTATAATAATATGATGGAAACGATTGGGTGTCAACCCTTTTTCCATAAATTGTACGGGGACAGATCCCAAAGCCGTCAACTTAAGGGTTAAGTGTAGTAATAAGTAGAAAAAAGGTGTAGCAGGAATGTTCTTCGCTTTCCGCGGCGGTGCCGGCGAGCCTCCTCGGGCAAAGCCCTTGCAGGGTGTATCCTGGCTCCCACGGCCGCAGGAGTCTGCGAACATTCCAGCTACACCTATTCACATGGTCAGAGTCAAATTGTCTGTGACAGTTAAATAGATGTTGGTGATATACCAAATAATTTAAGTAACCTAGTTTGTCAATACACAGAAGCCACTCTGAGTTGATGTAGGAAGTTCAAAAAGTAGTAACGTGAGACACCTTTTCGAGAAAGAAAAGCTGATACTCTTCTAGGTTTAATAAGCTGTTTATTCTATAGAGATTATCCTTTTTAAAAAGTGGAAAATGGAGTTAAAGGTGGCGACTCCAACGACGAGCATATAGAACACGAGTATGCTATGAATTGCTTCGACGCAGGACGCTACAAAGCAATACTAGTAGAGGAGGAAGCACAGTTCCGGTGTAAAGTAAGGCGATGCCCACGGAAAGTGTCCAAGGGAATTTGCACTAACAGTGATACTCTCTTAGGATTTGTCTTCATACAAACGCAACCCCCTGGTCAAAATGACGAGGGGGTTCCTGTAGTGTTCCTATTAAAGTAGAGTATGATCTTTTTGGTCTGCTTTATTGGGAGTAATACTATCCAACGGTGTAATCCATGCATCCTTAACATCGCCGACTTGGGATACATCAAAGATAAACGAGCCGTTTGTATATCGATCACTTGCTCGAACTTTCTTCGGTTCTACAGTAGCTATCGTCCCATCCTTTGCTTGAATATGGGCTGTTACAGGATCAGTTGTAGCGAAGAATTTTACTACTCGGTGAGGTTGTCTTTTCAATTCTTTTAGCATGACAACCCCTCGTTTTGCACGAGTCGTCTTTTCAAAGGCCGAGAGGTTCATCCGTTTATAGGCCCCTCGTTGCGTAATTAAGAATAACGATGGTGTGGCATCCTTGTGAAATGATTGCCCACTCACAACCACATCACCTTCTTTGAGGTTGATTGCTTTGACTCCGGCAGTACGTTGACCGGTTATACTTACCTCTTCTTCATCGTACCAAAGTCCATATCCAAATGACGTAGCAAAGAACAGTTGTGAGTCTCCTTGTGTTAGGTGAACGTCGATGAGTTCATCGCCTTTTTTCACTTTTACAGCCATAAGGGCACGTGAATAGCGCTGGGCTTTGTAGTCTAACAATGATGTTCGTTTGACCATTCCGTTTTTTGTAATGAAAAGAAGATAATCCGCTTCTGTAAATTCCGAGATCGGAATAGCTTTTAAAATTTCGTCGTCGCTAGCCATTTGTACAATGTTTGCCACATGCTGACCGCTGTCTTTCCATCTAATGTCAGGCAACTGGTGAACGGGAACAAATAAATACGAGCCTTTCTTAGTAAAAAGAAGAAGTGTTTCCGTCGTGTTCATTGCATATTCGCCAATCACTCGGTCTGTTTCCTTCATGCCTGGGGGCTCGCCTTTCGATGATGCATGAGACCTTAAACTGGAACGCTTTACGTAACCCTCTTTTGTCACAGCGACAATAACATCTTCTGAAGGTACCACGACTTCAAGATTGATTTTCAAGTCTTCGATCTTTTCCTCAACAACAGAGCGGCGATTCTCTGCGTATTCCTTACGAATGGAACGAAGCTCACGTTTAATTTCACTTATTAACTTTTTCTCGCTAGCCAAAATAGCAGCAAGTTTCTCGATTTGCTTTTTCAATTCGTCTGCTTCATTTTGAAGCGTTGTAATATCTGTATTTGTTAAACGGTAAAGTTGGAGAGTGACAATCGCTTCAGCTTGAGGTTCTGTAAATCCATATGTGTCTTGGAGAGCTCTTTTGGCATCTGCTTTATCTTTACTAGCACGAATGGTCGCAATCACTTCGTCTAAAATACTTACCGCTTTAATAAGACCTTCTACAATATGTTGACGGTCTTGTGCTTTTCTAAGGTCAAATTTCGTGCGTCTTGTAACAACTTCCTTTTGGTGTTGGATGTAAGCATCAAGAAGTTTCTTAAGACCTAATTGCTGCGGGGTCTTTTTGTAAATGGCAACCATATTAAAATTGTAGCTGATTTGCAAATCCGTATTTTTAAAAAGGAAGTTTAAAATTCCTTTGGCATCTGCATCTTTTCTTAGTTCAACCACGACTCTAAGGCCGGTGCGATCTGTATCATCGCGTACTTCTGCAATGCCATCTACTTTTTTATCCAAGCGCAGTTCGTCCATTTTCTTCACGAGGTTCGCCTTATTAATTTCATAGGGGATCTCGTGAATGATGATTTGCTCTCGTCCTCCTCGCATCGTTTCAATTTCGGTCTTCCCGCGAAGAACAATTTTTCCTTTTCCTGTTTCATAAGCCTTCTTTAGACCTTCGACCCCTTGGATAATGCCTCCTGTTGGAAAATCAGGACCTTTGATATGCTCCATTAAATCGTCTATGGTGCACTGCGGATTCTCCATTTGCATAATAGCAGCATCAATGACCTCTCCCAGGTTATGGGGAGGAAGATCGGTTGCATATCCACTTGAAATGCCTGTGGATCCGTTCACGAGCAAGTTAGGAAAACGCGAAGGTAACACAACCGGTTCTGAATCAGAGTCATCAAAGTTAGGCATGAATTCAACCGTATCTTTTTCAATGTCTTTTAGCATTTCAGACGATATCTTCGATAAACGTGCTTCAGTATAACGCATAGCAGCAGGCGGATCGCCGTCAATTGATCCATTGTTACCGTGCATTTCGACGAGTAGATGTCGCATCTTCCAATCTTGACTCAAGCGAATCATTGCGTCATACACAGACGTATCTCCGTGTGGATGATAGTTGCCGATTACATTACCAACTGTTTTTGCGGATTTTCTAAAGGGCTTATCGGCTGTATTTCGTTCGTGGTGCATAGCGTACAAAATACGTCTTTGTACTGGCTTTAACCCATCTCTTGCATCAGGTAATGCCCGGTCTTGAATAATATATTTACTGTAACGTCCGAACCTGTCTCCGATCACATCTTCTAGAGGCAAGTCCAGGTAACGATCCTTTTCTTGTTGCACTTGACTATTCCTCCTCTGTGACCATCAAATTCTCGCTGTCTAAAATGTTTGTTTCTTCTTCAAGACTAAAGGCCACATTGTTCTCAATCCATTTACGTCTTGGCTCGACTTTGTCTCCCATTAATGTGGAGATCCGTCTTTCCGCTCTGGCAATGTCGTCGATACGAACACGAACGAGCGTTCTTGAATCAGGGTTCATTGTTGTCTCCCAAAGCTGAGTCGCATCCATCTCTCCAAGACCTTTGTATCTCTGAATCGTGTATCCTTTTCCAATTTTTTTCATCGCTTCTTTCATTCCGTCTTCATCCCAAGCATATTCCACTTTTTCTTTCTTTCCGCTTCCCTTACTCACTTTGTAGAGCGGTGGTAAAGCAATGTAGATTTTGCCCGCTTCAATCAACGGTTTCATGTAGCGATAAAAAAACGTTAATAGTAACACTTGAATATGTGCACCATCTGTATCGGCATCTGTCATAATAATAATTTTGTCATAGTTAATGTTTTCTATCTCGAAATCTGGTCCTACGTCACCGCCAATGGCATAGATGATTGTCCTGATTTCTTCATTTTTCATAATGTCGGCAAGCTTAGCTTTTTCCGTGTTAATGACTTTACCACGGAGAGGGAGAACAGCTTGGAATTTACGATCTCGTCCTTGCTTTGCAGATCCGCCGGCTGAATCTCCCTCAACCAAATAAAGTTCGTTCTTCTCTCTGTTTTTCGATTGCGCAGGCGTTAATTTGCCACTGAGCATAGCGTCTTTTCGTTTATTCTTTTTACCATTTCGAGCATCTTCTCGCGCTTTTCGTGCAGCTTCTCGCGCTTGAGCAGCTTTAATGGCTTTTCGAATTAACGTGTTACTTACCTCCGGGTTTTCTTCTAGAAAGAAACTTAACTTCTCACTAACGATGGAATCAACCGCAGAACGTGCTTCCGTTGTACCGAGTTTTCCTTTTGTCTGACCTTCAAACTGCAATTTATCCTCAGGAACACGGATCGACACAATAGCAGTAAACCCTTCCCGAATATCGTTGCCATCTAAATTTTTGTCTTTTTCTTTTAATAATTGAAGTTTTCGAGCGTGTTCGTTAAAGACTCTGGTTACGCCAGCCTTTGCTCCAAGCTCGTGTGTCCCTCCGTCTTTTGTACGGACGTTGTTGACAAAAGAGAGCATGTTTTCCGTATAGGCATCGCTATATTGAAAAGCAAAATCAACTTCAATCCCTTGTTGCTCACCTTGAAAAGACACAACAGGGTGAAGCGTTTCCTTTTCTTCATTCAGGTAGTCAACAAATGCTTCGATACCCGTTTCGAATTGAAACACGTCGCGGACGACTTCGCCCTTAGGCCGTTCATCCACAAGTTCAATTCTCATGCCTTTTATGAGAAAGGCTGCTTCTCTCAAGCGCTCTGATAGGGTTTCGTAGTTGTAATGAACGGTACTGAAAATGGTCGGATCAGGTTTGAAATGAACGACTGTCCCTGTTTTTCTTGTCGTACCTTTTTTTTCTAAGGTTGTGACCGGTTTCCCGCCATGTTCAAATCGCTGTTGATGGACTTGGCCATCTCTATAAATGGTTACTTCCAAAAATTCCGATAAGGCGTTAACCACAGAGGAACCGACACCGTGAAGGCCACCACTTGTCTTATATCCCCCTTGTCCAAACTTTCCACCTGCATGGAGTATTGTAAAAATGACCTCAGGTGTAGGCTTTCCTGTAGCATGCATTCCTGTAGGCATACCCCGTCCTTCATCTTTAACGCTAATGCTTTCGTCTTTATGTATAGTTACTTTAATATCGTTACCAAAACCGGCCAATGCTTCATCGACAGCATTGTCCACGATTTCAAATACGAGGTGATGCAGCCCTCGGTGGTCCGTACTGCCAATATACATCCCTGGACGTTTTCTAACAGCATCCAAACCTTCTAACACTTGAATTGCATCATCGTTGTAATTAAAATTCTGTTGCAATCTTGTTACTCCTTTCTTTCTGTTCAAGCCGCTTCATATTCCACTTTATAAATTGGATGAGTGCTTTTTCGTTATGTTGGTTCCTCTATCATATCACACGAACGAACGTTCTTGTCAGTTTGTTGTTTCAGAGTGGTATTTAGTGGAAAGCGCCTTTTGCACTATGTTTAATGTAGCGATTAACGTTCCATTTTTCAAGGAGTTTCGGCAATAATTGTTGAATTCATAGGATTTCACTGTCTAATTTGACCTAATAAACAAGAAAAGTCCCGCTTTTCTTCTCTCTTTTTTTCCTTTTTGTTCTTCCTATCTTACCCTTATTTGCCGGTATATTAAAACATGCTTTATTTTCAGAGTGAATACTGGATAAGTTGTAGTAAACGTCATTGGGAGAGTAACTAGAAATGCCCTCGACACAATAAAGGCCGAGGGCAGCACCAGATTATTTTGTTAACGCATGTTCGACTTTTATACACCTGTCCATTATAACTCTCATTCCTGCATCTTTAGCAATTGAATATGCTTCTTCACTTTCTAATCCAAGCTGTGTCCAAAACACATCCGCTTCTACCTGTGCTGCTTCTTTAGCAACCTCTGGTAAATGTTCGCTTCTTCTGAAAACATTTATAATATCCACCGGTCCACTAAGTTCACTTAGTGAGTCTAATGAACGCTCTCCTAACACCTCTTGGCAATTCGGATTTACAGGAATAATTTTGTATCCTGCATCTTGCATCGCTTTAGACACTTGATATGATGTTCGTTCGGGGTTATCGGACAAACCGACAACAGCGATTGTTTTGGCTTTCTTTAGAATATCTCTTGTTTCTTCTCGTGTAGGATTATGCATGACTACAATCTCTCCTTATAGTTTGCCTATTTTTATCTTACCTTATCTTACCTTCTATTACCCTATGTTAACCGAGATACACTCACTTCACACGATCAAACCTTCTCACACTATTGAAAGCACATCTTTTGTGTAAAGAGTTAAAACACTCAAGAAGCACTTTTCTATTCAGATAAAAGCCCTTGTGATTGTAAAAATTCTCTGGCGATGTCTTCTGCATTTTCATCGCCTACTTCCACACGATGATTCATTTCCTGCATTTCTTCATCAGTAATTTGTCCACCTAGAACGTTTAACACATCCGCGATTTCAGGATACTGTTCTAAAATGTCCCGCCTAACTAAAGGTGCTCCTTGGTAAGGGGGAAACAGTGTCTCATCATCCTCCAAGACTGTCATATCATATTCAACGATATACCAGTCAGTTGCGTAAGCATCCATTAAATCAATATCACCAGATTCCAAAGCATGAGGTCTAAGACCCGCTTCCATTGTCACAACATCAAAATTTACACCGTACACGTCTTGAATTCCTAAGTATCCATCTTGCCGATCTGCAAATTCATGCGTGAATCCTGCTGTAAGCTCATTGTTGTAGCTTCTTAAGTCACTGATGGTTTCAACATCAAGTTCCTCTGCCAGCTCTGTCATCATCGCAATCGCATAGGTATTGTTAAAAGCCATAGGCTGAAGGAAGACCAAACCATATTCCTCTTCCATTCCATCACGTGCTATTTCAAACACTTCTTGTTCATCATTTTTTTCCAAATCCTCATCTAAAAAGGTCATAATCGCAGTACCGGCAAACTCAAGATAAATATCAATGTTACCAGACTGAATCGCGTTAAATACAAAATCTGTTTGCCCTAAGTTAGGTTCGAGGTCAACAACCAAATCTGTTTGATCCTCAATCAATAATTTGTGCATGTTAATGATAATTTCCGGCTCCGAACCGAGTTTCCCGCCTATTGTGATATCCGCTTGTTGCGGCCTGATCGCAAGAGGTACTGTAACGATCAGAATAGCTACAATCACGACCGATACAATTGGCATAATGGAGCGCCCACCTGACCTTTTTTCTGTAAATCGCAGGATGGCATCAAAAAAGAGGGCCAATAAAGCTGCAGGAATGGCTCCAAGAAGAATATACTCGTTATTCGACCTCGCGATACCAAGCATGATCAAATCTCCAAGTCCCCCTGCACCAATCAAGGCAGCAAGTGTAGCTGTTCCAACAATTAAAACCATTGAAGTGCGAATCCCAGCCATAATGACAGGCATTGCAATGGGTAATTCTACTTTATGAAGCCGCTTAAACGAGCTCATTCCCATTCCTCTTGCCGCTTCCACCAAAGAAGGATCTACCTCTCGTATTCCTGTATACGTATTACGAAGGATTGGAAGCAAAGCATAAGCGGTTAACGCAACAATCGCAGGCGTTGTCCCTATTCCGATTAGCGGTATCATAAAACCAAGTAAGGCTAAGCTCGGAATCGTTTGTAGCACGGCTGACGCACCGATAATCGGCTCAGCGACTTTTGTTTTCCTAGTCAGAATAATCCCAAGTGGCAAAGCAATGAAAACACTAAGCAATAAAGAGATGATGGATAGCTGGAGATGTTCCCATGTAGCTGTCCAAAGCATATCTTGCCTTGTTTGAAGAAGGGTCATGAAACTTTGAAAAGCTAAGATCATCCTCGTCTCCTCCCATCGTTACGGGAGTCATTTAAATAAACCATCACATCTTTAATGGTTACTGTACCAATCAAGGCGTTATTTTGATCCACTACGGGGAGAATCTCCCCCTCACATTTCCGGAATACGTCTACGACCTCGGCTATGGTGTAACTTTCCGGAATCGTATTCTCAAAATCAACCAAACGCCCACTTTTTGATCGCTTACCAAGAAATGTTTTTTCAGAGCCTGAATATACAAATTGAGTTTCGCCGACATTTGTATCCATTTTGCTTTTTTCAATTATGTAAGTTGAATTTTCCTTCATAACCTTCCTTACAGAATCAGACCAAGCGTCTTTGTATCCACTCAAGAATTCTTCTACAAAGGAATCTGCAGGATGATTCATGATGTTTTCAGGCGTGTCGATTTGGACAGAAGTACCATCTTTCATGACACAAATACGATTCCCGAGCATCAAGGCCTCATCCATATCATGGGTTACAAAAACGATTGTCTTTTTAATTTCTTTTTGGAGCTTCCCTATATCTCGTCGAAGCTGCTCTCGACTTAATGGGTCTAGCGCACTAAAAGGTTCATCCATGAGAATAATATCAGGGTCTCCCGCTAAAGCTCGAATAACACCAATTCGTTGTTGTTGGCCCCCAGAGAGTTCTTTTGGTTTTCGGTTTCGATACGTGGCTGGTTCCAATCCAACCATAGAAAGCAACTCATCAATTCTCTTATCGATGTCTTGCTTTTTCCACTTTTTCATTTCAGGAACAATCGCAATGTTTTCAGCTATTGTCATATGAGGGAAAAGAGCGATTTGCTGAAGAACATATCCAATGTTCCACCGAAGCTCTTGAATATCTTGAGATTCAATGTTTTTTCCGTTAATTTTAATGTTTCCTTCTGAAGGATCAATCAAGCGGTTAATCATTTTCATCGTCGTGGTTTTCCCACAACCACTTGGACCAATCAACACAAAAAATTCTCCCTTTTCAATAGTGAAATCAAGAGAATTGACAGCTTTCGTGCCGTCTTCAAACACTTTTGAAACAGCTGAGAACTCAATCATAGGCACACTTCCTTCTTCAATTAGTACGACAATTAGGC
The DNA here is from genome assembly GCF_000429705.1 of Alteribacter aurantiacus DSM 18675. Taxonomy (GTDB): domain Bacteria; phylum Bacillota; class Bacilli; order Bacillales; family Salisediminibacteriaceae; genus Alteribacter; species Alteribacter aurantiacus. Next base: position 1,050,773 of record NZ_KE386941.1, read on the forward strand.
ATAATATATTGTTAAAAAAGGCCATACTTAGTATTATATTTCACATCTTTATGTTTTTAAAACCTTAACTTACTAGTACGGTACGTGAAATATAACAAAAAACGTGCACCTCCATTGGGTACACGGCTTTGAGTCTTATTTATTGTTTTCAATTTTAACATCGTCCATCCATCGTCCAACATGCTCACTAGCTTCATTAAAGTGGGCTTGCCAGTTTGGAAGTATACCATTTGTCATTTCTGAAGCGGGGAGAACGCGATATTCTCTCCACCACTCTGTTCGATCAGTATAAACGGGAATAAAGACAGGGTCATCTACGATCGTAAATGAGGCTGGTCCTGCGACAACTTCTTTCACTGTTACTTGCGCCATTCCTCCTATTCGCCGTTCAACACCTTCTTGACCAGAAATAAAGTTTCCTAGTGAATAAGCGACAAAGACATCTCGTCCGTCACTTGTACGAAGCCATTCAAAGGGTTGTAGAACATGAGGATGGTGACCAAAAATGATATCAGCACCTGCTTCTGCAGCAATTGATGTAATGTTCGTTTGATATTCATTAGGAAAATCCGTGTATTCCTCTCCATAGTGAAGGTTAAGTACCACCACATCAGCCACCTCTTTTGCAGCTTTAATGTCAGACTCCATTTTGTTTTCATCAATTAATGAAATAAGATACTCTTTTCCATCAGGTACAGGCATACCATTTGTTCCATATGAGTATGACAAAAATGCAAACGAAATATTGTTTATGTCCACTTTTCGTAACGTAGCTTTGTCTTCCGAGGAACGATATGCTCCAACATAAGGCATATCAATATGATCTAAATGATCGAGCGTATTCATAACACCTTCTTCACCATAATCTAGTGTGTGATTATTCGCGAGGGTTAACATATCAAATCCCGCTTCTTTTAAGGCATTACCAACTTCTTTAGGGCTGTTAAATATTGGGTATCCAGATAGTCCTAAGCTCTCGCCTCCAAGCATTGTTTCTTGATTAGCTAGAGCATAATCAGCCTGTTGAATGATTGGACTTACATGCTCAAACATGGAGGTAAAATCAAATCCGCTGTCCGTTCTGGCATCACTGTAGATACTTCCCGAAATAAGCACATCACCGACACCTAATATGGTCACTTCATTTTTCACTGTAATTTCTCTATGTATTTTAATTTCGTCTCTAGTAAGTTGACTTTCATTTATCGTCACAAGGGATTCATTGCTTCCTTCAGCAGCTAGCTTAAAACCGAAAACGGTTGTAAGGATAACGACTCCTGAAATCAATGATGTTACTATTTTTTTCATTTTATAAACCTCTCATTCTACTCAATCATGTATATCATAACAAATTTATGTCTGTTTTGTAACGGTCTGTGACAATTTGATTACACCACAGGCCATTAAAGGCTTTTTTTTTCACAAATTTGCCATAGATGAGAACATATGATTTAAAATAAAAAGGAAGTGAAATTGTAAAAGAACATGTCTGAACACAAAAAGTCAAAGGCATTATATCGCCTTTGACTTTTTGTGATCCTCGTTATATGAACTTATTTACTTAGAGCGTATACATCGGAATACTTTTCCGTTAAATAATCAACTAAATACTGTCCATTGATTTCTTCCCCTGTGGTTTCTCTTAAAATATCTAGAGGAAGCTTGCTTTTACCATACTGGTGAACATTTTTAGTCATCCATTCTTTTATTGGTGAAAGATCTCCGTTTCTAAGGAGAACGTCAAAATCATCTTTCAAGTCCTTTTCAAGGGCACTCATCATTTGCGCTGCGTAGACATATCCAAGAGCGTATGAAGGGAAATAACCAAAAGCTCCACCGGACCAGTGTACGTCTTGAAGAACCCCTTCCCCGTCATGAGATGGTCTTACGCCTAAATATTCCTCCATCTTATCGTTCCATGCATGTGGTAAGTCTTTCACTTCCAGTTCACTATTAATTAATGCTTTTTCCAACTCATAACGCACGATGATGTGCAAAGCATACGTCATTTCATCAGCCTCAATACGGATTAATGAAGGTCCAGCTACATTAATCCCCTTGTAAAACGTGGCTAAATCTACATTGTCGAATTGACCGGATGAATATTCTTTTAAGAGGTCGTAGTTCTTTTCCCAGAACGCATAATGACGTCCTACGAAGTTTTCCCAAAATAAGGACTGAGATTCGTGAATGCCCATAGAAGTACCCGAGCATAGTGGTGTGCCAATTAGTTCTTCACTAATGTTTTGTTCATACAAAGCATGTCCACCTTCATGGATTGTGCCGAAGACCGCTGTTCTGAAATCAGCTTCGTCATATTTCGTTGTTACACGAACATCATTAGGGTTTAATCCTATAGCAAATGGATGAACTGTAGAGTCAAGACGTCCTGCATCAAAATCATACTTCATCTGATTTAAAACTGCTTTACTGAAACCCTCTTGTTTTTCCTTAGGGAAATGATGGAATAAAAAGTCGGTTTTAGGCTGATTCGTACTTTCCGTTACCGCTTTAACGAGAGGAACCAACTTCTCTCTTAGCTCTCCAAACACACGATCAAGGGTTTCTACTGTAAGGCCGGGCTCATAATCATCCAGAAGGGCATTGTATTTGTTCCCTTCATATCCAACCCACTCTACGTACTTTCTGTTGAAATTCACAATTTTTTCAAGATAAGGCTGGAACATGGAAAAGTCGGCCTTATCTTTTGCTTCTGGCCAAATGGACTCGGCATTTGATGTTAGAACGACATACTCTTGGTACTCATTTTCAGGTATATTCTTTTGTTTGTTGTAAGCTTTCTCGCATTCTTTAATTGAAGCGATGGTGACCTCATCAAGTGCAGTAAGGACCTGTTCATCGGATAATATATGTATGAACGTTTTCATTTCTTCAGATACAGACATTTGAAACACTTGTGAAGACAAAGTCCCTATCACTTCAGCTCGTTGCGATGCACCTTTTCTGGGGGCACCTGTTCGTAGGTCCCAAGCCAATAAACCAATGGCTTCATTATAATTCGACATCTTTTTAACGTAGTCTAAAAAGGCTTTTTCCGTTTCTTTAATGGATGTACTCAAGATGACTCAACTCCTTTTGATATAGCAATCCCTATACATTTCTATATAAGCAGTCATAGTCCTTCTTTTTTTTGCAAAAAAGGCTTTTGATCCTTATAATGGGGTAACGTTAGTCTATAAAAGATAGCAAGGGGGAAACCTGATGGACATGACGATTTCACCACGTGCAGCTTTATTATACAAACAGGAGATGAACTTAGAGGATTCCGACGCTCTAAGGCTATATGTTCGGGTAGGTGGCATTGGCTCTGGTGGATTTTCTGTTGGAGTTACAAAGGAACTACCCGAATCCCAAGAATACTCATTAGAAGTAGAAGGGATTACTTTTTACGTATCCCAAGATGACGAATGGTATTTTGACGGGATGGAAATTGATTTTAATGAAGATCGAGGAGAAGTACAGTTTTCCAATCCTAACATTGAGGATGTGACCAATCCCCATGCACAATAAAACGAGGCTGGGACAGAAGTGTTAACTTTGAATGAAAATCGCTTCAACTCTAAACACATTCTTTATGTCCCAGCCTCGTTCGTTTTTATTCCTCGTCTTTTGCTTTTTCCAATTGACTCTCCAACTTGTCAATTAAATCATGAGAATAATCGCCAAGCTCTCCACTCATCTCATAATTAACAGCTTGTTGTAGCTGGTTCTTTGCATCGTTCAGTGCTTGAGTGGCTGTTTCTAGCTGTTCAGGATTCATACTCATTGTTGCTTGTCCAACCATTTTTTGAGCAGCTTTAATTGCCATTTCAACTTGTTGGATATCGTTAAACGGTTCTGACATTATCAACACTCCCTTTTATTGTCCCATCATTTCACTTACTAAGTCTTCGTTCTCTTCAACCCATTCACGTGCAATTTCTTCTTCGTCTCCACCTTCTTCAATTTCGACGATCATTTCTTCAACATCTTGAATATCAATCGACCAATTTTCCAGGAATTCGTATGCTTCAGGCGCTTTTTCGGCTAAATCCTTGTTTACAACCACGTGCACTTCCGACGTGGCAAAGTAATCTTCATCACCTTCAAGAACTCTAAGGTCATAATCTACAAACATTGGATGCGGACGCCAGCCAAGAAACAGAATCGGTTCTTCAGATGATATATGACGTTGCACTTCTGTTAACATCCCCGATTCGCTTGAAGCCACATAATCCAAGTCCAAATCAAAGGACTGAATCATTTCTCTTGACGTTTCAGTCATTCCAGCCCCTTCTTCAATACCGAAGATACGATTGTCGAAAAGGTCTTCTTGGCCTTTCAAATCCTCGACTGTATTGATGTCATCAACGTACTCCGGTACAACCCAACCAAGTTCACCTTCTTCATAGCTCACTGAGATGCTCTCAATTGAATCCTCATATTGTTCCATGTAATCTTTGTGCATGTCAGGTAGCCAGGCATCCATAAATACATCTAGGTCGCCTCGAGATAAGCCTGTATAAACCGCGCCAGCGTCTGCCTCTTGTAATTCTACGGTGTATCCCATATCTTCTAGGATTTCCTTTGCAATGTACGTAGGTGGTATCGTGGATGTCCAATTGGTTACGCCTAACCTGATCGTTTCATCCCGGTCTTCTGCGACTTCTCCTTCGTCTTCTCCAGGGGAACTTTCTTCTGTTTCATCAAATTCTTCGTCAACTCCACAAGCAGCTATAGCCAACAGTACCGCTAAAACACTCATCCCAACTTTTTGGTATCTTTTCAATCTTATTCACTCCTTTTCCATAATAGACTACCTCTCAGGCTTTAATCCTTGTGTGATCCTGTCGAGAATGATGGCGAGAACAACAATTCCTAAACCACCAACAAGTCCTAGTCCCACATTCACACTTGAGATTCCCGAAAGAACGATCGATCCAAGGCCCGGTGCCCCAATCATTGCCGCAATAACCGCCATGGAAAGGGCAAGCATAATCGTTTGATTCACTCCTGCCATAATGGTTGGTAATGCGAGGGGAAGCTGAACTTTTACAAGCATTTGGCCAGATGTTGATCCAAATGCTCTAGCTGCTTCAACTACATCTCCCGGCACTTGACGAATACCTAGATTCGTTAACCTTACGCAAGGGGGAGTGGCAAAGACAAATGTTGAGATAACAGCGGGAACCCCACCTAAACCGAACAACAATATTGCCGGAATTAAATAAACAAAACTAGGTAATGTTTGCATGAAGTCGAGAACAGGCCTGACAATGCGTTGTACACTTTCTGATTTCGCACTCCATATTCCGATTGGTATGCCAATGACGATGGACAAAAAGGTAGCAACAAATATAATCGCAAGGGTTTGCATACCTTCCGCCCACAAATCAACCGATCCAAGGTATAGTAATCCAATCAAACTAAACAAGGCTACTCCTTTTCCTGCAACGTACCATGCCAAGGCTACTACAATGATCGTAAGAATTTCAGGTGGGATAACGGTTAATATCCAGTTTATCCACTCAAGAAGACTTCCAATCATGCCACCTATAGCATCAAAAAAAGGGCCAAGAGTAGGTATGAGCCAATCGTTAACAAAATCATTGGTCCACTCTTCAAGTGGCAAGTAAAAATAATTCATGTTTCATCCCCCCCAAGTTTAGGGTCTTCTATTGGAGTTGCCTCATCTAATTGCTTGTCGGAGTGATTCGTGACCTCTTTTCCTAGTCCCAGACCCGATAGTATGGAAACTCGTACGATGATACCTCTTAAACGTTCATTTTCTACCACTGCAATAGGATAGTTTGTTTCAGCAGCAACAGGAATCAACTCCTCAAGGGGAGTGTCTTTTTTTGCTATTCGATAATCTTGCCGTAAGTATTTGTCTAACGTGAGATCAAGATCTACCGCTTTAACGGCATCTTCAATTGTAAGCAAGCCTTTTAAAACGTTGCCTCGATCCACAACAAAAATACTAGAGATTCCTTTTTCTTTCATCCTCCGAACAGCGACTCGAGGACCATCCTTTGATGAAGTAACCACATCCGGTTTTTTCATAACGTTCTCTGCTACAAGTACTTTTGATCGATCAACATCTTGAACAAAGCTTGCCACGTAATCATTGGCAGGCTCTCTCATAATCTCTTCAGAAGTACCTATTTGCACGATAGCCCCGTCTTTCATAATGGCAATACGATCTCCCAATTTAAGGGCTTCATCAAGGTCATGGGTAATAAACAAAATCGTCTTATTAAGTTTATCCTGTAACTCCAATAGTTCATCTTGCATATCTTTTCGAATAAGTGGATCAAGAGCACTAAACGCTTCATCCATTAGAAGAATATCCGAGTCTGTGGCCAACGCTCTCGCAAGACCGACTCGTTGTTGCATACCTCCGCTCAACTCTTCGGGATAACTATTTTCATAACCGGCTAGCCCTACTGCATGAATCGCTTCTTTAGCTTTTTCTTCTCGTTCTTTTGTATCAATCCCTTGAATCTCCAATCCATACTCGACATTTTTTTGAATGGTACGGTGAGGCAGGAGTGCGAAACGTTGAAAAACCATTCCTAATTTTGCTCTTCTCGTTTCAATTAACGATTTTGTATTCATTTTTGTTATGTCTTCTCCGTCAATCAAAACAGAGCCTGAAGTTGGGTCGATGAGCCGGTTTACTAGCCTGATTAAAGTCGATTTCCCGCTTCCAGAGAGACCCATGATGACGAAAAATTCCCCTGCATTCACATCAAATGTGGCTTGGTTCACTCCGACAGTGTTGCCGGACTCTTTTAGGATTGCATCTTTTGATTTACCTTCCTTTAGAAGGGACACACCTTTTTTCGGGCTTGGTCCAAAAACCTTCGTTAAGTTTCGTACCTCGATTTTTTTCATAGATGTACTCCTTTACCAAATTACAAATCACCTTCCTTTACTGTTTACCATTTTCTGTTTTTCATTCATCATTAACCAATAAGGGATAGGGCAACACGACTCATACAAATACTTGTTCTGGCTCTTGGTTAGCTTGAAACATTTCTAGCCAAAGAGTATTAAACGTCATAAAACATAAAAAACCGCCACTTCATTGAAGTGGCGGCATCATTGGTTATCGTTTTGGTGGACGAGGTCCCCAGAATTGATAGAAATCCGTTTTTATATTCCCATTGTATAACTTTCGTTTTTTCGTTGCCTTTTTACCGTAGAAAAGCTCAAATTTCTCATGTGAAGTAATCATATAAACCGACCATGTTGGCAAGTACTCTCGATAAACTTCACCGATATCTTTATAGAGCTTTTCAACTTCTTTTAACTCATTCATTCTTTCTCCGTACGGAGGGTTTCCTAGGATCACACCGTACTCCTGCTTTGAGCGAAGGTCCTTTGCTTGCATTTGCTTGAATTTGATTTGGTCCGGGAAACCTGCCTCCATCGCATTGTTGGTGGCAAGGTCTATCATTTTGTGATCGATATCTGTTCCGAATATCTGAAGGGGTTGATCATACTTTGCTAAATCTTCCGCTTCTTCGTGGGCTTTTGCAACCCATTTCTTCTCATACCAATCCCAGCCTTCAAAAGCAAATTCACGGTTAATACCAGGAGCGATGTTCTGACCAATCATAGCTGCTTCGATGGGAATGGTTCCTGATCCACAAAAAGGATCAATAAAGGGTTTGTCAGGATGCCAATTCGTTAGATAAATTAAAGCGGCTGCGAGTGTTTCTTTTAAAGGCGCTTCATTATGTAGATACCTATATCCCCGTTTGTGAAGCCCTGTTCCACTTGTATCAATCGTTAACGTAGCAACATCTTTTAGCAAGGCCACCTCAATACGATGAAACCCACCTGTTTCATCGAACCAATCTTTTTTATATGCCTGCTTCATTTTCTCAACTACAGCTTTTTTCACAATAGCTTGACAGTCAGGTACGCTATACAACCCTGACTTGACAGAACGTCCTATAACAGGGAATTCTGCTGTTTCAGGAAGAAAGTCTGGCCAAGGCAACGCTTTTGTTTTTTCGAATAACTCTTCAAAACTGGTTGCTTTAAATTGCCCGACCTGAATTTTAACTCGATCGGCTGTGCGAAGCCATAGATTAGCTCTTGCAATGCCCTGCATATCCGATGTAAACATCACTTTTCCGTTTTCTACAGTTACATCTTCAAATCCAAGATCTCGCACTTCTTTTGCAACAATGGCTTCTAGTCCCATAGCTGCAGTTGCAATAAGGGTTAGTTTTCCACTCATGCTTATCCGCCCTTCCTTATGTATCGTTATTGTTTCTCATCATCTTGATTAAAATTATTGGCACATTCTCATGTTAAAAACCATGTACTACAATTAAAATATCGGATACCTATACAAAAAACCCCGCGAACACGAAGCTCGAGGAGTTATCATTTCATAACAATGCGCCCAATGCGCTCTGTAAGCCATGTTCTGTTCCATCGTACTGCAAACGGGCCAAAGCCCTCGTACTCCGGTGGTAACCATCTGTCTCCAAATGAGTCAAGCTCATCTGGCCCCTTCTCCGTTCAATTCCTTCAAAGGGATGCCCCTACCATATTTTTGGGTTTCTCGCTCGTGGGGTTTACCGCGTTCCACTCTGATCATTTCTAATCAGACTTCGTCACTGTGGCACTTTCAAGGGTACTAAACCATATCTAAAAGACGTAGGTCGTTTCCCTGCCGTTAGCCTTCAATGAGGCTACCTTGACTTATGAATTGGTCAAGCACGATCACTACAGTCATCGCAGACTGTGCGAGCATGGACTTTCCTCTGCACGTTCAAGACGCACAGCGATTACCCGAGGCAACAAACACATTGTTATGTTAATCATTTTTTAACGCAAAAAATAGTATAACATGGATTCATACCGGATATCAATAGGCGTTAATCATTTGCTTAATCATTCATTTTTATCGCTCGTTTTGACAATACATCTGCTTCTTTGTTTTGTTTACTTGGAATCCATTTCACAAAGCAGTAGTCAAAGTGATCGTTAATGATGGCCAATGCTTTCGCTAGATATACATTGAATTCATCTCGTTTGACGTACTGCTTATCAACGGCATCCGCAACAATTTGTGAATCCGTTCGCAGAGAAACAATAGAAAATCCATGAGCGGCGCATATTTTTAAAGCTTCAACTAACGCACAGAATTCGGCATGGTGATTTGTAAGATTCCCCAATGGAATCGACTTTTTTATCACATAGCCTTCCCCTTTGATATACACACCAGCGCCAGACGGGCCAGGATTTCCCGCACTCGCTCCGTCAATATACACTTCGACCAACAGTCATTCTCCTTTACTCTTCGTTTAACTTGCTTCCGAAGACGTGCTTTTCCAAGTTTGAGAGGCGTCTTAAGATATCATAATTGGTATGACCACCTGTATTTGACTGGACTGGCTGTGGAGTAACAGGCTGATGGCGCTTCGTTTGTTCATCTACGACCGACGGTTCTTTTTTCGTTCTTTCCATCTCTTTTTCAAGGAACTGAATACGCTTTTCATACGCATCATAATCTTTAATGATCTGATCCAAAAATTGATCAACTTCATCTTGACTGTATCCTCGAATGCTTGTCTTAAAATCCTTTTCGAGAATTTCCTTTGGTGTTAAACGGGCAACCTTCTTTTGCATTGCGTTCACCTCATATTTACTGTACGAATAATGTACTTATTTTTACAAAAAGTTGTGCTCTTGTCAATTCAAAGTTTTAAATATCATAAACCGCGGGTACCAAATAGTCAGCTCCACTCGTCTTGCTGGTCTCTGACAGACTCTTCAATGTCATCTGGTGTTAGAAAGAAGAGTGGGTAATCGGTCGCTTCATGCTTTTTGTTTGCATACGATAAATAATAGTCGGGAGAACCGGGAGTGAATTCATCATATAAAACAAGAAAAGCATGGCTTTTTTCAATAATAAACTGGTTCTTCATCCTGAGTTGTGCAGGGTTTTCGTATGGCCGTTTTGTAATGTATTCTGTAAAATCACTGCTACCCCAAATCATTTCGTATGAACGTTTCCAAACATCTTTCCACCGCTCTTCTTGTTCATAAAAAGGAGCAAGAGTGGCGAGTTTCAAGTCAGGGTAGTCAGCCTTTAATTCAAGGAGGGCTTCCGCCATCCAGAGTTCTACTCCCGGTTGACCACTTTGGATAAGCCATTTAAAGTCGATCTCTTCTTTTAAAGCTCGGAGCTTTTGCTTGATCGCTTCTTTTAGGTAAGGAAGATGAGGGTGTTTCTCATCAAAAATTCCCAATTCATTTGGTTTGTATCCGGTCACAGCTAATACTTCATACATACTATTGCACGTCCCTTTCACTGTCTAGTCTATCATAGCTTTCACGATGGAAATACGTGAAATTATAAAAAGAAATGACTTCATCATCATTCTTTTAGTGTAGGGCTACTGGATAACAGGATGATACCAATCCATTTCATTATTTCAGGGCTTGTCCATTATTGTCATTAGAATGAGTTGATATTTATAAACAAATAAATTCCACTATTGCTACGCTTATTTTAAAATGGACGAAAAAGGTTGGAGAGATGATGAAAACAAGATTTACTTTTTAACGATTCAAATCAATAAAAAGCCCGACACGAATTTCTTCGTGTCGGTAACATCATAAAACGTAAACTTAACGCCCGCATTTTCCGCCTTTGCCGTAACCATTCATCTGAGCGCCCGCTACTTGACCAGGAAAGCCCATGTTTGGCTGTGCTTGAGCGCCCGCTACTTGACCAGGAAAGCCCATGTTCGGCTGCGCTTGAGCACCCGCTACTTGACCGTTAAAGCCCATATTTGGCTGCGCTTGAGCGCCCGCTACTTGACCTGGGAATCCCATGTTTGGTCCCATTTGTGCCCCTGCTACTTGCTGGCCTGGACCACCTTGGAAGTGTTGATGAGATACTTGATCCACCTGAGAAAACGTTTGTGGGTACGTGTGGATATGCTTATATAAGTGGTGTGCTACATTAGTCGTGTGAGTTGGGTGCACCTCTGGAACAATGTACTCACAACACTGGTGTGTCATTTGTTGCTTCGTTGGGTGAATTTGAGCTGGCATCACTTGACAATGACGACGTGGTCTTTGTTGCTTAAACATAAGTTGTATTCCTCCTTTTTGATTCGGTACACTATCAACCTATGTCAAACAAGGTGTACATGTACTAGTTATAAGACCTAATTTTATGATATTTATCCTTGAACAGGGGCCCTGTTTGAACAAAATCAGAAGTGGCTTAATCCCGAACACTTTATTTGCAAGTCACCTGTGATGCAGATCAGTAACAATTTATCGTTTTTCAAAAACAAAAAAGCCGATTCAGAAAAGGCCCGACGCCCTTTCTGAATCAGCTTTTAAAGTGTCAAAAACGGAAACTGAACAGCTCCGTCTTTTGCTTCTGTCATAAACCAAACCGTCATCCCAATTACAGCAAAAAACATTAACAAAATCATCGTTCTCATTCACTTACTCCCTCACTTTAAAACGGATACATTAGTTATTGTAAAAATATTCTTAAGTAATTTCAACTACTTTTTTGCAGAAATTTTCTTTTTTCGTCGAAATTAGACATATTTGCAAATAAAATTATGGACATAATGAAAAATAACTCTAAAAAAAGGGTTTTTTGCGCTCTCCCGGGAAATAGTTAACCAGGTTTATTTCCCGATTTTTAAGGGAACTGATAGTAAAATAAAACACAATCAAGGGGGCTCTTATCAATGCCAAAAGTAGAAGTTCCAGGTTACGAACCTTTTGAAACACCGGAAGGTACGAAGCTTGTATTAGCACTTGAAGACAACGGAATCGATGTTCTCCATCGTTGTGGCGGGAAAGCCAAATGCACGACATGTCGAGTTGAAGTACATGTTGGTGATTTCCCTCCTCCCGAAGAAGCTGAGCTTGCAAAGTCTCTCGAAGAAGGATGCCGGTTATCTTGTCAAATTCGAGTTGCATCCGATGTTAAAGTAACCCCGAAGATGACAGTCTCCTCTACAGGAATGGATCCGGGCCCACGGCCGGAAAAATAAGAGTCAGGACCGTAGAACAGGGTTTCTACGGTCCTTTGTTATCTCCTGTAACTGACCGTATGTCGTAATACCTCGCTTTTTCAATTCTTCAACCAAGATCATGAATACTTCAGCCGTCATATGAGCGTCGTTAAGAGCGTGGTGTCTTTCCCTCACTTCAACACCTAACCTCTTAATAACACGATCAAGGTTATTTTTTTGATTAGGAAAGACATAATTGGCAATTTCATAAGCATCAATGTAGTATGGGGAAAACTTTTTAATTCCCCATTTTCTTGAAAGCTCTTGCAAAAACGTGATATCAAAACTCGCAGGATAAGCCACCAGAACAGTATTGGACATAAATTGCACAAACCTGAAAAAGCCAATTAAGAAAGGTTCACCTGCCTTTATCTCCTTTGATGTTAGTCCCGTCAGTTTCATTACATCATCAGATACAGGTTTAAAAGGGCGTACGACTTCGTAAAAGTGTTCAGGGAAGCGAATGTGATTGACATTCACCTTCATCGCTCCAATTGAGATCACTTCATCACCCATACGAGGAAAGAAGCCGGTTGTTTCCAGATCGAATACTGTATATGTGAGATCTTCTAGAGAGACATCATCAATATTTCCTTCCGGTTCAATGTCATGGAGCTCTTCAACCAAAGCCTCATATAAGGCCCGGTTCTTCATAATCCACCCTCTCTTCATGGAGTGAAAGAGATGAACATCCAGCATAATGTATCTTAAATAATGGAGAACAGATACTTGCATATTACAACCCTCTGTTCCTTGCAAAGCTCAGTTCGCTCATTTGTTGCATACGCTTCGCTACCATTAATGCTTCTTTTAGCTGTCTTCGTTGGTCTTTGGTCAACGTATGAGGAGCCAATTCATTCGTAAGAGGCTTGTCCAGCCTTAGTTGAATCAAGTTTTCTTGGATTCTTAATTGATACAAATAGTCGAGAGCCAACTTCGCATTTTTCGCATCTCTCGGGTGAAACACTTCGTCTTTACTCAAAACATGCAACCTCTTGAGTGTACTCACTTCATCGACGCCATAACGTATTGCAAAGATTCGGATCCCGTTTACAATCTGCATAATGGCCGCCTTTTTCAAATCTATGGTCCGAGCTTTTCCTTTAGTACTAATTCGCCCGAATGCTTGTATTGGAACACGAAAGCGTATCGTGTCTTTCATTAACATAGCATGAAGGATTTTCGCTTTTTGGATCGGTTCCGTGATGCGTTCACGCAGCTTCTCAGATAAAGAGAAATCACCGAATAAGGGTCTGTAGTCAATAAAAATGGTAAAATCCCTTACTTCTTGTGAATCCGTTTCCCGAAGCCAGCGGAAAACCTCCCGCTCCCATTGATCAATACTTCTTCGCCATTTTGATTCTTTCGCCATTATTCCCCCTGTACATTCAGGAAACCCACAGGAAACGAGACCTTCATTTATCTTTTCAGCAAAACGCTTGAAGTACGATTCTACATGTTCGCGATTTTGTAAATGCTCATAGTTATCAAGAATAAAACCGTTGTCTTGATCTGTACTAAAGGCTTGCTCTCCCCTACCTTGACTTCCCATTACGATAAAGCAATAGTTGACCGGTGGAGAGCCTAACCCTTCCCTTTTCATGCCTTTTAAAGCTGAACGTATCACTTGGATATGAATTTGATCATTGTATTTGGATATAAATTCGCTCATTTCGGTCCCATACGTATGCTCACTTAAAAGCTCTTCTGTAAAGGATAGGAATGATTCATTTTGTTTAGGTGACAGTTTTGCTAATTCATCCATGTTTTTAGCATGGTTCACATTGTAGTAAAGGTTTAAGTATTCGGATTCGTGAAGACGCAAAAAAGATTCAGCCGTTAAGATGCCTACTACTTTTTCTCCATTCAAAACGGGAACCAAATGGATCCGGTCGTCTTTAAAATATGTAAGTACTTCATAACTAAACGCGTCCGCTTGCGTTGACACGGGGTCACTAATCATCCATTTAGCTACACGATCTTCCGGCTTCCCGTGGCTTAAACCTTTTAACAGCTCCGTTTGTGTGATTGTCCCTTTTAAATGGTGATCGTGATCAACAACGGTTAACCCTTGCCCCCCCCAATCACCAAGTGTTTTAGCCGCTTGTAGAATGGATTGATCTTTATAAATAAATCTAGGCTTATCCATAATGGTATGAACCCTTGTTTTATATAGGGCAATGTTTTCCGTACTCGTTGATTCGGCACCTTTCTTCATTTCATCATAAAGAGATTTCATACGTTGGCCGATCCCACTAAGAATCGTATCAGAAAACGCCGTGTTTTCAGTCATCACCTTAAGTAAAGCACTCTTCTTTAGTTTGACCGATTCGCAATCTTCTAAAGCCTGGACAGAAAAGTTCATTTCTCCACCTGACAAGAGGATCATTAATCCAATCAAGTCTCCTGGATAATAGAAACGTACCGAAAACTGCTTTCCGTCTTCGCGATGAAGAACGTTCTTAGCCAATCCCTTTAATAAGAAGTATACTTCTACTTCTTCTTCATCTTCATGGAAAATAAACTCGTTTTCCTGGAAGGATTGACGAGTCGATTCGGTCACAACCGTTTCAAATTGCTCATCTGTTAACAATTGAAAAGGAAATGCTTTACGCATAATTTCTATATAAGAACGTTCTTCAATCACGGAACCCACTCCTTTTATCAAGCTTTGTTTCAAGCCGTGTTTTTCTTTTTACAAGCGTATCAATTTTAGGCTTAGCTGTCCGTAGCATTCTAGCTACTCGTTTTTCAACTTCAATTGCACGAGCCGTATAGTAGAGTGCCTTTTGATAGTCTTTCTCTACGTGTTCTGTTAATTTTGCCAATTCTTCATACGCTTCTCTCATTGCTCTTGTTTCATCATTGAACTTAATGCTCTCTTCATAATACCTCTTTGCGTTTTGAAGGTCTTTTTGCTTTTTGTAAAGGTGGCCAAGTTTCACAGAAGCTTCTTGTTCTTTTGTTTTCAACGCCTCTTTATAGTGCACGAAAGCATGATCGTGGTTTTTCGCCTGTTCAAACCACCTACCCATCTGCAAATGTTCTTCCCCATGGGACAGACCTGGTTCCATATGCAATAGCCTTTTGGAAATCTGGGTAAACAAAACGATGAGACTAAGGACGTCCCATTCGTGGTGCTTAACAATCCCTTCTAGCTCTTCTGGGTCTTGATGATTCAAATACTCAAAATAAAGGATTGGGGCCAAGCTTCCTGGCGTCTCGTTTACTCGCTTAACAGAAAGTTTTTCTTCTTCAACAATGGAAAGACGACAAGATGGAAGCTCATTTTTCCAAAGGCGACGAGCTGCATGTAAAAGATCGAAATGTCCAAAAAGTGGAAGATTCGGAACCTCATTTCTCACGAAGGCGTGGCGTGATTTCACGTGCGGCCAATCAAAAGCTTTCCCGTTGTAACTAACAAGTTGATTATCTTTTTCAAAATCAGTTAAGAAACCATGGAAAAATGACGCTTCACTTTCGGGCCCTGGCATAAAATGCTGAACGACTTCAACACGATCTTCTTTTATCCTTGAATACCCCATCAGAAAGATCGATGTACCCGCGCCGCTAGAAAGTCCTGTAGTCTCTGTATCAAAGAATAAAAGATCACCAACATCAATTCCCTTTAATGATAGAGGATGTTCTCCTTTTATACGTTGCCATTCTTCATGCACATCAAAGATCTCAGAAAATGCACTGCTCCCATGCTTGTAGGCAAGTGGGTATGTACGTTTTCGAATCAATGAATATTCCCCTTCGAAAGAGTGGAGACGAAACCCCATCCTGTTCCATTTATCTTCGTGAGGAAAAGGAAAAGTTGAGTCGGAATGAACCTTTGGGCGCTCCAAGGATGGTAACTCTCTATTAGAGGTTTCCGTATTCATATACCCTTTCATACGTTGTAACTTTCCTTTTACACTCACATCATTCACGCTCCTCATCCTATCTCGTTCTATTGTAAATCAAAACAGATGAATAGAAAACCACCATCACTTTTCATACTAATAGGAGGTCGAATCTGGAGGAGGGCTTTAGGTGTCACAAAAACAGTCACAAAACAAACATTTCCAAAAAGTCCTCGATTTGTGTTTCCACTCTGATGATTTTGTTTCTGAAACGGTTGAGAGTTTAGGTAATAACCAATATTACTTGAATTTTTATGATTCTCTAGTCGATTTAAACACGTTGAACGAACACGTTATCGGACCTCTTCAAAAACATGACGTCTCCACACTTGATGACCTGAAAAGAATCATTTCATTAAAAGAACTGACCGTCGTTACAACCGGGGATGAGCTAGAGGAGGGTCTAAATAGAGGTAAAGTACTGATCCGCTTCGATCATTCGACTCCTTATGGACTTCTCGTTCCGATCAAAAATCTGGAAAATAGAGAAGTAAGTATTCCGGAAGTGGAATACAGCGTAATCGGACCTAAAGAAGGTTTAGTTGAAGACCTGGCTATTAACTTGAACTTGATTCGAAAGAGACTTCCTGTTTCCACGTTATGTATAAAGAAAATGAAAGTAGGAAGCATATCACAGACTGAAGTGGCGGTCCTTTATCTATCTGATATTGCAAACGATGAAAATGTAAATACGATGATTCAACGGATTAAAGACATTGATTACGATGAAATCAGTGATAGTTCTTATATAAACCAGTTTATTGAGGATAACAGCAATTCTCCGTTTCCTCAGTTAATTGATACAGAGCGACCGGATCGCGTGGCAGCTCAGCTTATAGAAGGAAAAGTGGCAGTATTAGTAGCTGGATCACCTTCTGCCATTACAGCTCCAACGACGTTGATTGAATTTTTTTCTGCTTTTGAAGACTATTTTATTCCTTGGCATTTGGCTTCTGCCTTTCGAATGATTCGATTATTCGCTGTTTTATTTTCTGTATTTTCAACACCACTGTATGTTGCGGTTATTACATACCATACTGAGCTCATTCCGCAAGATTTACTCGCTACATTAATATTGTCCAGAAGCATCATTCCGTTTCCACCTATTATTGAAGCCATTTTCTTAGAACTCACCATTGAATTGTTAAGAGAGGCAGGAGCAAGACTCCCAACCAAGGTCGGTCAAACGATCGGAATTGTAGGCGGGATTGTAATTGGGACAGCAGCTGTAGAAGCTGGCCTCACAAGCAACGTCCTTCTTATCATAGTTGCACTTGCTGCACTCGCCTCCTTTACAACGCCAATCTATAGAATTGGTAATACCATTCGTCTCATTCGATTTCCTTTTTTACTAATGGCGCAGCTGTGGGGCTTATTAGGCATTTCACTTTTAGGGACGTTCTTTCTTGTTCACTTAATTACGCTCAAATCTATAGGGAGACCTTACCTAGAGCCGATCTATCCTTTTCGTTTTAAGGACCTTAGAGACTCGTTTTTCAGATTACCTTTCAAGTTTCAATACGACAGACCGGTTGCTTTGCAAACGAAAAAGAAGAAGCGTTTCTCCAAACATGAAAGTAAAAAAACAGCTGATATTGATGACCACATTCACTAATACAACCAAGGAGGGCTTTATTTGACCGCTAGTAATCAGCAAAGTTATTCCCATATCGCCCCTTTCCTTGTTTTTTTTCTCGTTCACTCTATGCAGATTGGTGTAGGTATTTTTGGATTTCAACGTTATATTGCAATGGATGCAGGTTATAATGCTTGGATTGCGGTTATTCTGGTCGGGGGCCTATTGCATATACCGATTTGGATGATTTATAAGATGATGATGCGCGATCAAGGTGTTACAGACATTATCGAACTCCATCGTCACTATTTCGGAAAGTGGATTGGCAATCTCTTAAGTTATGGACTCCTCGTTTATTTTTTGTTTATGGGGATTACTGTCCTTAGAACGTATGTGGAAGTGATTCAGATTTGGATGTTTCCAACCATGATGACTTGGCCCGTCACTCTGGTGATTCTCTCCATCATAGTGTACGCCATTTATCACGGTTTCAGGGTGGTTGCCGGAATGGCTTTTTTAGGAGTCGTTCTACCTTTCGTATTGATCTTTACGGCCATTTCACCACTGGAATTCGCCAATTATCACCGATTCCTACCTATCGAGTTTGTTTTTAAAGATCAGGTATCAGCAATGAAAACAATGACATTAAGTTATATTGGTTTTGAAGCTCTAGCTTTTTATTTTCCCTTTATTCAAAACCCAAAACAAAGTCAAAAGTGGGCACATATGGGGAACGGGTTAACAGTCCTGATTTATTTAATGGTAACAATCGTCACGTTCCTCTTTTACAGCAGACTCCATTTGGAACGTGTTGTTTATCCGACACTGAGCTCATGGAAAGTGCTTGAACTACCATTTATTGAACGATTTGAGTATATCGGTATTGCCTTCTGGCTACTCGTCGTTGTGCCAAATATCATGATCAGTTTATGGACAGTGAGCCGCGGTATGAAAAAACTCCTTCGTGCAAGGCAAAAACATACTCTTTTCTTTGCAGCCGGGACTATGTTTTTGTTTTCCATCTCATATCAAACACGTGAATCCATTGATAACTTGAATACATATGTTTCAGAAGCTGGCTTTTATATCATCTTCTGTTACATACCTATCCTATTTATCGTAACAAGTTTCATAAGGAGGTTTAAAAAGAATGGGCAGTCAGAAAAAGACAATAGTATCCACATGTAAATTGGCTTACTTCCCATTTTTGTTCCTCTTGTTAACCGGATGTGTTGAACCTTATATCCTTGATGAAGTTCAAATTATCCATGCGATTGGTTATGATTATGTAGACGATCATCATATTGAAGGTACCATCAGTCTTCCTGTATATGGAGGATCTGAAGACATTCGAAGTGAGACCATCAGTGCCGTTTCAAGGACAACAAAAGACATTAGGCTTTACTTGGATGCGCAATCTTCAAAGCCTCTTCATACAGGGAAAGTAAGCTCCGTTTTATTTGACCATAAGTTGACGGAAATGGGGCTAATGAGAATTATCGACACCTACGTGAGGGATCCAAGGATCGGCATGAGAATACAGCTTGCAGTAGTAGAAGACATTACAACAAAGGAGCTTCTTGAAACTACGTACCCTATGGAAGTTGACGTAGCCTTATACGTGTCGGACTTAATCGAACAAAACATCCAACAGCAGAACCTTCCAAGGATGAATTTCCATATCTTTTTAACGAATTTTTACGGTCAAGGTCGTGATCCTTTTTTACCTATCTTGAAAAGGGAAGGAAATGCGATAAAAGTAACTGGATTGGCATTGTTGGATGATGACGTGTTTGCGGGCGAACTCGACTTGAAGGATTGCTTCTTACTGAAAATACTCGTCGAGGATTTCGGGGACGGTTCGTATGAAGTTATGTTAAATCCGGATGAAAATGAATATGCTATGCTACGAAACATTGATTCGAGTACAACCTATGAGGTAACAGATGCCACAACCGCTCCAAGAATTAAGGCAAAAGTGAACTTGTCTGGAAAAATCAGCGAATACTCCGGTAGCAAACTCGACCAAAAAAAAGTGAAAGAAATTTATGCTCAAACGACCAAACAGTTAAAAAGAGACATTGAGCAAATGTTAAAGCGGATGCAAGAGTTAAACGTCGATCCAATGGGAGTCGGTGACCAAGTCCGCAGACATGATCCAAACTTCTCTGATGAACGTTGGGATGAGCTATTCCCAAAGTCCACGATAGATGTTGAAGTGGAAGTATTGATTAAGGAAACAGGTGTTGAAGAATAAACAATAAGAGGCATCACCATAGCCGTCACCGATCCATAATGGTATCTTCTTTTTACAAGTGATAAAGCCCCAAAGGTTACTGAATACCTTTGGGGCCAACGAGCAAAGCGAGCTGTATCAAGAAGGCGATGAATCCCTGTTGCTCCCTATTAGCTTTAATACGAGTTTTTTTGTATTTTCCGTACCCGCATCTCCTAATTGGGCACCTGCAGTTCCAATACAAGATGGACAACCTTCTTCACACGGGCAACCTCTAATAAAGGTTGCCGCTTCAACCAGAGTCTCGTTAAGGTTTTTGTAAACTTGTTCCGATAACCCAATTCCTCCAGGGTACCTATCATATAAAAACACAGTCGGTTTTTCCGAGTGAATCGCTTTTACTTGTGGAACAGCATGAAGGTCATTTCGATCACACATGACTTTCACGCAGGCCACATGCTGCCATACGTGAGCAAGTCCCCCCAAGGCCTCTTCAAGTGTCTTTTCTCCCCAATCTTTTACTAGTGATTTAGGAAAGGATAAAGCGACTGCTTGAGAATGGAGTTCTTGTTCTGGTAAATGAATGGGACCTGACCCGATGTTTTCAAACGTTTCAAGCTTGATCTTTTTGAAAATCGTTGCCATCGCTGTTACCATCACGTCTCCAAATTCTGCAATACCGAATTCCGTTGTTTTTGTTTCATCAACTTCTAGCACTTTAAGATTAACAGCCAAATTGGCGTCGGTGAAATACTCTACGTCTACTTCTCTGACAAACGCTTTCTTTTCATCCCAATCCAAGTACTCCACTTGATATTGAGTCCCCTCATGGAGGTAAATTGCCTCATCATGAAGCAAAGTAAGAGCACTGAACGTATCCATTTCTCCAATTACACGATGGTTGGCTACATCACTTTGATCGATAATGACGACGTTTTCTTGAGCCGCTGAACGTAAACTAATGTTATGTGCCGGAAATGCATCGTTCATCCAATAAAATTTGTTTCTTTGAGTATGGAGGACACGTTCGTCGACTAAAAATTCAAGCATCTCATCTACATCAACGCCATCAAATGTCTCTCCTCTTTCAAAAGGTAACTCATAGGCTGCGCACTTAAGATGATCGATTAGAATGATCAAATTATCTTTGTTTATCCGTGCGGTTTCCGGCGAACCACCAAAAAAGAAATCAGGGTTCGAGAAGATATACTGATCAATTGGCGTAGACGATGCCACCATGATGACCACTGACTCGTCTTGTCTTCTTCCCGCACGTCCCGCTTGCTGCCAACTCGAGGCAACAGACCCTGGATAACCAGTCATAATACACACTTGTAGCTGACCGATGTCTACTCCAAGCTCTAGAGCGTTCGTACTTACAACTCCAATCGTATCGCCGCGTCTTAAGCTCTTCTCTATTTCCCTGCGTTGATTCGGCAAATACCCTCCCCGATAGCCGCGGATCTTATTTTTATCCAAATCATATTTAACGAGCTCTTGAAGGTGGCTCAAAATAATTTCCACTCTGACCCGACTTCTGGCAAATACAATCGTTTGAATGTTTTGCTTTAAAAAGGAGGCACCGAGTTCATTAACAACCTTTGTGGCACCAGCACGGATATTTAGCTGTTTGTTTACAATTGGGGGGTTGTAGAAAACAAAGTGTTTTTTCCCTCTTGGAGCCCCGTTGTTGTTTATTAAGGTCACACCTTCTCCTATCAACTCTTCGCACAGCTCTTCAGGGTTGGCAATGGTTGCTGATGTGCAAATAAACGTCGGTTTACTACCATAATAGGCACAGATTCTCTTTAACCTGCGAATCACATTCGCCACATGAGAACCAAACACACCACGATACGTATGAAGTTCATCAATCACGACAGTTTCGAGATTCTCAAACAAGGAAATCCACTTCGTATGATGAGGTAAAATAGCAGCGTGAAGCATATCAGGGTTTGTTATGACAATGTGTCCCGCCTTTCTTACTACCTGACGAATGTTTGCAGGAGTGTCACCGTCATATGTATAGCTGTTCACATTGACATCAATATCATCAATAAGCTCGTTAATCTCGCTTTTTTGGTCTTGTGCAAGTGCTTTAGTAGGAAATAGGTAAAGGGCTCGGCTATCAGGATTATCTAACTGCTTTTGAAGAACGGGTAAGTTGTAACAAAGGGTTTTTCCGGACGCGGTTGGCGTCACAGCAACTACGTTCTCTCTTTTCTTTACAGCCTCGAATGCACTTGACTGATGTGTGTACAATTCATGTATGCCTTTTCTAATCAATCCTTCTTTTAAACGATGATCGATTGTTTCTGGAAAAGGTACAGTACGAGCTTCTTTCTCTTCTATTACATGCCAATGGGTGACATTTTCATCTTGTCTCAACTCTTTTAACAACGTATGCAAATCTTTCTTTCCAAACATGGGTTTCCCCCTTTCTCTCTCCATTATAGCGAATGTACGTTTGCATGGTAAAGAAAAATAGAGACTGACTCGTCTAGTTATCCTCCTTTCGAGTCAACCTCTATGGTTTTATGTGATCCTTTCATTAGCTTCTTACGTCCCGCAATAGGTTTGGTAAGGCGGGGCTGACGTGTCCGGAGGAGAATTGAAAGCCTTCTGCTCACCTTTATGAGCATATGGGTCTTCCAGTACTAAAAGGAGTTTTTCAATTTTCCCCATATCCCCCTCAGTTACAGCAGCCTCAAGCGCTTCCTCGACTTGATGATTACGAGGAATAACAGCAGGATTGCTCCTTTTCATCAACTCAAAAGTAGCAGAAGAATCTTCGTTTTGCCTTTTTAGCCTGCTGTTCCATAAAGACTCCCACTCGGAGAATCGTTCAATCTTTTTGGTTTCATTACTTTGTCCGAACGTAAGATCTAAGAATGTATTTGTAAAATCCGATTCGGATTTTTCCATCATTCCTAATAATCGATCGATCAATGTTTTATCCTCATCTTCTTCGTCGAAAAGTCCAAGCTTCGCTCTCATTCCTGAATACCACTCGCGATGGTATTCTTTACTGAAGTTAGAAATGGCCTCTTGAGCACGGGAAACGGCTTCTTCTTTATCCTCAGATAGAAGGGGGAGCAACGATTCTGCAAACCTAGAAAGATTCCAAGCACCCATATAAGGCTGATTTCCATATGCATAACGCCCTTGCACGTCAATGGAGCTAAAAACCGTGGCAGGGTCGTAGGTGTTCATGAATGCGCACGGTCCATAATCAATCGTTTCACCGCTAATGGTCATATTGTCTGTATTCATGACCCCATGAACAAATCCAACCAGTTGCCATTTGGCAATTTGCTTCGCATGGACCTTGATCACTTCATTTAGCAAGGATAAATAAGGATGACTTTCCTTTTTTATTTGCGGATAGTGTCTATTGATTGCGTATTCCGCTAAGGCCTTTAAATCATCCTCCGTTCCCCATCTGAACACGTACTCGAACGTCCCGAAACGCAGGTGACTCTTGGCCACACGAGTAAGAACTGCCCCCGGTAGAGGTGTTTCCCTATAGACAAACTCACCTGTGGAAACCACTCCCAAACTTCGGTTCGTATCTACACCAAGGCCATGCATAGCCTCACTAATTAAATACTCCCTTAACATAGGACCGAGTGCCGCGCGACCGTCTCCGCCTCTTGAGTATGGTGTTTTCCCTGATCCTTTGAGTTGAATATCATAAAGCTTTCCATTTGGTGTCATTTGTTCTCCAAGAAGGATGGCTCTTCCGTCTCCCAACATGGTAAAATTGCCGAATTGATGGCCGGCATATGCTTGAGCAAGAGGCTGTGCCCCTGGTGGACAAGCGTTACCTGAAAGGGTATTTATCCCTTCAGTACTTGTTAGTTCACCAACATCCAACCCTAAAGACGTTGCAAGCTTTTCATTAAAAAGTAGAAGCTTCGGTGAAGAAACCGGTGTGGGCATTTGTTTTGTATATAGGAGTTCTGGAAGTTCAGTGTAACTGTATTCGAAATTCCAACCAGCTCCTGTACTGCTTTGATCAGACATATCATTTCCCTCCTGTATTCCATTCATCTATTTAGTAAAAATGTAATCACCTTTTTGGTATTCCATTCAGTTTACCATGTTTAGATACATGAAAAAAACCAGCCCCTTCGAAGAGGCTGGTTTTCATTATCTCGTTGCAGGTATATTCAACAATTCGGAAACAGGAACGAATTCAAATCCTTGCTCCAATAAATCAGGAATAATGATCCTAAGTGAATCCACAGTCTCCGTTCGGTCAGCTCCTGGCCCTCCACCATCATGCATTAAAATAATTGAACCTGGCTGAACTTGACTTAACACGTTATTAGCAATTTCTTCTTCGGTAATCTTTTGCCAGTCCAAAGAATCGACGTCCCATGCAATCACATTATAATTTAAATTCCCCAGTTCTTCTACAAGCTCCTCATACAAAAAGCCGTATGGAGCACGAAATAGAGACGTTCGAAAACCGAGAATCTCAGCTAACCTATCTTCGGTCCGATTGACTTCTTCTACTAATATGTCTACATCTGCTTCCTCTACAAGATCAGGATGCCAATATGTGTGGTTCCCGACTTCGTGACCTTCTTCAGCCACCCGCCGTACAAGATCCGGGTACGCGGTAGCTCTTGCTCCCATTAAGAAAAATGTACCCGGAACATTATATTCCTTTAGTACGTCTAGTATTTGAGGCGTAAATTCTGGATCAGGCCCATCGTCGAAAGTAAGGGCAACGCGGTTCACATTATCTGGTCCTTTAAGAAAGACAAGATCCGGATACTGTTGCTGTAGAATAACGTTTGAAACAGGACTTAACTCCCGAACTTCACTTTCATCTCCTCCTTTTAACGGTGGAAGTTGTTCGTTTACTTTTTCTTTTTTCCACCACCATAAAGGTGAAGACTCTTCTGCTTGGGCTTGAATAAACCCTGCTGTTTGTAAAATAAACAATACAGTAAAACTTAATAGAATTCGTCTAATCATTTTCTTTTTCACGAGGTCATCTCCTAATAAACGTTCTTTTATTAGTTTTAAGAAAAAGCCGCAATTCTATACAAAAATGCCTTGGACCAAACGCAAGGTCCAAGGCATTTTTGCATTAATACAAGTATTCTTCTATTTCATCACTTACAGAGAGGAGTTTTTCATTTATTCTTTCTACACCTCTACCAGTGCCACCATAGAGAGTTGCTCCGAAAGTCGACTCGCTATAATTATTGTAATGGATGTCCAAGTCATGGAAAAGGCGATGGAGGTCTCTTACCACGTCTGTTTCACGAATTTCTCGTTTGGCATAAATACCGGCTTTTATTCGCCTTAAATCATGCTTCATACGGTCTGTTTGCACGGATTCTTTTATGTTCTTTATTTCATTCAAAATGTTGTTGTTTACATCTCTTGTTCTTGACCAATTTAACTGGTTAATATTATCATGACCCACAAGACGGTTATATTCACTATGATAATTACGAATAAAAGCACTTAATTCATCGTTTTCCGGCTCTGTTTCATCAGGAAAAACCATCCCGTGACCAATATACTCTTCAAAACCTTCGATTGGAGTAGACGAAGGCTCGTCTTGAATTCCTTCATCATCCTCTACTTGCGTTTCAACCTCTTCTTCAACTTGTTCGAGTTCTTCGATGCTTTCTTCATTTGCTTGAATGAACCCTATGTAAACAACGCCGGCTACGACAAGAACCAACATACTAAAGATGATCCACTTCACTTTAGCTCCCCCTCTTATTTTTCTAATTACTCCTCTACTTTAGACGTAGGAAATACTGATTAGGGTGCGCCAAATGCAAAAACATTGATTATGAGTGGGAATAAGAATTAAAATTAATCAATTAATAAAACCACCTTAAAAGGCAGCTCCTTTTAAGGTGGTTTTATTATACGCCCCTTTGATCGGGGTCCCAAATGATTTTATGGAGTTGCAGGCTGACTTTTACTTGTGAAAGTTTTGATGCCAATACCTTTTCTACAAGTCGCCTCGGAGGCATCGTTTCCCAAACAGGACTGAACAATACTTGTCCTTTTTGATGGCACGCTTCAACAACCTCTTTAGCCTCCATGAAATCTGTTTCGTTTGCGATTACAAACTTTATTTCATCCTGTTTTTTCAATAGTTCAAAATTGGATTCAATCATTCGACCTTTCTCTCCTGAAGCTGTGAGCTTGTAATCCATTACATAACGAGCTTTTTCCTTAATAGTAGAATCTGTTTGTCGCAGGTTTTCAAACGGTGTGAGATCAATACCGCCATTTGTTTCAATATGAATATCCACAATGTGATCAAGGTCTGCCATCGCCTTTAATAGCGCTGCTGACTTCTTTCCGTGAATAAGCGGTTCGCCACCTGTAAAACAAATATAACGACTGTTGAACTCACTGATTTTCTCTATAATTTCATCGATCGTGGCCTCAAATTCCGGCTTAGCAGGAGCGTAGCTATACGGTGTATCGCACCAATGGCAACGTAGGTTGCAGTGAAAGACTCTTACAAACACAGTTGGAAACCCAGCTGCCGACCCTTCCCCTTCGACGGTTTCAAAGATTTCAACCATAGGTAGCTTCCAATTTCCGTACTCTTCTTTATTTGGAAGGGAGAATTTATTCATCTTCTTCCATCCATTCACGCTTTAAAGTGGCATAACTTGTTGGTGTTTCGTATAAAACAAGTTCTTCTAATCGTTGCCCAGCTGCTTTTAATCCTTCTTTATCCAATGAGTCATCCAGCTGCTCCCAAATCCAGACAATCATGTTTTCAGCGGTAGTATTCATGTTTGGCAACACTTCGTTTAGGTACCTATGATCGAGCTTATCTTTTATGGTGTATTCATAGATACGCTTTACATCCCCGAAGTCTACACTAATCCCCACATGATCTACATATCCACTAATGGTAATGATCAGCTTGTACGTATGGCCGTGGAGGTTTTTACATTTTCCTTCATAACAGTGGAGGTGGTGTGCTGAATCAAATGTAAATTCTTTTGTGATCCCTACACGTTTATGATGATATTTAAGTTCATGTGGGTGGATATCTTCACCCAGTTTTTCTACTTTGCTCGGTATTTTAAATTCCATTTTAAAACACTCCCTAGTTTTTTTATCACATGAGGGGTGGGAATCTCGAACCCTCTAATTGACTTGTACTATTTTAACATGGAATTGATTTTCATCAAGTTCTCTATTATAAATGGCTCTTTTAATTAGACCCTACGAAAGAAACTATAAGTGAAAAGTGTATCCTCATATAAACCTATATGGTACGATAGCCGTTCGCGATTTTACATAGTTATCAAGCTTCAACAAATACTAATCACATTAAGAGTCGCGTAGGAGGAATTGATTTGAAAAATAAAAACACATTCGATTGGCCCGTGATTATGATCAGTGGGGGGTTACTGTTATCCTTTGTAATAGCCGCATTAATTGATGTTGACTTTGTGTCCGGTTTGGTTGACACCGGTTTTGGTTATTCAGCTGATTATTTCGGGGCCTTTTGGCAACTTCTGATGCTCGCTGTCTTTTTCGTAGCCATTGGACTTGCCTTTAGTTCATACGGGAACGTTCTTTTAGGAAAAAGAGAACAACCCGAAATGAGTACATTTAAGTGGATTTCCATTATTATGTGTACTTTATTGGCCGGTGGTGGCGTCTTTTGGGCTGCCGCAGAACCGATGTATCACTTCATTGACGTCCCGCCCATGTTTCAAGGTATTGAAGCAGGCACCCAAGAAGCCGTTGCACCGGCTCTTGCCGTATCATTTCTAGACTGGGGCTTTCTAGCTTGGGCGATCCTCGGTACTTTAGGAGCCATTGTACTTATGTATGGCCATTATCATAAAGGGATGCCTTTGAAGCCAAGAACGCTCCTATATCCTATTTTCGGTGAAAAAATTATGAAGAACAGTGTTTTAGGCACTTTGGTTGATGCTTTTTCGATTATTGCAGTTGCAGCAGGAACGATTGGTCCAATTGGCTTCTTAGGACTTCAGGTAGCATATGGATTGGACGCTTTGTTTGGCATACCAAATGTATTCTTAACTCAGCTTCTTATTGTGATTGCCTTAGTTAGTATTGCCGGAATCTCTGCTGTAACAGGGATATACAAAGGGATCCAAGTGCTGAGCCGCTTCAACATCATTTTTACCTTTATCCTCATAGTGGCCATACTTCTTTTAGGACCTGGCGGCTTTGTTATTGATCAATTTATCGGATCATATGGGGTCTATTTGCGTGAATTTTTGCCCATGAGCCTTTATCGTGACGACACAGGGTGGCTTGCCTTTTGGACAGTGTTCTTTTGGGGATGGTTTATCGGATATGGACCGATGATGGCTATTTTTATTAGTCGGATATCAAGAGGAAGAACGATCCGAGAACTTGTTGTGGCAGTTGCTATTATCGCTCCATTAGTAACCAACTTCTGGTTCACCGTTGTCGGGGGAACGGGCATCCATTTAGAATTGCTGAACCCTGGTTCCGTATCAGATTCTCTTAATGAAGGAGGCCTTCCAGCCTCGATGATTGCTATTGTTACGCAGTTGCCTTTAGGATGGCTCTTGGCTGTAAGTTTTCTCCTAGTGACCGTTGTATTTGTAGCAACAACGAGTGATTCTATGAGTTATACAATCTCAATGGCTGTAACGGGTGAAGGAAACCCTCCCAGTGTGTTACGAGTATTCTGGGCTGCGGTTATGGGGGCTGTAGCTTCCGTTCTCCTATATATTGGAGAAGGAAGTATAGATGCCTTACAATCCTTCATTGTTGTATCCGCTGTGCCCGTTTCCTTTATCCTTTTGCCCATTATTTGGACGGCTCCAAAAATTGCAGCCGATCTGGCGATTGAGCAAGGGTTCAAAAATCCGCGAAAACGCTCAATGGACCAATAGTATAAATCTTAATTAAAGGCTGTTTTCGGATATATTGTTGCTTTTTTATTATTTTCTTTATCATTTATAATTGATGTTGAAGCATACAGGCCCTTCGCTTTCCGTGGCGGTGCTAGCAAGCCTCCACAGGCAAACCCGTGCTTCTTCCTCTTCTAACCTTGTGCCCTTCTGATTCAACTTTTTCTTGTATAAAAGCAACAACACTTCCGAAAACAGCGTAATTAAATGATAATTAGAATGGCCCAAAGGGTATTTCCTACCTTTTAGGCCATTCTTTTTTAATATAAGTATACCCTTGCGTCAGTGCGTAAGGGTGCTTCACGCCACTCCCCCCTTCCCGCGGCGATGCCGGGGCGATCCTTCTCGAGCAAGAACCTCTCCTGTCTCACTGGCTGACTCTGCCTGTTGCTTAACGTGACGGCTTTGCCGCTACTCTCCCCTCCCTAAAACGGATAAGAGAAGGTCAGGTCGGTCAGTAATGATGCCATCCGCACCAATGGCAATTAATTCTCTCATCGTCTCCTCGTCGTTTATCGTCCAATAGTGAACGTCCATCCCTCTACGGTGAGCACCTCTAATTAAATTAGCATCATCCAGGTTAAACACGCTTTCCTTTACAGGAATTTGAACAGCGTCTACCGATGGCGAATAAACATTTCTTAAAAATAACTTATGTAACAAAACAAAGCGGGTTACCTCTTGTCTTCCTCCGCTAATGGCAAGCTGCCCGTTTGAGATTTCCTCCATTTGCTCCACTAACTCATGTTCAAAGCTTACCATTAAAACTTGTTCTTCCATTCCGTACATTTGGATAAGCGACCACATTTCTTCAACCATGTCGCCGTATCGATCTTCGTCATTTGTTGCTTTCAACTCAATGTTTAGTCTCATGTCACCAATCGACTTGAAAATCTCTTCTACTAACGGAATTGTAATTCCTTGTGACCGGTAACTGTACACCCCATTCAAGTCTTGGAAATAATGAGCCGCATCCAGCTCTTTTATTTCTTCTAATAGAAGGTCATTCACTCTTCCTGTACCATCGGTCGTACGGTCAACCGTTGAATCGTGAATGGCCACTAGATGATTGTCCTTCGTGATATGTACGTCAAATTCAATCACATCTACTCCTAAATCCCTTGCCTTCTCAAAAGCAACTAACGTATTAGAAGGAGCAAGGTGTTCTCCCCCTTGGTGAGCAATGACAAGTACATCATCTGATTCTTGAAAGAAAGGGTGTGGTTCCCGCTCACTTACAGGGATAACGTTTATTCCAATCCAACAGATAATAATTACGCTAAGTAAGAGGCTGCCCCTTTTGTGTATAGGCTTCTTCTTTTCCACTTTTTCAATAGTCGGCATGCTTCTCCTCCTTTTGTTTTAATAAAAAGGCTGTTTTCGTATAGATTGTTGCACCTTCATCACGAGAAGGGTGGTTAAAGAACGGGCCCTTCGCTTTCCGTAGCGCCGCTAGCAAGCCTCCTCGGACTGCGCCTGCGGGGTCTTGCATTACCCCCACGTTCACAGGACCCTTCCGAAAATAGGGAATAAAAAAGATCACCCTACTTATGCAAGAGTGATCGTTGGTGTCAGGATTCTATTAAAAAGCGTCTTATCGCTTCTTTTGCAGATTGAATGTATGTCATATTCATTTCACTTTTGAACGCCTTCATTTGTTGAGCGTGTTGAGGTTGTATACCGATGATAATGACTTGAACTCCCATGTATTCAAGGCTTAAGAAGATTTCTTTAATCCCATTCAGTCCATTTTCCTTTATGATTCCAACACCAGTAAAGTCTATTAATACCTTCTCGAACTCTCCTCCATAAACGGCATCATAAATATTTTTTCTTACAGCCATAAGTTTGTCTTCAAAAAGGTCGCCGAATATAGGTACAAGTGCCACTTCATTACTTAACGTGATAAATGGCCCTGAAAGGCTGTTAGTACGGTAAATGGACTCTTCAAGCTCTTCATTTTTTTCATAGAGTTCGAAATTTGTATTTCTCAACTGCTTTTGTAGAGTCATCAATTGTCCTTCTACTCGTTGAAGTCGTTCATCTTTAGAAACAACAATAATATTTGCTTCTTCATCGTTTGTCCACTTTCCGTAAACATCAAACAATGCTAAAGGATGTTTTTTTGTAAGTAAGTTTAACTCCAAGTTAAATGTCCGGTGCTTAGGGCTGATCATGTGCTTTGCCTTTTCCCTACTGTCCCTGTCTATTAAATCTAAAAATGACGTGACTGATGGAAACTCTACCTTCGCTCGGTCAGAAGCATCCACAACCTCGTAATTTGATTTTATCCTAATGAATGGAAGTGGTATTTGATTGAGCATCGAATCCATCCCGCCTGTTCTTTTTAATTGTTTCCAGCCAATCATCAAGCTCGTACAAATCCACAATAACTTTTGTATTAGGAGAGACAAGAGTTGTATAGTCATAAGATGACATCACCCTTCCCCCAATTAACACTTTCGGTTTTGAAGGGAGTTTCTCAAACGCTGTAATATAGTCGGGAATTTCCGGGATGCGGTGAGCCAATGCTAAGCTCATCCCAATGACTTCTGGCTTCCAAACCTTTGCGTTGTTGAGTGCATGATCGAGAGGTAGATTCGCATTTAAATATCGGACATTCCAACCTTTTTCCTTAAACAGAATAGAAACCATCCTAATGCCTAATTGATGCCACTCGTCTTGCACGGAGAAGAACATGGCTTTTGGTTGTGCATCATTTTTTTCTGTATTCACAAGGTCGTATTCCGTTTGAGATAGGACAAAATCGCAAACACCAGTGGCTAAATGTTCGTCAGCGACCGTAATGCGGTTCTCCTCCCATAAGCGCCCAATTTGATACATAGCAGGTGTAACTAATTGCATATATACATCTAAACGAGAATGAGACTCTCTTAAATCTTTTACTATTTTCAATGCTTTACCTTGATTTCCATCAAGGAGTGCTTCTACAAATGCATCCAATTTATTTTCCAAGTTATCACCTTCTAGTAATCTTGCGTTATTATCGTCATTTAAGACATGTTTCCCTTTGAGATAAGTGTTATTTTACCATAATCACAGGGTCGTGGCTAAGAAAAAAGGCACCATTTTTTTACAAGGCGCCTCATATCACATAATACTATTTGTCTAACTTTTGTCTTTGACTCCCTTTTGTTGTTCTAGGAAGGTGACCATCCTATCAAATACCAGCTCTCGAATGGCCTCTTTTTCATTTAGTATCTGGTGTCCTGCCCCTTCGAAAAGAGCGACTTGGAGATCCTTGCACTTATCATTGAAGAATTCCACGTTTTCCTGCCATTGAACGGTAGTATCTTTCGTACCTTGCAAAAGGTAAACGGGAACTTGAACTTTGGAACAAGAAAAAATGTCTTTTTGCCACTCCGTTAATGCCATTAACCAAGAGGTGGGTAGCTCTCTTACTTGCAAGGGATCGTGCTTCAAGAACATATGATACCGCTCATCTTTGGAGTTTTGTTTGAACCTTCTTTTTTTCTTCGTTACCCATCTACTGGCTACAGGTAGTAAAAGACGAACCCACTTCCATTGATAGGGGTGGTACAAAGGACCAGCCATCATTAGAGAATCGAGAGGTAGCTCCTCCTCTGAGACGCCGTGAAACAATACGGCTCCCCCAGTACTGTGTCCTAGTCCATAAACAGGGCCTTCTGAGCGAAACTCGTTTATTCTTTCCCAACCTGACTTAACTGCGTCAACATAATGGGAAAAGTCCCTAATGGCTCCGCGGTCTCCGTTTGAAAGGCCATGACCCGGCAGATCGACAGCTGCAACTTCGTACGATTCTTTTAAAAAACCATTCACAGTAGCGCTAAGTCCCCCTGAGTGGTCCATGTAGCCATGAACAAGAAGAATCGTGCCTTTTGGGGATTCGGGAGTAAAAAGTTGTACGTGTACATCTGCCCGCTCGGTTTTCACCAACTCACAGCGGTAGGTATTCAATGCTTTTAAGTTGTAATGATAAAACTGTAAATAATCCATGATAGGAGAATGACTTTCCTGAGGGTTTGCCTCGGATAAATCCATGGACTTGAGGGGGATTTGTTCAGTCCAGCTAATATCCCGTTCCCACGACATCGTATGAACCCCTTTCTTTCAAGTATCTTTATTATAGGTTATGTAGTAAATTCACAATTGATAAACTCAGTTAAAGGTTAGCCGACATGCGATTTCCCTAGTTCATGTCGGCTAATCATTTCAAAGGTTCTATGGAGATTTATGAGCCTGCCAAGGCATCTGCGAAAGCTTTTGCATAAGCAGGTAGATCGGGAGGCCTTCTACTTGAAATTAAATGACCATCTGTAATGACCGGTTCGTTATACCACTCTGCACCTGCATTCATCATGTCATGCTTAATACCAGGTGTACTCGTCACCTTTTTTCCTTTTAGTATATCTGCAGAAATTAGCACCCACCCTGCATGACAAATTTGACCGATTGGACGTTTTTTCTCATCCATGTACTTTACCATATCTAAAACCTCATCGTAACGGCGCAACTTATCCGGTGCCCAGCCGCCAGGAACGAGAATTCCGTCGTATTCTTCAATTTGTATTGAATCAAAGCTATAATCACTTTTGGCAGGTACACCATACTTTCCCGTATACGTGTGTTCTCCTTCTTTTCCAGCCAAGTGAACAATAGCCCCTTCTTCCTGGAGCCTGTAGATGGGATACCACAATTCCAAATCTTCGAACTCGTCATCAAGAACAGTGAGTATTTTTTTATCTTTTAATCGCATTTTTTCAACACCTCATATACATATGAATTACAGCATTCCATCGTTAATATGGAACAATTAAGCCTTAAGTATGTATCTCCCCTGTTATGTTAGGAATTAAACCTTTGGGTTACGAGCCTATTTTAGAATCCCATTCCCGATGAAACTGATCGAGAAATCCCTTCATATATTCATCCCGTTCTTCAGCAAGCAAACGTCCTGTCTTTGTGTTCATTTTTTCTTTTAGCTTCAAGAGCTTTTCATAAAAATGGTTAATGGCTGTGGACTGCCCTTTTCTATATTCCGATTTCGTCATGTTTTCTCGTACAGGAATATCCGGGTTATACATCGCATCCCCATGAGCTCCCGCATACATGAATGTACGCGCGATTCCTATTGCTCCTAAAGCCTCCAACCTGTCCGCATCTTGAACGATTTTCCCTTCTAGGGTATCAGGTGTTTTTCCACTACTAAAGCCAATTGAAGATATCATATCAATTAGCTTTTGCCACTCTTCTACACCATGACTTTTCAGCCAACTTGCAACCTCATTTAGGCCTTGGTTTTCCTGTTTATAAAATTTATCATCTGCTACGTCATGAAGTAAAGCTACCAACTCGATAACATAAAGATCAGCCCTTTCTTTCTCGCCGATCATCAAGGCTGTATTTCGAACACGATGGGTGTGGAACCAATCATGACCTGTAGCATCATCAGAAAAGAAAGACCTTGCCCATGACTCTGCATTTTGTATCGTTCGATCCACTTTACATGTCCCCCTCTTGTACAAATGTAACCATATGATACCGAAAAGGAATGGTGTTGTATATCTTTTGGGCTTCACCAATTTCTATTAACTCTTTTTTAAGGTACTTGTATGGAACAACAACCGTCAAATTCGATTTGTAAAAAGGATACGGCCATAAACACACTTTACTCGGTGACAACCACCTTGCCTGGATTCGTTCGTTAATAAGTGGATCGAATTGTTGAGGGAATCCATCCATAAACCAAGATACTTCACGCTCTTTTTCTATTCCCCATTCATTCATGCATACGTATAAGGATAAATTGTCAGTAAACTGCAACAAGTCGTAATGGAAATCCAACTCATTGGTTTCTCTAGGTGAAAGCAAGAGCTTCTTTTTCATTCGATCTTGCCTGTTCTCTTCTTTGGACCGGTAATCACACCCTAGTCGATCGAGCTTTCCTTTGAAGAAACTCGTATAGTGCATACTCATCAAGAGCGCACTGTAGACATCTATTTCTTCCATTTCGTCTACACCTTTTTCGTATGCGGTTATTTTTTTCTTCAACGGATAATCAATAAAAGATAACGGGCTCAACTTACGATGATGCAACATCATTTCTTTATCCAAGGCCGCCCAACCACGATCATGGTGAGTGATAGCAAGGCTCACGCTTCGCTTTTTTGAGAGCCCTTTAAAGAAACGATCCTCCCACGCTTCACAAAAAACGCCTGACAAATGAGCATGCCTGTCCTGCTCAAATAAGTAATATCCTTCCTTATCTTCTCGTACAATCATTTTTCTCCCCCCATTCTCTTCTTTCTTATTTCAATTCTTGATCATCCCTCATATCCCTTCCAAAAGATGGCACAAAAAAATCTCCCGAATGTCCGGGAGATTTTCACCTTATCGAATTTCTGAGATGCACTTGTCACATTGATGGTAATAACAATCAGCCATTTCTTCGAACACTTCGCCGCACTTTGTACATTCTTTTGGTGGAAGATTCTGAAAAAACTCTTTACTAGACTGGATCATGTTTTTCCCCTCCAAATTGTTTGTTAGGATCATTGTATTACAACAAAGATAATAAATCAACATCTATTATAAAACAGTTATACTTTTTTTGTACCTCTTTAATTGATTAATCAAATCTTTTATAAGGTGATTATACAACTTCATTTTAATACAGCTTCCTTTGTTACTATTGTTATATGACAGAAATGATAAATGTTGACGAAAAACAGACGAAAACCCACATGAAATAGAAACAACCTTTTGCCTTTCCTCTTCATGAAGTCTATAATAAAATTGATCGTTTTTTAATTTACTGCCACGTTCGACAAGGAGGTATGACAAATGACATTAAAAAAATGGCTATCATCCATGTTTTTATTCACTGCTTTTTTCTTCACTCCCATTGCCATGACTTATGCTGCAGGCGGAGAGAATGGAGGAAACGGAGAAGAAGAAGCCGTTTCATGGGTAACACAACTACCCTTAACTGTCATGGCTTTTGCCACAGTAATTGCGATGATTTACTACGCGTTCCGTGACTAATACTTACCGATGAAGAAAATGAATTACTTAACAAAATGAAAAAAGCGGGGCGAAATATCGCCCCGCTTTTTTCATATCCTTTTCGTACGTCCTCCCCCAATGACCAGCTAATTCATTCAAACCTCTACCTTTTTATCAAACAACCAACAAATCCCTATAAAAATAGCCACCATGAGCCCCACTTCAATTAACATATGGCCAAGGTGAAGAATTTCTAACCCCTCTAGATGATCTAAAGGACTTCCCTCAATATCCATGTTCAACCCTTCTGCAATTTGGTCAAATGTTAGTAAAGTCTCCCAATGCGCAATGGTCTCATATGCAGCTGTATTCGTTATCCATGACCACAGAAAGTTTAAACCTACAGTAATTCCGATTGCGATCAGCCATCCTAAAGGTTTGATCACTTTTGATACTACAAATATAAATAATCCAGTTAATCCAAGCCACAGTGCTCCATTAACAATAAACAAAAATAGCCAGCCAGAGTACTCCAAGAAGAGAGATGAGAAATCGGGAATACCCATTTGGAAATATATCTCTCGTGAATAGTAAAGCAATCCGTAAAAGGAAGCCATCGTTATTATTAAAGAAATAATGAAGTAGATGAAGCTGGCTGTTACCTTCGCTGATAACAGGTTCCATCCTCTAAGAGGTATGTTAAGCCAAAGAATAACCGTTCCTTCTTTCCACTCTCTTCTCATTGAGGCAAGAATCATAAGAAACATATAGAAGAAATGAAGAAGAATTATAGGGATCAACATGAAAATAAATATGGTATTACCCGGGTTTGTGTTCACTTGATAAATGAGAAAGACAAGAATGATAAAGAAGAGGACTCCACCTAAACCGGCTAAAGAACCATTCTGCCTCAATTCTTTTCTTACAAGCATGAGCCAGCTCATGAAAGCACCTCCCTCATCATTTCTACGACACTTTTTCCTTTCAATTCGCGAAGTGACTCAACATTTTCCGAGAGTAGCACACGTCCATTTTTAATAAACACAATGTGGTCAAGAAATGGTTCCACCTCAGCCACTTCATGAGTGGAAAGGAATGTAAGCTGACGTTCTATATCTGTATACCGTATGATCAAGTTTAGACTTTCCTCCCTTACTAAAGGGTCGAGACCTGATAGTGGTTCATCTAAAAGTAAGATCGGAACGTCCCTTGCAAGTGTTAAAGCCAGCTTGACTCTTGCCCTGTTTCCTTTTGAAAGGTTTTTGATTTTATCATTTAGGTGTATT
The DNA here is from genome assembly GCF_000429705.1 of Alteribacter aurantiacus DSM 18675. Lineage (GTDB taxonomy): Bacteria > Bacillota > Bacilli > Bacillales > Salisediminibacteriaceae > Alteribacter > Alteribacter aurantiacus. The sequence goes on from NZ_KE386941.1 coordinate 1,087,791, forward strand.
TCTAATTCATGCAACATCTCTTTTGCTTTTTTCGGTGAAAAATCAGTGAACACAGTGTCAAAGAACGTTACAGCTTCTTCAACACGCTGATAACCGTATAATGAATCCACTTCTGAGAGATAGGCTACTTTTCTGGATATACGTCGATCTGGTTTTTGATTGAGTACGTGTACAGTACCTCCAGAAGGTCTAAGGAGACCAGCAATCATTTTCAAAACCGTTGATTTTCCACTACCGTTTGGTCCCACAAGCCCCACTAATCCCGGTCTATTTAATACAAGATCAATTCCGTTCAGTGCTTCTTTATTCATATATTTTTTCGTGAGATTGTTAAGACTGATTAGTTGATCGGTCATTTCCTTCACCTCTTTTGCTCAGATAATCACTTAACAGCAGTTCCATTTCTTTTTCCGTATACCCGTATTGTGAGAGAGCCCCTACAAATCTTTCGGTCTCTTTTTTAGCAGCAGACACTTTTAGTTCGTCAATAACAGATTGGTTGTTTGTAACAAATGTTCCTTGTCCCCGCTTGGATTCAACGACTTTTTCTCTTTCCATTTCCATATACGTTCGTGAAATTGTGTTTGGATTGACACCTGCACTCACAGCCATTTCTCTAACCGACGGCAGTTTATCGCCTGGGTTTAATTCTCCTCGACAAACCTGACCGTACACGTGTTCCATTACTTGTATATAGATTGGACGATTATGATCAAATGATAAAGTCACTATCGCAAGCCTCCTTTTCAGAGGTTTTCATACGCTTTATTGTATCAAACCGATTAGTCCGCTACATCCCTTTTTGTGAACACCCAAAATGTGAGGATATGAAAAAGGCTAAAGTACATCAAAAGCATCGCAACTGAGAATCCGACGGAAAGAGACGGGACAATCGGTGCCCCTTCAAAAAATTGAATAACGCTTGTATTTGCAAAAAGAAGATATTTAGCCCACTCATAGCTTCTTAGAAGGTAAACCATTTGTCCCCCCATAAACATAGCTACTAATGAAATCCCTACTGCAAGAGCTTGGTTTCTAAAGGTTGTGCCAATCATAAAGGAGAGTGTTGCAAACATAATTAATTCAACAAAGTGAAGACTGTAAATACTCAATACATAGGAAAAGATATGCCAATCTCTCAACTCGCCGTTGACCACTTCCACTACACGAACCGGAGCAAAGTCAAAACCGAACACAATGAAACCTATAAGTAAAGTAAATATCATTAGTGCGCCTGTCATAAGCAGAGCAAAAAGGATCGTCGTAACCCATTTCGCCATCAAAATACGCCATCGGCTTACAGGGCGAACAAGCAACAGCTTTATCGTGCCCGTAGAGTGTTCACCGGAAACAATGCCTGCTCCAATAATCACGACGAACATTGTAACGATCGATAGTAGCATCCCATGGTCAATCAAAAGGGAATACGCATGAGTACGAGGGAGAGGTTCAATATTTTGCTCTAAATGGTACTCGTTTACCATCGTTCTCTCATGAAGATGAGTTGTTGCCTCATATGGTAGGTCATTATCTTGTAATTGGTCTTCAATCAAGCTGTTTTCATGCATAAGTTGTCCTTGCCAATCGGTTGCAACCTCTTCAAGGTTGTCTGGGTTTAAAATCGTGGTCATGGCCGCCCCCACACACACAATGAGGAACAATAATACGATCATCACTGTTGTCCCGTTCCTACGGATTATTTTCATCCATTCGTTTTGTATTAATTTTCCCATTTATTGAACCCCTCCTGTAAGCATCAGAAATTCCTCTTCCAAGCTAGCTTTTTTCACCGGAGAAATTTCATAAATGTTGCACCCTTCATTTACAAGCGCGTGAACGACAAATGGAATGTCTTCTCTTTTCGCCTTTAGCGTAATGGAAGAATCATCACTAGTGTGAATAAACGTGTTCTCGTTAAGGATACGTTCCGCTTTTTTAACATCATCTATATAGATCAACCACTTTTGTTCCTTTCCCCTTACGATCCCCTCCACAGATTCAACACCAACAAGGCAACCTTTGTTCATGATGGCGATGCGGTCACACATTTTTTCCATTTCCGATAATAGATGGCTTGATACAATAACAGCAATGTTCTCCTCGTGGGCCAGGTGATTTAAATAATCTCTCATTTCACGAATGCCTGCTGGGTCCAAGCCATTTGTAGGTTCATCAAGAATGAGTACCTTAGGCTTATGAAGAAGGGCTTGGGCAAGCCCCAGTCGTTGCCTCATGCCAAGGGAATACGTCTTTACTTTATCGTGAATCCTTTCTTCTAATCCTACAAGTTGAATCACTTCTAGCATTCTTTTTTTCTTAATCCCCTTATGCATTCGAGAAAAATGAACAAGGTTTTCGTAACCTGTCAAATAGCTGTACATTTCGGGGTTTTCAACTACCGCACCAATATTTTCAATTGCTTTTTCAAAAGATTTTTTAACCGAATAACCCGCAATTTGAACATCTCCTTGAGAAGGCTTAATCAAACCTACCATCATACGAATGGTTGTTGTTTTTCCCGCTCCGTTAGGACCAAGAAGTCCGAACACCTCCCCTTCTTTAATAGAAAGATGGATATCATCCACTATTGTGCGGCCGTTAATTTTTTTCGTTAATCCCCTCAGTTCAATGATTGTTTTCACGTTTGTTCCCCTTCCCCTCGCGTTCTAGTGTACTAACAAGATAGTACACTAGAACAGAGGAGTGGTCAAGATTAAAAACAATGTTCTAGAAAGGGAGATCCTTGATTGAATACGCTTACACATTCAGGTAAACTAAATCTATAAGAGAAAGCGCAATCGATTGCGCAATCAAACCACTCGAGAGTGAGGAACCACATTGAAAAAATACACTTTATTAAGTTTATCTGTTTTGACTCTTCTTTTTGCATGTGATCAAAATGAAGAAGTAGCAACCGAAAATGGAGACTACTTCACACCTACACAATTACAAGAGGAAGATCAAATAAATCATCCCAGCACGTTTCCAGAAACCGTATTCTATGAAATCTTTCCTCGAGCATTTTATGATACAACTGGAGATGGCATTGGGGATATTCAAGGGATGATTGAAAAGCTGGATTATTTAGAGGAAATGGGCATTGAAGGACTTTGGCTTATGCCCATCCACCCAACTCCTACCTACCACGGGTACGACGTGATTGATTATTACGACATTAACCCTGATTACGGAACGATGGACGATTTCCGCGAGTTTGTAAGTGAGGCTCATGACCGAGACATAAAAATTCTTGTCGATTATGTAGTCAATCACACGAGCATTGAGCACCCTTGGTTCGTAGATGCTATTTCTTCCGAGGACAGTGAATACCGAGACTGGTACATTTGGGCCGATGAGAACACCCGTCTCTCAGAACGAGGCGAATGGGGACAACCCTATTGGCACGGAGAAGAGCCCAATCAATATATGAGTGTGTTTTGGTCAGGGATGCCTGATTTGAATATGGACAATCCCGATGTAAGAGAAAAACTGATTGAAATCGGAACGTTCTGGCTTGAGGATGTAGGGGTTGACGGATTTCGTTTAGATGCTGCAAAGCACATTTATCCAGGGGAACACGAAAAAAACCTCGAGTGGTGGGCTGAGTTTCGTACAGCTATGGAAAGTGTCAAAGAAGACGTCTTTTTAGTCGGAGAGGTGTGGGATATTCCTTCTGTTACAGCACCTTACTTGGAAGAAGGTCTTCACTCTGTATTCAACTTTGATTTAGGGGAATCTATGGTTCAAGCAGCAAGAAGTGAAAACGGCAACCGTCTCGTTTCGGGTTTAATCCGGGATCTTGAACGATTTGATCAATACGCTGATGATTATGTGCTATCCACGTTTTTAACCAATCACGACATGAACCGTGTGATGAGCGAACTTCGAGGTCACGAGGAACGGGCACGAATGGCCGCTTCCCTTCTTTTTACCCTGCCAGGAAGCCCCTTCGTTTATTACGGAGAAGAGATTGGCATGGAAGGGCAAAAACCCGATGAGCATATTCGAGAACCCATGCTTTGGTACAAAGACCGAGAACAAATGGGCATGACGAGTTGGATCGATCCTCGTCACGATAATGAAGAGACAAGCTCTTCAGTGGAAGAACAGTGGGAAGATCCCGACTCTCTTCTCCGCCATTACCAAACCATGATCCATTTAAGGCGTTCAACGCCCGCACTCCTTCACGGAAAAATAGAAGATGTTCAAACAGACGAACGAAGTGTTGTGGCGTTTTATAGAGAGGATGAACATCGCGTACTTGTCGCGCACAATCTCGGTAGTGAAGAGGTGATCGTACCTCTTCCTGAAAACGACGCTTATTCATGGCATTTCCGTCAGTCGGACGAGCAGTTGCTTACTCAAGGTGAACTCACTCTTCCGGCGTATTCTACAGCGGTTCTATCAGTCGACTAGTGAGTTCTATATTTTCTGGACAAAAGCAAAAGAAAGAACAGCGCGAGGTGGCCCTTAAGGAAACCTCACACTGTTCTTCTTTTTATTCAATTAGTCGATGACTTCAATCTCTTCAATAACGACATCTTCTTCAGGACGATCGGGATTGTGAGGGTTATCCGGATCCGGACCTACTTCCGTTGTAGCAATGGCATTCACAACGTCCATTCCTTCAATGACATGTCCAAATACCGTATGGCGCCCATCTAGGTGAGGCGTGCCTCCGCGTTCAATGTATGCCTCGCCTGCCTGTTCATCCAACTGCCCTTCTTCTACTCCATTTTCAATCGCTTCAACGAGGCTTGCGTCCAATTCGCTATTATGAACGATAAAAAACTGACTGGAGTTGGTGTTCGGACCTGAGTTTGCCATGGACAAGGCACCGTTAAAGTGCATGAGCTCGGGAGCAAATTCGTCCTCAAACGGCTCACCGTAAACACTTTCGCCACCTGCACCTGTTCCTTCAGGGTCCCCGCCTTGAATCATGAAGTCTTCGATGACCCTGTGAAACACAACACCTTCGTAATAACCATCCTCTGCATGAGTAACAAAATTCTCTACCGCTTTAGGTGCATATTCCGGAAACAGCTTTAAGTGGATATCACCCATAGACGTTTTCATAACCACTTCCTGTTCCTCACTTGCAACCTCATTGTTAAGCTGCGGAAGGTCCAATGCTTCACCGTCATTTCCCGCTTCCTCTTCTACAGTACCTTCCTCGTTCTGTTCGCCTTCGTCTACACTGTTTTCCCCTTCATCCCCGCATGCAGCAAGGATAAGAGTAGCGCCCAACAGGAGGCTACCTACTTTTAAACTCGTTACTTTTTTCATACTTTCGTCGATCCCTTCTATGTAAGCTATTCCTTTATTATGTAAGACCTGACTTTAAAAAAGCAAGCTAGAATTTTTTTCTTCTTGACTACTTTTTTTGAAACAGGGTAATATAAAATAAGAACATCTGTTCGTAATATCGTTTTGAAGGAGCGAACGAACCATGGCTAAACTCACAGTTGAAGAAGAACGTTTAAGCGAATCCTATATTTTATATGAGCTTATGCGCAGGGTATTGGAGAAGGATTTAGTCAAAATGAACCAATCTCCGTTGAAATTGAAAGGTCCCTACATCCACCTCGTAGAGCACACATTACAAGACTTGAGTAAGGAATTGTTCGAAACAAAAGCCAGGATGAAGCACTTAAACATAAAAGTGGAACTGAACGACTACGACGATACCTTCTCTGAGTATACGATCTTTTACAGGGGATACGCCCTGACTGCCAAATACTTGAATGCCCATTTAAAGAACCAAGTCGCCGAAACGATCGAATCATGGTTTCTCCACCGAAAAAACGACGGACAAACCAAAAGAGACAGCTCCATCCACTGATGGAGCCACTCTACTACAATAATGTTTTCACCTTCGGAAACACCCGAAGGGCCGTGTTGTAAAACACATCTTCCCAAGAATGCTCAGGCATATGACTTTGAATGAATCCGATATAAGGTTCGACTCTCACAAGAGGCCAATCCGTTCCAAACATAAACTTTTCATAATGATCACAAAAAGCGGTTGCGTGCTTAAAATGATCAAAAAAGTGAGGCGTGTTGACAATTCGATTCACTGCCTTCTCTTCTCCGACGATGAGTCCGGACAAATCAGCAAATACGTTACGGTTTTTATATACCACTTCAGCAGCATCTAGCATCCACGGATCACCAAAATGAGCCATTACAAACGTGACGTCGCGGTTTTGTACCGCCGTTTCATCAATCGTAAGAGGATGAGCATACTTAAGTAACCCTCGCTCAGAGTACGTATCTCCCGTATGAAGAACAACCGGAACTCGGTAGGCTTTTGCAAGCTCATAAACAGGACCGTACACCGGATCATACGCATAAAACGGATAATAACCTAAGTAGATTTTGATCCCTACCGTTTGAGGATCCAGAAGGGATCGCTCAAGGTCTTGCAATTCTTTTTTACCAAGGCGATAAGGATTGATACCCATACACACACCCATGTTAGATGGCATTTTAGGCGCAAGGTCAAGCCCCATAGGTGTTGGAGGAGCGGAGTCCGGGAACCCCTCTCCACCCTCAATCTCGCTCAGTCCCATGGCAATGGAGAAAACAACATTCGCATCTCTAAATTCCTTTTCGTACCCTTGTAAGGAATAATCAATAGAGGACAACGTTTTGGCTGTATGATGAAAGCTTTGAATGTGAGAAAAATGAATGTGAGCATCAATGATTTTCATTACCTAGTCCTTTCTAAGCGTACTGTAGTCAAACCGAATAGACCTAAGGTCGGTGGCCGCTTCCGGCGTAACCTGTTCTTCACTGAATAAAAAGAACATCGGATCCGAGTAGAACGTCCCTTTGTCTTTTAACTCAACCGCACGTCTTGAGTCGCCTGCAATGACATGTTGGTTCGTATATAGTTCCATATTGTCATTCGTTTGTTCAGGAAAAACATGCAATTTTTCATTACGACCTTTCATGGAAGTAACGAGGTGAGTGAACTGGTCAAGCTGGTGCTCACTAGTATGATGTCGGTACGTACAAGAATCCTCCCCTGCCTGAATGACAACATCTCCAACAGTCGACCCAGTAAAAATGTTAAACATGATAGCCGCCATTTCATCTTTCCATAACTTCCCAGTTTCCTGTTTGATTGTGTACATGGTGCAGACAACAGGAGCACCAGGCATGATGAAAGTATAAAATGTGGCGGTAACCCCTTTGTATCGAGGTTGATTCTTGACTGTGAATTGTTGTGCTACACCTGTCCAATCGTTATCGAGTTCATCCTTTATTCGAACAAATTGCGCCTCAACACGTTCTTTTAGGACGCTTCTAGAAGAGAGGTTGAAAAGCTCAAAACGGATTCCGCCAATCCAAGGATTCCACCAAGACCTTGGCTCAGGTGTCGGGAAAGTCGAGTCCAGCCATTCTTTACCTTTATATGTGAGAGAATACACGGCCGGATAGAAATCCGGTGCTATTTTAATGGAGACACTCTCATTACGTAGGATAAGCGTTTTCCTTTCACTGATTGTATCCACCAGTGTTGATACCTCTTTTCCACTAACAGGAAATAACGCAGTCGTCTTTTTAAAGAGCTGTCCGGACAGGTCAATAGAGATATCCGCTAAGGTCGGTTGTGAAACGGATAAGATCGGCAGTGTGGTTTCCCATGAACGTCGATCTTCCTCACTTGTCCATTGATCCTCACTGATCTTTCCTTCATGTCGAATACCCGCCTTTAGAACGGCGTCAGCAGATCGGTTTAACCGCTGGTTGAACAGTAAATGAGCGGTGTGCTTCACAAAAGGGTTTTTGTTTTTGGTTCCCCAGCTCATCACCGATGCTGAAACAACGGGAGTCGGTTCAACCTGTTGTTTTGCAAACTGCCTTGCTTCTTCAACCGTCAATAACGCACCTAATGAAAGCGTCGTAACAGGGGTATAAACCGTTTCATCGGGGCTTATTTCTTCAACATCATGTTCAAAATACATTATATGCCACGTATGAAAATGAAGTTTAGTCTTCTCGTCCCATATAAGAGCTGCAGGCAGATTTTTTCGCGTTGTAAACAGCCAGTTTTCAGTCAGCTTATCACTGTCCCATCCATTTACTTCATGAAAATAAGTTCCTTTATGTTGAACAAACTTGTTATCGTAAGGAAGAACAGTATCACTCAAATCAAACTTCAGAGGTTCGTTGAGTTTAATCCCGGATATAGGGTTTTCACTTTTGTTTATCAGCCCAAAGCGCTGAGTCATGATTCCGTCCGCAGTCAAGGAAATGATTCTTTCAAGAGTTAGCCCTGGGAAATCACGAGAAGGATAGACAAGCGTAGCTCCAATGGTTTGTCCTTTTTCAAAAAAGGTCACTTCCTTCGGTTCCATTTTTGAAAATTCTTCTGAATAAGGCAGTCCCACTTTAGGGTAATGAAACGTAAAGTCTCCTTTATTTGATCTGCCCCTTTCGATAAAGACACTGTTGTTTTCTTTTTTAACGCCCACATGAGACAGACCTTGGAATAAGTGTACATACTCTGTTGTTTCTCCATAACAACTCTGTCCCGTCACATTAAACAAGAACGTTAAAGGCTGTTTGAAATCAATTTCAGCATTTTCCATTGTGACTTTGGCGTTCAAAAATTCATGATAAAACAAAGCTTCAGTTAAGTGATACAAAACAGGAATGGAACGCTTTTCAGCCTTTTTTAATCTAACGCTAAACGTATACTGCTCGAATGTCACCACTTTTGATGCGGGAAGTTCGAAAGTAATCACAACTTCACTATTGCTGTTATTTTCAAGTTGGATATAGGCTTCACTTTTCTGGTGTGAGAAAGACCTAGACCCACGGACGCTCCCAGTAATCGTTACCGGTGCTTTTGTGAGGACTCCTTTTTTCATCACGACCGATTGGCCATTCACTAGGACCACTGCCTCAACAACAGGGTGAGTCTGCATCGTTTTTTGTTCACCTGAGCGCTCCATCACGAAGAACTCACTCGTAAAACGCTGTTCTTCCCCAGGCATGACAGTCCCTTCCCCTTGATCGGAGAAGCGAATATTTTTATTATCACGACCTGAGTAAGAAAATGCGAGAGGCTCTGAAGATGTATTTTTAGCTATAAACGTAACCGGATACTCTTTTCCAAACACGCAATCATGACTGTCAATACTCATCGTCACTTCTAACGTACTTGTTTTAAAACAGCCAATGCCACGACCGGTTTTTTCAATATCAACAGAAAGGCGGTGTTCATCTTTTCGCCACTCGTAGGTGTAATAATCAAATCCGTCCACTTTCTCTCCATCAGGCTCTGTTTTTATTTCTCTTACACTATCTTCATACCAATCGACCTCTTGGAAAAAAGGAGCGAAAAGCTCTGTCGAGAGAACCGTAGGCAGAAAGTTCATAAGATGAACAGTGTCATCACGATTTTCCCAAAAAAAGCCGCACTTTTTATAAAGAGGTACAGCCTTTGTATTCCCGGGCCATGTGTATAAATCAAGCCTTGGCCATTGCCGTCTGATGGTCTCATCAAGAGCAGTTAAAAGGAGCTTCTTTCCGATCTTTTTTCCGTGGTAGTCCGTTCTTACATTTAATAGTGGAATATATAGTGCACCTTCATCCTCTCTGTACTCGGAAAGTCCACAATAGCCTACTACCTCTTGTCCATCCATCGCTAAGTAAGTACGAAGGTTTGAAGAATTGGCCTGTTGATCTCGAACGTGCTCTTTTGACTTTACATCTGAGTGGCCACCCCAACCCTCCCTGCTCATGTTCCACATTTTTGCAACATGCTGTGCGTGAATCGGCTCATACTCCAAAACTTTAATTTGGTTTACTTCCATCTGAATCCTCCCCCTCAACGAAGCGAAAGAGGCTGTCCCTGCAAGTATATCGAGGGACAGCTTCTTTTGGTTGCAAGGACTATTTTTTAATGAGTATCCTTACGTCAGCGCGTTAGGCTCAGCTTCCTGCCATCCACTCCCTTTCCGCGGAGGTGCCGGCGAGCCTCCTCGGCCAAAGTCCTTGCGTGGTCTCTCCTGGCTCCCATGGCCGCAGGAGTGTCGCTGCTAGCCATAACAAAAGGACACGGCATTTCACATAAAATAAAAGGGTTACTGACTAAGAGGCATACTCATTATTTATTTTTTGTATCTTGAAAGCGGTTTTCTTTAACTTGTTCGTACGCGGTTGTAAGAACGCCTTGAATCGCCTGGCCCCGGTCTTTTTTTCTCTTTTTAAATTCTTCATAAAGGGCTTCCCCACTAAAACCTTCTTTTACGAGGTTTTTAAGGAGCATATCGGATAAATCATCTTTTTTGGCCACGATAACCCCGTCTAAATGAACGCATAAATGCTCACTTAATTCATTGACCGACTTTACGGAACAGACAAGGGTTGCAGGATCATTTGTCTTTTTAGTAATCGTTACTTCAGCCATGAATTGATGATTTTTACTAGCATAATCTTCAAAAAACGAGCGCCATTTTTTATCTACTATGGCTTCAACAAGCCAATTTTTCTTTGCTTCTTCTTTGTTAATGATTAATCCATCAGCAAGAGGAATCTGTTTACCTTTCAATTCCTCTTTCTTATGATCATCATCAAATAAAACAGCCAACGAACATAATTTAAATGTCTTCATCGCGGCATCCTCCCCTTTCATGGACATCCCTTCCCCATATTCGCCACGGAGTAGAAAAACCCTTCTTCATTCATAATTTTACACAAAATTGTGCGGGGTCAGACCCCAACAACTAGCTAAGTACGTTGAGCTGAAAAAATAATTAAAGTACAGATTTTTTCACTCTTCATTAAACAAAAAAACATAGACGATGAAAACATCTGCGTTTATTGTTTAAGTTCATATCGGAGATTATTCTTGCAGTACTTAAAGGATTACTTTTGAAACCATTTTCTTTCTGGAGTATAGATAAAATCCAACTTGCATAAGCAGGTAGATACCAGCTACAACGATGAAATTCACCATTATTTCAGGGTTTTGTACAACACCACCTACATCCGTTGCCATTGCAACAATAAACAAAAATGAAAGTACAACTCCAGTTATGACAGGGGTAAAAAATAGAGGAGCCAGCTCTTTGGCAATCATTCGTTTTGTTTCATGCCCAGTCAGGCCAATTTTGGTTAGTTTACTGTACTTCACTCTCTCTTTGTCTATCGTTGAAAAGATGTTTAAGTATAAGATTACAAACGACCCGAATAAGAATAATATACTTAAAAATGAAAAGACAAAGAACGATAGACCGTTTATATTCATATTCATTTGATATGCATCTGCTTTGGACTCTACTTGAAAAAGAAACTTTTCGGGACTCTCTTCTCCATTAATTCCACTTATTGACGGGGAACTTTCATTTGCAGTCGTGAAAATCTCTTTTAACTCATCCACTACCCCTGCAGTCTCATCCCAATGGACTACATTGATTAAGTGAATGGTCGATTCAAAGCCATCTTCCCGGTTTTCCTTTATCCTCTCGAATTCCGCTTGGTTTACAATCACAAAATCATTACTTAAATGATTGAGGTTTCTTTCGACAATGGTGTCAACGTGGATGTAGTTTCCCTCATTTTCATTTTCGGCAGGGAAATGAAAGCCAAAAACATAACCTTCAGTATTATGGTGTGCTTCGTGATTTAGGTAGTAGATAAATTCCTTATCCTCAAGTGCAATCGTGGTTGAACGCAACTTACTGAATTCACGATCTGACATCACGTGGTAAAATTGCCCCCAGTTCATATCATGGTATTTTTCAAAGAACGTATAAACCGGTAAAGTTATATGCTGTTCAATCGGATTTTCATCCTGGTCAACGATGGCATACAGTTCTTCCTCTGTAAGATTGTTATGATGTTCAGACTGAATAAAAGCGATATCATACGGATTCATATTCATCAATCGTTCTTTTTCATCCGTGTATGTAAACAAAAGAATGGTATTGTAAAGAACTGTAACCATGATCATCACGCTGACAAGCATAAGAGTAGAGGTAAGTTGTTTGAATTTGTAATCCAGATTGCTTAACGGCACCATCCTGGGATAGTAATGAGCATCATCTTTCTTAATAAAATTGATAACCGAACTGGTAAATTGATTTAAAGCTAAATACAAACCCATGAATATAAACACTGTCCAAATAATAAGATAATCACCACCGTTAGGGCCTGTATAGGTAATAAACACACCTAAGATAGAACTAATGATGATAAGAACCCCAACCATACCTAATACCGGATTTTTCATTTTTATCGTTTCAGAAACTCTGTCACTTTTCAGAGTCAAATTGATATCTTGATTAAATAGGAGAAAAAGCGTTCTTCCAACGGCGATAAGAAAGACAACTAAAAAGATGGTGATGGTGGATAGGAACATATCAGCGCTCAATTGATAGGAAACCCCGCTTAACCCCATATAATTTAATAGGAGAAAGAAAGCAAGTCTGGATGACAATGTGCCACATAATAAACCAAGAGTTATAGAAATAGCAGCAATGATCCCATTTTCCAGAAGGAGAAGCTTACCTAAATCTCGATTGGTCATTCCTAAAATCATAAATAAGCCAAATTCACTTTTTCTTTTTTTTATGAATATGCCGTGTGCTTGACTAATAAAGAACACCGTAAATAAAACCAAGGTTATTGATGGGATTCCTAACGCATATTTAATTGAATCAGCTTCTTCTCCTTGAACGATATCTGCGTTAAAGTACAAGGTTGAAAATATGAAGAATAACATCACTGCTAAACTATTACATAATACATAGAAGGTGTACTTTTTATAATTGGCCTTTGCCATTTTCATAACAATTAGGTTAAAAGACACTATTCCTACCTCCCAAAACAGCTTGGCAATCGATGATTTGCTCTAAAAAGGCTTTCCTACGTCCACTTCTAGTAATGGACGAGTGAACAGAGCCGTCTTTTAAGAACACGACCTTATGACAATAACTGGCTGCAAATACGTCATGTGTAACAAGAAGGACAGTAGTCGATAGTTCATTAACCACCTTTTCAAAACATTCCATAATGATCTCGGATGATTTGGAGTCAAGGTTTCCAGTTGGTTCATCTGCCAAAATGATATTCGGTTCATTCACCAGTGCACGACTTACAGCCGTACGTTGCTGTTGTCCGCCTGAGATCGTATAGGGGTATTTTTGCAAGATGGTTTCAATTCCAAATAAACTGGCTAGTTCTTCAACTCTCTCATTTATGATGTTTCCTGATTTTTTCTCCAGAACCATTGGCAGAATAATGTTTTCTTTAACTGTTAAACTATCTAAAAGGTTAAAATCTTGGAATACGAAACCCAATTGTTTGCGGCGGAACAAAGCTAAGTCATCTCCAGATAAATCATTTAATTTCTCCCCGGCAATGGTAACTTCACCAGAGGTTGGTTTATCAATCCCGCTTAATACATTGAGTAGAGTCGATTTCCCACTTCCAGATGGACCCATAATTGCAATAAAATCACCCTTATTAATCGTTAGGTCTACTTTATCTAAGGCAATGGTATAGCTGTCATTCTCTAATTCCCCGTAAATTTTCCTGATTTTATTGGTAGCTAATATGACCAAGGTGATTCCCCTTTCAGTATTGAAGTGAAGATTTTTTGAAAAGATACGACAACATTCGCTTTTTCACTTTTTCACCTAATTTTAGCACAAAATACCATATATACTTGGATTACTTAAAGAAGAGAACTCTAGCCCTTTGTGGTTGTGTTATCTTACGAAAAAAGAGCATGGCGAATGTTCGCCATGCTTAGTTTTGCTTTTTTTAGGTGAATTTGATTGTGAAATGTGAATTTAATTTTTGCCTTTTAAGGACTGCAACTCCTCATCGTGAACATGAACAGACGTTCCTTTATTAAGGTCTTCTTTCATTACCGAAAGCTTTTGGACTGTTTTCTCCTCTGTGAAGACATAAATATGTCTTTGACTATTGATCTGATTAAGCTTCTTTTCAATTTGAGTTTTTGTAAGGTTTTCTTTTGAACGAACACCTACAAAACAGTTCTCTCCACTCTCAATAATAGCCACACCCGCCAATGGATCGAGGGTCTGTACAGCTTCTTCTATACGGTTTTCGATGGAGTGAATCGCACGTTCGTCATTAAACTGCGCATCCATGTCTCGCTCCATCATATCCTTATCCCACCTTTTGTTCTGATACGGATGAGTGTGGTCACGGCTGTACATCGATTGAGGTGAACTGTCGGCAAACCCATTCATTCCTCTTCCCGGTCGGTCATCTCTAGTGATCATAGAGGAGATAGGATTGTTTCTGTATTTCTGCTGGTTCCAAAATCCGTATCCTTCCCCTTTACGATGTTCATGAGCATCAAATGCGTAGTTTGGCTGATTTTCCATTCCTTGATCGATAGGCTCACCTTGACATGCTGCACTTGTTATAAGCAAAATGATAGTAGTGAATTGTAACACGTGTTTTCTTGAAATCATCACGAACCCTCCTTTTCCTTTAGTTTTTGCTAAAGAAAAAAGAAACATGCTGACAAGGGGAGAATTCTTATGACAATTCGTGAAGCTCTCTTCACACACCTTCCATCACACTATTTTCCTAATGAAATCGATACGTATGCCGTTGTAACAGAAAATACATTTCAAACCCTGTTAGAAGAAGAAAAGAAGCAGGCCATCACGTTTTGCATCCCTACCTTAAAAAACCTTTTTATGAAGTACGATCGCCTGTTTATTCACACGGTCCCGGTTCCTCAAACAGAGCTTTTTCAAGGTGTAGACACCCGGTACATTTTTTGTAAAGAACTAATGTTGATCCTTGCAAACAGTTGCAATTGCGAGCTCATTTTTTTAGATATCGCCTGTGTAATAAAAGAACAAAAGGCTTTATCCAAACGGGCCAGTTCAATACAATTGATCCCAATAAAGCAAAACAAACGAGCAAAAGATTTCGCGAAAAAATATGCAACTTGGCTTCAAGTGATGTCGAAACACTTCATACAAACACAGATCAATGATCGAACTTTTTCAATTTATTTATTTGGGGTTCCTGTTTTAAGGATGAATACTTTTCTTATGCATAACGATCGCATGATAATTTTTGTACTTACAAGCGGTCTCCTATACAAGAAAAGGTCTCTTCCTTCTACATTTACTTTTTTAATAAATGAAAGAAAGACGATTCTCTATACAGGACTTTTACATTTCTCTACCCGTTTACCTTGGATCTTTTACACATTTACTCAGGCCGTTATCCACGAGATAGTGATGATACGTTTTTCTAAACACATACAAAAAACCACCTACAAACCGAAATCATAATCGATTGTAGGTGGGGGGCCTTCATACTATCCATTTTCAAGTCCTGTACTGGAATCCACATCTTCATAAACCATTGGAGGATGTTCAACCCGGTAAAAGCCTTGTTCCATATCCCGATATAGTTTGACTCCTTCCATAGAGAGAAAAGCCGTACCCGTTGGAGCAAAATAGTAAAGAGGAAAAGGCTCTTGAGAGACTTTAACCTCTCCTGCTTCCTGAATTGGAAAAGCGGTAAGAAAACGATCTACTACATTAAATGCGATAGCGTAAATAAAAGCTTTCGTCAGATCCCTCTCACCTTTTTCTTTATTTTCGATAGTTTTAAGACTCTCATAATATCCGAGCAACTTTTTCTGTTCCACTCGTCCTTTTGCAGTTAAAGGTGAAATGACAGGGATCATAGAAAAGCTCACTAATGCCAAGCAGAGCAATCCTATGCCGATAAACGGTTGAAAGAACAAATAGGCACTTCCTGTAACGACCCCCAGTAACCCACATCCTATAAGGATCATTCTTCGTTTGATAAGTGGGTGATAAAGATGTAAGGCTTTCATTCTCTCAACTATTCGCCTCTCCCACTCCTCCAAATGTTGCAAATACGCTTCCATCTTTTGTTTATCATTTGTAAATGACTCCAAATCCGTTACAGAAAAATGGCCATTTTTCCCAATCTCATAACAAATCCATTCAATAAGAAAACGCTCATCTTCAGCTTGTGCTTTTGATGACCGACTAGCTTTAAATACAGGTGTGCCACCTTCATTTGATAAGGTCAGAACGTTTTCGTTTGCAAGAAAAAGAAGCCCTGATGTTATGTCATTCGCTGAAAGACTCCTATTAAACAACAATTTTGCTGCCATTGCTGGATTCAAAGAAACCCTTTTGTTTGCTACCGTTTCAACTACATCTCGATTTCGTTTTTCATTCATCAGAACCAAGGCAATCGTGATGAGCATCATAATTCCAATCATTATTCCCATCAACGTAAAACCCCTTTCTCTTTAGGCTTATGAGATGTCTTTTTGGAAAGATGATTGTCCTTTATTCGAAGAAGAAAAAACCTTCCGAAGGTAAAAAGAGATAATCACCAAGCTGAAAAGAATGTAACCGGTAAACATCGTCATATATACATTCTCATTTGAAATGGTATGCAGCCATAAAGGTGCGGACAAAAGAGAAAGTAACCAAATCATCGACATATTCCCTACTAAACATGACCACAAATAAGCACGTAACCGAATCGGTGTAAAAGCAGCCGCAATGGAAATCAGGTTGCTAGGGAAGATCGGAATACTTCGCAAGATAACAATCATAAATACCCCGTACTCATTAATCCACCTATAATAGCGTTCCATACGATCTTGTCTCTTTTCCCACAAACGATCGACCCAATTAAAGTTGACATACTTAACTAATAAAAAACATGTTAACGCCCCAAGTACTGTTCCGGTTAAGCTATAGAATCCCCCTTCAAAGATCCCAAAGGCCATGATATGGACGATTATTACCAGCAGGATAGGAAAAAGTGTTAGAACGTTCTGCACGATCATTAACGGAATGGTAATAAAAAGAAGAGCGTAGCCCATCTCTTCAAACAATGTATCAATAAAATATTCAACGTTATTGTTTCTTGCTTCGCTAATAAAATCACTTTGCCAAAGGGCTATTGCGGCTACAAGAACAAGAACGGGAATCAACCATTTTTTCAAACATGCACCGCCTTCACTTAAAGTTCCTTTCTTAAATTATACCGCAGAAATAGTGAAGTCACAATGAATGCCCTTTTATTGGTTCTACTCTTAGGCAAAAAACCTACACTCAATAAAGTGCAGGCTTTTCAAGTTCTTCAAAAGAGGTTAAGTTTTTGAATAAAAAGGAAATGACGGTTTATTCAATGATCACATCAAGTTGCTTAGGCTATATTCTAAATCGATTTACCCTGCTCTTTAATTCTTCGGCCATATGATTGAGTTGCTCGGATGAAGCGGCAATTTGCTGAATAGAAGCAAGCTGTTCGTCCGTCCCCGCTTTTACTTCATGAAAGCGAACAGATGTCACTCCAGCAAGCTCTGACATTTCTGCTACAGACGCGGCAACTTGTTGAGAGCTTGCTGACATTTCTTCAGAGACAGCGGACACTTCTTGAATTTGTATGTTTACATTACCAATTGACCGTTGTATTCTTCCAAAGGCATGTCCTGCATTTGATACAAGAGTAATGCCATTATGAACTTCAGCCGTTCCCTCTTCCATTTGAGCAACTGCTTGCCTTGTTTCATCTTGAATTTGTTCAATCACAAGCCCAATTTCTTGAGCAGACTTTCGTGATTCTTCAGCAAGTTTTCTCACTTCATCAGCCACTACAGCAAAACCTCTTCCATGATCGCCCGCCCTTGCAGCTTCAATGGCTGCGTTTAAGGCTAGGAGGTTCGTCTGTTCGGAAATAGATGTAATCATCTCAATAATTGTACCAATCTGAACAGAACGTTCTCCAAGTTGATCCATAACTTTTGCTGTCTCAGTTACAGCCCCTGAAATGAGGTGCATTTGGTTGATTGCTGATTTAATTTCATTGTTACCATCATTGGCTTCACTTGTAGCTAAGTGTGTTGATTCTGCTACCGACATGGTTGATTCAGCAATTCGTTGTATGCCTGTATTCATTTCCTCCATTGCTTTGGAACTTTCTTTTGAACTTTCTACAGTATGGGAGGCACTTGAAGCCACTTGATCAGTAGTGGTTGCAATCTGAGTAGTGGCAGCCGTAGTAAGCTGTGAGTAGCCCGATAGCTCGGAAGAAGCCGAAGCCACGGATTCGGCTGTTTCTTTTGCTTGTTTCATTAGATTCCTAAGCTCCACTACCATCCTATTAACCGAGGTCGTTAGTCGACCAATTTCATCTTTGGACTGTGTATGAATAGCTTCACCTGTTAAATCTCCTTGAGCGACTGTTTCAATTTTACGGACGACTCGTAAAATCGGATTCACAACTTGCTTCGCTACAAATAAAGCCACTAGAATAGCTACAACAATACCAATTCCAGTCGCAATGATTGTAAACAGAGCAACCGACTCTCCTTGTGCACTAATCCCTTCCCCTCTTGTCATAATTCCACGTTGCTCATCAGAAGCAAGGACTGTAAAACCCTCCATCACTTCCTCAGCTATTGGGTCAAGCTGGTGACGTACAGGAATCATCGCCGTTTGCATCCCATGCTCTTCATACATTGGAAAAACCTGCCTAATGGTGATGTCATTCCAATATTCGCTTCGATCTAGCAGGTATGCGATGTGTTCATTTTCACCTGAATAGGTTAATAACGCATCTCCCAACTCATTGCTTTGCTCTGCCAAAGAGATATATTGAGCTTGGTATTCCTCATCTCCAGTCAGTATGTATCCTCGTATCGTAGCCATTCGCTCTGCCATATTCAACGCCATATTGTTGCTAGTCGTTAAATGTGGTAATTCTTCTCTGATAATCTGTTCCACATTCTGATTGACCGTGTACAAATTCGTAATCGAGAAGCCTGAAATTCCAATTAAAATGAAAAGAATGAATCCAAATCCCAGTAAAATCTTCGCTCTCAAACTTTTTCTCATACCTTTCCTCCTTTCAAGAAATTTCAGTATATTTAAAAAACATAAAATAACTATATCATAGTGTTCATGACTTTTGGCTCATATTCTAGATAAACAAATACAAATAAAAAAATATAGACGAGAGTCCTATTCTCGTCTATATCTCAAATCGATATCAGCTTTGTGACTGTACCCTTTTCTTATCCGCTTGTCCTTGAGCCGTTTTAAAGTAGATCGTTCTGTAAATAAATGAACCCGCAAGGCCAATTAATGCAAATCCAAACATCCAGTAGTACAATGTTCGTACCATAAATGCGTCAATGACAGCTCCTCCTAAAAGAGAGCCAACCACACCGGACATACCAAAAAAGACACTTATAAACAAAAGATGCCCTGTAGATGTAAGCTCTTCAGGTACTAAACGCGCTACAAATTGAAATGCAGTCAGATAAAAAATTCCAAATGTAAGGCCATGGAGTACTTGTAAAACCAAGATTTCGTTCGGACTTGGTACCATGCCCATAAAGAGCCATCTTATAACATACAAGAAAGCGGCAAATGCAATAAACGTTAATGGATGAAATCTTCGGAACCAAAAGGCGCTTGTTGCAAATACAAGGGCCTCTGTAATGACACCGATAAACCAAGCTGTGCCAATGACCGTTTCATTTCCACCAAGCTCAACAATATATAATCCTAAAAAGGTGTCATTCATCCTATGGGTTAAACTTATTAGAAAGATCATTGTTAAAAACAAAGCAAGCGTTGGATCTTTTCCAAGGCTTAACGCTTTTTTCAAACTTGCTTTTTTCTTTGATGGTTTACTATCGGGGGCTTGTGTACAAAAAAGAATAGCAATGATTAACAAGAAAGCATAGACGTAATAAATATTACCGATTCCAATTTCAGCCAAGATGAATCCTGAAACGAGTGAGGAGGTTCCAAAGCCAAGAGAGCCCCACATCCTAATACTGCCGAAAGAAACCCCTCTTTCATAGGATACCTTTTGTGCTAAGCTATCACCTAAAGCACCCGCTGGAGACATAAAAGTAAAAAAAGCATATAACAAAAAAATAAGCCATACGAATTCATTCATTTGGAAAACGGCAAAACCGATAATCAACGCTCCTGAAAGACATGCGATCAAAATATATTTAACTGTCTTCCAGCGATCACTCATATATCCCCAAAAAGGTTGGGATAAAATCGCAGCAAAAGGTCCCACGGCAAGTAAAATGCCAATCTGGGACCCAGATAACCCTAGTGCCTGAAAGTAAACAGGCATGTAACTGATAATAATGGTCATTGCGGAATGGAAGAAAAAAAGCATTCCCTTAAGCTTCCATGTTTGATGCATTATACAATTCCTTTCTCTTGCACTCCTTATAGAAGCCAGTCTCTTTCATATAAAAACGCAGGATCAATATCCAAAAATACAAACCGGTTGTGGGACAATGGATACGAATATGTGCGAATAAGCTCGTTTGTATGAATATCACGATAAACATCCGATAAAATGCCTACTTGACGTCCTTCCATTTGTGCCACATTTTCGAGAAAATAAGATCGCCAACTCCAGTTCTTCCCTCTAGCCGACTGCTCCTCTTCCCAACCTGTGGACCCATGTTTGATCCAGTTTGACGTAAGCTGATAGCCAAACCGTTCACACATATACACCCGAAAAGCCATCTCGTTTAGTTCTTCTGCAATCGCTTTTACTCTTTCATCATCCGTTTTGCACTTTACAAGAGATTTCATTGCAAGCTGCGCAAGATGTTGATCCAAATCAAGAACAAAAGCAATCTGTTCTTGTAATCGTCCATTTTCTCTCAAAATAAAGGATCGTACTTTATCATCCAATTCACTTTTCACAGCTACTGTATCGGTCCACCCCATATCCGGTTTTAGAAGGTAACCACCTTCAATAAAGCGTCCTCCATGTCCCCATGCAATGTGGAGGTGGTGGAGGTCTTCAATTCCTTTAAATAAAAGTGTAGCCCCAATCTTTCTAGAAAAAATAGCAAGAGCTTCAAGTACATTTTGATAATCATACGCCGATTCATGGTTACCGATTCCCTGCAAATCCACCTTCATCATATTCGGTTCGAGTTTTGAAAGACGGTCCAAATCGCTACCAAACTTCCCTAGATCGTCTACCGCTACTTGAATTCCGTTCGTTGCAAAAAATTTCATCAAATGACTTAAGCTCTCGATGTCTCCGTTAAAATCATGCTCTCTAAATTCAAGCACCAATTTATTCATAGGAAATCCCTGGTTTTCATATCGCTGGAGCTTTGTTAAGAACGTTTCGTGTGCATTAAGTTCATCTAAGACGTTGGCGTCTACATTTAAAAACAAAAAAGGCTCTTTTTCTTCACTTAAGTAATAGCTAAGAGCCTGGTCATGAATCCACTCATCCACTTCCCATTTATATTCTGCCGGTACAGACATATCTCGGAAAAAGGATCCAAGAGATATGAAGCCTTGCTCCGTTTCCACGTGCCCCAGTACTTCATACCCTACAACCGTATGCTCATCACAACTGATAATCGGTTGGTAAAGTGGCACGATCTTGTTTTTATGTAAAATGATATCTAAAGGATCCATACGTCATTTCCCCTTTTACTCCATTTACAACTGTTGTCTTTTTATTATTTTAGTATAATGTGTTGCGATAATGATTTAAACTAGAAACTCAATCAATATATTACCAGACCAATACAAACGAATATCTTGAAAGGCTTACAATGTATTCAATAAAGATATTATATTTATCTTAAAATAGCTATCAACTTATTGTATTTTTATTATTACATGTATGATAATTGTAAGCTTCTTTATCCATTATAACACGATTTTTAAATCGGAGCTCTGGGTAACTCCTTCTGTATAGAGTCTTGGCTATAAAAAAACGTGCCTCCTTTTAGATAAGGACGCACGTTCACTTCTTTTTTTGTCGCTGAAACAAGCCTGCCGTTTTCGTTTTTTTCGGACGGTTAGGATCTGTAGGGTCATAAAGCCATTTGTTTCGTACCGTCAACCAAGTTAAAAGAAGAACGACAATGACGGCGATGATCCCACTCATCAAACCACCTCCATTAATAGTGTTTCCTATTGGACCATTATCAAGGAAGTAACTGTTGTTAGTTGTGGGAAATCTTTTCATTTACTTCATTTACAAATTGGGTAAAAGCACCTTCATTGATGTGTCTTTGACAGTATTCATCAAGTTGGCTCTCCAACTTGTTCATCAATTTAAGTCCCTCTGTTCCTGATTTCATTTTCTTTATATACTCTGAAGAAAGATCTTCAAG
This sequence comes from Alteribacter aurantiacus DSM 18675, assembly GCF_000429705.1. Lineage (GTDB taxonomy): Bacteria > Bacillota > Bacilli > Bacillales > Salisediminibacteriaceae > Alteribacter > Alteribacter aurantiacus. The sequence goes on from NZ_KE386941.1 coordinate 1,109,995, forward strand.
CTCGTTTTCGTACGTTTTTTCTACTTCAGGGTCCATGCACCTCTCGAACATGTCGATCACATGGTCTCCTTTACGAGTAGGGTTGATGACATGAGGAGCGGTACCATCCAAAATTGCATATCCGAGCTCGGGGAGGACAACCATATCCAGGCTATCGGGATCTAACCCGCATGGAAAAGAGCGAACATGAAGACCGAGGCTTTTTCCGTGCTTCACGATTTTTCTCATTAATGTCGATTTCCCACTACCGGATCGGCCCTTAATGATAATTCGATTAGCCAGAGGTTGTGTGATGGAATGGATGAAGTTTACGGCACCAAATGCTGTAGCCCCTCCAAAGAAACGTTTGTCTGACAGACTATTGCCTACAGAATTCGTATGATAACCATCAAACATAAGTGCAATAACATCCTCAGCAGCTTTGTCTGCTTTAGCAAAATCCATTCCTTTCAAATAATACTCTTCCTTTATTTCGTGTATCTCTTTTCCTTTACGAAAGGATTGATGAACGCCTGCTTCTATTTGACTCATCTCTTCAATCATTTCGTTTATCTTTTCCGAGCTTACAGAAGAAAGACACTCGTTTAAATCAAAGGAAGAGACTTTATCCTTTATAGGGTGTAATGGATCCTCAGACATGACTAACAATCGATGTTGATCCGATATTCCTTCTATGGTTTTACCATCAACAGGGTGAACATACCTTGTAAAGTGTGCCCTTTGTTGGACTTGTTTATTTAAAAGGAGGTTCATCACGTTTTCCCGAAGCGTCCTGCTGCCTCCCTTGATAAAATGAATCTCCTTGAATGAAGGGATGGCCTCGTCTAGTAAAGAAACATAACCATGACTTGTGTGGGCACGCCAAAAATAATTGCTCATCATTCACACTCCCGTCCGTTTAGTGACGTTAGTATGATATTCACCCAAACAAAAAACCGTGCGCTTACAGCTTGGCCAGAAACCGCTCGGCGTGTTCGTACGGAAGTTTTGTCAGACCTAATTCTTCACCTTCTCGGCCAAACGATTCATGATGAAAATCGGATCCTCCCGTTTGAAGCATTTTTTTACCCGACGCCTGTTCTATCTCCTCACACAAGGATGAAAAGCGTTTGATCGCTTCTTTTGAATGGTCCCGATGAAAGACTTCAATGCCGTCTAACCCATCATGAATCGCCCATTCTTTGATTTGGTCGTCTAGATCATAAAAAACAGGGTGAGCAACAATAGCTAGCCCTCCTGCCTCTTGTATCACTTTGATCGCCTGACTTGGGGTAAGCTCTTCTTTTTTTGGAACATAAATGGGCTTACCATAACCAATATAACGATCAAAGGCACCTTTAACTGATGTAGCGTATCCTTTTTCTACGAGTGCTTTTGCCATGTGTGGACGAGAGTATGTATGTCCAGTAACATGTGGCAAGACATCGGACCAGTCAATGTCAAGATTCATCTCCTTACATTTCTCAATCATTTCTTCCATTCGTTCTTTACGCATTCCTCTGTAATAGGCAATTGTATCTTGAAATGCCGGATCTTCGGAACGAAAATTAAACCCAAGAATATCAACACTTCGTCCACCTTTAGCACGAGTACTTAATTCAATGCCCGCAATAAACCGAATACCATGCTTTTTAGCTTGGTCTTTCGCTTCCTTTAGCCCTCCAGTTGTGTCGTGGTCTGTTAATGAAATCACGGTCAGACCACCTTTGGCGCATTTTTCTACTAATTCCGATGGGGCATACCCCCCATCGGAATAAGTCGAATGCATGTGCAGGTCGGCTTTCATTATTGCCACCACTTATCAAAGACAGTAACAGGAAGCTGACGTTTATGTTCGGTCATGTCGTAACGATTTTCCAAATTCTCTTTTGATTTTGTATCGATTTCTTTGCCTTCCAGATAATCATCAATTTCATCATACGTAATCCCGAGCGCTTCCTCATCAGCAAGAAGTGGCTGATCGTCTTCCAAGTCCGCAGTAGGTTGTTTTGTATATAATCTTTCGGGAGATCCGAGCTCTTTTAAAAGCGCTTGTCCTTGTCGCTTGTTTAAGCCGAATAAAGGTGCAACATCACAAGCACCGTCACCATATTTTGTGTAGAAGCCTGTTACAGCTTCTGCGGCGTGATCCGTGCCAGCAACAAGACAACCATAGTGTGCAGCTAAATCGAATTGTACTTTCATACGCTCACGAGCCTTTGTATTTCCTTTAACGAAGTCCGACATCGCTTCTCCAGTCGCTTCTTTAAATTGAGCATATGAAGCATCCACTGCAGGTTTAATGTCTACTCTCACTTTTTTATAAGGTTGAATAAACTCCAGTGCTAGCTGTGCATCATCTTCATCCTTTTGAACTCCATGTGGAAGCCTTACAGCATAAAACGTATATTTGTCCGTGCTTTCTTCTGTGTTGAGCTCTTCCATTGCCATCTGTATCAACTTTCCTAAAAGAGAAGAGTCTTGTCCCCCACTAATGCCTAACACATAACCGTTTGTTTTGCTTTTTTTAACATAGGCCTTTAAAAAGTCCAATCTTTTTCTAATCTCATCTTCTACGTCAATTTCCGGCTTGACTGACAATGCGGAAATAATCTCATCTTGCTTGTTAATCAATGAAAACCCCTCCGTTTTATTGTTTAAATTTTTCAAGTTGGGATAAAAGACCCTCTTTCTTCAACACACGTTTTGCATGTTCTCCTAGAAGATCAAAGTGAGGAAGTCCTTTTTGGTGATGAATCCATTCCCGTTTTAAACCGTGTTTCTTTCCCCAATTAACGAGTGTATCAATGTTCGTACAGGCTGCTTTTGTGACGGTTTTGTACTCAGGGAATCGTTCATCGTACCAATAATGAGTAATAATTGCGATTTGCCCTTTTTGTGCTTTTTCTTTAAACACATTCAATTCAGAGCGAGTGATCCCAAAGGCCATTTACTAGCCTCCTTTTGTGCTAGGTATCCTTATTTTAGCACTTCAACTATGAATTTAACCAATCGTATGGATACGAAATGTGAAAAAGGTAAGGACCTGAGTCCTTACCTTAACCGTTACCCCATTTGAGAATTTAGTATTCGCCTCGTTCGCGATCCCCTTGCTCATCTGCAATTTCTGCCTTAAAGCTTTCAATACTTGCTTGACGACGCTGGTTTTTTTCCTGAATAGCTTGGCGGTCTTCCTCTTTAAGATCCAGATTGTTCGCTGTTTCTTCTGCAGCTTCCATGTTTTCTTGAGTGTCTTCAACCATCTTTTGTAGCTTTTCCACATTGTCTTGGCGTTTATCTGGTTTTGCTTCCATTTCAAACGATTCCTCCTTTAAAATTACCTTCATATTTTGGCGGAACCGATAGAAATTATGCATGAGTTTTCTTATGTTTTTCGTATGCTTCATGCCAATCGGGGAATTGCTTCTTGATGTTGATTGGACGAAATGTTTCTTTTTTTACACACACATGTTCACTGAACCCCGAAACACACATGTCTCCTTTTCCGTTTGTAATTTCGTATCCGTAAGTCACGCGTATTCCCGAATAGCTTTCAATCCATGTTCGTACGGTTACTTTATCACCATAGGTTGCAGGAGATTTATATGACAGGTTAATGTTCGTTACAGGCGACAGTATACCTGATTTCTCCATGTCGGCATAACGAAATCCTAAGGCTTCAATTAACTCAGTTCGTCCAATTTCACACCAAATGAGATAATTGGCGTGATAGACGACGCCCATTTGATCTGTTTCCGCATATCGGACAGTTATTTCAGATTCAGTAGTTAGCATGATTAACTCCTTTATATTAGAGTATTTTAGTAGAGATTGTTGCTTTTTTACTATGATCTTTCTCACTAGAATTGTTGTTGAAGCATACGGTTCCATCGCTTTTCGTGGCGGTGCTGGCAAGCCGTTAGGAACACCCTGCTTCTTTGTCTGCTAGTAACGATTTTTAGTTTCTAAATCGAGGCACCTCGGAGAACTTTTACAAAGCAAACGCTCGTCATTGCCTCAGTATCTGGCCCTTTTGCTTCAACTTTTCATAATAAAAGTAACAACCTATCCATAACAGCCGTTATTTTATGATGCTTTTAAAATCAGCTAAATTTAAGGTTGAAAGATCATGATTGGTCCTTTCAAAATCATAACCCTTTCGGACAATACGGTAAGAATGGTGCTGAATCGCATCCTCTACTGCATCTTTCATCGCCCGACCATTGCCACTAGGCTTGTCTCGTTCGATATCGCTTTGGAGTTCCTGAGCCGTTTTTTCATCCACTCGATATCCGAACCGTTCAACATAATATAATAAAATGTCAATCATTTCTTCCGAAGAGTAATCGGGAAAAGGTATGGTTTTTTTAAATCGTGATGACAAACCGGGGTTACTGTTTAGAAGTGCTTTCATCGGCTCCGGGTACCCTGCCAATATGACCACAAGATTTTCTTCGTGGCGTGTCATTTCTTCTACGAGAGTATCAATGGCTTCCTTTCCGTAATCTTGTTGTCCGCCGGATAATAAACTGTATGCTTCATCAATAAAGAGCACACCACCGAGAGCTTCCCTGATTTTTTTCTTGGTTTTCTCCGCAGTCTGCCCCACATAGCCGCTAACCAAATCACTTCTCCCAGTCACAACGAGATGACCTCGTTTTAACAAACCAAGTTCGTGGAGTATGCGAGAGAAGAGCTTTGCTACGGTTGTCTTACCAGTACCGGGATTGCCGGTGAACAAACTATGAAGTTGAACCGGAACCTCAGGTAAGCCTTGTTCCCTTCGTAACGCTTGTATTTTTACAAAGGAGGCGAGTGTTTTCACTTCTTTTTTTACTCCCTTAAGTCCAATAAGTTCATGTAGCTGCTCTTCAGCCCCTATTTGTTCCATTTTCTCCGTGTCTTCTTCTAGGAAATCGTCTTTCTCAAGCACGGTAAAATCGTTTCTTGTAAACGTTCCCCGCTCGCCGGCTTTAGATCCTTTTTTGAATATCGCGTTTAGAACAATGTTTTTGGCTGTCCGGGCATTTCCGAATGATTCATCCACTTGTTCTTGTTCGATTCGCTTTTTAAATGACGGCAGGGCTTCTTCAGTAATGGAAAAGTCGTTATCCAAAGCCACATGTTCTCCAATTTCCAACAGCTCATCCTCACTGTAATCAGGAAGGTGGATGTGATTGTTTTCTGGGAAGCGGCTCCGAAGGCCTGGATTTGTCCAGAGAAAGCGTCGCATTTCTTCAGGATAGCCCGCCAAGATTACAGCGAATTTACCAGCGTATTCTCCGCTCGTCATAGCTGATACGAGAGTGTCAACAGCTGTTTGTCCATAATCGTTACCACCTGCACCCTCACGCTTAAGACTATATGCTTCGTCTATAAAAAGAACTCCTCCAATAGCATCTTTTATAACCGCCATTGTTTTTTCTTCTGTTTGACCAACATACGACCCAACTAAGTGAGATCGATCAACCTCAATGACATCTTTACTTGGGAGCACACCAAGTTCATGGTATATTCTTGCCAAAAGCCTGGCTATTGTAGTTTTACCAGTACCCGGATTACCGGTTAAAATCATATTCAAGCTTTGTTCGTCTTGAAAATGAAACCCTTGAAGCTTCCTTTCTTTTTGATAAACGAGGTAGCGGTAATAGTTGCGAACACGCTCTTTTACTTGCTCCAAACCAACCATCGTATGCAGATCTTTTAAGGCAGATATTTCTTCTCCTTTATTTAGGGCTTCCTCTTGAATGGCTTGCCATTCTTTCAGAAGAGATTCAAGCTCCGCAACAGCTTCTTTCACTTGTTTGAGAAGCTCTTTAGAATGATAAATTCCGGAGATACTTCCTTTGAAAAGCAGCGATACGTTTTGTAGTTCCTCTGCAGCATTCTTCCCTTTTTCAAGTACACTCACAACTTTGCCACTAAAGGCATACGCATCATAGTCACTTACTCGTTGAGCACTATCATCCAGTCTAGTTACCCGCTTTGATAACTCTTTTTCTTTTAACAGAAATGCACTTGCCATTGTCAGATATTCCTCTACAACGGCTTTTTTTGCATGACTGTGATCCGTTTCACGAATTTTCGGGAAAGGTTTGTCAAAAAGCTCAGTTAGGAGAGCTGCATAGTCAATATCTCGCAAAAGTGAAGCGGGATGTTTATCATCCGGTAATAATTGATAAGCTCTCTCGGCCCAATCCGTAACTTTTTCATCTTCTGCTTGTTTACGGTGGAAACGTGCTTTGCCCGCTAGAGTATATAAATACGCAAGGCGTGTGTTTTTTGTATATAACGTTCCATGATCGTCGTTTTCATTTTCAACAACGGTTTGTATAAGACGCACGATTTCCGTTTCTTTTAACTGTGATTCAGGTTTATGTAAAAGATATTCAATGGTTTCATCGATGGTAGGGCGGTTCGTTCGTTCGCGTTCCATAAGATAGGTCCCCTCACTTTCTTCTCTCATATTGTATCACTGTTTTTTCGTCATTTCTAAATGGACGAGTCGCCATTCTTTTCTCTGGGCATATGATGAAGAAAATCAACAGAGGGATGGGATGTACGATGCCTCCAAAAAAGAAAAAGAAATACGCAGCGCCAGACGTGAATTCAAAATTCAAGCACACATGGAAGATTGTGATGAGTGACAAATGCGAGGCTTGTTCACAACAATGTGCTCGTGGAATTGCTTATATGGAAAAAATGCGTGTGCCAGGTTCAAGTGGTAAAGGTGTTCCTTGCCACTTGACTAAAGGAAAAGGTGCTAAATAGCATTTTAAAGCTTCCTACATTCCGAAAAACCGATACGAGATTAACCTCGTATCGGTTTTTTAGTGGCGTAAAAGCCTAATATAATGTTTCACTTCTTTTTCGAGAGTATGATGGTCGAGAGCAATGCCCTCTTCTTCTGCTTTTCGTTTTAGAGAAGATAAAATAAGCTCTAATTCTTCTTTCAATCCATCAACGCGAAAGCCGTCATCAACATACTTTTTTACTCGATCGTAGTAAGTCATTAGTTCCTTAAATGATAATAATTGATTGTACATCTTCCTCACGCTTTCATCGGTTTTTTTCAGTCTATTCCAATGAAAAAAGAAAGGTGTCGCCTAGGCTTTACGAAGCTTGTTTCTTCATTAATCTGTTTCGTTTGGAGGACCAAAGTGGTCTTGTTCTTGTACCTACGGTAACACCGGTTATGACAAATAAAGCGCCTAAAACATGTGATAAATGAAGGGGCTCTCCTAGGAAAATGACAGCCAATACAACGGCAGATAGGGGCATGAAATTGATGAAAAGGGATGCTTTTGCAGCTCCTATTCTTTTAATGCCTTCATAATACATAATAAAGCTTACGACTGTTACAATCACACTCATGTGAAGAATGGATGTCCAAACAAGCCAGTTTGCCCCCATCATATCGGTCCAATTCGTTTCGTAAATCGCAAATGGCATTAACATGATGGTTCCAATTGTGACCGCATAAGTCGTTGACGTAAGTGTTGAGAATTTTGCCAATGCCACTTTCCCCAGGACACTATACAACGCCCAACACACAACTGCAAATAACAAGACAATATCAATGGGTTGAAGACCATTTTGAATGGTTACTAATACTTGTCCATTTGTAATAATAATAACAGCACCGGTTAATGCGAGAACCAGCCCCGTTACATTCCGCTTCGTAATGGTTTCCTTTAAAAATAATCCTGAAAGTAAGATGATCAAAACCGGATTCACCGCAATAAATAAAGAGCTTTTTACTATTGGAGCGTACTTTGCAGCAGTGAAAAAGGCTATATTGTATATGGCTATTCCTGTTAACCCCAGTGAGCATAAAAGGAGCCAATCCTTTTTGTTTAATTTAGGTCTGTCTTTTTCTTTCAAGATCATAATAGGAATGAGAATGAGTGAAGCAAAGAAAAACCTAAGAAATGCTACCGTTATTGGATCAAACGACTCTGTTGCAAAGCGACCTGCAATAAACGCACTTCCCCATGTACTCGTAGCAAAAGCAAGCATTAAGTAAACAGGCCATAATCGTTTTGGTTCATTAGTCAAAGCCATCAGTCCGTTTCGTCAAATGTTATTCGTTACCCGAAATATACACTAAAAAACCCTATTTGCATAGCCTAAAATCATGAAAAGGCCCGATACAGAGGTCTCGTATCGGGCCTTGTGTCTATACTTTTATAATATCGTAACGGTCACTAAGAATTAACCAATTTTGAGGAAAGGGCAAGCCTAGTTTCCAATAACTGATACCCCTTAACCCTAATTCATCAATAAGATTGAATTTTTGTTCAATACTCCTCGCGTCCTCAAACCAAACCTCATGCTCATTTCCTTCTTCATCTATATAAGTGAAGGTAGGTGCTTGAGATTCTTCATCATATTGAATATCAACATTATATTGATATGCTCTTCTTACCGCTTCATTTGGGCTTACTGCTTCTGCCATATCTTCCCCCGGAGTGAATGGCAATGTCCAATCATAACCGTAAAGGTTTTGCCCTAACATGATTTTTTCAGCTGGCATTTCCGTTAATGCATACTCAACGACTTCCCTCACTGGTCCAATAGGTGATACTGCCATCGGCGGACCACCACTATACCCCCACTCGTAAGTCATTAAGACGACAAAATCGACAATCTCCCCATGGGCTCCATAATCATGAGCTTCGTACCATTTCCCTTCTTGATCGGCACTCGTTTTTGGAGCTAAAGCTGTAGATATGAGAAGTCCTTCTTGCCTTAGTCGATCCGCAGCTTTTCTTAAAAAATCATTATAACGTTCTTTATCTTCCGGTCTTAAATATTCTAAGTCAAAATGAACATCCCGATAGCCAATCTCACCTGCTATTCGGACAATCTCCTCTAACAACGTATTTTGAGCTTCTTCACTCGTTAAGATAGCAGCTCCAACCTCATCACTAAATGCCCCGTCCTCCAAATTCGTTATGACCATCATAAGTGCAGCGTTGTTTTCATTTGCAATGGCAGGAAAACCGTTGAGAAGCGGCGGATTTAAGGTTCCATCTCTATTCACTTCATAACTAAAAGGAGCCAAATAAGTTAAAAATGGCGACCTGGACCTTGCTGATTCAATGAGGTTATCAGAGACCTGATTACCCATCGGTTCAATATAAGCATTGGTTTCAATCGACTGTTTCGGAGCAGGTGGAATATAAAGTCTTAGTCCTACATTTAATGGTTCATTCATAGATACTTGATTAATATCAGCTAATTCATCAACGTTCATATTGAATTTTTCTGCTATTTCAAAGAGACTATCCCCTTCTTCTACCTCATAAAAAGAGCCGGTAATCGGAATGACAATGCTTTGTCCTACGACTAATCGGTCAGGTTCTGGTAGCTCATTGGCCTCTGCAATTTCAACAGCTGAACTGTTATACTTTTGTGCAAGGCTAAATAACGAATCTCCTTGTTCAACAATGTGAATCTGCACATCGTGTTCCCCCTATCCCTAATACCCACGTTTAAGGTCCTGTCAATCACCTCTATATATACGCACATAGGACTTGGTTGATGAATGAATGCAGGGATTTTCTTTTCACTCCCATTCTTTTTCTAGTATACTTACATGTAGTCAGTTAAAAGGAGACCTATCATGTTACGAAAAATCATTGTTACCTTGTTCTATGTAAGCATTGCCGTTTTCATTTATGTGATTCATGAGCCCCTTCTTCAATGGATCCACTCAACCGATCGTGAATATGCTGTTATAACGGCTCTTGTGGCTACGTTAATGTCTTTATTTCCAGTTATTCCTTATCCCATCGTAGGTGGTGTGATTGGGGCAGCCTATGGCCCTGTTCTCGGTGGTTTTCTCATTTGGTTTGGGTCAAGTATGGCTTCTATTATCATGTTTGCCATTGTTCGTTATGGCTATCAAGACTGGGGCATGAAGATTCTTCACAAATATAAGTACTTGGGAAAACTAACAGTCTTATTTGAAAGGAATGCCTTTCTAACCATAACATTGCTTAGAATGATTCCTATCATCCCATCCATCATCATAAATGTGTATGCTGCTTTAAGCCGTGTTCGCTTTGTGTCTTATGCCCTTGCGTCGTCACTCGGTAAGATTCCTTCCATGATTCTATTCGCCATGATTGGGCATACCATCGTGACAGATCCACGTGAAATCATCTATATGGTTATTGTGTACGGCACATTTTTAGCCATTGTTTACTCAGGTTATCGCTATTTTAAAAAGCGGGCAGAAATAAAATTTCAACTTCAACATGAAGATGCAAAATAGCAGGATCTTTTAATAGAGAGCGTAACAAGAACAAATAAGGCCACTGGAAAAGTATTTCGTACTTTCTCAGTGGCCTTGACTATTTCTTTGCTATTTTCACATATAAAAAATGAAGTTTCCCTATCAAAAAATAAAATGTTGCTCCCACAATGCCACCCATTGTGTTTAAAATGACATCATCAATGTTAGCAACCCTGTACGTAAAAAAGTACTGATTCACTTCAATAAATGTGGATAAAAGAAGTGCGAAAAAGCCTACAGGTAGGATGCCCAAGATTGATCGCCGCCACCTTCTATAGACAAGGGGAAATAAAAAACCAAATGGGATAAACATAATGACATTGCCTAAGAGGATTCTGATTGGTACCCAGATATCCGTGCTGTAATAGTAGATATTATGAATACTAAGGAATGGAACAACATTTAAATTACGCCCATCTTCTCCAACAGGTCCATACGAAGAACCATAGTTCCACGCGAAAAACACGACGTAAAAAAGGCTCGCCATATACAACAAGAAGAACATTGTTACAAACGCTCTTGGCTTTGTTTGCCCATTACCCGGTTTTGTTTCTTTCTCTACGGCTTTCTCTTTTTTCATAGCATTCATGCCTCTCCCTACCTTCTTGCCTCTTAACTTGGTCACGTCTCTCTATTATCATATGAACGCTTGTACCATGGCAACCCTCATTCAGTTAAATCCATAATACAAAATGGTAACAAATTAAAAAATACAACAGTAAAAAAACCCGGCCTCATGAGGACAGGTTTTGTGGATGTTATTTCCCTTTAGAGGGAGCATAATCAGGTTGAGCGTTACTTTTGTTGTTCATTTGCTTGCCTTTGTTTGAATCACTTTTACGCGGCTGTGTTCCTAAATGGTTAGGTCTGTATTGATCAAACTTATGGCTCATCGTATAACCCTCCTTCCCTTGTCTTAATATGCCCTTACAGAAGGAGGTTTACACGAGGATTAAAGAGCACTGTCCAGTCGATCTTGATGTTTCTTATCAAGCCGAAGTTCAATACGTTCCATTTCTTTTGGATCATTCAATAGTGCTTGTTTGTTCTCATGAATCAAGTCTTCAAAGCGTCTTTTTTTCGTTTTTTTCATTCTATTCACCTCTACATCCAGTATTAACGTAAAAAGATGTAGTTCATACCTGCGGATTATGAGTTGCCCAAGATATGACTTTGATCTTCGTCTGACAATCGTTTGCTTACGTATACGTTTTCAGCTTCATCCAGGGTCATGAGGAAGCATTCTTTCGGTTCTTTTAGGCCATGTTTTAAAAGTTGTTCTTGTAACCAAGATCTTGATTTTAATTTACTTAAATTAGCGTCGATCACGTGACCGTCCTGAATTAATACAGTAGGATAGCCCTTTGATATGGGCATTTTTCCTAAATCATCGGGTGTGGCAGCATCGAACTGTGTCTTTTTTATCACGCTTATTTGACCATTCGATTCTAAAACTGCATAATCCACTTCTGAGAGATCAATGGCATTTTGTAAACGGAGATCCATCATAAGAGACTCAACAGTAATCTTCATTCTGTTTAACTCTTTATGAAGAATTTTCCCTTTATTTATTAGCACAATTGGTTCATCTTCAATTACACGTCGAAATCTCGGCATTTTTAAAGCAATCCATGATAAAAAAAGGTGAATAGCAGATATAAAAGCTGCAGCTGCCAATGGACCTGGTAATGGAATTTCCCCATCAGCTAAAGGCTCACCTACAATATCACCAATGATGACACCAAAGATAAAATCCAGAGGATTAATTGTACCGATTGAACGTTGACCCAATACTTTAATTAATAAAAAAATATATATGTACACAATAATTGCTCTTATTAAATAATTATAAACCGGTAATTCACTAGCCCCTTGCCAAAAATCAAACATTCTTCTCACCCTCTGGCTATGGATATTGAAAAACCCAAGTATCAACTTGATCTTGGGTTTCCCTTCAATTTATTGACCCGTTTGCGGCTGATCATTCCTCATCTTCTTTACTTCATAATCAGCAAAGGTTTCTAATTCTGATGCATGGTTTTCCTTCCCTTGCATTTTTGCGTTTTTGTTTCTTTCAGCGTTTGCATTGCCTTTCTTTTGACGGCCCATTCTTCTCCCCCCTTTAAGTCTTGTTAGTATGTGTTCGATAAAAGGTGGTTATGTAGTTTTTCCATTTTAATTATGGTATGTGAAATATTTTTTATTTGCAGGGTGGTTGAGTGGTTAGTGGAGCTTGGGGCTATTGGCTTAATCTGGAGGTCTTGTAAAACGAATGTTACCTACGTTCCTGTTCATTTTTAAGTAATACAGATATTTTACCAAAAAACAGGTCCCGCACATGTGGCAGGACCTGTTCTCAATTCTATTATGATTTTGCTTTTTTTGTTTCTTTTAACGCTCTGCGAAGTACCATTGGTAGAATACCACCGTGGCGGTAGTAATCAATTTCTACTTCACTGTCGAAACGAGCAAGTACATCAAACGAAGTTTCTTTACCGGTATCAGGGTGCTTTGCAACAACCGTTACCATTTCGCGAGGCTGGATCTCGTTCGTCACTTTAACATCAAAGTGCTCTTCACCAGTAAGCCCTAGGGATTCTGCACTGTCCCCTTCTTTAAACTGAAGTGGAAGTACGCCCATAAGAACGAGGTTACTACGGTGAATACGCTCAAAGCTTTGAGCAATAACCGTTTTTATTCCTAGTAAATTCGTTCCTTTGGCAGCCCAGTCACGGGAGCTTCCCATTCCGTAATCGTTACCGGCAAGAACAACAAGACCAGTGTCTTGTTCTTTATATTTCATACACGCATCATAAATCGCCATTACTTCACCAGTTGGCCAGTAAGTGGTGTATCCACCTTCAGTACCCGGTGCAAGTTGGTTTTTAATACGAATATTTGCAAACGTTCCGCGCATCATCACTTCGTGGTTACCACGACGGGATCCGTATGAATTGAATTGTGCAGGTGTTAACCCTTTTTCAATCAAGTACTTTCCTGCAGGGCTGTCTTTAGCGATCGAACCTGCTGGAGAAATGTGGTCAGTTGTAACACTATCACCAAGCTTCGCTACTGCACGCAGGCTGTTAAGCTCTTTTACGTCTTCAGGATCTTCACTCATATCTTCAAAGAATGGTGGGTTTTGAATATAAGTTGATTCGTTATCCCACTTGTAAAGGTCCCCTTCAGAAGTTTGAAGCTTATTCCAACGCTCGTTATTATCGAATACTTTTTCGTATTCACGCTTAAATAACTCCGGAGCTACTGCTTCATCCATATATTTCTTGATTTCAGCGTGACTTGGCCAAATATCTTTGAAATAAACATCTTTGCCGTCTTTATCTTGACCGATCGCTTCAGTATGAAGGTCAATGTCAACGGTCCCTGCAAGGGCATATGCAACCACAAGCGGTGGAGATGCTAAGTAATTTGCCTTCACAAGCGGGTGAATACGTCCTTCAAAGTTACGGTTACCACTTAAAACAGAAGAGACAGTCAAGTCATTGTCAGCGATTGCTTTTTCAATTTCCATTGGCAATGGTCCACTGTTTCCGATACATGTTGTACAACCGTACCCTACAAGATTAAAGCCCAGTTTGTCCATGTACGGCATGAGGCCTGCATCTTCAAGGTAACCTGTTACAACTTTAGATCCAGGTGCAAGACTTGTTTTTACGTATTCCGGAACTTCAAGGCCTGCTTCAACCGCTTTTTTAGCTACCAATCCTGCACCAATCATAACGTGAGGGTTGGATGTATTTGTACAGCTAGTAATCGCCGCGATTGTCACTGCACCCGTTTTTAATGTTGATGTTTTTCCGTTTGGATGGTCTACATCCACTGATTTATTTATCTCATCAGGTTCTAGACCGAAACCTTGGTTTCCTACTGGAGCCGTAAGAGACTTATTCCACTCTTGTTTCATCTGGGAAAGAGGGATTAAATCTTGTGGGCGTTTAGGTCCCGAAAGGTTTGATTCAATTGTTGAAAGGTTGATTTCTACAACATCCGTAAAACGAGGCTCGTCTTTGCCTGGCTCATAGAAAAGGTCGTTGGCTTTACAGTATGCTTCAACAAGTTGAACTTGTTCTTCAGATCGACCAGTAAAGCGCATGTAGTTTAGCGCTTCTTCGTCAACCGGGAAGAAACCGCAAGTAGCACCATATTCAGGCGCCATGTTGGATATCGTCGCACGGTCAGCCAATGGCATTTCAGCAAGACCCGGGCCGAAGAATTCAACAAATTTACCTACAACTTTCTTTTCACGAAGGACTTGCGTTACTTTTAATGCAAGGTCCGTTGCAGTCGCCCCTTCCGGAAGAGCTCCTGTAAATTTAACACCAATAACTTCCGGAACTGGGAAATATGAAGGTTGCTGAAGCATTCCTGCTTCGGCTTCAATTCCACCAACACCCCATCCGAGTACACCAATACCATTGATCATTGTTGTATGAGAATCCGTACCTACAAGTGTATCAGGGAAAGCTACGCGCTCTCCGTTATCGTTTTCATTTTCTTGTACTACATTAGCAAGATACTCTAGGTTTACTTGGTGAACGATTCCTGTTGCCGGGGGTACCGCTCTGTAGTTATCCAATGAGTTCTGTGCCCAGCTAAGGAACTTGTAACGCTCTTCATTACGTTGGAACTCAAGCTCCATGTTTTTAAGTAAGGAATCTGCCTCTCCAAAATCATCCACCTGTACAGAGTGGTCAACTACGAGGTCAACCGGGATAGCAGGATTGATTTCGTTAGGGTCTCCACCTAAATCAGCCATTGCTTTACGCAAGGAAGCGAGGTCTACTACCGCAGGTACCCCGGTGAAGTCTTGAAGGATAACTCGGGAAGGCTTAAATGGCACATCGATTGCTTTTTGCTCGTCTGTACCCCATTTAGCCAGGTTTTCTACATGTTCTTCTGTAATGACTCTGCCATCATGCTGACGGAGAACACTCTCTAAAAGCACCTTTACAGAGTATGGGAGGTTGGAAACGGTTCCAACTCCGGCATTTTCAATTGCTTTTAAATCATAGTAATAATAGGTTTTTCCATTAACTTCAAAAGATTTTTTAGAATTGTATAATGTTTTACTATTCGACATATGTATTCCCTCCTCCATGTACTATCATATAACAGATTGTCTAAATTGTCTAAATCATTGTGAAAAAAGTGACAAGTTCACTTTAGTACAATACCATGATTCGACGTTTTTGGGAATGGAAACGCTTCATTTTACACACATACAATAATTTCCCTGCTTTCAATAACTTTAAACCGGCATTTTCAACAGCTATTCTGTGAACGCTAATGAATGGAGGTGACAACGATGACGAAAGATAAAGCCAATCATGTACGTCCCGGAATGAATGATGCGAAAGCTCAAGGAAAAGGTGCTGGCTTAAACGAACGATGGAGTGATGAGCCATTGAGTGCTGCTGAGCGCCAGTTTAATAAAAAGACTAAAAAACGTCAGTAATTTTTTAATCGGCTGTTTTCGTATAAATTGTTGCTTTTTATTATTTTCTTCATTACTTAGAATGGTTGTTGAAGCATAAGGGCCCTTCGCTTTCCATGGCGGTGCTAGCAAGCCAGTAGAAACACCTGCTTCTTCCTCTGTAAGTAACGCTTCGTAGTTTGCTGTGTCGAAGCAACTCGTAGAAAGCTCTCAAGGTGGAACGCTCTTCACTGCCACAGAAGTCTCGTGCCCTTCTGCTTCAACTCATCTTGTATAAAAGCAACAATCCTTTTGAAAACAGCGTTTTAATAAAACAAAGTTCAGTCACTTATACACAAAAAACAAGTATGCAAGCGCCTTAATGGACAAGATAGGTAAAGTAATCCACATTAAAATATAAAAGAAGGCCACTGAAATCGTTGTACTTTTCCAGTGGCCTTCTTTTAAACCATAGAACAATATAAAGAAGAGACTGAGAAAATAGAGTGCAGAAGAAGATCCGAATGTTTTTTGTTCGGATCTTTATTCCTATAAACACTTTTGTCCCTGTCTGTTTTATTCTATTCCATTAGCTGTTGTTCAAATTGCTTTAATTCCGTCTCATATTGTTTAAGCTGTTGCTTTTGATGCTCTGAAGCAGTGATGTGAGCCTTTTGTATGACTTGAATGGCTTCGTTTAATTCTTGTTCTGCACGTTTGTGGTGATGACCATAGTCAACATCTCCGGAATGCAGATCATTCATGGCATCTTGTAATTGAACAAAAGCCTGTTGCGCTGCTTGAAATGCTTGCTGTTTATTTTTATCGTATGGCATTTACGAACATCTCCTTTTTCAACTAAGACTGTTCTTAGTTTGAAACATAAAGGTTCTTTTATCCATACAAGTTAAGGAAATATTAACGACCTTTGCTTTCTTTTTTACTCTAAGAAGTGGACAGACTAAACAAAGAAAGGAGGCGATCGTCATGGAAAACAACACATTTAAAAGTCAGCGAAGAAACCAACCTAAAAACAATCGTACAAACCAGCCACAACCAAAAAGTGGTTCTCATAAAACGAAAAAAGCGAATCATTATGGTCAAACAGACGGAGAGAGTTAAACCACAATTTCCTATAAATAATATTGTTAGTTTGGCCCATACTATATGTTGAAGAGAGAGCCAAACGCTTTCTTTTCAGAGAGATGATACAGAAATATGCACCATCGAAGTGAAGTGTGGAACCTTTTAAGTCTTCTTGAGGGGTGGTTAGCTTGTACCATTAACAAGCTGTGACGCACAGTCTGAATGAACACTACATGATTACAAATGAGGTGTCTCCGAAGGACAAACATCGATAGTACCCCATACTGTATCGACTCATAAAAAGAGTGGTCACATTGCTGACCACTCTTTTTTCAATTCATCCGATCTGTTGAATTTCGCATCCCGCTTGTCCTTTTAATTGAGTGAAATTTTTCCATGTATTCCATAGCTCTCGCAAGCCATACTATTTATGAAAAGAAAGTCATACACTTTCTTTTCATTAGGTCCGGTACTTGGCACCATCGAAGTGAAGTGTGAAAGATAGGCAAACCTTAAGATTACTTGAGGGGTGGTTACCTTGAACCAGTACGCGCACATCTGTCTGAAGCAAAAGACTACGTCGTTAATGAGGTGGTTGTGAAGGACAAACATCGATAGTACCCCATATGTATCGTTCCTATAAAGAAAAAGGTGACCGCAACCCGGTCACCTTTTTCTTATTTCATCTTTGTTTTCAACAATCTTTCCCGGTCGATTTGTTTACCAACAACAAAGTCTGTTAAAACGCCTAAAGCGTAAACGGAAGCTGTAAGTCCCACTCCGGCTATCATCACTTTCTTCACGATGCTTCCTCCTTTCTTTGATGCGTTTGGATCCTTTTTTGAATATTACCTTACATTTACCCTTAATTCATCTTTTTTCTGCAACTACTAACGCCAATGTAGCAATGGGTCCTAATAGAAGAGATAGTAAAAACCAGTTTAACCCACTTCTGTTTTTTTCTTTGTGCAATACCTGCATTGATTAAAGATAGGTTCCCCCATCCTAATTAGTAATTTTCCATATAATCCTCCAAACGCCTAGTCAATCGTCATCCCATAAATAAAGCCATTACGACTTCCCACAACAACCTTATCATTAAACACTGCGGGTGAAGCCTCTATGTTTACATCGATTGAGATCTGATCAATCGTTTCACCGGTTTTTCCATTTATAAGAGTGACATCACCGTTGGAATCTCCTTGGACAATGTAAGCGTTCCCTTTTTTATCGTAAACATCTACAGGTGAACTCCAGGCATAACTGCATATCCTTTGTCCATACTTCATCTCCAGTTTCCTTATTCAAAGCCACCATGATCCCGCTATATCTACTTCCATGTCTTGCAATTGTATAAATAACGAGATCATCAATAGCTTCATTACCAATAACCGGAGTAGCAAGCACCCCGCCTACAACTCCTGGGTAGTAAAGCAGCGTAACTTTTCTGCCAAATTACGTCTCCCGTTAAACCGTTGATTTTTCGTAAGTGGCAGTCTCCGTCTCGTCCAATGTTATCTACCTCTGTAGCCGTATACAAATAAGGAACATCATCGATTACTTCTACAACGATTGTGGAATCTGTATCGTCTAGTGCAGGGAAGGACCACACCGGGGTCATTGTTTGCATATTCACGGCAATAATAGAGCCACCATTGTTTGCAAAAAATGCGAGATTTTTATATACTGCAACGGAATTTTCAATTCCTTGATAATGATTCCCCTCTACTTTATATCTCATTTTCCATTCGTGTGGCTCCACAGTAATGCACTTTTTTTCACGATCAAATGTTGTATTAAGTGGTACTTGATAGAACATTCCGTTCTCCCCGCCAACAACAAAAGTGTCCGTTTCTCTGTTCACAAGAGCCGAACTGTCAAAGGCTCCCCACTCCCGATATGCATCATCGTCTCTTCCAGGTATAAGGTAAAGGAGAGACCCGTCTATGAGATTATAAATATAAAAGCCGAACGATTCAGCGTAAGGAACACCGTCACCAACATACAAAAGTGGGTAACCTCGACTGTCAACAGAGACACTACCTTTAATTGGATTCTTCACATGAATAGGTGGTCTAGTTTGTTCGCCTGATTCAAGATCAAGAAAATAGACGTTGCCGTCAAGGGATCCTTGAATCACTTCAACAAAAGATGCTTCTCCTTTAAATGAGTCATAAATATTCATCATTTCTCTGACGTCGTCATCCCAATGAACAATAGCTGGTTGCCCTGTCCACCCGGAACCACCACCCCAATCGGGATTAAAGCTTGTTTGAAATTGCCATGATAACGATAATGCTGCCGCTTCTTTTTCAAGAGTTCCATATGATGGCCGATCCCTGAAGTGGCCTCCTCTGAAAGTCAGCACTCCTGGAACCTCAGAATAGGTATAGGGAAATGTTTGGTTCGTATTTATGTATCGTTTTGATTCGTGATTACTTATATTATCAAAATCTATATTTTGGTGGTTATAGGACTCGATTGAGATCGGCGTAAATATATTATCATAATGAATGCCAACTTGTGCCTCTTCACCTCGATCATTTCCTTCTAATCCTTCCTTCTTCTCCATTAACACAATCTCAGTTGTTCGCTCTTGAGCTGGCAAGATTGTTAAGTCTTCTTGCCCGATCGCAACATGGAAGTTACAGCCGCTCAACAAAAATAAGAATGACATTATAAGTATCCTTTTTTCATCTACCAATCTCCCTCCCAGCCCTTCCAATATATCACAATTCGCAGCACCTTTTGAACATTTTTTCCTATTTATTCCATGATAAAAGCTGCCCCAAAGGAGCAGCTAGTCATGCTTATACTTTTATTGGTGGGCCGAAACAATAGGATTTGACCATGTGATATAGGAGGTTCTCATCCACATAAACCGGCTTTTCTTTGACACGATCAAGCATTTCTCTCGTATTTGAATCATCGAAAGCCACTTGCTTGCTCAAGTACGTTTGAAATACGCTCAATGGTTCGTTAAAGCGGACCTCTTCTTTCGTTAGTTCATTGAAACTACTGGTCGGTTTCAAGTGAACGTTATTTAGATCAAGTACGTCCTTGACGATCTTGAAGATGGCTCCATTTGTTAAGTGGTAGCTGTTTGTAATGTGGTAGATTTCACCCTTTTCAGCACGCTCTGCACCTATTGATAAAACGTTAACGACATAGTCAACAGGAACAAAGTTAGACGGCATCTCCTGGTCGCAAAGGAATGTGAAATTCTTTTCCCTTTCTTCCATGCGTCTATCCATTCTCTTTTTAAACAACTGAAAGCTTCTTAAAATACCATATAAAGCAAACGTGGTGTCCGCTTGACCCGTTTGGGAGTCTCCTATAATAATAGATGGTCGGAAAATACTAATGTCCATTTTATCATTATATGAATAAACCAAGTGTTCTGCATGACATTTACTTTCTTCATAACTGTTCACAAAAGCGCCATCACATTGATGAAGCTCCTCCGTTCCAAACTCTTTCATACCGAGCGTATATGCCGTACTTACATGGAAAAACTTCTCAACGCCAATACGCAATGAAAAATCGAGAATGTTTCTCGTACCTTCCACGTTAATATCAAAAGACTTTTCTCTTTCACGATCATCAAAAGAGAGGTATGCGGCACTATGATAAACAATATCAATGTGTTCCCTCTTCAATTCTTCTATTTTTTCTTCTTCCAAACCAAGTGTAGCATCAGAAAGACTTCCAAACACGACATGAAAACGGTCCATTAGAGAGTGGGGAATACGATCCATCAACGCTTTCTTTTTCCGTTCGCTCCTGACTAATGCATAAACCTCATGTCCTTTTTCCAGTAAACGTTCTGTTAATTTTGAGCCCACAAAGCCTGTAGCTCCAGTCACAAAGATTTTCATGTGACCACTCCTTTGTAATTAGATAGTTAACAATATATTGAAATATCAGTTAGTCCTTGGAAATTGTCTCGTAAGTGCCACGTTTTTTTCTATAAAAATCAAGACTTCTTTTATAATAACATTGTTTTCCCACGAACAATAAGGTATATTGTTCAATATATTAAAATAGCCTTTAAATGAGGGTACTACAATGTTACTAAACTTTCAAAGACATTATTGCAAATCGAGTGATGAATGGATGGTTCTGTTCCATGGTTTAGGAGGAAACTATTCCATTTTTTATAAGCAAATTGAGGCTTTTAAACAACATTATAATCTTTTATGCGTAGACTTCCCCGGTCACGGTGAGTCTGCCTCCTATGAGGAATCGGACTATTTGAGACTGACAAGTGATAAAGTGATCGAATTAATGAACCACTTAAAAATTGATTCAGCTCATTTTGTCGGCGTTTCTCTTGGTACGATCGTTATGCAAGATATCTCTCTTCGCCATCGTCACCGTATAAAGTCAATGGTTCTTGCTGGAGCTGCAAACAGGTTCTTGAAATGGGGAACTGTTCTCTGCAAGTTGACATTGGCCAAGCCAGTAAGGAAGTTACTTCCTTATATGGTCCCTTATTCTATTTTCGCTTTTTTGCTCATGCCAAAAAAGAACCACCGAAAAGCGCGTGCAATATTTATTAGAGAAGCATTCAAGTTAGGTAAAAGTGATTATCTTAAGTGGGCAAAAGTTGGACAATACGCTTATAAAACGTATGATAAGCTTTCTCTCACAAAAAATGTGATTCCTAAACTATACGTTTCCGGAGCGGAAGACCACATGTTTATTAAAGGAATTAAGAAGTTTGTAAAAACAGAAGAGGCTTCATCCTTAACGGTGATTCCCAACTGTGGTCATGTATGTAATATCGAAAAAGCAGAAACATTTAACAAAAAAGCCTTATCTTTCTTAGAAAGCTTAAAAAAGTTAGAAAAGCATAAAAAGCAAAACATTGTGTAGAAAAACGACTAAAGGGCTGTAGAGAAGTGATCTCTACAGCCTTTGTTTTGCGTTTCACCCTTTTAGCATTTTAAGATTAATGAATAATGGTGATTGCAGCCCCCACTGGAGACGCCACCCTTCGGATTCTTCCTAAATGTCCAAGCCTCTTGAATGTCCATTAACCCAAACGTTTTTCTGTGTTCATTTGTAAATACTCTTCTATTAATTCGTTCACTCGTTTAGGATTGTCTCGGTTTGTTGCATGGCCAGCTTTTGGGATCACTTCTAAACGTGAACCAGGAATAGCCCTAGAAATATGCTTTTGTTGATGACGAATAATAAGATCATGCTCACCAATGAGGACCAGTGTATCACAGCCAATGCTTTCTAGCCCATCTCTGCAATCCATTTGGGTTAACGCCAACCAAATACGTGTCCAGTCTTTTAACGTTAGGGATTGCACGGCCTCTTCAATAAAATATTTGTTTGATGGATTAAATTGAGAAAAATATACCCCTTGGGCTTTTGCAAAAGCATTGATCGGAAGGTAAGAGAATACAAATCTGTGCATGGGCATAATCAGTTGTTCATAACGATTAAACCGAAATGTGCAAGGGGCACCTATTACAATAAGACCACGGACACGTGTTGGATATTTAATTGCGGTTTGCATGCTAATCATTCCGCCCATGGAAAGACCACATAACACGATCGATTCAATACTTAAATGATCGAGGAGGTCTATAAGGTCTTGAACAAACACTTCTCCATGTACTTCACCATTGCTTTTCGTTTTACCATGACCCCTCACATCCCAAACAATGACTTTATATCTGTCTTTTAGTTGCTCTATTTGAGGGTCCCACAGACGGTGATTCCACGATGCACCGTGAGTAAAAAGAATGGGCATTCCCTCACCGTGCACTTCATAGTAAACCGGTCCGTATTTAGCATCGAAAAAAGGCACCGTTTTACCCTCCTTTCACAACCATCACTTCCCTTTATTTTACATTATTTAGAACTTTTAGACAACCGTTTCCTTGTTTACATAATTATTTTATTGTCTATTAAAGTGAGGAGGCTATACCCTTACTTCATTGTAAGGCTTTGCTGCACGTCATCCTCTACTACATTCATCGCATTCACTTCATTCTCATAATCAAAAACAATCCCTTTTTTATCTGAAGGGACACAATTTAAGGAATGATTCTGAACTTAAAGACTATAAATCAATGTAGAATGGTATGACCATATGAGGTGAAAAGATGAACGTAATCGTGACGTGCACGTTGCTACTCTTGTTTTTGTTAGCCTTAAAATTGACTCAAGGTTATTCCAAGCCTTCTAAACAACATTGGTGGAGAAAATACTTACCCTCCTTCATCACATTGAATGCTTCACTCGTGTTTTTCATAAAGGCTCATTTTTTTTCCACTCTATATCAACCGATTATTGATATGACTTTTTTTATTCTCTTTTTAGTAGTAAGTATCGTTTCTTTTTTAACCGTGTTGGTTTCTCATCGCATTTCAAATATCGGACAGTAATTATTTCCATTAAAACAGATCTTTTGTCCCCTACAATTATACGAACACCTGTTTTATGCTTTTAGTAGGTGATGAGAAAATGGAAATAATAGACTACTCTTATTTAAAGCGCAGAGCGATGAAAGCGTGGTTTGATGAGTTTCCGAATAGCCCCGTTATTTTTAGAGTGATTGGTCACTACTACTTTGTTTATCGGGTCATGTGGTCTGATGAAGATCCGATTGTAAAACGGGATGCATTAATAGAGATGGAACGATTACTTAATCGGGAACTTGGCTCAGAAGAAGCCTACTTGACACGAAAGCGAATGGTCTAGAACCGTTGGCTTTTTTCTTTTCGGCAACAAGACTTTTCACCGACCCAAGATTATCGTAGAATAGAGTTAGATTAACGAAGAGGTGAATATTCGTGGGTAACGACCTGTTTATATGGTTTATCTTTCTATGGACCATTTTATTAATTACACTAGTTTCCATCGGTGGCTACTTTATGTTCCGTAAATTCTTAAAAAAATTACCTAAAGAAGATGGGAAATCCATCTTGGATTGGCAAGACCACTATATTCAAGAAACATTACATTTATGGTCAGAAAGAGACAAAGCTTTTTTAAACGAACTTGTAGAACCAGTTCCTGAAATCTTTCGTGACGTAGCAAAAGGTAAAATTGCCGGTAAAATTGGAGAGTACGCATTGGAAGAAAATGCGGATCGGATGACTGAAGAGCTAATTATTAAAGGATATATCGCTGCAACCCCTAAGCGAGATCACAAGTTTTTAGTAAAAAAACTGCGAGAGAAAAAAGTCGACATCAGTCAGTATGAAAGCTATTTCCAGCAATAGACGTAAAGGTGACTCAACCGTTATTTCCCAAGTTGAGACACCTTTTTGTTTTGCACTGAAGAATGAAACATGTGAGAAGCGTTTGTGAATTACCATTAAACACAAGGAAACGCGATCGAATTACAGTGGCCTTCTTACCCATAAGCATAAAAAAAGCCCGCTTCCCTTTAAGGTAGCGGGTTTTCCGTCTGCAATTGCATAGCGTTTGTGTTGTTTTGGCTGCTAAGGGTTTTCTCTACTTTTCTAAATTTCATCAGCATAGCGATACGCCAAGGAAGAATCATTCCGAACGCGAGAACGAAAAACATGCCTGCAAGCTCTTCCACTTGAATTTGGTGTCCTAAAGTAAGCTTAAAGATTACCCTTAAAAGAAGTAGCCCCACCAAGATAAAAGCAAATGCCTTTGAACGCTTTAAGTAAATGTCATCATTTCGGATTTCAAACTTACTCGTTTTAATCAAAAGGATGGAGAAAAGTAAGCCGACCGCAAATGCCTCAAAAAACTGTAAGGCAGTAAGACGGGCAGGCTCGTAAACAAACATTAAAAAGCCGGTGCTCATAGCAATCGGCGGTATGATTATTTTTCGGGCATTTGCCGGTTTTTTCATCGCTCTCATTCGTACAACAAGTGCTATCATACCCATTATCACCGCTAACACGGTAAACACAATACCAAGCAAGGGTTCATCCCCTCCAAACTGTAAAAACTAAGATGCTATCACTAAGTATATCACCTAGCCTAGCCCCTTACCAGTTCCTTTCTGAGGGACTGCAAAAGTTCGAACATACTCTTTTTCAATGCCTTAGAAGCCATGATTGTAATGGTTGCAGTTTCAAAACCCTAACGTGTAGGTTTCTCATAACAGTAGCGCAAAAGAATAGAACCATTGCCATTTAAATAACGGCAATGAAAAAGTAATTCTGTAAGTTTTCAGTGGCCTCTTTCTTTCTAGCATACAAAATGACCATGCGCCTAAGACCTCGAGCTCACAGATGCTGAAGCTTGGTGTGGAATAATTACACTGAAAGAAAGTTCTTATGAAATAAAAAAAATTGGCTTTCCCTCTATATGAGGTGAAAGCCAAGTGGTTAAGGATAAACATGTTTGTGGTGTATCGTCTCTTGCAATTGTTATGCTTTTACGTCGTAACCTTGGTCATCAATTTCTTCTTTTAATTGCTCAACTGTAACTTTCGATTCTTCGTATTGTACTAAAACATTCTTGTTGCTTAAATCCACTTCAGCAGCCACAACCCCTGCTAGGTTCTTTAAAGCTCCTTCTACTGCAGCTTTACAATGGTTACAAGTCATTCCATCTACATAAATGGTTTCTTTTTTCATACATTCATTCCCCCTATTAATTATGAGCGTGAAAATTGTTGAATCACTTTCATTAGCTCATCGATCGCTTCATCTTCATTCCCTTTTTCTACAGCATTCATCACACAGCCTCTAGTATGATCTTCAAGCATCGTATAACCGACTTTTTTCAAGGCTGCATTGATCGCGGAAAGCTGAACAAGAACATCCACACAGTATCTGTCATCTTCTATCATCCTCTGAATCCCGCGCACTTGTCCTTCAATACGCTTAATTCTGTTGATCAAACGCTCTTTTTCATCTGAAGAACGTTTCGTAACAGCTGGGGAATTCTCTTGAATCAATTCGATATCTAATTTCTTTGA
The DNA here is from genome assembly GCF_000429705.1 of Alteribacter aurantiacus DSM 18675. GTDB lineage: Bacteria > Bacillota > Bacilli > Bacillales > Salisediminibacteriaceae > Alteribacter > Alteribacter aurantiacus. The sequence goes on from NZ_KE386941.1 coordinate 1,135,729, forward strand.
CAACATTCTCACCTCAATTTCTCTACCTTCACCATACCCCCGAGAGGTATCAAATGTCAAATCATCTTTCTTCAATAATTCTCTTTAAGCTAACCAAATGTTCTCCATCCTCTTTTTTTAGCATCTTAACCATCATGGGTCTCATGATTTTCATTAAGAATTTTGTAGCACTTACATACCCTTCAAAGAATACTTTAGTGGTTGTTTCATCCTCTTTTTTTAACGAATAGTGATAGACCACTACAAGACCATTGTTCTCACTTTTAATGGAAATCTTATTATTTGGTACATACTTGACTACTTCAAGGATTGTTCCTACTTTACGGTTACGAAACTGTCTAATTTCTTCAAATTGCGTCCCTTCCCTTGTGGGTCCCTCCGTCAGTTTGTTCACTTCGACTACATTTGCCAAGACATCGGTATTGTTTTCGATGTTTGATAAAAAATCGAAAACGTCCTCACAAGGTTTTTGTATGATCACTTCTTCTTTCAAATCAGACACTTTTATACGCTCCTTTGAAAAACTCGTTTTTGATTTACTTCTTGCAGATCGTGGAGTAGCCTTTAACACCCTGGCTTTTTTAATCGGGATACGTGGTGTCTCACAGCTTCTAGGAAACGCTCCGATAGGTCATTAGATGAAAAGGATTGGCTTCTACTAGATTAAAGGTTCTTCTAATTGTTTTGCGCCTTGCTGCAATTGATACATCTTGTGGTATAGGCCGTCCTGTAAAAGAAGCTCATCGTGAGTACCTCTTTCAATAATCTCCCCATGATGCAACACTAAAATTTGATCTGCATTTTTAATTGTAGACAGCCTGTGAGCAATGGCAATTGTCGTTCTGCCTTTTTGCATCCGCTCAAGAGCTTCTTGAATCTTCGTTTCCGTCTCCGTGTCTACACTTGCCGTTGCCTCATCCAAAATCAAAACTTTAGGCTTTTTTGCCATTGTACGAGCAAACGATAAGAGTTGCCTTTGTCCACTAGAAAACGTAGCTCCTCTTTCCACTACAGGCGATTGAAATTTCCTCGGCATCTCTTCAATAAATGAATCAGCATTTACAAACCGAGCGGCTTCCACAACATCTGCATCTGAGATCCTCTCATCATAAAGGCGGATATTGTGGGAAAGGTCACCAACAAATAAGAAAGGATCTTGTAGCACTAATCCGGTATTTTCTCTAATCTCTTTGTTGTCGAAGCTTTTTAATGAATGACCATCAATCAGGATCTCACCACGTTCAACCGAATAAAACCTCATTAATAAATTGATGATAGAGCTCTTCCCACTTCCCGTATGACCAACAAGAGCTAGTGTTTCCCCTTCTTTTACTGTAAAGCTGATGTTTTTTAGCACATCCTGTTTTCCGTCATAAGAAAAAGTCACGTTTTTAAACTCTATTTCACCTTTTGAAAGCTTAGGAGAAGCGCTTCCCTCTTTATCAGGAGCTAACTCGTCATGATCCATTAAACGAAAGACCCTACCTGCTGAAATAAGAGCCTGTTGAAAAATGGACAGTCGTTGTATCATTTGATTGACAGGTTCAAAAAAACGGTCCAAATAGTTGACAAACGCATAAAGGACACCGATCTCAACGGGACTATTCAAGCTCATGATACCAAAATAGCTAAGGACCATGACAAGTGCCAAAATGGAAATCACATCCACTGCTGGTCGTAATAAAAGGCCGTCAAGCTTCATGCTTTTATACCAAGCTTCATGATGCTGTTGATTAATTTCTTTAAACTCCTTATTCATCCTTCTTTCTTGACGAAATACTTGGATAATCGCCATTCCTTGGATCGACTCATTTAAACGAGCGTTTAATTGACTTAATTTTTCGCTCATTTCAGCGTAATACTTTGAACTTAGTTTACGATAAAGCTGCATGATGACAATTAAAAACGGAAGAATAAACAAACAAAACAAGGCAAGTTGAATATTCAAATAAAACATGGCAATAAAAACGCCAATTAAAAAGACAATGTTTTGAACGAATATTGCCATGACGCTCACATAAAGTTCTTTCACTTGCTCAGTATCATTTGTAATTCTTGAAACAAGTCCCCCAGCAGGAAACTGATCAAAAAAAGAAAGGCCCAATTTCTCAACTTTTTCAAACACATCAATTCGAAGCTCTTGAATAATGCGAAGGGCGATTTTTTGAAATAGGAGAAGCTGCGTATAGTTCATCACAGCTGCCGAGAGATGAAGCCCTATATACCCACTTGCAAGCCAAACGAGGGCTTGAGTATCAAATATTCCTGGTGTTAAATAATCATCAATAAATATTTTCACAAGGATCGGCCCTAGAATTTCTGCCCCCGTTCCACCTATAAGGAGGATGAAAGCGACGATCAACCACCTCCAATGAGGCTTCGCATATGTGAGTAGGCGTTTAAACACGAGTCGCTGATTTAGCGGTTCAAGGAGATGCTTATGTTTTTCACTCACGATGAACGCCCTCCTTTTTTAACAAGGGACTCCAGCTGCTGATGCTCGTACATCTTTTTATACCAGCCGTTTTGATTCATTAGCTCATCATGCGTTCCCCTCTCAGAGATTCGTCCTTTATCCATGACGATAATGAGATCACCATGGTGAATAGCACTTAAACGATGAGCAGTGATAAATGTGGTCTTACCTCTTCTCACTCGTCTAAGAGATTCCAAAATGGCTTCCTCTGTTTTAGCATCTACAGCTGAAAGACTATCGTCCAAAATGAGAACTTCAGGATCCTTAATTAGTGCTCGCGCGATACTAATTCGCTGTTTTTGCCCTCCGGATAACGTGACACCTCTTTCACCCACCACCGTTTCATAACCTTCAGAAAATGAAATAATGTCTTCATGGATATTGGCAAGTTTGGCCGCATCCATAATTTCTTTATAAGATGCATCAGGTCTTGCGAAGCTGATGTTATCGGCAATGGTTGCTGAGAAAAGAAAATGATCTTGTGGTACGTACCCAATTGATGACCTTAAAGCGTCAAGAGTATAGGACTGTAGTGGTTTTACTCCAAAAAAGATCGTCTTAGCGTCAAATTCTCTCATGAGGGCCTTAACAAGAGTTGTTTTTCCGCTTCCCGTTTTCCCAGCAATACCAATGGTTTGACCTGGTAAAACGTTAAACCGGACATTATCCAAACTCTTTTGATCAGCGTTCTTGTATGAAAATTGAACAACATCAAATGAAATCTCTCCCGTGGGTGGTGTATTCAAAGCCCCGGGATCATCTTTCACATCTTGTTTCTCTTTTAACAGTCCAGACACTCTATCATAAGACGCTCTTCCTCTTTCAACAATATTAAACAACCACCCAAAGGCAAGCATAGGCCAAATTAATAAACCTAAATACACAGTAAAGCTGGTAAGTTGTCCAATGGAAATATCACCGTTCACTACAAAGCGGGCACCGAAGGCGATGGAGAGGAAAAAAGACATTCCAACAATCAACGAAATGGTAGGGTCAAATAAAGCATCCACCTTTGCCACCGATATGTTTTTTTCTACAACATCATCGGACTTTTTCTTAAATGCTTCCACCTCTTCTTTTTCATAGCCAAACGCTTTTGTCACTCTGATTCCGGACATGCTTTCTTGGACTTTATCATTTAAAGAAGAAAATGCTGCCTGGGCCTTGCCGAATCTCTTGTGGAGCATAGATCCGTACTTGCTTGTTGCAAAAGCCATTAATGGCATTGGCAAAAGAGCAATCAACGTTAATTCCCAGCTAATGGTCACAGCCATCGTGACAATGACAAATCCACCCATCGTCAAGGAGTCCACAAGAGTTAACACACCTGCTCCCGCCGTTTGTTCTATCGCCCGGATGTCATTGGTGGAATGAGCCATCAAGTCTCCTGTCCTTTTTCGGTGGTAAAAGGACGAAGCCATTCGTGTGAAATGCTCGTACAACTGATTTCGGAGCAACCTCGCTAATTTAATAGCCGACCCAAAAATAAAGATTCTCCATAAGTAACGTAATATGTAGATAATGACTGCCAACCCGCAAAGAAGAAGCATCCAGTTCCTTAACACTTGCTCATTTAATGTGTTGTTATGAATATGGTCTACAATGACTCCTACTACATAAGGCGGGATCAAGCTTAACACGGAAACAACAGCTAAAATAGCAATACCCCCGAGGTAGTACCACTTTTCTTTTTTAAAGTACCACATCAAATCCAAAAATACTTTCAATTGATACACCCCGACTTAAACGATTCAGATTTTTCTTACGATACATATCATACCAAAAATGAAATAAGTGGAAAAGAACGAAATGTTTTATTTTAATAGTCACAAAAATGAAACACCTCATTATGAAGTGTTTCTCCTTTACTGCCAAGTTAGTCTCTAGAGAATTCCGCTAACCTTACAACGATGTCATCTTGAACGGAGGTAGGGCTTCCTCCGGTGAAATTGTTAAGTAGGATCGAAAAAGCCAACTCTTCCCCATCTTGCGTTGTCACGTACCCTGATAAGGTCGATTTGGAAGTAATCGTTCCGGTTTTACCATGTGCGTTACCCTCGGCCGCTGTATCCCTCATCCTTAAACGTAACGTTCCTCCTTGCATATGATCATCCATACCAGCAATCGGGATGGAGTCATAGAAAAGGTCAAACCATTCTTCACCTTGAACCCCGTATAAGAGCTGGGTCATTTCTCTGGCGGGAATCTTATTTAAATGGCTCATCCCCGAACCATCACGGAGCTGGACTACGGAAACATCAACCCCAATCGACGCAAGGTAATCTTCTACAACTGTTAATCCCGCATCCCAAGAACCTTCTCCTAACACTTCTTTTCCGAGAGTTTTGGTAAGGTGTTCAGCATGATTGTTTTGACTAAGTTTCATAAATGGATACATAAGCTCCTCTAGTTCCATTGAGTAATGACTTGCGAGCTTTGTTGCTTCAATAGGTGTTTCTCCTCGGTGAAGCTCCCCATTTACACGAACACCGTGATTGGCTAACGATTGGTAAAACAAATCAAGAACGATATCGGTAGGCTCCCATACAGCTACATATTGATTAATACTTGCCCCACCTACTGGGATCGTTCCTTCAAAAAAGATTTCATTTGTTCCATGATCTCTTCCCCAATCAAAATTTCTAGGTCCTCCAGTGTTAACTGTTTCAACATCGTTTCTTATGGTGATCTGATTTGTTTCTGGAGTCACCTTAACTTCTGGTGTGTCCCCTCCTTGTTCACCTGGGTGAATCTCAATATAGACAGATGCCGTGTTAAAGCGATCAAGTGCCAGTGGTGAAATCAAGGAAGCATCTGGGGCAAAGCTTAATGCAGATACCTGAGCTCCTGTGTGCCTTCTTTGGTTAAACCATGATAAATCGAGGCTAAGCCTCATATCATCAAAATACGAATCATCTGCAACCAAATCGCCTTGTACATTCTTGATACCTGTTTCAGCTATTGTTTTTGCCAACTCTTCAATATCCGATTTTAATAAAGTAGGATCACCTTCTCCTTTAAGAAATAAATCCCCTTGTAATGTAGCTCCCCGTTGGACGCCATTCGTATAAACTCCTGTTTCAAAGGTATGATCAGCCCCCAGGTGCTCAAGTGCGGCAGCGCCAATCAATAATTTTTGACCAGAAGCAGGAACAAGCTTCGTCCCGCCATTATAAGATACTAACTCATCACCCGTTTCTGCTGACCTGACATGAACGCCTGAAACTGCATTGGCTAGACGATCATCCTCCAAGATCTCATGGAGGTCTTTTGCCAATTCTTCTGTAGCCGTAAGATCCCCTTCAACATCGGCAGTTGTAAACTGCGCAGTACCAAACACAACCATAACAATCATTAACCCAAATAGACTTTTCTGCAAATATCCTTTCATCCAATACCCCTTTTCACTATCTATTTCGATACACGTATTATATTAGAGTAACTAACACTTATATTTCAACAATATTCAGAAAAGTAGGAATAAAGACAAGTGGAAATCCTCCGATAGGCTTCCTTTAATTGTTTATAAAATGGTTCTTATGTTGTACGCATTGAGAAAACTGTTTTATGACATAAATTTGCATCCTTTTCGAGATTCCCTAACAAAACAAAAAAACCACGCCTTAAATAAAAAGACAGTGGTTTCGTTCATTTTATATAAAATGGTTGGTTACTTTTGGTTTTGCATCGCTTTCATCATCTGATTAATTTTCTTTTGCGACGGGTTCATCCCCATTTGCATCATCATGACACGAAGCATTTTTTCATTGATTGGCGGATTCTTTTTCATATAGCTCATCATGTATTGTCTGGCAATAAAGAAGCCAATTGCAATTCCGCCCACTAAGCTTAATACACCGATTAGAATATTTAACCACATAACACGGTGATCCTCCTTCTCTCTATGTTGTCTTCCAAACACGTTTCGTATGGAACCTCATTTATTATAACGCAAGAAGGTAGACAATGAAAGAGAATGTAAAAGAAATCCTTTACATTACTAGAATTCCTTTTACCCTTGCTCTACAATCCGGAGGCTTTTTAAAGGTCTTAACCAACCGTATTTTTCCCGATCATAGTCGACTGCAAGAAAGAAATCGTCGTATTTTTTTAGCGTATCAAAAAGTAACATCTCTGCTTCAAACGTTCCACTTGATTGAATAACGAGCCTGTCTGCTTTTACTTCAATGGTGGCTTGACTCTTCTTATCGTTAAATTGTAACGCATGATAAAAGAGGCTTGAAGAATACGATTTATTATCTTTCAATTTATCGTGGAGCCATTCATTTAGATCTTTGTGGTCAAAGGGCTTGAGAATATAGTGCACTTGACGACCCGTGATTTCCTTTAATGGCTTGGTTGCCTGCTGGTGCTCTTTGAACAGATGAAATAATTTACTCTCAAAGCCATAATAAATATAGGCTACCTCTTCATTGATTAAAAAAACTTCATACGTTCTCACCGCGCACTCACCCCTCACCTTAAAAAAGGTCTTTTTCCTATACTACACGAAAGAAAATACAACCTTTGTCAGTTCTTGGAGAAAACAAGCACTTCTTTTGTCGAAAAAAACCTGCGGCACAAGATGCCGCAGGTCCGAGTATTATTTTTCAAGAAGTTGTTTGAAACGAGAAACAACATTATCAACAGTAAAGCCATACTCTTCCATGATACGCTCACCAGGTGCTGAAGCTCCAAATTGATTAATTCCAAGGACTGATCCACCGTCACCAGTATATCGTTCCCATCCTAGTGGTTGAGCCATTTCAATACCTAAACGTGGCTTAACACTTGTAGGAATAACCGACTCTTTGTAGTCAGCAGATTGCTTTTCAAAGCGATCCCAGCTAGGCATACTTACAACGGAAACAAATAGACCTTCTTTTTCAAGTGCTTGTTGCGCTTGAACAGCGAGAGATACTTCAGACCCCGTTGCGAGTAAAAGACCATCTACGTCGCCGTTTGCTTCTGCTACAACGTAAGCACCTTTTTTCACACCATCGTATGCATTCTGGTCCGTACCTTCAAGTGTCGGCAATCCTTGACGTGTAAGAACAAGTGCCGTTGGCTCATTTTTACTTTCCATTGCAAGTTTGTATGCAGCTGCTGTTTCATTTCCGTCAGCAGGGCGGATGACAGAAAGTCCAGGGATTGCTCTCATGGCCGGAAGCTGTTCTACAGGCTCGTGCGTTGGTCCGTCTTCACCGACTGCGATACTATCGTGAGTAAACACATACGTAACTGGTACTTGCATAAGTGCACTTAAACGAACGGCAGGACGCAAGTAGTCAGAGAAAACAAAGAACGTTGCAGAATACGGTTTAACTCCGCCGTGAAGCGCCATTCCATTTACTGCAGCTGCCATTGCAAATTCACGCACGCCAAACCAAATGTTTCTTCCACTGTAATTTTCTTTTGTGAAGTCTTCCACATCTTTAAGCATTGTTTTGTTAGATGAAGCCAAGTCTGCGGAACCCCCGAATAATGAAGGAAGGTTCTTTCCAATTGCATTCAGTACTTCGCCCCCGGAAGCACGGGTTGCAAGGCTTTTACCTGTTTCGTATACAGGTACATCTTTGTCCCATCCTTCTGGAAGTTCATTATTGATCGCAAGCTCAAGACTTTTCCCTAACTCAGGGTATGCTTCTTTGTACCCTTCAAAAAGATCAATCCATTGTTTCTCTTTTTCTGCACCAGCTTCTTGAAGCTTAGCATAATGATCACGGACTTCGTCGGGTACGTGGAAGTCACTCTCGAATGTCCACTTGTAGTAATCTTTAGTAAGTTTCGCTTCGTCAGCACCAAGAGGAGCTCCATGAGACGCTGACTTCCCACTTTTATTTGGTGAACCGTATCCGATTGTCGTTTTCACTTCAATCATTGTTGGACGCTCGTCTTCTTTAGCAGACTCAATCGCTCGGTTAACTTCATCGAGGTCATTTCCATCCTCTACACGAATCACTTGCCAGCCATAGGCTTTATAACGATCTTCAACACTCTCAGAGAATGACTTGTCCAAATCTCCATCAAGAGAAATGTCGTTCGAGTCATAAAGAACGATCATACGTCCGAGTTTTAAATGACCTGCTAGAGAAGCTGACTCTGCAGATACACCTTCCATCAAATCACCGTCGCCGCAGATCGCATATGTATAATGATCAACTACATTGTAGTTATCACGGTTATAAGTAGCAGCTAGGTGTCTTTCTGCCATAGCCATCCCAACAGCCATAGCAAGACCTTGGCCTAATGGTCCAGTCGTTGCATCAACTCCAGGAGTGTGCCCGAATTCAGGGTGACCAGGTGTTTTTGATCCCCACTGACGGAATTCTTTCAAGTCTTCCATGGATACGTCATATCCATGAAGGTGAAGAAGGCTGTATAAAAGCATAGAGCCGTGACCTGCAGATAATACAAAACGGTCTCTGTTAAACCATTCAGGGTTTTTAGGGTTGTGATTTAAGTAATTTGAAAATAGCGTATACGCCATCGGAGCAGCACCCATCGGCATTCCCGGGTGTCCGGAATTGGCCTTTTCGATACTGTCGATTGCGAGTGTACGAATCGTACTAATGGATAGGCTTTCCACGTTCGTAGACATGCACGATCATCCTCTCTTTATCAATTCTTGTCGACTTCATTTCTCATGATATACCTTCTAACTCGAATAAACAACCGTTAAGTAGGGAGAAAAACGCATTTAAATCCTCTGTTAGTGTCTTAAAGAGGACTGATTTTTATACATAAAATAAGAGGCTGGACAGAAGTGTGTTTATAAATGGATATCCGAACAATGGGATGCGGTGTGCAAATAAACCGCTACTGAATTGTTCGTATTTTCATCTAAACACTCTTTATATGTCTCAGCCTCTATTTTAAAATGATCAAACGCTAAATGGATTTATTGTTTAGGTTCACTTGCTGTACTTTCTTTTTCTTTCTTTGAAGAAGCAACTTCTTCTGTTAACTGATCAAGACTGTTTTTCACATTACCTTTACCTGCATAGCTTTCTAAAAGCTCCTTGATATCAAGGCCTGATGATGCTTTTAAAGACTCCTGAAGTCCTGCCATCAAGTTTGTCGCATAACCTGTTACTTTGTTAGCACCACCGTTTTCACCACTGCCACCAGTGTCTACAACCGTAATTTTATCAATGTTACCCAGTGGTTGTGCCGCTTGTTTGGCGTACTCCGGAAGCATTTCGGTAATCATGTTGAGCATTGCAGCTTGGCCATACTTACTGTACGCTTCGGCGATTTTTTCTTTCGCTTCCGCTTCTGCAAGCCCTTTTGACAGTATAACGTCGGCTTCTGCTTTCCCTCGTTCACGCTCCGCTTCAGCAGCACGAAGCTCACGGGCTTTTTGTGCTTCTGCTTCTTGTTCTACTGCATAACGTTCTGCATCGGCTTTTTTCTTCACTTCTGCATCATACTGCTTTTCACGACGAAGAATCTCTTTTTCTTCTAATTCAATTTGTTTTTGTCTTTCAATAATATTAACTTTCATACGCTCTTCCGTTACTTTTTGTTGAGCTCTTGCTTCTTGAAGGGAGTATGCTTGGTCAGCTTGTGCTTTTGCCTCTTCTTGCTGACGACGATACTCGGCTACTTTTAACTCTTTTTCTTTTTGGGAGTTAGCAATTTCAGCATCTCTTGTATACTCAGCTGCTTTTGCTTCTTGCTCCGCACGAGCGTTTTCAATTCGCGCTTCTTTTTCACGCTCTGCTCGAGCAATCGCTGCGTCACGCTTTACTGCAGCAATTTGCGGCTGACCAAGGGCATCCAAGTACCCGTTTTTATCACTAACTTCATTAGTAGTAAAAGACAGAATACGAAGACCCATCTTACTAAGGTCTGTCGCAGCCACTTTTTGAACTTCTTTTGCGAACACTTCCCGATCAGAGTTAATTTCTTCCACTGTCATCGAACTTAGAATGGCACGCAAATGTCCCTCTAGAACTTGTCGTGCTTCTGTTTTCAAATCTTCATATTTACCAATATATTGCTCAGCCGCAGTTGAGATTTCTTGGACACTCGACCCGATTTTAATTATGGCGTTACCATTTACCGAAACTGGAACCCCTTGTTTTGAATAAACGTTGTTAGCCCCAACTTCAAGCTTATGGTTTTCAAGACTGATTCGTCGGGCTTGTTGTAAAACAGGGATAATGAAAGCCCCGCCACCGTGAATGATTTTCACCTTTTTTCCTTCATCATCTGATACAACGCTCTTCCCGCCGCCCAATACACTACCAGTAACAATCAAGGCTTCGTTTTTTCCTACTGTCGTATACTTGGTTACAAATAATAAGATTAAGACAAGTACAATGGCAACAACTACGCCACCAACAATTAAACTCACATCATTCATGGTTTTTTTCCTCCGTTATCATCTTTTTCTCCTCCACACTCACAAGTAACACCTGGTTTTCCTTGTCAACATCTACAATTTGCACTTCTTCACCACTTCGGATAGGTAATCCATTCATAGACTTGGCCGGAAACCCTCTAATTGAAAAGGTGGTCTTTACAATGATTTCTCCGTAATCCTCACCTTCTCCTATGGACGTCGTTACCGTAGCGTAGTCCCCGATAAGGTCCGTCATATGAAAGCCGATGCTTGACTCGGCTTTTGACAAGGGGGCAAGAACAAGCATATGTAGCAAGACCACTAAACAAAGTGCGATTACTACTGATATAAGAAAACCTGTAAGACTATCAAACGTCGTACTATTCTCGAAGATAAATCCCGATCCACATAATACAGCAATAAAACTCAAAACCACTGTCGGGTTAATGAAGGCCCCTGGTACAGATTCAAATAAAAAATCCAGTATATCCCCGAGAAGAGCATTAATAAGGGTTAGTGAACCAGCAATAATTAAGCCCGTTAAATAAATGGTTGTCAATTCAATACCCATGATCATTTCAACTTACCGAAAGTCTTCACTTCGGCTTCACCCTCCTCTCCATAGAAATTAATTACCTACCACTTCTACCTGATTTTAGCAAATCTTTCCCCTTCTTGTCTAAAATTCTTACACTTCTTTTACGAATAAATGACAAGAAGGTTTCAAAATGAATCTACATGGGTCGATTTAAATTCATTTAGAAAGATTGGCTAATAGCCACAAAAGGCGAAAACCAAAGATACGCTTGTACTTTAGAGTACAGAAAATGAAAGAAAATTATTTGTTGAAACCACTAACTAATCGCATGAGAGGCCTTATGATCATAAAAGCTGGAGCCGGATGGAAGATCTCTGCATTTATGTGGACTTACGCTGTGTAGTATTTAGTTCACTATGAATATTTGAATAGTTTGTTTACTTAGTATAAAAAGAAAAGGCTGTTGAGAAAAGACTTTCTCAACAGCCTGAAGCTCCCAGATAAGGTGCTTTTTTAATGAAGTATATCGTTATTCTTCTTACTTTCTTTTAACTTTTTGGGAGTCACATCATTTCCCTTATCATCCACCACTTTAACGGAATGAAGCTGGTTTTTGAATGATTGACGCATACTTTGCAGGTATTCTTGCCTTAAGTCCTGTTGCTCTTTTGATTCTTTAGAAGTAAGCCCTTCACTCTTGGCCTTTTTGGCTAGAGTGTTAATTCTCGCTATTTTATCTTTACTTAACATAAGATCAATCCTCCACCATATTTCGATGTATCCTTATGCTACATGAGAAAATGATGCCTTTCAAGTTTTATCTTTTTCACTAACGTTCTCCGTTTGTTTCTTTATGAACTCTTGGTATCTACGATTGGCTGTTGCTTTTGATATGTCATAGCCAAACCCTCGTAACGTTGCAGCAAGGTCGTGAAAGGTCAGTCCACTATTTCTCAACCTTACGATTTCATCGATGGGGACGTCTTTTCTTTTCCTTCCACCTGCACCTGTAGAGCCGAGGTTTCGCTGTGGTCTATACCCTTTTTCAACAGCGGATTTCATCCCTCTTTTTATCTTTAGATTATGTAGTTTTCTTTGGTATTCTTCGACAATCGATACAATATCCAAAACCATCGTATCCGTTTCAGAAAGTTTTAGAGCTCCTTGATCTTCCACCGTATAAACGGTACAGCCCAACTTGTGAAGTTGATGCAGCAATGCCATTTTTGCGTTACCTCTACCAAGTCTGGTGTCATCTTGCACAAGTAAAGCTTCAGCTTGCTTGTCTTTCAAAAGATCAAGCAACTCAAAAATGCCGGGTCTGTCAATATCAAATCCACTTGCTTGTTCTTCTATGGTCCGAATAATGGAGAAGTCGTTTCGTTCAGCAAGTCTATGCAATTCTCTTTTTTGTCTTTCTAAAGAAGATTCTTGACTTTCTTTTTTCGTGCTGACTCTGACATAGATAATCCCCTTTTTCAACTAGTCGTTCTCTCCTTTTACAGGAACCGTCAATGTTTGACCGGCAATGATAACAGCTCCTTCAATCTCATTATATTCTGCGATCCAGCTTACGATCGATTCTTTGTTCGCATTTAATTCCTCTTGTAGCTCTGAAGCAATCGTCCATAGTGTATCTCCCTTAGAAACAACAATTGTATCATACTCATATGCTTCGATTTGTTTGCCATCAACAGGAATCGTAGTTACTAAAACAAAAACAGCGAGAATAAGTGCAGTTATCATCATTGACCCTCTTCGTTTAACGTATGTATGCATCGTAAACACCCCTTTAGTAGAATGTATGTTCGTATACAGTATAACCAGAACACCCGTTCGAGTCAACAGAAAAAGAGAACGAATGTTTGCACCTCTGTTCCCCTCATGGTATAATGTTCCTAACCAATCGTGAAGGCACTGAAAAAGTTCGATATTTAACTTTTTCAGTGCCTTCGAAGCAATGAGCGTAATGGTTGCCTGTTTTGAAAGCCTAATACGAGTGGGTTTCTCGTATCAGGCGCGCAACCAAGTGGAGCCATTGCCATTCAAATAAAGGCAGTGAAAAAGTTGGGCTGTACTTTTTCAGTGGCTACAATCGTAAGCTAAGGTATTTATACATACATTCTAAAAGAGGTGTTATCATGACAAAGTTATCTCGGCGTCAACAGGACATATTGGAATACATTAAAGAGGAAGTAAAACAAAAAGGCTATCCACCTTCCGTTCGTGAAATTGGAGAAGCTGTCGGGCTAGCTTCTAGTTCAACGGTGCACGGCCATCTATCACGCTTGGAAAAAAAGGGACTTATTCGCCGTGATCCAACTAAGCCTCGTGCCATTGAAGTAATTGAACTTGAAGATTCGAATGAGAGTTTGCGAATTTCTGAGAGTCCCTCGGTATATGTCCCATTCATAGGTAAAGTAACAGCTGGACAACCTATTACGGCGATTGAAAACATTGAAGAATATGTACCTTTACCTTCCAGAATGGTACAAGACGAAAAATCATTTATTTTGGAGATACAAGGTGACTCCATGATCGAGGCGGGGATTTTTGATGGAGATATGGTTGTCGTTCGTCAACAACAAAGCGCTAATAACGGCGACATCGTTGTAGCTATGACAGAAGAAGATGAAGCAACTGTAAAGCGCTTCTTTAAAGAGAAAGATCATATCCGTCTGCAGCCGGAAAATTCGTCCCTTGAACCCATTTTATTAAAACATGTGTCCATTCTCGGTAAAGTAGTCGGCGTGTTCCGCACTGTTCATTAATAAAAAAACAAAGCAGATCCATTGGGTCTGCTTTGTTCCGTGATTATTTAATAAAACGTCAAGCCCTGAAGCAATGTATGCTTCAGGGCTTTTGTATGATCCTTTATTCTTTTGAGTAACGCCGCATTCTTTTGTCTTGCTTTTGATCTGCTACAATAAAGCAAGCGTGAATAGCTCCTGGCAACCAAAAGAAAAGCGTTAAAATAAGATTTAAGAGAGCTTGAAATGGCCTTCCCACAAGCAAAACCGCTACAGGCGGAAGGAGAATAGCTACTAAATACATCATGAATGGCATTACCCCTTTCTAATTGAGCCTACATTAGTATAGCCCCAATCTCATTTAACAAAACCACTTATTATGTAATCTTAATTCTTTTTATAACTAACATCACCAGCATCGTCCACAAAACCCCAACCGCCAATGATGGTTTCATTCACTTCAATAACATAACCCACCTGCTCTTTTGCTAAACGAAAAGCCTCATCACGGTCGTCAATTGGTGTACCATAGCCTTGGCGATATTCAGGAATCATATTAGACCCGCTCTCACCTCTTAACACGAGTTCTTTTTCTGCATTTTGTGCTGATTTCACTTTAAAATACGTCTTATTCATTGAATGTCTCCTTCTAAGCAATTTTTTTCTACACTTCATCATTCGAAGCTTCTAGCCATTGTTTGACTGTGCAAGAAACATTCTTTAAACCAAATGCTACTCCTATATGAAATTGTAGTCACTTGATCTGTGAAAAAAAAATGAATAATCGTGTTTAGAAATTTAAACAGTTAAACCGCATGAGATCAAAGTCTCATGCGGTTTAACTAAAAGTTGTTTAATTTTAGTACAAGCTCATGTACTGTTCGCGCTCCCATGGGTGCACTTGAGTACGGAACATATCCCACTCGATTTCCTTCGCTTCAATGAAGTGCTCAAGGGCATGACCACCAAGAGCTGCTTGCATTACTTCGCTAGACTCAAGTGTATTGAGAGCTTCTTTAAGTGTTGCTGGTAGGGAGTCGATCCCTTCTTTTTCACGCTCTGGCTTATCCATAGCATAAATGTTGCTGTCAGTTGCTGCTGGTGGCGTCATCTTATGACGGATACCGTCAAGACCTGCAGCAAGCATTGCTGCAATCGCTAGATAAGGGTTAGCAGCCGGGTCCGGGCTACGTACTTCAATACGAGTACTTAGACCACGTGAAGATGGAATACGTACAAGCGGTGAACGGTTACGCATGGACCATGCTACGTAACATGGCGCTTCGTATCCAGGTACAAGACGCTTATAAGAGTTTACCGTAGGGTTTGTTAATGCCGTGAACGCCGTAGCGTGCTTAAGGATTCCACCCAAGAATTGCATAGCTGTTTCACTTAGCTGACCTTCAGCACTCTCATCAAAGAACGCATTTTCTTTTCCTTTAAACAAGCTCATGTTAGCGTGCATTCCGTTACCGTTAACACCAAACAATGGTTTTGGCATGAACGTTGCGTGCAAGCCATGTTTACGAGCGATTGTTTTTACAACAAGCTTAAATGTTTGGATGTTATCACAAGTTGTGATCGCATCGGCATATTTAAAGTCGATTTCATGTTGTCCTGGTGCTACTTCGTGGTGAGAAGCTTCGATTTCAAAGCCCATGTCCATTAGTTCAAGGACGATATCACGACGGCAGTTTTCACCCAAGTCTGTTGGGGCTAAATCAAAATATCCACCTTTATCGTTAAGCTCTAACGTAGGTTCTCCTTTTTCATCGTTCTTGAATAGGAAGAATTCAGGTTCTGGTCCGATGTTAAAGTCAGAGAATCCTAGGTCTTCAGCTTCTTTTAATACTTTTTTAAGAACGCCACGAGGATCTCCTTCGAATGGTGTGCCATCCGGATTGTAAATATCACAAATCAAGCGAGCAACTTTACCTTTTTCCGGAGTCCATGGGAAGATTACCCACGTATCCAAGTCTGGAAACAAGTACATATCAGACTCTTCAATTCGTACGAAGCCTTCAATTGAAGATCCGTCGAACATCATTTGGTTATCCAATGCTTTTGTAAGCTGGTCAACCGGAATTTCAACGTTTTTGATGATACCTAGTAAGTCAGTAAATTGTAGTCGGATAAATCGTACATTCTCTTCATCAGCCATTTTCATAATGTCTTCTCTAGAAAAGCTTCCCATGTTAATCAATCTCCTCCTTGAAATTTCCCGTCTCAAACGGGGGTTATACTAAGTAATGGTGCAATTGTCCCTTTTAAGGATGAGCAAGATTTTGTTTTTCTATGCTACTCATGTTCTTAGCGGCCAAATATTCCTTAAATTAGACACCGTTCGGAACATCTCGCTCTCCTTTGATAGTTTTATCCTATACAAATTTTATCGCGATGTGTGAGATGTTGTCATATTATCTGACAAACAAATTCAAATAGGTAACCCGGACTATTGACCGGGCCAGTATGTATAACTGTATTCACACAAAACAAAAAGAATAGGGACATTTATATCCCTACCCTTTTCATTTATGAGTTAATCTTATTTTCTTCTATTTTTAATAAATCTTTGTCTATTAATGATAACAAGGCATCTGTGACGCCGATCTTAACATGCTCGAATGTGAGCCCTCCTTGAACATATGCTCGGTAGGGTGCTCTAAGTGGACCGTCAGCGGTAAGCTCAATACTAGCACCTTGTATAAACGTACCTGCCGCCATGATTACATCGTCAGCATAACCAGGCATATAGCTTGGCTGTGGTGTGACATGCGCATCTACTGGGGAAGCGCCTTGGATCGCTTGGCAAAAAGCTATCATCATTTCTTTTGAAGGAAACGTTACGCTCTGTATCAAATCCGTGCGCTCCTCCTGCCACTGAGGCGTTGTTTTCAACCCTACTTCCTCCAATAAGCGCGAGGTAAACATGGCTCCTTTAACAGCTTGACCTACAACATGAGGCGCGAGGAAAAAGCCCTGGTACATTTCCAGAAGGCTGTATAATGATGCGCCTCCTTCGCTCCCAATGCCCGGTGCTGCTAGGCGATTAGCACATTTATCAATTAATTCTTCTCGTCCGACTATATATCCACCTGTTTTAACAATTCCTCCACCTGGATTTTTGATAAGAGAGCCCGCCATTAAATCAGCACCCACTTCGCACGGCTCTTGTGTTTCAACGAATTCTCCGTAGCAATTATCTACGAATACAATTACATCAGGCTTTATTGTTTTTACGTGATCAATCATCTCTTTAATTTCATTTACAAAAAACGAAGGACGATCAGCATAGCCACATGAACGTTGAATACCGATCACTTTCGTTTTGGAAGTGATTGTAGCTGCAATATTCTCAAAGTCGGCTTTTCCATCCTTTAAGGGAACAGACTGATAGCCAATTCCAAAATCCTTTAAAGATCCACTCGACTCCCCTCGTAAGCCGATCACTTCTTCCAAAGTGTCATAAGGGTCTCCTGTAATGTACAGTAATTCATCTCCAGGTCTTAACACCCCGAATAAAGCTGTACTAATCGCATGAGTTCCGGATATTATCTGCGGTCGAACCAGGCCAGCCTCCGCACCGAACACATCTGCATAGACACGCTCTAATGTATCACGCCCTGTATCATCGTAACCATATCCAGTGGAACCATTGAAATGAAAGTCTGATATTTGATGTTTCTTAAAGCTCCTCATCACTTTTCGTTGGTTCTCTTCACTAATTTCATCTCTTTTTACAAAGGGCTTAGACAAATCTTTCAATGCATGGGCTGAAACTTTATTAATGATCGTTTGATTATCTTGGTTGTATGTAGTCATTTCTTTCTCCTAACTGCTCGTACTTTTTTTCTTTAATTCATGATAAATCGCGGAAGTTGGTGATGCGTAACCACGGACTGTGTAATGTTCACGTTCTTCATCAAATGTTCGCTCCACAAGAATGGTTTCTTCCTTTAATCGGTGTAACCATTTCCCTTCCCATGCCTCTATATGGACATAGTACGGAGCAAACTCTTTCTCCATCGTTGCTTCAATCTTAACTCTAAGATTGCTTAAATCTTGTTCATTATGAGCAGAAATAAGAGCAGATGGAGAGTCACCTGCAGGGAAAAAATCACCTGTAAGCCGGTCTCGTTTATTGTACACTTTTAAAACTGGAATGCGCTCAGCATCGAGTTCCGACAATAAGTCGTTAACGGTTTTTTCATGGTTTACAAAGTCAGGATGCGCGGCATCTACAACGTGCAAAATCAAATCAGCTTCCTTTACTTCTTCTAATGTAGATCGAAAGGCTGCTACAAGCGTGGTAGGAAGTTGCTGAATAAATCCTACTGTATCAGTTAATAAAACATTGATTCCACTAGGTAGTTTGATTTGCTTTGTTGTTGGATCGAGCGTTGCAAATAACTGATCTTCTACTAAGGTTTCTGCTTTACTTAAGGCTCTTAACAACGTTGATTTTCCTGCATTCGTATAGCCTACCAAAGCAATTTGAAAGGTCTGATTGTGTTTTCTTCTTTCACGGTATCGAGCACGGTGGGCAACGACTTGCTCTAACTGTCTTCGTATATCCGTCATCCGGTCACGAATATGCCTTTGGTCAATCTCTAATTGTGTTTCACCTGGGCCTCTTGTCCCAATCCCACCACCGAGTCTTGATAACACATGTCCTTGACCGCGAAGACGAGGAAGGAGATAACTCAGTTGAGCTAATTCCACTTGTAATTTCCCTTCTTTTGACTGCGCCCGCTTTGCAAAGATATCCAAAATAAGCTGTGTGCGATCGATGATTTTGACATCAAGTTCTTTTGTTAAGTTTCTCACTTGTGAAGAGCTTAGCTCATCGTTAATCATCACAAGCTCTGATTCTGTCTCTTCTATAATGGCTTTTAGCTCTTCAACTTTTCCTTTTCCGATATATGTCGCTCGGTCTGGCCTTTCTCTATTTTGTGCTAGAGTCATTAGGACTTGTCCACCAGCCGTTTTCGTAAGTGCTTTTAACTCATCCAATCGATATTCAAAATCTTCTTCAGTCATGTCGTTGGTTTTTACACCAACGACAATGACTTCTTCAGATTCTATTCTTGCTCTTTCACTCACATAATCCCCTCATTTCTATTCGTCTTCAATGGTCTTTTTATAAGCCAGTTTCATATCCTTAGCCGTTAACGTCATGAGCGCTTCCTTCCCATAGTCCTCTTCTTCCAAAATCCTGACTGCCTGAGAACGAATGGCCCTCTCAATTAAATTTCTAATAAACCTTCCATTGCTGAAGTGTTCTTCGTCCCTACTTTTAGCATGAATAAGTATATGATTTAGTTCTTCTTTTGCCAAGGGATGGAGGCGATATTGTCTTTTGGAAAGCATTTTTTCTCCAATGGTCATCAGTTCATCTGCGTCGTAGTTCGGAAAGGTGACTTTTAACGGAAAGCGTGATGGTAATCCGGGATTTAATGATAAGAAACGATCCATTTCCTTTGGGTAACCGGCAAGAATTAATACAAAGTCATGCTGAGAATCTTCCATTGCTTTTACAAGGGTATCAATCGCTTCTTTTCCGAAGTCCTTTTCTCCTCCACGGGCGAGGGAGTATGCTTCGTCCACAAACAGTATCCCACCCATGGCCTTTTTAATCAACTCACGGGTTTTTTGAGCAGTATGACCGATATATTCCCCTACAAGGTCTGCTCTTTCCGCCTCAATTAAATGACCTTTCTCAAGTACACCCATTTCTCTAAACAATGTTGCGACAAGTCTAGCCACCGTCGTTTTTCCTGTTCCGGGATTTCCTTTGAACACCATATGAAGCGTTTGCTGGTTCGGCAAAAGACCGCACTCTTCACGTCGTTTGTTTAAGTAGAGCCATGCATACACTTCTTTCAAAAAAGACTTCATATTGTGCAGCCCGACAAGTTCCCCAAGGGCTCTCTCCACATGTTGATAAGGGGTGTGTTCCACTTTTTCAAAGGTTTTCGACTGAACAGGATTTGCATCCTGCTGTTGTTTTTTGAGCACGATGTTGATTTGCCCTTTTTTTCTCATGCTGTCTGCTTGATTCAAAGGGGGCACCACCCTTACGTAAATGGTTGAATCATTCTCTTACCACTACTATACGCAAGTACTTGGAAATCGTGACAGTTGCCTATATTTCTCCAAAAGTCAATGTATCCTTATGAAAAGAATCTTGCACTATAAGGTAGCTATTGGACGACCGTTATTTTTTCAATCAACACTAAAAAGTTGAGAGTGTAAACTGCTTAATACACGTGTATTTGTTATAATAATGGGAACATCATCCAAAGGAGGAAAATCCATGACCTCTATTCACGTCATTGAGCCCTTTTTAACGATTCAATGTTCAGAAAAGCAAGAAAGTACTGTAAAGCGTTATCGTTATGATCTTATCCAGTTCTACGAATGGTGTAAGGATAAAGGAATCAAAGATCAAGAGGTCTTCGGTTCTGATGCGATCCATGCTTATTATCTGCACTTATATGATACAAAACGATACTCCGTTCTAACGATTAAAAGAATTATGAGTGTATTAAAACAACACTATCTTTTCGTTCATCCAAGTCCAAAGAAATCAACACCACTTGATGCTTATTTAAAAAAAGAAACGGTTGAGCATAAAAAGTCCACTGAAGACTTTTTACAAACAAAACACATCAAAAAGCTTTTAGTTCTTCTTCCAAGTAACGTAGGATTAACGGACCACCAGCAAAAGTATAGACATTATTACTCACACCGAAACCAAGGGATCATCCACCTTATGCTCTTCTACGGTTTAACGGTCCAAGAAGTGTGTGGTCTTACAATGAAAGAAGTCCATTTCCCTACTGGCATTATCCGATTATTTAGTCGTAAGCGTAAACCCCGTACAGTAACTCTCGAAGCTTTTGATCGGCGTTTGCTTCATCACTATTACAAAACCATTCCGATCTCTGTCAGGCCCAGATGGCAAACAAATGACCCTTTCTTCGTCAGCTTTGATTTTCAGAGGGGAACATATCGTTGGGATTATGATAACGACAAGCCGAAACAGCTAACGGGAGTATCTGTACAAAAGATGATTCGTCAAGAAGTGAGAAGAACAGGAATTGGGAAAGGAATCTCGGGAAGAATTCTCCGGAATACTTATATCCTTCATAAACTCGTTCAAGGTAAGCTACCTGAAGAATTAAAGGATGATTTGGTTTTTGCAACAACCCAACCTTTTGAAAGCTTTACTCGCTTTATTGATGAATCACCGCACTTAGAAGATATCAATCCCCTTACAGTCCATGAACGAAAAGGACTGTTGGATGCCCATACATTTCGTTTATAAAAAAGGTTGACTTTAAAGGTGAATGCCCCTTTAAAGTCAACCTTTTTTTGAATCGCAACCTACATAGAAGGTACGAGACTTGCTTCAGCTTTCTTGATTCAACTGCACATTTCGTTGTGGAGAGAAAGTGGAAATGGCATGTTTATAAACAAGCTGTTGTTTTCCATCTGTGTCCAGAATGACGGTGAAATTATCAAAACTTTTTACAAATCCTCTAAGTTGAAATCCGTTTAGTAAAAAAACCGTCACCGGAATGTTCTCTTTTCGCAGCTGGTTTAAAAACTGATCCTGAATATTTACAGATTGTTGCTTCATAGTCTCGTGACCTCCCTGAATTGACATTATTATCTTATTCGCTATTTAGTACAGCTTTCCTTCTACAAATTCATGAATTTCTTGAACCTTTTGTTCAACATGATCCGTTACGTCAAACCAGGTAATATCCATCTTGTTACGAAACCACGTAAGCTGTCGTTTAGCATACCTTCGAGAGTTTTGTTTCAGTTGTACGATGGCTTCTTCCAAAGAAGCATGTCCTTCAAGATAGTCATACAGTTCTTTGTATCCAATTGCTAGAACGGATTGACAATCCTTAATCCCTTGTTTGTAAAGCCCTTTAACCTCGTCTATTAACCCTTGATCCAACATCACGTCAACACGTCGGTCAATTCGATCATAGAGTTTTTGCCTTTCCATCGTAAGGCCAATTAATGTGACATTGTACGGTGATTCTTTTTTTACTGTTCCTTGCTCACTAAAAGGAATACCTGTACGTTCATATACTTCCAAAGCCCTGATCACGCGCCTTACGTTGTTCGGGTGAATAGCTTCATAACTTTTACGATCATTTTCTTTTAGCATTGCATGGAGTTCATGAGCACCATGTTTTTCAACAAATGTTTCCATCCGACTCCTAAAACTCGTATCTTCTTTTACTTCGGAAAATTCATAACCATAAATAACCGCACTTACATACAAACCTGTGCCCCCGACAATAATGGGCACCTTTCCACGGTTATGGATCTCTTGAATGCAAGAAGTTGCTAGCCTTTGAAACTCTTGTACTGAAAAAGAGTCTTCCGGGTTTTTAATGTTAATCAAATGATGAGGAATGCCATCTTGTTCGTGCGGAAGGACTTTCGCTGTTCCAATGTCCATTCCCTTATACACTTGCATTGAATCCCCACTGATGATTTCACCGTTCACTTTTTTTGCAAGGGAGATGCTTGTTGCCGTTTTTCCAACAGCTGTTGGCCCCACGATGACAATAAGATCTTTTTTATCCATATTTTTCACCTGTCTATCCATCCATTATGCCTAATCACTCTTTTTCCCATACCCCAAAATGATAAGTTGCTGAAGGTCTTATCTGTTTAGTAAATCCAAGTTCTTTGAAACGCTCGGATCGAAAGTGGTCCTTGAGAACTACTCGATGCTTGGCCACTCGTTTTGCTTCTTTAATCGAACGAGAAAGGACGTCTCTTTTTTCGCTCTTATTTAGTAATTGTTTTAATGGGATCATGCCGGATGACCCGGCAACTTCCGCTTCAAACATGGGATCGAAGTAAATCACATCGATACTTTCATCCTTCAGCTCCATAAGCCAATTCAAATTCGTATCACCGATGACCTCAATACGTCTCATCGCTCTCGTTAACTCAATTCGATTTGTTTCGTAAGTACCAAGTCCCTCCCTTACGATGTAGCTTACAATGGGATGCGCTTCTGTACCGAAAACCTTCCCCGTTTCACCTACGGCTAAACTCGCTAAGACAGCGTCCGACGCTAGACCTAATGTCATATCAGCTACTTTCATTCCTTCTTCCAACCTTAAAGCATTGACTAAGGGATCTTTTCGTGTATTCATAAACCCTTTCCCACGAAACATAGCCGAATTTGGATGAAAGAAAAATGGGTTATTTTGATGACCATCATAATAGAGTAGGCGTTTGCTTTCACATATTAGAAGAGGTTCATTGTAGGTGTCCATCATTTGTCGAACAGAAGCACCTTCTCTTGAAATATAGGTTGCCGAAAAATGTTGTACTGCTTTTTTTGCTTTATTCATCATCGTTTCAGTTGCTTTTGGTGCTGTTGTTACAATCATCATGTTCACTCTTTCTTGTGAAACCTACATTATTCTTTTAAACATCTTTTCCATTTCATATGTTGAAAAGTGCAACACAATCGGCCTACCATGTGGACAGGTATAAGGCTCTTCACACGTTCTCAGCGTCTCTAACAATCGATACATTTCATCTTGTCTAAGGTGACGATTCGCTTTTATTGCCGCTTTACAAGACATAAGGATAGCAGCTTCTTCCATCATTTTAGCTACGTCAATTCTCTTACCCTCAATGACTAGGTCAATCATTTCCCTAATCAAGGCTTCTTCTTCACCTTTTGGGAGCCAAGCTGGGTGGGAACGAACAAGATATGTCCTCTGGCCAAAGGGCTCCATCTTGATTCCCACAGCTGTCAACGCTTCTTCGTTTTCCAAAAGAGACGTTTCTTCTTTTTGAGAGAATTCCAGTGTAAGTGGAATGAGCAAATCTTGTAATCGCTTGTCCACAAGACCTACTTTTTCACGAAAATATTCGTATTTAATTCTCTCTTGCGCTGCATGCTGGTCGATAATATACATCCCTTGCTCATTTTGGGCCAAAATATACGTACCATGGAGCTGGCCAATGGGATACAACGTGGGCATCAACCCAGAATCTTCTATCTCTTTTGTTTCGTCTTCTTTTCTTTCTACAATACGCTCTTCGGGAGCTGACTCACCGGTTTGTTCATTGGATACATGTTCAACTTCCCCCTCTGGCTTGGGGTCTATCATGACCTTTTCAGCAGACGGCTCGTTTACTTTCATAGTCCGTTTATATGAATCACGCTCGTCTTCCCGGTCGTTCGGTGCACTATTTCCTTTAGGCTCCCCAACATGTGAAGACTCCCTTTTCGTTGAGGTTCCTGAAAAGCGAAGGGGCACTTGCTCACTTTTCGGTTTTACAACCGGTTGCTTTTTTACGTCGGGAATCAAGGTCGTTTTTTTGAACGTATTTTTAATCATGCTTGTAATAAGCTCTGTTAATTCTTGTTCTTTGCTTAGTCTTACTTCAAGTTTAGAAGGATGAACATTCACATCAATTAATATCGGATCCATCGTAATATTAAGAACCACAATCGGATGGCGACCGATCGGTAATAACGTGTGATAGCCCTCATGAATCGCTCTTGAAATAGCAAAGTTCTTTACAAATCTCCCGTTAATTAGAAGAGATATATAAGACCGGTTGGAACGAGTAATCTCCGGTTTTGCAACAAACCCGTCAATGGAAAAATCCAATGATGTAGCAGAAACAGGCACCATTGCTTTGGCGACTTCATGTCCATAAATAGACGCGATTACACGTAAGCGATCACCATTCCCCTTTGTGCTTAACAAAGCTTTTTCGTTATGAAAGAGTTCAAAACGAATCTTTGGGTGGGCAAGGGAAAGTCGGTTAATGACGTCTGTTACATGACCAAGTTCTGTATGGATTGTGCGTAAATATTTCAGTCTGGCAGGCGTGTTGAAGAAAAGGTTCTCTACCCTTACTTCTGTTCCTTTCCTTGCCGCCGAGGTTCCTTTTTCTTGCTTTTTGCCCCCTTTGTACGTGATAAAACGCCCTTCATCCCCTGTACTTGTTGTTAGGGTCAATTCACTAACAGACGCAATACTAGGAAGTGCCTCTCCTCGAAATCCCAGAGTGGATATATGGAAGAGATCACGATCATTTTTTATTTTGCTTGTTGCATGTCGAAAGAAAGCCGTTTCAAGGTCATCTTCTTCAATTCCTTTGCCATTGTCCAATACACGTATGGAAGCGAGGCCTCCTTCCGCAAGATCCACTCGTATGTGAGTGCTATCGGCATCAATGGCATTTTCGACTAGCTCCTTAACTACAGATGCCGGCCTTTCAACAACTTCCCCTGCAGCTATTTTATTTGAGAGTTGATCGTCTAATTTACGTATGATTCCCAAAGGCGATTCCCTCCGTTTTTACTTTAGCTATTTCGAGAATAGCATTGTGCTTTATTCCATCATAGTCCAAAGGTCTTTAAGCTTCGTTAAAAGAATTGTTTTCTTTTTCTAACCTAAGAAAGCTACTATAGGAATTATTTTTTAAGTTTTTGTTGGAGCTTATGAATCGATTGAATGGCTTCAAATGGTGTAATGTGAAGCAAGTCCATTGATTGTAGCTCTTTTAGCACGCTTTTTTCTTTTTTAGAAAGAGCAGGTGATGACTGTTTTTGTTGACCGTATACTGTATCATCAAACAAAGCAAGCTGCCCGGGCTCTCTTTCCCTTTCTACCTCTTGATAACTTTCCTCAAGTACTCCTTGAGTTACTGGTACCTTAACTTCTTCTTTAGAGTTGTTTTCGAGCTTGTCCAATATGACTTTTGCTCTCTCGATTAATGGTTTAGGCAATTCTGCTAGTTGAGCAACATAGATACCGTAACTTCGATCCGCAGACCCGTCGATCACTTTGTGCAAAAATACTACTTCTCCGTTTTCCTCAGCAGCGGAAACGTGAACGTTCTTTAACTTTGCCAAGTCACTTTCAAGGGCAGTTAGCTCGTGGTAGTGAGTAGAAAACAAAGTCTTGGCTCCTATTTCATCGTGAATGTATTCCATGATCGCTTGAGCTAGCGCCATTCCATCATACGTTGAAGTTCCACGACCGATCTCATCGAGAAGGATTAAACTATTATGGGTAGCTTTTGATACTGCATGTTTTGTTTCCATCATTTCAACCATAAACGTACTTTGTCCTTGGGCAAGATCATCAGCGGCCCCAATTCTCGTGAAAATCTGGTCAAAGATCGGTATACTCGCTTCCGATGCGGGAACATAACAACCCACTTGCATCATAACGGAACACAAAGCAAGCTGGCGCATGTACGTGCTCTTACCGGCCATATTAGGTCCGGTAATAAGAAGCATTTCACTACTTGGATCAAGAAGAATATCATTTGGTACATAGTCTCCTTGGTCAATCATCTTTTCAACTACTGGATGTCGCCCATCTTTAATAGAGACACTTCGGTCCTCATTTATATAAGGCTTTGTGAATTGGTTATCTTCACTTACTTCGGCAAAGCTTTGTAGCACATCAAACGTACTAATCACTTTAGCAAGCTTTTGGAGTTTTCCGATGTACACTTTTACGTCTTCTCTTAATTGTAAAAACAACTCGTGCTCCAGCTTCCCGCTTTTTTCTTCCGCTTCCAAGATAAGTGATTCCTTCTCTTTTAGCTCAGGCGTAATAAATCGTTCCGCATTTGAGAGTGTTTGTTTTCTCTCGTACCTTCCCTCAGGGAGCGATGGCACGTTTGAGCGAGTAACTTCAATGTAGTACCCGAACACTTTGTTAAAGCCAATTTTTAATGATTTTATGCCCGTAGCCGCTCTCTCTTTTTGTTCAAGTGCGGCAATCCACGACTTCCCATTTTTCATCGCATCTCGGTATTCATCTAGCTTGCTGTTAAAGCCGTCACGGATCATGCCCCCTTCCGTAATGGATACAGCAGGCTCATCAAGGAGGCTATCTTCAAGAAGCTTTTGTAAATCGGTACACCGATCCACATTTTCCATGAGTCGATCAGAATACGGGTACTCCAACCGATTCACGGTTTCAAAGATTGAAGGTACTCTTTCAAGAGACTTTTTTAACTGAATGAAGTCTCTTGCATTTGCATTTCCAAAAGCTACTTTCCCCGAAAGTCTTTCAAGGTCATACACTTGACGCAAGTTTTCTTTTAGTTCTTCCCGTTCAAAAAATCGGTCCATTAAGATCTCGACCATTCCCAGTCGATCCTGTATTTTCTTAGGATCTAGTAAAGGTCGCTCAATCCACTGCTTCAAGAGTCTACCTCCCATCGCAGTGACGGTATGGTCAAGAAGCCACAGTAACGAACCGTACTTCTTTTTTTCACGAATCGTTTCTATTAGCTCAAGGTTTCGTTTGGAATGAACATCTAGTTTCATATAGTCTTTAGAATAGTAAAAGGTCGCCGGCTGTAGATGATCGAGTGAGCGCTTCTTCGTTAGATAAAGGTAGTTTAGCAAGAGGGTTACCGTTGTTTTTTCAAGGTGTTCATCAAGATTTTTGACCAGTTCTATCATTTCTTTAGGGAGTGAGGCAGCCTCTTCCTCTGAAAACGTCACATTTAACACCTGTTGAATGCTAGTTCTATATTCATCTGAGAATGCTTTTGATACGACAATTTCTTTCGGTGTATATGCAGCTGCTTCTTGAATGACGTCTTCAATGGACTCGTCCAATTTAGTAACACGGATTTCTCCAGTTGTAAGATCAGCAGCCGAGAGACCAAAATGCCCATCCTCTTCAAAAAGTGCCAGCAAGTAATTATTTTCTTTTTCATGTATCGTCGTGCCATCCATCACTGTTCCCGGCGTAATTAGTTGGACAACCTCTCTTTTAACTACACCTTTAGCTGTTGCAGGATCTTCCGTTTGTTCACAAATGGCTACTTTATATCCTTTTTCAATAAGTTGATTAATGTAGCCAGAGCATGCGTGGTAGGGAACACCGCACATGGGAATGCGATCCTCTCCTTTACCTCTAGCTGTAAGTGTAATTTCAAGTTCTTTCGCAGCTTTAATGGCATCTTCAAAAAAGAGCTCATAAAAATCCCCTAAACGAAAAAATAAAAAGGCATCTTTGTAGTCTGCCTTTATTTTTAAATATTGCTTTATCATTGGTGTTTGTTGTTTCGACATAATCTTCCTCCAGCTCGCATCATTCGTGGTCTAATTATAACATAGCCATCCCTTATGTTGAGAGAGGAAAACGTTGAGATTGTATCCAACTGTGAAAGCGATCTATCACATCACGATCACTAGAACTGCAATCTGTTTTCAAGGAAGTAAACATCTCGTCAACAACATCAGTGATCACCTTTTTGTCTCCTTCCTCGTAAGCACGCCGGACAACGGTTGGTAGGGGGTACCAAGGAAGAGTATGATTGTTCATAATCCAGTCAATCCATTCAAAAAGCGGCTCACTATACGGAATGTGGTGGTACCACGATGACAGGGTACGGTACTCGAAGCCCCTATACGAATTATGTCTAACGTTTCCCAGCCCTCCAACAAGTGTCTTTCTCCTCCGAGAAGAAGAGTGACTGTCGTTTATCATGAGAGGAAGGGCTAATAAAGCGTCTAGCTGGCTTGTTTTCTTGAAAGTGGGAGACACATTACCAAAATGAAGGTGACCACCTAAAAAAAAGCGATCGATAGGGTTGGCAACTGAAATGGTTTCAAGCGAGGTATTCTTAAGCTTTTCCTCTTGTTGTTCATAAAGATGGTGTACATGTTCGAACAGCTGTTTTCCAGAATCAGCAGGTTTCGGATGAAGTTCAAAGATTGGTTTGTAAAAGGTGTATCCTTGTCTAATCATGGCGCCATCAGTCAGTCTCTCAAGTTCGCTTTGATTTAGTTTTAAACTTTGAAACTTACCACTCTCTTTATTAGCAATCATATATTCCACGTCTGCTCCAAAGGTGATGGGTTGAGTCTCATTTACTATTTTTTTAACACAATTGTGTTTAGCCGTGAAATCTTCAACCACCGTCGTCTTCCCTATCCGAACGATTGTACAACAAAAATCAGAGCATTGTTTCAAGTAAGCTGTTCGAAAAGCTAAGTCTATCATGTCTTGTAAAAGGTAATGTTTTTTACCTTCTAGGACATGAAGATAAGTAGGTTTTTCATCTTTTGCATGGCACACCGAAATCGAGTGTGCATTGTATTCGGTAGCGATCATCTTCAACTTGAACAGCGCCAGTTTTTGTTCCACTTCTCTACCCTCCTAAAAAAAGAATAAGGAAGAAGATTGCTCTTCTCCCCAGTTTCTTTATTCTTCTAAATCTCCCATTAGGAAGTTCGGATCCAGGTCCTCAAAGGCTTCATCTTCTACATCATAATCCCACACTTTTTCATCCCAGTCGTCTCCTGAGAAGTCAGGATTTACGTAAACACAAACCTTTGTTTCACCGATAACTTCCACCATGAACTCCCGCTCTACTTGCACATTGACATCCGTTGCATTAGTGGCAATGGTAGCTTCCAATGTATTTGGTTGTTGAATCGCGCGAGCCAACACTTCCATCTCGTCGGAGAGAACGTTTTTATCTTGAAGGGCCAAAGGTACAATATCTGTATAGGCAACGGTTTCTGTTGCTACATTGGTTTTCGTATTATTATCATACGAGAACCAAATGTTAATATCGTACTTTCCGTTTACTTCAATGGCGTCTCCCTTTTTCTCTGCATCGTACTTGTGATTAATGATCCAGCACCCTAAAATGCTAGTCGGCTTATGTGCAGGAGTAATATTGTGACTTGCTTGAGAAAACTTTCTCCCTTTACCGCACACAGCCTTTGTAATAATCTCTCTGTAATTTAGGTTTTTGTCGCTAAGTGACATGCAATTCCCTCCTCAAACAATTTTACTCATAGCCATTCAAAACTTAGGAATCATGACAGTTTCATATGCATCCTATGCAGGACATTTGACCAGTGTGATTAAAAGTTTTCTGCTACGTTACTTCAGCCTATGTGAGCGTACGCAATTTGTTACACCGTTCAGCCTTTATAGTAAGTTCAATTATGTATATGAGATCTTTTGATTGTTCATGCCTTCATAGATTTTTTTTTTGACGCGAGGGTGCTTTCTTTACATTAACTTTGATGAGCATCCCCTCGCGTCAGTTTATAAAGCTCCGCTTCACGCCACCCGTTCCCTTTTCGCGGCGGTGCCTTCGATCCTCCTCGGGCAAAGAGAATGTACTGAAAAAGTTCGATCTTTAACTTTTTCAGTACATTCGAAGCAATGAGCGTAACGGTTGACTGTTCTGAAAGCCTGATACGAGTTGGTTTCTTGTAACAGACGCGTAACCGAGTGAAGCCATTGCCATTCAAATAAAGCCACTGAAAAAGTTGGGGTTTACTTTTTCAGTGGCTTCCAAAGTCCTTGCGTGGTCGCTCCTGGCCTCCACGGCTACAGGAGTGTCGCTACTTGCGTTCCGCTACGCATAACATGAGGGCACAGTACTTCACGTAAAATTAAGTTTACTGACTAAGGGGTATACTCTTTTTAACTATTTAATACGGTATGTGAAATATGTATACGATCATTCAAAATATCAATAGTGATACTGCTCTCATTTCAATAGAAGATAACAGCATGATCATTTATATGTATCAGCCTCATATTTGGAGGATCGCTCTTTAACACTTAAATCAAGAGTCCTGATGTATGAATAAAATTTCTATTATAAAGGAAACCTTAAAACGCAAAAAAAACCGCCAGTTAAGGCGGTTTTTTTTAAAATTAACAACCGGAGTTGAATGGGTTTTTCGTTGTGGTGCCTTGTAGCACATCGCCACCGGTAGATTTAATAATTTCATCTGTAACGGTGTTCGAAATGGTTGTTGAGACAAGCTGTAAAAGACCGTTCACTTCAGTTTGGGATTGCTTGAATTCCTTTACGATCGGGATCTGATCGAGCTCATCTTGAAGGGCGTCAATCTTCGCTTCCACTTCTTTTAGCCCTTCCGTTTTATTGTAGTGTTGCAAGTTTACTGCTTCTTTTTGAAGCTTTTTTATTTGGCCAATAATTTCCTGTACGCGGAGATTTTCATTGATTTGGAGTTCTGCACGTTTGAAGAAATCCACTTCTTCCGTTTCCGCCATGACTTTGGCTAATTGCTTCGCTTTTTCAATGACTTCTTTTTTTGTATGTGCCATATTATTTCACCTCTGCTGTTTCGACTACTTGCCCGTTTAATGACCAAGTTTTCGCTTCTGTTATTTTAACTTGAATAAGCTTCCCAACGCAAGATTTAGGAGCCTTAAAGTTTACAAGACGGTTCGTTCGAGTACGGCCTGCTAACACTTCAGGATCCTTTTTACTTTCACCTTCAACAAGAACTTCAACGACTTCCCCTTCAACTGCTTTATTTTTTTTCGCTGAAAGTTCGTTAACAAGTTCGTTTAATCGCCGTAGACGATCACGTTTAACTTCATGAGGAACATTGTCCTGCATATTTGCAGCAGGCGTGCCATCACGAGGGGAGTAAATATACGTAAAGCAGCTATCGTATTCCATTTCTCTTACAAGGCTCATTGTATCTTCGAACTGCTCTTCTGTCTCATTAGGGAATCCAACAATAATATCTGTTGTAAAGGATGCATGAGGCATTGCTTTTTTGATTTTCCCTGCTAATTCAATATAGCTTTCACGGGTATATTTTCTTGCCATGAGTTTTAACACGTCATTGTTTCCGCTTTGAACTGGGAGGTGTATATGCTCCACCAGGTTTCCTCCCTTAGCCAAAACTTCAATAAGGTGATCGTCAAAGTCTCTTGGATGACTGGTTGTAAAGCGGACACGCGGGATATCGATTTTTCGGATTTCATCCATTAAATCACCCAGTCCATAATCTATACCAACGAGATCTTTCCCATAAGCATTAACGTTTTGTCCAAGAAGTGTAATTTCTTTATATCCGTTTCGCGCGAGATGACGAACTTCTTCAATAATATCTTCTGGCCTTCTGCTTCGTTCTTTTCCTCGTGTATAAGGAACGATGCAATACGTACAAAACTTGTCACAGCCGTACATAATGTTGACCCAGCCATGAATTTGACCTTTTCTGGCCCGAGGCATACTTTCAATTATGTCTCCCTCTTTTGACCATACTTCAATAACCATTTCTTTTGACAGAATCGCATCTCTCATCAAGTGAGGAAGACGATGAATGTTATGCGTCCCAAAAATCAAATCCACTTGCTGATGCTTTTGCATAATCTTGTTTACAACCGATTCTTCTTGAGACATACAACCACAAACGCCAATGATTAATTCAGGACGTTCTCGCTTCATCGTTTTTAAATGACCGATTTCTCCGAACACTTTGTTTTCTGCATTCTCTCGGATGGCGCACGTGTTTAAAAGGATCACATCAGCGTCTTCAGTACTTGCTGTCGATTCAAATCCCATATTCAAAAGGATACCTGCCATGTTTTCCGAATCGTGTTCATTCATTTGACATCCGTATGTACGGATGAGAAACTTTTTCCCTTTTCCGATTTCTTGCATCGTTTCAGGCACTTCAAAATCATAATGAATCTCGACATTTTCTTTTCCACGTTTTTTCGCTTGCTTCAAATTAGGAGGTACATAGGTTGTTTGAAAGTATTGAGAATAGTCTTTTTTCTGATCGGATTTTTTGTCCGCAGAATCAGACTCCACAATTGTTTGAGATTTTCGTTGTTCTTCATTCATCGATTGCTCGACCCCTTTATATAACAGTAGTCTTCCAACCTATAAGTATAAAGGGTTTTTTTATGTTTCACAATACTCTATCCGTTTTCAGTACTCACTTGCACACATGTTTTTGCATAATATTGGTATCGCTGTTACACTACAGGGAGTTTCTAGAGATTGACCGAAAGGGGCTTTTGGATGGACCAATGGATTCAACAGTATAAATGGGCGCTCTTATTATGGACAAGCTTCCTTCTCCTTTTGGTGCTCTTGTTCAAACCTTGGGAGACGTCTACATTTGACACGGACGTATCGTTCGAAAAAGAGCACATTGAAAAAGACTATGGAGAACTCAACCCGGATGTTGAAGAGATTATTGAACTGGGCAAAGGTCTTATGGGTACTCCCTTCCATTCAGGAGGTAATAACCCTGAGAAAGGGTTTAATTCCTCAGGCTTTGTTCAGTACATATATAAAGAGGCTACTGGGATACGTATGCCAAGATTAGCCGCTCATCAGTATGATCTTGGAAAGAAGTTAAGCAAGGAAGAGCTTTATCCTGGTGATCTCGTTTTCTTTGAAGGCGATACAATCATGAGCGGGGTTTATACAGGGCACGGCGAGTTTCTCGTTGTATCTCAAAGTAACGGCGTAGAACAACGGTCACTATTCGCAGATGGGTTTTGGAGTGAGCATTTTATTGGCGGAAAGCGCATGACGGATGAAGACATGCGTGACCTTCACCCTAGCACATACACCGATCACCCACACCCGATCATAAGGGAGGCCATTATGTATCTTGATACTCCTTATGTATTTGGGGGAAATACTACGAATGGATTTGACTGTTCCTTTTTTATTCAACAAGTACTTAGAGAAAGTTCTGAGATCTATTTGCCACGTGTAACGAAGGATCAGTTCCAGCTCGGTGAAGAAATAGACAAAGACGATATAAAACCTGGTGACGTTCTTTTCTTTTCAGGGGTAGATACCCAAGGAAATGGTAATGAAAACGACCCTAGAATGGACTGGGATGTGAATCATGTTGGTATTTATGTAGGAGGAGAGTATATGATCCATGCAAGCCGCACAGAGAAAATGACACAACTCTCCTTTATTAACGACTACTGGGGTGATGCTTTTGTTGAAGCGAGACGTTATGACCATATGAGTCTTAACGATGAATTCGCTGTTGTCCAAGAAGCGTCGACTCACTTATTTAGCAAAGACTTTACTACTCCAGGGTTTGTAAAACATGTGTACGAAAAAAGCATGGGAATTACCATTCCAACAACGGCAGAAGAACAATGGAACTCCGGTTCCCCTGTAAACCGTGATCATCTGGAGATTGGTGATATCCTTTTCTTTCAAGGGTCTAATAGTTACCTCTCTGCATTATACATCGGTCATGATTTGGCCATGTTTGCTAGTAGCTCAGCTGGTGTTACGATTCGTCATCTTGATTACGATGAATTCTTCAAAGAGAATTATCTTGGAGCAAGACGAGGTTGGGTTTAAAGTGCGTTAACAAATGAAGATGTGACCAAGGAATAGGCGGTGCAGATCATCCGCTCCTAAAATACGCTTCCCTATGTAGGAATTATAGTTTTGATCTAAAGTAAAATACTTCTCTGTCCCAACAGAACTTTCTCTCCTAATATGTTTACATAATAAAAATACAGTAAATATGACGTCACTAAAAAAAATACCCCAAACCAAACATTTGTTTGGCTTGGGGTTACTCTTTAAATAATATTTAATTCTTTTCCTGCTTTTTCAAAGGCGTCAAGAGCTTCTTGAAGCACTTCCTTTGAATGCTCAGCCGTAACAATTGTTCGAACTCTCGCTTGTCCTTTCGCTACGGTTGGGAATGCGATCCCTTGTGCAAAAACACCATACTCCAGAAGTTTATCAGAAAGTTGGTGAGCTTTCGCTTCATCCCCTACTACCACAGGAGTTACAGGGGTGTCACTTCTTCCTGTATCAAACCCAAGGTCTTGTAGGCCTTTTTTAAAGAACTTCGTATTGTCCCAAAGGCGCTCAATGAGCTCAGGCTCTTCTAAGAGCACGTCAATTGCAGCAGAACAAGCAGCTGTTACTGCAGGAGGATGAGATGTACTAAATAAGAATGGACGCCCTTTATGAATGAGGTAATCCCTTACCGATTGAGTGCTCGCTACGTAGCCACCCAGTACACCTATTGCTTTACTTAGAGTACCTACTTGAATGTGTACCCGACCGTTTAAGTCAAAGTGGTCTACTGTTCCTCGACCGTTTCGACCGAGAACACCACTTGCATGAGCATCATCGACCATAATAAGGGCATCGTACTTTTCACAAAGCTCCACGATTTCAGGTAGCGGCGCAATGTTGCCATCCATACTGAATACTCCGTCCGTTACAACAAGACGTTTGCGGAAGTCGCCACTTTCTTTTAGTGCTTCTTCCAAGCTTTCCATATCAACATGTTTATAAATCTTACGAGCTGCTTTTGTTAGACGGATCCCATCAATGATGGATGCATGATTTAATGCATCTGAGATCACGACGTCGTCTTTTGTCAAGATGGAACTAAGAATGGCTTGGTTTGCAGTAAAGCCGGACTGTAGAACAAGTGTTGCTTCTGTATGTTTAAATTCTGCAAGCTTTTTTTCAAACTCTTCATGAAGCGTAAATGTACCAGCAATGGTACGAACGGACCCAGTACCCGCTCCGTACTTCTCAACTGCTTCAATTGCCGCTTGTTTCATTTTCGGGTGCGTGGTAAGACCCAAGTAGTTGTTTGACGAAAGCTGAATGACTTCTTTTCCATTAATAACAACTTTAGCACCTTGGTCCGATTCAAGTGGAACGAGGGAGCGAAATACGCCTTCCCCTTTCATTGAATCGAGCTCTTCTTGTAAATATTCAAATCCTTTCACAAAAACCCCTCCATTTATCATCATTTGGTCTACGGATGAAGCACGACCTTACCGCATTTACCTTCCAACATGAGATTGAAACCTTTTTCGAAGTCTTCTAGAGGAAAATGGTGCGTAATCATAGGCTTTACATCCACTTGCCCCGAACTTAAAAGACCTGAAACTTGTTGCCATGTTTCATACATCTTACGACCTGTAATCCCTTGGACTGTAATGCCTTTAAATACAATATCATTCGTAACATCGATTTCAACGGGACGCACAGGCAAACTTAAAATGGAGACTCTTCCGCCATTTGTGACCATCTTGAATCCTTGATTCATGGCTATTGGATGACCGCTCATCTCGCATACAACGTCTACCCCTTCCCCGTTAGTTAATGCACGAACAACTTCCAACGGGTCTTCATTGATCGAATTTACAACCGTTGTAGCACCCATCTTTGTAGCCAAGTCAAGTCGATAGTCGTTCAAATCAAAAGCGATTACTTGAGAGGCACCACACGCTTTAGCAACACCTACTGCCATAATGCCGATCGGGCCACACCCGATAACAGCAACGGTTTTACCGGCAACATCTCCAGCTAACACGGTATGTACACCGTTCCCGAATGGTTCTTGCACACTCGCCACATCAAAGGGGAGTTCAGGATCATTTTTCCATAGGTTAACTGCCGGTAAAGCTACATACTCGGCAAAACATCCATCCCGATCTACACCGATGATTTGCGTATTTGCACAAATGTGAGCTTGACCTGTAAGACATTGCTTGCATTCTCCGCAAACAATATGTGTTTCAGCACTAACATGATCCCCAATATCAACATTCGTAACGTTTTTACCTTTTTCAACAACTACGCCTGCAAACTCGTGTCCAAATACATATGGTGGGTTGACTCTGCTTTGAGACCATTCATCCCACGCATAAATGTGAACATCCGTTCCACAGATTGATGTTGCTTTCACTTGTATAAGTACTTCTTGATCACTAATTTGTGGAATAGGAACCTCGTCCAATTTCGCCCCCGGGGCTCTTTCCGGCTTAACGATTGCTTTCATTGTTCCTTGCATCAATCAAAACACCCCTCGAATACTCTTAATATCCCGTTCATTTTATCATGGGGAGAATAGACACGTAAACAGAACTGTCCGCCTCTCATGGACACATGAGCGCGCTGAAAAATTTCTGGCGTTTTTTTTCTCATACAAATTAGATTTCGTAAAAAGAACCGAAATTATCCACGCTTCCCCCAAAGAATACTCGTAAAAAAAGCGTCCCAAAAGGACGCTTTTCGTTACATAAATTCAGATACCAGCTGATCAAATTTATCTTTCTTCATTTCGAGAGGCTGCTTTACCAACCCTTCGTCTTTGAACCCTTCAACGAGCTGTTCATAAGAAGGCTTTTCTTTATTCTGATAAATCAAACCAGTTACAAGACCATTATGTTTCATAAGTGTATTCATAGCCATTGCTCGATCAGTTGGATCATACCCTTCAATCGAAGAGAGCTTTGTAATATTTTCTTTAAACCAATCGTACGTATTAACTTTATTAAACGTGACACATGGGCTAAATACATTGATTAAAGAAAAGCCTTTATGCTCAATTCCTTGTTCAATGATTGACGTAAGCTCCTTGAGGTCGCTTGAAAAGCTTTGGGCAACAAAAGTACCTCCAGCTGATAAGGCCATTTCCATAACATTCAGTGCTGATTCAATCGATCCACCAGGTGTACTTTTCGTTTTAAAGCCCATATCACTTCGTGGAGAGGTTTGCCCTTTGGTTAAACCGTAAATTTGATTGTCCATTACAATATAAGTAACGTCGATATTTCGACGGATTGCATGTATTGTATGACCCATCCCGATTGCAAAGCCATCCCCATCACCACCAGAAGCAATAACAGTCAATTCACGGTTCGCCATTTTTACCCCTTGTGCGATCGGTAAAGACCTGCCGTGTATGCCGTGAAAACCATACGAATTAATATAACCGCTAATTCGACCGGAACAGCCGATACCGCTAACGACAGCCATTTTTTCAGGTGTCAAACCCGCACTAGCAGCTGCTCGTTGAATGGCTGCTTGTACAGAGAAATCCCCACATCCGGGACACCAGTTTGGTTTCACATTATTTCTGAAATCTTTAAATGTGGCCATTCTATAACAACTCCTTGCATGATTGATAGACTTCTGCGGGCAAGAATGGGTTACCGTCATATTTATTCAACGTTTTAAGCTTTTCTGAGCCTACTTCCATTTTAATAAGCTGAGCCAAC
Source organism: Alteribacter aurantiacus DSM 18675 (assembly GCF_000429705.1). GTDB lineage: Bacteria > Bacillota > Bacilli > Bacillales > Salisediminibacteriaceae > Alteribacter > Alteribacter aurantiacus. The sequence continues at coordinate 1,173,716 of NZ_KE386941.1, forward strand.
TGGCCAGTGGCATTGTTTTCAATCACTACAACTCTTTTTGCACGGTCAATCATGTCTTTCAACTCATTTTTTGGAAACGGATGTAAGAGCCGAACATGACCGTGGTTTACCTTTATGCCATCGTTTTCAAGACGAGGCATCACTTCTTGAATTGTCCCTCGTGTCGAGTTAAAGCCTACGATTAAAAGGTCTGCGTCTTCATGACGTTCATCTTTAAAAACAGGTGTTTTAAAACGGTCTGTCAAATCTGAGAGTTTTCTTAATCTCTTATCCATCTGGATATTCCGGTTATCGGGACTCTCAGAAGGCTTGCCTTGTTCATTATGTTCCACACCAGTAACGTGATGAATGGCGTTTTTCATTCCTGGAATCACCCGCTTGGAAATACCGTCTTCTGCGTTTTCGTAACGCTTGAAGTAGACGTTTTTCTCAAGTTCTGGTAACTCTTCTGAGAGGTCGAACTTTCCACGTCTGATTTCAATTTTTTCAAAGTCCAAAGGTTCCACGGTCTGCTTCCCCAAAGAAAGTGCAAGATCAGAAACGATGATAACCGGGCATTGATACTCTTCTGCAAGATTGAAAGCTTCAATCGTATCATAAAACGCTTCTTCTACGGTTGAAGGTGCCATTACAATTTTAGGAATCTCTCCATGTGTTCCGTAAATCATCGCCATTATATCCGATTGCTCTTGTTTGGTCGGTAACCCTGTACTTGGACCTCCACGTTGTGTATCCACAATGACAAGAGGTGTTTCTGTAATCCCCGATAAACCAATCGCTTCCATCATCAACGAAAGTCCCGGTCCTGCCGAAGCTGTAAGAGAACGGACACCTGCATAGTTGGCTCCAATGGCCATTGTACATGCAGCAATTTCGTCCTCTGTCTGAATAACTGTTCCACCATATTCAGGAAGTTTCTTAATTAGGTATTCCATGATCTCCGATGCCGGTGTGATTGGATAAGCCGGCATGAACCTTGCACCACCGGCTAAAGCACCCAAAGCAATCGCATCATTGCCAATCATAAACATACGCCCTTTTGTTTCGACAGGCTCTAGGTGGAAATCGACTAATTCGTTCCCTGCTTCTTTTTTGAAATAAGCCATTCCTTCACGAATAGCTTCCATGTTTTTTTGAACGACCGAATTCCCTTTTCTTGAAAAGATCTGTTCAACTACACTGGTGAAGTCTTCTGGCTTAACTCCTAATAGAGTACTTGACGCACCTACAGCCACCATGTTCTTCATGAGAGAGGTACCTAGCTCATTTGCGATCTCAGTAAATGGTATCGAATATAAACTTGCAGAGGTCCCTTCTGGTTTTTCCGGTTTAAACTTACTATCAGCTATAATGATCCCGCCATCTACCAGCTCGTGGTGGTTCAGGTCAATGGTTTCTTGATCAAAAGCAACAAGGATGTTCAAGTCGTCACTTATTGCATTCATAGGTGTAGTACTCACTCGAATCTTATTGTTCGTGTGCCCCCCTTTAATTCGTGAGGAAAAGTGTCTGTATCCATACAAATAATAACCAAGGCGATTTAATGCCATGGAAAAGATTTCTCCAGTACTTTCGATTCCCTCACCTTGCTGTCCGCCTACCTTCCAAGACAATTGTTTAATCATCTTCTGCACCCCTTTACAAACGGTCCGTCTTTATTCGCTAAACTGTGCGGATCATGTTTTGTTTCTATTATTCTTATATTGCCCAACTAGTAATATATAGTCGAATTCCACGTATGTATGTCCACATAAGAGGATGTAAAATAGTGGAATACCTCATAAATCTCTTATATTGTAACACACTTTCTTTTTTCATAAATGAAAAACTCTGCCTGTTTCATGCCAAGAATTCTAACATAAACCCCTTTGTTTAGTGCTCATTCTACTTTCATTGCCGGTTTGAGTCGAATCTTAGTCAACGATTTCCGTTACTAAGAAAGCAATGAGTATCTCCTCGTGCGAGTATTTAAAGCTCCTCACCCTTTTCTTGTCATCACTAGAGTGGTGGTTGAAGCATACGGGCCCTTCAGCTTCAACTTTTCTTCTGTAAAAGCAACAAACCTTCCGCAAACAGAGTTTATAAAAGAACCAATAAATACACTGGACAAAGAAAAAACTGCCTGACATTGACATGTCAGGCAGCGGGCAACCCTTATCTTGGCTCAATAATTAATTTAATAGCCGTACGTTCTTCACCATCAATTAATATATCGGTAAATGCAGGAATACAAATTAAATCGATACCGCTCGGAGCGACAAAGCCTCGTGCAATGGCTATAGCTTTGACGGATTGATTTAATGCACCTGCACCGATTGCTTGGATCTCGGCTGCTCCCCGTTCCCGGATCACACCTGCTAATGCACCGGCTACAGAATTAGGATTGGATTTTGCTGAAACTTTTAATACCTCCACTTTAGGACCTCCTTAGGATGATTTATAGGACTGATTGGTAGAAGATGAAATAACGAAATTCTTCAGTCTAACTTATGAACTCCCTCGTCTCCAAGTTATGCTGATCGTTATTTGCGTAGCAAGAGACAGTTACTATATTCTTTCATTTACCTCATTTGGTATATATTCGAAACCTATAAATATATGCCCTTAGGAATTTTTTCCACAGTGCAGGGTACCTAGTCGAAAAAAGGTATATCTTCGTTAATAATAATTCTTTTTATCGAATCGGTTTTACCCGAGTCTTTATTTAGGGAGACGAAGACTCCGTTTAACTGTTCCCGTCCCTTCGTCACTTCAAACCTCGTAGGAAGATTTGTAGTGAACTTATGCAATACAGCTTCTTTTTCAACACCGAGTATGCCATCATAAGGTCCGGTCATTCCTACATCGGTAATAAAGCCTGTACCACCGGGAAGAACGCGATTATCAGCTGTTTGAACATGTGTATGGGTCCCTACTACAGTTGATACTTGTCCGTCTAAATACCACCCCATCGCTTGCTTTTCGCTAGTAGCTTCTGCGTGAAAATCAACAAATATAAAACGAGTATGAGAGGCTGCTTCACGAACAAGCTCGTCCGCTTCATTAAACGGACAATCAATAGGTGGCATAAATGTACGTCCTTGAAGACTAATGACAGCTAGCGTATGCCCTCCGATTTTCTTATATGTAATCCCTTTTCCAGGATTGCCTTTTGGGAAATTACCGGGTCTTATTAAGTCTTCTTTATCATCAATAAAGTCAAAGATTTCTTTTTTGTCCCACGTATGGTTCCCTAAAGTAACAATATCGGCACCGGCTTCTTTGATCTCATGATATACTTTTTCAGTTATCCCTTTACCAGCCGCTGCATTCTCTCCATTTACAATCGTCACATCCGGACGATACTTGGCCTTTAATTTTTTCAAGTATTCCTTTAACATGTTTCTACCTGGAGAACCTACTACATCTCCGATAAACAAAACTTTCATTATTAAAACTCCTTTTACTTCTTGTTCCATTTTACGATTAGAATAACCATACCAAAAGCATCCTACTACAGTGCTCCCCTAACGCAAAAACAGCTTGTATAATAAAAATAAAGTGGCAAATGCCACTTTATTTTGCATACTCAACTGCCCTTGTTTCACGAATAACGGTCACCTTAATGTGGCCAGGATAATCGAGTTCGTCTTCGATTTTTTTAGTAATCTCTCGGGCTAACCTGTACGAATCGTCATCATTGATCGAATCAGGTCGAACCATAATACGAACTTCCCGTCCAGCTTGAATGGCAAAAGTCTTCTCAACGCCATCAAAGGATTCAGAGATCTCTTCGAGTTTCTCCAGTCGCTTGATATACGTTTCGAGCGTTTCCCTTCTTGCTCCTGGTCTTGCAGCTGATAAAGCATCAGCAGCTGCAACAAGTGAAGCGATAACAGAAGTAGGTTCCGTGTCTCCGTGGTGTGAAGCAATACTGTTAATGACAACTGGATGTTCCTTGTATTTCGTGCCGAGTTCAACCCCGATTTCAACGTGGCTTCCTTCGACCTCGTGGTCAATCGCTTTTCCGATATCGTGTAACAAACCAGCTCTCTTGGCGAGGGTAACGTCTTCTCCGAGCTCACTTGCCATCAGGCCTGTAAGGTAAGAGACCTCCATAGAATGCTTAAGGACGTTTTGTCCGTAACTCGTACGGAATTTCAGTCGTCCAAGAATCTTAATAAGGTCCGGATGAAGACCGTGAATTCCTACTTCAAAAGTCGTTTGTTCACCATATTCTCGAATCAGTTCGTCGACTTCACGACGGGATTTTTCAACCATCTCTTCAATACGAGCTGGGTGAATTCTACCGTCTTGGACGAGTTTTTCAAGGGTTGTTTTTGCGATTTCGCGACGTATTGGATCAAATCCCGATAAGATTACCGCTTCCGGAGTATCATCAATAATCAAGTCAATACCGGTAAGAGTTTCAAGCGCACGGATGTTACGCCCCTCACGACCGATTATTCGACCTTTCATTTCATCATTCGGCAGTGATACCACGCTTACCGTTGTTTCGGCAACATGATCTGCTGCGCATCGTTGAATCGCCATTGATAATATCTCTTTTGCTTTCTTATCAGCTTCATTTTTAGCATTTGTTACTGCATCTTTGATCATAATCGCTTTTTCATGTGTTAATTCATCTTCAACGGATTTCATGATAATATCTCTCGCTTCATCTTTTGTAAAGCCTGAAATCCGTGCCAGTTCTTCTTGTTGCTTTTGAAGCAACTCCTCAACTTTGCTATTCATCTCGTCGATGTGTTGCTGACGTCTTGTCAGCTCTTCTTCGCGTTTTTCCAAAGAATCTTCTTTTTTGTCCAAGGTTTCACTTTTACGGTCTAATACTTCTTCTCTTTGTACCAAGCGGTTTTCCGTTTTCGAAATATCATTTCGTCGTTCACGAGCTTCACGCTCGGACTCAATACGGAGTTTATGAGCTTCATCTTTCGCTTCCAGAATTGCTTCTTTCTTGCTTGATTCAGCTTCACGCTTTGCTTCTTCGATAGTCTGTTTTGCCAGTTGTTCCGCACTGGAAATCTTGGCTTCTGCAATGGATTTACGTACGAAGTATCCGATGACGACACTAATTACTGCAGTGATTAGCAAAATGAGGATGAGAACAAAAATGTTGTCAATCATGACTGATTCACCTCCTCATGCTATTCTTGTTGTGTTTCGTTTTTTGATGTTGATACGTGTCATTTTTTAATGGTTCGGTATTAGCGCACATCCAGCACAGGTAATACAAAACAAATTGAGTATGTGGTAAGGCAGTATTCTTTTTAATTGTATGTCCCAATTCCCCCATTGTCAAGCTTTGGTAGAGTTGGATGGCAAAGAATTCAGTCGAATTTTTTATGGTTTCCATAATAGCGAAGAAGTTTGGGAAATATCGATTGGGACTACCATCACCGTAATATTAAATAAACAAAATATATCTTTACATCAGAAGGTAATACTCAGCTGATTATCATTCGGTTCCTTTCTTCGACGGTGGGGGTGAACCGATAGAAACACCATGATTATTACCTGTGGGTCAAAAGAACTCTCGGCACATTCGGTGCCGCACCAGTGTCAATTTTAGCGTTCAGCTGCCTATTGGAAGAAATTCGAACATTTTTCAATAGTAAAAGACAAAAAAGAGTGGCACCTCCCAAATCTGAGGTACCACTCTTTTATGACTGTCTTTTCCTAGACTCTTATTCCATCATTTAATTACTTCAAGTCTAGTGGGAGGTCTTCATTTTCACCTTCAAAATCCGCCTCTCCTGGTGGGACTTCTTGAGGTTCAATGAGGCTATAGTATTCACGAATCTTGGTTTCAATTGTTTCTGTTATATCTTGGTTTTCTTTCAAGAATTGCTTCGCATTTTCACGCCCTTGGCCTAAACGGTCTTCGTTAAAGGAATACCACGCACCACTTTTTTGAACGATATCCAAATCGGACCCGATATCAAGAATGGATCCTTCTCTAGAAATCCCTTCACCATACATAATATCCACTTCTGCCGTTCTAAAAGGAGGAGCAACTTTATTTTTTACAACCTTAATCTTTGTTTTGTTTCCGACCATTTCGTTCCCTTGTTTCAAGGCTTCTGCACGACGGACTTCAAGTCTAACAGAGGAATAGAACTTAAGGGCTCGTCCACCTGGTGTTGTTTCAGGATTCCCGAACATTACACCAACTTTTTCTCTAATTTGGTTAATAAATACGGCAATGGTCTTGGATTTATTAACAGCTCCCGAGAGTTTACGGAGAGCTTGAGACATAAGACGAGCTTGTAAACCTACGTGGCTATCCCCCATCTCCCCTTCAATTTCCGCTTTTGGTACCAAAGCTGCAACTGAATCGACTACAATCATGTCAACAGCGCCACTTCGTACGAGTGCTTCAGCAATTTCAAGAGCTTGCTCACCTGTATCCGGCTGTGAAAGGAGCAACTCATCAATATTAACTCCGAGCTTTTGAGCATAAATCGGATCAAGGGCATGCTCCGCGTCAATAAACGCAGCTTGTCCCCCTTGACGCTGTATTTCTGCAATCGCGTGAAGTGAAACGGTAGTTTTACCTGAAGATTCCGGTCCGTAGATCTCTACTACTCTACCTTTTGGGTATCCACCAACCCCAAGAGCTATATCTAAAGCAAGCGCCCCACTGGAAACAGTTGATACACGTTGCTCGGCTTGTTCTCCCAACTTCATAATCGAACCTTTACCAAACTGCTTTTCAATTTGGCGCAGAGCCATATCTAACGCTTGTTTGCGATCTGACATTCAAACCTCTCCTTTTTCAGCCCTTTACAAATAACGAGCTGTTTCAATTCATAAACCTATTTTAACTTCTTTTGAGACATTTGCCAAGCTTTTTGCAAACATTCGTTCCCCTTTTTTATTTCGTCCACAATCCTCAATCATTTACAAAATCCTAAGGGCTCTTTTAAGGGCGTGTATTACTCACCTTTCTCTAATGACAATAAGCCGTTCCAAAAGAATCATATTGGCCCGTAACATCGAAAGTTAGTCCTGCTTCTCTTTGGCCTTCCATTCGTATTGCAACCTCGTACGTACTCTGATCCTCTTTATGTTTTACTTTCACCGCGTAACGATCTTGACTGCGGGAATATTGGGAAGATACAGTCTCAAGGTCCTCTTTGTCCACACTATATTCAAAAGCGATAAAAGACTTCGCATGATCCTTTGCAGCTGTATGTGTCCAAGGGGCTCCATTCAAATAAAAATATCCGAACACAATTGATAGCGGCACTAAAATAGAGAAAAAAATTAATAACCTACGAAGCATCGTATCCCTCCTACACATCCTTATTATGTACAGTATAAGTGAGAAGGTTTTGTTTTGGAACTATTTCCGACTATTTTTATCAGAAAAGTAAATTTGAAATGTTGGCTTGTGGTGAAGGTGAACATACTCGGGCTAGATGAAAAAGAGATGTACAGGAACTTTTATCACGACAAAACGGCATGAGTTCAAGCACTCATGCCGTTTTATTTTTCCTAACACTTACCGTCTTTTGGGTCTCGGTTTAGCTGGTTCAAGATTAACTCTTGCACCATTTAAGCGGGAGTATTTAATTGCTTCATAAACAAATGGAGCTGATTCTTCCGGAACCTCTATAAACGTGAAGTTTTCAAAAATGTCAATCTTTCCGATTGTACGGCCAGGGATACCGGCTAATTCAGCTACTTCTTCAACCAATTTTTTCGGTGTTAAGTCCACGTTGCGTCCAACGTTAATAAAGAAGCGAGTCATTCCTTTTTGTGCACCTGTATCTCCAAAGTTGTACGTTTCATCCGCAAGATTATCATGTCCGTAGAATGAAAGTTTCAATAGAGAAGTAACAACCTTTTCAGGAGGATATTCCTTGAGCAGGTCCGTTACGATTCCTTCATACAAATCAGTCTCATCATGTTGTTCCATTAGATCGATGATTTGTTTCTTCCATGATTCCTGTTGTTTTTCAACAACCTCTTCTATAGAAGGAAGGTTTTGAGAAGGGATTGACATTTTGATTTCAATTTCAATTGAACGCAAATGCTTCATTTCTCTAGGAGTAACAAGGGTAAGAGCAAGCCCTTCTCTTCCTGCACGTCCTGTTCTACCGATACGGTGAACGTAGCTTTCTGGATCTTGCGGGATATCATAGTTAATAACATGAGACACATTTTCCACGTCAAGTCCGCGGGCAGCCACATCGGTTGCAACGAGGAACTCAATGTTAGAGTCTCTGAATTTACGCATAACGCCGTCACGCTGGGACTGTGTTAAGTCTCCATGAAGACCATCAGCCATATATCCCCTAGCCTGAAGCGCCTCAGTAAGCTCGGCTACACCCTTTTTTGTACGGCAAAAAATAATTCCGAGTTCAATATGTTCACTGTCAATAACTCGACAAAGGGAGTCCAGCTTATTTTTCTCAAGTACCTTATAATACACTTGGGATATTGATGGTGCTGTTACTTCACCTTTACTAATTGTGACATGCTTTGGTGTGTTCATATATTTATTGGATAGCTTTCGAATAGGTGGTGGCATGGTTGCAGAAAACAACATCATTTGACGATCTCGGTTGACCATCTTCAATACTTTTTCAATGTCCTCAATGAAACCCATGTCCAACATTTCGTCAGCTTCATCCAAGATAAATGTATGAATTTTTGATAGGTTCAACGTTTTACGGTTGATATGATCCAACACACGCCCTGGTGTACCAACAACCACATGCACGCCTCTTTTTAAAGCTTTAATCTGATGACCAATAGATTGACCACCATAAATTGGTAATGTAATGACATTTTTATGCTTGGAAAGCTTCTGCAACTCTCCTGCCACTTGGATCGCAAGTTCTCTTGTAGGTGTTAATATCATGGCTTGAATATGATTGTCATTTGTAATTTTTTCAATTAATGGAATTCCAAAAGCCGCTGTCTTTCCTGTACCCGTCTGGGCTTGGCCGATTACATCGTTTCCATCCAAAATTACAGGAATGACCTTTTCTTGTATCGGTGAAGGGGCTTCAAATCCCATATCTGTGATTGCTTTTTTAATCGGTTCCGATATTTGAAAATCATCAAATTTCATAAACTTCTCATCCACCTTTAACTCTTTCGTTATTCATTTAATAAGTAAAAGCACCCATATTTGACTGCACGTTCCCTGATTTGATCACGGCTGCCCGCTAAATGCAATGGGAAGCTTTTCGTACCGGACTTTTTGGCGATGCCGATATAGACCGTTCCAGGTTCTTTTCCTTCTAATGAATCAGGACCTGCTACACCGGTAAAACTGATCCCAATATCTGCATTAAGGATCTTTCTTGCATTTTGGGCAAGCTCTTCGGCGCATTCCATACTCACAGTTCCCGCATTTTTAATGGTCTTCTCTTCTACTCCTAGAAGGTTTTGTTTCACCTTTGCATCATAACAAATGACGCCCCCTTTATAAAAGGAAGAAGCCCCTACCAATCCGGTCATCCATTCTCCGAACATGCCTCCTGTCAAACTCTCGGCTGAAGCAAGCGTGAGTTTCTCTTGCTTTAACTTGTTACCAAGTACAGTCGGTAACGTATCTTTTCCATATCCATAAAAATAAGAACGGGTTGATTCAAGAATGGTCTTTTCAAGCTTGTCTAGCGCAAGACTATTTTCATCCGTGTCCCCTTTTGCAGTGAGGCGAAGGGTAACTTCTCCCGAAGATGCCAAAGGAGCAATCGTAGGGTTTGTTTGATTTTCTATCAGATCATCCAACATATCTGCTAACGTTGATTCACCAATTCCGAAAAACCGAAGAACTCGCGACGAAATTTCAACGTCTGAGGCTCCTTGCTTTTTCGCCAAATAGGGGATTACCTGTTCTTCCACCATTGGGTACATTTCTTTTGGCGGGCCGGGCAAAAGGAGAAAGGCGGGTTTTGTATTAGTCTTTAAGCCGCAAGCTAGACCATAATGGTTAACGAACACATGAGACCCTTCAAGCACTTGAGCTTGCTTTTTATTGTTTGGTGTCATTGTCTGCTTCCGTTGTTTAAAGAACAAGGTTATGGTGTTTAATGTTTCTTCGTCAATCACAAGCGCTTTACCCAAGTAATCGGCTAAAGTTTCTTTCGTCAGATCATCTTTTGTCGGTCCAAGTCCCCCGGTTAAGACAATGAAGTCCGCACGCTTCTCAGCTATGCGGATCGCCTCTGTAAGTCGTCCTTTATTATCGCCAACTGTCGTGTGAAAATAGACATTGATCCCTAGATTTGTCATTTTTTCAGACAGGAAGCGGGCATTGGAATTTGTAATTTGACCGAGTAACAGTTCAGAGCCTACAGCAATAATTTCTGCGTTCATCCCGTTCCCCCTGGGTCTAATTTGATTTTGATAGCACATGTTTGTTTTTTACAAAGTAATCCCATCCTGAAAATACCGTTAAAACGACGGCAACATAAATCATAATGGTATCGAATGGAATACTAAAAGCTTCAAAGATCACGTTATGTAGCATTAAAGCAGCTGCTGCAACAATTTGACTCACCGTTTTCCACTTGCCCCATGAGCTAGCAGCTATCACATCACCATCAGCTGCTGCAACAAGGCGTAAACCTGTTACCGCAAACTCCCTGCTTAAAATAACGATCGCAGCCCAAGCCGGGAACATGCCTAGTTCCACAAGGCATACAAAAGCGGCTGTTATTAATAACTTGTCAGCCAACGGATCAAGGAATTTCCCCATATTTGTTACCAAGTTGTATTTTCTGGCATAGTATCCATCTAGCCAATCCGTTGAAGCAGCGATAATAAAGACGACCGCAGCCACAAAGTGGGAGATCGGGATACTAGCCCCGAGGATAGACCATTCCCCCCAATTAAAAGGAATGAGAAGGAAAATCATGAATAACGGAATAAGGAAAATTCTGGAGATTGTAATTTGATTTGGTACGTTCATGTTGAGCCTCCTTTTATACGGGCAGTCCACACACTTTATCCGTTTATTCCTATAGAATCTTTTTCAATTTTACCAAACTAAACCAAGGATTGCGAATAATAAACGATAAACAAGTAAATGAAAACAAAACGCTGCCCACTTAGGAGCAGCATTTTAACACTATCGCATTAATCTTGCTCAAAATTGATGATTAGGTTTTGAACATCGTTCTCACTTGCGTCCAAAGGAAAGTCAAAGGATTCTCCATTGATGAACAAGCTAACTCCCGGAGCGTTCCCTGTTCGTATGAAGATACTTTCAGCATCTGTCAAATCGTATGTGAGATCAACAGAGTTTTGAAACGTAGTATCTTCTTCAACCTCTCCATCGATTTCGATCCTCATATAGTTTGCCCCTGTTGTAACAATCTGAAGCTCGAACGCATCTGTCCCTGACAGGGTAACTTCCGTGTTTCTATCTTCAATAGAATCAACAGTAATCTCTTGTTCTTGCTCATCAATTTCCGGCTCTTCTACGTTCTCTTCAGTAATTTCCTCTTCATCAATCTCATCGGAAGTTGATTCATCCATTGCCTCAACCTCATCTTCCTCTATAGGGGCACCACTATCATCGAAATCCCCTGGTGTTTCACTTTCCCGTGGCACAGCATTTGAATCCGGTCTTTCAAGATTAAAGGCCCATATAACCACAATGAGAAGAATAATGATAAGTGCCACAATAAATGTGGGAAGAAGGGACGCGAATCTTGAATTTTTTGTCACTTTTTTTACATTTGATTCGTTGTTTTTTTTCCTACTTGTTCTAGGTGGGAGCTGTGATGACTCTTTTTTCGGTTGAGGTAGTTCATCCTTGTGTTCTACAAATAAGAGTTCAGGGTCAAGTCCTACCGCATCTGCGTAATTCTTAACAAAAGCTCTTACGTAAAACTCACCCGGTAGCCTATCAAAAGCCCCTTCTTCAATAGCAAGTAAGTACCGTTTTTGTATTTTTGTTTTGATTTGCAATTCTTCTAACGACAGACCTCGTTCTTCTCGGGCTGTTTTCAAACGCAATCCTAATTCTGACAATGCAAACACCTTCCATGCTAACTAATATCAAAGGATGAAAAACCTGAATCTACAGCTTCATATGTAATTTCCTCTGATTCATCGCTTCTTAGTTCAATAATATAATCAAAGTCCTCTAGCGTGTATTCTGTTTCTCTTACGAAAATATCGGGGTGCTCTACTACTTTTGTTGCCGGGAGTCGCATGATATCAGATACAAGCATGCGGTGTTTTTCTGAAGCACGCATGGTTGAAACAATCCCGTCAATAATATAAATGTGATTTTCTGAAAATTCATCATCTGCCAATTGACTTCGAATCGTTTGTCTTAAAAGAGTAGAACTTAAAAACGACCAACGTTTGCTTGCACAGACGCTTGCAGCAACAACCGATTCCGTTTTTCCTACACGTGGCATACCTCTAATTCCAACGAGTCGGTGACCGTCTTTTTTAAACAACTCGGCCATAAAATCGACTAATAACCCCAGTTCGTCCCGTACGAATCGAAATGTCTTCTTCTCATCCTCATCTCTTTCTATGTAACGCCCATGTCTAACAGCCAGACGGTCCCGGAGCTTCGGTTCCCGAATTTTTCTCAACGTAATAATATCCATTGTTTCTAGAATGAATTTAAGACGTTCAATTGCTTCATCACTTTCGCTTCGAAGCAACATTCCTCTTCGTTGATGTTCGACTCCGTTAATCGTGACAATATTAATTCTAAGCATCCCGAGTAAAGAAGCAATTTCACCCAATAGACCAGGGCGGTTTTCATGTATTTGATATTCGAGGTACCACTCTTTTTTTTCCATTATGTGCTCCTCTCATCTGCACAATTGTACAGGCTTTGTTCATTCTATTATCATAATGTATTTTTTTCACCATTGAAAGAGTTTCGTTAGTGAATTCATACTTTTTTTAATTCTAAGAGATGTTACGACCGACTTGTTCACTAAATTGTGTTTAGCCAGAATCTGTAGTTAACGACAAAAGGTATCGCCTGGGAGGCGACACCTTTTATACTGACGTTATTTCTGCTGCACTAATTTTACCATCATATTAGCGATCGCGTGTTGCTCTTCTTCAGAAGCCACTCGCCAAAGATCGGCTAAAACCGCTTCCTGCTCATTCTTAGGTTCAACTTGTTCAGCCAAGTATTCCCCAACTTGATAAGCAACTTCAGAAACAACTTGGTTGTTCATGCCTTCATGCTTACCTTGCTCTAAACGATCACCTAAAAAGTGTTTCCATTGATCCCAATTGTCTAAGACACTCATGGTGTACCCTCCCTTTATTTAATTCTCCTTTAGTTTTTCAAAAGACAAGAAGAACTATGCATGGAAGTTAACAGTACCAAGCGCCATTTACACTAAGAATCTGACCTGAAACATAAGACGCAAAAGGAGAAGCAAGATAACACACCGCCTCAGCCACTTCTTCAGGCGTTCCCGGTCTTCCAGCAGGTATGTCTGAAACTACTTCCTCGATTTCCTCGTTACTGAAGACGTTGTTCATGTTGGATTGAATGAATCCTGGGGCAACGGCATTCACTTGTATACCAGAAGGGCCCAGCTCCTTTGCAAGAGCCTTTACATAAGCATTCAATCCTCCTTTGACCATGGAGTACAACACTTCACAAGAAGCCCCGGTCAAACCCCATACGGAAGAAATGACAATAATTTTTCCGGACTTTCTTTTTATCATATCGGGCAAAAAATGATTTGTGATTTGATACGGAGCAATCAAGCCCAATTGCAATGCTCCTTCCAAATCAGTCTGTTGAAAATCCTGAACGAGACCTGTATAACTTTTACCGCTGTTATGAACGAGCACATCTGGGACTACTTTAATCTTGTCACATAGCTCTGAAACACTTGTCGGATCGCTCAAGTCTCCTTGAACAATGTTTGGCTCTTCACCACTTGCTGTAAGGATTCTATTTGAGGTCTCCAGAACCGCTTCTTTATTATTGTTGTAGTGAAGAATCAGGGAATATCCTTTTTGTGCCAACGAAACGGCTATGGATTGGCCAATCGTTCCACTGGCACCTGTCACAAAGGCTACAGGCACATTACCGGTCTCCTTTAGGCTTTACTAGACATTTTGTGAACTGCGTATCCGTCTTAAAATGCTCCCCCATTGCATCAGTAAGGTCATCAATAGTCAAGGATTCCAATACTGGAATCACATCAAACAAATTCATCTCGTTAAATTGATAACGGGTAAATTGATTCGCAATGTACTCTGGGGAATTGAGCGACTTTAGGAAAAATCCGATTTTCTTTTTTCGAATACTCTCAACGGTTCCTTGATCTAGATCACCTTTTACAAATTCTTCGACCATGGATTTTATCCGGTCAGAAAGCTCATCGGGTTTTGATGTATCACCGCCTATGACAGAAAAACCAAAGCCTAATTCTCCAGAATAATCAAAGGAAAATGTATCGTCAATTAAACCTTCTTCATAAAGTGCCTCATAATTTTTCGAACTTTGACCAAACATCATTTCCAACAGGACATTAATGGAAAGTTCGTGTCTTAACAACTCTTCTCCTTGACGATCAGGGCTTCGGTCTTTAAATCCAACAAGACACTTACCGGTTTTCACGTTCATTTTTAACTCTTCAGAGGCTTTAAACACCTCAGGTGGCTCAGCTTCGAAAAAGCGCTCGATTTTTTCAGGCTGAGGAAAGTCTTTATTAGCTTGATTTTCTTTCACCAAGGTCATGATTTCTTCCGGCTTCACATTTCCTACAATGAATAAAAGCATATTGTTTGGGTGATAGAACGTTTCATAACAGGTGTAAAGCAAGTCTTTAGTCACTTCATTAATTGATTCAATCGTTCCCGCAATATCAAGCTTTACAGGGTGATATTCATACAAATTGCTAATCAAACCGAAGTATCCGCGCCAGTCAGGGTTATCGTCGTACATTTTAATTTCTTGACCGATAATCCCTTTTTCTTTTTCAACACTTTCTTCTGTAAAATAAGGCTTTTGCACAAAATCGATGAGTGTTTTCAAATTTTTTTCCACTTTAGACGTACTTGAGAACAAATAAGCCGTTCTTGTAAAGCTTGTAAAAGCGTTAGCAGAAGCTCCTTGCTTACTGAAGAGTTGAAAAACATCCCCTTCTTCATCCTCAAACAGCTTGTGCTCAAGAAAGTGAGCAATTCCATCCGGGACTTTTAGTGCCTCTTTTTCACCTAAGGGAATGAAATTATTATCAATTGAACCGTATTTCGTAGTAAAAGTAGCAAATGTTTTATTGAACCCTGCTTTAGGAAGGATATAAACGTCCAATCCATTTTCAAGCTGCTCATAATAAAGGGTTTCGTTTAGCTGATCAAAGGACTGTTTATTCATTAGAGTCACCCTCCGTTCCTTTAAGAAAGTAAATCGTATCCAGCTCTATTTTTTCCGCTACTCGTACAACGTCTTCTTTTGTCACCTTTTCGATATTTGGAATCCAATCATCGAGTTCTCGCTTTTTACTTCCCAACTCATTATGATACATCAGTTCTACAAGACCTCTTGGTGCATCCATCGTCTCAAGGAGCTGATTTTTCAAGACGGCTTTCGTCTGTTCAAGTTGCTCTTCTTCAAAGTCACCGTTTTTCATCGCTTCCATTTGTTCACGAATAATCGTTAACGCTTTTTCATAATTGGAAGTCTCAATTCCGCTCATCACCATTAATAGCCCTTTATGACTTTCTACTCTAGACGCGGCATAATAAGCAAGGCTCGCTTTTTCTCGGACGTTTATAAAGAGCTTCGAGTGTGAAAATCCACCGAACAACCCGTTAAAAAGCTGAAGGGCGAAGTAATCATCATCTTGGTACGTAATATTCGTTCGGTAGCCAAGGTGCAACTTCCCTTGTTTAAGCTCCTGTTCTTCAACAACTTCATTCTCTTCAACCATTTTCTTTTGTTCTTGCTTTTTTTCCTGGACACGTTTCGAATCGTTGCTTCTCGCCGGTAATGTAAGATGGTTTTTAACAAGTGTCTTTACTTGATCCACATCAACATCACCTACAACAAACAAGTCAAGATCGTCCTCTTGAACAACTTTTTGATAATATTCGTAAAGTGATTCCCGGCTAATGCCGTCCAACTCTTCTGCATCACCATATACGAATAGACCATATGCTTCGTCTTGACACATTTCCTCGTTAAGTCTCATATTCGCATAGCGAATTTTATCATCATAAACGCTTTCTATACGCTGTTTTAAGTTTCTTTTCTCACTCTTTAAAATGGATTCCTTAAAACCGTCTCCATCAAGCAACGGGTTTGCCACCACAGATGTCATCATCTTAAAAGCTTCTTCCAACAAGGGGGTATCATCTTTTAGATACCGCTCATTGGCAACCTCCAATTTAAAAGAAACAAGATGGTTTTCTCCCTTTTTATTCACATCTCCCGTCAGAGACGCTCCATATAAGCCATCAAGAGTTTGACGAATTTTTTGACGGGTAGGAAAGTCTTTTGAACCGCTTTGCAAAACTAGCGGTAACAGAGCCCGTTTTGTATGATCTTCTTTTGTAAGTGGTGCCCGCATATGTAGAACGAGCGTATTTGTTTTATACGTTTTCGACTGTATGACGTGGACACGGACAGGACCTTCTGTAAATTGATTTACATTCACTGATTCCAAATCATTACCCTCCTTGAGTTTCGAGAATTAAGGCAAAATCCAGTTAGGTTCAACACTTAGGATACCTTTCTTTTGTGTTTATACACTGATTGTAGCGAAAAAGGTGTAAAGAATGCAAAATATTCCTCTGTTTACTAAAATTTTTATTTACTTCGTCATCTTTCCTTCCTTTGTGATGTTTTCCCCGAGGATCTCAGCTTTTTGGCATATGGAATCAGTAAATGATGTTACAAGATCTGTTTGAAAAGAAAACAAAAAAAACGAGGGTGGGACAGCAGTGTTTATTATGAATGGAATTCCGAACAATAGGAAGCGGTGCAAAAAAACCGCTACAAAAATATACTTCCCTTTTGATCCCTCACAGAAGGCAACGTATATTTCATTCGCTCTCATAGCGAATTGTTCGGACTCTACTCTAAACACTCGATGTCTAAGCCTCGTCCTTTAATTAAACTCTTTTTCTTATTACATGGAACTTGAACTTATCTGCTCTAAAGTAATTGATAGAATATAATACCGGTGTTTCTTGCAAGCTAAAGTGCATTTGCTTCAACGTCAAAAGAGAGGTTTCCGGTTCACAGTCCAAAATTTCAGAAACTTTATCGTGAAAACCAATCGGTTCGATCTGTGTGTGGGCATAACTGATGGAAGTACCTGATGATTCAAGCTGATTAAAAATGGATTCTTCTTTATGGGAGACATACTCCGGCAATAGTCGTTTCGGAAGTTTATCAAGACAGTAGACAACCGGTTGCCCGTTTGCCGTACGAACTCGCTCGATGATAATAATCTCCTTTAAGTTTAAATCGTTGAATCGAATACAGTCATCTTCTGACGCCGGCTGAACTGTTGAAGATAAAAAGATCGTTCCAGGCTCCATGTTACTTGTTTTTATCATGTCCGTCACACTATTCAATTCTTCTATTCCGGAAGAAAAAAGTGGCTTTGAATTAACAAATGTTCCTACTCCATGCCGTCTGATGATAATACTTTCATCTTCAAGCATCCGAAGAGCTTCCCTTAACGTTGCACGACTCACACCTAGTTGCTTGGATAAGCCGAACTCTGAAGGTAATCTCTCACCAGGTTCATAATGGCCCTTTTCAATATCTTCTTTAATCCGGTCAATGACCTGCAAATAAAGCGGCCGATGGTCGGACTTAATCATAAATCCACTCCCCTTACACCCTTTTATATCTCTACAATAAATAGCTAAATTAACTTTATCACGAAACCCGAATGAAGACTAGCATTTTTACAAGCGCTTTCTTAAGGTAGACTGGTTCAACTGGTTCAACTGGTTCAACCATTTCCCCAAAGCTATATCCTTTAAACTCCGTTCGGTGTCTAACATAATAAATCCCGGTACGAGCTAAATCGTACCGGGAACAGATCTTTATCCATTTGAGACTTGGTCGTCTTGTGATTTTGCGACAAGGACTTCCCTTGGTTTACTTCCTTCATAGGGTCCAACTATGCCTCTTACTTCCATCTCATCAATCAATCTGGCGGCACGAGTATAGCCAATACGAAAACGGCGCTGAAGCATGGAAACAGAAGCCGTTTGCATTTCAGTAATAAGTTGAACAGCTTCATCATACAAATCGTCTTCTACTGCACCATGTGATTCTTGATCTCCTTCTTCAGGAATCATCTCTTCTGCATACTGTGCTTTTTGTTGTTCAATACAGAAATTCACAATTCGTTCTACTTCTTCATCACTTAAGAAAGCACCTTGAATCCTTGTTGGCTTGGAAGCACCAACAGGAATAAACAACATATCCCCTCTACCGAGGAGCTTTTCTGCCCCGTTCATATCAAGAATGGTTCTTGAGTCTGTGGAACTCGATACACCAAAAGCAATTCTAGACGGAATATTTGCTTTAATAACACCCGTAATCACGTCAACAGACGGCCTTTGAGTTGCAATAATTAAATGAATGCCTGCCGCTCGGGCCATCTGTGCAAGGCGTGTAATCGAGTCTTCTACATCTGACGAGGCGACCATCATTAAGTCAGCAAGCTCGTCCACGATCACGACAATGAACGGTAAATAAGGATGGTGGTCTTCTTCCGGCCTCTTTTGGTTCTCCCTTTTCACATAAGCGTTGTAGCCTTCGATATTCCTAGTGCCTGAGTCCGCAAACAGCTCGTAGCGACGCTCCATCTCGGATACCACTTTCTTGAGCGCTTGAGAAGCCTTTTTAGGGTCGGTAACTACGGGCGATAAAAGGTGAGGGATGCCATTATAAACGTTTAACTCAACCATCTTAGGATCGATCATCATAAGCTTCACTTCATGAGGCTTACTTCTCATAAGGATACTTACGACAATGCCATTGATACACACACTTTTTCCGCTCCCTGTTGCACCGGCGACGAGAAGGTGAGGCATTTTGTTTAGCTCCGCAATAACAGCTTCACCTGAAATGTTACGCCCCAAACCAATCGATAGGGGGTTGTCTGAGTCGAGCATTGTTTTTGCCTCTAGTACCTCTTTTAGAGTAACAAGGGAAACTTCTTGGTTTGGTACTTCGATTCCAATAGCGGATTTACCCGGGATTGGTGCTTCAATACGAATGTCTTTTGCAGCCAAAGCCAAGGCAAGGTCATCGCTAAGATTTACAATTTTACTCACTTTCACTCCAGCAGAAGGATAAACTTCATACTTTGTAACGGATGGGCCGAGATGAACTTCCGTCACTTTCGCTTTTACCCCAAAGCTCTCCAAAGTCTGTTCAAGTTTCCTTGCATTTTTTGATAATAAATGATGTTCTTTTGTTTGATTTGTTTTCTTCGGATTATTCAAGAGACCAGCATCAGGAAGCTCATAATTTTCATTCTCCCTTGAAATAACAGCCAAAGAAGCAGTCGGAACAGGAATAACCTCTTCTTCCTCATCAGGAATGGGTTTGATTTCTTCTCTATCTGAGCTCTGATTTACCGAAGATGACATCGGTGCAGTCTCTTCCGCTTGGTCAATTTCGTTTGTTTTTCCTTCATATGCTTTCGTAGAAAAATCGTAAATGATCGGTTCTTCTTCAGGCTCGATGATTCCCGCAGGTTTTTCTTCTGTTTTTACAGATGGTGAAGTTGGTGTTTTTTTCCGTTCTTTCGCTTCTTCTTTCAACGCTTTTCTCTTTTCATCAATCGCTTCTTTCATCGACTGAACACTTTCAATGACCCAAGCTCCAATAGATGCAAACATCTTTTTAACATAGGCAAGGATACGGTCAAGACCCTTCTTCAACACATCGGTTACAGAGCGCCCTGTAATTAAAATAATTGCCGCAAAGATAAGTCCGATTGCAAAGGCAATGGTTCCTCCTGATGCAAATAAAAAGTGGGTCATACTAAAGCCAAGAGCACCAACCATTCCCCCTCCTAAACTTTCAATCCCTGTTTCTCCGCTCAATTGCATCATAAAAAGATAATAGGTGTTCATAATTACGGATCGATCCGTGAATGCTTCTGCTTCAGAAAGGGCCTCAAACAATCGAACATGAGTAAGGAGGGCGATGGCGAAAATCAATACATAACCACCCGTCATTTTTCTCGTCCAAAAGGTTGGCCATTTTCGTTTTATCATAAAATAAAAGGAAAGAAGTAAAAGACCGATCGTCATAAGGATATGCCAATCCCCTAATACAAATCTGAAAAGTTGGACGATTCCCTCTCCAGCAAACCCTAATCTAGCAAAAGCTACAGTCGAGATTACAAGTAAAAATACACCTGCCAGCTCGTAGGTAAGTTGGGATTTCCACTTTTGTTTTTTTCGTCTTCTTTTTGTCATTACTGTCACCTCAACTTATGTAAAGGCTCTGCCTTCATATATGTATTATTCTAGAGCCTACTCAAAATGCCTTTGTCTTGTTTTGTCACAAAAACAAGCAGCCATAGTCTTTGGCTGCTTGCAGACTCGAACGCTTGTTTTCATTTTAGCATACGATCATTGGTGAAGGAAGGGAGCATTGGTCCTACCTTCCTCTTATTCCATACCACCGGTAATAAACTTAGGATCGAGGAGACTACCTGGCTGATAGTTACTATTTAAGTACATATTCGGATCCGTACTCATAAGCCTCACTACTCTATATTTATTGGCACCGCTTTGAACATCATTTGTAGCTTCGACTACGAGGGAA
This sequence comes from Alteribacter aurantiacus DSM 18675, assembly GCF_000429705.1. GTDB lineage: Bacteria > Bacillota > Bacilli > Bacillales > Salisediminibacteriaceae > Alteribacter > Alteribacter aurantiacus. Next base: position 1,194,495 of record NZ_KE386941.1, read on the forward strand.
CCGCCAGGAATCGGTAAGGTTTGTTGTTTACTATACTCATCATCATTTGTTGGAAATACAAGGTTTTGCGGTTGGTATGTGTAAAGAATCATTGAACCACGTCCCCCCCGGACTGAGATTTCTGTTTTTCAATCAGTTCATTCAATTTCTTAATTGCGCTACCGATTCCTCCAACTTCATTGATCATGCCGTATTTTACTGCATCATCACCAATCACGTTCGTTCCAATATCACGAGTAAGGTTGCCTTTTGATAGCATTAGATCTTTGAACTTCTCTTCTGATATATTAGAATTTCTTGTAACAAAGCTGATCACCCGATCCTGCATTTTATCCAAGTATTCAAACGTTTGTGGGACTCCAATCACAAGTCCAGTAAGACGAACAGGATGGATTGTCATAGTAGCGGTTTCAGCAATAAAACTATAGTCGGCTGAGACAGCGATTGGAACACCAATGGAGTGACCTCCACCTAACACAAGTGTAACCGTGGGCTTTGATAATGAAGATATCATTTCTGCCAGTGCTAGTCCTGCCTCTACATCTCCACCAACGGTGTTCAATATGACAAGGAGACCTTCAATCTTTTTATTTTGTTCAGCAGCAACAAGCTGTGGAATGACATGTTCGTATTTGGTAGTTTTATTTTGGGGTGGGAGTTGCATATGACCTTCAATCTGACCGATGATGGTGAGTACGTGTATGTTCGACTCTTCCATCTTAGGAACATTCGTTGCTCCGAGCTGTTGGATTTTATCCAGTATTCCTTCTTTCCCTTTGCCTCCATCTTGAGGCTGATTAGGGGCCGGTGTAGGCTCTTCATTATGATAAAACGTGTTCATGGCAATTTCCTCCTCATTATGACTCTAATGGTAGTATGGAATGATCTTACCTGTTTCATTCCGGGTACATTAAAAAGAAGAGGCTGAGACAGAAGTGTTTTTTAAGAAGGAAGTCCGAACAATCGTATGCGGGCAGGTGAACTGCTACTGAAATATACTAAAGTTGAAGAAAGGTGTAGCCGGAATGTTCTTCGCTTTCCGCGGCGGTGCCGGCGAACCTCTTCGGGCAAAGAGAAGAAGGCACTGAAAAAGTTCGATTTTAAACTTTTTCAATGCCTTCAAAGCCCTTCTGGGGTCTCTCCTGGCTCCCACGGCCGCAGGAGTCGTTGAACATTTCGGCTACACCTAATCACATGTCCAAGTTTAAATCGTTTGTGATAAATAATAGCTTACCGGTTCATCCTATCGGGTATCTTGGGAATTAAGATTCCATAATAATCGGCATGACCATTGGTCTTCTTTTTGTTTTTTCAAACAGAAATTTCCCAAGAACATCACGAACATGACTCTTGATTTGCGACCACTCCATAATATGTTGTTCGTTACAATGGGCGATCGTCTTCGTAACCAACGCTTCTGCCTCTTTAATTAATTCTTCGGATTCGCGCACATATACAAACCCACGAGAGATAATATTCGGTCCCGAGACACATTCATTTCCTTTGGTTAATCCGATGACAACGACCAGCACCCCGTCTTTTGAGAGAAGACGACGATCACGTAATACAATGTTTCCTACATCTCCAACCCCAAGTCCGTCTATAAGTACATTTCCAGCAGGTACCTTTTTGCCTCTTTTTCCTTGTCTATTTTCAAATTCAACGGTCTCACCTTTTTCAAGTAGGAAGATGTTCTCCTTATCAACATTACAACTCTCTGCAAGTCCACCATGGGCATATTGCATAGAAAACTCACCATGGACAGGGATAAAATGACGAGGTTGAATCAGGTTTAACATAAGCTTTAGCTCTTCTTGATACCCGTGTCCACTTGCGTGAATATTTCCCTTTCCATAAACTACTTCAGCACCGGAACGGTATAAAAGGTCAATCGTTTGGCTCATTGATTTTTCACTACCCGGAGTAGTAGCGCCTGAAATGATAATCCTATCCGTATTTTTTATTTTTACTTGCTTGTGTGTTTTTCTCGCCATTTGTGATAGTGCGCTTAAAGGTTCATTTTTACTTCCAGTTGTCAATATAACAAGAGATTGATCGTTACGTTTATCAATTTGATCTGGCTCCACAATAAGGTCTAAAGAATAAGAAAGGTAGTCTAGCTCGGACGCGATTTGAATCACTTGCTTCATCATTCGACCTACAGGTACGACTTTTCGATTGGTTCGCTCTGCTGCATCCAATGCCTGTTGAATGCGATCAAGGTTGGTCGAAAACGTAGCGATAATCACTCTACCTGGGGCATCATAAAAGGCGTCGTTCAGTTTTTCTTTTACGTTCTTTTCGCTTAAACTAACACCGGGCTTTTCTGCATTCATACTGTCAGACATCAGGCACAACACGCCTTTGTCACCTAAAGCAGCGATCTTGGAAAGTTCTGTTTCCCTTCCATTCACTGGGGTAGGGTCAAGCTTAAAGTCGCCTGTATAAACAATCGGCCCTTGTGAAGTATGAATACAAACCCCTACAGCACCCGGGATACTGTGTGTAACGTGGAAAAAGCTTAGAGGCGTACTGCCGACCTTGACTTTCGAGTCTTCGTCAATTTCTTTTACCAACGGTTTAGGGCACCCATTTAGTTCTTTACACATTTGTTCTACAAAAGCGAGTGTTAATCTTGTTCCATAAATAGGCGCATTCACTTCTTTTAATAAATAAGGAATCGCTCCAATATGGTCCTCATGTCCGTGAGAAAGAACAATTCCTTTTACTTTATCTTTGTTCTCAACTAAGTAGGTGAAATCCGGAATGACTAAGTCAACACCGAACATATCATCTTCTGGGAACATGAGGCCCCCATCAAGGATCACTATTTCATCATCAAGTTCTACGACGTACATGTTTTTTCCTAGTTCCCCAATGCCTCCAAGGGCAAAAACACGAATCTTTTCTGTAAGTTTAGACAATGCCATTTCCTCCTGTATGAGATTCACTTCTATGTAAAACCACTACGTCCTTAATTCATCAATAAGTGGTTGATCACGTCCAACTCTCTATCTGTAGTATAACGCACTTTAATTTTCAATGACAGGAATTGTATGAATATATAGAAATTAATACTGGTATGAGTAGAGAAAAACAAACATTGAAAAGCGATAAAAACCTTCCGACGATAATAAAACATTTTTAATTGCAACAACGGCCAACAGGTTGTGACAGCGACATTTAGATGACCATAGGCCATGGAACTGGACGTGGTAGGGATTTATCCAGCAGAAATGATGATCTTGCTTTATGGAGCGGATGGCGTGCAGGAAAGCTGAACCTTACACTCACCCAGAGATATACTTATAAAAATAAAAAGCCCTCGGAATTGTTACCAAGGGCTTTCCTTCTTATTTTGATTGGAGCGTGGCTGCCAATGTTTGTCGTTCTTCAGATGTTAATGGAACAAGAGGAAGGCGTACGCCTCCTACGTCTAATCCTTGGAGTTGAAGTGCTGTTTTTACTGGGACTGGACTTGGAGCCGCAAAAAGGCCGTTCATAATTGGAAGAAGCTTTTGATGAAGGAGACTTGCTGTTTTGTAATCTCCATTTACATGCGCATGAATCATTTCTTGCATCTCATTTCCGAGAATATGGGATGCCACACTTACAACACCGTTACCACCGATACTCATGATTGGTAATGTAAGGCCGTCATCACCTGAATACACTGTAAAAGGCTCAGGTGTGTTTGCAATAATGTCTGTAATTTGATCAAGGTCTCCGCTTGCTTCTTTCACACTCACAATGTTCTCGATTTTGGAAAGTTCCACTACTGTTTCAGTGCTCATACTCGTTCCGGTCCTACCCGGAACGTTGTATAGCATGATCGGGAGCTTTGTGTTTTGAGCTATAGCTTTAAAATGCTCGTAGATCCCTTTTTGAGATGGCTTATTGTAGTAAGGTGTAACAAGCATAATTGCATCTACACCTGTTTTTTCTGCCTTTTTCGTAAAGTCAATCGTTTGAAATGTATTGTTTGATCCTGTACCTGCAATAATTTTTACTCGTCCGTTTGCTACTTTTACCGCATGCTCGAACAACGCAAGCTTCTCTTCTTGTGACAAGGTCGGAGACTCCCCTGTCGTGCCTGCTACTACAAGGCCGTCTGAACCGTTACTGATCAAGTGTTCAATCACTTTTGTTGTTTTTGTAAAATCAATGTTGCCCTTTGAGTCGAAAGGGGTAACCATTGCAGTAATGATATGTCCAAAATTCATGTATTGTTCAACTCCTAGCTATAGATGATCTATTTTTCGTTCAAGAACATGTCATGCAGAGCGTTTACGGCATGGTTCATGTCTTCTTCCTTAACTAACACCCATATTGTAGTATGGGAATCTGCAGATTGCAAAATTTGAATGTTTTTCTCAGATAAAGCACCGACAATTTTGGATGTAACCCCTGGAACGCCTGTCATCCCAGCTCCAACAGCACTTACCTTCGCGCAGTTTCTTACGGCTTCAGGTTTAAATCCCATCGCTTCTAACACGCTGATCGCCTGGTCTGCTACTTCATCTTTCACTGTGTAGGCAACGCCCATAGGATGAATGCTTATAAAGTCCACACTAATGTTTTCATTGGCCATTGCTTTAAACACTTTCGCTTGAAGGTCATACTCCCCTTCGTTAGCTACTACTTTTATCTGCGTCACATTACTCACATGGGCAATCCCCGTTATCGGACGCTCTTCAACATCTTGACCTAGCGCTTTGGCAGTCGTCGTCGTAATGAGTGTCCCTTCTCCATCAGTAAACGTGGAGCGAATACGAATAGGAACTTTTGCTTGCATGGCAATCTCTACTGCTCTTGGATGAATGACCTTTGCTCCTTGATAAGCCATGTTGCAAATTTCATTATACGTGACAACGCTCAATGACTGAGCTTTGTCAACGATTCGCGGATCTGCTGTCATCACTCCGTCAACATCAGTAAAGATATCAACCACTTCAGCATTTAAAGCTGCACCTAGTGCCGTTGCCGATGTATCAGAACCGCCTCGGCCAAGGGTTGCTGTTGTTCCCTTCGGCGTTTGTCCTTGAAAACCGGTGACCACTGCAACGTCTACTTCGGTTAACGTAGCTTTTAGCTCATCCACTTTCATTTCCGTAATCTTTGCATTCGTGTAATCTTCCGTCGTTCGAAAGCCTGCTTGGGCTCCCGTGAGAGCCATCGCTTTGACTCCTTTTTCATTTAGAAGCTGTGAAAACACAACAGCTGATATCACTTCACCGCACGAAGCGAGTAGATCTAGCTCTCGTTTTGTTACGTGGGATTTTACACTTCCTCCAACCAAATTTAGTAATGTATCTGTAGCGTAAGGATCTCCCGTACGCCCAATTGCAGAGACTACAACTACAATTTTATTTCCTGGAGTAAGTGCCTTTATTACATGGTTGGCAGCCAGCTCCCTCATCTCAGGAGTTTTAAGTGAAGAACCGCCAAATTTTTGTACGATCATGTTCATAGCCCACCTCTGATTTTTACTTAAGTAAACCTTTTTTTACAAGAGTTTGGGCAATTTGAACACTGTTGAGTGCAGCCCCTTTTAACAAGTTATCGGAGACGATCCAGCAGTGGAAACCTTTATCGTTATCCAAGTCTTTACGGATACGTCCGACGAATACGTCATCCTTGCCCGCAGCATCAACCGCCATTGGATAGAGCTGTTCCTTTGGATTGTCCATCACGGTAACCCCATCAGCTTTTTCTAGCACAGAGAATAGCTCTTCTGTTGTAACGCCTTCTTGGGTTACTTCAAAGAACACACTCTCACTATGTCCTGTTTCAATTGGGAGACGTACGCATGTGGCAGCAACCTGCAAATCAGCGTCTCCAGTAATTTTTTTCGTTTCGTTTATCATTTTCATTTCTTCAAACGTATAGCCATTATCTTGGAACAAATCAATTTGAGGAATGGCATTGTACGCAATTTGGTAATGTTTCTTATCACCTGATACTGGTAGAAGGTTTGCTTCTGTTGCTTTTCCTTCGATTACATCTTTTGATTGAGCATACATTTCGTCGATTGCATCAGCCCCTGCGCCACTTACAGCTTGGTACGTGCTGACAATAATCTTCTTTAAGCCGAATGCTTTTCTCACTGGTTCAAGTGCGGCAACCATTTGAATGGTTGAGCAATTAGGATTACTGATAATGCCATTATGATCTTCCAAATGGTCAGGATTTACTTCAGGGACTACTAGAGGTACATCTGGGTCCATTCTGAATGCACTAGTATTATCAACAACAATAGCTCCTCGCTTGACCGCTTCAGGTGCCAAAGCTTTCGAAACTGAACCGCCTGCACTGAATAAAGCAAGATCAATTCCTTCAAAAGCTTCCGGAGTCGCTTCTTTTACCTCTACTTCTTCACCTTGGAATATAATTTTGGATCCTGCAGAACGTTTTGAAGAAAGGGGAAGGATTGATTTCACCGGAAATTGTAGTCGCTCCAACGTTTTTAACATTTCTTTCCCTACTGCACCTGTTGCACCGACGACTGCTAAGTTAAATGTTTTTTGCGTTTCCATTTCTATTTCTCCTCTCTCTATACATGGCTTTAAGTATTGAACATAACGGTTATGGCTATGTATTATTACATACCCAAAACCTTCATTTCAACACCGGGTTATTCTATATATACGCTCTTCTCAGCCCTGTTGCTTTTAGGCGATTCCATTCACTTTACGTGAATAAGAAGAAGGATCTCCACTTTGTGGCAGAACTCCCTTTAACCAAGGCTGTTTTTAAATTGTTAATGACTACATCCCCTTTCCATGTCCGTAAATAGCAACAGGAATCCCGGTCAAAAAGGTTAGCGATAAAGGGGCCTAATATTCATTCAACAACCAACTAGTTGATCACAGCCTACCAAAAACAACAATATTTACTAAAAACAGCGAATATAAACAACATAACGTAGTTAAGGGCAAGCCTTAACTACGTTGTACTTCGCAAGTCATATACCTGCACTATTTCTATTCTAGCAATTGTTGAGGATTTTTTCATCATTGATTATATCTTTGTACTAAAACTGGCTGAATTTGTTCTCCCGCCATTGCTGCCTCAACAGTGTCTAAGAGTCTGCTCATATCCGCTACAAGTGAATTGGGCTTTAAATATGGATGGTCTTGCCCGAAAGGAATAAAGAAAATATTTTTAGTGCCCATCAGCCTCATAATATTTACTCCATTTAACCCTAAGGCATCATTCGTTGAAATCCCTAAAACGACAGGGTTTCCGTTTCTCAAGGTTGCTTTTGCGCCCATTAGCACAGGTGAATCCGTCAATGCATTAGCAAACTTGCTTGTGGAATTGCCCGTAATAGGCGCAATTACCATGCAATCTAGAGGAGTCTTTGGACCAAACGGTTCAGCTAACGGAATGGAATTGACAATAGGCTCACTCGTAATGCTTTTAATTCTCTCTATCCAATCTGCACTTTCCCCAAACTTTGTGTCGGTTTTCTCAACCGTATATGTGACAAACGGAGTCACTTTCGCCCCTAACTTTACTAACTTTTCCATTTCTGGCATAACTTCTTCATACGTACAATGCGACCCGGTCAATCCAAAGCCGATATGTTTTCCTTCTAACCCCATCTAAGAAGTGCCTCCCCTCATTTTCTCCCATTGCTCTGCCAATAATAACGACAATACGTTTGCAATGATTCTACCAGCTGTTTTTGGTGCAACAATCCCCGGAAGCCCCGGAGCCAACAATGCTTTTATTCCTCGTTTTTCCGCATAGCGAAAGTCTGTTCCGCCTGGCTTACTTGCCAAGTCTACAATCAATGAATGAGTAGGCATTTTAGAAATAACATTGGCCTTTAGTACTTGTGCAGGAATGGTATTTATGATGATATCCGTGTTCTGTGCATGACCTTCGAGGTCATTTAGGTTAATTGGTGTGAAACCTTGTTCAAATGCTCGAGCTAATAATTCCGTTTGCTCTGCTGCTACTTTCACTTTTGCTCCAAGATGTTTGAAAGTCTTAGCCACCGTCATCCCTACACGCCCAAACCCAAGAACGATCATCTCAGAAGAGTGAATGGTCGTATCGGTGTGTTGAATGACCATCATTACTGTTCCTTCAGCAGTTGGAATTGAATTATAAATCGCTACATCATCACGACTGAATAACTCCACAAAGGGCCGTTTGCTTTTATGAAGCAATGCTTTCAATGAGTCTGTTGATATTCCTGAGTAAATGGTAGTTGCCTTATCAGTATTGTTTAACCACTTGGCATCTATCGTAATTGGTTCACCAGAGAAAATTGACTCTACTTCACCTTTAACATTCATTCCACTAACCGGAAGGATGATTGCATCAACACTTGCCGGATCGAGTGTACTCATTGACTGTTTTTTTGCTCCGGCAAATCCGTCATCCAATTGATCGAATCCGACTAACGACAGTTTGGCATCCATCTGCGAAAGTTTCCTTATGATTTCCAATTGCCTTGCATCACCACCAATAATGGCAACATGCATATCCGTTAACACTCGTTTTTCTCCCCTTTCTCCCATATGTCTTTATGAAGGGGACCTTCTTTTGCGATGTTTCTCATCCACATATTATGTATTGGGAGAATTGAACGTGCGAAAGTGAACGATGTCTTTTTCAAAAACTTCGATCATTTCTTTATATCGATTAAGGTAAATGAAAGGAGTTTGACTTCGTAGACGCTTCTCTTAGACGCGAACAGGGGTTACTTCAAAAAAATAATTGTTTGCGAAAAAACAAAAAAAGCCTCACTTGGAGGCTTCTACGGTTGGACTTCAATAATAATCATATCGGTTCCAATTTTTTTTATTTGGTGCCAATAAACCGTAACTTCTTTATCTCTTTTCGCAAGGCCGAACCACTTTAATGTAGGAATAACAAACGCTTGAATTTGACCCGTTCGTTCATCTATTACCAAGTCTGTTTGACCAAGAACGCCTAAACGCTCTCCTTTGTGAAAATCAATGATTTCTTTATTGCTGATTTCACTTAAACGCATAAGCCCCCTCCTTCATAGCCTCTATACTTGATTCTATGAAGAAAGAGGGGCGTCCATACCTAACTGATGGAACTTGGAAGTTTGCCGTTGGGACTCACCAGTGTCATGGCATAATCTTTGGAAAAGAGGTCACTACTCACAGATGATACATCCCTTAACGTCACCTTTTCAATCTCTGTTACAATTTCATCGAGGTTTCTATGACGGCCGAGCAGTAGTTCGTTCTTTCCGTTTCTACTCATTCTGCTATTGGTACTTTCAAGACCAAGCATTAGGCTACCCTTTAATTGTTCTTTTGCATTTTTTAATTCTCGTTCCGTGATTCCATCTTCTTTCACGCGGTTAATCACATTCGTTAAACATTCGAACATGTCGTCAAGGTGCTTTACAGCTGTTCCTGCATATAGCGTAACCATTCCCGTATCGTGAAAGGCAGAATGATAAGAAAACACCGAGTAAGCAAGGCCTCTGTTCTCGCGAATCTCTTGGAACAAACGGCTGCTCATGGAACCTCCAAGAACGTTATTTAAAAGAATTAAGCTGTACATGTCTTCGTGACCGATCGGAAGCCCCTCAAACCCTAAACAAAGGTGTGCCTGCTCCGTTTCTTTTTTGCGTGCGAGTTTGTCATATTTAAAAGTAGGACTTGAAAGTGATTTGTCCGACTTGAATTGACGCATACCGCTGAAGGTCTTTTGAATAAATTCGATAAACGATTCGTCAACATTTCCGCATACCGAAATAACTACATTGTCTGCATTATAGAACTGATCCATATACGTGACCAATGAGTCCGTTGAGAACGTATCCAACGTTTCTTCAGTGCCTAAGATCGGGTAACCAAGTGGATGATCACCAAAGCCTGCTTGACTTAACAAATCATGCACAATGTCGTCCGGTGTATCTTCATACATCTTGATTTCTTCTAAGACGACGCTTTTTTCTTTAGCCATATCTTTTTGATCAAAAGTTGAGTTAAAGTACATGTCAGCTAAAACTTCAAGGGCATGTTCTGCATGTTCATCCAGTACTTTTGCATAGTAGCAAGTATACTCTTTTGATGTAAATGCGTTCACTTGTCCTCCGATGGAGTCAAATGATTCAGCAATTTGTTGTGCGTTACGAGATTTTGTCCCCTTAAAAAACATGTGCTCCAAAAAATGAGACACACCATTTTGCACTTTCGTCTCAAATCTTGAACCCGTTCCAATCCACACTCCAATAGATACGGACCTTACTGTATTATTTGGTTCAAACATAATTCTCAGTCCATTGTCACACTTTACTCTTTTTATCAAAATTGAATCCCCCTAGTACCACGTCTGTTGTTGTTTTCCAATGATGCGCTCTTCACTAAGTGTCTTGGACACGGTGCCGAGTTGTAACCCTTTTTCTTTTAGCCCTTCAATCATATCCTCTAATCCTTGTACTGCAGATGAGGTTGGATGCATCAAAACAAGTGAACCCGGTTCTGATTTATCGATAATTTTTCTTGCCATCTGGTCTGGTGCTGGGTTTTGCCAGTCGATTGTATCAACGGTCCACATGACGGTATGCATGGACAGTTCACTAGCAATATCCACAACGTCTTGCCGAAAGCTGCCGCTTGGTGGAGCAAACCAATGAGGATTTAAACCAAGGGTCGCGCTAATAATGTCGTTTGTTTTGACTAGTTCTTCCCTAATACGATCATTTGATAATTGCTTCATATCTGGATGAGAATAGGCGTGGTTTCCAATCTCATGTCCCTCTTCCACTATCATTTTAGCAAGTTTTGGATTATTTTTCACCCATGAACCGTCTAAAAAGAATGTTGACTTTACATCATGTTCCTTTAGTGTCTTTAACATTCCAGGTAAAAATTCATTTCCCCAGGCTACATTAATCATAAGAGCCACCATTGGTTTCTCGGAATTACCTCTGAAGATCGGACTAGGTGGTAAATCATCAAGCGTTACTTCTGGGCTCGTTTGATCATAAACAAGTTTGTTCTTTTGAAAAACCCCTTCTTTTCTCATTTTATCATAAGAAGCAGCCTCATTTACTGATAGACCGTTCAAACCAGGAATCCCTTTCCAAACTTTGTCAACCCGTGCATCTATAGGAGCAACCTCAAATTCTGCTTTGCGATTTACGATTTCTTCATACAATGGATTTTTACTCGTCATTGCCGGGACTGACGCCTCATGCTTTAACATTTCAATATAATTCGATGTAATTGGGTTATGTGTGCTAATAAAAGTAAGAAGAAGGATAAATAAAAACGTTGACCATTGGATTAAAAACTTCTTTATCATAGGCTGTCCCTCCTTATGACTACACTATGCACCGAAGGGACAAGGTAGAACGATAACGAAGACGATAATGGCCTACACCGCAAATGTCGAACAGAGCCATAGCGAAAGCATGTTAAATCTTAAAACACCGCAAAAAAAGACCGGTGGACCGGTCTTTTTTTGCGGTGTTATTATTTTGTTTCTTCGCCGAGAAGAACTTTTCTTGATAAGTTTACGCGACCTTGGTTATCGATTTCTGTTACTTTAACCATGATCTCGTCTCCGATAGCAACAACATCTTCCACTTTTCCAACACGCTCTTTAGCCAATTGGGAAATGTGAACGAGTCCGTCTTTGCCTTTGAATAGTTCAACGAATGCACCGAACTTCTCAATGCGTTTGACTTTCCCTAGGTATGTTTCACCTACTTCAACTTCTCGAACGATATCTTCGATGATCGCTTTTGCTTTGTTATTCATTTCCGACTCAGTAGAAGAGATATACACTTTACCGTCTTGCTCAATGTCGATTTTAACACCGGTATCTTCAATGATTTGGTTAATGATCTTCCCACTCGGTCCAATTACATCACGGATCTTGTCAGGGTTAATGCTCATTGTAAGAATCTTCGGAGCGTAATCGGAAAGTTCCGTTCTTGGGCTTTCAATGGCGCTAAGCATGTTATCGAGAATTTTCATGCGACCAGTTTGAGCTTGAGATAATGCTTGCTCAAGGATCTCGCGGTTAATTCCGTCAATTTTAATGTCCATTTGAAGAGCTGTAATTCCTTTTTTCGTACCTGCTACTTTAAAGTCCATGTCACCAAGGAAGTCTTCCATACCTTGAATGTCTGTAAGAACGGATACGTCTTCCTCGTCTTTTACAAGGCCCATCGCAATTCCTGCTACAGGAGCTTTTAATGGGACTCCGGCTGCCATCATGGCAAGAGTAGAAGCACAAATACTTGCTTGTGATGTCGAACCGTTCGATTCAAGAACCTCGGATACGAGACGAATCGTGTACGGGAAGTCCTCTTCAGAAGGAATCACTTGCTCAAGGGCGCGTTCCCCAAGGGCACCGTGACCGATTTCACGACGACCTGGTCCTCTGATTGGGCCGGTTTCACCTACACTGAAGCTCGGGAAATTATAATGATGCATGAATCGCTTCGTTTCTTCGATACCAAGGCCATCTAGGATTTGTACATCTCCTAGCGCACCTAACGTACATACACTTAATGCTTGAGTTTGCCCACGTGTAAACAATCCGGATCCATGAACACGAGCAAGGATATCAACTTGCGAATCGAGTGGACGAATTTGATCGATTTGACGTCCGTCCGGACGCACTTTGTCTTTCGTAATTAAACGGCGAACGATCCCTTTAAGAATCTTGTCCAAAATGGCTTTTGCTTCACCGCTGCGATCCTCTTCTTCTGTAGCATACTCAGCTGAAATACGATCAACCACTTCTTTGATTGCTGTTTCACGGGCATGCTTCTCAAATACAGTAGCTGCTTCTTTCAAGTCAGCTTCCGACTTTTCACGAAGTTCTGCTTCTAGCTCTGGATCGTCGGTAGCAAGTTTTACTTCCATTTTTTCTTTGCCAATTTTTGACACGATGTCTTCTTGGAAAGCAACGATACGCTTAATTTCTTCATGACCGAACATGATGGCTTCAAGCATCACGTCTTCCGGTACTTCTTCAGCTCCTGCTTCAACCATGTTAATCGCATCTTTTGTTCCTGCAACAACGAGGTGAATATCACTTTTCTCCAACTGTTCTGTAGTTGGGTTAATCACAAATTCATTGTCTACACGACCGACGATCACACCTGCAATCGGACCACTAAAAGGAATGTCCGAAATGGATAGAGCAAGTGAAGAGCCAATCATTGCAGCCATCTCTGGAGAACAGTTTTGATCGTTACTCATAACAATACTGATCACTTGAACATCGTTACGGAATCCATCCGGGAAAAGAGGGCGGATTGGGCGGTCAATTAAACGGCTCGTTAGTACGGCATTCTCACTCGGACGTCCTTCTCGCTTAATAAACCCACCAGGAATCTTTCCTGCTGCGTAAAGACGTTCCTCATAGTTACATGTAAGAGGGAAGAAAGGAAGATCCTTTGGCTCTTTTGATGCAGTCGCTGTACATAGCACTGCCGTATCACCATATCGTACCATTACTGCGCCGTTTGCTTGTTTGGCAAACTTTCCAGTTTCAAAGGTCATTGTACGACCGGCAAAATCCATTGAAAATAATTGTTTTTCTTGTTCCATAAGTACAAGTACTCCTCTCATTCACATGTGATGTGAATTATACTACTCATTATTTTTGACTTAAATTTATGTAGTAAACCTGTCTGACAAAAATCCTTAGCCTTTTTTATCATATCAGATGGGCAGTCCAGGGGCAATGTTCATTTAAACAGCTACCATCACAGTAAAATTTTTCCTCTTATTATAACAAAAAAGCGGGATGAGTCCCGCTTTTTCTTGAGTGTTCTTATCGACGAAGACCAAGTTTGTCAACGAGTTGACGGTAACGAGCAACGTCTTTGTTACGTAGGTAAGTCAACAAGTTACGACGCTGACCAACCATTTTCAGTAGACCACGACGAGAGTGGTGATCCTTCTTGTGCGTACGCAAGTGATCGTTTAGTGTCGTGATTTGCTTCGTTAGGATAGCAACTTGCACTTCAGGAGAACCAGTATCGTTCTCGTGAGTTTTGAATTCGTTGATGATTTCATTTTTGTGCTCTTGTGATAAAGCCATCCAATCCACCTCCTTAAATATAGATCCCCTATCGCCTAGCGGACGTCGGTGACTCGTTCCGCCAAGTGAAGGTTAACATTAAATATAATACTAGCTTTGCCCGAAAAAAACAAGGGTAGACATTACTTTTCTTTAAAATCAGCAAAATAATGACGAATTTGTTCTTCATCTGACTTTAACTGAGCGAGCAGCTCGTCCACTCCTGAGAAGCTTTTCTCGGAGCGAATTCGTTCGTACCAGCGTATGGAAACACTTTCACCATACAAATCTCCATTGAAGTCAAACAAATGGACTTCCACTGTCAGTTCATCGGGACGCTCTTTGTTAAATGTCGGCTTATATCCAATATTACACATGCCTTCATACCATTTTCCGGATGCAGCTAATTCAACCGCATACACTCCTGGTTTAGGAATAAGATAGGAATCTTCTTTATTCACATTGGCTGTCGGGTATCCGATTGTTCTCCCTCGCTTGTCTCCACCGACTACGAGTCCTTTTGTTTCATAGTTTCTTCCAAGCAACTTCGTTGTCTCTTTTAATTCTCCGGAACGAATAGAGGAACGAATACGGGTTGAACTGATCTTTTCTTCGTCTTCATCCACCTTTTCCACTACTGTATGGCGAAACTCCCCACGAGAATGAAATTCAATCGTTTCCATTGTTCCTTTGCCTAAACGCCCGTAGGAGTAATCAAAGCCCGCTACAACGTGTTTCACATTTAAGCCAATCAAATAGTCATCACAAAAGTCTTGTGGTGTGAGTTCTGCGAATGCAGGTGTAAAATGAACAATAAAAAGATAGTCAGGACCCAACTTTTTAATCTCCGATTCTTTTTTGACAAGTGGAGTCAAATAATCAATAGCCTCCCCTTTTCTAAGCACTTCTTTTGGGTGAGGATCAAACGTCATTACGCCACTTTTTAAACCACGATTGTTTGCCTCTTCTATCGCTGTTCCAATCACTTTTTGGTGACCTCTATGAACACCGTCAAAGAAGCCGAGAGCCAGAACAAGTGGAGAAAAATCGGACTTTTGATAAGAATGAGGATGTTTTATATGAATTGTTTGCACATTGCCACCTCGAATACCTGCATGATCATTTTAGAAAAAAATCAATGTATTTTTAGCATTTTTTCCGGTTTCATCATACCAGCTTTGTTTGGGTGCTTTTGATAGATTGCCAAGCACTCCCCATGTTGATTATACAAAGTGAAACGGGATTCGTCCATGGTTTTTGGTAATGGAATGACAGCTCCGTTCATGACTTTTGCTTCTGTCTCTTCGTCAATGGTAAGACTAGGCCAGTTTTTAAGAGCATGTTCAAAAGGGTAAAGAGCATCAGATAAAGTCCCGCTTTCTTTCATTTGCGCAAGTTCTTCTTCAGTAAGGCATTGCTCTTTCGTAAATGCACCTGATGCGGTTCGGGTTAAATCAGACATGTGTGAAGGATAACCCAACTTCTCCCCCATCGTTACAGCAAGGGTTCTGACATACGTTCCTTTGCTGCATGTAACTCTAAAACGAAACCTCACTAATTCATCTTCGTGTGTAACAGGAGATGTCCTCTCCAAATGATAGATGGTTACTTCTCTTGAAGGTCTTTCAACTTCGATTCCTTGACGAGCATACTCGTAAAGTCGTTTACCTTTCACTTTTACTGCGGAAAACATGGGTGGTGTTTGCTTAATCGTTCCTTGAAGTTCTTTAAGGACATTGTCCACTTCATGTTCTCCAATCGTATCCAAGACTCCTTTTTTTTCTACGGTTTCACCAGACACATCTTCAGTAGTCGTTGAATAACCGAGCGTTGCTTCCCCTTCATACTCTTTGGCTTCAGCTGTCATATACTCAACAAGCTTTGTGGCCCGTCCGATACAAATAGGTAAAACCCCCTCCACATCAGGATCTAGTGTTCCTGTATGACCTACCTTTTTCGTTTCAAACAGTCTTTGCATTTGCCTTACACAATCAAAGGAGGTTTTCCCTCTCTTTTTCCATAGTGGCACGATTCCTTCTGGGTTCATCCTGTACACCTCAATTCGACTTTTTTGATTTTATTACTCTGTTTTTTTATCTACTATGTGTCATTCAATCCGAATCGTATCATGACCCAAAGGATCTGGTTACTCAAAGAGCTAAAGAAAAGGGATGACCCAAAGGATTAACTACATCCTTTGAATCATCCCCGGCATTCATTGCATTAACGGTCGTTAAGCTTTCTAAGAAGCTCTTCGATTCGATTGCCGCGCTCAATGCTCTCGTCGAACTTAAAAAACAATTCAGGTGTTTTTCGAATTTGGATTCGCTTTCCAATTTCAGAACGAATAAATCCGGTTGCTTTTGAAAGACCGTTTAAGGTGTTTTCCTTTTGTTCATCATCACCATAAACGGTAATAAAAGCTGTAGCTTGCTGGAGGTCCCCTGTTACATCAACAGCAGTGACTGTGACAAAGCCTACTCTTGGGTCTTTGATTTCACGCTGAATAATATCAGTTAGCTCTTTTTTTATCTGTTCTCCGATGCGATTTGCACGAACATTACTCATAGTGCGCACCTCCAAATGTAGTTACGGGTTTAGGTTCTATGTATAAACGAAGGTAGCTGCCTCCCTTTAGAACCACTCCCATTGAACCGAAGCAGTCTCGATCTCCGGAACGCTGTCAATGAAATGTAATGCTTTATTTAATTCCTGCTCCAAACGGACCTTGTCTGAGCTCACGGAAACTAGTGTGATTTCCGTTCTTTGCCAGACGTTTTGGTGGTCCGTTTCGGCAGCCGAAATATTGAAGCGATCGCGAAGGCGGGTCATCACACTTTTTAACACCCCGCGCTTCTCCTTTAATGACTGAGCATCATAAATAATCGCTTCGATTGTAATCGTTGCAATCATTAACGCTTAATCTCTTCCATTACGTAGGCTTCAATGACGTCGCCTTCTTTAACGTCGTTATAGTTATCCAATGTAATCCCGCACTCGTAGTTTTTCGCTACTTCTTTTGCATCATCTTTAAAACGCTTCAAGTCACGGATACCACCTTCGTGGACAACAACGCCATCACGAATCAAACGAACGGTTGCATCACGGGAGATCTTGCCTTCAGTAACGTAAGATCCTGCAATCATACCGATTTTCGACACTTTAAAGGTTTGACGGACTTCCGCTTGACCAATTACTTTTTCTTGGTACTCTGGGTCAAGCATCCCTTTCATTGCCTGTTCAACTTCTTCAATCGCATTGTAGATGACACGGTGAAGGCGAATGTCGACACCTTCTTGATCGGCGGTACGTTTCGCATTTACATCCGGACGTACATTAAATCCGATGATAATAGCGTTTGAGGCACTAGCAAGAATAACGTCAGATTCGGCAATGGCTCCTGCACCTGTGTGAATAATATTAACTTTAACACCTTCCACTTCGATCTTTTCAAGAGAGCCTTTCATGGCTTCTACAGAACCTTGTACGTCTGCCTTAATTATAATGTTGAGATCTTTAATATCCCCTTGTTGAATCTGGTTAAACAAGTCATCCAGACTTACGCGGGAAGATTCACGACGCTCTGACACTTTTTGTTGCATCGCACGTGTTTCACCGATTTGTCGGGCTTTCTTCTCGTCTTCAAATACCATGAATTGATCGCCGGCTTGCGGAACGCTGTTAAGACCGGTAATTTCCACAGGAGTCGAAGGTGGCGCTTCTTTTACACGACGTCCTAGATCATTGACCATCGCACGTACACGACCAAACGTGTTTCCTACTACGATTGGATCACCTACTCGAAGTGTTCCTGATTGAACGAGTAGGGTTGCTACAGGACCGCGACCGCGATCAAGTTCTGCTTCAACAACTGTTCCCCGTGCACGTTTGTTAGGATTTGCTTTGTACTCCTCGACTTCGGAAACAAGAAGAATCATTTCCAATATATCATCGATACCTTCTCCGTTAATCGCACTTACGTTAACGAAAATCGTATCTCCGCCCCACGCTTCTGCAACAAGGCCGTGTTCAGTTAGCTCTTGCATTACGCGGTCAGGATTAGCCCCTTCTTTATCCATTTTATTCACGGCTACAATAATTGGTACTTCTGCAGCTTTAGCATGGTTAATTGCTTCGACGGTTTGTGGCATTACCCCGTCATCTGCAGCTACTACAAGAATCGTAATGTCTGTTACTTCCGCACCTCGTGCACGCATTGTTGTAAACGCTGCGTGACCTGGTGTATCAAGAAACGTAATTTTTTTGCCTTTGTCCTCGACCTGATAGGCACCGATATGCTGTGTAATTCCACCAGCTTCTCCAGCTGTCACTTTCGTGTGGCGGATGCTGTCAAGAAGGGTTGTTTTACCGTGGTCAACGTGTCCCATGATCGTCACAACAGCCGGACGCTCAATTAAATCTTCAGGCGCATCTTCTTCTTCAATTGTTTCGAATTCCGCTTCATTAATGACAATCTCTTCTTCTACTTTCACACCAAAATCTTCAGCTAAAAGTTCGATTGTGTCGTTATCAAGCTCTTGGTTAATCGTGGCCATGACGCCTAATCCCATTAGTTTTTTAATAATTTCGGATGGTTCTTTATTCAACTTATCTGCAAATTCACCAACAGTAATCGGTAATGTATACGTAATTTCAGTTGGCATTGGCTTTGGAGCCGGACGGGATGGTTGGCGGTTTTGTTGCTGGTTGTTCCCGCGCTGATTGTTCCCGCGTTGGTTGTTACGGTTTCTATTATTATTGGTATTTCCCTTTTTTGCTTGGTTGTTATTCGGCTTATTTGAACGGGTTGTTTGTTTTTTATCATTCATAGGTGACTGATCACGTCCTTCATTACTTTTACGCGTAGGTGCGTTATTTTTTTGTTCCGTTTTCCCCTGTGTGTTATTACCTGACTCGAGCTTTTTTACAGCATCTTCAGTCAGCACACTCATGTGATTGGATACAACCACATTCATTGATTTAAGACGTTCAATAATGGCTTTACTTGTCGTATTTTTTTCTTTGGCATATTCGTAGATTCGCATCTTTTTCATCTATTTACCTCCTGAGATCATGGCACACTTACCTACCTTCCAAGAGGTTGAGCCATGAATCTTTATTCCAGTAACGACTGAAGCTTTTTGGCAAAGCCGTTTTCTTCGACTCCCAATACTACTCTTTCACTTTTGCCGATTGCTTGCCCTAGTATATGGCGTTCTCCTTTGATTAAGAGAGGGACACCATAATGGGACGCCTTATCGGTAATTTTCTTTTTCGTATTGTCGGATGCGTCTTCTGAGAGGATGACAAGATGCAGTCTGTTTTTTCGCATCGACTGTAATACTATTTCTTCACCTGTAACGATCATCCTCGCTCTATAAGCGAGTCCGAGCAGATTAAGGGCTTTATCGTTCATTTTTTCTTCCCTTCTGCTACTTCGGTTAAAAGATAGTCATAAAATTCTTCATCCACTTTTGTTTTCAAGTGTCTGGACAAAATGTTTTTTTGCTTGGCTTCTAAAACAACTTCTTTTGTTCCTGTGAGATAAGCACCGCGACCTGATTTCTTGCTGGTGGGATCAAAAAGAACATCACCTTCAGGCGTACGTACAATTCGTACGAGCTCTTTTTTGGGCTTCATCTCATTGGTCACGATACATTTACGTAAAGGAGTTTTCTTCGCTTTCATCTTCAGGACTCCTTACTTTTCAAAGTCCTCTTCTGAATAGGAGGCTGCTTCTGTATAATTCTCTTCTTGCTCGTCAAATCCTTCTTGATCGTAAACGTCGTGTTTTTCTTCTTCAAGAGCATTAGGATCATACAGACCAAGCTCAACTGCATCGGACTCACTCTTGATGTCAATTTTCCATCCAGTTAGTTTCGCTGCAAGGCGAGCGTTTTGTCCTCTTTTACCAATTGCCAATGAAAGCTGATAGTCAGGAACAACCACTTGCGTCATTTTCTCTTCTTCGTTCACTTTCACTTGAAGAACTTTTGACGGGCTAAGGGCATTTGCCACATACTCTTTAGGGTCTTCTGACCAACGGACGATGTCAATCTTTTCCCCTTTTAATTCATTTACAATCGTTTGAACACGTTGACCACGTTGACCTACACAAGAACCTACAGGATCTACTTCAGGATCTTCTGCATGAACCGCAATTTTTGAACGGTCACCAGCTTCGCGAGATACGGATTTAATCTCAACTGTTCCGTCGTAAATCTCGGGAACTTCAAGTTCGAACAAACGCTTCAAAAGGCCCGGATGAGTTCTTGAGATCATGATTTGAGGACCTTTGGTCGTTTTTTCAACCTTTGTAATAAATGCTTTGATTCGGTCATTATGTTTATATGACTCGTTAGGCATTTGCTCATTTAAGGGCATGATCGCTTCTACTTTTCCAAGGTCCACATAAATGAAACGGTGGTCTTGACGCTGAACGATCCCAGTCATAATATCTTCTTCTCGGTCAATAAAGTCCGAATAAATAATGCCTCGCTCAGCCTCGCGTACTCGTTGTGTTACAACTTGCTTAGCTGTTTGTGCTGCAATTCTCCCGAAATCTTTAGGTGTGACTTCGATTTCTACGATGTCATCGACCTGGTATTGAGGGCTAATCGACTTAGCTGCATCTTCGGAAATCTCTAGTCTCGCGTCGAAGACTTCCTCCACAACGACTTTTTGGGCGAAAACGCGAATATCACCGTTTTCCCGGTCAATATTAACACGTACGTTTTGTGCTTGGTTAAAATTTCGTTTGTAACCTGTAATCAAGGCTTGTTCAATCGCTTCAAGGATAATTTCCTTGTCAATGCCTTTGTTTTTCTCGATGCTCGTTAAGGCATCCATGAAATCACTGTTCATGAGTGGTATTTCCCCCTTTAATACAATTAATGGACATGTCGAATCGCCCGCCATATTCTAGATACGACCGGGACAAGACCCTTTATGGTTAAATAATGACGGCGAGACGCGCTTTAGCCACTTTTTCGTATGGAACTTGAACCGAACGTGTTCTCGTTTTCACGATCATTTGAATCGTAAGTGTTTCTCCGTCAAACTCCAACAGTTTTCCTTCGAACACTTTCTCACCGTCAATCGGTGCGTACGTAGTCACGTGCACGTTCTTACCAACGGCTTTCTTTACATCTTCTTCCTTTTTTAACGGGCGTTCAGCTCCTGGAGAGGACACTTCAAGGTAATACGCTTCTTCAATTGGGTCATCCTGGTCTAGCGCTTCGCTTAGTTTTTCACTAACCGCTGCACAGTCATCTAGATCGACGCCTTTTTCGGAATCAATGTATACGCGAAGAAAATAATTCTTTCCTTCTTTGACGTACTCTACCTCTACTAATTCAAGATCCATTTGTTCTACGATTGATTTTGCTATCGTTTCTGTTTTTGAAATAATGTTACCTGCCATATGTTTCGCCTCCTTGCTTTGAACGAACTGGACGTATGTTGGGATTGGTGTTCAAAATCAAGGCAAACGTTAAGAAAAGTATAGGTCTATGACTCTGTTTCCTTATTTTGAACGAAACTCATTTGGGCAACCCTTCAAGTGCCAAATAATGGACTTTTATCCAAAAGAAAGAGTGGGATGATCCCACTCTTCCGGCTGCCGTTATTCTAAGTATTGCCATCTAACTATAACATAAACCATTTTACACTGCAAACGAGCTAGAATAACGATAATTGATTGGAATCAGGCAACCCTTCCAAGCAACCATGATCATCAAGGTTTTGAAGAACGGTCTTTGTAATCTTGCTTCTCTTTTGTAAATCTTCTTTAGACAAAAATTCGCCGCCTTCTTTTGCCTTTTCAATATTAATTGCTGCGTTTGTACCGACACCAGTCAAAGCATTGAATGGAGGAATTAAACTGTCTCCATCAACGACGAATTCTGTTGCTTTCGAGCGGTACAGATCGACCTTTTGGAAAGAGTATCCTCTTTCGCACATTTCCAATGCTAACTCAAGAACGGTCACCAAGCTTTTTTCTTTTGGTGCTGCATCCAAACCTTTTTGATAAATCTCTTCCATTCGCTTTCGAATACTCGCTGAGCCACGATGCATCGTATCAAGGTCGAAATCGTCCGCACGTACGGTGAAGTACGCAGCATAAAACAAAATAGGATGGTGAACTTTAAAATACGCAATTCGAACCGCCATCAATACATAGGCAGAGGCGTGGGCTTTTGGGAACATGTATTTAATCTTAAGGCAAGACCCGATATACCAATCAGGTACACCGTGTTTTTTCATCTCTTCAATCCATTCTTCTTGAAGACCTTTTCCTTTTCGCACAAATTCCATGATTTTAAAGGCCAAGCTATCTTCAAGACCTTTGTATTGGAGATAGACCATAATATCGTCACGACAACCGATCACATCTTTTAACACACATGTGCCATCAGCAATTAAATCAGCGGCATTGTTTAGCCACACGTCGGTCCCATGGGACAACCCGGAGATTTGCACCAATTCACTAAAAGAGCTCGGTTTCGTATCTTCAAGCATTTGTCGAACGAAACGGGTACCAAACTCCGGAATTCCATATGTGCCTGTCTTACACATAATTTGCTCCTCAGTGACCCCTAGCGCTTCTGTACCGCTAAATAACTTGAATACTTCAGGGTCATCAACAGGAATATCTTGCGGGTCCATACCTGATAAATCTTGCAACATACGTATGACTGTCGGATCGTCGTGTCCCAGAATATCAAGTTTTAACAGATTGTCATGAATGGAGTGGAAGTCAAAATGTGTTGTTTTCCATTCAGATTCTCTGTCATCTGCTGGGAACTGGATTGGAGAGAAATCAAAAATATCAAGGTGGTCAGGTACTACGATAATCCCCCCTGGGTGTTGTCCTGTCGTTCTCTTTACTCCAGTACACCCGGATACAAGGCGGTCGATTTCTGCACCACGTAGCCTTAACTGATGATCATCTTCGTATCCTTTCACAAAACCGTATGCGGTTTTTTCAGCTACTGTACCAATTGTTCCTGCACGGTAAACGTAATCGACTCCGAACAGTTCCTTTGTATAGTTGTGAGCAACCGGCTGATAATCACCTGAGAAGTTCAAATCAATATCAGGAACCTTATCTCCTTTAAATCCCAGAAACGTTTCAAAGGGTATATCTTGACCGTCTTTATTGTATTTTGTACCACATTTTTCACAGTCTTTATCCGGAAGGTCAAAGCCCGAACCAACCGATCCATCATCAAAGAAGATACTATGCTTACAATTTGGGCACGCATAGTGAGGCGGTAACGGATTTACTTCTGTAATTTCTGTCATTGTAGCCACAAAGCTCGAACCAACCGATCCACGAGAGCCAACAAGATACCCATCATCTAGAGATTTCTTAACTAGCTTTTGTGAGATCAAATAAATGACTGAGAATCCGTTACTGATAATGGATTTGAGTTCTTTTTCGATACGAGCTTCCACAATTTCCGGCAATTCTTCTCCGTAAAGGCTTTTCGCTCTCGAGTACGTCATCTCTCGCATCTCATCATCCGCCCCTTCAAGATTAGGGGTATAAAGATCATCAGGGATTGGTTTAATTTCATCAATATCATCCGCTATTTTGTTCGGATTTGTAACAACTACTTCTTTTCGCTTTTCCTCGGGTAAGAAAGAAAAACATTCCAGCATCTCATCTGTTGTTCTGAAATGAACATCCGGAAGAGAATGACGGTTTAAAGGATTTGCTCCCCCCTGTGAAGCAATCAAGATCTGCCTGTACACTTTATCTTCAGGATTTAAATAGTGAACGTTTCCTGTCGCGACAACCGGCTTATCCAACTTCTCTCCAAGTTCGACGATGTTTTTCAAGATTTCTTTTAAAGCCAACTCATCTCTGATAATCTCTTTTTCAATGAGTTTATGGTAATTTGACGGTGGTTGTACTTCTAGATAGTCATAAAACCGTGCAATATCCTCTACCTCTTCAGGTGCTTTTTGCATCATCGCGTCAAAGACCTCACCGTTATCACAACCAGATCCTATCAAAACCCCTTCTCGATTTTTTTCCAATACGGATCTTGGAATACGAGGGACTCTGTGAAAGTAATCGATATGGGCGTGGGAAACGAGTCTGTAAATATTCCTAAGACCGTCTTGGTTTTTGGCAAGGAGTATACAGTGATGTGGTCGTTGTTTTTTATACTCATCTCCAGACGATTGGTCATTTAATTGATTGTGGTTTGTGATTTCTTTTTCTACAGCATCTTTGACCATTTTCCAAAGGAGGTGGCCTGTTGCTTCTGCATCATATATGGCACGGTGGTGGGAAACCAGTTCGATATTGAACTTTTTACATAACGTGTTCAACCGATAGTTTCGGTAATTAGGGTAAAGAAGCCTCGCAAGTTCAAGCGTGTCAATCACCGCGTTCGGCGTTTTCGGATAGCCGATACGCTTGTAGCCTGCATCAAGGAATCCCATATCAAAACTTGCGTTGTGCGCCACCAAAATAGCGTCACCCATCCACTCGTGAAAGTCTTTTAGAACGTCACCCACTTCCGGAGCATCCTTTACCATATCATCGGTAATACCCGTAAGATCAATGATTGTCGGGCTCAGCTTTTCGTGAGGGTTCGCAAATGAT
Organism: Alteribacter aurantiacus DSM 18675; assembly: GCF_000429705.1. Taxonomy (GTDB): domain Bacteria; phylum Bacillota; class Bacilli; order Bacillales; family Salisediminibacteriaceae; genus Alteribacter; species Alteribacter aurantiacus. The sequence continues at coordinate 1,219,162 of NZ_KE386941.1, forward strand.
TCAAACCGATCGATGATTTCTCCATCTCTTACCTTTACTGCAGCAAGTTCAATAATGGTGTTATAAACGGCCGATAAGCCCGTGGTCTCCACGTCAAACACCACATAGGTATCATCCATCAGATTTCTGTCTTGTTCGTTATACGCAATCGGTACGCCGTCATCCACTAAATTCGCTTCCAGCCCGTACAATATTTTGATGCCTTCTTTTTTTCCTGCTCCGTATGCTTCAGGGTAAGCTTGGACAACGCCATGGTCTGTTACGGCAATCGCTTTATGTCCCCATTTTTTTGCTTGGGAAATGTATTTTGATACGCTCGTTACAGCATCCATTTGACTCATTGGCGAATGGAGGTGCAGTTCAACTCTTTTTTCGTCTTCTGGTGCAAGGTCTTGTTTTTCAACAGGGCGAACTTCTTGAATATCCCGCGCCATCATCGTAAGATCCCTTACGAACGTGTCATGTTGAATCATTCCTTTAACTTTGAGCCACATGCCTTTTTTAATGGCTTCTAAAGCAGGGACGTCTTCTTTATCTTTAGAGAACATTTTGATCAAGAATGAGTCCGTATAGTCCGTCATTTTAAATGTTAGCAATGTTCTTCCGCTTCTTAACTCGCGTGTTTCTGCGTCAAACACATACCCTTGAAAGACGATTCCGTTTTCTTCTTCCTGAATCTCTTCCATTCGTCTTGGCTCTTCTTTGATTGCTTTTCCGATTGAGACAGATGAAGTAGCACCCATTTCCTTCGCTTTCTTCTCTACCTTTTGTTTTTCAAGCATGGCCTCGACCACTTTGGAGTGATCTTCCTCCTGCTTCTTCTCAACGAACTTTTCATATGCCTCTTTCGACTCTTTTACAGTCGTATCAACGGTTAAAGGAGGAAAACCCGTTTTGATTAGAAGTTCCTTTAATGGTTCTGCCACTTTTCTCTTCATCATCGCCGCTTCAGCATCGTTAAGAGCCGCAAGAATGAGTTTGTTTTGATCGATCATCGGCGTTTGATCCTTAAGTCGGTGAATAAGACCGTTTGTACTTTGTTTTAAACATTCGACGAAATAAGGCCAGTAGTCGTTCACATGCTTTCTCGGATCGAGAGGTTCTTCATATGAAAGTGTGAGGTCGACAGCAGCAATATGTTTGAAGCCCTCTTTGATCGTTGTTTTGAATACGTCAAAAACCGGAAACGGAAGAATCCTAGGCAGACAAACTGAAAAATGCCACCGCTTTTCGTTTTTATATACTTCAAGCTTTTCTATGTATCCGCCTTTTACATGATGTTGTGCTATTTCAGTAGGCATGGCTACCTGTTCCAAAAGGAGTTCGAATCTCTCCTTACGTATCGTGCGCTCGTCTTGCATTTGTTCTTCCCCCTTACAATTCCACTTGAATCCTCTATATGAAGCATGATGCTAGCTTTAAAGTAAAGCCACTTCGCTGCTTTCGTAAAATACGACTGAAGTTCTAAAGTCTATCGTATATCGTGATTCCTTGTTAAGACACCTCTTCATTTGAACGATTCACCTGTGCCTTTAAACCATGAACCAATTGGTTCAATAAGAGTCACGATAGAGTGGAAGGGACTAAAACCTTCCGCCGTTTTTGTATGGTAGTAATATTTTTGACTTCCATCAATCTATTGGGAAAGTCGGCCACGTCATAATATCATGACACATACACGTGTTAAGGGTGCCCAAAAAGGCATTTCGTTCACCTTCACTGGACACCCTTATACTATGTTAAATCAGATTGTTTACAGATTCAAACGACTTTTTAATAAATCGCCAAGTTCGTCTACGTGAAGCTCCATTTTTTCTTCTTCCGTACGAAGTTTCACTTCAACGATTCCTTCATCTGCACGTTTACCAACCGTAATTCGGATCGGCATTCCCATCAAATCCGCATCTTTGAATTTAACGCCAGGCCGCTCCGGACGATCATCAAACAGCACGTCGTATGTTTTGTTTAACTCCCCGTATAGTTTTTCCGCGAGGTTCTTTTGTTGTTCTTGCTTCATGTTGACCGGAATTAAATGAATATGAAATGGAGCTACACTATGAGGCCACACAATTCCATGTTCATCATGGTGTTGTTCAATGATGGCAGCAACTGTTCTTGATACACCGATTCCATAGCTTCCCATCACCATAGGGCGGGATTTTCCGTTTTCATCCAAGAATGTCCCTTTCATTGATTCACTGTAACGCGTGCCCAACTTGAAGACATGACCTACTTCAATACCTTCTTTAAATTGGATCATACCTTTTCCGTCAGGAGACGGGTCTCCTTCTTGAATGAATCTGAGGTCATCGTAGTTCACATCGGAAAAATCGCGCTCTGGGTTCACGTTGCAATAATGCTTGTCCACTTCGTTTGCCCCACATACACCGTTGACTATGTATTCAACAGCGCGATCTGCAATGATTTTTACTTTATCTGAAATACCAATTGGTCCAACGAACCCTACTACATCGCCAATGTGTTCTTTCACATCTCCGTCGGTCCCTAAGTCAACCTTCGTAGCATCAAGAACGTGCTTCACTTTAATATCGTTTACTTCGTGATCACCACGTACGAGCACAAGGACAGGTTCATCATCTACCATAAATAGCATGCTCTTGATCAGATTTTCTTTGTCTGCACCTAAAAATGTAGACACATCTTCTATCGACTTCTTCCCAGGTGTGTCTTTTGTAACAAGCTCCTCTAGAGATTCGTTCGATTTTTCATAATTCACATGAACTGGAGCAATTTCAATGTTAGCCGCAAATGAAGATTCATCAGAGTAAGCAATTGTGTCTTCTCCAATATCACTTAACACCATGAATTCATGTGTATCTTTTCCTCCCATAGCACCTGAATCGGCAACTACCGCACGGAAATCGAGACCACAACGAGTAAAGACATTTGAATATGCGTCGTACATTTTTTGATAACTCACATCTAGGCCATCAAAATCTGTGTCGAATGAATACGCATCCTTCATAAGGAATTCCCGAGATCGTAATATACCGAACCTTGGACGTCTTTCATCTCTAAACTTTGTTTGAATTTGGTAAAGGGTCATTGGTAAACGCTTATAAGAATTAATATCATCACGAACGAGTGCCGTAATCACTTCTTCGTGGGTTGGACCTAACGCAAATTCCCTCTGATGGCGATCTTTTACTCGCATCAACTCAGGACCATACATGTCCCAACGGCCACTCTGTTGCCAGAGCTCGGCGTTTTGGATAGCCGGCATGAGCATTTCTTGTGCACCCGACTTGTCCATTTCTTCTCTAATTATATTTTCTACTTTCTTTAATGCTTTAAGACCTAAAGGTAAAAAGGAATATACGCCTGCAGAACTTTGACGAATGAGACCCGCTCGCAACATGAGCTGATGGCTTTTTACTTCTGCGTCACTTGGTGCTTCTCTCAATGTTGGGGATAAAAAGGTACTTTGTTTCATATGTATACCACCTCGTATTCTTTTTTTAAAGACTGCTTTTGTTTAAGGTGTTTCTTAGTTATTATGTTCATCACTAGAATTTGGTAAGCATAAGGGCTCTTCTTTGTATTAAAGAAGCACGCCTTACAAAAACAGTGTTATTAAAGCTTTCTTTGAAAATGACGTGCTGTGCTTACTTCCTTATGTTAACTTCCTTGCGATTCTAGCGTTCAGCTTCGCATAACAAAAGGACACGGCACTTCACATATAATTAAGTTTACTGACTAAGAGATCGCTCAATTTATAATATATAGAATTAAAGCATTAGCATAAGCGTTCTTCCTATACTTAAGGCGGTTAAGGAAAGTGTAGCTATGAACGATGTCACAGCTACACTTTATCTTAACTCTTTATTTAGCTTACAAGAAGAATTTATTAATATCGTTCCACGTTACTACAAGCATGAGAAGCATGAGCAAGGCAAATCCAATAAAGTGGACCATTCCTTCTTTTTGAGGATCGATCGGCTTTCCACGGACTGCTTCCAAACCAATAAACATGAGCCTTCCTCCATCCAACGCAGGGAGTGGCAGAAGATTAATAATACCTAGATTTACACTCAATATAGCAGCCCACTGCATGAGCACAAGAATTCCCATTGCGGCCACTTCACCTGTATAACTGTATATTCCTACAGGTCCAGCTAAGTGGTCAAGACTAAATTGCCCTGTTACGAGCATTCCTAATGCTTCAAGAATCAGAACGGTGTATTCATACGTCGTTGTAAAACCAAACAAGATGGATCCTAGAATGTTAAATTCAGTAGGGGGGTAAATACCCACAACGCCTTGGACTTGTTCTTCAGGACCCATTCTTTCTTCAGGTGTCATTTGAACTTCAAACGTCTCTGAACCTCTTTCTACTTCAAACAACAATGACTCGTTCGGACTTCCTTGTATGATAGAAGTCATTTCTTCCCACGTGGCTACACTCTCACCATCGATCGAGACAATTCTGTCACCACTTTCAAGACCTGCTTCTACAGCTACTCCATCATCGGTCACATCTCCTACAACCGATTCGTCAACAGGTAGGCCTGCAATTAACGCATACAGTGCTAAGATAACGACAGCTAAAGCAAAGTTCATTAAAGGTCCAGCAAAAATCGCCATTGCCCGCTGAGGGATGGTTTTTGAAGAGAACTGTCGATCGTATGGTGCAATTTGTGTAGCTTCTTCATCATGGATAAAACGTGCTTGCGGGTGGATCTCATACGTGACAAGACCTTCTTCATCCGGTACGTATCCTTGAACAAACAGTTTGTGTTCAAGATCAATCTTCTCGACCTGGATAACTTTACAATCAGGGTGTTTAGATTTGTTATTGACCACAATATCCGTAACACGGTCTTGATTGTCAAACTTCAAACCCACTTCATAACCCGGTTTAATTTCAATCATTTCCGGATCTTCTCCAGCCATACGAACAAATCCTCCTAAAGGAAGAAGCCTGATCGTATAGGTCGTCTCATTCTTTTTAAAAGAAAAAATCTTAGGACCAAATCCTATCGCAAATTCACGACATAAAATTCCAGCCCTCTTTGCAAAAACAAGGTGCCCCCACTCGTGAATAAAGACAAGGAGACCAAAAATGATCACAATAGCTATAAACGTGTTCACGTTATCACAACCTTTTATTTCATATCAGTTTGAATCACACTTCTCGTTCGACGGTCTACTTCAAAAATGGTTTCAAGGTCGGGATTGGAAATAACATCATGTTTCTCCAGAGCTTTTTCAATAATCGTTTCAATTTCCAAGAATGGGATGCGCCCGTTCAAAAACGCATCAACTGCAACTTCATTTGCTGCATTTAGAACCGTTGGTGCTGTGCCGGCAACCTTTCCAGCTTCATAAGCCATTTTCAAACAACGGAACCGATTAAAATCCGGCTTTTCAAAATGCAGTGTCCCAATTTCCCATAAGTTCAATTTCTTTTTATCCGGCAATGGAAGCCTATGTGGAAGGGACAAAGCATATTGAATCGGTACTTTCATGTCCGGCATTCCTAAATGGGCTAGTACGCTACCATCAATATATTCTACCATAGAGTGGATCATGCTTTCTTTGTGCAAGATCACGTCTATCATCTCATATGGCATATCAAAGAGCCAGCGGGCCTCTATTACTTCCAATCCTTTGTTCATCATCGTAGCGGAGTCAATGGTAATTTTGGCACCCATACTCCAGTTTGGGTGATTGAGGGCGTCGTTGACAGTTACACCTTCCAACTCTTCTCTTGATTTGTCTCGAAAACTCCCTCCAGAAGCGGTTAAAATTAGTCTTTCTACTTCTTTTTCAGAATTTCCTTCTAGACATTGATAGATGGCTGAATGTTCACTATCAATCGGGATGAGGTTGACTTTATATCGTTTAGCCCACTCAGTCACAATGTGGCCTGCAGTAACGAGCGTTTCTTTATTTGCAAGACCGATATCCTTGCCTGCCTTCATTCCGGCTAATGTAGGCTCAAGCCCCACACTCCCCATCAAAGCATTGACAACAATGTCGCCTTTGAGTTGTTCTACAGCTTCAATAAGGCCATCACTACCAAAGCCAACCTTCACGGATGAAGGTACCATAGTCTCAAGCTTTTCTTTGTCTTCTTTATTTTGAACACTAACAAATGCTGGATTGAATTCTTGTATTTGCTTTGCTGCAAGAGTGATGTTCTTCCCGCATGTTAAGGCATGAAGCTTAAACTGCTCAGGATGAGCACGGATCACATCAAGTGTTTGAACACCGATTGATCCAGTTGAACCAAGTAGAATGATCGTCTTCATCTCTATGACGCTCCTTTATTTGTACCTACTGAATGAACGATAATAAATACAAGATAGGCATTACAAAAATTAAACTGTCAAACCGGTCCAATATTCCACCGTGTCCAGGTAAAACTTGTCCTGAATCTTTTACTGAATAGTGGCGCTTTAGTGCAGACTCAACAAGATCCCCAAGTTGACCGGCAATACTTACGACAAGGATAAAGAGTAGGATCACAAACCAAGATTCGTACACTGGGAAGAAGTAGCTGTATACAAAACCAAATAGAATGGCAAAGAAAATACCTCCAAGCGATCCTTCAATTGTTTTTTTCGGACTGATTTCAGGCCATAATTTATGTTTTCCAAAAAAACGTCCACAGAAATAAGCACCTGAATCTGTAACCCATACAAGAACAAGAACGAAAAAGATAAAGATGAGCCCGTCATCCAAAAACCTAGCCGTTAAAAAATAATGAAAACCAAATCCTATGTATACAGAAGATAAGATAATAAAGCCGGCTTCATCAAACGTAAAACGGTTCTTTGAAATCACCGTAAGAGCTAAAAGAACAATGATCATAAGTAAAAAGGTTTCTGTTCGTTCCAAGTGGATGAGATCAAAGTTCAATATGTTTTCCGGTAACAAGAGAAGCCACATAAAAACAAAACCTATTACACCACGGTAAGAAAAAGGAGACATCCCCTTCATTTTTAAAATCTCAGCCATAGCTATAGTCGCAAGTAAAAAGATAAGGAGGGTAAACGGCAAACCTCCAACGAGTATAATTCCAAGAAATCCCGCACCGGCTATAACACCGGTAATAATTCGTTGTTTCATTGCCTACCCTCCTAAACTCCGCCGAATCGACGTGTCCTTTTTTGATATACTTCGAGCGCTTCAATAAAGTGTTCCTCTGTAAAGTCAGGCCATAACACGTCTGTAAACCAAAACTCCGAGTACGCCAGTTGCCAGAGCATGAAGTTGCTAAGCCTGATTTCTCCACTAGTTCGAATCAACAAGTCAGGATCCTTCAATCCGCTTGTCATGAGATGAGCTGAAAGAACATCTTCCGTTACATCCTCAATAGCCAGTGTGCCACGTTCAATTTCTTTATAAACATCTTTCATCGCCTCAACCATTTCATGACGGCTCCCATAATTCAATGCGAAATTCAAAATCAAGCCGTCATTGGAAGAAGTATCTTTAATGGCTTTGTTCACGGCTTCTTGAGTATGCTCTGGTAACGCATCCTTTGTTCCGGTTATACGCACTTGAACATTTTCTTCAATTAACTGAGGGAGTTCAGCCTTTAAAAAGCGCTCCGGCAATCTCATCAAAAAATCGACTTCCGGCTTGGGTCTTTTCCAATTTTCCGTAGAAAAAGCATAGAGCGTCAATGTCTTAACGCCTAATTTGTTGGACGTTTTAACCATTTTTTTAATGACGTTCATGCCTTCACGGTGACCCGCTACTCGAGGCAACCCTCTTTTTTTAGCCCATCGGCCATTTCCATCCATGATAATCGCAACATGTTCTGGAATATTTTGAGGATCGAGCACGATGTCTTCAGTAGCCGTTTTTCGTTCTTCTTTTTTACTCGTCCATCTTTTTAACATCATAAATCCCCCAACGTTTTAGAACAAAAGGGCAAGTACCTGCATAGGTACTATTAGCCGTTGCGGTAAAGTGTAAGACCTGTTACCACTAATTCTTAAATGTATAATGTGGAGACGTTTAACGAGTGGGCATGAAGGCCATTTGTCAATCCCGTTGTCTCCATTTTTAAGTGTAAAAAAACCCCCTGATAATAGAGGGTCTTTTACTCTGTTTATTTTACACGGTTTGAGCTTATACTTCCATAATTTCTTTTTCTTTGTTGTCAGCAATGCCGTCGATTGTTGTAACATAGCTATCCGTTACTTTTTGAACGTCATCTTGGTTACGTCGTAGCTCATCCTCAGTTAGTTCACCGTCTTTTTGCAGTTTCTTAAGTTCGTCGTTGCTATCACGGCGAATATTTCGAATAGCAACCTTAGCATCTTCGGAATATCTACGAACAAGTTTGACCAACTCGCTACGGCGCTCTTCTGTAAGTGCAGGAATTGTAATACGGATGATATTACCATCGTTTGATGGTGTAAGACCGAGGTCCGCTTTTTGAATCGCTCTTTCAATATCCGCTAGAGAAGATTTATCAAACGGTTGAATGGTTAACATTCTCGCTTCCGGTACTGAAATGGTAGCAAGTTGATTTAATGGTGTCATCATACCGTAGTATTCGACTTGTACTTTATCAAGAATGGAAGGGTTCGCACGACCGGCACGTAGAGTCGCAAGCTCCTTACGAAGAGATTCAATTGACTTATCCATTCTTTCTTTGGCTTGGTTAATCGTTTCTTGACTCATTATTTATTCGTCCCCCTTATAACTGTTCCAATTTCTTCGCCTACTACTGCACGCTTTATGTTACCTTCTTCCATGATGGAGAAGACAATTAACGGTATATCATTATCCATACATAACGATGAAGCAGTAGAATCCATTACAGCAAGACCGTCTTTTAAGAGGTCAAGGTACGTAAGAGATTCGTATTTCTTTGCAGATGCATCTTTTGAAGGGTCCGCAGAATATACTCCGTCTACTTTGTTTTTAGCCATCAAAATGACGTCAGCCTCGATTTCAGCTGCACGCAAAGCAGCTGTAGTGTCCGTTGAGAAGTACGGGTTCCCAGTACCTGCTGCAAAGATAACCACACGCTTCTTTTCTAGGTGTCTGATCGCTCGGCGGCGTATGTAAGGCTCTGCCACTTGTCTCATTTCGATTGATGTTTGTACTCTTGTTTGAACGCCGATGTTTTCCAAACTGTCTTGTAGAGCCAAGGAGTTCATCACTGTTGCAAGCATACCCATATAATCAGCGGTGGCGCGATCCATGCCTTTCGCACTTCCTGCCATCCCACGCCAAATATTTCCTCCACCAACTATGATAGCTACTTCAACATCAAGCTTAACAATCTCTCTGATTTGCTCTCCGATCGATTGGATTACAGAAGGGTCAATTCCGTAGCCCTGATCTCCGGCGAGAGCTTCTCCACTTAACTTTAATACAATACGTTTATATTTAGGATTCTCCATTTTACCCTCCTGACTTAGTCTAAAAACTAATGTTTGATTCATGATCGGATGAAAAAAGTTTTGCACTTGGGAAAAAGGGACACAATGTGCCCCTCTTATCCGACTTACTTTTTCACTTGTGACATAACTTCTTCAGCAAAGTTGTCTTCGCGCTTCTCCATACCTTCGCCTACTTCAAAGCGAACGAAAGATACAACACTTCCACCTTTAGACTGAACGTACTTCCCAACTCTTTGGTCAGAGTCTTTTACGAAAGACTGCTCGTTCAAGCAGATATCTTCAAAGAACTTAACAAGGCGACCTTCAACCATTTTTTCAACGATCTTCTCAGGCTTGCCTTCGTTTAACGCTTGTTGCTTAAGAACGTCACGCTCACGCTCAACTTCTTCTTCTGAAACAGCGTCGCGGCCTACATATTTAGGGTTAATCGCAGCAACGTGCATAGCGATGTCTTTTGCCGTTTCTTCGTCTGTTCCTTCAAGAACAGTAAGAACGCCGATACGTCCTCCCATGTGAAGGTATGAACCAAAGTTTTGGCTGTCTGTTTTCTCAACTAGTGCGAAACGGCGAAGAGAAAGCTTCTCTCCAATTTTAACAATTTGGTTGTTGATGTAGCTTTGAAGCGTATCATCAGAACCACCTTCAAACGCTTGTCCAAGTGCTTCCTCTACATCAGCAGGCTTGTTTTTAAGGATGTGATCCGCTACAGCTGCAACAAGGTTTTGGAAGTTTTCGTTTTTAGCAACGAAATCTGTTTCTGAGTTAAGTTCAATAATAACAGCTTGGTTACCTTCAGTTTTAACCGCAGTAAGACCTTCTGCCGCTACACGATCAGCTTTTTTCGCAGCTTTCGCGATTCCTTTTTCGCGAAGGAAATCTACCGCTTTGTCCATGTCTCCATCTGTTTCTGTTAGGGCTTTTTTGCAGTCCATCATTCCTGCGCCTGTTTTTTCACGTAGTTCTTTAACTAATTTAGCTGAGATTGCCATTGTAAATCCTCCTTGAAATTTCAGTAGGTTAAGTATCATAGTACCATCTTGACTTATCGAAGCCGTCCTTAAACGAAAACTTCTTTAAAAAAGGGTGATAAAGGGTCTGGCCCTCTATCACCCTTGTAGGACGTGCATATATTAAGCAGTTGTTTCTTCTTCTTTTTGTACTTCTTCTTCTTGACCTTGGTTAGCTTCAATAATAGCATCAGCCATTTTAGAAGTTAGAAGACGTACAGCACGGATCGCATCGTCATTACCTGGGATAACAACATCGATTTCATCCGGGTCACAGTTCGTATCAACGATAGCTACAACAGGGATGTGAAGTTTACGTGCTTCTGCAATTGCGATACGCTCTTTACGAGGATCGATTACAAATAGTGCGTCCGGAAGTGTGTTCATGTCCTTGATTCCGCCTAGGAATTTTTCAAGTCGGTCCATTTCTTTTTTAAGAAGGACAACTTCTTTCTTAGGAAGAACGTCGAACGTTCCGTCTTCTTGCATACGTTCAATGTTTTTAAGGCGTTGAATACGCTTTTGGATTGTTTCAAAGTTTGTAAGTGTACCACCTAACCAACGTTGGTTGATGAAGTACTGTCCAGCGCGCTCAGCTTCTTCTTTAACAGAATCTTGCGCTTGTTTTTTCGTACCAACGAAAAGAACTTTCCCTCCGTCAGCTGCGATGTTGCGTACGTAGTTATACGCTTCATCTACTTTCTTGACCGTCTTTTGAAGGTCAATAATGTAAATTCCGTTTCTTTCTGTGAAGATGTAGCGATCCATTTTTGGGTTCCAGCGACGAGTCTGGTGACCGAAGTGTACCCCAGCTTCTAATAGTTGTTTCATGGAGATAACTGCCACATCAAACACCTCCTTTGGTTTTTTATTATCCTCCGCATGATTCGTCTAAAAGTAAAACTGCGCTATGCAGCACCATTACTTAAATCCACATGCGTGTGTGATTAACACCGAGAATTACTATACCATAGGAAGATAGGTTCTAGCAAGGATTTAAGACGCATTATTTCAAACTTTTATTAGAAGTACAAAAGTCCGACGGCGTTATACATCGAATATGAATCCCACATTATTTATAAAACTTTAAAAAAAGTTCAACTTCCCCTTTGCCCATGTTCATTTTCTTTGCGATTTCATCTACTTTGAAACCTCTCTCTGATAAGGAAAGGATCTGGGCCGTTTGGGAGGTTTCCACGTGATCTTCGTTATTTGTAGGGGAAGGTGGAAGATATGTGGGTGTCGCTTTTGAGTGTTCCTTCATTGGTGAGTGATCATCGTTTTGCCTTTGTTCTTTGTCTTTCTTAAGTTCTTTTATCAAAGAAACATTATTTTCTTTCATTTCGGTTGTATATGCAAACAGCAAATCTTCAATTTCTTTTGTGGTTGTAGATGGATTAGAATGAGCCTCTACCTTATGTTGACGTTGGAAAAGCAATACGATCAAATAGAAACTGATAAGGTGCAAGGCGACGCTGACCATTAGTAAGTATTCCATTTTTGTTCCTCTTTCATTTTGATATATCAACAGTTCTTCCAATGTATGGGTGAAGATCATAACTTGCATTTTGTTGTGTTAGGTCTGTAGCTATATGTAGACTCGTTTTTTCCGAAGGTGTAATGACTTTTCGTTTCACTTTGTCTAAACGACTGGATTCTTTTGTGAGTATAGACTGGGTGACTTGGCCTCTTTGCTGAAGTTGATCTTGTATTTTTCCCGCCATTTGCGTTCTCGGTAGAACTACTTGCAATTCAAGTGCTTTTAGTCCGCCCATTCTAGATCAACCTCTCATCCATTTTATAATGAAGTGAGTGTAATTTCACTTTTATTCAATGTTAACGTAACACAATGGTGCTTAGCGAGAATTTTTCTTCTATATTTACCGAAATAAACGTTTACATTGGGGTTCAATCCCTTTTGAACGTGTAACGCTATCGATTCCGGTTGTTGTAAGACATAATGAATTTTTTCTTTTTTCTCACTGATCTCTTGAAAGTCTTTATTCGTTTTAACGATGTTATGCTTTACTTTTACTATGAACAGTCTTTCTTTACCAAGTAATGAATTTTCCTGTTCTTTCTGAATTAATATTCGATACAATTTTGACAGTTTAGTCATGACTTGCTTTGCTTCTTCATACATTTTTGAAACTTCTTTTTCTTTAATGAGTACCTCTTTATGGACTCCTAAGTAAAGGTGAGTTGGGGTGTTCATCTCATTTCCAGCTTCATTTACTTTAATTCCTTGTGCCGCTGACACACTTCCCCCAACGATATTGCCTCGTTGTTCCGTACATTCAACTTTCCCTAGGACACTTATGTTACTGTGTAAAATGGATTGCGCTACGATTAAATCATTACCCGCAAAAATGGTTGCTTGATTTACAAATGACGTGTGTACGTTGACTTCTGCCGTAATTGAACCTTTACCTTGAGAAACGATTCCTTCTCTTACGTAAATGCTACCACCACTGCTGAGGTCTGCACCTTCTACGGAGCCTAAAATGATAATGTCGCCCTTTGCATTAATTTCGTATCCGGCTGGAACATCCCCATGAACTTTTACCGAACCTGCAAAATCAATGTTCCCTGTTTTCATTGAAATATCACCATTTACTTCATGGACAGGATATACGTGAACGATATGATCTTCCACGCTCAATTTCCCACTGCAAGTAGCAATCAGTTCCGTTTGTTCACGATTTACTCGTGTATGTCGTCCTGCCCTTAGCGTCAAGTCTTTACCGGGAGTCGCCCTTATTTCTTGTCCGGAAACCGTCATTCCGTTTTCCCCTATTGTAGCTTCTACCTTTTTAGCAACTGTTGTTCCTGACTCAACATTTTTTAGCTGATGAATATTTCGCAAGTTCATGATCTGTGTCTCATTTTCACCTCCTTGCTCAAACAATGTTACAACGGCCGTCACAGTTGCCGGTGTTCCATGGATGACCTTTTTTCCACTTGCAATAACAACGGGGCTAGAAGCGGACAGGTCCTCCAAAAGAAATGAATCTATCTGTTTATAATCAATTCCATAAACAACACCAGAATTTTCCAAAAAAGTTAAAATCTCGTGTTTTGTCACAGCACCTTCAAGAGGCTTCTTCAAAGTTGCATATGCTTTTAAGTGATCGTTCGACAATGTAATATCAATGTACTCCTTTACCCTCATAGTCCTCTCCCTTCACACTACAACACATCGTTACATTCGCACCAATGCCGTTTGTAACTTAAACAAGGCTTTGGAATGAATTTGTGAGATCCGAGAAGTAGAAAGACTCAAGACTTTACCGATCTCTGTTAATGTAAGTTCTTCGAAATAAAATAAACTGAGAACCACCTGCTCATTGTCAGTAAGTCCTTTCATCATGTGTCCTAATTCTTCATATTTAGCTTTTTGTAGGACGTGCTCTTCAGGAGTCCTTGATTGGTGATCAATAATCGTAGAAGCGTATGTTTCACCTGGAACCTCATCACCTGTTTTTTCGTCAATAGAAAGCAAATGAGAAACGAGGCTCTCTTGCATAATTTGGAGAACTTCCTGTTCCGTTAACGAACATTCTAACGCGACTTCTGACGCTTCTGGTGCCCTTCCCAATTGCTGTTCTAGACGGTACTGAGTACTTTCAATTCGTTTGGCTTTTTCCCGTAAGGTTCTTGGCATCCAATCTTCTTGGCGTAAACCGTCTATTATGGCGCCTCTAATACGAAAGGAAGCATATGTATCAAACTTGAGTTCTCGCTTGTAATCGAACTTTGCCAATGCATCATATAGTCCCATGAGGCCATGACTTCTCAAGTCATCTTGCTGCACTCTTTTCGGTAAACCGGCTGCGACCCTTTGCACATGAAAGTCCACTAAAGGCATATAGGCTTCAATTAATCGATCGCATGCCTCGTTATCACCACCTGTTTTAAAGCGCTCCCAATACAGTTCCATCCCCTTCACTTCGCCAAGCTTTGGCATAATGTCCCCTCCCGACTATGACTTTTTCACACTGGCTAGTGGATTCATGTTCTTTGTCTTTGTCTTTGTCTTTGTCTTTGTCTTTGTCTTTGTTTGTTAAACCATCATGCGTTCACATGAAGGATTAAATGACTTTCATCTCTTGATTAATGGTACGAATTTCTAGCTTAAACGTCATTGAATTGAATTCAATTGTACGCCCATTCTTTCCTCCAACATCTTCACTCACAATTGGTATTCGATTGATTTTCAGTTCTTCTTTTACCGCTTCTATATTTCGTGGCCCTATTCTCATCGATTCGCTTGAGTTAGAATAGGCAAACATCTGTGCACCGCCTGCTATTTTTGCTTTCAAGGAAGATAATTGCGCGCCTTTTTTCTTCAAATTCAAAAGAAGGTCATGTATGGCTGTATCAGCGTATTTAGCTCGATTCAAATTCTCAGGCTTACATAATTTTGAGGTAGGTAACATAATATGAGCCATGCCGCAGTCATTCGTTTTCTCATCATAAACGACAATACCTACACATGACCCAAGTCCCATCGTTCTTAATTTCATTGGAGGTGTAGTCATCTTAAGATCTGCCATACTTACTTTCACGATATTATCCATCAAGTTGAACTCCTAATGACTGTAATAGAGGTTGAAATGACTTTGGGTCAGGAAGGAAGAAAAAATGACCATTCATTTTATTTTTATCGCAACCCTTTTCTGTCATCTTTGTATCAATCACTAAAGCATAGTCACTATGCATGGAATGGGCAATCAACCCATGGCTGACGATAGCCATTGCCATATCCACCACTGTTTGTGACACAGTTGGATAAAGTCTTAGCTTTGTAAACTCCGCAAGAGCTGAAAGGTACGATCCAGCTAAAATATTCCCTACTTCATTAAAGGCAGAAAGAGCCATTGATGAGTAAGGAGGGGTTTTAAGGGGTTCTTCTAAGTTAGATGTGAGTTCTTGCACAAGAGAAGATGCACCGTCTAAAGAAAGCATAAAGAATAAACTACCTGTCACATCACCCTCGACTTGAAGGAAAGCGGCAACAACGACCGCTTCTCCACCTCCAAGTCGTTCATTCATTTCCTCAAAAGGGACAAGATCCACTTGTGGCACACTCATATCCATCGGTTTATTCAAAAGCGTCGATAAGGCTGTGGCAGCATGTCCAGCTCCAATGTTTGCCGTTTCTTTAAAAGCATCAAGATGCTTCTCGCTGATCGCTTTTCGATCCATTACGATTTTGCCTCAATTGTTTTTAACTCCTCCAACTCAGCCTTGCTCAACACTTTGTTTAAGTTTAGTAGAATAAGAAGACGTTTTTCGAGCTTAGCGACTCCATTGAGGTAGTCAGCCTCAATGCCTCCTACAACTTCAGGCGGCGGCTCAATGTTATCTTGATTAATATCCATCACGTCGTTTGCTGCATCTACAATTAATCCCACTTCCATATCATCAACAGTTACGATAATTACCCTTGTCTGATTGTTGTACTCTCTCTCTTGAATGTTAAACCGCATCCTCAGATCAAGAATAGGAGTGACAACGCCTCGAAGATTAATCACACCTTTTATAAAAGATGCTGTATTTGGTACACGAGTAACTGTTTGTACTCTTTCAATCGACTTGACTTGTTCGACACCTACCCCATATTCTTCTTCTCCCAATTGAAAAACGATTACTTTTTGACTTTGTAAAACGCTCATTCAAACCCCTCCAATTTATGTGTGCCTACAAATTGATAACCTTTTTTACTTAATAATTGTATTGCAATCTATAATCAATGCTACTTCTCCGTCTCCTAAAATGGTTGCTCCTGAGATCGCAAACACTTGACTGAGGTAACTTCCTAATGCTTTTAAAACAATTTCTTGTTGCCCGATAAAGGAATCTACAATTAACGCTGCCATCTTTTCTCCCTTTCTGACCACAACAACAGAGAGGTACTCTTCCTCTCCTTTTTCTAAATCGGTAGGGGTATCAAAGATTTTCTTCAAAGAAATGAGTGGGACGACCCGGCCTCTAAAATCAATGACTTGTTGATTGTGCGCACGAAGGATATCTTCTTTTTTAATGATTGCCGTCTCGATAATAGAAGAAAGAGGAATAGCGTATTTTTCAACACCCACTTCCACCAGCATGACTGAAATAATAGAAAGCGTTAATGGAAGCTGAACCGAAAATGTTGTACCTTGCCCCTGACTTGATGTGATCGTCACACTTCCGCCTAGTGATTCAATCTTGCTTTTAACAACATCCAAACCTACACCCCGTCCAGAAACATCCGAGATCTCCTCTCTCGTACTTAGGCCACTAGAGAATAACAAATCATAGATTTGGGCTTCCGTAAGTGTTTTTGAAGATTCTTCTGTAACGACACCTTTCTTTATTGCTTTTGAGAGGACGTTATTTGTGTCAATTCCCGCTCCATCGTCGGAAACTTCTATAAACACGTGATTACCACTATGATATGCATGAAGCTGAATCGTACCTTGTTCGGGCTTTCCTCGCTTTATGCGTTCCCCGGGAGTCTCTACCCCATGATCAATGGAGTTTCGCAGTAAGTGCACAAGGGGGTCACCAATCTCGTCGATGACTGTTCTGTCGAGTTCGGTTTCTTGACCGACTACTTTAAGTTGGACTTGTTTATTCAAGTCTTTTGCAAGCCCTCTAACCATCCTTGGAAATCGGTTGAATACTTGCTCTACAGGTACCATCCTCATAGTGAGTATGATACTTTGCAAATCTGCAGAAATTCTGGTCATGTGTTCAACTGTATCTGTCAATTCGTTGTTGTTTAATTCATCTGCAATTTGTTCGAGCCTGCCCTTATCTATGACTAGTTCTTCAAACAAGTTCATCAAAGCATCCAATCGATCAATGTTTACACGAATTGTTTTATTTCCGGAGGTGCTTTTTACTGCTTCTTTTTCATTTGATTTTTTTGTTTCAACTTGTTTGATTTGTTCAATTTGCTTTGCTTCTTGTTGTCCTTCGTCCTCTTTTTTAGAGTCCAAGTCAATTTCAGTGACTACCACCTTTTCTACTTCGCTTACTTTGAAGATCCTCTCGTTAAGCTCGTCAGAGGTTTTTGTTGATAGAATGGTCAAGCTAAAGGAATTGTCAAACTGTTCGTCTTCCAACTTTTCTACAGGTGGGTTCGTTTTGATGACTTCTCCTACTTGTTCTAAAACATCAAAGATCATGACAACTCGAGCCGCTTTTAAAATACAGTCTTCACGAAGAGTGACCTCTACGTTGAAAGGTACATAACCTTGCTCCACTGATTGAGCGATTACAGTTAGTTCAAAATCATCAAAGGTTTCAGTATCAATAGAAGGCGCTTCCAATACTGCCGCTATTTCTTTTACGGCCCCATTTCTCTCAAACTCGCAAAGTTTCTCCAACACAGATTGAACATCTGCTGTGCCATCTCCACCTAAAGCAATGTCTTCTACCATTTTTTCAATATAATCAACAGATTCAAAAACCACATCAATTAATATCGTGTTCGCTTCATATGTATCATTCCTAATACCGTCAAGAACATTTTCCATTTGGTGAGTAAGATTCGTAATTTCTTCATAGCCCATTGTAGCCGCCATTCCTTTTAATGTATGGGCCGATCTGAAAATCTCTCCAATTAAGTCCTTGTTGTTCGGATCTGTCTCCAATTGTAACAAGTGCTCATTAATGGATTGAACGTGTTCACGACTCTCTTCAATGAACATATCCAAGTACTGATTTTTCTCCATCTTCTTTATTCCCACCTTTCTCTTAATGTTTGAGTAATTCCTTTGTGACTTGATTTAGATCAACGACCTTGTCGCACAGCCCAGCGTCAATGACAGATCTTGGCATACCATACACGATTGACGTGTGTTTTGATTCAGCAATCACAAACGCGTTTCCTACAGATTTAAGCTGTTTCACTCCACATGTGCCATCGCTCCCCATTCCGGTTAAAATTACCACTATTGTGCGTGTTTTTGACAAGTTGGATAGTGAATGAAGCATCACATCAACGGAAGGTCGATGCCCATTAACAGAGGACGCAGAGTAATCCAATTGAACTACGACAGAAGACCCAATTCTCTTCACTTTTAAATGGTAGCCTCCTGGAGCAATATAAGCAATCCCTCTTTTTATGATTTCACCATTTTCCGCTTCTTTTACTTTGATTTTTGATAGTTGATTTAGCCTCTCGCTTAACGACTTCGTAAATCCTGGCGGCATATGTTGCACGATTAAAACAGGATAAGGAAATGTTGAAGGCAAATCCTTTAAAATGTTTTGCAAGGCACGAGGGCCACCGGTAGATGTACCAATGGCAACAATCTGATTCATGGTCTTTGCACAAGCCGTCGTTGTTTCTTCCTCTACTTTATGATGATTTACCAATTCAACTGCTTGGCTTTGAATGGACGTTGATGCCGCTCTAACTTTTTGGATCAGGTCTGCTTGAACTCGGTGCATATCTAAGGAGATCGAGCCTGACGGTTTTGGAATAAAGTCAAATGCCCCAAGACTCATGGCTTCCATTGTTGTATCAGCACCTCTTTTTGTCGTACTTGAAACCATAATCACAGGAACGGGATTTTCTATCATTAGGGTTTTTAATGCTTCCAGTCCGCTCATCACTGGCATTTCTACATCTAACGTGATGACATCAGGATTTAGCTCTTTTACTAGAGCGATCCCTTGCTTTCCGTTTCTTGCTTTGCCAATGACTGTAATAGTGGAGTCAGCTTCAAGGAGGTCGCCGATCATTTTTCTCATAAAGGCAGAATCATCAATAATCACTACTCGGATCTTCTTGTCTATCGTCATTTATTTGTTAACCACCCTTTTAGTTTTGTTACAAAAGGATAGCGGTCGGTTTTTGGCTTTCCGCAATAATCATAGGCTACCTTCACCATCGCTTTGCTCACTTTTGATTGAGGTTTATCTTTAATGTAAGGTCGCTGATTACAAACCGACTCCCAAACCACGTTGTCTTTAGGTAAGAAACCAAAAAATTCAATCTTTTTATTTAAAAAAGAGCGGCATACCTTTTTGATATTCGAGGTAATTGCCAATGCTTGTTCTTGGTTTTTCGTCTGATTTACAAGGAGGTGAACTGGAAGTAAGGGATCTTCTTTATGTATAAACTTAATCATTCCATACCCGTCCGTTAGAGAAGTCGGTTCAGGTGTCGTAACGACGATTACATCATGAGCAGCAAATAACAGCTTCGTTCCCGAAGATGTGATTCCAGCACCAAAATCGAGAAGAATGACATCATAATCCTCAACAATTGAAGAAAGTTCATTTGTGAAAAATTCCAAATCCTCAGAGTGTAAGTGAACAAATTCTGCTAAGGCCGAGCCCCCTGTAACATAGTGAAGGTCATCTCGTGCTTTTTCAACAATTGTTGTTATCGGCCATTTATTCTTCATCATATCAATCATGGAATGCTTAGAAGTCTTTCCCATCAATAGATCGATATTCGCCATTCCCAAATCCAAGTCGATAATCAATACTTTTTTATTTACATTCGTAAGAGCCAAACTGAAATTTACGACGAAGTTGGATTTACCAACTCCTCCTTTTCCGCTCACCACAGCCATTACATGCGCTTTCGTGCTTACCGGTTTAATAGTACTGCTCTTTTGATGTTCATTCACTGTAAGCCTCAATTGTGACGCTTGATCTTTATGAACCATAATACTTGCCTGCCATTTGATCTATAATGCTATTTTTCTTCGCTAGTTGAATGTCGTCGGGTACATCTTGTCCTGTTGTTATATAGGAAGGCTTTAGGTGAAAGTCAGAGAGAACATTTGCGATTGACCCGTGTGAAGATGTTTCATCCCATTTGGTGAAAATCACAAATTCTGGTTCAAGCTTTTTGAATTGATTAATAATTAGTTTCATATCCTCATATTTACTTGTTAAAGACAAGACCAAATGGGTCTCCACATCCTCACTTAAATCGATCGTGTGTCGTAATTGATCAATAAAATCACCGTCTTGATAATTGCGCCCTGCTGTATCGATAAACACCGCGTCTTTGTCAGCGAGGGTTTGTTGTGCCTTTTTAAAGTCGTCAAGGGTGTAAACGACTTCAATTGGAACATTTAAGATGCGCGCATACGTTTTTAATTGCTCCACAGCACCAATACGATAAGTATCGGAAGTAATAAAACCGATCGATTTCTTTTCTTTCAACAAGGTGTATGAAGCCATTTTTGCAAGAGTCGTCGTTTTTCCGACACCAGTAGGTCCAACTAAGGAGATAAATTTTTTGCGATTTGGAGTTCCAGTAAAAGATTGTTCAGGAATAACTTGTTCCATAGCGTCTTTAAACCAAGAAACGTCATCAATAAATTCTGGCGAGTCTTCTTTGTACCATCGTTTCGTAACCTCACCCATGACGCGTCCTTTAAGGTCTTCTGACAATCCTTCTAAATAAAACAAGTGATTCATTTTCTCCAAAGGACCACCGGTATGATTGGGTAGTCCTTTTGGGGAGAGTGGTAAAATGGTGTGTTTTATCGAGCGTTGATCCTTATTCGTTTTTTCCACTCGGTTTGAAGGGATTACTGCAGGCTGTTTTTTCTTTTCTTTATGAATCGTTGGTTCAGGGTCAACTGCCGCGATTACTTCTAATTGTTTCTTAGTAAGAAATCCGAAAAACCCTCCTTTTTCAATTGTCCTTGAATGGAGAATGACAGCATCAGGTCCTAGTTCCTGCTTGATTCGGTTTAAGGCCTCGGGCATATCACAGGCTTGAATTTTTTTTACTTTCATATCCCTTTCACCACCCCAATACTTTGCACTTCAACGTTCGGTTCCAGTTCATTATAAGAAAGAACAGGAACTTGAGGAATATATCGTTCAATGAGATGACGTACATACATTCTCACAGCTGGAGAACATAAAAGAATCGGCATGTACCCCATTTGCTGCATTCTTTCAACCTCTTCCATGATTTGCTCAATAAGAAGTTGAGATCGCTCAGGATCAAGTGCTAAATAGTTGCCATGCTCTGTTTGCTGTACCGAATCTGATATGAGCTTTTCCACTGCTCCACTAACTGTAACGACGTGAAGAGCTTCATTGTCAGGTACGAACTGTTTAGAGATCTGTCTACTTAAACTCTGTCTTACATACTCCGTTAAAAGAGTTGTATCCTTTATCATCTGACCATAGTCAGCAAGGGTTTCAAAGATAATCGGAAGGTTTCGTATGGACACTTTTTCCTTTAACAAGTTACTTAACACTTTCTGCACTTCTCCTATGGTCAAAGGATTTGGTGTTACATCCTCTACCAACGTACTATAGGACTCGTTCAGATGGTCAATAAGTTGCTTCGTTTCCCCACGCCCGACAAGTTCATGCGCGTGATTTTTAACGACTTCCGTTAAGTGTGTTGATACAACAGAAGGGGGATCGACGACTGTATACCCGGATAATTCGGCCTTCTCTTTTGTTTCCTCTGTAATCCATAAAGCAGGAAGTCCAAATGCGGGTTCGATTGTCTCAATACCAGTAACTGCATCATCATCAACACCAGGACTCATAGCCATGTAATGATCGAGAAGCAACTCTCCTTTTGCGACTTCACTGCCTTTAATCTTGATTGAATATTCATTCGGCTGAAGCTGGATATTATCCCGTATTCGAATGACTGGAACGACCATCCCCATCTCAATTGCCAGTTGTCTTCTTATCATGACGACTCTGTCAAGAAGGTCGCCCCCTTGATTCGTATCTGCCAATGGAATTAAACCATATCCAAATTCAAACTCAATCGGATCGACTTGCAATAAACTGACGACACTTTCAGGAGAAGCGAGGTCATCGTCCGGTTCGTTCTCTATATCCGCTCGTTCTTCTTCTACTTTGCCTCGAGCTTCCTCTCTACTTAAGAAGAACCCGCCTGCACCAAGCATAAGAGCAACCATCGTAGGAATAGGCCAATTAATTGGCGTAGCAGCCCCAAGAAGGAAAATGGTAATGCCTGCTACATACATCATTTTCGGATAAGCAAATAGTTGTTTTGTGACATCGTGACCAAGATTCCCATCTGAAGCTGCACGAGTGACTACTATCCCTGTCGCTGTCGAGATGAGTAAGGCAGGGATTTGACTCACAAGACCATCCCCTACTGTTAACAGGGTGTACTTGTCAGCAGCCGCCGCAAGGGGCATCCCTTCTTGTAGCATTCCAATCACGAGACCAAAAATAATATTAATAATCACTATCACAATCCCGGCTATAGCGTCTCCTTTTACGAATTTACTTGCTCCATCCATTGAGCCGTAGAAATCAGCTTCTTGCTCAATTTTCTTTCTCCGTTCTTTAGCTTCAATATCGGATATCATTCCTGCATTTAAGTCTGCATCAATACTCATCTGTTTACCTGGCATGGCATCGAGGGTGAACCTGGCTCCTACTTCAGATACTCTTTCTGCACCTTTGGTAATCACGACAAACTGGATTACCACAAGAATGATAAAAATAACGAATCCTACTAATGCATTACCTCCTACAACAAAGGAACCGAATGTTTCGATAACATTCCCTGCATCACCATGATTACCAAGTATGGCTCTTGTCGTAGACACGTTTAGTCCCAATCGAAATAGAGTAACAAGTAACAGCAGTGTTGGAAAAATGGAAAACTGCAATGCTTCCTTTGTATTCATAGCAACTAATATAATCAGAAGCGCCAATGAGATATTAATGATGATTAAAAAATCTATGATGCCTGTAGGCAAAGGAATAATTAACATGATAACAATCGTTATTACCCCTAATAAAACGGTTAAATCCCTAGGTGCCATTGCACTTCTCCTTTTCTTTGCACTTACTGACCTGCTTGTTTATTTAAACGGTAAACGTAAGCCAAAATCTCCGCTACAGCTTTAAACAGCTCTTCAGGCACTTCTTGGCCGATATCCGCTTGGGCGTATAGGGCTCTGGCCAGAGGGCGGTTTTCTACTGTAATGACGTCGTTATTTTTGGCAATCCCGATTAACTTCAGTGCTACATAATCAACACCTTTAGCCGTGATGACTGGTGCTTCCATATTGCCTTCATCATACTTCAAGGCAACTGCATAGTGGGTCGGATTCGTGATGACGACATCCGCCTTTGGTACTTCTTGCATCATCCTGCTTGTTGCCAATTGCCGTTGTTTTTCTTTCATTCTCGATTTAATGAGAGGATCACCCTCACTTTTCTTATGTTCATCTTTCACATCTTGCTTTGACATACGAATGTTTTTTTCATGATCATACTTTTGGTACAAATAATCCAAGATACCTAAAAAAATGAGGAGTAATGCCACAGCGAGTCCCATGATAACGGTTAGAGAGCCAATCATTGTAGCACTGTCACCAACGGAATATAAACCGAGTGACAGAATATCATCCACATAAATCCAAATGATGGTAAAGGTGACGATTCCCACAAGACTGATCTTGAGCATGCTCTTAAGAAATTCAACTAAAGCTCTAACTGAGTAAATTCGTTTAAACCCTTGAATCGGGTCCATTTTACTGAGCTTCATCTTAATGGCCTCCGGTGCAAACAAGAAGCCGACTTGCATATAATTGCTTATAATGGCACCGATCATGGCTACAAACATAATCGGACCTACAATCCATACTACTTCCATCGTCAGGTCAAGGAACAATGCCTGAACATTTCTTTCTGTCAGTTCAAGAGTTAGTAAATGTTCAAATGTATAAGAACTCATTTTAAATAAGCGCTCTGATGCGTAACTTCCAATTAACCATAAAAATAAAAAAACAAATAATAAGATAATAGCTGTGTTTACATCAGAACTTTTAGCTACTTGCCCTTTTTTGCGAGAATCTTGTTTTTTCTTCGGTGACGCTTTTTCGGTCTTCTCTTGGGAGAAGAACATCAGATCGGCAGTAAGGTACATGTGCTAAAACCCTCCATAAAGCTCAAGTAACACTCTCATCGTTGCAATCATCGTCTCAATCAAATGACTCACGAGAATAAAAAACGGACCCATGACAAGAAAAAGCATTAAAAAACCAGCAATAATTTTAAGTGGCAGTCCCACTACAAAGACATTGACTTGTGGCACTGTTCTTGAAACCATTCCTAATGCTACATCAACTAGAAAGAGGCTTCCGACAATAGGCATCGCCATTTGAAAGGCGAGCATAAACATCGTATTCATACTTGTGACAACATGCATAACCACTCCCTTATCTCCTAAAGGAAGCGTTGGCTGATCGAGAGGTACAAATTGATAGCTATAAAACACCCCGTCAATCAATAAATGATGCGCATTTGTTGCCAGCATGAATAACAGTGCAAATGTATAGAGATAGCCTCCTGTCATTGGACTTTGAGCACCAGTTTGGGGGTCAATGACATTCGCAATCATAAACCCCATCTTTATGTCGATAAACCCACCTGCTACCTGTATCGCATATAAAACAAGAGAAGCCACAAAGCCGATCGTTAGTCCAACGAGTGCCTCTTTTATGATCAAGGTAAAAAAAAGAGCGTCTATCTCAATCACAGGCCACTCATAAGCAAAAAATACAATCCACGCCATGAAAAACGAGAATCCTACCTTATACATGGACGGGACGTTTTGATACGAAAAAAGAGGAAGGGTAATCACGAAAGCAGACATTCTCACTAAAACAAGAAGGTATGCAGGGAACCACTCAAGTAAATCAATCATTCTATTACCCTATGTATAGATGTAAATTGGAAAAGATATCTTCAGTAAATGAAAGAATGACATCCAACATCCAAGGTCCGAATATGACTAAACCTAAAAATACACCTACAATCTTTGGAATAAACGCCAAGGTTTGTTCTTGTATTTGAGTGGTTGCTTGAAACACGCTGACTAGTAAACCTATTCCTAATGCAAGAATTAATAAAGGACCAGCTACTAAAAGTACCGTGAATACCCCACGTTCTGCTAATGATATAACCATTTCTGAACTCACGTTTCACACCTCAGTTTTAAAAGCTTAATAATAATGAACGAATAACCAAATGCCATCCATCCACCATGACAAATAACAAAATTTTAAATGGTAAAGCAATCATTACTGGTGGTAGCATCATCATTCCCATGGCCATGAGAACACTTGCTACGACCATATCAATGATCAAAAAAGGGACAAAGATCATAAAGCCGATTTGAAACGCCGTTTTTAGCTCACTTATAGCAAATGCGGGAACAAGTGCAGTAAGAGGAATATCGTCCAAACTTTCAGGACGATCCAACCCCTGATAACCCATAAACAATGCCAAGTCTTTTTCTCGCGTGTGGTGGGCCATAAACTCTTTAATAGGTCCAGCTGCAGCTTCAAATGCCTCTTCTTGTGTTACCTCCTCGTTAAAGAGAGGCTGAAGAGCTTCTTCATTTATATCCTGAAACACAGGTGCCATTACAAAAAACGTAATGAACAAAGCAAGTCCAATAAGGACCTGGTTTGGAGGCATTTGCTGAGTTGCAAGACCAGTTCGCACAAAACTTAGAACGATAATGACACGAGTAAAACAGGTCATTAAAATAAGAAAGCTCGGCGCCAACGTCAGCACTGTTAATAGTAATAACAGTTGGATCGTAGATGTTAAATTCTCAGGTTCATCACTAAAGATGTCTAATGCCGGGATCTCAAGCATTACTTTTTCTCCTTCAATGTCGTGTGAAGTTTATTGTGAGTGTCTTTTACACTCTTTAAATTCTCATTGAGCATAGATGAAAAAGAATGTTTTGTATCTTTTTTAGCGTTAAACGACTGCCTTAACCAATGACTTGCTTTATTAAGAGGGATGTCGAATGCGTCTTGAGGTCGATGATCTTCAAGTAGTTTATCAACTTCTTGTTTATCCGAAATCTCTTTTAGCAATTGGACGTTCTCTCCCACTCCTACAATAAGAATTCTCTCCCCTACTTGAATGAGTTGAACAGAACGATTGGGACCTATATTTACACCACCTGCATTCTTAATGGCTGAATGAGCTTGGTGTGCCATATTTCGTTTATTAAATAGTTTTAAAAGCCCATAAATAAGTGCAATGACGACACCTAAAGCCACGAACATTTGAAATAACATCCCAATGTAACTTTGTTCATTTTGAGACGTTTGAACAAGCGTTTCATTATCCTGTTGGTTTTGTGATATTGGTGAGTCGTAACCATCCATTAGACCCTCTGTTACAGAACGATTGCTATCCCCAAAACCTTCTTCACTAAACACATTTTCCGGTAACAAGAAAATAGAAGTTACAAACCATAAAACTACAAACCATTTCATCTTCAACTGATTTTGCACACCAATCATTATCCTAACGTTTTGCCTATGGCTTCCAACACTCGTTCTGCTTGAAATGGCTTAACGATGAAGTCCTTAGCCCCTGCTTGAATGGCGTCAATCACCATCGCTTGCTGTCCCATAGCAGAGCACATGATCACTTTCGCATCTCCATCAAAACCTCGAATCTCTTTAAGTGCTGTAATTCCATCCATCTCAGGCATCGTAATGTCCATTGTTACTAGGTCTGGCTTATGCTCTTTGTAAAGAGAGACAGCTTGTTGCCCATCTTGTGCCTCTGCAACTACTTCATAATTGTTTTTAGTTAAGATATCTTTTATCATCATTCTCATAAACGCCGCATCATCTACTACTAATACTCTTGCACCCATTATTGGTACCCCCTGTAAAATAACTTATTTTAATTTATTGATTCTATCTCGTTGACTAACAATGTCTGTCACTCGAACGCCAAAGTTTTCATCAATAACAACTACTTCTCCTTTGGCAATCAGTTTTTGATTGACCAGTACATCCACCGGTTCTCCGGCGAGCTTATCCAATTCAATAATTGACCCTTGTGAAAGCTCCAATATGTCTTTGATCGATCTTTTCGTTCGACCTAATTCCACTGTCACTTCCAAAGGAATATCAAGGAGCATATCCAAATTTTTAACTTCAGTCGTGTGGCTCCTTCCTTCTTCCACCCCGAACTCACTAAACGCTACTGGTGCAACATCCGCTGTTCGTTGTGTAAGGTTGCCCGACGAGTAATCAAGTGTTTCAGATTCATAAGAAGGCTCTTGCTCCTCTGCAAGCCCCGGTGAAGGTTTCACTTCTCTTGGTATTTCAGGTTGTTGAGGAGAGGACTCTGTACTCAATTCATTTGAAGCTGCTACTTCAATTGAATCTAATCCCGGATTCATAAGCTCTTCCACCATTTCTTTTGCAAACGAAATACTAACTAATTGCATCATCTTGGAGTCAATTAATTCCCCCACTTTTAAGTGGAATGAAATATTTCCCAATACATCTCCATCGGGCATTTGGTTCAATCCTATGTTTTCAGACAAATCTAACAGATCGATTCCTGGTGGGGAAATGTCTACTCGCTTATTAAAAATGGTAGACATGGATGTTGACGCCGAGCCCATCATTTGGTTCATGGCCTCTTGAACTGCACTAATATGCATATCGGATAAGTTTTTGTCAGGATTTAGACCGTCTCCCCCAAGCATAAGATCAGCAATAATTGCAGCATCAGTCGTCTTTATGACCATAAGGTTTACACCTTCAAATCCTGTCGTATACTTCACATGGACGGCTACATGCGGTTGGGGAAATTCCTCGTCAAGATTTTCCTTTCTAATTACCGTTACTTTCGGTGTTGTAATATCGACCTTTTCGTTTAGAAGAGTGGATAAAGCTGTGGCTGCACTTCCAAAGGAGATGTTGCCGATTTCTCCAAGAGCATCCTGCTCGATACCGGACAAGTAATCTTCTGTTACAATACCTTGAGTGCCATCAGATTTAGTCTCATTCATACCATTTAACAAAGCATTTATCTCTTCTTGGCTTAACATATCATCAGTCAATGTGTTCTCCCTCCCCTATTTTTTCTGTAATTTGAACAGCCATGTTCTTCTTTTGTCTACCTGGTTGAGCCAGAAATTTAGGTTCATCCCCCACGCATACGGTTAAAGGGGAATCCGTTTGTTGGTTGAGCTCAATCACATCGTGTTTATCCAATTGCAAAAATTCTTGAATGGTAATGGAAGAACGGCCCAGCTCCACACTGATTGGTAGAAATGCTTTTTTCACATTCTTTTTTAACGATTCTTCTTCAAACGGTAGCCGTTCTTTATGTTTTTCTTGCATCCAAAGATGTACACTCAGTTTGGGAAGCAAGTGTTCGATAACCAGATGAGGCAAACAGAAATTAATCATTCCTGAAGCTTCTCCTATCAATGTTTCCAAAGAAATGACAACGACTGTTTCATTTGGGGAAACCAACTGAAGAAATTGAGGATTCTCCTCAAGTTCCTCCATCACGGGGTTAAACGCTTCAATGGATTTCCACGCTTCTTGATAGGTGTACAACATCTTTTGAAAAAGTTGTGAAATAATCTTTGTTTCGATTTCGGTTAAACCTTCGCTCTTGTTAAGGGCTTCTCCCTTCCCTCCAAGCAACCGATCGAGCATGGCATAGGCAACATTCGGATTTACTTCCATTAATAGCCGACCATCCATAGGGATGGGTTCGAATACGGTTAAAATTGTTCTTCTCGGAACAGAACGAATAAATTCTTCATATGGAAGTTGATCCACAGAAGCTACACTCATCTGAACATACGTTCTTAACTGAGCTGACATCTGAGTCGTAAGTAAGCGCGAAAAGTTCTCATGAAGCCTAGTCAAACCACGAACTTGATCTTTGGAAAAACGAAGGGCTCTCTTAAAATCATATGTACGTATTCTTTTTTTTGCGTCTTCTCTTTTTAACTCGTCTGCATCCATCTCACCCGTAGATATGGCCGAGAGAAGGGCATCAATTTCCCCTTGTGATAATACATCCGCCAAAACCTTCACCTGCCTTGTTTACCTGTGCTACTTTACTGTATAATACGCTCTCTTAAATACACGTTTTCTACAGCACCTGTGTCTAGTAGGTTATTAAAATACGTAATCAATTCTTGTTCCAGTTCAATGATCGAATCTGAACCTTTAAAGTCACTTGCACTTCGATCGGCTAATACTCTTATAATGATATTTTCAACTTGAAAATCTCGTTTTTCGAATTCTTCTTTTGCGTCATCGCTATCGAGTTGAATCACAAATTTTGTTCTAATCACATTGTTTGACAACAGGTTTGTTGTAATTTCATCCGTTTCAACACTCCATTTAATCATCTCTTCAATAGAGGGTTTTGAATCTGCAACTGTAGGACTTTCAAATTGGGTAATGATGACCAACCCTAAAACACCGATTAACGTTAAAGTAGTCAACATAATGACCATAATATTTACTAAGCGATTTTTAAACATTTAGTTTTTCCTCACCTCGTCCCAATTCATCATTGCCGTATTGAAAGTAAGGCCTGCTTCTTTATAAAAGTCTAAGATCTTTTTTGTTAAGTCTTCTTTTGATTCCTTCACTACAATCGCTTTTCCATTAATCAATGTAATCGTAGTATCCGGTAAGGTGTGAATTTGTTCAATAAGCAGTGCATTTAATATAAACTTATCGTTATTTAATCGTGTGAGCTCTACCATAAGATCATTGTTACCCTCCTTCTATACAGCCGCCCTAAGGATTGACCAAAGGGCGACTCTTTCTTTATCGTTTGAGGTTAACCAATTCTTGAAGGAGTTCATCTGACGTGGTGATCATCCGTGTGTTCGCTTGGAACCCTCTTTGACTCACAATCATCTCAGCAAATTCCTCACTCAAATCAACGTTGGACATTTCAAGGCCCGATACCATTAACTCTCCTCTTCCTCCAAGACCCGGAGCTCCGACTTGTGGATTGCCTGAGTTATTGGAAGCTTGAAACATATTGGACCCGGATTTTGTGAGACCGGCCGGGTTATTGAAGTTAGCGGTAGCAAGTTGCCCTAAAAGCCGGACCTCTCCGTTAGAAAATACACCATTGATTTCACCGCTACTTCCAATGCTGTAACTTTCAAGAACGCCTTCTCGGTTCCCATCAACTTCATCTATTTCCACGTTTGAAGGAGAAGCAAATTGCGTGATTCGAGAAAAATCAAGAGTAAACGCAACAGCTGGAGCATCACCAAGAGCGAGTGTCATCTCTTCTAACCATTCATCCTCGTCGTCGCCATCTTCCAGTCGCAATTCTCCACTTGTGAAATCCAATTGTTTTGACGCTCCAAACTCTTCGAACTCAAGTTCCCCGTCATCACCCTCAACTTCACGGCTAAATGTCGCTTCCCAGCTGTTTACACCATTCTTTGTAAAGTCCACTCTAATAGAATGGGTACGCCCTAGTTCATCATGAACCAAAAACTCCATCGGACGGGTACTACCTACTGCTCCTTCCGCGTTTAAGTTTCCACGAAGGGTTGCATTTTGTGTTGCTTGAGGATTAGTAACACCACCGGATTGAATGAGAAGATCGCCAAGTTGCGTGTCATTGATCACGCCGTTCTCGTCAGCAGGGTATCCTTGTATTCTCATTCCGTCAGCATTTACAAGTCTTCCTTGCTGATCAAGATAAAAGTTCCCGGCTCTCGTATAATAAGACTGGTTACCGTCAGCCGCTATAAAGAAGCCATCCCCAGATATAGCGAGATCAAGATCTCGTCCGGTCGACTGGACAGACCCTTGTGTTTGAACACTATCAACTGAAGAAAGCATTGAACCTAACCCCACTTGTTGCGGGTTGGTACCCCCTCTATTTTCTCCGGCTGATCCAGCTCCTGAGAGTTGCTGACTCACAAGGTCTTGAAATGTAACTCTTCCTTTTTTAAAACCATGGGTATTTACGTTTGAAATGTTGTTCCCGATTACATCGAGCTTCGTTTGAAAGTTTTTCATTCCACCGATTCCTGCATACATTGATCTAATCATTTATGAATCTCTCCTTTTTACCGCGTCCATCTATCGGCGGTCATTGGCTTCCTTTCGGTCCAGCCATTAGTGATCAATAATAATTGCCCCATCTATTCCTGTAAAAAGCTGAGAAGATGCTTCTTGCCGATTCATAGCAGTGATAATCGTTTCATTTTTTGCACTTGCGATGAGTGCAGCATTTTTCGTAAGAATAAGACTCTCGCTAACGCCTTTTGTTTTTGCTTCTGATAGCTTGGCTTCAATTTCAGCCCAAGTCCTGTGAGTAAAGGAAATATTTCGCTCGTCCATTCTTTTTTCTGCATGTTTACTTATTTTTATGGATGGATGAAGTGACTCGTTTAAGACAGATTGAAACGATTCCTTTGGCGATTTGCTTTTTAATGTGGGCAACGGCATTGGCTTATACAGATGATGAGAAGTGACTTTATTCATAGTCAGTCCTCCTTTATACAAGTACTTTTACGGATTGGAAATACTCATAATCTCTTTTTTAGAGAGATGGTGTTTGTCATCAACAATAAACGTTGTTTTACCTTCCTTAAACGAAACCTGGGTTACAACACCACTTTGTACAATACCGATATTATCACCTGCTTCATCGGTTTGTTTTTTCTCCCATTCTACCTTTTTACCAATCATGTCACCGTAACTTGTGAATGATTGTTGATCAGGTGCACTTACTAACTTATCCAACGTGGAAGAGATGTTTGCCATTTGCTCCAATGTGGAGAACTGGGCCATTTGCGCAATAAATTCTTTGTCTTCCATGGGATTTAGGGGATCTTGATTTTGCAGTTGCGTGATGAGAATCTTCAAAAAGGCATCTTTATCCAAATCGTCTGTTCGTTTATTTGAATTTCGAGCTTTATAATCTTCCAAATAAAGACTTTCGGTAGCAGAGTTAATCAAAATATCACCTCAAATTTTCTCATTAATAAATGCATTTAAAACATGTTCAAACTCGCCACCGGCCTTTTCATTTTGTTCCTCATGAACAGATGGTTCGTCCTTATGTTCTTCTCGATCATCTTGCTTTTCTTTGTATCCTTGCTGAGATGTGATTTCAATTTTGTCAACGGCAATGTGTTGTGAAGCAAAAGCTTGCCTTAAGTGTTGAACTTGTGAATCGATTAGCTCTCTTGCAGCTGATGTAGACGCCATGATGGTGGCCGCCATCACTCCATTTACCCTTGAAAGGGTGACATCAAGTCTTCCTAGGTGCTCGGGATAGAGTTTAATCGTCAATTGTTGAAGACCTTGCCCGTGTTGAACAAAAGATCGGTTCGCGATTGCTGTTTCAAATTGGTGCAAAAACCGATTAAACTGTTCTGATGTCTGATTTTTTTCACCTAAATGGATCGCTTGTTGTACAACCAAAGTCATAGGTTGAGTTAAATGGTCCAATCTCAACATTGCTGAAGGGCTTTGTACCCTTATTGGGTCCACATGTCTTGTAAAAGCCATTTTAAGTGTTTCATCAAATTGCCTTTGGTTTTTTTGATCCTTTGAAATGTTCGTTTCACTTTTGTCTTCCATACGAGTCCCTTGACTCGTTACCACTAAAAGCCGTTTTAATAATTCAGATAAAGCCGCCCCTAGCGAACTTGGTTCTTTTATTTCTTTAAATGCACTCATTAACTCAGGAGATTGCTCCATGACTTTATTTAGAACAGATACTAATTGACCCTGATACGTATTCCGCTGAACTTCGGAAGTGTTTAGGATCGTATCTTCATGGAATTTCTCATTCTCATTTCCCGTTATGTCATCTTGGGCGGTACGCAGATCCGGTGGTTGGTGATCTTTCGGTGCGATTAGCGCGTGTGCAAGAAGGACAGCCAATTTAACTTCTGGTGGCCATTCTTTCTTTTCAAGAGAACTAAACGTTAAGCTTTCGTCACTAACCTCCTCAACGGCATTAAGGGAATCGGGTAAAGAAGATAATACATGAATGAGTTCTTCTAAAAGTAAAACATCCTTATGAATCACCTCGTCCTCTTCAAGCATCAACACGTTTATTAATTCATCTAAAGGGCTTTGCTCATAGGAATTGTCATTCTCTATTTTAAAACGTTGATTATTATCAATGGGTGGGTCCAATAACTTGTTCAAGGTTTCGTGAAAGGTACTTTTAGATAATTTGTGATCAGGTGATCCATGTAATACGCTTAACATAGTTAAAGGCATAGCGGACGCTACTTGTGTGTTCACATTTACACCTCCCTTCGTTTCTTTTACACTATTAATTTTTCATTAGGCTAACTAACTGCGCCGCTTCCTCTGGATTCATTCTCGCTAAAATATTTGAACGATTGGATGTTCTCATTACCTTCAAATAAATCACAGCTTCATCTTGATCGATCTCGGACATGATGGCTGCAGCTTTGGATGCTGTCATGTTCTCCAGGGTTCGAACAATTTCACTTAAGTCACTCTTCTCATCTTGACTATCAGAAATTGAATCAACATCAACATCGTCGTCCTCTTCCGATTCTATACGTAGAATCTCTTCTTCAAGTTCTCCAATTGTGAACTCCATTGTTTCAATCGTTCTTAGACTTTGTGCATTTTCTGCTTCAAGCTCTTGAATTCGTTCTTCCAAATTCTCTCTTGCAATCTGATCTTCTCCTTCAATAAACGAGCTCAAAACCGGTAGCGCACTCCCTGTCTGTTTAACGGATTGTTTAAAGTCATCATTGACGAACCAAAAAACAACTAACGTAACGATTATAAGAAAAAGTACTGGGATTAGGACGAGCATGATTATCACTTGCATTTTATTCGATTGCCCATTCTCCAACTCATTCACCCTGTTTCTTTACTTAAATGAAAACGACTGTACCGCCATCTCATCCATGGTCTTTTGATCTTTTTCTTTTTGCCATTTATCGTAATCTGCTTTTCTTTTTTCTTTCACTTTTTCATATTTCTTTACATCCAATGCCCGTTGGGTTAGCTGATGCTCAGTGGAATGCATCTTTGTTCTTGCAAACTGAGTATCTCTTTGGCTGACATGGATCTTTTTTTCCACATCTTCCATGCTTGAATGGTAAAGCTGAATTTGATGAATAGATATTCCTTTTGACATTGCGGTTTCATAAGCATCTTGAAGCTCTTCTTTTTGTTTTAGCAAATGGTAAAGGTTTGTAGCTATGACTTCGAACTCTCTCGTTGCTTGGGTGCAAGCTTCATCGGCTACTCTCTTATCATGTTCTTTTAATTCAAGAATCTTCTGTAATGAGAAAGCAAAAGTCATTTCACTCACACCTTTCCGACCGTTTTCTTTAGTTGATCTATCGATTCTTGAAATGATACTTCCTCTTCGTTTCCCTGTTTTAAAAAGCTAATAATTTGTGGTTGTAAACGAATGGCTTCATCCACATCTTTATTAGATCCATTTTTATAAGCACCGATCGTAATTAAGTCTTCTGATTCTTCATAGATGGATATAAGATTGCGGATTTTATCTGCTGCCTGAATATGATCTTTGGCTACGATATCTTTCATCACTCGGCTGACGCTTTTTAAAACATTAACAGCAGGAAACTGACCTTTATTTGCAAGCTTACGATCGAGTACAAGATGACCATCCAAGATCCCTCTTACGGCATCGGCAACAGGTTCTGACAAATCGTCCCCATCAACTAAAACCGTATAAAAGGCAGTAATGCTACCAAACTTGTTTGTGCCACTTCTCTCCAATAATCGTGGGAGGATGGCAAATACACTCGGGGTATACCCTTTTGTTGTTGGTGGTTCTCCAACTGCAAGCCCGATTTCTCTTTGAGCCATGGCTACTCTCGTAACACTGTCCATCATTAACGTGACATTCATACCCAGGTCTCTAAAGTATTCCGCAATGGCTGTTGCGGTCATCGCACCTTTGATCCTCATTAGGGCGGGTTGATCTGAAGTTGCAACGACTACAATCGTCTTTTTTAATCCTTCCTCACCAAGATCACGTTCAATAAACTCTTTTACTTCACGGCCTCTCTCCCCAATAAGAGCGATCACGTTCACATCTGCATCCGAGTTTTTTGCAATCATGGCCATCATGGTACTTTTACCTACACCGCTTCCAGCAAAGATGCCCATTCTCTGTCCTTTTCCTACAGTAAACAAGCTGTCAACAGCCCTGATCCCAAGGTTTAGTGGAGAAGAGATACGTGGTCTCTCCATTGGGTTAGGTGGTGCATTGTCAGTAGGATACGGGATCGAACCTTTGCCACTATCCATCCCCTGTAGAGGTCTTCCGATTCCATCTACTACTTTGCCGATTAAATCGGTACCGACATTGATTCGTAGTGGATTTCGAGTAGACTCAACCAAACTTCCTGGAGCAATATCTTGCAGGGTATCGAATGGCATTAAAAGTACTTTCCCATCTTTAAATCCGACTACTTCAGCCATAATTTTTTTG
The DNA here is from genome assembly GCF_000429705.1 of Alteribacter aurantiacus DSM 18675. Lineage (GTDB taxonomy): Bacteria > Bacillota > Bacilli > Bacillales > Salisediminibacteriaceae > Alteribacter > Alteribacter aurantiacus. The sequence continues at coordinate 1,254,857 of NZ_KE386941.1, forward strand.
GATGGCTTTTTTTCGGTACTTATGTAACACAGTTTACCGATGGAAGCTTGCGGCCCCCTCGCTTCAATCAATAAGCCTACCACTTGAGTTACTTTTCCATACCACTTGAAAGAAGTAAGCTTCGGGATTTCATTCAGGATGTGATTGACTTCCATTACATTCACCTTGTCTTTCCAACTCCAATAACTGCTCTTTTAATTCTTTTAGTTGACTACCAACCCCCGCTTCCATCTTGCCGTATGGGGTCTCAATGGTACAGCCATTAGAAGGTAGAGTAATATCTGGGTATATCATCATTTTGTGCGTGTGCGCAGTCATTTTTTCTAGCTCTTCTTTATGCCTCAACGTTTCTTCATAACGATTTGGGTGTACACAAATGATAATCTCATCTTGTTCTTTTACTTCTTCTATTGCATTGGAAACAATATTTTTCCAAACTTCATTTTCCTCAAGTTCAACACCAATAATTTTCTTTGCAACGGTTAAACCGATCTCCAATATTTGCGGGTAAGCATTCTCTAAAGTCTTTTCATACTCGTTTTGTGCTAGTGTAACGATCGACCTAGCTCGTTGAATTTCCTCTTTGCAAGAAGAGAAGCCTTCTTCTTTTCCTTTTGAGTACCCATCTTCAAAGCCTTGTTTCTTACTCGTTTCATACTGAAGATTCGCTTTTGCTAAAGCATTCGATTTCGCTTCTTCCATTTCCAGAGCCACTTGTTCTTTATATCGATTAGCCTCGTCGATCACCTTTTGTGCTTCTCGCTTTGCATCGGAAAGATAATAAATTACATCTTCTTTTATCTCTTGTTCTTTTTCTTCTTCCTTGAAGTTAGGTGAGATGGAGGTATCCGTTTGTGGTAATGAGGATTTTATTTCTACAATGGACTCTTTCGTCAGTGTCTTTGTAAAAGATGACTTGATTAGCTTAGACAATCACATCATCTCCCCCACCACGGGCAATGACGATTTCACCAGTTTCTTCAAGCCTTCTTATGACAGATACGATCCTTGATTGGGCTTCTTCAACATCCTTAAGTCTAACCGGCCCCATAAACTCCATCTCTTCTTTAAATGTCTCTGCCATTCTTTGTGACATATTTCCATAGAGCATATTTTTCACTTCTTCAGAAGCAACCTTTAACGCAAGTTGTAGGTCTTCATTTTCAACATCACGAATCACACGTTGAATAGAACGGTTATCAAGGGTCACGATATCTTCAAACACAAACATTCGTTTCTTGATTTCTTCTGCCAATTCTGGGTCTCTTGTTTCCAAACTGTCCAAAATGGTTCGTTCTGTAGCTCGGTCTACGCTGTTTAACACCTCTACAACCGACTCGATTCCCCCTGCTTGTGTGTAATCTTGTGTTACGGTAGCAGATAGCTTTTTTTCGAGTATCGTTTCTACTTCACTGATAATCTCAGGGGTGGTCCCTTGCATCGTTGCGATTCGACGAGCAACATCAGCTTGAACATCTTGTGGGAGAGATGACAATATTTGTCCAGACTGCTCACTATCAAGATAGGAAAGAATTAACGCAATGGTCTGAGGGTGCTCACCTTGAATGAAATTCAAAATTTGAGAAGCATCCGCTTTCCTCGCAAAGTCGAAAGGCCTTACTTGAAGGGTTGACGTAAGACGATTGATAATGGACATGGCTTCTTCCTCACCGAGCGCTTTTTCCAAAACGTCTTTTGCGTAACTAATTCCACCTTGAGATATGTAGTCTTGAGCCATAGCTAATTGATGAAACTGACTAAGTACTTCCTCTTTTATGTCAGGAGTTACTCTTCTCACACCTGCAATTTCAAGTGTAAGCTTTTCGATCTCTTCTTCTGTGAGGTGTTTATACACTTGAGCAGAAACATCCGGACCAAGAGAAATAAGTAAAACAGCTGCTTTCTCTTTTCCTGATAACGTTTTTCTTTTCGCCATGCTGTTTCCTCCTAATCCTCTGATAGCCACGTGCGAACAAGTTTCGAAAATTCTTCAGGCTTCTCTTTAGCCATCTTCTCAAGCTGTCTGCGGCGCGCCTTTTCTTCGGAATCTCTTTCTTGATTTACATCCGGAATATCATACCTTACGCTCTCTTGTTGCTCTTCACGTGTTTCATTACTAACATCTTGAGGTTTGGATTTACGTAGTAAAAGGAACAGTAGAAGAAGAACGGCTAATCCTAAGGCACCTGCTATGGCGTATCCCCAGTTAAAAGGTGTGTTCTCAGGTTGCTGACTGACGGCTTGCTTTCCAATGAACGGCTGCGCTGTAACGAAAATTCGATCTCTTATATCCGTATCTTCCCAACTAGCTAATACGTCGTTGGAGATGGACGTTCGTACCACGCGCATTAGTACTTCTTCTATGTCTTCAAGCCTTTCTTGAGGTAACGAAGTGAGATCTTCCGGATCAGGAGGTTCGACCATGACCTGAATGCCTAGATCCATTACTTGATATGGACTTTCAACGATTTCCCTCTTAATTCGGTTAACATCGTTATTAATTCTTTCTTCAATGAGTTCATAATCGCCGTTTCCAGACCCTGTGACCGCTGGGAAACCAGGAATATCATCCTCTCCTGTACCAGGAATCCCACCATCTGGTAGTTCCTCACCGGAGTAGGTTTCTGTAATTCTCTCTACGCTAACAGCAATTCCTTCCATGTTTTCCTCATCCACAGGTGTAACGAGTTGCTCTTCTCTGTTCTCTTTAGTGAAATCAATGTCAGTAGAAACCGTTACAAGGACCTTATCTGGTCCAACCATTGTGCCTAACATTTGTTGGAGTTGTCGTTGGATGTCCCGTTCAATGTCTTTTTGAATGGAACGATGTTGCTCATACACTGAAAGGGTTGAGTCTGTGACCGAATGGTCAGCGTATTCAAAATGATTGAACATTTGATCCATGATGACAATATTTTCAACAGGAAGGTTCGGTATGCTTTTAGACACTAAGTGAAACAGCGGCTTCACTTTACTCTGGTCCATTGATGCTCCAGGAGATAAACTCAACACAATCGATGCTGATGCAGTCCCTTGCTCATCTGAAAGCCAAATTGAATCTTCAGGTAGCGTAACCATGACCTGAGCACCTTGAACACCATCGACGGATCTTATCAACTTTTCCAACTCTGTTTGGATTAATCCCCGTTCTAATACATTGAACTCTTTATCAGTCGTTCCAAAACCCATATTCTCTTGAAAAGAACTATAGTCAATACTTCCGCTCCGCGGTAATCCTTCTGCTGCCAGTTCTACCTTCAAGTTGTCGACAACGCTTTCCGGTACTCGAATTTGCGTTCCATTTTCCGCTACTTCCGACACTATGCCCCTTGCATCCAACGTTGCTTTAATTTCTCCTGTTTCTTGTGCTGTTAAGTTCGTGTAAAGAGGTACATAATAGGTTCTCGAACCGAACCAAGACAGTAGAACAATTATAAAAAGGACAAGGATAACGGAACCAACGAGTAACCCTTTTTGTTTGGATGTCCTTGATTGCCAAAATTCAATTGTCTTTCTTTTGTAAGTTGTTAAAGTTTCGTTCATGGTTCCTCCTAAAAAAACATTAAGTACATCTTTTTCTATCTCACACTATTTGTAATCAATGATTGTAAATTTAGAAGATAGGATGAATCATCCATGATATAAACGCTCGTCATGAAGGGCTCGCCTTTCTTCTCACGATTGCAGTCCGTTAGAAAGTATTGTTTATGAGAACACGTTCTAAAAAAATAAACTTAGTATTGAATTCTCATTTTTTTTGCCGATATATACTACAAAGACACCCAAAAAAATGAATTACATACGAAAAATATACTAAACTTGCATTCGCATAATTTCTTGATAGGCTTCAATGGCTTTATTTCTAACTTCAACAGTTGTCTTGAGAGCGACACTTGCTTTTTGTGACGTGATCATGACCTCGTGAAGGTCAATATTCTCACCTCTTGCCATCTTTTCTGTTGCTTTTGCAGATGCAATTTGTTTGTGATTTACATCTTCTATTGCCTGATTTAACCACCCTGAAAATGCTTCTTTGGCCACATAACCAGGTCTGGAACTCATGTTGGACATGGTCGGCTTCATTATTGTGGATGGACTATGTATTGATTGTATTGATTCCATTATGATTCTCCTTTTTGTTGAACATCTACATAAGCTACTTTCCAATCTCCAATGCTTTCAATAGCATATTTTTGTGAGCATCTAGTGCTGTTATATTTGCTTCATACGACCTACTAGCACTCATCATATCGACCATTTCCTTTAAAGGATCTACATTCGGTAGTTGAACAAATCCGTTGTCATCAGCGTCCGGATGCGTAGGTTGATAGAACAGTTTAAAAGGAGTCTGATCTTCAACAATTCGACTAACCTTTACTCCGTTTCCCCTCTGTTCTTCTTGTGCACGGTTTAAATGCCCCTTAAACGTTTGGTTAGGTTCCATAACAACCATCTTCCTCCGATAAGGTTCCCACTCTCCATCCACCAGCCTACCTCTAGTAGACTCTGCATTTGCCATATTAGACGAGACGACATCCATCCTTAGTCGTTGAGATGTTAATGCCGAAGCAGAAGTATTTATTCCTTGAAACACGTCAGTTACCTCCCTTGACCAAGCACAGTCTGAATAGAGTTGAATCTTCCATTCATTCGATCGATAAGTGCATTATAGTAAATTTGATTTTTTGCCATATCAGACATTTCTAGATCTACGTCTACATTATTTCCATTATGGTTGTAAGAAGTGTTTGTGCGGTTAATTATTTTAGCATCTAACGAGGAAGATTCATTAAAAGTGAAATGCCTCACATCCGTTCGATTCGCTTCCATACTCCTGTTGCTAACTGCCTTTTCTAGCTCGTGGGAAAAGACCGTTTTTTTTGCTTTATAGTTTGGTGTATCTACATTTGCAATGTTGTTGGAAATCGTATGTTGGCGGGTCACCGAGGCATTAAGCGCGGACTGCAACAGTGTATTTGTCGAATTATTGAACAATTCCATATAACGGTACTCCCCATCTGTGTAAAATCTTCTTTTTAAAGTGAAAAAATTCCTCTATCTAGTCGTATTTTATATAAATATGAGGACATTGTCTAACTTTGATGAAAATTGGTACCATGTCAATCAAAAAGACCTAATTCGAGATATTTATGAAATTATACTCATAAATCCTTGATACCCTTCCCTTTCTTCTCTGTGTGACCGAATGGACCTCTTATCTCGAGTGAGTCTTTCGTACCATCACTTTTATATGTCTGAATATACTGATTAGCTTTACTACTCAGAGAGGCCTAATGCGTTTCTTCCTCCTTCCTTTAGTCCATTATTTACGAGCTTTACTTCAGTTGGCGGATCAATCGTCTTTCAGACAAAAAACCATTATCCATTACATTCAATTAATAAGAAAGGACGTTTGTATGATTATCTGGTTAAAGCGGGAGGATGTTGAGTCGTTATCCTACGTGAAAAGTATATTCCTTGACGAAAACAAAAAATTGGCCCCATTCACAATTTGAATGGGGCCTGGGTAACTCACCTAGCTGTTTTTTAATTTATCAAGCTCTAGCAAGAACTTGTCGTTTAACACTTTAATATACGTTCCTTTCATACCAAGGGAACGAGATTCAATAACGCCGGCACTTTCCAATTTACGCAAAGCGTTAACAATTACAGAGCGTGTAATCCCAACACGGTCGGCTATTTTACTTGCAACAAGCAACCCCTCATTACCTTCAAGCTCGTCGAAGATATGTTCTACTGCTTCGAGCTCACTGTAAGAAAGGGAGCTAATCGCCATTTGTACAACAGCTTTGGATCTTGCTTCTTGCTCAATTTCTTCAGTCTTTTCATGAAGAATTTCCATCCCTACTACTGTTGCACCATACTCTGCAAGTAGAAGATCATCATCATCAAAGGAATCGGATAATCTTGCTAGGATAAGTGTTCCAAGACGTTGACCTCCCCCTTGAATAGGAACAACGGTTGTTAGACCGTTTTCAAACAAGTCTTTGTTTTCAACTGGAAAAGCTGTAAATTCACTGTTAATGTCAAGATTTGAAGAGGTTTCTTCAACTTTAAACAAACCGCTTGTATATTCTTCAGGAAATTGTCTGTCTTCAAGCATTTGCTTCATACGCTCATTCTCAATCTCTTGTTTAATTGCGTATCCTAATAACTTTCCACGGCGACTTACAATAAAAGTATTCGCTTCAATGACATCACGCAGAGTAACAGCAACATCTTTAAAGTTCACTTGCTGTCCTCCGGTTTTTTGTAGTAACTCATTAATTTTTCTTGTTTTTGATAGTAAATCCATTACAAATCCTCCCGAGATTATAAAATATATTGACTAAGGTCGCGGTTTTCAACAACATTTTGTAGTTTATCATCCACGTATTTAGGTGTAATAACCACTTCTTCTAGATTGATATCCGAAGCTTCAAATGAAAGATCCTCCAGAAGTCTTTCTAAAATGGTATGCAAACGTCTGGCACCGATGTTTTCTGTTTCTTCATTTACACGAGTGGCAATTGTGGCAATCTTATAAACAGTTTCGTCAGAAAATTTCAAGTGTATACCTTCTGTTTCCATTAAGGCTTGATACTGCTTCAAAAGTGCATTGTCCGGCTCTACTAGGATACGCACAAAGTCATCTACAGTCAAGCTTGACAACTCGACACGAATAGGAAAGCGCCCTTGTAATTCTGGAATTAAATCGGATGGCTTTGAAAAGTGAAACGCACCAGCAGCGATGAAAAGCATGTGATCTGTCTTTACAGGCCCATACTTAGTCATGACGGTAGACCCCTCTACAATTGGAAGTATGTCTCTTTGTACCCCTTCACGAGACACATCTGCCGATTGCTGTTGATTCTTTCCCGCTACTTTATCAATTTCATCAATAAAGATCATGCCGAGTTGTTCTGCGCGGTTCACTGCCTCTTGCGTTACTTCATCCATATCAATCAACTTTTGTGCTTCATCTTCAGTGAGAACTTTACGTGCATCCTTGACGGTAAGTTTTCGCTTTTTCTTTTTCTTCGGCACCATGTTTCCAAGCATCTCTTGCATATTCATGCCCATCTGTTCCATGCCGGCCCCTTGAAACATATCCATGAAGTTCCCTTGTTGTTCATCAACTTCAACGGTTACATAGTGATCTTCAAGTTCGCCCATAGCAAGTTGTTGTGCTACGCGTTTTCGTTTATCTCTAATGCTCTCTTCTTCTTTTTGATCTTGGTTAGGCTGTTGTTGTGGGGTCTCTTGATTTCCGCCAAAGATCATTTCAAAAGGATTTTTGTAATTGTTTTCTTTCTTTTTTGACGGAACAAGAAGTTCCACGAGTCTTACATTGGCACTTTTCTCTGCTTCTTTTTTAACATCTGCCATCTTTTGTTCCTTCTCAATGCGAATAGCAGTCTCAACCAAGTCTCTTACCATCGATTCTACATCACGACCAACATAGCCAACTTCAGTAAACTTGGTAGCCTCCACTTTTACAAAAGGAGCGCCTACGATCTTGGCCAGTCTTCTCGCAATCTCTGTTTTTCCCACACCAGTAGGACCGATCATTAAGATGTTTTTCGGTGTGATTTCCTCTTTAAAGCTCTCATTCAACTTCGAACGACGATACCTGTTGCGAAGGGCTACTGCGACTGAGCGCTTTGCCTGGGACTGTCCAACAATATATTGGTCAAGCTTTTCAACAATTTGCCTTGGTGTATAGGCTTCACTCATTACGTTTATCCCCCTTGATCTTTAAGCTTCGCTTGTTAGTTCTTCAACAATGATTTCTCTGTTCGTGTATACACAAATATCCGCTGCTACTTCTAAAGCCGACTTCGCAAGCTCCTTTGCAGACAGATGTTCCCCATGCTTTATCAAAGCTCGACCAGCTGCTAAAGCATAGTTTCCACCTGATCCAATAGCAATAATACCATCGTCAGGTTCGATGACCTCACCAGTACCTGCGATTAAGTAGATGTTTTCGTGATCCATAACAATTAACATGGCTTCAAGCTTTCGTAGCACACGATCGCTACGCCACTCTTTTGCCAATTCCACAGCGGCACGCTGAAGGTTGCCACTGTATTCTTCAAGTTTGTTCTCGAATTTTTCATAAAGGGTGAATGCATCAGCAACAGAACCGGCAAACCCTGCTACCACTTTCCCACGGTACAGTCGGCGTACCTTTTTTGCAGTATGCTTCATCACGACAGCATTACCGAACGTGACTTGGCCATCGCCTGCCATTGCGAGAGAACCGTTATGCTTAACAGCGAATATTGTTGTTCCTCTAATCTGATCCATATTTACTCTCCTTTACAAAGCTTACGCCCTAGGATGTGATCGTTGATATGTTTCTTTCAGTCGGTCTTTCGTTACATGAGTGTACACTTGTGTAGAGCTTAGGCCGCTGTGACCCAAAAGCTCTTGTACTGAACGAAGGTCCGCCCCTGAATTTAACATATGTGTCGCAAACGAATGTCTGAACACATGAGGACTGATCCGAGCACTCATGGAAGCATCATTTACTACTTTTTTAAGCATCGTCCGAATACTCTTTGTTGTCAGCCTTCCACCTTTATAGTTAAGAAACAGTGCTTCAGGATTTTCTTTTCCATTTATAATATCTTTACGACCAGATTTTATATAGGTTTCAATTGCTTCCATCGCAAAGCTTCCTACTGGAACGTAGCGCTCCTTATTTCCTTTTCCCCTTATTAGTAACGTTGAAAGCTCCGTGTCCAAGTCTGATACGTTCACCCCTGCACATTCACTTACTCGAATGCCTGTTGCATAAAGCAATTCAATAATGGCTTTGTTTCGCTCACCGAGACTACCTGAGGTTTCGATGTGCTTAAACAGCGCTTCTACTTCCTCCTCATAGAGAAATGTAGGCAAACGATGACCACCTTTAGGAATGGAAGCCAAAACAAAAGGATTCTCCTTTACCGCCTCTTCCCTTAATAAGTAGCGATAAAACGAACGTAAGGCAGAGACCTTTCTGGAAACGGTTTTCCTAGCATATTCCCGCTTATGCAAAACAGATAAATATGCCCTTACTTCTCCATATGAAACATCGGCATAGCTGTCGAGCTCGTACTCTTTCATAAATCGAATAAAGTCATCAATGTCTTTTCGGTAGTTCTCTACTGTATGAACAGATGCATTTCTCTCTATTTGTAAGTATCGTATAAACGTTTTCGTCCATTCTTCGCTCATTTATACATTCACCAGAACTTTCGTTTAAGGCTACTCCATTTTACACGGTTCTTATGTTTAGGCTACGTTCCCTATATGAAAAATCACAATTACCTATACCAGCTTGACTGTGCATTTAACATGGACATACGCTTGATATACTAGGCTTTAGCGTGATTAATCACAAAGAGCTACTAAATAGTATCACAATTTAGTAGCTCTATCAATAAACTTTACACTTTTTTCACAAAATTCTGAATTGTTGCCAATGCTCGCTCACCGTGTGCTTCATAGCGTTCTTTTTTGTTTTTGATTCTTTTCTCAAACGGTGGTAGTAGTCCCATGTTCGCATTGATTGGTTGAAAGTTATCAGGGTTGGCCGTTGTAATATAGTTGGCCATCGCACCAATCATTGTTTCATCAGGAAAGATAACCGGCTCTTTTCCTAATACTAGATTGGCGGCATTAATACCGGATACCAATCCTGCAGCAGCACTTTCCACGTACCCTTCTACTCCTGTCATTTGTCCTGCGAAGAACAGATCATCTCGATCTTTATACTGATAAGTCTTTCGCAGTAAATTTGGTGAATTAACAAAGGTGTTTCTGTGCATCACACCGTATCTAACAATCTCTGCATTTTCAAGTCCCGGGATTAATGAAAACACCTCTTTTTGAGGCCCCCATTTCATGTGTGTCTGAAAACCTACAATGTTATAAAGGGTCCCTGAGCTGTTATCTTGTCTTAGTTGAACAACTGCATACGGACGCTTCCCGGTTTTCGGGTCTTCAAGACCAACCGGTTTCATCGGTCCAAAAAGAAGGGTTTTTTTACCGCGCCTAGCCATCACTTCGATTGGCATACAACCTTCAAAGAACATTTCTTTTTCAAAATCTTTAACAGGAACGGTCTCAGCATTGATGAGTGCATCGTAAAAGCGATCGAATTCTTCTTCTGTCATCGGACAGTTCAAATAAGCTGCTTCTCCTTTATCATATCGAGACTTCAAATATACTTTTTCCATATCAATGGAGTCCGTCTCAAGAATTGGTGCTGCAGCATCATAGAAATATAGGTGTTCTTCACCTGTTAAAGCTTTCAATTCGTTTGAAAGACTTTCGGAAGTTAACGGACCTGTCGCAATAATGGTTGGTCCTTCCGGAATTTTTTCCATTTCTTCTGAGAAGACCGTTACATTTTCGTGACCTTTCACTCTCTCTGTTACGAGCTGAGCAAATTCATGGCGATCGACTGCGAGTGCTCCTCCAGCTGGTACGGAACAATCATCTGCTGATCGAATAATGACAGAATCTAAGTTACGCATTTCTTCTTTTAAAATTCCAACTGCGTTTGCCAGTCCGTTCGCACGAAGAGAGTTACTGCAAACAAGTTCTGCAAATTTATCTGTATGGTGGGCTGGCGTCTGTTTTTTGGGACGCATTTCGTATAGGTGTACCTTTACGCCTCTTTTCGCAAGTTGCCATGCAGCTTCACTACCGGCAAGGCCTGCCCCAATTACATTTACATGTTGTGTCATATTAATCCTCCTCAATAATAGCCAGGTATGTCCAGTTGTATCGAATGCACCTTTCTGCTATTACTTGTTCCTTTCCATCCACGCCTGCTAATATACCTTATCACTTCTTTAAATGCAAGAAGAAAACAGGCCTAGATCTTTAAACGCTACCTTTAGGAGGTCAAAATGCTCAAACTGAATGAAGTAGAGATTTACATAAAATTAAATGATCCACACATAAGAGAGATTTTAAATTCTTAACCAAAATAAAAACAAGAGCCGAATGAGGCCCTTGTTTTTCATTAATTTTGTTCTTCTTTATAGTCACACTCAGAACATTGAACGTTTGTTCCTTTTTTCGTTTTCTTTTCAACAAGCATTTTAGAACATTTAGGACACGTTCGGTTGATCGGTTTATCCCACGAAATGAACTCGCATTCCGGATAACGATCGCATCCGTAAAAAATTCGTTTTTTCTTGCTCTTTCGTTCAACGATGTTTCCTTCTTTACACGTAGGACACTTTACACCTACGTCTTTTACAATTGGCTTTGTGTTTCTGCACTCAGGGAAGTTAGAGCAAGCCATAAATTTTCCGTAGCGGCCCATTTTAAAAACCATCTCATGTCCGCATTTTTCACAATCTTCCCCTGCAGGTTCATCTTTAATTTCGACTTCTTTCATCTCTTCTTCTGCTTTTTGAAGTCGCTTTTCAAAGTCTTTATAGAAATGGTCGATGACGTGGACCCAATTCTCTTTGCCGTCTTCAATTGAATCGAGATCAGTCTCCATTTTCGCCGTGAACTCTACATTTAGAATTTCCGGGAAAAACTCAATAATCAAATCGAGGACAATTGTTCCAAGCTCCGTTGGTACAAAGCGTTTGTCTTCGAGTGCCACGTAGCCTCTTCGTTGAATCGTGTCTAACGTCGGTGCATACGTGGATGGGCGCCCAATTCCGAGCTCTTCCATTGTTTTTACAAGGCGAGCCTCTGTATAACGAGGTGGTGGTTGGGTGAAATGCTGGTTTGGATCAATGGAGTCTACTCCCGCTTCCTCACCTTTTTCCAATTCAGGTAGCCAATGATCTTCTTCTTTTTTCCCGTCATCGTTACCTTCAATGTAAACCTTCATAAAGCCTGGAAATTTCATTTTCGATCCGTTAGCTCTGAAAATAACCCCGTTATTTGAAAGGTCAACACTCAGCGTGTCCATTATAGCGGGTGCCATCAGACTTGCTACAAGCCGATCCCATATCAACTTATACAAGCGGTACTGATCTCTTGAGAGGTACTGCTTCACGTTTTTTGGGTCTTTCATAACCGATGTTGGACGAATGGCTTCGTGAGCATCTTGAGAGTTTGCGCTCTGCTTCGACTTCTTTCGGTCTGTATTAATGTATTCTTTACCATAATTGGCTTCAATGTAGTCTCTTGTCTCGCTTTGAGCAGTTTCAGATACGCGAGTAGAGTCAGTACGCATATAGGTAATCAAACCTACTGTACCTTCTTTACCTACATCGATTCCTTCATATAGCTGTTGCGCAAGCATCATTGTTTTCTTTGCTCTGAAATTCAACTTCCTTGCAGCTTCCTGTTGTAATGAAGAAGTCGTGAATGGAACAACAGGGTTTCGTTTTCGTTCTCTTTTCGTAACTTTGTCAACAGTAAACGTGTCTCCCGACAATTTGCCGAGCACACCTTCTACATCTTCTTTTGTTTTCAGGTCCGTCTTTTTCCCATCGACTCCGTAAAACTTCGCTTCAAATGATTCGTCACCTTTATTTAGCGTCGCTTGAATTGACCAGTATTCTTCAGGCTCAAATGCCTCAATTTCCTTTTCACGGTCAATGATCATTTTAACTGCAACACTTTGTACACGACCGGCACTCAATCCTTTTTTTACTTTCTTCCATAGTAAAGGACTAATATTGTAACCAACGAGGCGATCGAGAACTCGTCTGGCTTGCTGGGCATCTACCAAATCCATGTTAATGGTTCTAGGTGTTTTAAACGAATCTTTAATTGCTTGTTTTGTAATTTCATTAAAAACAACACGGCATTTTGATTTATCATCAATATTTAGGCTGTGAGCTAGGTGCCATGCAATGGCTTCCCCTTCTCTATCGGGGTCGGCTGCGAGATAGATTTTTTTCGCTTTTTTTGCCGCTGTTTTCAGTTCTTTTAAAACAGGCCCTTTTCCTCTGATGGTAATGTACTTTGGAGTAAAGTTATCGTCAACATTTACACCCATCTGACTTTTTGGTAAGTCAATAACATGTCCCATAGAAGCTTTTACAGCATATTTTTTACCTAAATACTTACCGATTGTTTTTGCTTTAGCCGGGGATTCGACGATCACTAAGTAATCGGACATAAGGCTGTTCCTCCCCTTCAGAGGTAAAATCGTCATAAACTTAAATTGAAATCTCCACTATTATTAACTACCCATTTGCACTTTGTCAAACATATAATCGGAAAAAAACGGTTAATTCGTCTCAAAAAACCACTTTCACCCACTCTGTGAGGCTTTTTTGAATTTTTAGATTATACGTGTGCTTGTTTGATATTTATTCACCTATTTTCAAATTCCATACCTCATATTTTAAATTTCTTCCATTATATCTATTGATGAAACAACCACCTTAGCCCCTTCCTGAATCAGCCTTAAGCAACCTCTAGCCTGCATTTTCAGAGGAGAGCCTGGAACGGCTAATACTTCTTTCCCTTGTTCCAATGCAAAGTTGACCGTGATCATAGAGCCGCTTTTCTCCGTAGCTTCAACAATCAACACGGCATTACTCAGACCGGCAATTATTCTGTTTCTTTGGGGGAAATGCCACTTTTGAGGTCTGCAATCCGGTGGGTATTCACTTAACAACAGGTTTTTTTGGATAATGGATTTAGCGAGAGTGGTGTTGCTGGAAGGGTATACGTGGTTAAAACCTGAACCGAGTACGGCAACCGTTGGAACATGATGACGTAACGCCCATTTATGAGCTAAGGCATCAATCCCTTCAGCAAGACCTGAAACAACCAAGGTTGAATTTGAGTGGAGTGGGTGTAGAAGATGTTCGATCAAGTGTTTTGCTTCTATTGAAGGCTTTCTCGATCCAATTACGGCTAAAGGTGAAGGTTGGGATAGAAGATCGGCGTCCCCTTGATAAAATAAAACAGAAGGAGGATCATAAATGAATGTAAGTCTGACAGGATAATTCGAGTCAAATCGACACATCCACCCAATACCTCTTCTATTTAATTCCGTTGAAATGTCTAGTTTTCTCAGTTTGATTAAACGATCATGAATTCTTTTGGCTCGTTCATATCGAATGGTAAAGGAAGACGCGAGAGACTGAGGAGTCATACTGAAAGGGGTTTTCAACGTTGGATCAGAAGTATACATTCGACCCACTAAAGAAGCATCGACTTCCACTGCATAATGTAAGTAGAGAATGCGTTCTCGTAATGTATTCATTTTTTTACCACCTTTGAAGGGATTTTAGAAGGCTGGAATGAAGGGGAAAGTTTCACTTGAATACAAAAACCGGCTTAACACGTAAGAAGGTGAGGAAAAGGAAGGAATGTCGAGGTATATAAAGAGCTCCCCCGGAAACCGGGGGAGAAACATTGACGTTTATTTGTGAGTCACACACTTTTCATAGATACCGTTATCTTTAAGAGAGCTGATTAACGTCTCTCCCATAACAGCTGGCGTTTGTGCTACTTTTACGCCACATGCTTCAAGAGTTTTGATCTTTTCAGCAGCAGTACCTTTACCGCCGGAAATGATCGCTCCTGCATGTCCCATACGCTTTCCTGGAGGCGCTGTTTGACCGCCGATAAAGCCTACTACGGGTTTAGTCATGTTCGCTTTAATCCATTCAGCTGCTTCTTCTTCAGCTGTTCCACCGATTTCACCAATCATGATAACGGCGTAAGTATCTTCATCTTCATTAAACTGTTTTAATACATCAATAAAGTCAGTACCGTTTACAGGGTCTCCGCCGATCCCTACCGCAGTAGACTGGCCGATTCCTTCTGTAGAAAGTTGGTGTACTGCTTCATAAGTCAATGTTCCGGAACGGGAAACAACGCCAACGTGACCTTTTTTGTGAATATAACCTGGCATAATACCGATCTTACATTCGTCAGGTGTAATCACTCCTGGACAGTTTGGTCCGATTAAACGCGTTTCTTTGCCTTCCAAGTAGCGCTTAACTTTAATCATGTCTGTAACGGGAATGCCTTCTGTAATTGTGATTACAAGTTCCACACCTGCGTCAGCCGCTTCCATAATCGCGTCAGCTGCAAATGCCGGTGGAACGTAGACAACAGAAGCGTTTGCTCCAGTTTTTTCTACTGCATCACTTACTGTATCAAAAACAGGGATCCCTTCAACTTCAGTGCCGCCTTTACCAGGAGTGACACCGCCTACAACATTCGTTCCGTATTCAACGGCCTGTTTTGTGTGGAACAGCCCGGTAGCCCCGGTAATACCTTGTACAATTAGTTTTGTGTCTTTATTAATAAGGATACTCATTTGCTACCCGTCCTTTCTTACTCTTTAACAAGAGAAACGATTTTTTCTGCGCCATCAGCCATAGAGTCAGCTGCTGTAATGTTAAGACCGGATTCTTCAAGAATCTTTTTACCAAGATCAACGTTCGTACCCTCAAGTCGAACAACAAGTGGAAGTTCAAGTCCCATTTCTTTCGTGGCTGCAACAACACCTTCAGCAATGATGTCACACTTCATGATTCCACCGAAAATATTAACGTAGATACCTTTTACACTTTTATCTGAAAGAATAATTTTAAAAGCTTCTGTTACTTTTTCTTTTGTTGCTCCTCCACCTACGTCAAGGAAGTTTGCAGGGTCTCCGCTGTAGTGCTTGATGATGTCCATTGTAGCCATCGCAAGTCCTGCACCGTTAACCATACATCCGATGTTTCCATCAAGAGCAATGTAGCTTAAGTCATGCTTGGAAGCTTCAATTTCTTTCTCATCTTCTTCTTCCAAATCGCGAAGTTCTACAATGTCCTTTTGACGATATAAGGCGTTTGAATCAAAGTTTAATTTCGCATCCAATGCCATTACTTTTCCGTCTCCAGTTGTAACAAGAGGGTTGATTTCGGCGATGGAGCAATCTTTTTCTTCAAAAGCTTTGTAAAGACCCATCATAAATTTCACGGCATCTCTAACAAGCTCTTTTGGAATGTTAATATTGAATGCTAGTCGACGGGCCTGATAAGGCATAAGACCTACTACAGGATCGACAACTTCTTTAAAGATTTTTTCAGGTGTTTTTTCTGCTACCTCTTCAATTTCAGTTCCGCCTTCTTCAGACGCCATCATGACAATGCGAGATGTATCGCGATCGACGACAAGCCCCACATAGTACTCACTTTTAATATCGCAGCCCTCTTCAACAAGTAAGCGCTTTACTTCTTTACCTTCAGGACCGGTTTGATGCGTGACTAATGTTTTACCGAGAATCTCTTCGGCGTATGTACGTACATCGTCCAGATTTTTAGCCACTTTAACCCCGCCTGCTTTACCTCGTCCACCTGCGTGAATTTGTGCTTTGACAACGGTTACATCAGTGCCTAGCGTTTTGGCTGCTTCTACAGCTTCTTCTACAGTGTAAGCCACTTTTCCGTTAGGAACTGCGACACCATATTTTCTTAACACTTCTTTGCCTTGATACTCATGGATATTCATTGCCATCCTCCTAACTTAATTGTCCCTTACGTCTTTTTTCCCGCGCGTATACAAAGTTCGATAAAAACTTCACAAATCCTTTTGGGAAAATAAAAAATATTCATTACTATGTGCGAAAAACAGAGAAAATTGTTTCTCTTTAACTGCACAAGTTTTATTTTACTATACTTTTGTCAATTTTGTGAATCGATTGCTCAATTTTTTTATGGAAATTTGGATAAAGGTCAAAAGTCACCTTTGTTTGGAAAATTAAGACGAGGAAACATTTTCTTTTTTTTATAACGGTTTTAAACCAATTTCACTCTTCTATGCTTCTTTACACAATAAAAGATCACCCTACGAGTAGAGTGATCACTTATTGTAGCTTCTCTCCTGCATCACATCACCATCCGAATGTCTCTTCGTACCAGGAAATTGACTATCCGGATTCATTGTAGATCCGCGTTCAATATTTAATTTGTAGCCGTTGCCATTCATCCGCTCGCCTATTTTATACTTTTTTTCATGATCATTTTTCATCACTTGTTCTGTTTTAGTTTTTCAATCACGCTACGAGTAGCATTTTGAGTAATTTGATCCGATTCTCCCACAGAGCGATACACACCGAATTCTTCGGCAATCTCTTCACGATACGAATTCATATACTCCTCAACACCATCACATAGCAAACCATTTTTGAATTGTTCTTTCTTTTCCACTTGTCAAACCTCCCTTTAGGACTGTATTTTTATTCTTTCCTTATGGGCTGGCTTCACTCTAGAAGGTTTTTCCTGATAATTTTTTAGCTTGCTCTTTGTCCAAACGGTAAACAAAAGCAAAAACCTCAGCAACAGCTTCGTATAAATCTTCAGGAATTTCTTCATTAATTTCAAGTTCTGACAAGAGTTGAACAAGGGATGGGTCCTCTTGAATAGGCAAAGCATTTTCTTTCGCTTTTTGAATGATTTTTTCAGCAAGATACCCTTTACCTTTTGCTTTTACTTTAGGGGAGTGGCTTTGATCGTATTCTAGTGCAACTGCTCGCTTTTGTGTCATATTCGAATATCAATCCCTTTTTTCGGAGACCAAGTAGTTTTAAGTTTTTGATCCTCGTTTCTTTCAGTAGGTCTTGTCCAAAGAATGGATGACAAAACGTAATTCCCCTTCTTTAAACTCTCTTCAAGTAATGGCCTTAATGTTGAAATAGCGATCTCTGGCTTCTTGTTTTCATTATATAAATGAACGGTAACCACTCTATTTTGAATATGAACATCAATAACGGTCTCATTTAAAGAAGCGAGCTCTATATAAAAGAGAATGCGGCAATGATTACTATCCCAATCTCCATTTTGTTTTTTGAGTCCTTCCCATTGAACAGTCATGTCTTGAGTGATGTTACCAAATTTAACAGGAATCGAAAGGATGTTGTGAGCGTGCGTGTGATGTTGATCAATGTTTTGTAATTGGATCCCCGTTATGCGAAAAACAATCGCCTGAGCCAGCTTTCTCTGTTCAGATGATATCTCAGGGTTTTGCAAAAAAGAAAGGAGTTGTGCCTTTAAACTAATCCCATGGTTCGTATCCACCGAATGGGCCATATTTGCTTCGTAAATAAGACCTAACCCATTCATAAAGGTGTGTAGCGGAGGAGGAAATGATCGTTGTATACCACTTTCGCGGGAGAGATCGGGCAGGAATGATTGGATTGCAAGCATGAGTGCCCGATGTTCTTTTCCGATTAGACTAGTGTATAGTTGTTCTAGACCTTTGGCCAAAGACCCGTCTTGTTTAAGTGAAGCAAGGCTTAAAAAGGTCTCCTCGGTAAAGGGCAGTCGACGACTGGCCATATCGGATAAAACCTCTAAAGTCTGCTTGATCGGAAGGGAAGAGTGCTTGAATAAACGTTCTCCTTGTTCGATAACCTCTTTTGTAAATGGAATTCCTATGGAAGTAAATGCAGTTAGTAACCGTTCTTGTGCACTGTTACGAGTGGCTTTCCATTCCTTTAAGAGAGAATCCGTTGTCCCATGTAGCGCTGCGGCATACTTACTTTCACCATTTCCAGTTAGTACTTTAAGCTTTGGCATGCCTTCTGTGGAAGCAACTTCAAACCAATAGGTACGGTCTCTTTCTAGACCTACTTCCAGTTTGGCTGTTACTGTCGTTTGTCCGTAGGTTAGAGTAGCTAGATTGTTTGGATAAAGTTGTTTCACTTTTCCTTGGAGGAGTTGTCCTGGCATAAGAGGCAGGCTTTTAATTGTTGTTGATGTTGGCCTTAAACCCGAAAACAGACCTTTTAAACCTGTTCCTTCCATACAATCCTCACCTCGTTCCTTGTCATCCAGACTGTTTATAAACCATTATTTCTAAAGCTGTTTTCGTACATTTATTAACTTTTGATCTCTAGATCATATCCTTAATCGGAGCAAATGATTTTCGATGCTCTTCTGTTACACCTGAACCTTCTAAAGCCTTCAAGTGTTCCTTTGTACCATATCCCATATGCTTATCAAATCCGTACTCAGGATGCATCAAAGCAAGCTCTGTCATATAGGTGTCCCGCTTTACCTTAGCTACTACAGAAGCTGCGGCAATACTCACGCTTTTAGAATCCCCTTTAATCAGTGATGTTTGTCCTATATCAATGGGTAAGTTCATAGCATCCAACAACAAATAGTCGGCTTCTTTTTCCATGTTCAGGATCGCCCGTTGCATCGCAATTTTTGTAGATTCATAAATATTTAAACTGTCAATTTCTTCTGCAGTTGCGATCCCTACCCCAACTGCATACGCCTTATCGAGGATCGTACGGGAGTATTGTTCCCTCTTCTCTTTAGACAGCTTCTTTGAATCGGTAAGACCCGGCAAATAAAAATCCTCTGGTAAAATAACGCTTGCTGCAATAACAGGACCAGCAAGAGGTCCTCGACCTACTTCGTCAATTCCTGCAATAAAGCAATACCCTCTTTTCTTAAGGTCATCTTCATATGCATTCATTTCAACAAATTGATTGTGAAGGGCCTTTTCGGCCTCCATTCGTTTATGATAAGAAGCTAGTGCCTGCTGCACACCTTTTCTGGGATCGTGCTGAAGTTCATCTAAGAATGATGGTTTTACAGATTGCTTCAATTGTTCTTGAATCTCTTTTATGCTTGTTTTTTTTATGTCCATTGTAACTCCCTCTTTTTTGTATCGGTTAATTTTAGAATATATGTACCTCGATTTTTCAATTTAGAGTAAAAGGGTATTTAGTATAGATTGTTCCTTTTTATTATTTTCTTTGTCATTAGAGTTCTGGTTGAAACTGACGGGTCCTTCCCTTTTCGCGGCGGTGCTTGCAAGCCTCCTCAAGCGAGATCGAGCTTCTTCCTTTACTAGCGTCGAAGCAACTCTCAGTGGACTCACGATGTAAACACTCGTCGCTGCTAGCCGGTTCTCAAATAACAATAGAACACAGTATTTCACATAAAGTGAAAAGGTTACTGGCTAAAGGAACCCTCATTTTTTTAGTGTAGGAGCTGATAAACAATTACTCGAAAGAAGTTATCCACACGATAGACAAAAATACATTTAGAAACATAAAAAAAAGACCCATAAGGCGGTTTGCACCTTATGAATCCAATGTACCGTAGAATACCCTCTTTAAGGTTGTTCCAAAGTAAGGCGGCCAAACTTACCTGTTCGAAAATCCCGAAACACAATCTCGGCTGTGCGGTCGTAATCCACATGACCTCCACTTACAAGACAACCTCGCTTCTTTCCGATCGCGTCGAACAACTCCCCAATGTCATCCGGTATTTCCGTAAGGTTATAGCGTTCTTTTAATTTTTCAGGGTAAGCGACTTTCACATAATTCAAGAAAAACACCGCAGACTCTTGAAAGTCGAAGATTTCTTCTTTAATTGCCCCGGTTAAAGCTAAGCGAAAACCGACGGCTTCATCATTGAATTTTGGCCATAGGATTCCTGGCGTATCAAGCAACTCCATCTCTTTGCCAACTTTAATCCATTGTTGGCTTTTTGTGACTCCTGGACGGTCACCGATTCTAGCTATTTTTTTATTCGCAAGACGGTTGATAAGCGTCGATTTCCCTACATTAGGGATTCCTAAAATCAACGCTCTCACTGCTCGAGGATTCATTCCTTTTCGAATCATTCTCTCGATCATAGCTGATGCTTGTGTGTTTACAGCAGGAGGAATTCCTTTAATCCCTTTTCCTTTTTGTGAATCCACCTCAATGACGACGTGACCTTGTTTTTCAAAGTACTTTTTCCACTCCTGAGTGACGTTTGGATCTGCCAAGTCCACTTTATTTAAAATGATCATTCTTGGCTTTCCTTGCGTAATCTCATCAATTACAGGATTTCGTGAAGAAAGGGGAATCCTTGCATCAAGAAGTTCAATGACAACATCGATGAGCTTCATTTTTTCTTTCGCTTCCCGCTTCGCTTTGGCCATGTGGCCCGGGAACCATTGTATGGACATATGGGACAACTCCTAGTTTACAATTCTGAACTCATTAAATGGCCAGAACACAAAATTTGCTTTTCCAACTACTTCATCATAAGGGATGGTACCAATATGACGACTGTCTTTACTATGCTGGCGATTATCACCAAGTACAAACACATGACCTTCAGGAACAGTAGATTCCCCTGTAAGACCTTCTAAGGTGAAGTCGCCAGTAAATGGTTGACTGTATGCATTTTCTTTATATTCATCCAAGTAGGGCTCGTCTACTGGCTCGCCGTTAATGTAAAGCACATCATTTTCATAGGCAACATGGTCACCTGGCAATGCAATGACACGTTTTATATAATCTTTCGTTTGTGTTGCATGGAACACGACAATGTCAAAGCGATCGGGCTCTGAGATGCTGTATCCGATTTTATTTACAATCATACGGTCATTATGCTCTAAAGTAGGCATCATTGATTCACCGTCCACTACAATTGGCGCAAAAAAGAAATAACGGATTACAACGGCTAACAATAATGCTACGGCAACGGCTTTTAGCCATTCCCATGATTCTGACTTTGCCATAAGTTCGTGCCTCCAAACAGATGTAAACTCTTGTTCTTTATCATTGTAATGGATAATTTCTTTATTTTCCATATAAAATACCATAGGACTCTGGACACTTCACGTAAGTCAAAAGGGTTACTGAGTTAGAGGGACACTCTTTTTTACCTATGTAAAAAGGAGCCTGGACAAAAGCCAGACTCCTTTTTTGTTCGTTTTAGCTTAGCGTTCTTTAATTCGAGCTGCTTTACCGCGTAGTGCACGCAAGTAGTATAGCTTAGCACGACGTACTTTACCTTTACGAGTCACTTCGATTTTGTCCAAACGAGGTGAATGTACAGGGAATGTACGCTCTACTCCAACACCGTTGGATACCTTACGAACAGTGAACGTTTCGCTGATTCCAGATCCACGACGCTTAATTACGACACCTTGGAAAAGCTGGATACGCTCGCGAGTTCCCTCAACTACCTTCACGTGTACACGAAGAGTATCTCCGGCACGGAATTCAGGGAGGTCACCTTTTAGTTGTTCTTTTGTAATATCGCGAATAATTTGTTCCATTTGCTGTTCGCCTCCTTCCCGCCAGATGTTCATGTCCCAATTACGACAGCGGAGCATCTTGATATGTGTGACTTTTTGTCACAACGTCTATAATAGCACAGCTTGTAACCAACCACAAGAATAATTTAACGCTCTTTGTTGCGTAGCGCTTCAATAAATACTCTATCTTCATCAGTAAGGGTGATTTTGTCCAAAAGATCCGGTCTTCTCGTAAATGTTCGCCTCAGTGACTCTTCTCTTCGCCAACGTTCAATGCGCTCGTGATGACCACTTAAAAGGACGTCTGGTACTTCCATCCCTCTATACGTGGCTGGTCTTGTATAATGAGGGTGCTCAAGGAGCCCCGTGCTATGGGAATCGGTTATCGCACTCATTTTATTGCCCAATGCCCCCGGCAAAAGACGAGTAACGCTATCGGCAACGACCATTGCCCCTAATTCCCCTCCGGTAAGTACAAAGTCACCTATGGATATCTCATCAGTTACTAAGTGCTCACGGATCCGCTCATCATAGCCTTCATAGTGCCCGCATAAGAATATGAGGTGCTCTTCCTGTGCCAACTCCTCAGCCTTCTGCTGATCATACTTCTCCCCTTGTGGACACATTAAAATAACCCTCGGACGGCTATTCTCGCCTTTGTGGGCTTCAACAGCATCAAAAAGCGGTTGCGGCGTCAAGACCATCCCACCGCCGCCTCCATATGGGTAATCGTCCACACGGTTATGACGATCGGTCGTATAGTCTCTAAAATTAACCACATCAAACGTGACTACACCTTTTTTTTGAGCCTGTCCTAAGATAGACGTATCAAAGACCCCCGTGAACATTTCCGGGAAGAGAGTAAGGACTGTCATCTTCATTCGTCAATCAAGCCTTCCATCAACACGATAGTCACACGTTTTTGTACTACATCAACCTCTTTGACTACAGGGTCTATGTAAGGAATAAGTGCGTCCTTTTTTCCTTTACGAGGAACGACCCATACATCATTGGCACCTGGAGATAGAATCTCAGTTATCTCACCAATCGTCTCCTCATCGACAGTAACGACCATACAGCCGATAATATCGGAATATAAATATTCTCCTTCAGCAAGATCAGGCTTAACATCTTTTGAAACTTGCAGGATCGACCCCTTAAACCGTTCAACGTCATTTACATTTTCGAAGCCTTTAAAGGTGAGAAGGTCAAATTGTTTGTGCTTTCTATGACTAGTCACGATAATCGGTTCACGCTTGTTTGTTGATTCATGTTTGACAAACAGTTCGCTCCCCTCTACATATCGCTCTTCTGGGAAGTCCGTGCGGGAAATCACCCTTACCTCACCACGAATACCGTGAGTGTTTACGATCTTTCCCACATTGAGCCAATCAGTCGTCATCATGCATGCCGCCTTTACGAATTTCATGTACCATGCCATTTTTAATGACAATTTCGGTACCTTTCATAATTTCTTCCCAATTATCCCCTTCTTCAACCTCTTCAATCATCTGAATCGATCCTTCACGCACTTCAGCGCCTAAGTCCAATTCATCCAGTTGGCTGAGTTTCAGCTCCAATTGACGGATACGTTCTTTTCTACGTTGCATTTCACGTTGAAAACTCTGTTTCAGGGAATTCTGATAATTAGCGTTTGATTTGTTGTCTTTCAACTTTTTATGAAGAACAAACTCGAGTTGCTGAACCTCTTTGTTCAGTTGGTATTGCTTTGATAGGAATTGTTCTTTTAGCCTCGTTTTGCTTGTTTCCGTTAAAATTTGTTTGACAACTACTTTTTTCAAAATCTGCATGTTGTCACCTCCAACTGATATAGTAGCTTGCTTTTTTATATTGTTTAAGATGAGTATCCTCTTGCATCAGTTTATAAAGCTCCGCTCCAATCCACGCCCTCCGCTCCCTTTCCGCGGAGGTGCCGGCGAGCCAATAGAAACACTTGCTTCTTCCTCTACGAAAAATGCTTCGTAGTGTTCTCTGTCGTTGCAACTCCAGATGACTCACGATGTAAACGGTCGTCGCTGATGGCTTAAGCAAAACAAAACAAAAGGACAAGATATTCCACAAAAAAATTAAGGTTACTGACTATGTGGAATACTCCTTTTTGTTTAATGATTGACATACATAAAAAGGGAGAGGAAATTCCTCACCCTTTAACCAATTTCCAAGTTAATACGCTTGTTTTGGCTTGCTCCTGCTGCATATACAACGGAACGAATCGCCTTTGCAATTCGGCCTTGCTTCCCGATGACTTTACCCATGTCGTCTTTGTGAACGGAAAGCTTAAGTGTGAGTGATCGGCCTTCATCGTTTTCGGTGACATGGACATCTTCAGGATGATCTACAAGGGCTTTAGCAATGGATTCTACTAATTCTTTCATAGTCACTCACCTCATGTATAGCAGAGGTTCAAAGAAGCGGGTCACGCTATCTTTGAACCTGTCTGCCGATTATGCAAAGAACTTACTTTGCGTTTTTCGCGTTATGAAACTTTTCCATCAAACCAACGTTTGAGAAAAGGTTGCGAACAGTGTCAGAAGGTTTAGCTCCCTCTGTCATCCATTTCAACGCTTTTTCTTCGTTCACGTCAAATTTAACTGGGTTTGTTAACGGGTTATATGTTCCAATCTCCTCGATAAAGCGACCGTCACGTGGAGAACGAGAGTCCGCTACTACGACACGATAGAAAGGAGATTTTTTAGCTCCCATACGCTTAAGACGAATTTTAACTGCCATGTGTTTCACCTCCAAATCGAATTAACACAATTAAAGATATTATCATAGTTTCACCGACTTAACAACCCCCGTAAAGGAAAAAACCTTAACACTGGTTAAAAAAGTGGTAAAACCTTATGAAATCAAGGGTTTAGGCTTACATAAACGGAAATTTCATCCCGCCTAAGCCGCCTTTTTTCTTCTTGCCTTTTTGTTGCATGCCTGACATTTGCTTCATCATTTTCTTCATTTCACCGAACTGCTTTATCAAACGGTTTACCTCTTGAATAGTGGTTCCGCTACCTTTAGCGATCCGGCGTCTTCTGTTTGCATTTAAAATAGACGGATCTTCCTTCTCGGCTTTGGTCATGGAGCGAACGATCGCTTCAATTTGTCCGATCTGTTTATCGTCTACTTGAACGTTTTTCAAGCCCTTCATCTTACCAGCACCAGGCATCATGTTTAACAGCTCATCGAGAGGTCCCATATTACGGACTTGTCCCAACTGCTCAAGGAAGTCATCAAACGTAAGCTCATTCGTACGCATCTTCCGTTCAAGTTCTTTTGCCCTTGCTTCATCAACGTTTGTCTGGGCTTTTTCAATTAACGTTAGGACATCTCCCATTCCAAGAATACGAGAAGCCATCCGGTCGGGGTGGAAAGGTTCGAGTTGGTCGACTTTTTCCCCCATACCAGCAAATTTGATTGGCGTGTCAGTTACAGCTTTAACACTCAAGGCTGCACCGCCTCGTGTATCTCCATCAAGCTTCGTCAATACGACACCCGTAATACCAAGGCGTTCATTGAAGCTTTCAGCTACGTTGACTGCGTCCTGACCTGTCATGGCATCCACGACGAGAAGAATCTCATCGGGCTTGGCCAATTCTTTAATCTCATCTAGTTCGCCCATCAACTCTTCATCAACATGGAGTCGACCGGCAGTATCAATCAAAACATAATCGTGATGGTCTTCTTTTGCTTTCGCCAGTGCTTCTTTAGCAATTTCAACGGGGCTCACTTGATCACCCATAGAGAAAACAGGCATGTTGAGCTGTTTACCAAGTGTTTCAAGTTGCTTGATCGCTGCTGGGCGATAAATATCTGCTGCAACCATTAACGGATTGCGGTTATGTTTTTTTCGTAAATGATTTGCAAGTTTTCCGGTTGTCGTCGTTTTACCTGCACCTTGCAGACCGACCATCATCACAACCGTGGGAGACTTTTGGGCTACAGCGATCTTGCTTTGTTCGCCACCCATTAAGGCAGTCAATTCTTCATTAACAATCTTAATAATTTGTTGTCCGGGTGTAAGGCTCTCAAATACATCAGAACCTACTGCCCGCTCTTTTACGCGAGCGATAAAATCCTTAACAACTTTAAAGTTTACGTCCGCTTCCAAAAGGGCCAGCCTGACTTCGCGCATCATTACTTTAACGTCTTGTTCAGATACCTTTCCTTTACCGCGGATTTTATTTAAAGTTCCTTGGAGTCGCTCCGCTAAACCTTCAAATGCCATTCGGTTTCCCCCTATTCAAGTTTGTCCAGGGTGTGGAGGACACGAAGGATCTCTTCTTTCTCAGCACTTTTTTCAGTCAGTTCCCGTAGCTCTTTAATAAGGGCACTTCGTTCTTGATAACGTGAAAACAGCGAGAGTTTCTCTTCGTATTCTTCCAACAAAGCCTCTGTGCGTCGTATATTATCATACACTGCTTGCCGGCTCACTTCAAAGTGTTCCGATATCTCACCAAGTGACCAATCATCCAAATAATACATTCTCATGTATTTGTTTTGTTTATCGGTCAAAAGGGATTGATAAAAATCGTACAGATAATTAATTCGGATCGTTTTTTCAATCACCGGACGCACCGCCTTGTTAAGTGAATATCCTTTACACTTATCATCATACAAGACGGCCAATCCCATGTCAAGAAAATATCTTGACGGATTTTTAATCTTCCTCAGCTAACTCTTCCGCCTCTTGCAAGACGTCTGCGAAAAGACCATGAACATACTGATCCGCTTCAAATTCCTGAAGGTCGTCCATCCCTTCTCCCAATCCGACGAACTTGACTGGAATATCAAGCTCGTTTCGGATCGCAAGTACAATGCCACCTTTTGCTGTTCCATCTAACTTAGTAAGAACGATCCCTGATACATCAGTGGTTTTTGAGAAGGTTTTCGCCTGACTCATGGCATTTTGCCCTGTCGTTGCATCAAGTACAAGCAGAACTTCGTGAGGGGCATCAGGAATTTCTCTGCTAATCACTCGCTTTACTTTTTCAAGCTCGTTCATTAAGTTTACTTTATTTTGCAATCGACCGGCAGTGTCACATAACAGCACATCCGCTTTCCTTGACTTAGCAGCTTGGATCGCATCAAACATGACCGCAGCCGGGTCTGAACCAGCCTGTTGTTTGATTACGTCTACACCAACTCGCTCGCCCCATACTTCGAGTTGCTCAATGGCACCTGCACGGAATGTATCTCCTGCAGCCATGACGACACTCTTTCCTTCTTGTTTAAATCGGTGAGCCATTTTTCCGATCGTCGTCGTCTTTCCAACACCATTGACTCCGACGAAGAGGATGACTGTCATCGTTTCTTGCATATTTAAAGCTGATTCATTCTCAGACTTCTGAAGCATTTCTGCCAGCTTTTCCGAGATTACCGGTTGAATGTCTTTTGCATCCTTAATGTTTCGTCTTCTCGCTTCATCTTTTAACTCATCAATCAAGTCCATAACCGTGTGAACCCCTACATCAGCAGAGATCAAGATATCTTCAAGCTCTTCGAAAAATTCTTCGTCTACGCTTCTGTAATTCTTCACAAGCTCATTCATTTGACCAACAAAAGAATCTCTCGTTTTTGTCAGACCATCTTTAAACTTCGTTGTAACACTATCCGTTTGGGTTGTGATTTTTTCTTTCAGCTTCTTAAAAAAGCTCATCTGCATCCTCCATCCTAGTCGGAGCCGACTAAGGCTTCCGTCTCTTCCATCCTCACACTTACAAGGTTTGACACACCTGATTCTTGCATTGTTACCCCATAGAGCACATCTGCTTCTTCCATTGTCCCTTTACGGTGTGTAACAACAATAAATTGTGTATCCTTACTAAACTCTTTTAAATACTGAGCGAATCTCGCCACGTTTGCATCGTCAAGGGCCGCCTCGACCTCATCGAGTACACAAAAGGGAACGGGCCTCGTTTTTAGAATACCAAACAGCAGGGCGATCGCAGTAAGAGCTCTTTCTCCACCTGAGAGAAGTCCCAAGTTTTGAAGCTTCTTTCCTGGAGGCTGAGCGACAATATCGACTCCTGTTTCCAATAGATCGCTTGGGTCTGTTAACACCAAGTCCGCACGTCCCCCACCGAACAATTGAGCAAAGACGTTTTTGAAGTGGCCTTGGATGTGATCAAACGTCTCTTTAAAACGGCGAACCATTTCTATATCCATTTCTTCAATGACTTGAACAAGTGTCGCTTTACCCATCTCAAGGTCTTCTTTTTGCTCTTTCAAAAAGTCATAGCGTTCTTTCACCCTGTCGTATTCCTCAATAGCCCCCACGTTGACTGTGCCAAGTTCTTCTATGGCCATCTTAATGAGTTTCACTTTCGTTCTGGCCTGCTCAATCGTTAACGACGGATGCTCTTTTTGCTTTGCTGCTTCGAATGTGAGTTCGTAGTCTCCTTCTAGCTTAGCAAGTTTGTTGTCTAACTCCACATCTGTTCGGTTTACTAATACTTCCGTTTCATGAACAGCATTGCTCATTTGCTTTAGCTGACGTTTTCGTTCTCTCAAGTCAACTTCCGTATCATCATGTTCTTGCTGCAAGCCTGTACGATCTGAACGTCTTTTTGCAATTAAACGTATTGTCTGTTCTTTTTCCAGCTTTCGCTTAGCGATAATCTCTTCTAACGTTTCACCATCATCTGCTTGAGAGTCGATTTCTCTTCTTAACTGATCAAACTCTTGTTCACGATAAGCTAAGTCTTTTTTCACTTGGTAAAAAGAATCCGTCAAAGCATTAAGCGTTTGCTCAAGATAATTCAATTGTTCACGCTCTTTTGTTTCTTGAATACGGGATTCTGTCATTTCTTTTGAAAGGCTCTCTTTAGAAACAGCCTGTTTTGCTTCTTTCTCTGAAGCTTTCTTTATTTCTTCGTTTAAAGACTCGGTTTTCTTCTCCGCATCTTCAATCTTCGCACCAAGCTCGTTTAATCGCGCTTCTTTTTCTTTTCGCTCACGTTCAAACTCGTCTTTTTCTTGATCGTACAATCGGAGACGGTCGTTTAAACTACTGATCGAAAGCTCCAATTCTTTGACCTTCGTTTTCTCGACTTGTTCTTTTTCACGGGTAGACTCCCCTTGGCTTCTCGCTTCTTCCATTTGGCTTTTTAACGAGGACAAGTGGGCTTTTCGTTCTTTTACGTCTTGTTCTACTTTTCTCACTTCTGAATCCAAGCGTTCGAGTTTTTCTGTCATACGCTCGAGCTCTTGCTGTCTGCCGAGAAGATGATTCTTCTTTTTGTTCATACTTCCACCGGTCATTCCACCACCGGGATTGATCACATCTCCATCGAGAGTAACGATTCGAAAACGGTATCTTACTTGACGGGCAATCCCATTAGCCACCTTCAGATCTGTTGCTACAACCACATTGCCTAATAATTGACCAATAACATTTTCATATCGATCGTCGTATGTCACGAGTTCGGCAGCCGTACCAACGTACCCTTCCATTTGCTCGAGCACGCTCATATCAGTTGCAGGTAACCGTCTTGGTTTCATTACGTCCATCGGAAGGAAGGTAGCTCTTCCTAAATTCCGTTGTTTCAAATACGCGATGGCCTTTCTTCCTGTCGCTTCGTCTTTGACTACCACGTGTTGCTGTGCGGCACCTAAAGCGATATCAAGAGCGGTTTCATGTTCTTTCTTCACGTCAACAAGCTCCGCTACGGCTCCTTCAATTCCCTGAAAAGTACGATCTCGTTCTTTTAAGATTTCTTTTACACCTTGGAAAAAACCAGAATAGTCGTTCTGCATATCTTCCATGAATTCTTTTTTTGATCGGAGTTGTTCCGCATGTCGATAGGCTTCATAAAGAAGCGTTTCTTTCTTTTGGTATTCTTGCTCACTTTTCGTAAACGCTTGTTGCAATTCTCTAAAAGACGTAAGTGAATGATCGATCTTCTCTTTTAACTCGTCGTACACCCGGTCTTGTTCAGCTTTTTGTTCTGAAAGGACTCGTCTTTTCTCAAGAAGATCTATGTTCTCTTTTTCCAGTCGATCTTCTTTAAATCGCTGTCGATCAAGTTGTTCGATCAAATAGCGCTTTTCATTCTTTAAAGAAGCTGCTTCATTTAAGAACTCTATGTACTCGGATTTAAGACTATCTATACGTTCCTTGGTATCTTCTGAAAGCTCTTTATAAAGTGCCTCTTGTTGCTTTCGTTTAGCCGCCGTCTTCTCAAGATCGGATTTTGCTCGGTCGACTTTTTGAGTCTGATCTTCCACTTCTTTTGATAAGGTCTCTTTTTGGTCTTTGAGCTTATCCAACTCTTCCATGAACTGTTCTCGGTTTTTGGCAAAGTTCTTCTTACGCTCATGCCAAACTTGCTTTTGACCTTCTTGCTTCTCAAGCTCTTCACTCGTGTTTAATAACAGCTCTTGGAGTTGTTGAATCGACTCATCCAATGCATGAATATCGCTTCTCAAGCGATCGATCATCCGTTCTTTTTCTTTTACCGACTCGGTAAGCTGTTCTTCTTTTTTGATGAAGGTTACTAGCTTTCCTTTCTCGTCCGTCCACTTTTCGTGCAACACTTCGATTTCTTTTACATAAAGACCGATTTCAAAACTTTTAAGCTCTGCTTTTTTCTCTAAATATTCTTTCGCAACTGATGCCTGTTCTCTTAGAGGTTCAACTTGTCCATGAAGCTCGTGAAGAATGTCCTCCACACGATTCAAGTTATCTTGGGTTTCTGCGAGTTTTTTTTCGGATTTCAGCTTTCGCGTTTTATATTTGAGTACCCCTGCAGCTTCTTCAAAGATCTTACGGCGCTCTTCAGGTTTACTGCTCAAAATCTCTTCAATTTTCCCCTGTCCGATAATAGAAAAAGACTCTCTCCCGAGTCCTGAATCCATAAACAGGTCCACGATGTCCCTTAATCTGCATGGCTGTTTATTAATCAAATACTCACTTTCTCCTGAACGGTAAACACGCCTTGTCACACTTACTTCGCTATAGTCAATGGCAAGCTGTTGTTTTTCGTTGTTCAACGTGAGAGTGATTTCAGCCATGTTTAAAGGCTTTCTCAAATCAGTACCAGAGAAGATGATATCTTCCATCTTCCCTCCACGGAGGTTTTTCGCTGATTGTTCTCCTAATACCCAGCGAATCCCGTCTGAAATATTGCTTTTACCACTTCCGTTTGGACCGACTACCGCGGTCACACCGGAAACAAAGTCTATCGATAATCGATCGGCAAATGATTTGAAACCGATCAGATCGAGACGTTTAAGAAACAATGCCATCCACCTCATTTTACTTAATGCATACTAGGACGAGGGGTTTTTCGTCTTAACTCGTCTATTTTACCACAATTGGTTTTGGATTTGGAACGTACTGTAGACAAAGGCCACTCAAGTGTTAAAATAAGAAAAGAGTGAAAGTGAAATTGAAAGGGTGATACGATGAACTTAGATCAAAAAACAGAACAAAACATCAATCATATGCTTGATGAAATCAAACAGAAATTGCAAATTGTTAACGCCGGTGCTATTAAAGCAGAAGCGTTCGACCTTAATAAATACGATGATTTAAAGGATATTCACGCTTACGTGATGAGTAAGGACAACTTTAGTGTTAATGAGTTGGACGGTATCGTGAGTGAACTAGGCCAAATGAGAAAATAAGAACGACAATAAAAAGAGTGGTACTCACGACAAACGTGGTACCACTCTTTTTTATTAACCGAGTTAGCTTGGTCTGTTTCTATTTATCTTGTTGTGAAAGCTTTTGAAGCGCTTGTTGGGCGGCGTGTTGTTCAGCTTCTTTTTTGGATCTCCCCGTACCATTTCCGAGGTTCTCGTCTTCAAGCCATACTTCACTTACAAATTCTCTGCAGTGTGCAGGTCCTTTTTCCTGGACAATTCGATATTGCACTTGACCATGGCCTTCTCTTTGAATGAATTCTTGTAATTGACTTTTAAAATCCATCATATGAGAAAAAGCCCCTTGTTTCACTTTAGGGTACACGTGTTCCTCCAAGAAGCGATAAACAGCTTCAAGTCCCTGATCGAGATAAAGCGCCCCTACAAAGGATTCAAATACGTCTGCAAGCAATGCAGGCCGCGTTCTTCCTCCCGTCATTTCTTCACCCTTGCCAAGTAGTACATGTTCTCCAAATGAGAGTTCCCCTGCGAATTTGGCCAATGAAGGCTCACATACGATGGCAGCTCTGAGTTTGGTCATCTCACCTTCGCTCATAGTGTCGAAAGTTTTGAATAAAAATTGCGAGATGGCCAATTCCAAAACCGCATCGCCCAAAAATTCGAGCCTTTCATTGTCGTCATGGGGACGAATACGATGTTCGTTCACATAAGAGGAATGCGTAAAAGCTTGAATGAATAAATCTTCATTTTTAAACTCAAAGCCTAATGAGTGCAAGAAACGTTTATAACTTTCTTTTTGTTCTTTGGTTATTTGAATCTTTTTTTGTTGTCGTCGTAACCCTTTTTTGCGGACTTTTCGCGACTGTTGCATGAGTACCCCCATCTACCTTTTCCCTATTCATTTATGAAAGCCCGAGCTACCTTTAGAGGTAACTCAGGCTCTATTCACTATTGCTTGTCTATGTAAGTGATCACATCACCAACAGTAGTGATTTTTTCAGCATCTTCATCGGAAATTTCCAAGTCGAACTCATCTTCCAATTCCATCACGAGTTCAACAACATCCAAGGAGTCTGCACCTAAGTCTTCTTTAAAAGTAGCCTCAGGCTTCACTTCTGACTCATCTACTCCAAGACGCTCAGAAACGATTTTGGCGATTCTATCTAACGTTGCTGCCATGTCTTTCACCTCCCTTCAAGTCATTATAGGATAACTTTGTTAAAAAGACTAGTCCAGATTTACATAACCATTCCGCCATCAACGTGAAGGGTCTGACCGGTCATGTAACCTGCCGACTCGCTAGCCAAAAATGTCACCACATTGGCTACATCTGAAGCAGAACCTAGTTTTCCTAGTGGTATTTGCCCGAGCATGGCTTCTTTTACCTCATCAGATAAGGCATCTGTCATATCCGTTTCAATAAAGCCTGGTGCAACCGCATTAACATGAATATTACGATTGGCAAGCTCCCTGGCAAGGGATTTCGTAAGACCAATGACGCCTGCCTTGCTTGCTACGTAGTTTACCTGTCCGGCATTTCCTAATACACCAACAACGGAACTAATGTTAATAATTCGACCATAGCGTTGCTTCATCATTTGTCTTGTTACAGCCTTTGAGCAGTTAAACACGCCTTTTAAGTTGATGTCAATGACCGCATCAAAATCTTCTTCTTTCATACGCATTACAAGTCCATCTTTTGTAATTCCCGCATTGTTTACGAGGATTTCAAGTGATCCAAATTCAGCTAGTACGACTTTAACCATGTCTTGAACATCTTTACCGTCAGCCACATTCGCTTGGACGGTAATCGCTTTTACACCATACGTTTCACACTCTCTTGCCACATCCAAGGCTCGCTCTTCACTGCCTGCGTAATTGATGGCCACGTTCGCACCATTTTTAGCAAGGTGAAGGGCAATTTCACGTCCTATTCCTCGGGATGCGCCTGTTACAAGAGCCGACTGTCCTTCAAACAACATTTACTTCCCCTCCTTTAGCGTCGATAAGGCTTTTTCCAACGTTTCTTCATCATATACAGGCAACACCTTTGCTCTGCGGTTGACTTTTTTAACAAGACCGCTAAGTACTTTCCCAGGTCCTACTTCAATAAACACATCAACCTCATCTTCTACTAGCTTCCGAACGGTATCTTCCCACAAAACAGGAGAATAGATTTGCTCATAGAGAAGTCTCGATACATCTTCACCGCTTGTTACCTTGGCTGCCGTTACATTGGCAATGACGTCGATGGCAGGCTGAGAGATCGTTAGTCCATCCAACGTTTCTTTCATTTTCTCTGCCGCCGGCTTCATTAAACTGGAGTGGAATGGCCCACTCACATTCAATGGAAGTACGCGCTTGGCTCCGGCTTCCCTAAGGGCTTCCGATGCCTTTTCCACCCCTTCTTTAGATCCTGAGATCACGATTTGACCAGGACAGTTGTAGTTGGCAGGTTGAACGTCACCAGCTACTTCTGCTACTTCCTTTGTAATCCGATCAACATCTTCTCTTTCCATTCCAAGAACAGCTGCCATAGATCCTTGACCGCTGGGAACGGCTTCTTCCATCAACTGCCCACGGCGTCGGACTGCTCGAACAGCATCACCGAAAGAAAGACTGTCAGCAGCAACTAAAGCGGAATACTCACCTAAACTATGGCCCGCTGCGTAGTGTGCTTTGATGCCTTTTTCTTTTAGAACTTCCCAAATGGCGGTACTCGTAGTAAGAAGAGCAGGCTGCGTGTTTTCAGTACGCTTCAACTCCTCTTCCGTCCCATCAAACACAAGGTCTTTTAAAGAAAAACCTAAAGCTTCGTCCGCTTGATCAAAAATGGCCCTAGCTACTTCATAGTTTGCGGCAAGTTCTTTTCCCATTCCGATCGATTGAGATCCTTGACCCGGGAAAAGAAGAGCAATTTTAGTCATATTTACATCTCCCTATTCATCCGAAGATTTGATTTCTCTTGTTATTAATTCCACCACATTTTCTTCATGCATGGTCCGTGCTTGACGAATCGCACTAAACACGCCTTGAGCATCTGAAGAACCATGAGCTTTTATAACAGGAGCTTTTAAACCAAACAAGCCCGCACCACCGTACTCGGAGTAATCCAACTTTTGTTTAATTTGTTTGAAAGAAGGCTTTAACACACCTGCAGCAAGCTTGTTCTTTAAAGAAGAAGTAAATTGTTCTTTTAACAATGAGAACATGGATAAAGCTGTACCTTCAATCGACTTCAAAACAAGGTTTCCTGAAAAACCGTCACAAATCACCACGTCTGCCGCTCCGTTTAATAAATCCCGCGCTTCAACGTTTCCAATAAAATTGATTGGGAGTTCCTGCAGTTGCGCATAGGCTTGCTTTGTAAGGTCGTTCCCTTTTCCAGCTTCACTTCCTACATTCAACAAACCGATGCGTGGCTGTTTGATCCCTCTTACTTTTTCCATATAAATGCTGCCTATCGTAGCATACTGTGCCAAATGTGTTGGTTTGGCATCCATATTAGCGCCAACATCCAAAAGGAGAAAACCTTCCCCGCCCAGTGTAGGGAGCATTGGGGATAAGGCTGGCCGTTCGATACCTTTAATGCGACCTACAACCAAAAGTCCCGCCGTCATGTATGCACCCGTGTTTCCAGCAGATATACAAGCATCAGCCTGTCCATCTTTTACGGCTTGTACAGCTCTTACCATAGAAGAATTTTTCTTCCGTCTTACTGCACGAACGGGGGAGTCTTCACTGGTAATAAGTTCGTCTGTATGAGTAACGGTGATCCGTTCGTTTTGTTTTAACGTTTTATTAATTTCTTTTTCGTCACCGTAAAGAATGACTTCTAAATCTTTATATTCTTGTAACGCTTTTTCTACTCCTTCAAGGATGGCCGCTGGGGCGTTGTCTCCCCCCATGGCATCAATGGCAAGTTTCATTCTTTCACCCTTCTTTCTTTGCAGCATGCTCTTGTCTGAACATCATAAACTCTCCCGCAAAAACAACTTCTTGATCGACAAAACTATTGACAACCACCGTTGTTCGATCGTCTTGCAAATCATGAACAGATGCCTTCGCTACAACTCGCTCCCCGTTTTTCACTTGTCTTTTAAAGGAAACATTCGCTGTAACAGTAAGGGCTAGTTCATCATCTATGATCGCTACGGCCAATGAGTTGGCTTGTGCAAAAAGATGGTGACCCCTGGCAATCTTGGTTCTTGAGAAGACATGTTCTTCTTTTATGTCAAGTATTGAAATCGCTTGTTTATCCAATTCCAAATCAACTACTTCACCGATGACTTCCTCAAGTTGCAATGCTTTAACCGTATCGTATTGCTGTTTTGCTACGTCTTTAATTCGTTCTCTTACTTCAGGTATATTCATCTCCAACCTGTCAAGGCGGATGGTTTGCACACTCACACCAAACGCTTCGGCAAGTGCTTCATCAGTTGTAAAAGGATTTTCTTCAATCCTTTGTTTTAGCTTTGGTTGACGCTGTTTTTTCGATAACTTCATTCCATCACTTCCACACTTATATGACTAGGTACTAATAGTAGTATATTATTGCACATGATACTTTTCAAGGAAAATCCTGATGAAGCTTTTTTTACCCGCAAACAAATAGTCCGCTACTCTCACAATGAGCTCCAGCTTAATCTAAATGATTGAGAGTCAATACACCTTCGTCCTCGAGCCATTTTCTTAACTTCATATAATCTTTTGATTGCCAAAAAGCTTCTGAACCTACAAGCTTTGCAGCGTCTTGTCTTGCAATTTCAAGAACTCTGTAATCGTGAACAAGATCTGCCACTTTGAATTCAGGCAGACCACTTTGCTTTGCCCCGAAAAAATCCCCTGGTCCCCTAAGTTCAAGGTCCCTTTCCGAAAGCTCAAAACCATCATTTGTTTCCGTCATGATTTGCATTCTCTCTTTGCCGTTATCGGATTTCGGATCCGCTAAAAGAATGCAATACGATTGCTCACTCCCGCGTCCTACACGCCCTCTTAGTTGGTGAAGCTGCGACAGCCCGAACCGTTCAGCATCGTATATAACCATTACAGTTGCATTAGGGACATTCACACCTACTTCAACGACAGTTGTTGAAACAAGAACTTGGGTTTGGTTTTCAGAAAATGCATCCATAGCCGCTTCTTTTTCTTCTTGATGAAGTCTTCCATGCATGAGGCCGATTTTCCAATCAGACAGCCCTTGGGTTAACATGGCATGAACATCAATGGCGTTTTGGACATCCAGTTTTTCAGATTCTTCAATAAGAGGACAAATCACATAAGCTTGTCTTCCGTTAGTGATTTCTTTTTCCATGAAATGGAGTACTCGATCAAACATGGAAGGTTTTGCCCAATACGTTTCAATTGGTTTTCGACCTTTCGGCATTTCATCGATGACTGATACATCCATATCACCAAAAGCAGAGATGGCTAGCGTCCTTGGAATTGGCGTTGCAGTCATAAACAACACATCGGGATGCAGTCCTTTTTTTCTTAAGACTTTGCGCTGGTTCACCCCGAATCGATGTTGCTCGTCTGTAATCACAAGTCCGAGGTTCTCAAAGTCTACACCTTCTTGGATTAAAGCATGTGTACCTACCAATACATCTAGTTCACCACTTTTAAGTGACGCTAGAACCTCTCTACGCTCTTTAGCTTTAGCACTTCCGGATAATAGCTTAACTGATATGCCCTCAGGTTCAAGGAGACCTGTTAATGATTCAAGGTGCTGTTCAGCCAGGATCTCTGTAGGTACCATCAATGCCCCTTGATACCCTGATTTGACCACTGCATACAACGCGATGGCAGCGATGACTGTCTTTCCTGAGCCAACATCCCCTTGTAATAAACGGTTCATCCTATAGGG
The DNA here is from genome assembly GCF_000429705.1 of Alteribacter aurantiacus DSM 18675. Classification (GTDB taxonomy): domain Bacteria; phylum Bacillota; class Bacilli; order Bacillales; family Salisediminibacteriaceae; genus Alteribacter; species Alteribacter aurantiacus. The sequence goes on from NZ_KE386941.1 coordinate 1,292,334, forward strand.
TGATGTTAAATCCCTCAAAATTTCGTTTTTTACTCTATTCTGTGCTCCTGTGAGAGGAAAGGGGAGTTTTTGAACAAACTGCTCAACACTCTCGGTTGGCATATGTTTTTTATCCCCTTTTTGTTGTTCCCGTTCTTGTTTTCGGTACGTTTGCATTTTTAATTGAAACAGTAACAACTCTTCATAAATCATCCGTCTTTTTGCCTGCTTTAAATCGTCTTGAGATTTTGGAAAGTGAAGATGGAAAATAGCTTCCTTACGATCCATAAGGCGATAGGCAGAAACAAGCTGACGTGGCAACGTTTCCTCAATTAAATCCCCATAACTGCCCATTGCTTCATGAATGAATTTTCTGAGGGTGGCCATTTTCAAATCCCCTTTCAAGGAGTAGACTGGCTCAAGCCCTTCTTCGTTTGATTGCTTTTTTGTCGTCATTACTGCAGGTGAGAGGCTTGCTCTACCTTGGTCCCATTTCCCCGTTACAACGACTTCGTTTCCAATCACAAACCTACTTTTCAAATAGTGCTGATTAAAGAAGATAGCCTGAACGAGCTGACCATCGACTAATATGCGTACGGTTAAACGGGATTTCTTTTTTCCATAAAACCGAACAGCAGGTTCACTTTGAACTTGGCCACGAACGGTTATCCTCTCTTCGTGCTGCACTTCAGATAACGGCCTTACTGCGTAATCTTCATGACGGAAAGGGTAATATTCCAACAGGTCATTTACTGTGTGTATATGTAAAGAAGAGAGCAACTCGCGTGAGTGCTCTCCAACTCCTTTAATTACTGTTACGGGTAACTGTAGACTCATACAATTATCGCGGCGTCTTCCCGAATATCTCCTGCTGCAACCTTCTTCCGGTCGGTGTCGCCGCAAGCCCCCCTTCAGCCGTTTCTCTTAATGCAGATGGCATGGATTGGCCAATTTTGTACATAGCGTCAATCACTTCATCAGTTGGAATCCGACTAGTAATTCCGGCAAGAGCCATATCTGCTGCCACAATCGCATTCGATGCTCCAAAAGCATTCCGTTTCACACAAGGGACTTCAACTAAACCTGCTACCGGGTCACATACGAGACCAAGCATATTCTTTAAAGCAATGGCCATCGCTTCTGCCGACTGCCTTGGGGTTCCACCTGCCATTTCTACAACGGCAGCAGCAGCCATCCCTGTTGCAGAACCAACTTCAGCTTGGCATCCTCCTGCAGCTCCTGAAATGGAGGCATTGTTTGCTACAACGTATCCAAATGCTCCACTAGTGAACAAGAAACGAATCATTTGATCGCGACTTGGATTTAATTTCTTTTTCACAGCGAACAAGGCACCAGGAACAACACCGGCAGAACCAGCTGTTGGCGTTGCGCAAATTGTCCCCATTGCTGCGTTCACTTCATTTGTTGCCATCGCTTTAGCAACAGCATCCAAGAGAAGGTCTCCGGCTAACGTTTCATTTTTTTGCATATATTCATAAAGTTTCTTACCAGCCCCACCTGTAAGGCCAGAGACACTTTTCACTTCTTCTTCAATACCTCTTTTTACAGCCTGTTCCATCACAGTTAAGTTTCGGTCCATTTGTTTAATAATCTCTTCTCTAGAGCGATCATGGACTTCCATTTCCTGAAGGATCATGGCTTCAGAAATTGAAATCTTCTTTTCATCAGTTAATTCAATGAGTTGTTGAACGTTTTGAAACATGTCGGGCACTCCTTTTTAGTCATGAATTTTAGTTACTTTATCAACGGAAGCAAGAGCCCCTACTTCATTTAACAGTTCATCACTCACGTTTTGGTCTACTTCAATCACCATAAGAGCTTCTTGACCTTTATTTTTTCTTGACACTTCCATGTGCCCAATATTAATTTCATTTTTAGCCAGCACGGCAGAAACAGAAGCAATCGCACCGTAACGATCGTTATGAACGACAAGTATGGCTGGGTGATTCCCACTCAAACGAAGCTTAAAGCCATTAAGTTCCTTGACTTCTACCTTACCGCCTCCGATCGAAATTCCCACCAACTCCATTTTATCATTCCCTTTACCTAATCGAATTTTCACGGTATTGGGGTGATCATGTTCGTCAGGTTCTTCAATGAACTGTACGTTTATCTTTTTGTCTTTGGCCAATTTCAAAGATTGGGGAATTCTTTCGTCGTAGGTGTCAAACCCCAACAAGCCTCCCACTAGAGCCACATCGGTTCCGTGTCCCTGATAGGTTTTTGCGAATGAGCCGTATAAATGGATATCCGCCCAATCTGGTTCCGTTTGAAACAAATGTCTTGCAACAAGACCTATTCTCGCGGCACCAGCGGTATGCGAACTAGAAGGCCCTACCATAACCGGACCAATAATATCAAAGACACTGCGGAATTTCATGTGTCTTACCTCCTCTATATAAAAAACATCCCAATTTTGTCATACTCCTCCCCTATCGTAACAAATCCTTACTGAAAGGGCTATCATCGTTTTTTGGTAAATACAAAACACAAGTGAAGTCGGTGAACAAAACACTCAACTCGATCGATAAATCCCAAAGTCAATGAACAAACCGCAACAAACCGCTCAACTCAATCGATAAAATAAACATAAAAAACCCACCCATAACAGGCAGGCTTTTCACAAATGTATCTTTATGATTTTGTCACACTAATCGAAATGGTACCCGGGCCTACGTGGGCTCCGATAACGGGGCCAATCGATGTCATAACTGATGAAGTGACGTTCAATCGGTCCTCAAGCTCTTTCATGATGACAGCAGCTTCTTCATATGCTTTAGCGTGAGAAATCCCAACATAAACCTGGTCTGTTCCAAATCGAGTTTCCAGCTCCTTGTAGATTTTCCCCAAGGCCTTTTTTTGCCCTCTCGCTTTTTCATACGGGAAAACCTCCCCATCGTCGTTCAATGAAAGAATAGGCTTGATCTTGAGAAGTGAGCCAAGCATAGCTGAAGCCTTACCGATTCTTCCGTTCTTCTCCAAATATTCTAGCGTATCGACCATAAAAAAGACGGAAGTATCGTGTAATAACTCGTTCATGCGGCGTTCACACGCCCGTTTATCAGCACCTTCTTTGGCCAAACGAGCGACTTCTGTGACCATAATTCCAATTGCATATGATGCTTTCTTAGAATCAATAACAGTGATGTCTACATCATTTTCCAATTCCAAAGAGGCGATGTGAGCCGATTGGTATGTCCCACTTAGTCTGGAACTTAAATGAATCGATAAAATGGAAACATCCTCATCATTCCCAGCCAGCCTCTTGTACTCCTCTTCGAATTGGAAAGGGGTTGGTTGTGAGGTGCTTGGCATTAAATTACTTTCATCGAGTTTGTTATAAAATTCTTCCGGGGTAAGGTTTATTCCATCTTCGAACATGTCGTCCCCAAAATGTACTTTTAAGGGAACCACTGTAATATCCAATTCTTCAACAAGCTCTTTTGGTATATCTGCGGTTGAATCTGTAACAATCTTTACTTTACCCACTTGTGCAACCCCCTTTAAAATGATGCTACTCTACACTAACAATGTAGGAATAAAGTGGTTGGTTTCCGCTGTGAACTTCCACTTCAACATCTTCATAACGCTCTTCTAAATATGCGACAAGTTCACTAGCTTCTTCCTCTGAACGATCTTCCCCTTGAATGATTGTCACGATTTCACTGTCTTCATCAACCATAGAGTCGAGCAGTCGCTTTGCTACCTCTTGGACTTTAGGACCGGTGGTAATAATTTTCTTACCTTCAATACCCATAAAGTCGCCTTTTTTGATATCAACGCCGTTAAGGCTCGTATCACGTACGGCATAGGTAACTTCTCCTGTTTTCACATCAGCCATAGCCTCCGTCATCGTCTCTTTGTTTCCTTCGAGATCTGTTGTCGGATTGAAAGCAAGAAGTGAAGCAAGACCTTGTGGTACCGATTTGGAAGGTACCACAACAACTTCTTCATCTACAACGCTGGTTACTTGATCAGCGGCCATAATGATATTTGAATTGTTCGGTAAAAGAATGATTTTCTTTGCATTCGCTTCTTCAATGGCTTTAACGAAGTCTTCTGTTGAAGGGTTCATCGTTTGTCCACCTTGAATAACGCCTGTTGCACCAAGTCCTTTAAATAAAGAAGCAATACCTTCGCCCATGGCTACTGTAATTATTGCGTATTCCTCTTTTTCTTTCTTCGCCTCTTCTTTATGTATGGACGCTCCGAGCTCTTCTTTCATTTGGTTCTCTAAAATAGTCGTGTGTTGTTCACGCATATTCTCTATTTTCACGTGTGTGAGAGCGCCGTATTGTTGTGCTGCAGTGATGACATTTCCCGGGTGCTCTGCATGGATGTGAATTTTCAACAAATCTTCATCAGAAACGACGAGAAGAGAATCACCGTATTCACTTAGCTTATTACGGAAAGTATCTTCATCATATGGATGCGCTTCTGTTTTTTCAGATTCGAACTTAACCATCACTTCCGTACAGTAGCCGAACTCGATGTCTTCAGTTGACATATGGCTCTGGGCGGACTGGTGGTGCTCTACTTTAACAAGCTCGTCCATAGATGGAGCCTGTTGAATAGTGGTAGTTACCTTTTCCCCTTTAAGTACAGCAAGAAACCCTTCGTAAATGGTAACAAGTCCTTGACCACCTGAATCTACAACCCCTACTTCTTTTAGAACCGGTAGAAGATCAGGCGTTCTTTCAAGTGAAGCTTTTGATTCTTTTAGTACTTCTTCCATTACGGCAATGCAGTCGTCCTCGTTCTTTGCAAATTCAACACCGCGTTTCGCTGCATCTTTCGCTACTGTAAGGATCGTTCCTTCAACCGGTTTCATTACGGCCTTATAAGCCATCTCTACTCCGTAATCGAAACCTGCACTCAAGTCTTTAGCAGAAAGAGTTTCTTTCCCTTCAACTGACTTAGAAAACCCACGGAACAACTGGGATAAAATAACTCCTGAGTTTCCTCTGGCCCCCATCAATAGTCCTTTAGCAAATGTTCCTGCTACTTCAGCTACTGAAGCCCCACTCATTTGTTTAACCTCTTTCACACCGGATGTGATCGTTAGGTTCATGTTTGTCCCTGTATCACCGTCTGGCACAGGAAACACATTGAGTGCATCAATTGCCTTTGAGTTGTTTGAAAGGTTGTTTGCTCCTTCCAGTAGCATTTCGGCAAGTTTCTTACCTTCAATCGTCTTGATAGTCACTGATGTTCCTCCTAACTCTAATCGCCCTATGGATTGGTCACTCGTACACCTTGTACAAATATGTTAACCGAGTCAACCACTAGTCCGAGCATTTGCTCAAGCTGATATTTAACTTTGGATTGTACGTTGTGTGCGACCTCTGAAATCTTCGTACCGTAACTGACAATAATGTACATGTCAATTTGTATCTCATCGTTTTCTTCACGAATGACAACACCGCGGCTTAAATTTTCTTTACCCAAAAGGTCGGTAATGCCGTCTTTTAGTTGTTTTTGTGAAGCCATTCCTACAATACCATAGCAGTCAATGGCTGCTCCGCCTGCGATCACGGCAACAACTTCTCTCGATACATCAATTTTTCCATAGTTCGTTTTCATTTCAATAGTCATGCCAAAAGCCTCCTTTTGGTTTTGCCTTCTTTGGCTATCGTCATTTTACTATACTCTCCTTTATTTTAAAAGAAAACCTTTGATTTTTGCCGATATGATAGGGAAATTCTCGAAAAAAGGTGGTTTTTTCATAAAAACGCAGCTAACCTGTGTAAAAGTCACCAACACATGTCTATAGTCTAATCGAACCCTATTCAAACTTCACACCACGTTTGAAAACCTTGTAACCTGATTTTTTACGAGTCTCCTTCACGCTTCCCCTACTGCATTACTATCGAATTATTTCTGTTAAAAGATTAATGTGGAAACGATTTCCTCATTGTTGGTTATGGTGTCAAGAATTTTTCCTTGATAAACCCTTCATATCCTCTTGAAATATATATAGGGCTATGCTAAGATTACTTAGTATTTTATTGCAACTTAAGATGATTGTCTGCAATGTTCGTTTTTAATGAAGGAGGGAAATTATTATGGCACGTAGATGTGTAGTAACTGGTCGCGGACCTAGCTCCGGTAACAAACGTTCTCACGCATTGAACGCAACGAAGCGCCGCTGGGGTGCTAACGTTCAAAAAGTACGCATCCTGGTTGATGGTAAGCCTAAGCGCGTATATGTATCAGCGCGAGCGTTAAAATCAGGAAAAGTTCAGCGCGTATAATCGTGTGTGACCATGGGTCACCACTCAACATAACTACAATAAACGCTTATGAACACACGAAAAAACGGCGACCATGAGGGCGCCGTTTTTTGTATGTCTAAAGAAAGTGCGGGTTCAAAAAGGAGGAAACGGGATCGTACACCCCAATCCTCCGTCCTTTCTGAACAGGTGAGTATTACCCCTTTTTGAACGTCCCCAGCATCGCCCGAACGACACCGCCTAAAAACTTGGGCAATTTGATCGTATAAAACTTCATGTTTCCCCCTCCTTGAGTGAGCTCCCGCCTATTCCTAATGTAAAATGGATGTAAGATAACGTGCTTCGTTATTACAAGTATATTCACGACATGAAAAATAGTACCATTTTTTAATCGTCAACGGTCTCCATAAACAACAAATACCCTTCCTTAAACGTGACACGCCCTACATTTTCAACCAACTCATTACTCACACACAAGGTTGTACCTTGGGTAAGAGTATGATCATCAAGGGTATACTTGAAACCGCTCATCGAAAGCCCTTCCACTTGAGAGGAAAGTGGAATACATGAAAAATACGACCCCTGAGTACAGTTTACTGCATACGTCCCTGGAGCCTTTAATTCAATCTGGTTTTGACGATCCACAATCGTCACGTCAACACCGTTTTCGACCCCTTTAAAAAGGAGGTGGACGTTTGCAAACAAATGATCGAGCCTACCTCCAGTGCAACCGTAAAGGTAAATGTGATCTGGTGAACGATTGATCGCTTCGGTCAAAGCAATTTCAAGATCCGTTTCATTTTTTTCTTGTGGGTAAACATTTAAGGAAACAGCCTTTTTATTTATCCACTCCATCTCAGTGGCTGAAACAGAATCAAAGTCTCCAAATGCTTCATTTGGAACAATTCCGTTCTTTAAAAGGCGAAACACACCACGATCTACACCAAACCAAACCGCTTCTTTATGTCTTTCCTTTAACGTTTCATAGAAGGGCACAAATTCTTTAGGCCCACCTGCCATAATCGCAATATCCATCCGAAAGCGCTCCCTTTATGATGATGCATGTAAAATACGTTTATTTGCTTTCATTAAGAAAATCATCACCAATAACGTGATTACAAATGATGGTGCCAAATACGTAATGTTATAAACAAATGAGTAAATGTATGCATTTGCTGCATCAGGGGCAAACACATCAATCCAAATCACACCCGAAAAGAAGTGTGCGGTAAAGCGGAGCAACGTACCAAAAAACACCCCTAAAAAAATCATTGTGACTCTCTTTCCGGCACTCGTTTGTTCACTAAAAGCAAACAGCCCTGCAAAACCGACCACAAGAAAGGCTACAGGGTAGTCAAGAATCGCTTGCGCCGGATGAACGATAAACGGGTTGAATGAAAGGTTTAGTAAACCTACAATCAGCCCAGTTGCAAGGCCAGCTTTCAATCCTCTTCTAAACGCCATAATAAAAATCGGAAGCATCATTAGAGAGATAGACCCTCCTTGTAGCCATGCTAATCCAAAGCTCAAGAAATCGAGTAAAAATCCAATTGCTCCCATCAGTGCTACTTCAGCCATTACAACTACTTTTGATCGATTATTCATACATTCTCTCCTTATTGTTATTCCCACTACATGAACAAAAACGCTGGACTAGGAAAAAAAAGGAAATCTCCCAAAACAGAATCATGCACATATAGGAAAACGTAAATTCGTAAAGAAAAAAAAAGCAACTGCACAAATGCAGCTGCTTTTCTACGCAAGAAAGCAAACCACATCCCTGCGCAAGTGTGAACTTACAGGTTCAAAGGGTCGAAGCGATCACAGCTTCCTCTCAGCCTTTCTAAAGACTCCCCTCGTGGGTTAACATGAAATTTTAATAGACTTCATTATAACGTTAACCGCGAATTTGTTCAATGGCTTGTTTTCGATCGGATTGATTGTAAATGGCAGAACCGGCTACCAAGACATTGGCCCCCGCCTCTACACAAAGACGTGCCGTCTCCGGATTCACACCACCATCAATTTCAATATCCATATCCTTACGCCCAGCACGGTCACACATTTCTTTCACTTGAGCAATTTTAGGGACAACACTGTGAATGAAGGACTGACCACCAAAGCCCGGATTAACGGTCATTAGTAGAATGAGGTCTACATCATCAATGACATGTTGGATCGTCTCAACAGGTGTCGCAGGATTAAGGACTACCCCTGCTTTAACCCCTTCCTCTTTTATCAAATGAACGGTTCGGTGCAAATGGGGACAAGCTTCAACATGAACGGAGATAATGTCTGCTCCCGCTTTTGCAAACTCCGGAATATATTGATCAGGGTTCTCAATCATCAAATGAACATCCAATGGAAGATTGGTAATTGGACGAATGGCATCCACAATTAAAGGTCCGATTGTAATGTTTGGCACAAAATGCCCGTCCATTACATCGACGTGGATGTAATCGGCTCCCCCTTGTTCTACCTCTTTTATTTCATTCCCAAGCTTTGCAAAATCAGCTGATAATATCGATGGTGCTATTTTTGTCATGATGATTAGTACCTCCGCTTTTGGTTTTTTATTTCTTCAGCGAATTGAAGATAATGGTCATAGCGGGACCTCTTGACTTCCCCTGTCTCAACCGCTTGTTTAACCGCACATTTTGGCTCATTAATATGGGTACACCCTCTAAATTTACAGTCGTTCATACGCTTTCTCATTTCAGGAAAAGTGTAGGTGAGCCCTTCCACATCCATTCCCTCAAAATCCAATGAGCTGAACCCTGGCGTATCTGCTACATAGCCATCATCTACAGGAATAAGTTCCACATGACGTGTAGTATGCTTTCCTCGACCTAAACTTTTCGAAATCTTGTCAGTTGCCAGATTTAAGTCTGGTTTCAGCGCGTTCAGTAATGAGCTTTTACCAACGCCTGATTGGCCTGCAAACACTGACACTCTGCCACGAAGAAAAGGCCTTAGCATTTCAATGGTTTCATCCACATAGATAGATGTACTAATCACCGTGTAACCAAGTTCCTTGTACATCGCTTCTGCTTCGTTCATCTTTTCTTCTTTTTGTTCGTCGAGCAAATCGATTTTAGACAAACAAATAAGTGGTTCAATTTCATTAGCCTCTACGTGTACCAAAAACTTATCTAGCAATAAGGGGCTGAAATCAGGCTCTTGTGTGGAAAAAACAAGAACCGCTTGTTCCACATTTGATATCGGTGGTCTTACAAGCTGGTTTTCTCTTTCGTGTACCTCAAGAACATAACCATCCGTTTTGTTTTCAGCTTCAAATTCGACTCTATCCCCGACCAATGGAGTAATCTTTCGTTTACGAAAGTTCCCTCGTCCCCGGCATTGAAAGATTCCATTTTCGTTTTCAACATAGTAAAAGCCGCTCAACGCTTTTATAATCCGTCCTTCTGCCATGCAAACCTCCTTCACGGTGAGCTATTGTCCGTTATTTTCAATTTCCAATAGATCTTCGTACGTATAAGCCATCGGGCTTGAATCTTGTTCCTCGCCATTATAATACAGGAATACGTATCCAATTTCATCTTCATCATCCAATACCATAGGAATCAAAAAGGTTGTCGACTCTTCCACTTCTTCTTCTACAACTACTGTTGCTTCATCCGTTGTAGAATCCAAACGCTCAATCCTTACAGAAAGTGGTTCTTCTAGATCTTCAGGGAATTCTATAGTTAACGGGACCTCTTGTTCAATTGGAACCTGCTCTTCTTCTAAAGGTTCTTCCTCTTGTGATCCTTCCAATTCACCTTCGTCTTCTTCTGCCTGAGGCTCAGGTCCAAGAGAGAATATAACAGTTACTCTTGTAATCTCATCTATTTCAGTACCTCTACTCGGATCGTGTGAAATGACGGTCCCTTCTGAAACACTATCGCTATATCGTTCTTCGAAAGTGGCCGATAGAAGCGATTCTTCCGAAATATAGGCCATGACTTCTTCTCTTGAGTAGCCTATTAAGTTCCTCATGACCATGACCGGCTTTTCACTTACGATAAGCCTGACTGTCGTTTCGTTCATGATCACTTGTTGCCCAGCTTCCGGCCACTGCTCAAGTATCGTTTCATCTTCTACGGTGTCATCCACTCTCGTTTGAACCTCAACCTCTCTATAGTCACCTAATACCTGTTCGGCTTCGGGTAACGACATTCCAATAACGTCATCCATGGGCACTTCAGCCGCACCTTCACTTACTCTTAACGTGACCAAGGTATCTACCTTTACTGACGTCCCCGCTCTTGGATAGTGACTGATTACGGAGCCTTCAGGTACTTCGTCATGAGGGAACTCGTCGATCTGTACACGAAGATCCATATCAATAAGCTGCTCTGCTGCCTCATCCGCTTCCATTCCTTCAAGATGATCAGGTATGGTTACTTCATCCACGTGGAGCCATTGGGGTAACCATGTGAAGGCTACAAACACAGACCCAAGTAATAAAACAAAAATAATAATCATCGCTGTGAGCCACTTTTTCCAGCCCCCTTTTTTCTTAACAGAGGGGTCTTTTTTACTTTCCAAAGCTTTTGCTTGAACAAGAGGGGTTCCAGCAATCATCGTCTCTTCTTGTTTGTCACTCTTATCAGGAGGTGTGACAATAGGGATGGCCTCCGTTTGGGCTTCGTTCAGTCCACCAATAACATAAGTACTTTCATTGACACGCGAGGCACTTAGAACCGTGTTTAAATCCGATTCCATATCAGACGCAGTTGCATAACGGTCAATTGGGTCTTTTGCAGTTGCTTTTATAATTGCATTCTCCACACTTTGAGGAATGTGTGGTTTTACTTTTCTTATTGAAGGAAGTGGTGTTTGCAAATGTTTAATCGCAATCGATACGGCAGTGTCTCCGTTAAAGGGAACCTGACCTGCCAACATTTCATACAGGACGATTCCAAGAGAATAAATATCGGATTTATAAGTGACATGTCCACCTCGAGCTTGCTCCGGAGATAAATAGTGCACTGATCCCAAGATTGAGTTCGTGTGGGTAATGGTAGCCTCACTAATTGCCCTGGCAATACCAAAATCCGTAATTTTTGGTGTTCCGTCAGGCCCAATCAAAATATTGTGCGGTTTAATATCTCTATGAATGATGCGGTTAAGGTGAGCGTGTGCGATTGCCGATGATAAATCCTTCATGATGCGGACTGCTACGTCAACTTTTAAACCATCTTGTTCGTTTATATATTGTTTTAACGTAGGACCATCTACATATTCCATTACGATATAATAGAGATTGTCTTCTTCACCCACATCATAAATATTCACAACATTTGGATGAGAAAGGCTTGATGCCGCTTCTGCTTCTCTTCTAAACCTGCGGATAAAATCGTTATCTTGGGAGAATTGGTTTTTCAAAACCTTTACTGCAACATCCCGATCAAGAATAATATCATGTGCCAAATAAACATCTGCCATGCCTCCGCCGCCGATGAGCTTTAATATCTTGTAACGTTGGCTAAGACGTTTTCCAATCATGTTTGGTCCACGCCCTCTATCGGTAATTCCAGTCGTACAATTGCAATGGTCACATTATCCTCTCCGCCTCGTTCGTTGGCTACTCGAATCAATTCCTCGGCCGTCTCTTGGAGAGAGGTACCTCTATTCATATAATGCTCAATTTCATGACTTTGAACTTTATCTGTTAGGCCATCCGTACATAATAAAAGGGCATCTCCTTCTTCCCAGCCAATTGATTCGACGTCGACATTTACACTTGCTTCTGTTCCAAGTGCCCTCAAAACGACGTTGCGTCTCGGATGATGCATTGCCTCATCTTCCGAAATTTGACCCGACTTTACTAACTCCCCTACGAGAGAATGATCTTCAGTCAATTGTCTGAACGATGTATTTGTTTTTAAGTAAATTCTAGAATCACCAACATGTGCCACTGTGACAAACTCATCTGTACAAATAGCAGCAACAACCGTTGTACCCATCCCTTGACAATCTGCCTCATCCATCGCATGACGATAGAGCTCAGCATTAATCTCGTGGATCGAATGTCGAAGCCACTGCTCTGCATCAGAAGGTTTAGTAAACTCTCCAGTACCGTTCCACTTACTCACCATCGATACCTTTGTCATCTGACTAGCAACATCTCCTGCTTGATGTCCTCCCATTCCATCAGCAACGACAACAAGCATTTGATTTTTCGAATTGTAAGCGTAAGCCCCATCGTCTTCATTATGAGCCCTCACTTGCCCTACATCTGTCCTTAAGACAGCTTTCATGATTGATCCCCTCTTTCTATAACACTCCCATACTGCAAACCAATAACATGTACCTATTCGCTAAAAAAAGGTTTTTCTCCTTTACATTAGGGGAAAAGTATTCCTTACGCTTTTTTTGTTACAGCTGTTATAAAGAAACCGTCTGTATCGAAATCGCTTGGGAAAACTTGTACCAATCCCTTCTCGTTCAAAAGCGGCTTGACTCTCTTTGGTAATCGATTAGGCAGTTGCGGATCGATCTGGGCATTTGGTTCGTTTTCAAGAAACGTTGCTACTACGTGATCATTCTCTTCTCTATCTATTGTACAAGTACTGTAAACGAGGGTTCCCCCGGGTTTTAAAAGAGACCAGACGCTGTTTAGAATAGCTAGTTGAATCTCTGATAGCCTTTTGACATCGTCTTCACTTTTCGTCCACTTCATATCAGGCTTCCTTTTAATCACACCAAGTCCAGAACAAGGGGCATCCACTAAGATACGATCGAAGCTTTCCTTCTCAAACTTTTCATGTGCTCTTCTGGCATCAAGCTTTTCCGCTTGAATATTGGTTAAATCGAGGCGTCCTGCTTGTTCCTCAATGAGAGCTACTTTTTGCTTATGAATATCAAGGCTTCGAATAACACCTGTGTTGTTCATCGTTTCTGCAATGTGTGTGCTTTTTCCACCCGGTGCTGCACAGGCATCAAGAACATGTTCTCCTTCTTTCGCACCGAGCGCATGAGCCACGATCATGGAACTTTCATCTTGGATCGCAACAAAGCCTTCTTTAAATACTCGGGTTCTAGATAGGACACCGTTGGTCACGATTAAGGCCTCTGGTATAACCTCACTAGGAACAGCAGTTACGCCTTCTTCTTGGAGCAAGCTCAAGACCTCATCCAGGGTTGCTTTCGTTTGGTTCACTCTCGCCGATTGTTTCGGATGTAGGAGATTAGCTTCACAAATCTCTTCACACTTCTTTTCACCGTACTGTCTTATCCAGCGTTCTACAAGCCATTCTGGATGACTCGTTTTTACAGCAAGCTTCTTAATGGGGTCTTCAATCTCATTCACATCAGGCAATCCTTCTCTTTGCATTGATCGAAGAACGCCGTTTACCATTCCTGAAATTCCTTTATGGCCTCGCTTTTTGGCAATTTGAACGGCTTCATAAAAGGCTGCGCGTTCAGGGATTCGATCAAGATAAGCGGTTTGATATACAGTTAGTTCCAACAGAATTTTCACCCACTGGTCCAATTTATCGAGTGGCTTTTTAACAAAAGGGCTGATGTAGAAGTCCAGTGTTTTTTTATGCTGAATGGTTCCGTATACGATCTCTGTGAATAACCCTATATCTTTGGGGCTAATCTTGTTTCTTTTAATCGTATCGTTCAATAACAGGTGACTGTATGCCTGGTTTTTTTCAACTTTAAGTAATACATCAAGGGCTGCCTCTCTTACGTTACCGTTACTCATGACTTCCTCCTAAAACTGTTCCGATCAAAAGCTTACTTCCTTGTCCATGGTAAAAGGTTTTTGCATCCATGCGTTTTTTGCCAGAAGGCTGGATATCAGTGATGGTAACGGCCTTTTGGTCCCCTGTAACAACCATAACTCCTGACTCGTCTACTTGAACAACGGTACCTGGTTTTTCATCAAAACGTTGATCTACCAAATCAGTCCACCAAATCTTTAAGCGGTTCCCGTCCCAGGTGGTATACGCAACTGGCCATGGGTGAAGTCCTCTAACGTGGTTGTAAATGTCTCTTGCAGACTGACCCCAGTCAACTACTTCTTGATCTTTGGTAATATTAGGGGCGAATGTGACTTTTTCTTCATCTTGTGGAACTGCTTGAATGGTTTCTGCTTGAATGCTTGGAAGCGTATCTTTTAACAGCTCAGCTCCCAGCGTGCTTAGTTTAGTAAATAATGTGCCGGTATGATCCTCTTCGTTAATCGGTATTGCTCGTTGGGACAAAACATCTCCTGCATCGAGAGCTTCCACCATATACATAATTGAAATTCCCGTTTCTTTTTCTCCGTCAATAACGGCCTGGTGAATTGGCGCGCCGCCTCTGTATTTCGGAAGTAATGATGCATGAACATTCACACACCCCAGTCTTGGAACATCCAATAACCCTTGAGGTAAAATCTGACCGAAAGCAGCAGTGATGATGAGGTCCGGAGCCATTATTTCAATTTTCTTCCATTCTTCCTCATTTCTAATTCTTTCAGGCTGAAGGACAAGTAAGCCATGCTTTAAGGCTTCCACTTTCACGGGTGGAGGAGTGAGCTCTCGTTTTCTTCCCTTTGGACGGTCCGGCTGCGTCACCACACCGATTATGTCATACCCTTCCTTAAGCAGCATTTGTAGAACAGGGACAGAGAAGTCCGGTGTTCCCATAAAGACAATTTTCATTTATAGTAGCGCTCCTTTATCTTTTCCTTTGACTATTTACGTATAGATTGTTATTTTTTGTTTTTTCATTGATTAACCATGGTGTTCGGTATTTACCGTTCCCTACATCATCATGTAAGGATTTGTATCAATTGTAATCATCAAGTCTGTTCTGCTCATTTCCGTTTGGTAGGTTTTGAGTATTTCTTGCAAAACATGGACAATCTGTGGTTCAACTTTGTATTTTATCATGCATTGATAGCGATATCTATCTTTGATCCGGGGGATGGCAGACGTTGCAGGCCCGTGAATCACAGTTGTTTCTGATAAACATTGACGCAAGAAATCGGCAATTTTTCCCGTCACCGAAACAACTGTTGCTAGATCAGTCGCACTTACGTTTATCAGCGTGACAAAGAAGTACGGTGGATATTCACCTTGCTTTCTAAAATACATTTCTCGTTGAAAAAAGGACAGATAATCATGCTCTTTTACAAGCTGAATACTAAAATGCTCAGGAGTATAGCTCTGGACAACAACTTCTCCAGGTTTACTGTGCCTACCTGCCCGTCCGCTCACTTGTGTAAGAAGCTGGAAGGTCTTCTCAGAAGCTCTGAAATCGGGAATATGGAGCATCGTATCAGCTGTTAAAACCCCAACCAGTGTTATGTTTGGAAAGTCCAGACCTTTTGCAATCATCTGTGTTCCTAAAAGGATATCTCCCTCACCTTTTTCAAAACTTGTTAGTAGTTTTTCATGTGACCCTTTCCTTCGGGTCGTATCCACGTCCATTCGGATTACTCTCGCTTTTGGAAGGACCTTTTTTAATTCTTCTTCTACTTTTTGAGTACCTGAGCCAAAGAACCGTATGTGCTCACTGTCACACTCGGGACATCGATTCGGCTTGGTCACTTGGTACCCGCAATAATGGCATTGACACGTTTGATTGGCTCTGTGATACGTAAGCGAAATATCGCAATGAGGACACTCTGCTACATACCCACAGTCTCGACACAACACGAATGTGGAATACCCCCGCCTGTTTAAAAAGAGGACGATTTGCTCCTTTTTCTCAAGACGGTCATTCATACTATCGAGAAGTTTTTTTGAGAACATACTCCGATTGCCATTTTTCAGCTCGTCACGCATATCGATAATATCTACGTCAGGGAGCTTCACATCGTTCACTCGCCGATCCATTGTGATTAAGGAGTACACGCCTTTTTTTGCCCGAGCAAAGCTTTCAAGACTTGGCGTTGCACTTCCTAAAATGACTGGGCAGCCGTACCTTCTTCCTCTTTCAATAGCTACATCTCTGGCATGATACCTTGGGGCTTCTTCTTGTTTGTAGCTGGATTCATGTTCCTCATCGATGATGATCATCCCCAAGTTTTCAAACGGGGCAAAGATCGCTGAGCGTGCACCAACAACAACCGTGACTTCCTTATCACGTATTTTCCGCCATTCATCGTATTTCTCTCCCTTTGATAACGCACTGTGAAGGACTGCAACGTTAGAGCCGAATCTTCCTTTGAATCTGTGTACCATCTGAGGAGTTAAGCTAATTTCAGGAACGAGAACAATCGCTTCTTTTCCTTTTTTTAGCGCATGGTCAATAGCCTGAAGATAAACTTCCGTTTTACCGCTTCCAGTAATTCCGTGAACAAGAAACGTATCATGTCTGTTCTCATGAACGGATGCCAGGATTTTTTTTAGGGCTTCTGCTTGCTGATCCATAAGGGGGAGCGCTTTAGAAACGTTAAATTCGCGGCCTTCATAAGGGTCGCGGTACTCCTCTACATCAGATTGCTTTAGGATTCCTTTTGATATTAGGGATTTTATTGTGGCTTGGGACGTACCTGTAAGTTCTAAGAGCCTTGCCTGTGCAATAGGTTCGTTTCTTTCCTTGAAAAAACGAAGCATCTCACTCTGCTTCGGTGCTCGCTTCTCAAATTCCAAGGCTCTTGTTTCAAGTTCTTCTCTAGAACATGTTGTATGTATGACTCTTGTTTTCTTTTTTGTTTCATTCGATTTTACGAGGGGTTCTATAAAGAGGTGCCCAGCCTTTACATCTTTTTGAACACTTGCAAGTAAGGTTTCAGATGACTTTTTAAGATCCTCCCACATGGCATAGCCTTTTTTACTAAACCAAGGCTTTAATGAATCTGCTAAGTCCTCTATCGTCGCTTCTTTAGTTAGCTGAATTCGCTTATGATAAGATGCTCTCATCGCAGCTGGAAGCATAGACTTTAGGGCGATTACTTGTAGACATAATGTTTTTATGGTTAACCACTCTGCCAAATCAAGTAACTCACTTGTAAGAGCTGGTTTCACGTCAACAATGTCTTCTACTTCCTTTAATTTGGATGTGTCGAAGTCCGTCTCCTGTTTAATCGCCAGCACAAACCCTTGTACTTTTCTTGGACCAAACGGTACGATGACTCTCATCCCAGCTTGAACCGTTTCTTTAAAAGGTTCAGGAACGAGATAATCGAAGGCTTTATTCGTTTGCTTACTCGCAACATCTACAATGACACTGGCAATCATCTCTTATCACGCTCTTCGAACAATTCATCGGCCGCGTCCAAAATTTTTGTTGCAACCTCTTTCTTTTGTAATAAAGGTAGTGATTGAGCTTCTTGATCACGTCTAATGAGGGTAATCGCATTTGTGTTACTTTGAAAGCCTGAACCCGGATCGACAATGGAGTTTGCACACACCATATCAAGGTTCTTGGATTGGAGCTTCTTTTCAGCGTAGCTTATGACTTGCTCACTTTCAGCTGCAAATCCGACTAGAATTTGATGTTCTTTTCTCTCACCTAATTCTTTTAATATATCTTTCGTGCGCTCCATAGGGATGGTCATGTCATCATTGGATTTTTTCACTTTTTGCTCAAACGTTTCACTTGGACGGTAATCCGCTACTGCAGCCGATTTAATGACGAGGTCTTGATCATGGTATCTAGAGATTACCGCATCATACATTTCTTCTGCTGTGGTCACTCTGACTGTTGTCACTCCTGGAGGGTCTAAAAGTGAAGACGGTCCACTAACAAGAGTGACTGTAGCTCCTCGTTTTGCTGCCTCTTCTGCTATGGAATACCCCATTTTTCCTGATGACCGGTTAGAGAAAAAACGAACCGGATCAATGGTTTCTTGTGTTGGTCCGGCTGTGACCAAAACGTTGCGACCTTTCCATTGGGGATGCAGCTGTTGAGAGAAGAATGCCTCCGCCTCTTTCACAATCACTTCCGGCTCTTCCATACGCCCTTTCCCTTCATACCCGCATGCTAAAAACCCTTCTCCTGGTTCAATGAACGTGTAACCGAAGGATCGTAACGTATCCATGTTTTTTGTGACTGCTGGATGTGCATACATATGTACATTCATGGCAGGCGCGATCATGACAGGGGCTGTCACTGCCAATAAAGTCGTTGTAACCATATCATCGGCGATGCCGTTAGCAATTTTACCGATGACATTTGCTGTGGCCGGAGCAACAATAACCAAATCCGCCCAGTCGGCAATATCGATATGAGCGATCTTTTCCGGATCTTTCTCATTAAACGTGTCCATATGAACAGGGTTTCTTGATAAAGCCTGGAATGTCAGAGGTGTAACGAATTCAGCTGCGGACTTTGTCATTAACACTTTCACATCAAAACCACTCTGAGATAATTTACTCGTTAAAGCTGCAGCTTTAAAAACAGCAATACCCCCTGTTACACATAGCAATACTCTTTTTTTGCCACTCATCATCGTTCCTCCCGTCTTAAATTGTTACATTCACTTTACCTTAAAAAAGCCCGCTATGACAATCCATCATAGCGGGCTTTTGAGGTGTTTACTCTTCCCCTGGTTTCAGTTCAAGACGCTCAAAGTGGATTTTGTCAGCCACAATCTCTTCAAGTGCCATTCCGACCAAGTTCACGGAACGAGGGTTATCCAGCTTGAGTTTTGCTTCCGTATTATCTCTCAAGTCTCTGGCACGTCTTGCAGACACGGTTACAAGCGTGTACTTGGAATCAATTTTTTTCATCAAGCTATCAATAGATGGGTTTAACATTTACTCGACCTCCGCTAATTCTTTGTATTTTTCGATTAATCGCTCTTGCTTACAATGTTCAGCGGTTACGATGGATTTAATTCGTTCCACAGCCAATTCCACTTCATCATTTTCTACTACATAATCATACTTGCTCATCATTTCAATCTCTTCTTTAGCAACGGTCATCCGACTATCAATAAGATCTTTCGTCTCTGTACCTCGACCTTGAAGGCGACTTCTGAGCTCTTTTAAGCTTGGTGGCATTAGGAAGATGAATACACCTTCTGAGAAGGATTCTCGGACTTGAAGAGCTCCTTGGACTTCAATCTCCAAAATGACGTCCTTTCCTTCTGCCAGCGTTTTTTCAACATAATCACGAGGAGTTCCGTAATAGTTGTCTACGTACTTTGCCCATTCTAGGAGTTGATTGTTTTCGATCATACTCTCGAATTCTTCCTTCGGTTTGAAGAAATAATTCACCCCATCAATTTCCCCTTCTCTAGGGTTTCTTGTGGTTGCTGAAACGGAGTACTGAATATCCGTATCATGGTTTCTAAGAGCGGCACAAACCGTTCCCTTACCCACACCAGAAGGGCCGGATAAAACAATCAACAAACCTCTATCTTTTTTCATAGTAACCTCCATCGTCCAAATCTAAACTTACAAACACGAAGCCACCGGAGAGATACCGATGGCAACAGTGTCTAGTTATACATTCCTTTGTACTAATGTACAAAAGTTCAAGGAAATATGCAAGCAGTGAATGTATAAATTAACGCTACAATTCCCCTATCAAACGAACATATAAACTATTCGTCCGTTACATCATCTTTATTGTTAATCACTCGTTGTGCGACAGTTTCAGGCTGCACCGCTGACAAAATAACATGGTCGCTATCAGCAATGATGACAGCTCTCGTTCGACGGCCATATGTAGCATCTACAAGCATATTGCGATCTCTGGCATCTGTGATGATTCGTTTAATCGGTGCACTCTCAGGACTGACGATGGAAATAATTCGATTTGCAGATACAATGTTTCCAAAACCAATATTAATTAATTTAATGTCCATACTCTCATTCCCCTGTCTATCTATAAAATTATCATGAAACGCAATGAATTGAAGTAGGGTGTATGTACAACAATATACAGGTACGTTACCTTTTCACTAACGTAGCCCCCGATAAGAGAAATTATACCTAGGTGAATCTCTATTCGATATTTTGTACTTGTTCCCTTACCTTTTCAAGCTCTGATTTCAAGTCGACAACCCGTTGACTAATTTGGATGTCATTCGCTTTAGAGCCGATCGTATTAAACTCTCGGTTTAGTTCTTGAACCAAAAAGTCAAGTTTTCGACCAACTACGCCACCACCTTCAAGAATAGCGTCAAATTGCTTTAGATGGCTGTCAATTCGAGTTAGTTCTTCTTGAATATCGGACTTATCACTGTAGACGGCGACTTCTGTTAAGATTCGTCCCTCATCTGCCTCAAACTTCCCTTCAAGAAATTGATTCACTCGTTTATGAAGTCTCTCTTGATATTGCTCTGAAACAATGGGGGCATATTCTTTAAGTTGTGTTGCCCACTCCCGCATTAAGGAGGATCGGTGAATAAGGTCACGGTACAGTTCTTTGCCTTCTTCTTGACGCATCGTATGTAATTGCACTGCGGCTTGTTCAACGGCATGGATCAACAAGCTTTTTACTTCTTCAGAGACGTCATCTGATTCATCGATGGAAATAACGTCCTCATGGGTTAACATTTGTTCAAATGGAAAATCGCTTTTGTTTACGTTAAATCGTTTTTTCATTTCCTCAAATGTAGTGACATATTGTTCAAGCAAATCCCAATCCACGTTAACGGCCCTCTTGGAGACGCTTTCACCACCTATGGTTATAAAAACGTCCACTTTTCCACGGTTAACGAGTTTTCCAACCGCTTTTTTCAAACGATCTTCTATCATTAAAAATGGGCGAGGCATACGAATGTTTACTTCTGAAAAACGGTGATTTACACTTTTCATTTCCACTGTAACATGAAAAGAGTCATTCTGCTGAAGAGAGCTTCCATATCCTGTCATACTCACGATCATGTCTATCACATCCACTCTAATTCTATTTTAGAATACCATATTAAAGATCGATAGGAAAAGTCATCTCATCAAGGGTTGTATGTATGCAAGAGTAAAAATTTAGAGAAATGACTTTAAGTCAGCCTTTGACCATACGAGCAAGGATCTACCTTCCTAACGTGTCTACACAACGCTTGGGTAAAACCGTAACATGCTCTTCTATAATGGAAGTCAACTTGAAAGAACCTTCATTCAATTTAAATCCCTTGAAAAAAGTAGAGGATAAAGTAAAAAGAAACCATACCTTTTTGTTAAAACGAACCACGCTCCGCGAATAAACGCGAAGCGCAGTATCGTTCTTTAGTATTATTTAATCACAACTCTTCGGTTTTTGCCAAGAGTTTCCTTACTGCGAAAGAGTTGAAAGCCCGCTAGTGCTACAGTTGGTATCGATGCAGAACCTAAGATTAGTAGCCAGTGTTCAAAGCTTAAATCAACAGTGTGAAAGATCGATTGCAGTGGCGGGTAATAGAGAACCACTAGCATGAGTAAAACGGACGATATGACAGCCCCTACGAGATATTTGTTCTCAAACGGGTTCCGATGAAAAACAGAGTGCTCGCTCCGGCAGTCAAAGACGTGTATAAGTTGCGCCATGACAAGTGTGGCAAATGCAACAGTTTGTGCAAGCATCAAATTCTCACCTGATGACTGGTACGTCTGCCAAAATGCAAACAACGTCACTGCCCCAATCATAAACCCTCGACTAATGACTTTCCAACCAAGCTTCCTAGCAAATATGCTTTCATTTGGTGCTCTCGGCTTTCTTTTCATCACATCATCTTCAGGCTGATCCATCCCTAATGCCATAGCCGGCAATCCGTCCGTCACAAGATTGATCCAAAGAATCTGGATCGCAACTAGAGGAAGAGGCATGCCAAGCATCATGGCAAACAGCATGACCAGGATTTCTCCTACGTTTGAGGCAAGCATGTAACGAATGAATTTCCGTATATTATCGTAAATGTTTCGCCCCTCTTTAATGGCTGCCTTAATTGTTTTAAAATTATCATCACTCAAGATAAGCGACGAGGCTTCTTTTGCTACATCCGTCCCAGTCGTGCCCATGGCGATTCCGATGTTCGCTGCCTTGATTGCAGGGGCATCGTTCACACCATCCCCTGTCATGGCAACGATATGCCCTCGTGACTGTAAGGCTTTGACGATTTTTAATTTGTGCTCCGGCGTTACTCGCGCAAACACATAGACATCATCTACAACATTTCCAAGCTCATCCACATCCATTTTTTCTAAGTCATTTCCAGTCAACACTTTGCCACCGATGGGGAGCATGCCAAGCCTTGTAGCAATAGCTTTAGCGGTGAGCGCGTGATCCCCTGTTATCATGACTGTCTTGATTCCTGCTTTTTTGCATTCATCTACGGCATTAAACACTTCTTCTCGAGGAGGATCGATCATCCCTTGGATACCGATAAACGTAAGCTCTTTTTCAGCTTCTCTTTCCGTTTCAATGTAATCATCAGGCTTTAATTCCCGATAAGCAACAGCAATCGTTCTTAAGGCATTTGATGCCAACTCCTCAACAACTGCAAACTGCTTGCTCCGATCTCCCTCACTCAATTTCCCTTTCCTTCCATTGGTAAGCATGAAAGACGTATTATTTAGAACGACGTCAGGAGCTCCTTTTGTTACGATGAATCGCTCGCCTGTTTCATTGTTACGCACAACCACACTCATCATTTTTCTTGAGGAATCGAAAGGAAATTCTTTCTCAACTGTAAAACGGGTAATAAGAGAATCGTTAGAGACTCCTGCTTTTAAGGCTGCGGCTAGAAGAGCTCCTTCTGTGGGATCTCCATCAACCGAATACGCACCGTCATCTTTCTCAATCAAATTGGCGTTGTTGCACAGGGCTCCAAAGGTAAGGAGCTGCCACAAGGGCTTTTCTTTTGATGGGTCAATTTTTTTCTTACCTAGGTAAAACTGCCCGGTAGGCTGAAAGCCACTCCCGGTAACATTCCATAATGTATGATCCGAATAAAGAGTCGTAACTGTCATTTCATTTTGTGTGAGGGTACCTGTTTTGTCTGAACATATAACGGTGGCACAACCAAGTGTCTCAACCGCTGGCAATTTTCGAACAATGGCATTGCGCTTGATCATTCGTTGTACACCTAAAGCCAATGCTACAGTGACAATGGCAGGCAGACCTTCAGGAATCGCCGCTACTGCAAGAGAAACCCCGGCAAGGAACATGGTGTACACATCGTGACCTTGAATGATTCCGAACACCACAACTAGGGCGGTTAGGAGAAGGGCGGCTGCAATGAGGATTTTACCCAGTTGCTCCAATCTCTTTTGAAGAGGGGTCTCCATGGATTCCGTTGTTTTCAACAAGTGGGCAATTTTTCCCATTTCGGTTTTCATACCAGAAGCAATAACCACGCCTAATCCGTTTCCTTGCGTTACCATCGTTCCCATAAAAGCCATGTTTTCTTGATCTCCAAGTGGTAAACGATCATGAGATCGAATGGCTTCACGACTTTTTCGAACAGGGAGGGACTCGCCAGTAAGTGCGCTTTCTTCCACGTACATGCTCTCACTGTTCAAAATGCGCACGTCCGCTCCAATACGATCACCCGCATTCAATTTAACGATGTCCCCTACCACCGCTTCATGTGAAGGAATCTTGCCCCACTCACCATTGCGAAGAACCGTCATCTGAGGGGCAGATAAAGCCTTCAGGGAGGCAAGGGACTTCTCTGCTTTTCGCTCTTGGAAAAAGCCAAGAAACCCATTCAACAAGACAATGATCATGATCGTGAGGGCATCGATGTATTCACCAAGTAACCCGGACACTAATGTTGCCGCAAGAAGAACAAGAACCATAAAATCTTTAAACTGGGAAATAAACAAAAAGAAGAGCGGCGTCCGCTTCCCATCATCAATTTTATTCAGGCCGTGTTTTTTTAACCTTATTTGCGCTTCTTCATCATCCAGTCCCCGTGTTTTATCTGTATCGATTGCCTGTTCAACTTCTTCTACCTCCATCTCATACCACTTCATGACTCCACCTCTTCTTTTTTACGCCTGTTATTAAACTACCAATCCATTAGTGCTGTTCTGCTTTTTTGCAAGGTTGTGCCTGATAGAAACCTACATAGATCGTTCCACACCAACAAACAAGTCGGAACTCACCGTTATTGAGGTGTGTCGCACGACTTTACTTTGTTAGTGGAAGTTCTGCCCGACTTCTTCATGCTTTTATAATCGACAGCACCAACCTATCAAAAAACATCCACACACAATGACTCGGAAATGAGACAACCTTTACAACAATTCTTATTCACGGTTGTCCATAATCATGACTTCCAAGGGAGTTGTTCTTTCTGTATAGAGAAACGTTTGCTATACTTAGTAAGGATAGTGGAATTAATTTGGCGGTGATAAGAATGGCATTTGACGGAATCGTAACGAAGGCAGTCACAGACAGCCTTGAAGAAATATTGACAACAGGACGAATTACAAAAGTCCACCAACCTTATAAGTCGGATCTTGTAATGACAATAAGAGCCCGAGGAAAAAACCACACTCTTTTTATTTCAGTAAACTCAAGCTTTGCTCGCTTTCATTTAACAAAAGAGAAATATGAAAACCCAAAAGAACCTCCCATGTTTTGCATGCTCTTACGTAAACATTTGGAAGGCGGTTTAATTGAACGGATTGAACAAAATGGGTTGGAGCGAATCGTAACATTCTATATTAAAGGGCGTAATGAATTAGGGGATGTGTCCAAAAAGAAACTTGTTTTGGAGCTTATGGGACGTCATAGTAACTTAATTTTAGTCGATGACGACGCAGGAATGATCTTGGACAGCATCAAACATATCCCCCCATCTCTCTCTTCATACAGAACAGTCCTGCCAGGACAACCATATAAAGAGCCACCTCACTTGGATAAAGTAAATCCCCTTACAGCGGACGAAGGGACGGTAAGGCGTAAACTACAATTCCAAGCAGGTAAGGTAGACAAGCAAATCGTAGCAAAGTTCAGTGGTCTCAGCCCCTTGATTGTTCGTGAAATGTTTCATCGAACAGGGCTCGTAAACCCGGACACCTTGCCAGATACATTCGTATCCCTTCTTGATTCTGTGAAGAAGAAAGACTATAAACCACAAATCGTGCTTGGAAAAAACAATGAGGCTTTTTCTGTAATTGACTTGGAGCATCTCCCTGGAGAAAAACAAACGTTCGAGTCTGTTCATGACATGCTTGATCGTTATTTTTACGGTAAAGCTCAACGAGATCGAGTAAAACAACAGGCACATGATTTGGATCGAATGCTTAAAAATGAATACAGTAAAAACAAGAAGAAAATCAAAAAGCTCGAAAATACGTTAAAGGATTCCGAAAAGGCGGCTCGTTTTCAGCGGCATGGTGAATTACTTACCGCTCACATGCACGCCGTAAAAGAAGGGGCTCAAGAAGTAGAAGTGGTTGATTACTATGATCCTGACCAACAAATGGTCACGATCCCTCTCAACCCCCAAAAAAGCCCTTCAGCCAATGCACAGCAATACTTTAAGAAATACAACAAGCTTAAAAATAGCGTCACTGTTGTCAAAGAGCAAATCGAAAAGGCCCGCGAAGAAATGGCATACCTCGATCAGCTTATTCAACAAGTCGAAACGGCAGCTCCATCTGACTTGGAAGACATCAGGGAAGAACTTGCCGACGAAGGGTATTTAAAAAAGCGACGTGTAGATAAGAAAAAGAAAAAAATCACGAAGCCTCAGCCTGAAAAGTACAAATCTAGTGAAGGCGTCGATATTCTCGTTGGTAAAAACAACAAGCAGAATGAATATGTAACAAACCGCCTTGCCCGTCAAGACGATACGTGGCTTCATACGAAAGACATTCCCGGCTCACACGTAGTTATTCGCAGTCAGGAATTCACTGAAATCACCCTTACTGAAGCAGCCAACTTAGCAGCTTACTTCAGTAAGGCCCGAAGTTCAGGACAAGTCCCGGTAGACTATACATTAATTCGTCATGTGAAAAAGCCCAGTGGTGCTAAGCCTGGGTATGTGATTTATGATCAGCAGACCACCTTGTTTGTTACTCCAGATGAGGATCAAGTAAGAGAGCTTCGAGTAAGATAAACGTGGTACATGGGTACGGGATTCGGCATGCTGGGGTTATTTATACAGGTGCGAGGTGTGAGGTAGCGGTTTAAACAGGTTAGCGCTCCTTTTAAACAGGTTAGCACCAACTCACCACTTCGTACCCTCCCCAGCCTCCCACTCATAAAAAACACCCCGCTGAAGAATTCGTTCTTCAGCGGGGTGTTTTTTACACTGTATTTTCAAACTCATATGGAATAGAACGATCAAGAAGTACTTTCACCCCATTTGGATGATAAGGCATCCACTTGTCTGCCTCTTCCCACTTCATCCAACTGACACCACCAATAGCCTCTTTGTCGACCAC
The DNA here is from genome assembly GCF_000429705.1 of Alteribacter aurantiacus DSM 18675. Classification (GTDB taxonomy): domain Bacteria; phylum Bacillota; class Bacilli; order Bacillales; family Salisediminibacteriaceae; genus Alteribacter; species Alteribacter aurantiacus. The sequence goes on from NZ_KE386941.1 coordinate 1,318,846, forward strand.
ACCAAGTTCCCCACCGGTAACTCTGGCATTAAAGGTAAAAAACAAAGCATGATTTTGGTCATCTTTCATAAAAGCCTCGTTTACTGAAACAAGGTTATTCACCTCGACTTTTAGTCCAGTCTCTTCATAAGCTTCACGAACGGCTGCCTCTTTTAATGTCTCCCCTTTTTCAACCGATCCTCCTGGCAGGGACCAGTTATCATATTTTTTGTTATTGACCATGAGTACTTTTGTACCTTCCTGGTTTACGATCAACGAGTAAACGACATCCACTCTTTTCATATGTACACCTCTTTTTAAACATTCGTTTAAATTCTGAATAATCAAACAAATCATTAAATCCCCGAACATGATCCGGGGATTTACATTTATCCTACATCATTTAATACTTTAAACTGTGCTTTAACTAGATCATAATATTCGCCTTTTTGATTCATCAATTCTTCATGATTTCCTTGCTCCAATATGTTACCGTGCTCTAACACAATAATGTTGTCTGCTTCTCGAATCGTTGAGAGTCTGTGGGCAATCATGATGGCGGTTCTTCCATGGAGAAGACGCTTTAAAGCGGATTGAATCACTTGTTCGGTTTCCGTATCAATGGAAGCCGTTGCTTCATCAAGAATGAGGATCTGAGGGTCAGCTAAGAGCGCTCGGGCAAATGAAATGAGCTGTCTTTCACCGACAGATAAAACATTTCCTCTTTCTTCTACTTCTGTTTCATATCCGTTTTTTAATTGTTGGATAAACCGATCCGCACCAACAGTTTTTGCGGCCTCAATGACTTCTTCGTCCGTTGCGTCGGGTTTACCGAATCGAATGTTCTCCATGATTGTACCGGAGAAGATAAATGTGTCTTGTAAAACAATACTTACCTTTTTTCGTAAACTATTTAATGTAACATCTCTTAAATCGTGTCCATCGATCGTCACTTTTCCGGAAGTCGGATCGTAAAAGCGACTGATCAAATTGACGATCGTCGTCTTTCCACTTCCCGTATGCCCTACAAGTGCTACCGTCTCGCCACTATTGATCGTCAAGCTAATCTTGTTTAACGCTTTACGGTCCTCGTTGTATGCGAATTCCACATCATGAAAACGAATATCTCCACCGATGTAGTTCAGTTTTTTTGCACCTGCACGTTCCGGTACGCTTGGCTGTTCATCCAAGAATTCGAAAATTCGTTCGGATGACGCCATTCCCATAAGGAGTTGACTGTACACTTGACCAAGTCTTGAAATTGGCTCCCAAAACATTCCGATGTAAATGGCAAATGCCACAAATTCACCTATTGAAAGGGACCCCGCTTGAATGAGTGTCACACCATACCATAAGAGGACTGCCGTTCCAATCGCTCCGCTAATTTCAACAAAAGGACGGAACAAAGCGTTCTTTTGTGAAGCATTTCGCCATGCTTCATAGTTATCACTATTCATGTTGTGAAAGAAACCGATGTTTTCTTTTTCCTGTGTATACGATTGTGTCACACGAATCCCTTGAATGCTTTCATTTAAATGAGAATTGATATGAGATTGTTTAATCCTCACATGTTGCCAAGATCTTCGAATGTTTCGTCTGAGCTTAGTAGAAATCAAGAACATAATTGGCAAAACAATCATAATAGCCAACGTTAATTCCGGGCTGATCATAAATAATAATACAATAATCCCGATCAACATAATTAAATCCATTAACAGGTTAATAACCCCGTTTGTGAACAGCTCCTGTAAAGAGTTAACATCGTTTGTAATCCTCACAAGGATCGATCCGGCAGATCGTTGATCAAAAAAACGATGGGATAAGCGTTGAATGTGATCGAACAAACTTTTTCTGAGGTCAAAGATAACCAGCTGACCGAGTTTGTTCATAAACCTAATTCGAAAAAAGTTACCAATCCAAGACAGCACATACAATCCAGCAATAATCGCAACCATTAGCCACAGGTAATTGAGATCCCCTTGCTCAATAATATTATCCAAAGCGTACGTCCCGATTAAAAGTGGTGTTAGTAGCCGAACCGCTGTTGAGACTATCATGGAAAGGATCGCAAGGGGAAGTAGATTGGTCGAATAAGGCTTCATGTATGCGAGTAGTCGGCTCATTTGTAACCAGTTAAATGGTTTTTCAATCGCTTGATCAGTGGAATAGTGGAAACGTTTTAACGTGCGGTCGTCCTGTTTTTCTGCCATGAAATCACCTCCTCGTTATTTGGCTTCCTGTAATACAGCATGGCGGTCTTTAAATTGGATATCATAAATGCGGCGGTATTGCCCGTTTTCGTTTGTAAGCAGGTCATCGTGTGTGCCTCTTTCTGCAACTTCCCCGTCTTCTAATACAAGAATTTCATCTGCATGCATGAGTGATGAAATACGATGGGCAATGATAAACGTGGTTCTCCCTTTCATCACTTCACGGAACGCAGCTTGTATTTTTGATTCTGTTTCCATATCTACTGCACTGGTAGCATCATCCAAAATAAGGATAGAAGGATCGATACAAATCGCTCGCGCAATGGCAATCCTCTGCTTTTGTCCACCTGAAAGTCCCATTCCTCGCTCACCTAAAACGGTGTCGTAGCCGTCGGGCATCTCCATAATAAAATCATGTGCTTGAGCTCGCTTAGCTGCGTCGATGATGTCTTCCATTGTCGCATAAGGAAGTCCATAAGAAATATTGTCCTTAATGGAGCTTGAGAATAAAAACGATTCTTGCAAAACAACGCCAATGTTTTTTCTTAATGATTTTAATGAGTAGCTATCAATCGGTCTTCCGTCAATCTTAATCGTGCCTCTGTCAGGCTCGTAAAAGCGAGAGATCAATTGGGTTACAGACGTCTTTCCTGATCCGGTAGCACCAATTAGTCCAATTGTTTTGCCTGACTCGGCAAAAAATGTTACATCCTTTAATGCTAGTTCCTCTTCTTCATCGTATCGATGACTTACATGGTCAAAACTCACATTTCCTTTTAGACGATCAATTGTGATGGCCCCTGGTTTATCCATGATATCTTCATCCTCATCAAGGACTTGTAGAAGACGTTCTCCAGATGCTTTTGATTGACTGAATGTATTTACGATAAATCCTAAGTTCATAAGTGGCCCGATGATATACCAAACAAGACTGAAGAAAGCAACTAATACACCGGGTTGGATTACCCCGTTAATGACAAGCCAACCTCCGTAACCAAGGAGAACTACAACCGAAATTTGTCCAATTAATTCCATCAAAGGGAAGTATTTCGCCCAAATGTTGGCTGTGAATACATACTTATCTTTGTAGTCGGCATTCTTACTATCAAAGCGCCCCATCTCAAAATCTTCTTTTGAAAGAGACTTTACTGTGTTCATGCCACTAATATTTTCTTGGACTTTGGTTGTCATCCCTGCAAATGATTTTCGGATATCTGTAAATGCCGGATGCACTTTTTTATCAAACTGGTAAACCGTCACAATAAGAAACGGCATCGAAGCTAATGTGATTAAGGCTAAGGAAGGACTGTAATAAAACATAATTCCCATACTTAATCCAACGAGCATCGTTAAGTTAATAAGTTGTGCGAATCCGAAAGACAAAAAGAAACGGAATCCCTCTACATCTGCCGTCAATCGTGACATGAGGTCCCCCGTTCTTGCGTTATCATAATATCGAAACGGCAAGTATTGAAGCTTTCGGTATAAGGCATCTCTAAGCTCGTAGACTGCCTTGATTCCGAACAAATCACCTAAGTACTGATGAAAGTACGTAGCAACTGCTTTTATCGCCATTAAAATAAAGAATCCTAGAGCCACATACGGGACAAGCTCATAATTTCCGGCAAGAACAACATTATCAATCGTGAATTGCAAAATGATAGGATAAGCAACTGTGATCCCTGACACAAAAAGTAAAAATAAAATAGACAGGAAAAAGTACCCTTTATATGGCCAATAGAACTCCTTTAAGCGTTTAAACGTATTCACCGTTCGTCACCCCCTGGTTATTTTTCTGAATTTTTTAAAGAAACGTAACATTACTAATATATCGGTTTCCGAAATATATAGCGATTCGATTTTACGGTTGATTACCGCTATTTTCGCACATTTTTATGGGTTAATCTTTCCCTTACTCTGTTTTTATCATGATTACTCTTTTTTTCACCTCCTTGTATGAATTGGTATTATTAACCCTACGTATTGAACGAAGCTACTCACAGAAAATGCTGGAATTGTTTATCATTCTCCTTGGAGTCTCGCCCCCCCTCTGATTCAACTTTTCTTATATAAGAAGAACAACACTTCCGAGAGAGCGATCGAAAAAGAAAAAACGCCTTCCTAAATTAATGTAAGAAGACGTTTCCCTTATTATGCATTAACCCCTGTCGTAATGAGTGCCAAACCGTCAAGATGGCGCTCGTGGTGCACATCGCGCCACCCGCACGCCGTCATGATCCTGCTCAATTCATCTTCTTGAAATCGGTGGCGATGCTCTGCGACCTTTCCCCATTGTAAAAGAAACTCCTGCTCGACCCCACTCAAGTTATACTGAGTACAATAATCATTAGCTCTTTTCAAGCTGTTCTCGTAAGAAGGGTTTAAAAGAGCGATTCTACCTTTCGTTACGCGTGCAATCTCTTTGAGTACTTTTTTCGGATCGGGCATTAAAAAAAGCACACAGGCACTAATGGTAAGATCAAATTCATCTTCATTAAATGGAAGAGCTTCCGCATCAGCCGTTAAAAACGTTGCATTATGTCCTCTACCGAGTCCTTCAAAGAGCTTCTGGCTTTTTGAAATCATACGAGAGCTTAAGTCCACTCCAGTAACAATACTCGTACCACTCTGACATCTCATTAACAGCCTGCCAGTACCACACCCAACATCCAATACATGTTTGTTTTCCCAGGATCCTGTTCTCTTTACAAGCTCTTCATGTAGCCCGGAAAGCCATGTTGTTTGCGCCATACGATCAAAAAAATCGACCCGTTCGTCAAATTCACCACTTGAAAACTTTCTCATTGGTATCACTCACTTCATGTTGTTGCGACCAGGTTTGGGGATCTTTTTGCCATTCCTTCAACATCTCTTTTTCTCTTAGGTTCAAATCAGTTGCTTCCTCAATAAGGGTGTTGAAATTCGTAATGGTGTGGCAAGGCATATCGGCCTCAACAAAAAGGTCCTCGGCTCTCTTTAATCCGTATGTAAAGATTGCCGCTACACCTAACACATGAGCCCCTTCTTCTTTGAGGGCATTTGCTGCTTGAATGGAAGATCCGCCGGTCGAAATTAAATCTTCAATAACCACTACCCGATCTCCTTCTTGTAAACGCCCTTCAATTCTATTTCCTTTACCGTGACCTTTCGCTTTTGAGCGCACATAAACCATAGGTAAATCGAGAGCTTCCGCTACCCATGCCGCATGAGGGATCCCTGCCGTTGCCGTCCCTGCAACAGCAGTCACTTCTGGATAGTGGAGATTGATAAGGTTTATAAACTCTCTTATTAACTCTTTTCTAACTTTCGGATAGGACATGGTAAGGCGATTATCACAATAGATTGGTGACTTTAACCCTGAGCTCCACGTGAATGGGTTGGTCGGTTGTAAAGCTACTGCTCCAATTGTAAGCAAATGATTTGAGATTGTTTGATTGTTCATGATCCACTTCCCCATTCCTTTTTGTACATTTGGTAGGCTTCTACTACATTTTCCGCCCTAGTAATTCCTCGTCCTACGACAATGGCTCCGGAACCGATTTGGTTTGCTTCACTAGGTGTGACTGTTCGGTGCTGATCATCTTTGGAGTCTGACAACAATCGAATACCCGGAGTAACAGTTAAAAAGTCAGGTCCCGACTCCTTAAGTATGTCTCCTACTTCTAATGCCGAGCATACGACACCATCAAGACCGCTCTCTTGAGAAAGTTTGGCCAAATGAAGCACATGTTCGTTTAAGCCCAAGCCCATCTTTAGTTCATCAGAGATCATGCGTGGTGTAGAGCTAGTCAAATGAGTCACTCCTATACAACGAGGCCTTACTTTACCTGACTCGGTTCCCTTTTCCAGACCTTCAATCGCTTTTTCCATCATTGTCTTCCCACCGAGTGCATGGACGTTTATAAGATCCACATTAAGCTTGGCGATATTTGTCATTGCTCGTTCTACAGTGGTAGGAATGTCGTGGAGCTTCAAATCGAGAAAGATTCTGTGGCCATCAGATTTTAACTCTTCGATTAAATCCGGACCTTCCCGGTAAAACAATTCCATCCCTACTTTTACAAACAAACGTTCATTAAAATGGGATAAAAAAACGTTCACCTCAGTTCGATCAGGAAAATCCAAAGCAACAATTAACGGGTGGTCAGTGGTTGTAATGATGGTCTCCAGCTCCTTCCAGTTAATTCACCGATATGATCAACATGGTAGTCTTTAAGTTTTTCTTCCAGTTCTTCGATGATCGTTGGACATGCGAAGGGATCAACGAAGTTTTGTGTTCCTACAGCAACAGCGCTCGCTCCGGCCAAAATCAATTCAAGTGCATCGTCTGCGTTAGTAACTCCGCCCATCCCAATAATCGGAATGGACACTTGTTGACTGACAGTGTAGATCATCCTCACTGCAACAGGTTTGATAGCTGAGCCTGACAATCCTCCCGTTTCATTGGCGAGAATGGGCTTGCCCGTTTTTAGATCAAGTCGCATTCCAAGAAGGGTATTGATCATACTTAATCCGTCTGCCCCACCTTCTTCAACTGCTTTAGCGATGGTGACAATATCTGTCACATTCGGGCTAAGCTTTACATAAACCGGTACATGGCACACATCTTTCACTCTCGCTGTAAGCTCCTTTGCAATGTAGGGATCGGTGCCAAAAGCAATGCCTCCTTCTTTTACATTCGGGCATGAAATGTTCAATTCAACAGCTTTTACATTCGGGGCTTTGGATACTACTCTTGCCACGTCCATGTATTCCTCTATCGTATTACCGGCAATATTCACGATGATTGGGACGTCAAAGCGTTCAAGCCATGGCAGCTCATTTTCCATTACAGACTCAAGACCTGGGTTTTGTAGGCCAATCGCATTGAGCATCCCGCCCGGTGTTTCAGCAACACGCGGGGTAGGGTTTCCCCGTTTCATTAAAGGGCTTACCGCCTTTACACAAATGGCGCCGAGTTTGGATAGGTCGTAAAACTCACTGTATTCTTTTCCGAATCCGAAGCAGCCGGAAGCAGGCATGATCGGATTTTTCAAATCTAACCCCGGTAGTGATACGTTCATTTTCATCAAACAACAACCTCCCCTGCTTTAAATACAGGACCGTCAGAACAGACTTTACGGTATCCAGCTTCATTTTTCATATCGCACACACAAGCAAGGCAGGCACCAATTCCACACCCCATCCGCTCTTCTAGTGAAAGAAAACCTGGAATAGGCATGTTTGACTCAATCGCCTTTAGCATAGGCCGAGGGCCGCATGCATAATAGCAATCCCCCGTAAGTTGTTTTGCGCCAATCACATCGGTTACAAAGCCCATCTCTCCGTATGATCCATCTTCCGTTGCAACAAAGGTCGGACCTAGACGAGAGAATTCTCTCTCATAGAAAACATCTTCTTTTGAGCGAAACCCGAGTACAGCAGTTACCGAGTGTCCTTTACTTGTTAGTTGCTTTGCAAGTTCGTAAAGAGGTGGAACCCCAATACCTCCACCTACTAAAAGACAGTGGGATTCACTCTTTAATTCTTCCATCGGAAACCCGTGACCAAGAGGACCTAGGACATTTACTCTCTCTCCCGGAAGCTTGTGACTCAATTTTTTCGTTCCGATCCCTTCAACTCGGTAAACCATCGTAAAGGTACGTTCATTAGTATCCACGCTACAAATACTGATTGGTCGTCTGAGGGTAGGCTCAATTCCGTCTGTGACTTTCAAGTGTACGAATTGCCCAGGCTCATTCATAACACTTACGAGGTCACCTTTGAGTGAACACTCGTAAATGTTATTGGCAATGGTACGTTGACTCACCACTGTCATCGCTTCAACTTTCTTCACTTTACCGCCGCCTTTCTGGCTGATCCCATGGCTTCTGTAGAGAAGCTGATCGTCTCCAGAACAGTAAGGAGGGCTTCAGCTGTATCCATACTTGTCAAACAAACAATTCCGTTTTCAACCGACTCACGGCGAATTCTAAATCCATCACGTGCCGGCTGCTTTCCTTTGGTTAAGGTATTGATCACAAACTGAGTTTTTCCTTCTCGAATCGTATCCAATAGTGTCGGACTTTCTCCTCCGATTTTTGAAATAACCGTTACAGGAATGTTTTCCTCTTTAATCTTGTCTGCTGTCCCTTCCGTTGCTAAAATTCTGTATCCGATCCGGTGGAACCTGCGAACGAGTGTCATCATATCCGTTTTATCTTTATCGGCTACTGTAAAGAGGACTGAGCCGAAGGTAGGGATATTCATTCCTGACGCCACAAGACCTTTATAGAGGGCTTTTTCAAGCGTGTCATCTTTCCCCATCACTTCTCCAGTGGATTTCATCTCGGGCCCTAATGTAATATCCACACTTCTTAATTTTGCAAAACTGAACACTGGCACCTTTACACACACTTGTTTTGCTTCAGGCAGGCACCCACTCGTAAACCCGAGGTCTTTAAGCTTCTCACCAATAATCGCTTTTGTGGCCAAGTTCGCCATGTTCACACCGGTAATCTTGCTTAAGAAAGGAACGGTCCGACTCGAGCGAGGGTTGACTTCCAGTACATATATCTCACCGTCACACAAAACAAACTGAATGTTCAACAGTCCTATGATATTGAGTCCTTTTGCAATGCGCATCGTATAATCCGTAAGCTTCTTTTTTAGCTTTTCGGAAAGTTGTTGCGGCGGGTATACGGCAATGGAGTCACCTGAGTGGACTCCTGCACGCTCAATGTGTTCCATAATACCCGGGATGACCACCGTTTCTCCGTCAGAAATAGCATCCACTTCTAATTCTTTTCCAAGAAGGTAGCGATCAATAAGGACCGGGTGCTTTTCATTTACCTTTACTGCTCTTTCCATGTATTTAAGGAGATCACGTTCATGGTAAACAATTTCCATTGCACGGCCTCCGAGAACATAAGACGGTCTTACGAGTACAGGAAAACCGATTTTTTTGGCGATCAATAGTGCCTCATTTACACTTGTAGCTGTTTTCCCTTCCGGTTGCGGGATCTTAAGCTCCATCATTAGCTGCTCAAACCGGTCCCGATCCTCCGCTGTATCCATGTCTTCAAGTGAGGTACCTAGGAGGTTTACGCCTCTCTCAACAAGACCGTCAGCCAAGTTTATCGCCGTTTGACCTCCAAACTGGACGATCACACCAACAGGCATTTCAAGGTCCACAACATTCATCACGTCTTCTACTGTTAAAGGTTCGAAGTATAATTTGTCTGAAATGCTAAAGTCCGTTGATACAGTTTCAGGGTTATTATTTATGATAATTGCTTCGTATCCCGCCTCTTGAATCGCTTGGACCGTATGAACCGTTGCATAATCGAACTCGATTCCTTGTCCTATGCGAATCGGTCCAGAGCCTAGCACTAGAATGGAAGGCTTGGAGGATACGATTGACTCATTTTCTTCTTCATATGTCCCGTAATAATACGGAGTATGAGATACAAATTCCGCGGCACACGTATCAACCATTTTGAAAACTGGAATGATACTGTGTTCTTTTCGAAAAGCTTCAACTTCTCGCTCACTTACATTCCACAGGTCTGCAATCGTTGGGTCGGAAAACCCTAGTTCCTTTGCCTCTCTTAGCACCTCTCCATCAAAAGGACGGTTATTAAGTTCCTTCTCAAGGTCAATAATCGTTCGTAACGTTTCCAAGTAAAAGAAGTCTACCTTAGTCATCTTGTGAAGCTCCTCCGTGGAGTATCCAAGGCGGATCGCTTCTGCTAAAAGGAATAATCTCTCATCATCTGCATTTTCCAACCTGGAACGAAGCCATTCATGACTCAGTTCGTCTCGGTAAGGCACGCTAATATGATCAATGCCGTTTTCAGTCGACCGTACCGCTTTTAAAAGACTTTCTTCAAGCGTTCGTCCGATGGCCATTATTTCACCTGTGGCTTTCATCTGTGTACCCAGGGAACGGTTGGCAGAATCGAATTTGTCGAACGGCCACCTAGGTATTTTTGTTACTACATAATCAAGTGCAGGTTCGAAACTGGCGAACGTTGTTTTCGTGATCGGATTTTCGCATTCATCCAACGTAAAGCCAGCTGCTATTTTGGCACTGAGCTTGGCAATTGGATAGCCGGTCGCTTTTGAAGCTAATGCGGATGAACGACTGACTCGCGGGTTTACTTCGATAATATAGTAATCTTCACTGTGTGGATCCAAAGCCATCTGTACGTTACAACCACCTTCTACCCCTAAAGCACGGATAATTCTGAGGGATGCATTTCTGAGCAGTTGATATTCACGGTCCGTTAACGTTTGGCTTGGGGCTACTACAATGGAATCACCGGTATGTATGCCAACCGGGTCGATGTTTTCCATGTTACATACGACAATAGCCTGATCGCTCGCATCGCGCATCACTTCGTATTCGATCTCTTTAAAGCCAGCAATACTCATCTCAATTAAACACTGGGTAACAGGGCTGTATGAGAGGCCTGCTTTCGTAATTTCTCTTAGTTTCTCTTCATTTTTGGCAATCCCACCCCCGGTTCCTCCAAGGGTGTAGGCCGGACGTACAATGACAGGGTATCCAATCTCATTGGCAAAATTGACCGCCTCTTCAACTGTATGAACAATCTCACTTGGTGGAACCGGTTCACCCAATTCACGCATCAGATTGCGAAACAAGTCTCGGTCTTCTGCTTTTTCAATTGCTTCAAGATTCGTTCCGAGAAGCTTTACCCCGTACTCGTCTAAAATACCGCTCTTATCCAGCTCCATTGCCATGTTTAAACCGGTTTGGCCACCTAACGTAGCCAAAAGGCCATCGGGTTGTTCTTGACGAATAATCCGACTCACAAACTCAAGAGTGATCGGTTCAATATATACGCGATCAGCAATAGCTTCATCGGTCATGATCGTTGCGGGGTTGGAATTGATTAGAACTACTTCAAAACCGTCTTCTCTTAATGCCTGACAGGCTTGGGTACCTGCATAGTCAAATTCAGCCGCTTGCCCGATGACGATTGGTCCTGATCCGATTACTAATATTTTTTGAACTCCTTCTATTCTAGGCATGAACAATCCCCTCTTTCTTTGTGACTGGTTTTTTAGTATCAATTAACGTTTTAAACGCCAAGAACAGATCTTTTGCATCTTCCGGGCCAGGGCTTGCTTCGGGGTGATATTGCACACTAAATGCCGGGTGAATGGAATGACTTAGCCCTTCTACACTCTGGTCATTCACGTTGATGTGTGTAATTTCAAGATCTGTCTCACTAACCGAGCGTGGATTTACGGTGTAGCCGTGATTTTGAGAAGTAATGGCTACTTTTCCTGTTCTCAAATCTTTAACAGGATGATTTCCACCACGGTGACCAAATCGCATTTTCTCCGTTCGCGCACCTGAAGCTAGAGCAAGCAATTGATGCCCAAGACAAATGCCGAAGATCGGCACCAATCCCATTAGCTCCTTTACCGTTTCTACTGATTCCGGTATATCTTCCGGATCTCCCGGTCCATTACTAAGCATCACTCCGTCGGGACTTAAGGCCATCACATCTTCAGCTGACGTGTTGTATGGCACAACAATCACTTCAAAACCTAAATGGTTCAAATCTTTGATGATGCCTTTTTTTGCTCCATAGTCGATTAAAACCACTCGCTTTCCAGAAGCGGGTGTCACGTATCTGGTTTTCGTTGAAACGTGGGCCACTTGTGTTTTAGGAAAAGATTGACTTTGAAGGGTGTTCGCCACTTGTTCAACGTCTGCATCCAGATCACAAAACTTCCCTTTCATCGTTCCGTGTTCACGGATCATTCGTGTAAGTTTTCTTGTATCAATCCCCATTAACCCTGGAATATTGTTGGCTTTTAGCCATTCATCGAGTGTAACTTTACTTCTGAAGTGGCTAGGATGAACGCTTGCCGATTTAACAATAAGGCCTTTGATATATGGAGTAATCGATTCAAAATCATCGCGATTGATCCCATAATTTCCTATTAGCGGGTACGTTAAGGTCAAAATCTGATCACAATATGAAGGGTCACTCATCATTTCCTGATAACCTGTCATGGACGTGTTGAAAACCACTTCTCCATGTGTCTCTTTTGTGCTACCAAATGCTTTTCCGGTAAATGTGACTCCATTTTCTAATACGAGCATGCGCTTTTTCATATTATCCTTCCTCCGTCCATACTTGTTTTCCGTTGAATATAGTCATCACTGGCCATCCTTTTAACACTTGATCGAAGAAAGGTGTATTTTTCCCCTTAGACACGATGTCATCTTTTGTGACCGTTTTTTCTTTGTTTAGATCAAGCACTGTAAACTCCGCTTTGCCTCCCTGTTCCAACTTTCCGAACGGTAGTTGAAATATATTTGCCGGCTTATCACTGAGCCAGCTGATGAGTTCACCGAGGGTAAAATGCCCCGTTTCCACTAAGTTCGTATATAGAAGAGGGAAGGCAAGTTCCAGTCCAATAATGCCAAATGGCGCTTCTTCCATCGGAAGACTTTTTTCTTCTTCTGTGTGTGGTGCATGATCAGTAGCAATAAAGTCGATCGTGCCATCAAGCAACCCGTTGAAAAGTGCTTGTTGATCTTCACTCCCACGAAGTGGCGGATTCATTTTATAGTTGGCATCGTTACCCGGAATGTCATCTTCACATAAAAGCAAATGGTGAGGAGTCACTTCCGCCGTTACGTTTATCCCTGCTTTCTTCGCATCCCGTATGACACGTACGCTCTCTTTCGTACTTACATGGCATACGTGGTAGTGCGCACCAGCTGCTTCAGCTAAAAGGACGTCTCTTGCAATGTGAACGGCTTCGCATACACTTGGAATGCCCGGTATATTCATTGTTTCAGAGAATCGACCTTCGTGAACGGCACCTCCATAAATCAAGCTGTTGTCTTCACAATGGGCAACAACAGCTTTGTTCAGCTTGGCTGCTCGTTTCATGGCTTCAAACATCATACCTGCTTCTTGAACGCCGACACCATCATCTGTAAAAGCGAAAATATCTTTCTCGATCGCTTCCATGTCTACAATTTCTTTACCTGCTTCACGCACCGTAATCGACCCATAAGGGAGTACGCGAACTTTTGCGTCTTTATGTATTTTCTCTAATAAACTGGCTACGTGCGTTGGGGAGTCAGGTACAGGTCTTGTATTCGGCATGGCCGCAACAGTCGTAAATCCGCCTTTTGCTGCGGCATGAGTGCCAGTAGCGATCGTTTCCTTCGCCTCTCCACCGGGCTCTCTTAAGTGAATGTGTAAATCGACGAAACCTGGTGCAACAAGGTTTCCTCTAAGGTCAACTTCACGATCTGCTTGGACGTCATTTGAAGTTGAAATGGCTTCAATCTTTCCAGTTTCTTCATTGACCAGTACGTGAACCCCTTCTGTTAGTTTTGAGCCTTCTAAAATGATTCCGTTTTTATATACCGTTTTCATACTGTCTCCTCCTTTAATGATAATGCACGTTTTAACACTGCTTTTCTAACAGCTACTCCATTTGTAATTTGTTTAAAGATTCGAGACCTTTCACATTCAACTACAGGATCGGCAATTTCAACTCCTCGATTAAAAGGAGCCGGGTGCATGATAATGGCCCCCGATTTCATACGTGCTTCTCTTTCTTCCGTTAAACCGTAGGTTTCATGATAGTTCTCTTTCGTCCAATCTCCTTTTTCTTCATGTCGCTCGACTTGGATGCGAAGGAGCATGATGACATCAGCCGTTTCAACAGCTTCATCCATTGATATGACGTTGCCGCACGTAATATCGTCGTCCATCCACTCGGGAGGTCCCGCAAATGATACTCGTGCACCTAACTTTCGTAACATGCGGGCATTCGTTCGTGCTACTCGACTGTGGCGCACATCTCCAATGATGACAACATTCAAATGTTGAAAAAACAGGAATTCTTGTTGAATGGTTAAGAGGTCCAGTAAGGATTGTGTAGGATGGTCACCTGCCCCGTCACCGGCGTTAATGATAGGAATAGAGATTCCTTCGAGGCTTTTGTAATACCCCTTTTCCGGGTGACGAATGACAACGGCATCACAACCGATTGCTTCGAGGGTTTTAACGGTGTCATAGAGAGTCTCTCCTTTTTGTACACTTGAATGCTCTACATCAAAAGGAAGGACGTGAAGGCCAAGCTGGTGTTCAGCCATTTCAAAGCTTGATTTTGTACGTGTGCTTGGTTCAAAAAAGAGGTTGGCTACCGATTTTTGCTTTAAAGGCTCGCTATCCTTTTTAACAAGGAGGCTGCTTGCATCTGATAGTAGCTGATCGAGTTCAGTAGCCGTTAAATCATCTAACGTTCGTAATTGAAACATGACGTTCACTCCTTTTGGTTGTTTGAAAGCGATAAAAAATGCACCCTGAGGCTTCTCAGGGTGCACAATGGTGGCGCTTTGGATAGACGTAGGGAAGGTTTTCCCTACACGTCCTCTTCACGCTGTGTTGTACCCTTTCATGCCTCTCTGGACTTGATTAAAGGATGGCTGTTTTGTAATGATTGCTGATATTCTTATTCCAATATATTTTTGCTGTAACCAGCGTTACTGCTAATCGCGGCCCCTTCTTCATATGAAGGCACTGAAAAAGTTCGTTCTTTACCTTTTTCAATGCCTTCCATGGAAGAGGGAGTCACAGCTCCTATTCTTCCATGCCTTTAAGCGACTTCACGATCTTTTTCATTTGAAGCGAGCATCTCTTCCTCGTCAATGGTCTCGTTCTTTCTCCCAGGAAGGATGAAGTTCAGGGCAATACCTACTACCGTTGCAAGTGCCATTCCGGACACTTGAATCGCATCATTGACTTCAATGAACGCTCCACCGATCCCGATAACCAAGATGACCGATGCTATGATCAAGTTTCTCTTTTCACCCAGATCCACTTTGTTTTCGATCATCATGCGAAGGCCGCTTGATGCGATGATTCCGAAAAGGAGAATGGATACGCCGCCCATAACCGCTGTTGGAATGGTTGTAATCAGTGCAGATACTTTTCCAACAAACCCGAACATGATTGCCGTTACAGCTGCCCCTCCGATTACGAACACGCTGAACACTCTTGTAAGAGCTACAACCCCGATATTTTCTCCATAAGTCGTGTTAGGAGGTGCTCCTAGGAAAGAAGAAAGGAGCGTTGCTATTCCGTCACCAAAGATGGAGCGATGTAGTCCAGGTTTTCTAATAAAGTTTTTACCTGTTACTTTACTCAAAACCATCTGGTCCCCGATATGTTCAGACAATGTCACAAGTGCGATTGGTACCATGATGAAGACAATTGCCCAGTTGAAATCCGGAGTATAAGTCACAAATGGGACTAAGAAATCTGGTGCTTGAATCCAACTCGCTTCCCTCACAGCAGTGAAATCTACCAGACCTTGTGTGAAAGCGAATGAATAACCTCCCACAATCCCGATCAAAATCGGAATCAGTCCGAAGAATCCTTTAAAGAATGCTGAGGCAACAATCGTAATGGAGAGCGTGATCAAAGCGACTGTAAAATGAATGCCGCTATAGCTTTCCGTTGCCGGATTATTCATAGCCATGTCGATGGCCACTGTTGCAAGTCCTAAACCGATCACCATGATAACCGGTCCCACTACAATCGGGGGCAATAGGTTCATAAGCCAGTTAACTCCTGTTGCTTTAATGATTAAAGCAACAACTCCGTAGATGATTCCGGCAAAAAAGCTTCCGATCATCGCCCCTTCAGGTCCCCCGATGGAAATCGCTGCGATCAGTGGCATGATAAAGGCAAAAGACGAGCCTAAGTATGCCGGTATTTGACCTCTTGTTACGAGGAGATAAGCAAGGGTTCCGAGACCACTTGATACTAAGGCCACTGCAGGGCTCAACCCTACAAGCATCGGAACTAGGATGGTAGCGCCAAACATGGCGAATAAATGCTGGATACTCAGGACAATCCATTTGTCTAGTCGAGGGATTTCATTGATGCCTACTGTTTCTTGTTGTTTGTTCATTGTTAATTCCTCCTTTTTTTGCAAACAAAAAACCTCTTTGTTCCCAAAGAGGTATCATCTGCCTAGTTAATACACGGATCGTGTACACTGGAGGAGAGTACCCCTTCTCGGCCTCACGGGACCGAGTTAAAGGGAGGTTTTTTGTTTTCTTTACCTTTGTAAAATAACAACTTCATCGATCTGATCGACTTCACTTAGCCTTGCTTCAACAACTTCAGACTTGCTTGTTGGTACATTTTTACCGATAAAATCAGGCCTGATTGGCAACTCTCTATGGCCTCGATCGATGAGAACAGCCAATTGGATTTGCGCCGGTCTGCCAAGGTCGATGAGAGCATCGAGTGCCGCTCTTACGGTACGGCCGGTATAGAGTACGTCATCGACCAAAATCACTTTTTTATTTGTAATGTCAGTCGAGATATCCGTACCTTTAATTTCAGGTTCTTCATTTTTCGTCTTAACAGTTAAATCGTCGCGGTACAAGGTAATGTCAACCTCTCCGACCTCAATCGATTCCCCTTCAATCTGTTGGATACGCTCTGCTAAACGATTGGCGATATAGATGCCTCTTGTTTTAATTCCTACAAGCACACAATTCTCAATCCCTTTGTTTCGTTCAATAATTTCGTGGGCGATTCGCGTAAGCGCTCGGCCTATTGCTTTTTCGTCGAGAATCCCTTTACTCATCTTGCCACCACCTCGTTTCATCCATATAAAAACCCCTCACAGTCAGCCTGAGAGGGGTTGATCGCATCATTCAAGTTATACCATGTGCATAAAAAGATGCACGGGTCACTTTGCGTTTTCCTTCTCAGTCTCACGGGACTGTATTTAAAGGGCGTATTCACTTTTTAATCTGTGGTTATTATCACACGTGAGTCAGTTGAAGTCAACCATTTTCTCGTTTTAATTGAGACAATACTTCTTCCATATCCCCAGGCATTGGCGCTTCAAAACGCATCTCTTCACCTGTGCGAGGATGGACAAACCCAAGTACACGAGCGTGTAGGGCTTGGCCTTCGATCGGGTACGTACTCTTTTTACGAGGGCCGTATTTAGGGTCGGCCATAATCGGGAATCCAATATACTTCATGTGTACACGAATTTGGTGGGTACGACCTGTTTCAAGCTCACACGATACGTGAGTATGATTCTTAAAACGTTCAATTACTTGGAAGTGTGTAACAGCGTCTCGACTGTTTTTCTCGGTCACAGTCATAGCCTGGCGGTCGTCTGTGTCCCTCCCGATTGGAGCATCAATCGTTCCTGTGTCGTGACCAATGACACCGTGAACAATCGCATCGTACACACGCTTTGTCGTTTTTGCTTTTAATTGATCGACGAGAGACTCATGTGCTTGATCGTTTTTGGCAACCATTAATAAGCCGGATGTATCTTTGTCGATTCGGTGTACAATTCCTGGACGGATGATCCCGTTTATACCTGATAGGTCCTTACAATGGTGCATTAACCCATTAACAAGAGTACCGCTTGTGTGACCCGGTGCAGGATGGACAACCATTCCTCTAGGTTTGTTTACGACAAGGACATCTTGATCTTCATAAACAATATCTAAATTCAAATCTTCAGCTACAATGTCGATTTCTTCTGGTTCAGGTTCTTTAATTGAAATGTGATCTTGGTCTTGGACTTTATAATTGCTTTTTACCGTATCTCCATTTACTTCGATATGCCCGTCAGCGATAAACTGCTGGAGCTGCGATCTGGAAAATTGATCAAATTGATCGGCCAAAACTTTATCAATCCGTTTGCCTTTTTGTTCTTCAGTAATGGTTACATTAAATTCATTCATTTATTTTTTCTCCTGCTTCTTTTCTTCTTTAAATACGTAAATGATTAGCATACCAACCCCAACTACAAGGGCACTATCTGCTACGTTAAAAATCGGGAAATTATATGTACCTATATACACATCGAGAAAGTCCACTACTTCCCCAAATAGTAATCGGTCAATAAAGTTACCGATCGCTCCGCCTAACACAAGTCCCATTGTTATACCAAACAGCGGATTGTTCTTTCCTTCTTTTTGGATATAATAAGGGACAATAATGAGTACAGCTATCGTAGCAATAAAAAACAGCCACATCTGTCCTTGCAGCATTCCGAAAGCCGCCCCTGCATTTCTGTGAGACGTAAGGTGAAAAACATTTTCAATAATAGGAATCGATTGTCGAAGTTCCATATTTTGTACGACGAGCCATTTTGTAAACTGATCCACAATGATAACGATGATCGCTATGGCATAGTAGTAAATAGTCTTCAATTGTTTTCCTCCGTTCCAAACGTTTACCCTTCTGCATTTTAGCACAGGTTGGAAAAGGTCACAATACGAAGGTTATTTAGTTGACGATAATCTTTTTATGTAAATAGATAAGAACAGAAGTGTTCACTATGAATGGAAAACCGATCAAGGATATACGTAACAGATATCCCGCTACCCAAAATATATTTCATTTTCTGTGGTAAACGGTTGAGCCTCCTCGTGGTGCGGAGAGGCCACTGAAAAAGTAACCCCCGACTTTTTCAGTGCCTCCCTGCGCACTGCGGGAGTCATCATATATTTCATCCGCTCTGAGAACGAATGATTCGTATTCAACTCTAACCACTCTCTTTATGTCCCAGATTCCTCTTTTATTATTCTTGTTCTTCACTATCAGTATTGTCAGACCATTCTTGCGTCAAGCTATTTACATAATGATTATAATGCTCATTTCGTTCAAATTTCACACTGTCTGAGCCGTGATACCCGCTCATATCCGTTGATAAGAACCCTTCAAGATCTTCAACATAACCTACTAGTTCCGTTGAAAATTCCATACCAAGTTCATCATATACCCCATCAACTTCATTAAACTGACTAACGGATTGTAAGCTGTCTTCAGCATCAAATTCTGTTTCGGTGTCATCATTGTCATAATTATACCGATCGAATCCTCCGAGTACTTCCTCTTCTGACGGCCGATCGTAATAAGCTGGATCAGAGTTTTTACTTACAGCATCTACCGTTGTTTTGGCGAGTGGGTTTGCCTCTAGCCTTTCCATCGGTATCTGCTGTCTTGTCTTCTCACAAATTCCATACGTCCCTTTTTCGATTCGTTCCAGCGCTTTATCAATGTTTCTTAAATGATTTTTCATTTGTTCATGCAACGCCAAGTCCTTACTTCGCTCGAATAGGTCTGTCCCGCCATCTGCAGGATGATTATCATAATTGGATAGTTCTCCTGTCCGATCTCGCAAGGATTCATTAAGTCCGAACTGATCTGCATATGCCATATGCTCCAAGACTTCAGCTTTTTCATTCATCAGTTTCATTTCAATGTGATCAAATTGTCCCATTAGTTGTCCTCCTTTCAGACAAGAATATGTGGACTCCTTTCTATTTTCTCCCCCACCTGAATACTTAGACTGGACAAGTTTTTCTATATAAGGTAATGGTCTTTTTCGTGAGTCCTTCACATTTGGATGAAGAGCAATTTCACCACTACTAATGCGAAATAAATAAACACAGAAAAAGCCAAAAGAACCATCTAGGTCCTTTTGGCTTTTTGTTTGATTACATGTAGTGATTTTCTACGGTCTCTGCACAGCTTGAGCATAAGCTTGGGTGGTTTTCGTTAGAACCAACCGTTTTACTTACAACCCAGCATCTTTCACACGTTTCCCCTTCAGCAGGAGAAACAACCACACTTACGCTTTCGTATGATTTGGCTTCAGATGGTGCATTGCCTTCTTCCAAAGTAACTTCGGAAGTAATGAGTAATTTGTTTAAATGAGGTAATTCACTTAACAGCTTGTAATCCTCACCTTCAGCAAAAACATGTACATGAGCAGTTAATGATTTTCCGATTACTTTTTCACTACGGGCTTCTTCAAGGGCTTTTAATACATCGTCACGAAGCTCCATGAAACGATCCCATTTCTTTGTAAGCTCTTCTGCGTTTTCATAAGTCTTTTCTTCAGGCATATCCGTAAGTTGGACGTTTGCTGCTTCTTTTTGCGGCAGCTCTTCCCACGCTTCGTCCGTTGTATGGCTTAAAATTGGGCTTAAGAGCTTCAAAAGGCTCACTAATACTTCATACATAACCGTTTGAATACCGCGACGAGTTGGATCGTCTGCGTGCTGGATATAAAGCGTATCTTTTGCAATATCCATATAGAACGAGCTCAAGTCGATGGTACAGAAGTTATGGACTTTGTGATACACCTGGGCAAACTGATACGTATCATAAGCATTTTTCACGTCTTTTACAAGATCGTTGAGCTTTACAAGCATGTAACGGTCGAGTTCACTTAAATCGGCTTCTGAAACCGTGTGCTGTGTTGGGTCAAAGTCGTGAAGGTTACCAAGCAAGAAGCGGAATGTGTTACGAATTTTTCGATATACTTCTGCTACTTGTTTTAAGATGTTATCCGATACTCTCACATCTGACTGATAATCGACCGATGCTACCCACAAACGAAGAATATCTGCACCTAGTTGATTCATGACTTTGTTTGGAATAACGACGTTACCAACACTCTTACTCATCTTTCGGCCTTCACCATCTAGAGTAAATCCGTGGCTGACAACAGACTTGTATGGTGCTTTTCCTGTAATCGCAACAGCCGTTGATAAAGAAGAGTTGAACCAACCGCGGTATTGGTCGGATCCTTCAAGGTAAACATCAGCCGGCCGCTGAAGTTCAGGGCGTTCAACTAAAACACTTTGGTGAGACGATCCTGAATCGAACCAAACGTCCATAATGTCCATCTCTTTTGTAAATTCACCGTTTGGACTATGTTCTGAAGTGAAGCCTTTTGGAAGAAGATCCTTAGTCTCCCACTCAAACCAAATGTTTGAGCCGTGTTCACGGAATAAAGCACTTACGTGATCGATTGTTTCATCGTTTATGATCGGTTCACCATCTTCTCCATAAAAGATCGGAATCGGAACCCCCCATGCACGTTGACGGGAAATACACCAGTCTCCTCTGTCACGGACCATGTTGTAAAGACGCGTTTCTCCCCATTTCGGTAGCCACTCCACACTGTTTACTTCACGCAAAAGATCTTCACGAAAGTCTTTAATTGAAGCAAACCATTGAGCAGTCGCTCGGAAAATGACCGGCTTTTTCGTACGCCAATCGTGTGGATAAGAGTGTGTCATAAATGAAAGTTTAACCAAAGCTCCTGCTTCTTCAAGTTTTTCTGTGATCGGTTTATTTGCAGTATCATAGAAAAGCCCTTCAAAACCAGGTGCTTCCTCTGTCATTACACCTTTGTCATCTACCGGGCATAGCACATCTAGTCCGTATTTTTGACCAACAATATAATCATCTTCCCCGTGTCCGGGTGCTGTGTGAACACAACCTGTTCCAGCATCAAGTGTAACGTGATCACCTAGGATGACAAGACTTTCACGGTCGTAAAGAGGGTGCTGGGCTGTTACATTCTCTAGTGAGGCCCCTTTCATCGTACGCTCGACCGTTACATCTTCCCATTCAAGAGCAGCTGTTAGGGTTTCAAGTAGACCTTGAGCGACAACATACTTTGATCCGTTCACATTTACAACTGCGTAATCGAGTTCAGGGTGCACGGCAATACCCAAGTTTGCAGGAATCGTCCATGGTGTTGTTGTCCAGATCATGAATTTCTCATCTTGCCGAAGAACACCTTTTCCATCCTTTACATTAAATGACACATAGATGGATGGGGATCGTTTATCTTCATATTCAATCTCTGCTTCAGCAAGAGCAGACTCTGAAGATGGGCTCCAGTAAACAGGCTTTTTCCCTTTGTAAATATACCCTTTTTTCGCCATTTCACCGAAAACTTTAATTTGTTGAGCTTCATAATCATGTGTAAGAGTAATATATGGGTTATCCCAGTCTCCTCGAACACCGAGACGTTTGAATTGCTCACGTTGACTGTTTACTTGTTCAAGAGCATACTCTTCACATTTTTTTCTAAACTCGGCAACGCTCAATTCTTTACGCTTTACTTTCCCCTTTTTCGTAAGAGCTGTTTCAATCGGTAAACCGTGAGTATCCCATCCGGGTACATACGGTGCATGAAAGCCGCTCATGGACTTGTAGCGTACGATAAAGTCCTTTAAGACTTTATTTAACGCATGCCCCATATGAATGTCACCATTAGCGTATGGCGGTCCATCATGTAAAACAAAAAGTGGGCGTCCTTCCGTGCGTTTTTGTACTTGGTCGTAGACGTTTTCTTGCTCCCACTTTTCTTGAATGCCAGGCTCACGATTTGGTAAGTTTCCTCGCATTGGAAAAGCCGTTTTCGGCATCAAAAGCGTTTCTTTGTAGTTCATAGATCTTCCTCCTGTATTTTAAATCCTATTAATAAACAACAAAAAAACTCCTCATCCCAAATAGGGACGAGAAGTTTACCCGTGGTACCACCCTAATGAACGACCAAAAAAATCGTTCACTTAACGCATTCGTAACGTGAATGAAGCGACACGGCTTACTCCGAAATGCTCGTTTCAGTGTGTGACTCAAGGGTGATCTTCCGTTTATCAAGTACACCGGGCTTACACCACCCCCGGATCGCTTGTTTGTACATAATAATAAACGTACTCTCCCTGTCAACGTCGTCAATATATGTTTCCATTATAGACATGTATGCTAAAGATTATAATGGAAATGTTAAAATTCTGCAACCGATTCGGTTCTTTAGCCTTTAGCGTTTTCATAAGCTTCGTCTGCTTCTTCTACACCCCGTGCCAAGTCATCCCACTCATCTCCGGATAGCATTTCAAGTTGAGCTTCAACAAGCATCTTAAAACGCGTGCGATAAACCTTGGATTGTTTTTTTAGCTCTTCAATCTCAAGAGCAATTTTTCGCGACTTTGCAAGTGATTCATTTATGATACGATCCGCA
Organism: Alteribacter aurantiacus DSM 18675; assembly: GCF_000429705.1. Classification (GTDB taxonomy): domain Bacteria; phylum Bacillota; class Bacilli; order Bacillales; family Salisediminibacteriaceae; genus Alteribacter; species Alteribacter aurantiacus. The sequence continues at coordinate 1,341,903 of NZ_KE386941.1, forward strand.
TTTTTCTCAGCTTCTTTTATAATAAGCTTCGCTTCTTTATCGGCACTTCGCTTTACTTCTTCAGCCGTTTCCTGAGCTACGAAGATGGACTTGTTTAATGTGTTTTCAAGATTTGAAAAGTGATCGAGTTTTTCTTCAAGGTCGTTGACGCGATCGAAAAGTTCCTTTTTCTCTCGAATAACCATTTCATAGTCCTTAATGACCTGATCTAAAAATTCATTTACTTCATCTTCATCATATCCGCGAAATCCACGGGTAAACTCTTTGTTGTGAATATCAAGTGGGGTTAATGGCATTACAGGCACCTCCAATTAAAATCGTGTTGTATAAAGACCTTGTAAAAACAGGCACGGCCCTCCAACTTATGTACTATTGACTTTGATTCGACATCATTTCAACGAATTCCTTCTTTTATGTCAAATTTCTTATGGTTGTTTTTGTAAAATGAGTATCCTCATTCATCAGTATGTAAGGCTCCGCTTCTCGCCATCCGCTCCCTATCCTTAGGGGTGCCGGCGAGCCAGTAAAAACACCTGCTTCTTTCTCTACTAGTAACGCTTCGTAGCGTTCTGTGTCGAAGCAACTTCCTTGAGGACTCACGATGTAAATGCTTGTCACTACTAGCGTTCAGCTACGCATAACAAAAGGACACGACACTTTACATTGAACAAAAGATTCGTTAAATGTGTAGGGATTACTCCGGAAATCCGACAATGAGCTTTATTTTATCTTTCTTTGTTCTACCTTCATCGGATATTACTTTGGCTCTCCCTTTTCCTCTTACGGAAAGAACGTCACCTGGGACTAGTTGCATCCCTTTGTCTGTCGTCACCTTCCAATTTACTTTAACAAATTCCCCTTCAATAATCTCTTTCATTTTGGAGCGGGAAAGGTTGAACATCTCAGCAGCAACCGTATCAAGCCTTAACGACGAGACCATTACCATTGACTCTTTCCACGAGTCATTAGGCTCAATGATATGCTCGAAATTGGTTCTCTCCAACTTGACGGAAGCTTTACCGATCTTGTGAACGTTCATTTCTACATAGTCGGAAATTTCATTAGCAATAACAAATTGCAACGAATCGTTTTGTTGCAAAATGTCACCGAACTTCTCCCTTTTCAAACCAATATTCATTAATGCACCTAAAACATGAGGATGCTCAATTGTTACGAATTTGGATGGATATTGAACTTCAAATAAAGTAACCATGAAGTCTTCTTGTTCGAGTTGGTAATAGCTTGGGTATAAAAGGGCACGCTTACGTTCAGCCTTTTCATGTCCACCAAAAAAGGAAAGGCACACATCTCCTTGATTGCCTATGAGATTTTTAGTAATGAGTTGCTGCCTTGGATCAAGAAAGTCAGTAAGCTTGGGACTATATTGGTCCATTACAATTTCTTTCCACTCAAGAACATGATCCACGAAGGCGTGCTCATCTTTTCGATAATGTTCGTACACACTCATGGGGGCTAACTCCTTTTTGTAGCAGTGCTTTCGTTTAAAATAATTTGACCTTTTTTATCCAACAGACTTAAGGGTCACTCTTCTAACTCAAAAAGGCGCGGACCTGTTAGTCGCGCCTTTACCGAAACTTAAAACCAACCAGCGATTACGAAAAGACCTTGTCGCGCGAAATTGAGCACTAGAAGGGCTACGATTGGCGAGATGTCAATCATGCCAAGAGGAGGAATAATGTTTCTAAACGGTGTTAAATATGGTTCAACAAGCCTACCTACCATTTGACCGAATGAAGATTCCTTCAAGTTTGGCACCCAAGACATAAAGATATAAATAAAGACTAAAAAGGAGTAAAACATCATAAGCGTTGCAATTAAGTTTATTACTGTAATCATTTCAATCACCTACCTAAAAATTCTGTCTGTCATCCGAAAGAAGCTCGGAAATCGACCCCGTGACATCTACATTGTCCGGTGTGCATAAAAAGATGTTTAAACCAAGCTTTTGAATGTCTCCTCCAATAGCATACACTGTTCCACTCAAAAAATCGACGACTCTTTTTGCTTGATCCTTATGAATACGCTGCAAATTAATGACTACTGTCTTTCTGTTTTTTAAATGATCAGCAATATCCTGACACTCATCATAACTATGAGGCTCAATGAGCATCACTTTTGCACTGGATTGCTGAATACTTGTTAAGGACACCACGTTCCCTTTCTCTTTTTTCTCATTCGAATGAGAAGGGCGTTCTTCACGCTCTCGATCGTGCTGCTGATAGGAAGGTTCTTCATAAGTATCAGTATCTTCTACAAATTCATCTTCCATTTCAAAAAAACGTTTGATCTTTGTTTTGAGTCCCATTTTACACCTCTCCTTTTTACTATCGTTCTTTTCCTAATAACGCAGAGCCTACCCTTACGAAGGTTGCTCCTTCTTCAACAGCTACCTTATAGTCATTGCTCATGCCCATCGATAACTCTCGGCAAGGGGCGTGAGGATAATTCCTTTTTTCTACTGCTTCTTTCAATTCTCTAAGCTGTTTGAAGTACGGCCTTACATCTTCAGGGTCGTCAACAAATGGCGCCATTGTCATTAAACCGACAACTTCAATTGCTGGGTAATGCCTTAATTCTTCAATGAATGGTATCGTTTCTTCTGGAGTTAAGCCGGATTTAGACTCCTCTCCTGATACATTCACTTGAACGAAACACTTCAATGGGGCTTGTCCTTCAAAACGCTTCTGAATTTCTTTAGCAAGACTCATGCGATCGAGTGAGTGTAAATAGTCGAAATGGCCAACAATGTGTTTGACCTTTTTACTTTGCAGGTTGCCGATGAAGTGCCACGTCCCGATATCTGGGATTGCCTCTCGTTTCTCGACACCTCCCTCAATTCGATTCTCACCGATGTGCCTGATCCCCGCTTGTAAAGCTTCCTTTGTTCTCTCAAGAGAAACATACTTTGTAACGGCGATGACTGAGACAGCCTCAGGTTCACGGTCAACACGCAAACATGCTCGATTAATTTCATCTTTTATTTCAAAAAAGTTTTCTTTAACTGACACCACAATGCCTCCTTACGTCTAAGGCCATTCATCATTACCTTAAACCGATAAAGCTCATCATTCTACCTGTTTTTCCATTATCCCGACGGTGGGAATAAAATAAGTCTGATTGTTCATATGTACAGTGGGTAGATACAAACACTCGATTCTCTTGTACCCCTTCTGCTAGAAGGAGGTCTCGATTAATTGCCTTGAGGTTAATAAGATAATGATCTTTCCTCGTTTTTTTTACGCTATCTTTTGCATTCAGTGGTAATCGATTAACTTGTTTTACGACTCGCTCATCCACTTCATAGCATGGCATGGAAATGGAGGGCCCAATAGCAGTGTATACATCTTTAGGATGAGCACCTGCCTCTTTAAATGCTTTTAGCATGCCTCCTGCGATATTTCCGACAGTTCCTTTCCACCCTGCATGAGCAAGCCCTACAAGCCCTTCTTTTGGAGCGAAAAAATAAAGTGGCACACAGTCTGCATACATACTAACGAGTAAGACACCTTTGTCTTTTGTAAAAAAACCGTCTGTTCCTTTAATAGCCGTTTCTAACGTGGTACTTCCTGCTCCACGATCACTAGCTGTTATTTCTTTTATTTGATTACTATGAATCTGTTCTCCTACGACCATCTCATTTAATTGAAACCCTGCAGCTTTTGCTAATTTCTCTCGATTTTTAACTACCGTTCTAGGGTCATCTTCTGTATGAAGACCTAAATTAAGCGACTCGTAGGGGCCTATGCTTTCTCCCCCGTGCTTCGTCGAAAACCCAGCACTCATTTCAACCTGCTCTACTCTCGCAACGTCTATAAAGGGTGTAATTTGTAAATATAAAGGGGAGCCTGATTCCGTAAAAAGGGTTTGTTTCGCCATAATCATACCCCCGTGTCATTGTTTCTTTTTATTCTACCATTTTTTTTCGCGTACTGGAACAAAGGAACGGTTAATAAGTCGTATCGCCCTTGCTTGGCGGTAAATATTGCCCCTCTGTAAAGCTATTATCATTATGCCGAACCAAGATAACGTCAGAACCAATTTTAATCACGTTATTCCAAGGAATGACAACTTCTTGATCCTTTCCACCAAAAAGGTTCATTACTTTACCTCCCCCAATAATCAACGCCTCTACTCTACCTGTATTTAAATTAATATCAAGATCTGAAATGTGACCTAACAACCTTCCATCGGCCAAGTTCACAATGTCTTTTGATTGAATATCCGAAATTTTAAGCACGAAAGTCCCCCCTTATCTTTTCTACCATTGTATGCGACCGTATAAACGGTTATGTTTGGCATGGAGAAAGGGTAAGATACGTCTTTAACGTGTAATAAACAAGTTCAAAATCAAGTGGATCAGAGACACAAGAAAACACCCGTTTTACCCACGCCTGAATGAATCGCGAGCAAGTATAGACGCAAGATGATCCTTTAGCAACAAACAAAAGATCGTTCTTAATAAAATTACAAAAGGCCAAAACATGAGGAGCACCACATGTTTTGGCCTTTCTTTACTCTTTAGCGTGTTTATTCATTTGTTGAATTGCAGCTTTTTCAAGTCGCGACACTTGCGCTTGGGAAATGCCTATCTCGTCGGCTACTTCCATTTGGGTTTTACCTTGGAAAAAGCGCATGTCCAAAATCAGTTTCTCCCGATCATTCAATCGAATCATCGCTTCTTTCAAAGCGATTTCTTCAATCCATTGCGAATCCTTTTGTTTATCGTCACTAATTTGATCCATCACAAAAATCGGGTCGCCACCATCATTGTAAATGGGTTCAAACAAGCTAACCGGATCTTGTATGGCATCGAGGGCAAAAACGATGTCCTCTTTAGGTACGTCGAGCACTTTCGCAATTTCTTGAATCGTCGGTTCACGGTCCCGCTTTTTCTCACTCATTAGCGTATCACGAACTTGCAACGCTTTATAAGCAATATCACGAAGGGACCTTGAGACGCGAATCGGATTATTATCCCGAAGGTAGCGTCTGATTTCACCGATGATCATAGGGACCGCATACGTTGAGAATTTTACATTCTGGCCCAAATCAAAGTTATCAATTGACTTCATCAAACCAATGCACCCAACTTGAAATAAGTCGTCCACATATTCTCCACGATTGTTAAAGCGTTGAATGACGCTTAAAACAAGGCGCAGGTTGCCGTTAACAAGCTTTTCCCGCGCTGACGTATCACCGTTTTGCATTTCCTCAAACAAAATGCGCATTTCCTTGTTTTTCAAGACCGGTAGCTTTGATGTATCCACACCGCAAATTTCAACTTTGTTTCGTGTCAATGCCTTCCCTCCTAGCAGGAGCTGATGTACAAAATCAGTTTCTCCGCCTGAGGGAAATTTATGCAGAAAGTGAGATTCTACAAATATTCACTTAACTTACAAATTAGAAAAAACCTTGATATTAAACCATTTTATTGAATTCTTTCCTTAACCTTTTAATGATTCTTTTTTCCAATCGTGATATGTACGACTGGGAAATACCTAAAAGGTCGGCCACATCCTTCTGCGTTTTTTCTTCATCACCCGCTAGACCAAACCGTAGCTCCATGATTTGTTTTTCTCTTGCAGTTAGGGTTTCTAGTGCTTTCACGAGAAGTTTGCGATCGACTCTATCTTCGATTCCTTTGGTGATAATGTCCTCTTCAGTACCCAACACATCTGAAAGAAGAAGTTCATTGCCATCCCAATCGATATTTAACGGTTCGTCAAAGGATACTTCCGAACGAATTTTGTTGTTTCTTCTTAAATACATTAAGATCTCGTTTTCGATACAACGAGAAGCGTAGGTAGCTAGCTTGATTTTTTTCTCAGGATCAAAGGTATTCACTGCTTTAATTAAGCCAATGGTACCAATGCTAATGAGATCTTCAATATTAATCCCCGTATTCTCAAACTTTCTTGCAATATAGACAACAAGTCGAAGGTTTCTCTCGATCAACATCGATCGTACAGCTTCATCACCGTTTGGCAACTTCTTTAAAAGAAGTGCTTCTTCTTCTTTTGTAAGAGGTGGTGGAAGTGCTTCACTTCCACCGATATAAAAAACCTCGTCGGCTTTTAGACCGAGTTTCATAAGAACTTTATACCACCAAAGTTTTATCTTCATTTTAAGTATTCTCATTGTTTACCCCCTATTGTATTTATGCCGAGGATTTTTTCTGCTCAGAAAACATCCCTGGGTGAAGAATACAATCATAGTCATCAACTGAACTAAGCGGTGTGTAGCTAAGACCTACCAAAACATTCGTACACGTAAACCGTTCGTTTTCCTTTTCAGGATAAACCTCCACACATTCCGGCTTTAGTGCCCATAAAAATTGATGGTTTTTTCCAACCGTACGATAAGGCACGAGCGTAACACTAAATTGTTCTACAGCTTGGAAATCAGTCACCCCACCCGTGCCTTGTTCCGTTAATTCAACAAGCTCTGTAGGGAATGAGTGCCTATGCTTTGTCATATCAATAATCATGACAGGTCGATTTGAAATGGGGTCTTTTAGTTGATTTCCACTGTCCACAAACCCTTTTAAATTCAATTCAATCCCAATTGTGTTTACTTTAACACTCATAATTTGGTCATAACGAATTTTCGCAGTTTCAATGCCATAAATGGATTTTTTAGAGAAGTAGTAAACCACTGGAAATCCAACCACGACAAACAGCCAACTGACACCACTTCCGAATCCACTCATTCGCGTGGCAAGCGTACCGTTAACAAAAAACATTTCCGTTGAAAAGAACGAATGGGCAGCGATTAACCCCCCACCTGTCATAAAACTAACAAAGTAAAACATCATCCAAGCTTTTAAAAATACTTTAAACCCTTTAAACCCAAACGTTGCATAGACGATGATCAGTGAATACAAAGCCTTAAATAATGGGTGCGCCACGAGAGTTGATACAGGAGAGAATAATAAAAATAAGTACATAGAAGCAATAAAAGCACCAAGGACTAAACGTCGCTTTTTTACTGACCGTTTCAGGGCTAAAGCAGTCAATGAGAGTAGCATCCAATCAATTAAGAAATTGAGTAGCCATATCACATCCATATAGAGTGTCATGTAGAAACCTCATTTAAAAAGAATTTGAGATTAGTATAGCTTAACCCCTGTTCTATGTCTGTCACTTTTTGGATGGTGAATGCATGTTATTTTGAGAGATTTCTTATGAATTTGTCAAAATCAGCTTTAGACAAACTTCACTTAAAAAGATATTGACTATCATTACCTTTTCTTAAACAACAAAAAAAAGCAGCCCTTTAAAAGGGACTGCTTTTTTCATTATTAACGGCGACGACGGTTACGTAAGAAAGTAGGAATATCCAAGTTGTCGCCACTATCTTCTTGAGGTTGCTTGTAGCTTTTGTTCGACTGTGGTTGTGGCTCACGAGCAGGTGGCTCTTCATAAGTTGGTTGAGCCGGTTGTTGGTGCGTTTGTTCCGGACGAGGTTGAGGAGCTGGTGCTTCTCTTCTCGTTGTATTCATTTGTTGGCGAGCCATCGCTGGACGGTCCTCAACATCATCAAAACCTGTGGCAATCACCGTAACAACGATTTCATCTTTCAAGTTCTCGTTAATGACGGAACCGAAGATCATGTTTACTTCGCTGTCAGATGCAGAAGAAACGATTTCAGCAGCCTCGTGAACTTCAAAGAGACTCAAGTTGGAGCCACCCGTAATGTTCATCAATACCCCTTGAGCGCCATCAATTGACGTTTCAAGTAATGGGGAGCTGATTGCTTTTTTAGCGGCCTCTGCCGCACGGCTTTCACCGGTTGCAATACCGATCCCCATTAAAGCAGAACCCTTTTCGCTCATAATTGTCTTCACGTCGGCGAAGTCGAGGTTAATGAGTCCTGGTACAGCGATTAAATCGGAAATACCTTGTACACCTTGACGAAGAACGTTATCCGCTTCACGGAACGCTTCTAGCATTGGTGTGTTTTTATCGACGATTTCAAGTAAACGGTCGTTAGGAATCACGATAAGCGTGTCCACTTTTTCCTTAAGGGCGCCAATACCGCTTCCTGCTTGGTTCATTCGCTTACGACCTTCAAATGTGAACGGACGTGTTACTACTCCGACAGTTAATGCTCCAAGATCTTTAGCAATCTCTGCAATAACCGGAGCTGCTCCAGTACCAGTTCCGCCGCCCATTCCGGCTGTGATGAAAACCATGTCTGCTCCACCTAGAACTTCTTCTAGTTGTTCACGACTTTCTTCAGCTGCTTTCTTACCGATATCAGGATTTGCTCCTGCTCCTAATCCACGAGTTAACTTTCCGCCAAGTTGGAGTTTCTTTTCGGCTTTTGAAAGATGTAGAGCTTGGGCATCCGTATTCACCGCAATAAACTCTACCCCTTGCAATCCATTTTCGATCATTCGGTTTACGGCGTTACTTCCGCCGCCACCTACACCAATTACTTTTATCGTAGCTAATTGCTCCATGTCCATTTCAAACTCTAACATTTACGATCCCCCAATCTATCATGCTATGCATGATCATCACTTTTCATTGTACAGTCCATTCAATACCCGCAACATTCAGGTTGCACAGTTAGCTACCTATTGGTATTGCGGAAGTCTTGTCTTCACCGTTTATTCGAAAAAGACTTTGAACAGTTTAGACATACGTTTTTTTACGCCAGCGTCTTCCTGTTTTTCCGGAACTGGTTGTTTTTGCTTTTGTTTTTGCTGTTTTTTCGATGCGCGTTCTTGACGCTCTTCTACTGGTTCATGATCGACTTGTGCTACGCCAGCGGCAATCTCTTTACCTTGAATCTTAGCACTTCGATGAGCGTATTGAATCAATCCTACACCGTTTGTATATTGAGGCTCTCTCACTCCAATATAATCTGGTATAGCTACGCGGACGTTTTTTTGGAGAATTTCACGGGCTAATTCAAGTACACCCGGCATTTTTACACATCCACCAGTTAGGACGTATCCTCCAGAAACATCTTTAAATCCAAGTTTTTGAACTTCTTTATGAACTAACCCTAACATTTCTGCCATTCGGGGTTCAATAATTTCGGCTAAATCGGCTTGGGAATATTCTTGCAATTCGTCACTGCCAATCTCGGAAACTTCGAAAAGCTCATCTTCTGAAGCATGGTCAATATAAGCACAACCGTACTCACGCTTCACTTTCTCTGCTTCTGAAGTTGATGTACGAAGACATACACTAATGTCATTGGTCACATGGTCGCCTCCATAAGGAAGGACAGTCGTACCTTGAAGCACGTTATTTTTGAAAACAGAGACTGTTATCGATCCCCCACCAATATCCACTAGGGCACAACCAAGGCTACGCTCGTCCTTTAAAAGGGCGAAAGAGCCTGCTGCCAGTGGCTGAAGAGCAATATCCGCGATGTGAAGGCCCGCTTTTTCAACGCATCGTAAAAGGTTATGTAGCATCGTTCTCGATGCCGTGATAATTGTGCCTTCCATTTCTAATCTAACACCAATCATACCACGAGGGTCATTTATTTCATCGAGTCCATCCACAATAAACTGTTTTGGGTGGACATTAACGATCTCTCTTTCAGGTGGGATTGAAACAACTTGTGCAGCGTCGATCACACGGATGATGTCCTCATCGCCGATTTCTCTATCTTCACTTGAGACAGCAACAACACCGTGACAAGGTTGAAGCTGGACGTGATTCCCTGAAACGCCAACAATGATGTTTTCAACCTTTAGCCCTACCATACGCTCTGCTTTTTCAACAGCAGTTCGAATAGAACGAACCGTTTCATCAATATCCACGATGGATCCTTTTCGAATTCCCTCTGATTCAGCTTCTCCTACTCCGATAATATTCAACGTACCATTGGCCATTTCTCCAATAATGACTCGGACAGTAGATGTGCCGATGTCCAACGTCACGTACGTATCATGGTTGTTCATTCTCTGGCACCTCCTTTAAGTTCCTCCATCTATGTAACATCGGTTGTCCAATGCTTCATTTTCTTATTTTATAGAAATGTACATCTCCAAGAGAGTACTCTCTATTTAAGAACAATAACTCATAGATTAGTAAGTACACAATGTATTCCACATCTTTTTTACATTCCCTCTTTTTTTTCCTTATTTATTAGGAAATAATCAGGAAAGTTAAAGGGATGTGGGTGAATCGTTTTTTTTCTTTGACCAGCGTTCAAGAAGCAGCCTTCTAATTTGAGCAAGGTTGTTAAACAATCTCACCCCAAAAGCAAAAACAGCAGCTAAATATAAGTCTACACCAAGATGAACACCTAGAAAAGCCAAACCGGCCGCTAAAATAATATTTGAGAAAAAACCTGTAATAAATACCTTTTCTTCAAAGGTTTTTTCCAAATGAGCACGTATTCCACCAAATAACGTATCAAGCGCTGCTAGAACCGCAATGCTTAAATAGCTCGTATAAGCATCAGGCACACGAATACCAGTAGAGAGTCCGAGAAGGATACCTACCAGAAGTCCAATAAATGGTAGCCACATATTAAGAATCCTCCTTAACCGGAGTCATATAACGGACACGCATGGACTGATCATAAGCAGGTACTGTGAGATCCTTCATTGGAGTAGATGAAAACTCCAAGTTCTCATATTGTAAGTATTCCTTTACTTCCGATGTCATCATATAGTGGTGCAGTTGTTCCGGATCATCTGCAAGGACTCGTACTTGCAACGGAAATGTCGTTATTCTACGACTGTTAATTAATGTAACACCCTGCACTTCTCTAATGGGGGTCGTTGATACTATTCGCTGAGATCCCACGGCAATGTCCTTTGCTCCATAAATATTTAGTTCATTTATTAACATTCTTACGAGATGCGAAGGCACAGATCGAATGGCCCCACCTTGATAATGCTGATCGAAATACGGGACAATCTCAATTAAGATCCCTTCCCCGCTCGCTTCCGTGAGCCCAGCACTTCTTTTCAAGTCATCAATTGCATCTTCAATGACTGTTTCTACGTTACTCGTATCTTGTAACTGCTCTAGCATTTCCTCATTTTTTGTTAATTGTTCCATCAGTTCTTGTTGTCTCTCTTTTTCAACAGTAAGCTCTTGCCTTAATTCCATGACTGATCTTGTATCGCGGACGATTGGTTCTTTCGTAGTCTGGAATTGAATAGCAACCATAAACCCAATAATGGTTGTAACGGCTGTGAAGATCATCATCTTGTCCTTCAAGATGTTACCCCCTCTTCAAAGAAAGGGTCTAAAAGAACCTCATTTTTCTTCTCTACCCGCACTTCTACATTATCGTAAAGGAGCTGATCTACTACACCACCAGTTAAGTTCACTGCCAAGTTCAACTGTTCACTTTCACCAATTGCAGTAATAACAAATGGCGCAAAAGAACGATTACCGTCAATTTCAATCACAGGACCTATACACTGTATATAAGAGTTTTGGTTAATCCGATGACCATTTACAGCGATCGCCTCTGCCCCGGTAACCAGCAGTTCATCAATGACTTTTTGTACGTGCATCTCATGAACGATATAATTGTTTGCATGTTGATCATCCGGAACATAATCTGCATCATCGAGTGTAATTTCGATCCCTTCTCCTGTAACAGCTACAGCCCCTGTGAGCATTCTTAGCTTGTCCATATCTTCCACTAGGTTAAAATAACGTCTTTCGTGATTGGCTACTTCCTCTTCAATCAATTTCATTTCAGACTGAATCAGTCGTAATTCTTCAGTCAAATTACGGTTAACCGATTGCTGCATTAGAATATCGTTTCTTAAATCGTCTTCAACTTTCCATTGTGAACCAGTATCCGCTCTAAGAGAACGGTCGTCACTTGTTAATTGATACGAAAAGGCGATAATAAAACCAGCAAAGAGGAGCACGAAAGACAAAACAACATGTCTACCCTTCACTCTCACCTGCATCTTCCCCCTCAATACTTTCGTCCGTTGTATAGCTTTCAAAATAAGGACTCATTCTCATATGGATAATACCCTTAGCATCTCTATCTAATTGGGAAACGATAGTAGGATAAGGGGCGATTCGTTCAGAAAAATTCCCCATCGTTGAATGCACTTCAAACCCATCATTCATAAATACCTTTAACTGCTGTGGATCGTTCTCTGCAGGAACAAGATGGACTTCTGAAATACGTTGGTGGAGACCTTCTGGCAGCTTTGTCAATTCAACAGCCATCTCTGTTAAAGCATCGTTTTCCAAAAAACCATACATGACCGGTGCGTCATAAGGCCTTTCAGTCCGATCTGTATTAGCCAAAATCCCTCCAGTTTCTAGCATCGGCAAGTAATCTCCACTCTCGTTTACATACGCAACGCGTGAGTACTCTTCAACAGTCACCACTACCGTATTCGGTAAATGACGTGAAAGAGAGGCTTCTTTAATTTCAGGGTGTGCTTCGAGACTGTTTACAATGTTACTAGCATCGTATCGCCACATGCTAACATCATCCAATAAATGTGTTAATCCGATTAGCTCATCATCCATTACGTGTTCATTTCCATATACCTTTACACTCTTCACATAGCTAAAAGAGGATTGAAAATAAATAACAGCAGTCATTAAAAGAAAGAAACCACTCACGTAAACAATGAGCCGCCTGTTCGCCCTTTGCTTCCTTTTCTCCTTCAAAGTCGGAATTCGTCCTTCGATCTCAACGACTTTTTTCTCATCCACCTACGTTTCTCCCCCCTTTCTTTATCAGATAACTGCATGTTTTTGTTACTATGTTCATCACTTCAAACCATTTATGTTAGTCCAAGCATCCTTGACCATTGGCAGCCAAAAAGCATTTTCTACGATTCGATTCGATCCGATCTCATGCTCGTTGCCCTACCACTTCAACTTCAGTAATTAAGTCAACGTTGTTTCGTTTCTTTATAGTTTTCTTCACATGGGCAATCAAAGCCAATACATCTTCACACGAGGCCTCGCTTTTGTTAACAATAAAATTGGCATGCATCTCGGATACTTGAGCACCGCCGATGGTATGTCCTTTTAAGCCAGCTTCCTCAATAAGCTTCCCGGCATGGTTTGGAAGAGGATTACGAAACACGCTGCCGCAACATGGAAAGTTCCATGGTTGAGTATGACGTCTATAATCTTTGTTCCGTTGCAATATAGCCTTCAACTGTTCTTTATCACCAGCAGTAAGCTCAAGTACCGCTTCCACGCATATCCCTGGATCTTTTTGTAAAATGGATGTTCTGTAAGAGTAGTCAAGGTCTTCCCTGTCTAGCCAGCGAAACGTTCCATCAGGATAGAGAACACGAACTTTTTTTACAACAGATGACATGTCACTTCCGTGGGCACCTGCGTTCATAAATACGGCCCCACCAACAGTACCTGGGATCCCACCAGCAAACTCCAATCCACCAAGACCATTTCGACTTGCAATGGTTGCAAGTTTAATCAAAGGATACCCACCACTAACCGTTACTGTTGCTCCTTCTATTTCCATTGGACGAATGGTTTCATTGAGCGTAATAACGACACCTACAAAGCCCTTATCAGAGACAAGTAAGTTCGACCCCTTGCCAATCACAAACCACTCTACTTGCTCCCGTGTAATGATCTGCATAGCTTTTTCCAGCGAAGTGATGTCACGAGGAGAGAATACGACGCTCGCTGGTCCCCCAATTTTCCAGGTTGTGTATTTCTTTAAGGGTTCGTGTGTTTTTACCTCCCCATGCGTTGATAGCTCCTTTACAAGCTGTTCCACTCGAAAACCCCCTCCATTCTTTTAAATTGCCAATTTTCATTGTTTAGAAGATTTCCACTTTGTAAATACTGAATTTGTCTTATTTCCTGTGTGAATTCTACTTATTATTATAGCTTAAAAATGTTTAACTTGATATGTGTTATGAAAAAAGTGGATATATTTTTTACTGACGAATTAGAAGGTTTTCCGACTCTCTCTGACGGCTTTTGCACGCAAAGGGTTGTAAAAAATTCGTAACTGGACGATTAGTACAGGATCACTTTGATAACCCCCTCTTAGTTGGGAACGTTTTAGCTCTAAAGGGTTTTCATAAGGCTATTCCCGTATAGATTGTGGCTTTTTAATATCATTCTGCAAGACCTAACTCTCAATATCATTCTAAGGATGCCAAGACTTAGGCTTTAACGCTCTAAAGAATACTACCAACTAACTCACCCTCTCAAACAAAAGGCGCTTTAAAAGTGAGATCCACTTTTAAAGCGCCTTTTGGCTGTTTATTTACGTTTTTGCGTAGCGACTAACGCTCAAGAGAACACCTACAGAAGAAAGCATTAGTGTAAGAGACGACCCGCCGTAACTTAGTAGTGGTAAGGTAATGCCTGTTACCGGCATCAGTCCTGTTACTACGCCAACATTAATCATGACTTGGATGGCGATCATTCCGATAATTCCAGTTGCAAGAAAAGTACCAAACAAATCAGGAGCATGCAATGCAATTCTTAGGCCTCGCCACAATAAAATGGCGAATAACAAAAGGACGAACGTTCCACCAATAAATCCAAGCTCTTCCGCTAAAATAGCAAAAATAAAATCTGTTTGGGGCTCTGGCAAATAAAAATACTTTTGTCTGCTCTCACCGAGCCCAAGCCCTAGAAATCCTCCAGGACCAATGGCATAGAGTGATTGAATAATTTGAAATCCACTTCCCAATGGGTCTTGCCAAGGATCGAGAAAAGATACGATCCTCTTTAAGCGATACGGTGCTGACAAGATTAAGCCAACAAGTCCACCAAGCCCAAGCATCCCGATAACGGCAAAGTGAGAGATTCTAGCACCGGCAATAAAAAGCATGACTACACATGTTAGCATCATAACCATCCCAGTACCCAAATCCGGCTGAAGCATAATTAATCCAAAAGCCACTACCGCCAGTCCGAGTGTTGGGAAAAGACCCTTCTTCCATGTGGTCACATGTTTTTGATGTTCTGATAAGTATTTTGCTAGAAACACTATCATTGCCATCTTCATAAATTCTGATGGTTGAATAGAGAAAGCACCTACTCCTAGCCAGCTTTGCGCTCCTCCTCGAACTAAACCTACTCCTGGTATTAACACGAGTATGAGAAGAGCAAAACAAATGATCATCAGCACTTTAGCCCAAGAGCGCCAAGCCCAATAATCCACATGCATTAAAAAGATCATTGCCACTAAGCCGAGCCCCGCAAAGAACAACTGCCTTTTCAAAAAGAAGAAAGAGTCGTCAAATTTAAATTCAGCCCATACGGCACTCGCACTGTATACCATAATCATGCCAATGATCAGGAGCCCAATGGTTGCGGCAATCAAAATAAAATCCGGTGTTGTTTTTGTTTTCGGCAATAGAGACACCCCAGCCTTCTTATTCTCTACTACCGATTGTATGACCGGATTGGGACAAACATGACTTAGCTGTCGATCTTTTCAATCGCTGCCATAAAGCGATCTCCTCTTTCTTCAAATGTTTTAAACTGATCCCAACTTGCACATGCAGGAGACAACAATAACACGTCACCTTCGTTTGATAGCTCATAAGCCTTTGGAACTGCTTCATCAAGCGTGTTAACCTCTATAACTTTCGCACCGGTATCCTTCGCCACCCTTGAAATTTTTTCTTTTGTCTCACCATACGTTACGACCCCATGAACGCCCTTAAGCCAAGGAGCAAGCTCATCAAATTCATTGCCGCGGTTTAAGCCACCTGCAATGAGGACTACAGGTTGATCAAAAGCTTTAAGAGCCGTGATCGTTGCAGGTATATTGGTCGCTTTTGAATTATTATATATAGCTCGTCCGTTCAAATTTTTAACAAATTGCAATCGGTGCTTCACCCCTGTGAATGACTTCAGAACCGAAGCGATTTCTTTTTTATCTACACCATAAAAACTCGCAACAAGGGCAGCTGCAAGAGCATTTTCAATATTATGATCTCCTGGGAGACTCATTTCTTCTTTATGAAGGATGGCTTCTCCATTAACGACAAGGTACCCATCCGTTAAAGATGCCCCTTCACTAAAATGTTCCTTTACAGAAAAAGGACACTTAACTCCTTTTGCTTCTTTCACGAGCTCTCGAACGGTTGGATCGTCGTAGTTATAGACGATTACGCTCGTTTCATCTGTATTCTCAAACAGTCTACCTTTGGCTTTAGCATAGGCTGTTGAATCCCCATGATAGTCCAAATGAGCATCAATAATGTTTAATAATACACCTACTTGAGGCTTGAACGTCGTAATGCCCATCAATTGAAAACTGGAAAGTTCCGTGACCATAACATCGTTCTTTGTTGCACCTTGAGCAACTTCACAACTGACCTTGCCAATGTTACCGGCAATGAGTGGCTTGCGGGGTCCACGGGCGAGCATGTCGTAAATGAGCGTCGTTGTCGTTGTTTTCCCATTTGATCCTGTAATACCCACAATCGGAGCCTCACTGATTTGATAGGCAAGCTCCACTTCCGTAATGACGGGGATATTCAACGACATAGCTTTTTCAATCAAGGGATTGTCATAGCGAATACCCGGATTTTTTACAATACACGCTAATCCTTTATGCACGAGTGAAAGCGGATGTTTTCCACACACTACCGTGCACCCTAGACTTTCAAGCCCTCTTGCGGCTTCATTTTCCTCAAGAGGCTTTTGGTCATTTACCGTCACTTTTGCACCTAGGTTAAACAACAATTCCGCTGCTGCCGTTCCACTTTTCGCAAGACCGAGAACTAGAACGTCTTTACCTTTATACTTCGTTACCTCTCTCATTTATAACCACACCTCTAAGTAGATTCCAGCTGTTGCAAATAAAATACCAACCAGCCAAAACGTCACAACAACGCGCCATTCACTCCAGCCGGATAATTCATAATGGTGATGTAGCGGACTCATCTTAAACACTCGCTTACCCCTAAGTTTAAATGATGCCACTTGAATAATAACGCTCAGCGTTTCAATAACAAACACGCCACCAATAATGACTAATAGCAATTCAGTTTTAGTGAGGATGGCGATCGCACCAATGGCGCCACCTAACGCTAGAGATCCTGTGTCACCCATAAATACTTTTGCAGGGTGCGCATTAAATACGAGAAACCCGAGAACAGCCCCTACAATGGCTACACTAAACAAAGAAACGGTATACATGGAAGCAGCATAAGCAACGATCGCAAAGGCACCGAAAGCAACAGCTGATGTTCCAGCCACAAGACCGTCAAGCCCATCAGTTAAGTTCACTGCATTTGAAGCACCGACTAAGATCACAATGATAAGTGGTAAATAAAGCCAACCAATATCAAAGCCAACGTTTGTACCCGGAATGAATATTTCTGTTGATAAACCGGATTGGAGTAAAACGATATAGAAAATGACTGAAATCACAATTTGGCCTAACGCTTTTTGAAGAGAAGTTAATCCGAGATTGCGTTTTTTTACTACTTTAATAAAGTCATCCAAAAATCCTAATAAACCAAATCCAAGAGTGACGAGTAGAACTAAAAAGATTTCTACATTAAGAGAATGAAACTGTGCTCCTATAATCAACGTTGTTACTACGATGGATAGAATAATCATAATTCCGCCCATTGTAGGAGTTCCTGTTTTTTTCTGGTGTGACTTAGGACCTTCATCTCGGATGCTTTGCCCGAACTTCAACCGTCGTAAAAACGGAATGAAAATCGGCGAAAGTACTACCGTAATTAAAAAACTCATAATAAGTGCGAATAATAAACCTTGTTCCAACATTGAAGGAACCCCTTTCTACTTGCGCAATCGTAACTGCATTTCTTGTTTTATTGTAATGGTTCAATATATTGTTCGAATTTCAACCCGCGTGACGCTTTGAAAAGGTAAACGGTACCTTGGTCGTGCAAGGAAGCAAGATAGTTGTTTGCCTCTTCTTTATCCGTAAAGTGATTAAGCTGAGCGTCGAGGTTTCCTTCTTCTTTAAGAGCATCCGCAATCCAAGATGCCTTTTTGCCTATGGTTACCACATGAGTACACGAACCGGGAATATGGGTGGCCACAGAACGATGTAGCTGTTCCTCTTCATCACCAAGTTCCAGCATGTCACCTAATACCAAGACCTTTTTTGTATAGCCTTCCATTTTCTTTAACGTTTCAATCGCCGCAACCATGGAAGTAGGACTTGCATTATAAGCATCATTGATTAATAAGGCCCCTTTGCTTGACTTGAGCCTTTCCATTCGCATTCCTGATAGTTTTAAATTCAAAAGGCCACGACGCACATCTTCATCCGTTAGTCCGAGGTGTGCTCCAAGCGCTAAAGCATAAAGGGCATTTTTCACGTTATGAGCTCCAAGTACGGGGAGTTCGAAATCCCCACTTATTCCCTTCACCGAAAACGTTACCCCACCTGACGTATTAACAAATCGTTCTGCCATAAATAGTGCTTCGCTACTAAATCCACAAGAGATGACACTTGTCTTCCATTCCCGATCAAGTAAAGGCTCATCTGCGTCTAAAATGAGTACACCACTAGCTTTCATCCCATCTACGATTTCACCTTTCGCTTGTGCAATACCTTCTCGAGAACCAAGGTGTTCGATATGCGATTCACCAATATTAGTGATCACTCCATAGTGTGGATTGACCATTTGACTGAGAAAAGAGATCTCACCCTTATGATTCATCCCCATTTCACAAACAAGAATATCTGAATCCAAAGGCATCTTCAAAACCGTCAAAGGAAGCCCAATATGGTTATTGAAGTTCCCTCCCGTTTTATGAACGTTGAATCTTTCCCCCAATACTTGGGCGATCATGTCCTTCGTTGTAGTTTTGCCATTGGATCCCGTCACCCCAATGATAGTAGGGTCTACTTCATTTAAGTAAGCTTTAGCAAGGTCTTGTAACGCTTCAAGGGTATCCGATACAAAGTAGACAGGAAAGTCAGGCGGAAGATCATTGGGTAAGGAAAGACCTTCCTTCCACAGGGTTCCTTTTGCACCGTTCTCAATAGCTTGATTAATAAATTGGTGCCCATCAAAACGGTCCCCAACAATGGGAACGTACAAGGCCCCTTCAAGCAGTGTACGCGTATCGATGCTCACACCGTTAAAGCTCTTTGGGGTCTGACCTTGAGCAGAATTTGAGATTTTTCTTACAATAGCAGGATTAAGATTAAGCATTTCCATTGGTTAACGCCTCCAATGCTTGTTTTGCTACTTGACGATCATCAAAATCATACGTATGTTCACCGATAATTTGATATGTTTCATGCCCTTTACCTGCAATCAATACCACATCTTTGGCAGTTGCCCGTTGAACAGCCTTTTCAATCGCTTCTTTTCGATCCACAATCACATCGTAATGATCCGATTCCATCCCGGCTTTCATATCTTCAAGGATTTGTACAGGGTCCTCCGAGCGAGGGTTATCAGAAGTTAAAAACACAAAGTCGCTTTGTTGATCGGCAACCTTCGCCATTTGCGGTCGCTTCGTACGATCTCGGTCTCCACCACAACCTATGACAGTGTAAACTTTCCCTGTTGCAAATTCATTAATGGTTTCAAGGACATTTTCAAGACTATCTGGAGTATGAGCATAATCAACCAAAACAGTAAAAGGGTCTTCATCACTCGTTACCTTCTCAATTCTACCTGAAACTCCACGTACCTCCTCCAAGCTTTTAATCACTTGTGATAAAGGAATCCCCGAAGGTCGTACAGCAGCAATAGCGGCTAGAGCATTATAAACACTGAATTTCCCTACCATATTTAGACGAATAGGCAAGCTTTCTTCCGGGGTTTTCACAACAAACCTTGATCCACCTTCATCAAACGATAGGTTTTCAGCTGTAATCTCTGCATCCTTTTCAATGGCGTATTGAATAACAGGGGCAGCTGTCATTTTTAATAGTTCTTCAGAGGCTTCATCATCCCCGTTTAAAACAGCTAACGTGGTTTGATCAGGATAGTACCCATTACCCAGCTGGGCAAATAGAAGCCCTTTAGCTCGTAGATACTTTTCCATCGTTTCATGATAGTCCAAGTGGTCTTGAGATAGATTCGTGAACACAGCAACATCATAATGACACCCGTGTACACGTCCCATTTCAAGGGCATGTGAAGACACTTCCATGACTACACTGTTACAGCCGGCCTCTTTCATTTGATTGAATGTTTGTTGCAACGGTAGGGATTCCGGTGTAGTATTTTGCACTGGAAGTTCTTTACCACCAAAACGAGTGTACATCGTCCCAATCATACCCGTTTCTTTCTTTGCATCAGTCAAGATTTTTTCAATAAGGTGAGCCGTTGTCGTTTTACCGTTCGTTCCCGTGACTCCGATAAGGTGCATATTAAGAGTGGGGTAATTGAAAAAACGGTTCGCAATTAAAGCCATCGCCCTTTTAGAGTCTTTCACCAAGATCTGAGGAACCTCAGTGTCCAGCCTCTCTTCCGCAATGATCGCAACTGCCCCTTTGTTTACAGCATCTTTAAAAAATCGATGCCCATCCACTGTAAAGCCTCGAACACAAATAAATAGTCCGTTTTGCGCTACTTCCCTGGAATCCATATGAACAGATTCAATCATTGGATCTTCTTTACCTATGTAATCGTAATAAGGCAGGCATTCGATAAGTGATTTTAATTTCATTGACATATGTATATCCCTCATTTCAATTCTTCAAAACAGATGGTGCAGGAGGAGAGAGCCCTCTCCTCCTGATTTGAAAATGCACCGTTACCATTTTACTGATTCTCTTCTGTTTTGTCATCCATATATATTCTGACGACTGAGCCTGCTTTTACTCGGGTTCCCGGATCAGGTGATTGAAGAACTACTTCTTCTCCTTCCCCGGATACATCGAGTTTAAGCTCATAATATGCTTGATTAATATCTTTAATGGTACGACCGATCAAATCAGGCACTTCCAAGATCGGTTCATCGTTCCACATTCGTTCCTTTTCAATCTGTTTTTCCCTCTTTTTTACACCCATCGCTGGAAGGGCGTCTCCTATAATGTTCCCTACAATCGGCGCAGCTACAATTCCACCGAATTGAAGTGTTTCTTTCGGGTTATCAACGGCCACGTAGACGACAATTTGCGGGTCATCTGCAGGTGCAAATCCGATGAAGGAGACGATATGATTGTTTTCAAGGTAACGACCACCTTCTGCCTTTTGGGCTGTACCGGTTTTTCCTCCAACACGGTATCCATCCACAAAAGCTCCTCGCCCCGTTCCTTTTGCCACAACATGCTCGAGTGCATCGCGAATTTTCGCGGAGGTATCTTCACTTATTACGTCTTTTTTCATTACCGGAGACGTTCTAGATACGACTTCTCCAGTATCAGGGTCAGTCCATTCCTTCGCTAAGAATGGCGTATATAAATATCCCCCGTTAACTGCTGCTGCCACAGCCGCCACTTGCTGTATAGGCGTAACACTTACACCTTGACCGAAAGCTGTAGTGGCTTGCTCAAGAGGTCCTACATTATCAATATTAAACAAGATCCCTTTTCCTTCTCCTTGAAGATCGATACCGGTCTTTTCCCCAAAACCGAAGTCATGGATATAATCGAACAACTTTTGTTTCCCTAACCGTTCTCCTAAAACGACAAAACCCGGGTTACATGAGTTTTGAACAACTTCAAGAAATGTTTGGGATCCGTGTCCACCCTTTTTCCAACAACGAAGGCGGTGTCCAGCTACTTCAATAGAGCCCGGATCATGGAAATGGTCATTATGAAGATCGACTTTGCCTTCCTCTAAAGCTGCAGCCAGAGTAATAATCTTAAAGGTAGACCCCGGCTCATATTGACTCCATACAGGCTTATTTTGGTTGTAAATTTCTGGAGGTACTTCATTAAACCTACCCGGGTCATAATCGGGCCTTGAGCTCATTCCCAATACTTCTCCAGTATTAGGGTTCATCGCAATAGCGATCGCTCCATCAGGATTGTACGTCGCTTCAGCAATGTCCAGTTCACGTTCAATAATCGTTTGGATGTTAGAATCGATTGTTAGAGTCAAATTCATACCATCTAACGGCGGGGTATATTCGTCAGCCAAGTTCGGCATTCGCCTTCCCTTTGCATCTGAGTAAAAGGAGACATGGCCTTCTTCTCCCCGCAGATATTCATCATAATAAAGTTCGAGACCTGTGAGCCCTTGGTTATCAATACCTGCAAAGCCTAAAACGTGAGACAAATACTTTCCGAAAGGATAGTGCCTCCGATTGTCTTCAGCAATATAGACGCCATCAAGCTGAAGAAGTCTCACTTCGTTTGCCAATTCATTCGAGATTTTTCTTCCCTCAGGATTGATTCGAACAATGGACTCCTTTTTTGTCACCAGTTCATAAGCTCTCTGAAGATCAAGGTTTAATACGCCGGCAAGCTTTTCAGCTGTTTCATTCGGATCACCCACTTGTCTTGGGACAACCAAAACACTCGGTGCACTTACATTGGTTGCTAGTGGTGTTCCATTTCGATCCCTTATTTCTCCTCGCTTTGCTTCAAAAGGGATGTTCCTACTCCACAAATCTGCTGCTTTTTCACTCAGTTCATGCCCTTGCACCAGCTGAACATACGCCAATCGTCCAGAAATAACCCCAAACACGACAAGACCGATAAACAACGAGATGATTAACCGCTTCCGCACGGTCACATTTGATACCCGCCTCACATTCATATATGAACCTCCCACTCTATTCAAAGACCGGCTTGGTTCAGTTTTATGTAAAGAAAGGACAGGTTAGAACCTGTCCTTTCGGCGAATTACACCTATGTTAGTCCATAAAGAAGTCATCTTCCTCTTCATCTTCCGCTTCGGTTTCTTGTTCCGTTCCAAGAGTCTCCTCTTGATCGAATTCACTTTCTTCATCAGAATCCGTTTCGTCTACTTCAGGTTCGTCACCACTTCCAAGGACGATCGCAATCGATTCGCCTCCTTGAAGTAACGCACCAGGTTCAATACTCTGCGTTCGCACAAATCCACTGCCATCAATAGAAACATTTACTTCAGCAAGCCTTGCCCACGCATGTACTTGCCTTCCTGACCACCCGGTCATATTCGGGGTCTCAATTGTATCTCCATCTGTTTTGATAAAGACCCTTTCATATGGGAGGACAGCCATGTCATCATTAGGAGAATGGGAAGTGACAGTGGTTCCGTTACCAATAATAACAGGTTCTAGACCGTAATCTTTTAATTCTTCTTCCACTTTATCAACGGAATCCCCTGTCAAGTCTTCCATTGTGATGCCCACTTCTTCTACATGCTCTTCTTCTACACTTTGCGGTGTTATATTCAAATATTGTAGACTTTGCTGCATTACTGGCTTGAACACCTTAGAAACAGGTACAGCTCCTGTTTCATGAAGATCAATATTCGGTCGGTCCACTGCAACATATACAATGACTTCCGGATCATCTGCAGGAGCCATACCTATAAAGGAATAAATATGGTTACCGTGGCCGGTTAACCTCCCTGGTCCATCAGGGTTATTTATTTGAGCTGTACCGGTTTTACCTGCTATATCAAACCCTTCGATCGCATATGGCTGACCTGTACCTGCCGATGATGACACAACGGTCTCCATCAATTCCAAAACCTTACTGGCTGTTTGTTCAGATATAGGTTGTCCGACCACTTCCGGCTCCCCTTTTGACACCAGTTCACCATTATCAACATCGTAAACCCGGTCAATTACATACGGCTTCATCATCTGTCCGCCATTTGCGATTGCTGTAGCCGCCTGCACTTGTTGTATCGGCGTTATAGCAGATCCTTGGCCAAAAGCAGTTGTAGCCGCATCGATTGGTCTGAAATCAGCAATCGCACTAGAGGCTTCATTGGGAAGATCAATGCCTGTAGGCTCCCTTAGACCAAACGCATCTACATAGTCAAAAAAAGTATCAGGCGTAAGCTTTTCTAATGCCAACTTAGAGAAGGCTACATTTGAAGAGCGTTGGTACCCTTCATCATACGTGATCTCTCCCCAACCTCTACCGCCATTATGGTCGGGAATGCGATCAGGCCCAATCTGGTAAGTACCCGATTGAAACGTCTCGTTACCATCATAGACCCCCTCTTCAATTGCCGCTGCCAAGGTCAGTGTTTTAATCGTTGAGCCTGGTTCAAAACGTGAACTTACTGCAAAGTTTGTATAATTTGTAATTGATTCATATTGGTTTGGGTTAAAGCTTGGACGATTACTCATAGCAAGAATTTCTCCTGTTTTCGGGTCGGCAACAATACCTATCATCCGTTCAGGTTCATATTCTTCATCCACTTGCGTTAACGCTTGTTCCAATACCATTTGAATTTTTTTGTCGATGGTTAAGTAAACATCATTTCCGTTTTTAGCTGGATCCACAATATTTTCCGTATTTACAAGTGATCGCCCTGCGCCATCTCGTTGATACGTAATGGATCCATCTTCGGACCTTAGAAGTTCGTCAAGGCTTTGCTCCAGCCCCATTCTAGCCACACTCATATCTCTCTCGGTATATCCGACTAAATGAGAGGCGAAGGTTTGGTTAGGGTAGTAACGCTTCGGGTCTTTACGGAAAAGGATTCCCGGGATTTCCAAATCATTAATTGCATCTCGATCCTCTACACTTAAATACCTGGCACCAGGGATTTCCACTTGTACAAGGTCTTGTGATAAGCGTTCCCTTACCATACCCACATCCAAATCAAGAACAGAACCAATTCTCTCTGCTGCTTCATTTGGGTCAGTCACGTGATTTCCATAAGAATCATCTAGAACAGCAATCATTGTATATGACGCCACTTCTTCTGCTATCGATTCTCCTTCTCGATCAAGGATGGTTCCCCTTTTCCCTTCAATAGAATGGGTTTGAGACCACCTTTGTTCTATTAACGCTTGTAAATCCTGCCCTTGCACTTCCTTAGATGCTTGAATATACACAAATCTTCCAAATAATACACTTATAAAGAAAAGGAAGATTCCGAGAACCCATAGGGCCCGCACGGTAATCTTCCTGCTTTTTGTAACTTCCATTTCATAACACCCGCTTATTAATCCTGATTTTGGATTACTCTTACATTTTGATCATTCAATTCCATTCCAAGTTCAGTCTGGGCAATGTGAAGGATACGGTCTGGTTCGGATAAATCTTTCACCTGAAGAGATAATCCTTCATTTACAGTTGACTGCTCCACAATGCTTCTTTCTGTTTGTTGAATCTCATGGTTGGCAATATAGATCGTCGCATAGTTTGAAAGCATTACATAAGCTGCAAACACAACCCCGATAAACGCCAATGGATATATAATTTTTTCTCCCTTAGTAATCCCGCCCCTAAAGACACGTTGCTTCTTTTGTTTAGGCTGTCTTTCAGGCGTCGGATGAAGCGGTTGTTGGACTTGCTGTTTTGCCAAACTCATCGGTTACCCCTCCCAGTTTCTCATATTTCTCTCTCTAATTTTTTTCGGCGATTCTCAGCTTCGCTGACTTCGCTCTTGAATTTTTCTCTAATTCTGTTTCGTTTGCCAAAATCGGCTTTCTTGATACAAGTGTTAATTCCGGCTCAAAACCTTCTGGAATGACCGGCATCCCTTTAGGTAACTCCGGCATTTTGCTTCTCTCTTTAAAAACCTTCTTACAAATCCGATCCTCTAAGGAATGAAACGTAATGACAGCGATACGACCTTTCTCTCGAGTAAGCTCAATAGCATCTACCAAGGCTTCCTCAAACACGTTCAACTCATCGTTTACTGCAATTCGGATGGCTTGGAACGTTCGTTTAGCCGGGTGTCCCCCTTTACGTCTCGCTGGAGCAGGTATCGCATCTTTGATAACATCTACAAGTTCACCGGTTGTTTCTATCGGCTTGTCTATACGTCTAGCTTCAATCTTTCTTGCAATGTTTTTGGCGAACCGCTCTTCCCCATATTGACTGATTATTTTCATAATCTCTTGAAACGACCACTCATTTACCACTTCGTAAGCTGTAAGTTCTTGTGTTTGATCCATTCTCATATCCAGTCTTGAATCGTAACGGTAACTAAACCCACGATCCGCTTCGTCAAACTGTGGCGACGATACACCAAGGTCAAAAACAATTCCATCTACTTTAGTAATACCGAGATTATGAAGTTCTTCTTTTAAATGGCGGAAGTTCGAGCGAACAAAGGTAATGCGTTCTTTGTAGGGTTCCAAACGCTCTTTGGCAAAAGCTAGAGCGCGATCATCTTGATCAAAACAAATCAACCTGCCCGTTTCACCCAATTCACGAGCAATTCGTTCGCTGTGCCCTCCACCTCCGAGAGTACAATCGACATAAATGCCTCCCGGGCGTATTTGAAGTCCTTCTACTGTTTCTTCCTTGAGTACCGTTTCATGTTCAAACATCTTTACACCTGTCCTTTAACTGCTTGTCAACCTTGCACTACGATTACAAATCGAAATCTACAATGCCTTCGGCTATTTCTGCAAATGAGTCTTCAGATTCAGCAACATACTCTTCCCAAATCTCTTTACTCCAAATCTCAACACGGTTTGAGACACCGATGATTACACATTCTTTTTCCAGCTTGGCATAAGACCTTAAAACAGAAGCAATATTGGCTCTACCTTGCTTGTCCAATTCACATTCTGTTGCACCGGAGAAGAAGAATCGCGTAAAGGCCCTCGCATCTTTCTTTGTAAACGGCAAGGTTTTCAGCTTTTCCTCTAAGTGTCTCCATTCCTGTTCAGGATAAACAAACAAACATTGATCCAACCCTCTTGTGACAACGAAGGAGGAGCCGAGATCTTCACGGAATTTGGCCGGGATAATCATCCTGCCCTTCTCGTCAATGTTATGACGAAACTCTCCCATAAACATCTCGACACACCCCCTCCCCCACTTCTTAATACTAATCTACCACATCGCCCCACTTTCCTCCACTTTCTTTTGAAAAAAGTTTTTAAACTGTAATAATTCATTAAATGAGAGTTAATCAAAAACCCTTTACCATAGGAGTTATCAAGGCTTTACAAGTGAAGTGGGAGGTTGTGGAGTGCCGGTGGGGGGAATGTGGTGTGAATAAATAAAGGCTACTCTAAGTTGGTGAGTTAGAAGGTGGCATAAATGAAAAAGCCGACTAAAAGGTTATACCTTTTTAGCCGACTTCAACTATAGTCAAAGAATGACAATTGTATGTTTATCTGGACGAGGTCCTTCCTTCATAACGACTTCAGTGATACGACAAATGATATCCGTACCAAACTCATTTATAAACGGAAGTACGTTAATGGTCCGCTCTTGAAGTCCCTCTTGAGGGCGAAACACTACTTGGACATAATCATATCGATCCAATATAGGGGTAAAGGATTGATGAACGTGTTTATCGATTTTCTTTTTATAATTCGTAATCACCCGTTGCCCCGCGTCTAAATACGGATCAACATCGACCCCTTCTATCCCTTGCTCTAACAAGATATCGTTTATCTTTCTGATAGACGCTTCAATTTCAGCACTGGCTTTATCAAAGGAAGGCTCATAATCATCAGGTTTGTGCTCGTCGTACCAACGCTCTTTCTTACCCACAACCTTACCCTCAATCGCTTCTCTCAAGGTAATGTCCCCTTTTCCAATCCCCTTGTGAGCTCCACGGTCAACTAAGGTAAACTGCATTCTAGGAAGTAGAGGTGGCATACGAAAACCAAATTGATGAAACACCTCTTTTAACGTTCCCCAGTACTTGATTTCACCAGCTCCGCCAACAAAACCAAGAACTGGCAATAACCATTCTTGCATGAGTGGTCTAGTAACTACATTATTACTCAAATCAGACGGTGTTTCTTTTGCGATGCGAAGCATTTCTTTTTTCGACCAAGATCGAGAATGTTCTTTGTCGGTGAATAGTTGATTTTCACGGTCATAATAAAGGAGGGTTCTTTCTCCTTGTACGTGAAGAAAGAGGTGAGTCAAATCTCGATCAATCGTAACCGGTTCACCAAAACCCGACTCCTTAAATTGTAACGCTTTCTCTATAAAGGCCTCTCTTACAATCTCGTTTTTATCAATGAGTTCATGAAAAAAAGGCTGTTCCATTTGTCTGATCGCTTCATGATGGGCATCCAATAAGACGATGCCAGTGCCTGCAAATAATTTATGAATAACTTTAGCAAATAATGTAACGTAACTGTCCGATTGGTCAATCAGCTCCGACCAGTCAAGATAAATCCTCTTCGTTTCCGCCGTTTCTTCCAAGTGAAGAATCGCCTCTTTAAGAAGGGATTTCGCCTGGTTTTTATCAATGGAACGATGAGATGCCGGTATTTTCA
This sequence comes from Alteribacter aurantiacus DSM 18675, assembly GCF_000429705.1. Taxonomy (GTDB): domain Bacteria; phylum Bacillota; class Bacilli; order Bacillales; family Salisediminibacteriaceae; genus Alteribacter; species Alteribacter aurantiacus. The sequence continues at coordinate 1,370,165 of NZ_KE386941.1, forward strand.
CATCATTTCTTTCTCTCATCGCAAAACGCTTTAAGTCATGTTTATGGTGGACAAAGAAATGATTTATTTCATCTATATCATGGTCTTCCCCTGCTATCCAAAACACCGGAACAACAGGAACCCCAAGATCTTTTTCTGATTGATTGGCATGTGCTAATATCGAGATAATTTTATGAACAGTGTACAAAGGTCCGGTAAATAAACCAGCCTGTTGCCCTCCCACAATCATAACGGACCTAGGGTCGCTCAGTTTTTTAATTTGCATCTTTGTAGCATTGGAAGCGCCCATTTCATAATTAAAAGAAAAAAGCACGTCTCTCAACGCTTGACGATTAAAGGAGCGTTCTGATAATTCACCGAGGCGCTTCTTTAGGCTTTCTTCCCCATATCCATAATCATAAAAAGACATGAGGGTTTCTTGTAACGTTATGTATTTATCTAAAAAAGGGTTCAACCCCGAAACATCTTCGTATTGCATATGCATATGTAACAACCTCTCGCCTTCATTGAACATTTCAAAGATATGGCTTTTATTATAGCAAAGTTATAAATGATCACCAAAGAATGCGGCTCGAGATTGTATTCGCTTTTTATGCGTACATTAGGGTTACAAAGCCAACAAACATAAGCACAAAGTGGAGAACGAAAAACAAAACAAATTGAAAACGCCATACACCCTTCATGATTCGAACAAATTCAACATCCTCGTACATCTTCCAATGAACGATTGTAAAACCAATCGCTGTTAGTAAAAGCAATGCCAAGACGTAGCCTATTAAAGAAATACCCCAAATCTCAAGAATAAAGAAATGAACCGATAACATAAAAAAGATTAAACTTACATCAACAGCCACTTTTAACGCAAACACTTTGTTCCTCGTAAGCTTCACACTTACGAGATAAACCAAATACATACTGATTATTGGAGCTGTGATCAAAGTGGCAATAACACCAGCTACTACGTTTCCAAACATTCTCTCCACCTCCTTTCCATCCCTTTAATTGATTGATGGAGAAAAGCTACCAGTGGCATAGGCAACTCCTTTTTCTCTCCTAGCGTCAATAAGTAGCCAGTAATGGACTCCGCTTCTGTTTTACGTTCATTTTTTATGTCTTGTAGCATAGACGAATGGTTTTCATACGTATTTAATAGAACTTGCTCAACGACCTCCCAATACACAGGAATATCAATGACAGATTTAATTTCATCAAACACAAGCTGTGCGTTATGGTAGTATTCATCAATTTCTAGTAGTGCTCCATTTTTCACATTGTACATAGCTGTGAGTGGGTTAATGACACCGTTGACTACAAGCTTTTCCATTTGCAATGTTTGAATATTTTCTTCATACGTAGTCAAAAACCCTCCTTTCACCATTTTTTCAATGAAACGTTCAGGTTTTTTTTGAAAGCTTGTCCATGGTCCGATTACCCACATCCCTACACCTGTATGTTTGACCTCTACACCCGTATTGCTTCGCATGGCTCCATGAGTTATGACACTTGGATAAAGACTGCATGCCGAGAGATCACGGTTAGCTTTTTCCATGTGTCCCATGCCATTCATAGCAAATATGATGGAGCTCCCAGACAACCCACTTTTCTTTAAAACTTGTAGGACATCGTCCAATTGCGTCTGTTTTACTGCAATGACAATGATTTTATAAGCTGGATGTCCCCACTCTTCTATTGACTTAGCTTGAAGCTTCTCTTTTATTACCATGTTTTGATTGCTTTTATGTAAAGTGATCCCTTTTTCGTTTATACGATTAGCTTGATCTTTGCTTTTTGTATACACAGTCGTATCTAATTTTCCAATCGCGCAATAGGAAGCAATGAGCATCCCTACCGAACCGCCTCCAATAACTGCTATTTTCACACTCACAACCTCCAAACCAGGACTTTTACGCTACTTATTTTAACATAAATACCATTGATGTACGTTTTTTCCTTTTACAGCGTTCTCCTATCCCTTTTTTATATAACCACTTGTCTTTTATACTCATGCGCAACCAGCAAGTAGTCTCCAGCTTCTATAAAAGAGGCTTAGCTGAAAGATTTTATTTAAATTATGAAAATATATAGATAATTCAGCCGATGTTATAGTAAAATATAATTAATCGATATGTTGGAGGGACAGCTATGGTTGATATCCATGAAGTTAAGCGCTTACGTATAAACTTTAAGACATTAGAAGAATTTGAAAACTTCCGCGAGTACGGCTTGCAGGAGTTGTCTATGAAAGAAGATCTTCAAGGTAACATGATTGACAACGATAGTGAATCACCTTTTTATGGGGTTTACTACGGAGATAAGCTTGTTGCAAGAATGAGCTTGTATAAAGTAGGTGCTAAGTATGACCGCTATTTCGAACCTGCACAGGACTACTATGAACTGTGGAAGCTTGAAGTATTGGAACACTATAAAGGTCGAGGGTTCGGTAAACAATTAGTCGATTATGCGAAGTCCCTTGGTCTGCCAGTCAAAACAAATGCACGCCAGCGTTCAGACAGCTTTTGGGAGAAGATGGGCTTTGAACCCCTCACCTATGATACACAGCGTGATCGAGGCGAAAATCCTTACGTTTGGTTTCCAAAAGGGGTAAAAGAACAAAAGCCTGAGTAAGGGCTCATGTATGGATTGAATTGAAAGCGCTTAATGAACAAAAGCTTATTGGGTTTGAGTGGGCTATCAGTATTTGTTTTTCTGGTCTCATTGATACCGAAGCTAGAGCAATGAGTGGTGAAGCCTTGTGATCCTAGAATACAATTTCTAAGCTACGAAAGAAAGCACAGACTGACATTAATCCAGTCTGTGCTTTCTTTCGTTTACGTTGGAGAAGAGGCTGTTGTCTTATTTCTTTTCGCTGCCCGCTCCACGACATTAATCATTAGTTGGTAATCATTTTTTATTAGTTCATAATCATCTTTTACTTTAGCCAACTCTTCAACTAAAGCTTGATTTTCTTGCTTAAGAGCTTCGATTGCTCCTTGTATCTCTTCAGGATCCACCACTCCATCATAGGACTGTAAATACTTCTTTTGTTCGTGTAAAAAAGTAATTACTTCATCAAACGCCTCTACCACGTTTTTCGATCCCGATCCACCGCCATTTGGTGTTTCTGCAATCGGACTTTTCAAATCTTCACGGTTGTTTACTTTCATTGATTTACGTTGCTTTTTGGCCAACTGAATGGCAGTATCGTATTTTTTTCGGATAGCAGAATTCCACCGAAACCCACAGGCTGCAGGCGTTCGTGAAAGCTTTTGGCCAACTTCCTCAAAAGCTGCAAGCTGGGTGCTGCCTTCCCGAATGTGTCTTAAGACTACTTCTGCCAATGTCAAGTCTTCATCACTATTCCAAGCATCCTGACGAACCAATCGTACACCCCTCCTTCACACTTCTCATTCGTTCACCTTAACTATATGCACTTAATAGAAAAGATAGACTGGTTTCTCTTATTTTAAGTATGAACGGTTTAAGGACGAGTATACAAAAGACTTGAAGATCGTACTAGAGGAATGATAGGACATTCCTTAGATCTTACTTATTTGATAGAAAGCGCTCTACAGCTTCATGGTGTTCGTCTTTAGCCCATAACTCAGCACAAGCATCCACTTCATTTTCAATTTGAATAACGATGGAATCATTTTTTTCTTTTGGAGAAAGAGCTTGTTTATAAGCTCGTAACACACCAGGGGAGATCGCGTCCCATTGTTTGCACCATTCCAAAAACTCATCTTCGTTTTTAACAATGTGTTGTATCCAACCAAGTGCCAAACTTTCCTTTGCACTAAAAAGGCGTGCTGTCGTTAGCATCGTTAAGGCACTCATGTACGGAACTTTCTCTCTCAGTAAAGTCGCTCCTCCCCAACCGGTTGTAATTTGCAAGCGCCCTTGTACAAAGCCTGTTTTGGCTTGAGGTACTGTCACTCGGAAATCACAGGCTGCAGCGAGTTCACAGCCTCCTCCCACCGCATGACCATTAATAAATGCAATCGTAAGCATAGGAAGGGATCGAATTCGTTTTAAAATACGACTTACCGGAACCAGCATACCTAGAGCCTCTTTTTTCGTTCTTAACGTATGGAACTTGTTGAGGTCGCCACCTGAGCAAAAAGCGTCACCGGCACCAGTAAACACGACATACTTTATATCCTCCTTCTTTTCCAATTGGTCAAGAATATCGTTCAGTTGATTCACCACATCGAGATCCACGGCATTTTTAACTTCTGGTCTATTTAGCGTAATCTTTGCGAATCCTCTATCTTCATATGTAAAAATGATGTTTCCCATCACAGTCAACTCCCTTCAAGTTTTCGTTTATCTATATCGGGATGGTTCCAATAGAGTTAGCCTAGAGGGCGGACCATAACTGAAACATGAGAAAGCACGCTTCACTACATCCTTGCTATCCTTCCCCCACCCTGTTTTTTCTATTATTATCTTACTACGCATGACATTACCTTTGTAAAGAAAAGATCACCGCTCAAGTCGATCGTTAAATCCCAATGACGATGAACAATTCACTCAAGTCGATCGATAAATCAACATCAACCATCATTAAAAATGTTTCTGAAAACAAAAAAAAGACAGGGAGGAAATGGCATCCTCCCTGCGTCAATAACGACCATTATTTGTTTACAACGTCTTTTCCTTTGTAAGATCCGCAAGCTTTACACACTCGGTGAGAAAGCTTTGCTTCACCACACTCCGGACAATTTACCATGCCAGGTACGCTCAATTTGATGTGCGTACGACGCTTGTTTTTACGCGTTTTACTTGTTCTGCGAAAAGGTACTGCCATGAATGACACCTCCTTGAATATTCGTTCAATTTTACTTTTGTTACTTGTCGAAAAACTTTTCCAACTCTTTAAGCCTTGGATCGACCTTTTTTTCCTGTTCTTCAGGAGTGACCATTTCCCAATCCTTCCCTTCAACAGGAGCAGGACCTTCCTTGGCATCACTAAAGACTTGCATCGGTTTTTCCAATAAAATACGTTCTCTAACGTAAGGCAATAAATCTACCGTGTTATCTTTTACTTCATGAACGTCATCTTCCTCTTCGAAGGTGGCCCATTCATCCAACTTGAAAATCTCGTTGGCTTCGATGGAGAAAGGATATTCTACATCATTTAACGTTCTAGCACACGGAAGTGTCATAGACCCTTTGATCTGTAACCGAAACGTTACAGAATCTTGGGAAAAGACGGCTTCGCCTTTTACGTGAACAGGGGTGATTTCCCTGATTTCACGATCTGTTAATTTCACATCTGAAACATCAACCGATTCGTCGATGTGTAATCCTTTTTTCTTATAGGATAACAACTGTTGAACCGACCATTTCATTCTTTTTCACCTCAAGACAACAAATGTTATTATATCCTTGTCAAAACCGTTTGTCAAGGTAACTTCTTTACAACACAACTCTTTTTTATCATTCACGAAACCTAATCATAGCAAACATTTTTTGAAAAAGAAATCTTATCCATCCTTTTTTTATTCAATTTTTCGATTATCCACTCGTACCCATTTATAAGGCTTTGCTTCACGCCACCCGCTCTCTTTCTGCGGCGTTGCCAGCGAGCAAGTAGAGACACCCTGCTTCTTCCTCTGTAAGTCTTTGTAGCCTTCTGTATAGAAGCAACTCGCAGAGAGCTCGTCTTTGCCGCAGGAGTGTCGCTACTAGCGTTCAGCTACGCATAACAAAAGGGTACGGCACTATTACTATTATTGACCAAATCTCTTTGAATAGGATCATTTTAAAAGAGCGTTTTGTTTAAACCTGGTTTGCATAACATCACCTCTATTGCCATACCTGTATAATCCTCACGACTACAAACAACTCCCGTTTACATGGAATACCACCTAATTCTACTTTTCCACGAAAAAAACAGTTTAAACTTGCACCTATTTTGCTTATGCTTGTAATTAGAGAGATGAGTAACGAACTATAGGAAGCATTCATTTTAAAAAGCTAACAAAAAGGAGAGCATGATCATGAGATCAGTTGGACTTATTGTCGAATATAATCCCTTTCACAACGGACATCTTTACCACTTAACAGAGTCGAAAAAAGTGACTAAAGCCGATGTCGTAGTTGCGGTCATGAGCGGATCCTTCCTTCAACGAGGTGAGCCTGCTCTTGTGGACAAATGGGCTCGTACGAAGATGGCCCTCCTGGGTGGGTGTGACCTTGTGGTTGAATTACCGTATTTATACGCTGTTCAACACGCCACTCTTTTTGCAAGAGGGGCAGTCGGAATTTTGGACAAACTCGGTGTAGATACCATTGCATTCGGTAGTGAAAACGGAAATATTGACGCGTTTCAAGAAACCATTGCGTTTATGAAAGAATACAAAGCATCCCATGACAAAGCGATAAAGCCCTTCTTGGAAAAAGGGTTTAGTTATCCACGCGCATCTAGTGCAGCGTATGAAAAATTGAAACCAGCTTCGTTCACAGGAGTAGACCTCACCGCCCCCAATAACATATTAGGGATCCAATACTGCGAAGCTTTGGATGAATTGGACAGCCAAATCATCCCTTATACGATTACTCGTGAAAAAGCCGGTTACCACGATCCCGTCCCAACGGATCAGGCAATTGCGAGCGCAACTTCCATACGAAACATCCTATCGTCACCCAACGGGACACTTGAAGACGTCCGGCCTTTTGTACCGGATACAACATATGACGTATTACAGAGCTACCTAAAAACTTATGGAATGATTCATCAATGGTCGAACTACTTCCCAAACCTGCAACACCAAATAATCACTCAATCCACCAACGAACTAAAGGAGAAATATGAAGTATCAGAAGGGCTTGAGCACCGTTTTAAAAAAGCGGTTATGAAAGAAACAGACTTTGAAACCTTCCTCTCCTTTATGAAAACAAAAAGGTATACTCGAACGCGCCTCCAACGCGCCATGGTTCATATGCTATTAAACACGACGAAAGACGAAGCAAATGAGTGGGTTCATCCTTTATCTCCCGACTACATTCGCATTCTTGGAATGAGCAGCTTAGGACAAACCTACTTAAGTCGCATCAAAAAGAAACTCGACATCCCACTTATCTCTAATGCAAGTAAAGGCACAAAGATCCCATCTCTTCAAAAAGACATACTAGCCGCAACCATTCATCATATGCCCCTTGTCCAAAGGGGTACAGGATCTGTTACAAAAGAGTATAAGGAGAAACCGGTCATCCTGAAGAAACATAATGAAGGAGCCTCTGTATAGAGAGGCTCCTTCATTTTATCTGTGGCTTTATTTAAATGGCATTGTCTCCAGTCGGTTGCGCCCCTGATACGAGAAACCCACTCGTATTAGGACAAGCAACCTTTACGCTCATGGCTTCAAAGGCATTGAAAATAGTAAAGTTCAAACTTTCCCAGTGGCTTCTTTATTTATCCGAGCTTTTGTTCCAAATATTCAAGTGCTTCTTCAAAAGTATCCACACCTACGACTTCCATGTCCGTACCGATAGACTGGGCCGTTTCTAAAGCGATAGAATAATTCGAGCCTTCTATCCCTTCCTCATTCGGAGCAAAAAAGATTTTAGCCCCTGCTTTATCAGCGGCAATTACTTTTTGTTTGACTCCACCTATTCTTCCTACTTGACCTTCTTCATTTAATGAACCCGTTCCGGCAATTTCATGCCCTTTTGTAATGTCTTCTTCAATTAGTTGATTATAAATCTCTAGGGCAAACATTAATCCTGCAGAAGGCCCTCCGATTTGAGCAGTGTCAATAAAGACATCAGGGTTTCTCACAAGCTCTCTATCCGTCACGGGGTGAGCAATTCCAATCCCTCCACGCTCTCCAGTTGGGTCAAGCTCTTCGGGGAATGGCTCGATGCTTACGGTTACGTGAAGCGTTTCATCTTCCCTTTCAACTACAAGATCCACTTCATCACCAACACCAGAATCTCCGAGCTCTTCTAGAAGGTCTTCCGCTTTTAAGGTTTCCTTTCCATTCACTTCAATGATCCGGTCACCTATTTCAAGCTTTTCTTCCGCATCCATACCTTCTACAAAACTCGTTACTAGAACGCCGTAATTATCAAAATAAGCTTCTTTACCTGCAGCGTTATAAGCGATAAGTACGGCTACATCTTGAGAGCTGGACATCATCATGAGTTGTCGATGGTGATAATCTTCATCCGATTCACCTTCCGGCCTAATGAGGTCTTCTGCAATAAGCTCTCTTTCGTTAGATAAAAGAGACCATACATAATTAATGGTATTGGCTCGACCCATCCTTACCGTAGTTAAGCTCAATGTTCCTTCATATTCATACCCATCTTCTACTTCAATAACTTCACTGAGCACTTTCGCCTCTCCGGGAATGCTAAAGTAATAAGGAAGATGGTAAAAGTTCACAAATAAAAGCACTAAGATAAATACAGTCCAACGAAAAACAGATCCTTTAATCGTTTTCTCCTTCTTCTCTCTCATGATGCTTCTCCTTCCATGCAGCTACTCTTTCTTTTAACAAATCCAAGTGCTTTTCCATCTCTTTTTCACCTTGAAGAATAATCTCTTCAACTTCTGTAAATTGAGTGGCATTGATATGTTTAAAAATCGGTCTGATCATTAAATCGGAGTCTATTTCCCGATATCGTACCATTTCTTTTTCCATGATGTCCATACTTTGGATGATCACATCGTAAATGGAAGTGATATCGGGCTCCGTATTAAAATATGAGACATCGACGGCAATGATCATGTCGGCTCCCATCTCTTTCACCACGCTTACAGGAACACGATCAATCACACCGCCATCCACGAATAAACGCCCATCTATCCTCTCAGGAACGAGGATTCCGGGTATAGCGATACTGGCACGAACCGCTTGAGTGACGTCTCCATCTTTAAAGACAACCTTCTCTCCTTTTTTTAAGTCAGTGGCTACAATAGCCATTTTAGGAGACAGTTCTTCAATCTTTTTTTGTTTTACAAGCATTCGGATAATGCTCTTTGCTTTTTCACCTTTAATAAACCCCATCTTAGGTACGGTAAAATCCAAAAAATATTTCCTTCTGAACTGAAGGGCCATCTTTTCAATCATTTCTGGACTGTGTCCTGCACTAAACAATGATCCAACGAGCGCTCCCATGCTACTTCCCGCAATGTAATCGATAGAGATTCCTTCTCTTTTTAACACTTTTAATACTCCAATATGGGCAAATCCTCTTGACCCGCCCGATCCGAGGGCCAATCCTATTTTCGGGTTCATGTTTATCCCCCTATTCCGTCCATCAAATTTCAAGACTGTTTTGGTCATACTTGCAGGTATTTCTCTAACCGAAAAGCGGTTGAGTACATGGCTCCCTGCGATCTTTACAGAAGTAGTAACAAAGGCAGTAAGTGATGTAGTGTCTGGAATGAATCTTCTTACCTGCAAGACTATTCCCTAAAAAACGACTATTACTCGCTAGGTCCACCTTCATTTCAGGTCTAAACATCCTTAGTAAACGTATATTGAACAGAGGACAAGTTTATGATGATTCTGCCTGAGAGGAGGCCAAACAGCTTGACTGCCTCATCTGTAAAAACAATCTTATTTGGAGGTACGGCGACTTTTTTAGCCATTACCTTTATATTGTTCCCAAAAGATGCCTATGAAGCCTCTATTCGTGGTCTGAACATGTGGTGGGAAGTTGTCTTTCCTTCACTTCTCCCGTTTTTTATAATGAGTGAATTCTTGATTGCTTTTGGCGTAGTCACTTTTATCGGCGCTCTTTTCGAACCGATCATGCGTCCTCTTTTCCGTGTGCCTGGAGTCGGAGGGTTTGTATGGGCAATGGGGATGGCTTCTGGGTTCCCTGCCGGCGCCAGACTTACAGCCAGATTGAGGAAAGATAAGAAGATATCACGGATTCAGGCTGAGCGCTTAGTTTCGTTCACAAATGCATCTAATCCTATTTTTATATTTGGCGCCATTGCTGTAGGTTTTTTTCACAACCCTGCTTTAGGCTTTTTTTTGGCGGTTTGTCATTACGGAGGGAACCTCCTCGTTGGTCTTGCCATGAGGTTTTACGGGAAAAATGAAGAACTGGTATCAACTAGACCCTTTTCCATTAAAGAAGCATTTAGCATGATGCATCACGAGCGGTTAAAAGACACCCGCCCATTAGGGAAAATGATGGGGGATGCCGTCCACTCTGCTGTGACCACCTTGCTAATGATTGGCGGATTTATTATTCTTTTTTCAGTATTAAATCGCTTACTAACGGTTATACATTTATCTGATGTTTTTGCAATCGGCGTTACTGTTCTGCTGACTCTTATGAATATTCCAAATGAATTAAGCCCAGCTTTGATCTCAGGATTATTCGAAATTACAATTGGAAGCCAAATGGCTAGCGTCTCAGCCGGCACAAGTCTATATCATCAAATGATTATCACAAGTTTTATACTAGGCTTTAACGGGTTTAGTGTACAGGCACAAGTAGCCAGTATATTAGCCGAGACAGATATAAGGTTTAAGCCTTTTTTCTTTGCTCGACTCATTCATGGCGTCTTGGCTGCGATTTTAGCTGTCATTTTATTTGAACCACTATACATGCAAAGTATCAAAAAAAATGCGACAGAAGTCTTTGCTCCCGGATATTATGAACCTGTTTATCTTCTTTTCGCATCTCTGTATGAGTGGCTCACTCAATTCGGTGGTACGATAACGGCTTGTACCTTAATCCTTTTTATTGTTCTGGTAGCTATAAAACAAGATCAAAAAATGATTTGAATATACTATGTGGAACGGTATATCCGACCCCTTTGGTCCTGTAAGTAAGTTTAAAGGAAAGGAACGATTCTTTCCTAACCTGTTTAACTTAGTGTCAGAGCAATATTTATATACGTCCGTGCTTTTCTTGAAGAGCTCTTTGTACATTCTGTGGTACAAGATCACTCACGTCAGCATCGTATTTCGCAAGCTCCTTTACAATGCTTGAGCTTAAATAAGAATAATGATGGTTTGTCATCATAAAGAACGTCTCAATTTCTTCATCCAGCTTACGGTTTATAGAAGCCATCTGAAGTTCGTATTCAAAATCTGAAACAGCACGCAGACCTTTAATGATCGCACTTGCTTTTTTTTGTCTAGCATATTCAATGAGCAATCCATCAAAGCTATCCACTCCAACATTTGATAAATGTGACGTCGTTTCCTTTATCAAATGAACTCTTTCTTCAACTGAAAAAAGTGGCTGTTTACTTCGATTATTAAGAACCGCGATGATCACTTTATCAAAAACTTTTGCTCCTCTAGTGACAATATCCAAATGACCTACTGTAATAGGGTCGAAGCTGCCTGGACAAATTGCAATTTTACTCACTTAAATCACCCTTTCTTCATGCTGGTAAATGGCGATCATCGTATCACCGTATTTTTCTTCTCGGACTTTTAAAAGCGTTCCATATTGGTTATCCAAGCTAACCCTTACATCATGTTCAACTACAATTGTTCCGCTACTTTCAAGTAAATGGTTTTCTGATATAAACGCTAATTCCAAAGGGAGTTGCTGTTTTGCATAAGGTGGATCAAGAAAAATATATGAGAATTGCTTTTCTCGTTTAACCAACGCTTGAAGAGCTCTTTTGGCATCGTTTTTATATACTTCCGCCTTTTGACTTAGGCCACATGCTTGAATATTTGAGCGGATCGTTTGAATCGCTTTAAAGTTCTTGTCTACGAAAACAGCATGATCTGCCCCTCTGCTAAGGGTCTCTATACCGAGGCCTCCCGCACCACCATATAAATCCAGCACGCGACCTCCGTGAAAATAGGGACCAATCATGTTAAAAATGGATTCTTTTACTTTATCTGTTGTCGGTCTTGTAGAATCACCTGGTACTGCTTTTAATGTCACACCTTTATGTTCACCACTTATAACTCTCATTGTCCTTCTCCTTTTACTATTATTTCGTATTATGTAGGGAAAAATTAAGCCAATGCTACTACTTGGCGTGTAGATTTTAAGATCATTTTAATGGCTTAGATAGAAGGCTTTATTGCTCTTCTCATAATCGTAGCATATTATCGGATTGAAGCAAAAATTTCCACCCTATTATCTATCTGGGGTATAAACATTGGGTACTTGACCATAATAAGGATAGCAACATGATACCAATGTTGCTGACAACCGCGGAGAAGACTTACGTTTCCCCATAAGTTCTTCCTCCGGTTTCTCCTCTCCCATAGCCTTTGTAAATCGTAAGACTTCGTAGGTCGAACGTTTACAATAAGGCACCCGCAGAAGGGTTCTTCTGCGGGATTTTTTAAATTCATTATGAAAACTACATGAGCAAAAGAGATCTCCCCATCTCTCAAGTCTTTTGTATTACTTTTGGAGTGATCAAACCACGTTATGGCCACTGGTTTGATTAAGAAAAAAATCAGTTACAGTTACAGAAAAACCTTCGCCACAGAGGCGAAGGTTTATAAACCCATTTTATAATCGTACTCTTTGGCTTTATCAGGCTTAGAATTTTGAAACTCTGTATTGAGCCAGGGGCGCATGGACATGGAAACACGTTTTACAAAATGGTAGGATTCGAGTTTTTCCATCGTCTGTTCTACTTTTTCCCCATCGCAATAGAGCACGACATATTTCATTTTTCTTGAGACGTAATGAATATTTCCAAACCGCCGAAGCTGTTTCACGTGCTTAAGCGACTGAATCCATACAGCTAGTCCAACGCGATTTCCGATCACTTCGCTCCTCGTCCCCTTTTCCTTTATGTGTTAACGTAAGTTTAGCACTCATTACAAGAGGTGGCAAGAGGCTGCCCCTTTGTTAGGAACAGCCGCAGCTCCCTCCGGAACCGCATCCTCCACTACATCCCCCTTGATCAAAGAATGGGTTGCCTGTTGGGACTTTGACACTTTTAGAGACCGTGTCGGCAATAATGAGACTTACATCTCGGAGAAGCTCTTCTAACGCTTTCTCCGCTTTTTTATATTCAGCAACGGACTCGTGTAAGTCCACCACACGCTTTGCTTCCCGCACTTCTTTTGTTACACGTTTATAGTCTGGGTGATACTTGCCAAATCGTTGAACTTCATCGTACTGTTCCTTTAAAACGAGGAACTCCCGCACGAGACGCTGAGCATCTTTATCTGAATCCATCTTTTTTTTGGCATCAATATAGTCAATATAAACGTCTGATGACGTAACAAAATCACCGAGATCATAAGCTGAATGGAGGACTTCTGAACTGGTTGCAGTAGTAATCATATAAAACACCTCCACAACTATTATAGCATGTTTTGGAGGTCAGATTTCAATACTCGATTGAGATAACATTTTTACTCCATCCTTGTCCCTCAAATCGTTCATAAGCTTGAACAACGCTTCGTCTTTTTGTTTTGCTTCAATCATGATATCGAGTTGTTCTACACTCCCTTTTATTTCGTTTAAAAACGTAAGAAGACGATTGGGGTTGATGTAGTCTGCATGACTCTTATCGAGTTCATGCTCTTTAGGGCTAGATATGTGCATTTTTACTGGCAACGCGCTGTCAGACCACGATTGTACCACTCGATCCCAAAACGAACCAATAGGCATCTGCCCATGAACATCATGGTGGTGCAGATCAAATACAACGGGTATGCTTAGCTTTTCCCCTAAATAAAGGGCATGCTCAACAGTGTAAATCGTATCGTCATTTTCAAGGATTAACATGTCGCTAAGACTCAACGGAATATCTTGAAACCTGTCAATAAACGTTTCAAGTCCATCCTCCACCCCGTTCTTCTTACCACCAATATGAAGAACACATCGGTGCCTTGGGTTTTGATTCATCCCTTTTAAAAGTTTATAGTGATACAACAGTACCTGCAAAGAACGTTTAAATACATCATCATCTTTAGAATTTAAAACAGTAAAGTGGTCAGGATGAAACCCTACTCTAACGTTATGATCCTTAATGATTTCTCCTAAATCGGTTAAAGCAGGGCGAATGGCTTGGTCCCACTTCCATTCTTTTGTTAATGGATGACCGACGAGAGGGACCAGCCTAGAAGAAAGGCGAAAAAACGTAATGTCATGAGCTGTATTGTGTTTGATTAAACGGATACAGCTTTCGATATTTTTCACAGCAATCCGCTCAAGTTTTCGTAATGCCGCTGCTTCATTGTCGAGTTTGGCAAACTGTGTGGCTGTCATTGTATGTGAAGGAGATGCATTTGATAACGTCATGCTCATAGCCACATAACCGAAACGAATAATCATTGTGCACCTCTTTCCATTCTTAAGTCGACCGGATTGATTAATGCGATCTTCATAACATGATCCAATTGGATTATGGCACCTTCCAAGGTTTTTAGATAAGGGTAAGTTTCACCTTTAACGTGAATAGAGGCAACCTCGATTACTTTTTCTGTCCTCTCTTGCAACTCTACCTTTAAAGGGATGTTCATGACATTCGCTTGTCTGATCATCCTTAGTAAAGTCGTATCATCATAAGACAACAAAGAGAACCATTGCCGTGGTAAACGTGTAATTTCTTCACAGTACGGATGATCAATTTGATTAAAAGGTACTGTCTTCCAAGTCTCATTATTAGTGGAAAGAGTTTTTTTATGGTCCTGCGCACTTAACAGGTCAGGAATCATCCCTGCTTTTCTGAACACCTTTAGTGTAGCATCGACGTTTTGTTGAGACACAAGAATGGAAGTGGCGGAGTGGATGTAGTCAATTTGGTTTTCTTGAAGCAAGGTTAAAGAAGGTTCCAACATTTCCTCCTCCATTATGTCAAACCGTTCGTACGCTCCACCACGACTAATTGGTTCACGATTACCTATCCAGCGAGAAAATTGTTTAGCATAGCGATCTCCATCTAGAAAAGTATCTTTAAACCGTTTTAGAAAGGCATCCATGTCTGAATGAAGAAGTTCTGCTTCTTTGACTGTTTCTTTTGTGAACGTCACGTGAGCAACTCCTGTAATAAAGGCCTCTTTATTCTCTTCCGCTCTCCCCCATTCCAAAAGTTCCCATATGATTGGAGGGGACACGGTTTGAGGCACAATTATTTCGTAATTCCCAAGGTCCATCATAACGTTCATTCCATCGCTGGCGATATTGTTTAAATTTGCTCCAAAGACCCAACCTTCTTTGCTAGAAACAACGATCCCCGCTTCAATAAGTTCCTCTGGAAAGTCACCTGTCACAACAGCACCGTGAATAAATGCTGAACAGTCTTTTACCTTTTCACCCAAGGCCAACCGGGCGACTTCTTCTAAGACATCGTCAAACCGCTTTTGTAAATATGCATGAAAACGCTCATACACCCACTTGTCCGACTCAATACAACGAAGATTTTTTAATGCTTTAATAACCCACTTGTAAAGCATATGGTCATTTCGTTTAACTCGCACGCCCCCTCTACGATGCAGATGGTGGATGGTGAGTAGAGATTGCCAAAAAAACAGCCCACTACCTTGCTCATTACTACACTCATCAGGACCTAAAAACACCTGCTTCCACTCTCTTGGAATAACATATTCGTGTTGGTTATCGTATGTAATCGAAAATGCAATTCCCCGTTCACATAAAGCGAGACACGCGAGTTCATCCAAATATGATCTTCTAACCGAAGACTCATACCCTTTTGGACTAGCGCATAATAAATAGTCCAACATTTTTTTCTCTCTTGAAGTAAGAGAGTTTTTCACATTTAAGGTTTCCCTTGCATCAGCATTCAAAATTGACGACAAATTCAACATTCTTCTTTTATTGTCTATGGCCTGAATAATGCTTTGATCAGTACCTTCCAATATGGCAGACAATTTCATTACCCCCACTCCTCTGTTTTGTATTCGTACCCTTGTTCAATCATAAACAGTTGGCGGTTACTTGCTCTTTCTTCTTCTTTTGTTCCAGGTGTCACAAGTGTATAAAACGTAACATCATCACTCTTTTCAGATTTTCTAAGAAGGCGTCCAATCCTCTGAGCTTCTTCTTGTCGAGATCCAAAGGCTCCTGATAACTGAATACCCACTTCTGCATCCGGCAAGTCCAATGCCAAGTTGGCAACTTTACTTAAAATGAGAACCCGGATCTTTGATTGCCTGAAGTTTTGAAAGATCCTCTCCCTTTCCTCCTTAGGTGTTTTACCTGTTACAAGAGGGAATCCAGTGTGTGCCTTTACCATTTCAAGCTGATCGAGGTAGCTTCCAATAATAAGAACTTTGTTTCTAGAATGTTTTTTTAATATGTGGTCCAACACGTTTAGCTTTTCCTTGTTTTCACTTGCATGGCGAAATTGCTCTTTTTTTGATAGGAGCCAATACTTCTTGGCATCGACATCACAAAATGGAACTCTAATCTCTTTACATGTGGGCGAAGCGATCCACTGATTTTCTTCAAGCATCTTAATACCAGCTTCATATCGCTTTGGCCCGATAAGACTAAAGATATCTCCTTCTCGTCCATCTTCTCTTACACAAGTGGCCGTGAGACCTAGTCTTCTAGTACTTTGCAACTCAGCTGCAAAGCGAAACAGAGGTGCTGGAAGAAGATGAACTTCATCATAAATAACCAATCCCCACTGCCGCTCACGAAAGGTTTTTAAGTGAGAAAATTCTCCTGACTTTGAACGTTTATGTGTCAACATTTGATATGTCGTAATTGTAATCGGTGACAGCTCTTTTTTTGAAGAGTCATACATGCTTATCTCTTCATCACTGACAGACGTATGCTGTTTTACTTCTCTAAACCACTGACGCAGGGACGTGTCATTAGGCGTTACAATGAGGGTCTCTTGACGAAGGCGAGTAAGTAATTCGATCCCTACCATCGTTTTTCCCGATCCGCAAGGTAAGATCACCACACCCGCTCCCCCATCAAGGCTACTTCGTTTCATGAATGCGTCACACGCTTCTTTTTGATAAGGTCTTAATCGAATCCCTTCTTTTTTAGAAATATCGATCCCAGCCCCTTGCTCATACCCTCCAAAATCTTTTACGGGGTAGCCCTCATTCATTAACCTTTTTTTTAGCCTGCCTCTATAGGATGGATCGAAAACCATGTATTCATTTTCACCGTCAGTGAGGCAATCTCCCCCATCCGGCAGTAAAGAAAGCAACAATCCTTTTTTAGACGATACGAGTTTCATTCTGTTCCGACTATCCAGTACAATTTTTAAAATGTCATAGCGTTCAAACTGTGACTTCATCCAATCCATAAGAGTAGATGGTGGCTGTAGTTTTGAAAAGGTATGAAAAAAGCGAGAGGCTTCTTGAAATTCAATCCCTTGTTCACATGCATACCATATGGAATGTGAACTTATTTTATAAATATGAATAGAAGATGGAGTTTTGACCAAGTCGGACACTTCTTGAACGACAGGTAAAACAATCTTGTATTCAGGGTGTGTTGTATCCACGTATATGTAATGGTCACCTTGTATTAAAAGAGGGCGATCTGGGTTCATTCCACTCATCCTATCCTTTATATCGTTACAGTCTTAATGTCTATGTTTTTACGAGTGTTTATACAATATGTCGATATTAATACAAATCTAAGCAATAAGATAAGACCTCTTTTCGTCAAAAAGAGGCCCACTATAACTATTTACTGTTGTCCCATTTGCCGAACCATATCAAACAGCATGGCGGCCAAATTTACGTTGTTTTGAATACGATCCATCCGTTGAGGGAAGGTTTTCCCATAAAAAACTTTAGCCTCTTTCTCCATTTCCCCTAATGCCTCAGGACTTCTTGAGAGCTTTCGATACCAAGAGGGGTGCATTCTTAAGTATCTCCACAACTCCGGCTGGGTACGAATATGCTGGATTACTTCTGTCCTCACACCATTACCCCCTTGTTAATCTTCTTTGTACGAAAAAGGAGACGAAGAAGTGTTCGTGTTCGTTGTATTCCCCTGGTCCGATCTAAATGTAGATAATAGTTGTTGTATTGACGTAAGTGCTCCATTAAACTGAGCAAGCTGATTTTGCAGATCATTCATGTTCATTGACTTAATCATCGCTAATATACTTGCAGCCGTCGCCCCAGCACTCGATGTTTCCTCTTGATCAGACGACTCTTCTTGTTGTGATGCTTGGTGCGCTACCGGCTCACCAGGCGAGTCTCCAGCGGATTTGTACGTATCCCAAACCGGATCGTCGTCACCAAATAAGGCCCACTCCTCATATAAATCTTGGAGGGTCTTTTCTTTTGACTTCACATCTCTTAGTACGTAGGGATTTTCTTTTACGAACGCTTTGAACCTTTGGATATCAGGATGTAGCGAATTCCCCAACGCACTCACCTCCTAAACTAACCTTTTCCTTATTACCATAATAGTAATCAGCCTACATGAGTGTGAGCCTATTTTTTCGTATAAGTGGCGACGAGCTCGCCCCATGCATACCAGCCTCTCTTGTCGTCCACCTACGCACGACATAGCACCTAACATTAAATATCCTTTGCCTTAGTGTTTAAGGCTACGCTTAACGCCAATCTCTTCCTATCCGCAGCAGTGCCGGTGAGCCAGTAGAAACACCCTGCTTCTTCCTCTGCAAGTAAAGCTTCGTAATGTTCTGCGTCGAAGCAACTCGCTGCACATTCACGAGGTAAACGCTCCTCACTGCCGCAGGAGTGTCGCTTTTAGCGTTCAGTTGCTCATATCCAAATGGACATAGCATTTCACGCAAATAAAAAGGTTGACTGACTAAGAGGAATAATCCACTTTCTTTAATTAGGAACGTAAAAGAAGCCCCATACACTTTGTCTTCGTGTAAGGGGCTTTTCGTTTTACCAAGGTGTCATGAAATTTTGAGTGTAAAAGTCTCGGTGAACGCCGACGCCTAAGTGAGTGAGATCTTCATTCATCAAGTTGACTCTATGACCTTCGCTATTCAACCAACCTTCCATTGCAGCACCTGCGTCTACATAACGGGCTGCAATATTTTCAGCTGCTCTTTGATATTGAACGCCACCATTGGTTAAGCGTTCTCCAAGGTCCCCATGTGTTGGTGAGTGATGAGAGAAATAAGCGTTATCCCGCATATCCTTACTGTGACCAAAGGCCACTGCAGATGTATCTTCATCCCAATCAAGAGGATCAAGACCGTGCTTTTGACGAAAGTGGTTCGTTAAGTCAAACACTTGTCGAGCCATCCCCTTTTCAACCTGTTCCCACTCACTCTCTGTAAGAGTTGGTTTTTCCGGGAGGCTTCCCTTATAAATAAGAGAATAAGGTTGATGAAGTACCACAGTATCGCCATCAATATATCGAATCGAAGATAATTCTTGATCAAAGGTGTCAATATAAAGTTGCACCCAAACCCCATCTACTTCTATAATTGGGTTGGTTCGAATTTCCTTTGGTGATAGGTTAAACTGATAATCGTTCGTTATCGTAATTTCTCTTTCAAAATTCCAAGTAGATGCTAAATGGTCATAGGATTCACCAATCTCGAAAGGCTCGGTTTGATTATTTGGTAGGTTCGTATAAATCGTTACAATCGAACCCCCTTGTATCCCTGCTTGCAAGTAAAGATCATCACGGTTCCAAACAAACCACTCATACCCATACTGAGAAGGTTCAACTCGGTCAGGCTCACCATAAAGGCTGACTAGTTCATCTGAAGCTTCCCCAATCAAGGTGTGAAACGGATTAGCATGCTCAATTTCAACTGTTTCACCATCAGACAACCCATCTTGGGAGTCAGCGATTACTTCTTCTGATTCGACTTGTTCTACCTCTTTCATGATTTTTTCTTCCGGTTCTTCTCCTGTTGCTTCTTCATTTTCTTCTATGTAGGATGGCTCGTCATCCCCTATGGTAGGAGATTCTTCGGGCTGCTCCTGTGTAATAAATTGTTCAGGTTGACTATCTAAAAACAACATAAAAGCAATTAAACCCAATCCAAAAACAATGAACGTCAATTTAAAAATGATCCGCATGGTTGCTCCTCTCTGCACTTCCATTATAGAAGCTCTCTTCTTTCTCTTTCCTAACGAATCCTGCCTTAAACGTAAACCTTACAAAATATTGTACATTTTGACAAGGGTTATTATCGAAGGCATTGAAAAAGTTAAAGATCGAATTTTTTCAGTGCCTTCTCTATCACCTTTTGGCAGTACCTTCTGAAGGAAAGTAAAATGTAGGAGAACCTCACGCCTGCCCTGTCAAAACAATAAAAAGGCTAAGAATGAAATGTTGTTATAGATAACCTAAACAAACCGGATCAAGAGCATATTAATCCGTCCTGATTCGAAAGTTTATCTAAACACATTACATATCTCAGCCTTTCGCTCTTCCTCACCTATCATACGACCACCATAATCACTCTGGCTCCACTATTTCTATAATAATATAGAAATGATTAATGATGAACTTCAGGTCGCTCAGAAATCTCGTTTAATGCGAAGCTCGCTTCGTCTGTTGTTGAAGTATGAGTCGCCAAGTCTCCTAATGACACAATACCGACCAATTTCTGACCGTCTACGATCGGTAAGCGACGGATCTGTTTTTCAGCCATCATCTGGGCAGCTTGGTCAACGATCATCCCTGAATCAGCAGTAACTAAATGTTCACTCATGACCTCTTTTACCTGGCAAGAGTTAGGTCTCTTTTCCGCTACCCCTCTTAGAACAATGTCACGGTCGGTAACCATTCCGAGCAAATGGTCCCCTTCACAAACCGGAATTGCACCTACATCCAACTGTTTCATTTTTGTAGCTGCTTGATACAAATTATCATCAGGTGTACAGCATTCTACATTGGTGGTCATTACATCTTTTAAACTTTTCATCATCGTCCTCCTGGATAAAAATTTTATACACATTTACTATTTCCAGGAGGACGAATTTCATTCTCTTTTTAAAATCGTTTAAATCCGTGTTAAATCAACGAATTCTTTCTACTTTGAGATAACGATTCGTTGCATCCGGCGCCATTTCGTAATATGATTAAAAGGAATGAATTAGAGATAGCTCTGGGAGGTATAACAGATGAAATTTGAAGCACATGAACTAGAAGGTTTAGAAATTGAATTTCAAGCAATGGAAAATGTTATGGACGGATTAGGTTTTACACACGTATGGGATTATGAACGTGTAACCTTTGATTATAAGATCGTTGATCAAGTACGTGATGACGTATATTACTTCCGTATTCAAGGATATGCTGTACAAGGAGAAATTCCACAACCTCACAGCGTAGTTAAAATCATGAAAGCATTCTTGGGGAAACACTATTACCCACATGGCGTTGAATACGATAATGAAGAATTCCCAAAGCATGTCGTCGAGAAGTGCAAGAAGAAAATCGCAAGTGTTCAAAAGCAGCTTGCAGAAGAAGTAAACTAAGTTACATAACTAAGCTAACGCAAGTCGCGAACTTTGCAAGATACGACTCGAACGTTTACTTCATCAACAGTGATGGAAGTCATAGCACGAATGTGTTTCGCCATGTATAACTGGAGCTTTCGACACACTGAATGGATGGGATATCCGTCTTCTATGACGACCTCCAAGGTGATCGAAAGCTTTTCTTTTTCCTCAATACCGTCAGTAAAGCGCAATTTAATTGAAGATAATGAATCTCTTAACTTTTGATCTTCGTTCAACAGTTGCAAATACGGTCTTGTTGACGTCCAATCTTTAAATAAAAAGTAAACGTATTGCTTTAAAGCTTTGAATGAAATGGAGACATTGCCTTTAAACGTTTCGTGCGTGATATTATGCACGCTTTTTTTCATGAATTCGCTCCTTCCTAAATTTGATATTTCGACTGTCATAAACCTGGCTTTCGGTCTATAATAAGGTAGAGAGTTTGCAGCCAGAAAGGGGATTAATGGTGACATTTAGAAACTATAAAAAATATATTTACATCGGTATCGGTATACTTGTTGCAGCCCTTTTCTTCTACTTCATCATGCCTGTATCGATACCACTTATTTTAGCCCTTGTAACGGCTTTGTTTTTAACACCTGCCGTAACAGCTTTGAGTAGACGAGCTCGTCTGAAGCGGAGTGTATCCGTGTTTATCGTCTTTATGATATTTTTATGTATCATTAGTTTGTCCACATACATCATAACTACAAAAGCTGTTACCCAAGTGAACAGTTTTGTGGAAACCCTTCCGAACACAATCAATAATATTAGTTTCGCTTGGATGGAATTGCAACGAAACATTGAGCAACAGCTTGTCGATCTTGAATTGGATCAAGGGATTGCTAGAGAGATTGATCAACAAGTAACGTACACTCTTGCGAATTTTAGAGCGTACCTTGAAGATATTAACCTTGTTAATCACGTGACTAACTTTGTAATAAAAATACCGTCCTATTTAGTATCATTGATCGTCTATTTGATCGCCCTTTACTTGTTCCTTTTAGAATTACCTAGGTTAAAACTAAAGGTTTTATCTTACATGACTGAAAAGACACAAGAAAAGGTAAGCTTTATGAGCTCGCGATTATCTTACGTGATCTTTGGTTTTTTTAAAGCTCAGTTTCTTGTAAGTATCATTATCTTCATTGTCACCTTTATAGGATTATTGTTCATTGCACCGGAAGTGGCCTTGATTATGTCCATTATCATATGGATTATTGATTTTATCCCAATCATCGGGTCCATTGCCGTTCTTGCTCCTTGGGCACTTTATCACTTAATAGCCGGTAGTACAGTCCTTGCTGTACAACTGCTTATTTTAGCAGGAATCCTTCTCGTTATTCGTAGAACAGTGGAACCTAAGGTGATGGGGCACCATATTGGTCTCTCCCCTCTTGCTACCTTAATTTCACTTTACATTGGACTTCAATTAATTGGAATACTCGGTTTCATCTTGGGTCCGTTAATTGTGATTTTATTTACGAGTGCGAAAGAAGCAGGCATCATCAAAATGAATTTCAAGATATAAAAAATGTTCGACCCTTTTCCATTGTGTCAAGGGTTGAACATTTTTTTAGTATAAGAAAAACGATAGCCCTTTAAGGACTATCGTTTTTAAATTCCTAATATTGCTCGCCATACATTCGTTGTCTCTCCTGGGGGAAAGATCACATAAAGCAGCAAATAAACCATAATACCTGAGGTTGCTGATATAAACCAAACAACGGAAGTTACTGGACCGAGACGTCTATGAGTACTCAGCTTATTTTTATAGCCTGTGATCAAGGTCCATATCCCCATACCAGCTGCAACCGTTGCTAGTACAATATGAAAGAGTAAAAAGATTGTATAGTAGAGCCTTATACTATCGGGTCCCCCGAAAGCCGTGCTCCCAATAAAAAATGTTTTAGACAAATACGTAATAAAAAAGATTACTGCTAAAACAGCAGCCCAAAACATTGCTTTTTTGTGTGCTTCAATCTTGCGCTTGGCAACAAGATACCACCCTAATGCTACAAATATTGCACTAGCTCCAATAAAAACTGTACTTATAAAAGGTAAAAAGGTATCCACCGTTCACCCACCTTTCTCGTTAAACCATCCTTCTCTATCTTATCGAATTTTGACGTAAAATCGTATCCGTTTTTGTGACAGATTCATGACTTTCAAAAACAAGGAGCCCAAGCATTGAGCCGGGCCCCTTCTTTTATTTGTTTTAGTATTTCGTAACACCAATTAATAACATTAACGTTGCTACTGTTAGTGCTGCTACGAAAAACCCTGTCCAAAGCATAATGTTCGTCCAACCGTTTCCTCTTTCATTCAAATGCATGAAGTAGTAAAGCTGCATAATGACTTGGACTGCTGCAATAATCAAGATAAATGGAATCGCAAATCGGTTCGGGATTGTGTCACTTGCCACTGTCAAAAATGCAATGGAAGTTAAAAAGATCATAAACACAAATGAAATGATTTGCTGTTTTCCTTCTCTTGCTAGCTGACGCTCTGCTTTTTTGGAAGGCTTTCCTTTAAGCGGAGCACTCGGGTCTGTTACATGTGGATCCATCTTTTATTAACCCCCTTAAACTCCCATCAAGTATACGACGGTGAAAATGAATACCCATACTACATCAATAAAGTGCCAGTATAGGGATGCTACATAAAATTTAGGTGCATTCGTAAGTGTAATACCTGCTTTTCTGTAGCGGATTAACAATGTTGAAATCCAGAGTATACCAAAGAGTACGTGACCACCGTGAGTTCCAACTAACGTGTAGAACGAAGAAGCAAAGGCACTCGTCGTAAATCCGAGTCCGTAATCGACATACACGATAAACTCATAAATCTCAAAGCCTAGGAAGCAAGCTCCAAGGAACACTGTTGCCCACATCCATATGATAAGCCCTTTAAAATTACCTTTTTTCATGTTGATCATAGCAAACACACTTGTTAGTGAGCTTGTTAAAAGAATCATTGTCATAATGAATACTAAGTCTAAGTGGAAAAGGTCTTGGGATGTTGGTCCATCCGCTACACCATTTCTAAGACCTAGATAAGTTCCGAATAAACTTGCGAACAGAACCGTTTCTCCACCAAGGAAAAACCAGAATCCAAGAAACTTGTTTTTACCTTCGAGTGTTGCTTTTTCCGGATGTGAAGGAAGGGTTTGCTCATGTTTCACTGCTTCAGCCATAATTACCCAACCCCCTCTTCTTTCTTAATATCCTCTTTGTGAATATGATAGCCGTGATCTTCTTTGATCGAACGGATAAACATTGCACCAAGAGTAATAGCAAGACCGATAATCGTTACCGGGTGTACCTGGTAAATCAGACCGAATGACGCTAGGAACAACCCAAGGCTCATAAAGATCGGTAATATGGAGCCGTTTGGCATGTGAATGTCATCCAATGGTTCTGCAGCCTTAATTTTACCGTTACCATGCGTTTTTTCATACCACAAAGCGTCAAGCTCACGTACAAGTGGCGTTTGGGCAAAGTTGTACTCAGGAGTTGGTGTTGGAATTGCCCACTCAAGTGTACGACCATCCCATGGATCTGCTTCGGATTTGTTTTTCACAGATACAATCACGTTTACTACTAAAAGGATAAACGCGACACTCATGAGGAAAGCCCCCATTGTACTTACAAAGTTTAACTCATCAATTCCTTGTCCTGGTAGATAAGATGCAACTCGACGAGGCATTCCCATCAAACCGATAAAATGTTGAACAAAGAACGTCAAGTGGAATCCGAATAAGAACAACCAGAAGAACCACTTTCCTAATGTTTCGTTCAATTTGTAGCCGAACATTCTTGGCCACCAGTAGAAAGCACCGGAGAATAATCCGAATACTACACCACCGATAATTACGTAGTGAAAGTGAGCTACAACAAAATACGTATCGTGGAACTGATAGTTCGCAGCACTTGTTGCAAGCATAATTCCTGTTACTCCACCCATTACGAATGATGGGATGAAGGCAATAGCGAAAAGGTTCGCTGTAGTAAACTGAATGCGCCCTCCCCACATGGTGAAGAGCCAGTTAAAGATCTTAATACCTGTTGGTACGGCAATCGCCATTGTTGCAACCGCAAAGATTGCGTTGGCTACAGGGCCGATACCCACTGTAAACATGTGGTGAGCCCACACCATGAATCCTAAGAAACCGATAATTAAGGTAGCAAATACCATTGCTGAATAACCGAAAAGACGTTTCTTAGAGAATGTTGATAATACTTCAGAGAAAATACCGAACGCCGGCAAAATCAAGATATAAACTTCCGGGTGTCCGAAAATCCAGAATAAGTGCTGCCAGATAACAACGTTTCCGCCAACATCAACAGCGAAGTAAGTTGCTCCGAACAAACGCTCCAACATAAGAAGGAGAAGTCCTACAGTAAGTGCAGGGAAAGCAAAAAGGATAAGAGCAGAAGCAACAAAGCTACTCCACGTAAATAGAGGCATACGCATCATACTCATTCCAGGTGCTCGCATGTTAATGATCGTTACAAGGAAGTTAATTCCTGCGATTAAAGTACCTAATCCACTAATTTGAAGTCCGAGTACATAGTAGTCGATACCAGTACCGGAATATTCACTTGAAAGTGGTACATAAGCTGTCCAACCGGCATCAGGAGCTCCACCTAGGAACCAGCTTAAGTTTAGTAATACACCCCCGAAAAGGAACAACCAAAAACCTAATGAGTTCAAAAACGGGAAGGCAACGTCACGCGCTCCAATTTGAAGCGGAACGATATAGTTCATAAAACCGAAAAGAAGTGGCATTGCTGCCAAGAAAATCATTGTTGTACCATGCATCGTTAATAGTTCGTTAAATGTCTGTGCTGTAACAAAGTCGAAATTTGGGAACATTAGCTGAATACGCATGAGTATTGCTTCAAGCCCACCAAGGGCGAAGAAGAAACCACCGGCGACCAAATACATAATACCGATCTTTTTATGGTCTACGGTTGTCAGCCAATCCCAAAGCACGCTTTTTTGTGCTTGTGCATTTGACACGTTGTTTACCCCCTTAAACTGTGGACATTATTCGTCATCTAGTACTTTTAGTGAGTTAAGATAGTCAATAAGTGAATCCATTTCATCGTCTTCCAGATTATCGAATCCAGGCATTCCTACACCTGATCCTGGCTTTTCAGCTTCCGGATCGCGAATCCATGCTTCAAGGTTTTCATCATTGTGATCCATAAATCCGGCAATGTTTTCACGCTCACCGAAGTTTGTAAGGTCTGGTCCCCCTTGAGGGTTTCCGCCTTCTCCTCCAACTGCGTGACACGCAAGACAGTTTTGTTCAAAGACTTCACGGCCTTCTGCTGCAACCTCACCTGTTGGTTCAATCAGTTCAGAGTCTGGTTCAGCCATGCCTTGAGCCCACTCATCAAATGTGTCAGGATCAACGGCAATCACTTTAAAGTCCATTAACCAGTGACCTTCTCCACAGAGCTCCGCACATTTTCCGAGGTAAACACCTTCCTCAGGAGCTTCTATCCACATGTCATTTGTAATTCCCGGAACCGTATCTTGTTTACCTGCGAGGGCTGGTATCCAGAACGAATGAATAACATCAGAAGCTTCTAAATTGAAAACAATGCGAGTATCAGTAGGAATGTAAAGATCTTGACCCGTCGTTATTTCAAGGTCAGGATACTCGAACTCCCACCAGTATTGGTGTGCAGTTACATTAACTACAACCGTGTCGTCTGTTACTTCTGTGTCAGCAAGTGTAAACGTATCCATGACATTCGGAATGGCAAGGATAATAAGTAAAACAATAGGAATAGCAGTCCAAATAATTTCAAGATTTTTGTTTCCTTCAACTTGTTCCGGAATATGATTGTCACCTGGTTTTTCTCTAAAGCGAACCAATACGTAAATGAAAATGGCCGCTACAACCACGATAACAAAAACCATGATCAACAAGCTGAGTCCGATAAGATTATGCTGCATTTCTGCGACCGGACCACGCGGATCCAATGCAGTCAAGTTTTGTTTTCCACATCCGGCTAAAAATAGCAGAATGAAAGAAAATGGAAGCACTCGCCACAAGTTCTTCATCGTGTCATAAACCCCTCTTTCTCTGTTTACTTAGTACATAAGATTGTTAAAACATATGAACAATGACCATTACTGCAAACAGAACCATCAAATAAACCAGTGAGTAAAGGAACATATGTGTGGCCCATTTAATGTCATCGTCATATTTTTTATAACCAGCAAAACCTAGCACGAGCCAACCTGCTCCTAATACAATGGCTACCGTTGTATAAACAACACCAAAGTTGAACAATGTTAATGAAACCGGAATTAGTGCTACCGTATAAATCAGGATTTGCCTTTTTGTGACGCTAAACCCTGCTACTACCGGAAGCATTGGAATTCCAGCTGCTCTGTACTCCTCACATCTTCTCATCGCTAAAGCGAGGAAGTGAGGTGTTTGCCAGACAAACAAAATTAAAAAGAGCGACCAAGCGTATGGGTGAAGTCCCGGATCAATCGCTGCCCATCCAATTAAAGGCGGCACCGCTCCAGCAAAACTGCCGACAATGGTATTCAATGTCGTTGTACGCTTTGTCCACATTGTGTAAAACACAACATAAATAATCAGACCCGATAAACCAATAACGGCTGTTGTCATGTTTACAGCTGCAAGCATCATTGTTCCTAATCCTGAGATGATCAAGCCATACCATAATACTTGAGATGCGGTAAGCTCACCAGTTACAGAAGGTCTCTCTTCTGTTCTGATCATTTTGTGGTCAATGTCACGATCAACATAATTGTTGAGTGCACAACCCCCAGCTATAACCATTGCAGAACCAAGCATCGCTAACAAGATGGTAAGCGGTTGTTGTGATAACGGTGTTTGCGTATAGTAGGCCGCAAGAAAAAGCCCAGCGAACATTGTAATCAGATTCGACTTAACAATCCCTGTCTTAGAGATCGCCATATACGATCGCCACGTCACTTTTTGGCTCGACACTTGTTGCTCCTCTGTTTCGACAACCTCCGATGATGAAATTGTACCGGATTTATTCATTCTTTCACCCCCCGAGTCTGAGTCAGAATATCTGTGTTGTACTGTAATACCCCATACAAGTCTAATCGTTTCCTTTCGTAGAGTCTAGCAGAAATTAAATTTCACAATCTTTGAAAATCGTAAAATTTTGTATAAACAAAGGAAGATTAGACTCTATCTCACATTATATAGCAAGAGACCGTGATTTTCATCACATTATGGCGATTACATATAAGTACCACAAAATATTTTACCATACCCTCCTATTGTAATCACACGTATTTCGAATAATCTCTTGTTTTCATTTATTTTGTTACAATTTCATGAACAACGAGATAGATTAAAATAATGATAACCAAAACTATGAGATAATCACTGTGCTTCCATTTCATTAACGTTTGTTTAATTCAAGTTAAATTGACATTCGACGTATTTCTCCATAAAATGAATGTTGATGTGTGCTTTAAACAACCTTTAAATTGATTTTACGTATAGAAAGCCGGTGAATACATGAACAAAGGATTAAAAGTCTTTGGTGTCTTTGCTTCATTTGGTATGCTGATCGTGCTCATACAGGGGGCCCTTGTCACACAAACCGGTTCCGGTGATGCGTGTGGAACATCATGGCCGTTATGTTATGACCAAGTCATCCCTCAAACACCAACCATTCAGACATTAATAGAATATACGCACCGCCTCGTGTCAGGTATTATGGGACTTGTAGTGATCATTCTAGCTGTATGGGCTTGGTTTAAGTTAGGTCACTTAAGAGAAACGAAATTTCTTTCCATCCTTGCTGTTTTTGCAATTGTTTTTCAAGGACTGCTAGGCGCTGCAGCAGTTGTATGGGGACAGTCAGACGCCGTAATGGCTTTGCATTTTGGCTTTTCTTTAATCTCTCTTGCAAGTGTTGTTTTGCTATCCCTACTTGCTTTTGAAGCGGACCATGCAAATGGGCCAGTAACAGTAAACCTCTCTAATAGGATGCGTTATTATATCTATTTTGTTATTACCTACATGTACATTGTCGTTTACACAGGAGCCTTCGTAAAACATACCGGCGCAAGTTCTGCATGCAGAGGCTGGCCATTGTGTAACGGACAGCTTATACCTGAACTGCAAGGTCGTGTTGCCATTCAATTTGGTCACCGAGTTGCTGCTGGACTTCTATTTATCGTTATTTTAATTATGTTAGTTCAACTATTAAAACGTTATCGCAGTGAAAAAGTGATTGTGTGGGTTGCTGTAATCTCTTTAATCCTCGTATCCATTCAAGTAGCAAGTGGCGCGATTGTCTTGATGACAGGATTTACATTATGGGCTACCCTCTTTCATGCATTATTCATCAGCATATTATTTGCTGTACTGAGTTATGGTGTAATGATTGTATCTCGAAAATAAAAACCTTGCGAATCTCATTGATTCGCAAGGTTTTTTTCTTTTCCCCGTTGTCTATAGCAATAGACACTTTAAGTAAATCTATTCGATCGTTACTCCGAACAAATGAGTCATTATCATTTTGTGTACTTACATTCATTTAGGAAGTTATCTAGTTGCACACATAAGACACTGTCGTTTACCATTATTCGCCTAGGTACGAACGAAGCATCCAATTATGCTTTTCAAAAGATTGACGAATACCAATTAGCATATCAGCGGTTGCTTCATCACCAACACCTTCTTCAAGGGTTTCGATATCCCCTTTTAATTCTTCAACAAGGGTATCCAAATCTTTCACAAGGGCTTGAACCATGTCGTCGGCTGACGACTCACCTTCAGCTTCTTTCAATGTAGCAGTATTTAAGTACTCTTTCATAGTTGCTACAGGCGTTCCTTTTACAGCTAATAGTCGTTCAGCCAGTTCATCAATGTGGCCGGCGACTTCATCATATAATTCTTCAAATTTTACGTGAAGAGTGAAAAAGTTTGGTCCTTTAACAAACCAATGGTAATTGTGTAATTTTACAAAAAGGACGTTGAAGTTGGATACATGTCGATTTAAGATCTCTGTTTGTTTTTCGTGTGCCATCTCTACATCATCTCCCTTTCTCAATTCCTTCATTAATTTGTTCCCAGAAGACTATAATTATAAACGTAGTTAACCAATGATACGACTTAAACAAAGGGGTTGGACATAACGAGAATTCGCACGGACCATGAAGGGTTGAAAAGTTACTCTTAAACGATTCTTCGCTTTTCATGGAAAGCTTGTGAAGCAAGTAGTACCCCTACTTATGACTTAATTAAAACCATTTCGCAACTTTTTGCACACTCATATCCGTGTCGAAACGCTCGTTATTTCCACGGGGATGAAGACCAATCCACCTATTCCGCCTCACCCTAAGGGTTTCAAACAAAATGACTTATCATGCTTCTAAACTTGTTCCCCATAACTCATCGTAAAACCTTATTCGAATTCCACTAATAAATCTCCCGCTTGTATACTTTCGCCATCACCTACGAAAACATCCACGACCTTTCCATTAAACGGTGCTTGAACAGTTGTCTCCATTTTCATGGATTCTGTAATAATTAAATGGTCGCCTTTTTTCACATCATCACCAGCACTAATAAGCGTTTTAATGACTGTACCTGGCATAGAAGCACCAATTTGTCGATCGTTGTTTTTATCTGCTTTTGGTTTTAATTTCATGTCGGATTCAATACTTTGATCGGTGACGTACACTTCTCGAGGTTGTCCATTAAGCTCAAAATAAATAACACGAGTCCCGTCACGTTGAGCTTCACCTAAGGATACAAGTTTAACGATTAACGTTTTCCCTTGTTCAATTTCAATTTCGATCTCTTCCCCTACTCTTAATCCATAGAAGAACGTTGGCGTATCAAGTACCGAAAGATCACCATATTGCTCAATGAACGTTTCGTTATCCAAATATACTTTCGGATAAAGGGCGTAGGAAAGTATGTCATGCATGGTCACTTGTCGCCCTAATTTATGATATAACGTTTCCCGAATTTCATTAAAATCAACAGACTCCAATAGTTCCCCTGGGCGAACTGATATTGGTTTTCGATCTTTTAAAATCACCTTCTGCAGTTTCTCCGGAAACCCTCCATACGCTTGACCTAAATACCCTTCAAATAATTCAATTACACTATCAGGGAAATCAAGACTCATGCCTTTTTCATAAACCATCTCTTCAGTCAAATCATTTTGTACCATAAATAACGCCATATCTCCAACTACTTTTGAAGAAGGGGTTACTTTGACAATATCGCCAAACATGTGGTTGACTCGAGTATACATTTCCTTTACTTCATCCCAGCGATGCCCAAGTCCTACTCCTTTTGCTTGTTGCTGCAAGTTACTATACTGACCACCAGGCATTTCGTGAGAATAAATTTCAGAATGCGGAGCCATCATTCCACTTTCAAAATCTTGATAGAAATGGCGAATATCTTCCCAATATCCATTTAAAGCGTCTGCATGTTTTAAATTAAGCTCAGGTTGACGTTCGTGACCGCTCAAAGCATGATACAAGCTGTTCATGCTTGGTTGACTTGTTAATCCTGCCATCGAACTGATGGCTGTATCCACGATGTCAACACCAGCCTCAATTGCTTTTGCATAGGTAAAAATGCCATTACCACTCGTGTCGTGGGTGTGCAGATGAATTGGAATATCAATGTTTTCTTTAAGAGTAGAAATTAATTCATAAGCGGCTTTTGGCTTTAATAATCCAGCCATATCTTTAATCCCCAAGATATGAGCCCCTGATGCTTCTAGTTCTTTAGCCATATCTACATAATAGGCCATACTGTATTTTTGACGATTCGAATCCAAAATATCGCCCGTATAACACATGCTTGCCTCTGCTATTTTCCCTGAATCTCTTACTGCTTGAATAGCGGGTCGCATACCGTCAATCCAGTTCAAGCTGTCAAAAATTCGAAACACATCAATACCAGCATCAGCAGACTTCTCCACAAATTCTTCAATCACATTATCTGGGTAGTTCTTGTACCCAACAGCATTAGAGGCACGTAGTAGCATTTGAAAAAGAACGTTTGGTGCTTTCTCTCTAAGAATCAGGAGTCTTTTCCATGGATCTTCATGCAAAAACCTCATACTTACATCAAACGTCGCACCGCCCCACATTTCCATAGAAAAGAGATTTGGCAAAAGGCGTGTTGTCGGTTCAGCAATGTTTTTCAAGTCTTGTGTACGAACACGAGTGGCGAGTAAGGATTGATGAGCGTCACGGAATGTTGTATCCGTAAGAAGAACATTTTTTTGTTCTTTAACCCAATTGGCTACTCCCTCAGGCCCTTCGGAATCAAGAATTTGCTTTGTTCCGTCAGGTATTGGCTTTAAATAGTCCACTTCTGGAATACGAGGATTGGTTGATAAAGGCTTAGATTTTCGGCCAATCCCAGGATATCCGTTAACTGAGGTGTAACCAATGTAACTGAGCATCTTGGTTCCTCGGTCTTTACGCTTTGGAAACACAAAAAGTTCAGGTGTCTTATCGATAAATGCCGTATTATATTGACCATTTACAAACAATTCATGACGCACGACATTCTCCAAGAAAGCAATGTTCGTTTTGATCCCTCGAATTCGAAATTCCTTTAAGTTTCGGACCATTTTGTGTGCGGCGTCCTCAAATGTAAGGGCCCATGTTGAAAGCTTTACGAGAAGCGAATCATAATGAGGGGAGATCACTGCACCTTGGAATCCATTTCCAGCATCGAGTCGAACGCCAAATCCCCCACCAGTACGATAAGCCATAATTTTTCCCGTATCAGGCATAAAGTCATTCGTTGGATCTTCGGTTGTGACTCTTGACTGTATGGCATAGCCGTGAGTATAAATATTCTCTTGTTTTGGAATGCCTACTTCTTTTGAGTGAAGGCTTTTCCCGTCAGCAATAAGGATTTGTGACTGAACAATATCGATACCAGTAATCATTTCTGTAATGGTATGTTCGACTTGCACACGAGGATTCACTTCAATAAAGAAAAACTCACCGTTATCGGTAACAAGGAATTCAACTGTTCCTGCATTTACGTATTCAATGTTCTTCATCAACTTTAATGCTGCTGCGCAAATGTCTTCACGGGTGTGCTCGCTCAACCCAACGCTCGGAGCCACTTCAACTACCTTTTGATGTCTTCTTTGGACCGAACAATCACGCTCATACAAATGGACAATATTCCCGTCGTGATCTCCAATAATTTGCACTTCAATATGTTTAGGGTTCTCAACAAATTTCTCTACGTACATCTCATCACTACCAAATGCCGCCTTCGCTTCTGAACGAGCTCTTTCAAAGGCTTCCTTCAATTCACCTTCTGACCGAACGATCCTCATCCCCCGACCGCCGCCACCAAGAGAAGCTTTAATCATGAGAGGGAAGCCACTTTCTTTTGAGAACGCTTCCACTTCTTCCAAACCTGAAACCGGCCCGTTGGTACCTGGAATAACAGGGATCTCTGCTTCAATGGCTTGTTTTCTTGCTTGTACTTTATCACCAAACATTCTTAAATGCTCTGTATCGGGTCCAATGAAGATGATTCCTTCTTCTTTACACCTTCTCGCAAAATGAATGTTTTCTGACAAGAACCCATATCCCGGGTGAATAGCATCTACATGATTTCTTTTTGCTACTTTAATAATATCTTCAATGTCCAGATAGGCGTCTATCGGTTTTTTTCCTGCACCCACCAAATACGCTTCATCCGCTTTATAACGGTGATATGACCCAGTATCCTCTTTTGAATAAATTGCTACTGTTCGAATGTCAAGTTCTGTACACGCACGAAAAATACGAATCGCAATTTCCCCACGATTAGCCACCAATACTTTCTTTATGTTTTGTAACCGATCCATCCTATGTAGCCTCCTCATAAACTTTGTCTAATAATATGAACGATGGTAAGTTTCCCGTTTCGGAGAATCGTCATCCTAATTCCCGGAGAAAACCTACTATAGGTTAAAGTTATACAGATTTTGATAAAATCCTCTATTTTTTTGCTCTTTTCGCAAAGATTGTTTTTCTATAAATAAAGATCCGTCTCATGCCATCCGCTCCCTTACCTACTTACGTTCAACTACATATTACGAAAGGACGATGCATTTCGCATAAAACGAAAAGTCAGCAAACCTTCGAAGTCTGCCTTTACAGTGTACAATGAGGGTGAACACGTATTTTTATGAAGAATACCATTACTTTAAAAAGTCCTGATTTTACATAAAAAAACCAAGCTTGTCAGTGAAGACAAGCTTGGTTCATGAGTCCGTATGGTTGTTTACTTATTTTTTTCCCGTAAACAGGCTTCGTGCAAGGCAGATAACTGCTTTTCCAGCTGATCCAAAAGGCCTTTTCCTTCATCCTCTTTTATAAGGTTCAAGCGAATGGCAAAATCGATCTCACGGGAAAGTCCGAACATTTGTGTATCTAAAACTTCCTCATAAAGAGGACATTGGGGCATTGTTAAGTTAGACATTTGCACTTCAATGAGATTCAAAATTTTTTGAGCATCTTCTTTTAGAAGGGCATACGCTTTTTCACTCTGTCCGGATAACGTCTCAATTGACATTGTCATCCCTCCTATTATCCAAAAGAAACTATCCCTACTTCCTTATATTATCTGTTACCTATAAAAAATGCAATACATATCCATAGAGCGTATTCATTAGAAGATACTTAAGTCATATCTAGATGAAAGGGATTCCAACAGCTTCATACCCGCAATACTGTTTCCTTTATCATCAAGTGCCGGACCGTATATACCTATGCCCAACCCGTGGGGAATAGAAGCCATAATTCCTCCGGAAACACCACTCTTGGCGGGGATTCCCACTCGTATTGCAAATTCACCTGAAGCATTGTACATACCACATGTGACCATAAAGGTTTTTAAGATCCTGGATATGTGCAGTGGAATAATCGGGCGGTTGGATTCTACATGTCGTCCCTCATTCGCTATCACATAACCGATTTTAGCGAGGTCCTGACAGTTAACCTCAATGGCACATTGCTTTGTGTAAAGATCCAGCAAATCCTCCACGTCATCATCAAACACTCCGTGCTGTTTCATAAAATAGGCAAGTGACCTATTTAAATGTGCTGTAGCCAATTCAGAGCTCGCTACATGTTCATCGTAGCTGATCTTCGGGTTGCCTGTGAGCTCATGGATAAACGTTAACAGCCTTCCTAGTTTTTCCTCGGTTGTGGAACCGGCTATCATAGAAGTAACCGCAAGTGCTCCGGCATTGATCATCGGATTTAATGGTTTATTTGGTTTATTTGTTTCAAGCTTAATGATGGAGTTGAACGGGTCTCCTGTAGGTTCCATTCCCACTTTTGAAAATACTTCTTCTACACCTTGATCCATTAGGGCAAGAGCTAAGCTCAGGACTTTTGATATACTTTGAAGCGTAAAGGTCTCTTCCACGTTGCCTACAGCCGCACACGTCTCTCCGCCATCATAAATCGCCAGGGACAACACAGAAGGATCAGCCTCCTGTAACGCCGGGATGTAATTGGCCACCTTACCCTCTTTTGTTAAAATTCTTGCTTCTTCTATCATGTGATTTAAGATGTTTTTGTCTTCACAAATCACGAATACCCCTCCAATTATAAAATCGATGTGTGACAAATCGTGCGATAACTTTTATAATTCAATTAGTAGATTGGTTAAACCGTCATTTAGGAGTGAGTCATATGAGTCAACAGGAAATGATAGTAACGATTACCGGTAAGACAAAGCATACGATCACGCTCGATCCGGGTGCGTTTATGTTCGATAAAAGAAAAGTGAACATGGAAGCGTACCTTCAGTCAGAACCTTTTTCGATAACAGAGAATATCGATGATGAAGACAGTAAATCCGCTTTAGCATGGGACAGCCACAGAAGCGGTATGAAAATCAGGAATGAAAACAGTATTTCTGTAGATCGGCAAGCATTGAAATCAGAAAGCTTCGGTATTCCTCTTACGCCATTTTTGGAAAACGCTTCACCGGACGAAGATGCTTCAACAATTGTTTTTGAGAAACAAGATGGATCTGAACTAGAAGTTCCATTTCAATCCCATAAGGAAATTGTGCTGAAGTTTTCTCATAAAGGAGAACCCCTTACAACAACCGGTCCCATCCATGTTTATGACGGAGTAAATAACGATAAACCGCACACTCACGTTATTAAAATTCGTGTCCAATAATAAAGTTGTCAATGATTTAATATTACCTATTAAATCTATTCGTAAACGCGAAAGCACCGGAATCAGATCGATTCCGGTGCTTTCTTGTACAGGTTATTTTACCTTTTTCCAGTAGGCTGCTTCTTGACTTGATCTTAAAGGTGGGAATGTATCTCCCGATTCGAGTGTAATTTGCGATTCGTGTTCAGTAGGATTAGACTTTTTTCTTCCGTCTGTTAAACCATCAAACTCATACTTACCATTTGCGGGTGCCTTTTCTCCAGTTTTGTAACGATCAGACATTCTAACACTCTCCTTTTAAAATTGGTAACAGTCTTCCTATTGCCTGGGGTTTCCTTTATTAAACCTTCTTTTTATTAAATGATTCGACAGGACCCTGACGTTTGTACGAGTTTTATATTTTTAATGTATACATGTTTTTTACACAAACAATATGGGAATGTCAACCAGTGTAGGAAATTATTTATAGGAGGTTGTTCTATTGTTCAAACGCATTGATCGGCTTCAAATTGACCTGCCTCGTCCGAAACACCCTGACCCTGATTCTGCTGGAGCGATTCAAGAGCTTTTAGGTGGCCGCTTTGGTGAAATGTCAACACTGAACAATTACATGTTTCAGTCATTTAACTTTCGAAGCAAAAAGAAACTCCGTCCATTTTACGAGTTGATCGCAAGTATTACTGCAGAAGAAATGGGCCATGTTGAACTCGTCTCCAACACAATAAATCTTTGTCTTGACGGTTCAATTGGAAACGGAAGTACAAACCCGGACGATACGCCCCTTCGTGATGCACTAGGAATGGGAAATAAATTTAATTTTATCCTCGGAGGCCAAAATGCTGTACCTACGGATTCCACCGGAAAAGCCTGGACCGGAGATAATGTCTTCTCTAGTGGTAATCTTGTAGATGACCTCCTGCACAATTTCTATCTGGAATGTGGTGCCAGAACTCATAAAATGAGAGTGTATCAAATGACTGACAACGAAGCTGCAAGGGAATTAACTGGCTATCTTCTTGTCAGGGGGAGTGTTCATGCAGTTGCATATGCCAAAGCATTGGAAACGGTAACAGGTGTAAATATGATGAACATGCTTCCTGTCCCGAGCCTGGACAACTCTAAATTCGACTACGCAAAAAAGTACGAAGACGAAGGTTCACACTTAAAGCTGTATCGCTTTAGTGATGATGATTACAACTTACTTGATCGTATTTGGAACGGTCCATCACCAATCGGACCTGCAGGTGAGCTTGAAGTGGTTGATGGCGTCCCAGAAGGAGGAGAAATACCAGATCTTCAACAGATTCCTGAAGAATTTGCCCCAGGGTTTGATGAAGAACAATTTCGAGAACTATCCAAGAAGCTTAAATACGAAGCTGGAATGTAAAAATGACAGACAAAATGATAGCTTTCGAGAATATTAGAGGCACCTTGGCAACTTTGCCAAGGTGCTTTTTTTGTTTGCTCAAATAAACTTTAAATCCATTATAATCGTTATATATACATATTTTTCAATTTAGTGAAACCTGAACCAGGCTTTTACGATCTAATAGACGTGGATGCAGAGGGGGGATAAAAAGGTGAATAGCCTTAAGACTGTAAAAAAAGCCATAAATGGGTGCAAGAAATCATTCGGAAAGGTAATAGAAGAACACAAAGTAACCTTGTACAGAGTAAGCAGGACTATCCTTTCAGATGACCAAGATTCAGCCGATGCCATTCAGGAAACCATTCTTAATGCTTATGAGGGGATTGGCAAGCTACGTGAGCCCTGTTATTTTAAAACATGGCTCATCAGAATTTTGATAAATGAATGCAATCAAATTCATCGAAAAAGAAAAAACATCATCCCGATTGAACAATTAGGAGAAACGTCAACTGAAGAGCAAGGCTTTAAAGAGCTTGAAGTGATGGAACTCTTTACTTCCCTCCCTTCTACCGAAAGCCAGCTGCTGAAATTGTATTACATTGAAGACTTATCAGTAGCAGATCTGGCTTTACTCTATGAAACATCTGAAAATACCATCAAAACACGTTTGAGAAGAACCCGTGAAAAGCTTCGCAGGATACTTTTTCAAAGTGAGGAGGCAGAATTATGGATCAATGGGAACAACAATTGAAGAAAAGTGTCAATCAGTCTATGCCTGAAAATGTCGACAGAACCATAAGCGACACTCTTTCAACACTTCCCGCCAGAAAAACGAAGCAGAAAGGAGTCATGTATTCATTCATAAGTGTTGCTTCTCTTTTTCTCATTATAATCAGCATGTCCCTTTTCTCCCCTTCTTTTGCTTCATCAATGAAAAACCTGCCGATTGTCGGTTCTGCATTTGAATATGCCAATAATGCGGGAATTATAAAAGGTGCAGAAGAAGGTTTGGTTACAGCCATCGGGGAGGAAGTCACGATTGACGGAAATACAGTCATCTTTACAGATACCCTTTATGACGGATCACAAATTCACATCGGGTATATGGAGGAATGGGATGAAGAGCTCGGACACAGGGATTTCCCTGTCAACGTACTTTTCACTGTTAACGGCAGAGATATTGGAAGCTACGGCTGGGGCGGTACTGGAGAGTACTTGGACGACGGGTGGTACGCGGGTACAATCAGCATTCGCATACCAGATCTTCCCGACTCTTTTAAACTAGGCATCAAACCGTTTGAACGAAACGCCTGGTCGGTTGAATTACCTGTTGAAAAGAAAGGTGAATCGGAGACGATCATGGTAAATGAAGTAAAAGAATCGGGGGAACTTTCTCTTTCCTATAACACGGTTACCTTCCACCCTACTTCAACAGCGATTTCCATGAACAGCTCCTACCCTGAAGAATATGATGATGAGTTTCACAGGCTGGACTATCACATCGTCGATGAGAATGGCCGAATTATCCAATCTACGAGTGCGAGTGGCAGCGGTCAAGTGAAAAACGGTTTATACCTGAATGAATATTCCCTCTTCTATGAGCCTTTAAAGGAAAAGCCAAAAGAACTGACCATCACACCTTTTCTTTTTGGGGAAACGGATAATGATATTGCCTTTGTCCGTGCACCGTGGAAAAAAGAAGAGGTCACTCTTTCTCAAGGAGAAGTAGGCAGCGTTACCGTTCACGATGTTGTTTCAGAAGAACATACTACCTATATCACATACACCTTAGAGGGCAAACACGCTTCTTACCAGAGCCAGTCTCTGTGGATGGAAGATCAAGAAGGAAATGAATACCGCTCCTACACTACTCCCCACTACAATGAGAGTACAGGAGAATACAGACTTGCATTTGACAAAGTTCCGGTTCTTGAGGACAGCCTAATCGTTACTGTTGAACTGGAGACCGTTCAATTCTTCGATGACTTACTAATCACCATTCCCTTTAGTAATGATTAGTGGCCAAGACGAAAATTATGGTACTTCATACGACTTTAACAATAAATAATTAAACACTCTCGGAATGTAACAACTATGAAGTTCGTTAAACATAAAAAGGTAACGTCAGAGGGTTTGTTCCCTTTCACGTTACCTTTTTGCTATTTTCCGCTTTTAGCCATTTGTCTTGCAGGCGGAGCATGAATGGCTTTACCTGAGAGCCCTTCAACTGCTTCAAGCCAATTCTCATTTAAGCTTGGGTGGGGATAATAAGGATAGCTTAGGTCCTCATCTCTGGCTGCCATTTCTAGAGCTGTCACACCGTTTGAGATGAGTTCGACGGCTCCCTTCCCAATCGCATGAAACCCTAATAAAACATCATTCGTCTCATCTACAACAATTTTGGTTTTCCCATCTTTGTTACCGGTAATGCTTGCAAATCCATTACCGCCATAGGCAAATTCACTTACCTTTACGGCGTAACCTTGCTCTTTTGCCTCGATTTCTGTCAAACCTACTGACGCAACAGGTGGATTCGTGTGGGCCACTTTTGGAATAAAATGAAGATCAAAAGTAGCCTGTTTGCCCCCAACGTTTTCCGCTGCCACTTTCCCTTGTTTTAACGCTTTTATAGCAAGTGCGGGACCTGGTGTAAGATCACCAACGGCATAAATGGAGGGAACATTGGTCTCTGCTCGGTCATTCACGTCAATGTAGCCTTCCTCGTTCACTTGCACTCCTGCTCTTTCTAAACCTAAATTTTTAATTCTTGGTTTTGAAACTGAAGAGACATATACGTGACTTCCTGCTTGTTCTTCTCTTCCTTTTGTTGATTCATAGCTGATCAACACTCGATCCCCGTCATTTTCAACAGAAATGACTCTAGCGTTTTTCACAACAGCCATTTTTTGTTTTTTCATTACTCTAAACAGCTCTTTATCAATGCTCTCATCGAACCCGAAGCTATTCGTTTCCATAATCACAGTAACAGCTGCCCCTAGCTCCCGGTAACCAAACGCAGCCTCCAGTGCAACATAATCGCTTCCGGAGACGATGAGATGCTCTG
The DNA here is from genome assembly GCF_000429705.1 of Alteribacter aurantiacus DSM 18675. Lineage (GTDB taxonomy): Bacteria > Bacillota > Bacilli > Bacillales > Salisediminibacteriaceae > Alteribacter > Alteribacter aurantiacus. Next base: position 1,411,188 of record NZ_KE386941.1, read on the forward strand.
GGACTGTTTCAAGCTTGAATACTGACGTCTTATCTAACATGCATCTGTGGTCTGGCTTTGCCCATATCGGCGCTTCATATGTGCTGCCTGTTGCCAAAATCACCTGTTTAAACCGGTACGTATCAAACTGATGACCGCATTCCACTCCGATTCTGTCATCTGACAAAAAGGAGGCTTCTCCATAAATGACGTCAATTTTGTGAGCTTTACATAACGATTCGACCCCTTTTCTGAGCCCTGAGACTACCTGATCGCGCCATGCGTGCATCTGAGTAAAGTTAAAACTCACTTCTCCGGTCTGGATTCCAAACTGAGAAACTTTCCGTGTCTCAGCAAGCGTGGATGTACTATGGGTGAATACTTTGGAAGGAATACACCCTTCATTAAGACAAACGCCTCCTAAATAATCTTTTTCAATTAACGTCACATCAAGTCCAAGTTGTGCGGCACGAATAGCTGCAGAATAGCCTCCCGGTCCTCCTCCAATTACGATCAAGTCCCTTTCTTGAACTAGTTCTCCTACAACCATTTACATCATCTCCAACATCATCTTAGTAGGATTCTCAATGAGTTCTGCAAACCGGCTTGTAAACGCAACAGCTGTGGCACCATCAGCCACTCTATGGTCAAAACTCATACTCATGTTCATCATTTGCCGAATGACAATTTCGTCATTTACTACCGCCGGCATTTTTTTCGTTTTATGAAAAGCAATCAAAGCTACTTCGGGATGATTGATAATTGGTGTTGCACCTGTACTGCCAAGAGGCCCCACATTACTCACAGTAAATGTTCCCCCTGTGAGTTCTTTTTTGCTGAGCTTGTTGTCTTTAGCAAGATTCATCACGCGCTTCATCTCATCGTTAATGGCAGTGATTGATAATCGATCCGCCCCTTTTACGACAGGTACGATCAGGCCTTCTTCTGTATCTGTTGCAAGCCCGATGTTGTAGTCTGATTTGAGTACAATCTCCTCTTTTTCTTCGTTGAGGACTGCGTTGAATACAGGATACTCTTTTAAGGCAAACACGAGTGCCTTGATATAAAAAGCTGCGACGCTCACTGGCTTGATTCCTTCTGCTTTAAGCTCATCACGGAGTTTCATAACATTTGTAACATCCACTTCGTCAAAATGTGTTACATGAGGAATGGTCATAAGGGAGTGCGTCATTTTCTTCCCTATTTGTTTCCGACGGCCCCGATAAGGGATCGTCTTTTCTCCACTAGTAGGAGATGAAACCTCTTCCCTCTTCTCTGCAACATCCACTGGAGCTTGCTCCGATTTTTTATCGGATAATTTCAGAGTAGCCGGCGTCGATTCTTCCTTCATAAATCGGAATACATCTTCGTCTGTTACTCTCCCAGCAGGTCCCGTTCCGGATACCTGTTCGATATCAACACTATTTTCAAGAGCAATTCGTCTCGTATATGGGGTCGCAAGAATACGGCCCGATTGTCTTTTACTCTGTGATTTATCAATTTTCATAGAAAATGAAATAGGTTCTTCTTTTTCTTTAGAGGAGTGATCTTTTGTTTTCGAGACAGAAGCCCCTTCTTTTTCTAAAATAATGACCGTTGTCCCAACCGTTACAACATCCCCTACTTTGGCTAGAATTTCTTTAACTGTTCCAGCAACAGGTGATGGGAGCTCCGCGCTTACTTTATCCGTTTGAACTTCTACGAGAGGTTGATCAACTTTCACTTGATCTCCTACTTTAACGAGGTACTCGGTAATCTCCCCTTCGGTCATTCCTTCTCCAACGTCATGAAGTTTCACTTCGACCATAGCTTTCCCCTCCTAAAACGTAACCGCTTCTTTAATGGCGTGACTGACTCTAGACGGTGTTGGCAAGTACTCTTCTTCTAACGCAAAGAATGGAAACGGTGTGTCAAAACCTGCAACCTTGGACATTGGAGCACGAAGGTATAGAAATGCTTCATCATTAATCAAAGCCATGACATCATTCCCTACGCCTCCCGTTTCTGGTGCTTCATGACAGATCACCACGCGTCCGGTCTTTTTAACCGAAGCCACAATCGTCTCTCTGTCCAAAGGATAAAGCGTCCTTAAATCCAATAGCTCACAGGACACTCCCTGTTTCGTCATCTCTTCAACCGCTTTTTGTGCTACGCTAACCATGTTTCCCCATGCAATGACAGTGACGTCATCACCTTCCGCAAGGGTAGCTGCTTTACCAATTTCGACAGTATACTTTCCTTCTGGTACATCGGATTTAAATGCTCGATAGCTTCTCATCGGTTCCATAAATAAGACAGGATCCGGATCTTCAATGGCAGCAATCAATAACCCTTTTGCATCGTAAGGGTTTGAAGGGACGACCACTTTAATCCCCGGCATATGAGTAAAAAGAGCCTCAACAGAGTCCGAATGGATTTCAGGTGCTCGAATTCCCCCACCGTATGGCGCTCGAATAACCATAGGCACACTGAATTTGCTCATGGTTCGACTGCGAATTCGTGAAGCATGAGTCATAATTTGCTCGTATGCGGGATAAACGAAGCCTAAAAATTGCATTTCTGCTATTGGCCTAAAACCGTTTATGGCAAGACCAATACTCGTTCCGATAATTCCTGCTTCAGCTAATGGTGTGTCGATAATGCGATCTTCACCAAATTCATGTACAAGTCCTTCCGTTGCGCGGAAAACGCCACCGTTTTGACCAACATCTTCTCCTAATACGAGGATGTCGTCATGTTCACTGAGCATCGTTCTCATCCCGTCCGTCACTGCTTGAACAAGAGTCAGTTTATTTGTTTTTACTTCTGTCATTGCCTTGGTCGTCATACGGTTTCACCTCGCTTTTGAGATAAATAGGCTTCTTTTTGCTTTTTTATTGTCCATGTCGGCTCTTTAAATACGTGATCAAATAAATCATTTACGTCAGGTTCCGGGAAGTTCTCCATCTCTTCGACCGCCTGTTCAATTTCTAGGTCGCATTCTTTTGCAACCTGATCTTTCCAAGCGTCATCCCAAAACCCTTGCTTTTTCATATATCTTTCGAGCCTTAATAAAGGATCAATTTTGTCACGCTTTTCTAAACTAAGCTCCTGATTGCGATACTTAGAAGGGTCATCAGCAGTCGTATGGGCACCGTATCGCCAAGTAACAGCTTCTATCAAAGTCGGCCCCTCTCCGTTTCTAGCCTTTTCAATCGCTTTTTGGGTTTCAAAGTAAACCGCTAACACATCATTTCCATCAACACGTATGGCATCCATATCATAGGCAAGCCCTTTTTGAGCAATCGTCTTGGAGTTCATTTGTTTCTCAATTGGCACGCTTATGGCATAACCATTATTTTGGTTAAAGAAAACAACCGGAGCTTTAAACACACTGGCAAAATTAAGCCCTTCATGAAAATCCCCTTCACTCGTTGCTCCGTCACCAAAGTAGGCAATTGCTACACGATCGGTTCCTTTTCTTTTTTCAGCAAGGGCAGCTCCAGTTGCGTGAGGAAGCTGAGTTGCAATCGGTACAGCAGGGGGAAAAATATTTTTTCCTTCAGGTGGAACACACCCTTCTACCCTCCCTTTCCAATAAAGCATGATCGTGGAAACGGAATGACCAAATGTAAGCGTCGCTGCATGATCCCGATACGTAGGAAACATCCAATCTCCTTCTTCTAATGCGGAAGCACTGCCCACCTGTGCCGCTTCTTGCCCTTCAAAAGGTGCGTACGTACCAATCCGTCCTTGTCTCTGAAGATTGACGCTTTTTTTGTCCAACGTCCGTGCCCGAAGCATCTTTGAGTACATCTCCTTGATGAACGACTCGGTGAGATGATACGAAGCGTCCACAATATGTCCATCTCCATCCATGACTTGAACGATCGGGAATTGATTTTCCATTTCTGTCATTTAAGCTCCTCCTCGGTATGTTAGCTTCGTACTTGCCACTTCAATCTTTTATTATGAGAAAAAAAGCTGTTCCGTTTTTTACGACTCTCGATTCTCGCTTCACAAAACTCGTTCGCTGCTGCATTGGTTGAGATTCCTTGTATATCTGACTGAAGATAAATCTCAGTAAGAGTTTCATAGATGGCTCTTGTTCCCCTCATGACACGCTCTTTATTCGGCCCATATAGCTCGTCGGCTACTTGAATGAGCCCACCGCTATTCACGATGTAATCCGGACCGTAAAGAATCCCACGATCCTTTAGCATGTCTGCGTGCTTCATTTGAAGTAGTTGATTATTTGCAGACCCTACAATCGCCTCACACTTAAAACGCCCGATTGTTTCATCATTAATGATGCCTCCAAGAGCGCATGGAACAAAAATATCCGCTTCTGTTTCATAAATGTTCTGACCTGAAACGATTTTCACGCTACCACCAAGCTGTTCGGCTTTCATACTAATCTCTAAAAGTGCCTCTTGATTGATATCTGACACAAGAAGGTCTGCACCTTCTGATAAAAGGGCTTCAGCAACCTTGAACCCGACTTTTCCTAACCCTTGAATGGCGTATTTTTTTCCTCCAAGGGCATCTGTACCGTAAAGCATTTTACACGTTGCTTTAAGACCATATAAAACCCCAAGTGAAGTAGGAACCGATGAGTCCCCGCTGCCTCCATAAGCTTCTGGAACCCCAACAATACAATTCGTTTCTTTACGTGCATGTACAAAATCATCAGGTGTTGTTCCCATATCCGTCCCTGTATAAAAACGACCATTAAGTGATTCTACAAATTGGCCGAAAGCACGAAACAATTCCGGTGAACGATCGGTCTCCGGATTACCGATAATAACCGCTTTGCCTCCTCCAAAGTCAACATCGGCAGCGGCGCATTTATATGTCATTCCCTTTGAAAGACGCAAAACATCTTCCAACGCTTCATCCACACTGGTGTAAGGACGCATTCTGCAACCACCTAAAGCGGGTCCAAGGGTTGTATTATGTATAGCAATTATCGCTTTTAAACCGGTGTCTTCGTCATTGCAAAAGACGACTTGCTCATGTTCACTAATTTTTTCAAATGACAACATCAACCTGCCTCCTCATTCATTCCTATACTGGTACAATTCAGTGGAAAGCCACACCCAAAGCTGTAATTTATCTTTAACACAGCAAAGTAAGTAAGCGCTTTCATAATTAAACAGACTCGGACCTTGCTTGCTGAATTTTTCGGTTCAGGTCTTCTTTTGGCAGAATAAATTGGGTAACTGACCCTTTTCCTGCAACAGTTTCCCCGTGTTTTACAACTAGATCGCAAACAATTTTATTTTTTACCAGTTCAGTCAATGTTGCTGTAACTAGTAAATGTTCTCCTGATGGTGCAGGTGATAAATGCATTACATTAACCGAAGCACCGATCCCTTCTTCATGCTCCTCTATAAAAGGTAAAATGATTTGCCTTGCTGCCCATTCCATATGATAAACCATTGAAACAGTAGAATAAGCAGGATGAACCACGTTCCCTTCAAACTGAGCATACATCTCAGGTGTTACGATGACATCAATCGTTGCCTGTTGACCTATTTTCATACCCGGTTTCATCCTTTACCTCCCTTAAATACAAATGACGTTTCTATAACGCTAGAATACCATCGCGTCATAAAAACGTCAAATACATTTCTAAATTTTCAGAATAAGGAATTGGCGTTGCTCAAAAATACAACCGTACTTATTTGTAACTTTCCTTTTTATATTGAAGTCGACCAATCACATTTTGATACTCTGAAACCATGCTTGTAAGTAATTCTTCTACAGATGGTATGTCAGAGATCACTCCAGCAATTTGCCCACCATTGATATGACCTAAATCCAATTTCCCTTCTATGGCTCCCAGAATGTGATGAGATTCATCCGTCTTCTTTTCGAACTCCTCGAGGCTTAATCCACTCTTTTCAAGAGAAATCAGTTTCTCTGCGTATGCTGTTTTTAACAACCTGCGAACTTTTCCTACACCTCGCCCTACTACAACAGTATCAATATCTGTAGAATCAAGGATTTTTTTCTTGTAAGAATCATGAACAACAGCTTCTTTTGTTGCAATAAAGCGGGTACCCATTTGAACTCCTTGTGCTCCCAAGCAAATTGCAGCTGCAATCCCCCTACCATCACCAATCCCACCCGCGGCTACTACCGGAATAGAGACAGCGTCTACAATTTGTGGAATAAGGGTAAGGGTAGTTGTTTCGTGTATTGAATTAATCCCTGCCGCTTCGTACCCTTCTGCTACTATGATATCTGCTCCTGCAAGCTCTGCCTTACATGCTTGATTAACTGAAGCCACCACAACCATGATTGTAATCCCTTTTTCTTTAAGCTTCTGGATAAAAGGTTTTGGATTTCCCGCCGACAAGGACACGACGGGAACATTATGCCTTAACACTGTTTCAATGACGGCATCCACATTCGGTTGAACACGGATTGGAATGTTGACCGCAAATGGTCGGTTTGTAAGTGCTTTAATCTTTTTTATCTCATCTTCTATATGTTCCGGAGAAAAGGTGCCCGCACCAAACGTTCCAAGTCCTCCAGCTTCTGAAACGGCGGCTGTAAGAAGTGCATGGCTGATGTTTCCCATTCCACCTTGAATGATTGGATAATTAATGTGTAACATCCCCACAAGTCTATTCACTTTTTTATCCCCCTCGTTAAAAAAATGTTATACTTTAGTTAACCATATCATAAAAACAGGAGGCGATCGATACTATGATTTATCCGTTCAACAATAAAACCCCTAATATTCATGAAAGCGTTTTTTTGGCACCAGGTTCTCGTGTGATTGGTGATGTCTCAATTGGGGAAGGGTCTAGTGTTTGGTTTAATGCGGTACTCCGCGGAGACGAAGCCCCGATACGCATTGGGGAACGGTGCAACATTCAAGACAACTCCACTCTTCACTTATATGATGAATATCCTTTAGTATTGGAAGATGACGTGTCTATTGGCCATAACGTGATTCTCCACGGGTGTACAGTAAGAAAAGGCGCTCTTATCGGAATGGGAGCAACAATTCTTGATGGTACGGAAATCGGGGAATGGTCACTTGTGGGAGCAAATACGTTTATTCCATCAGGAAAAAAGATTCCTCCACGCTCCTTGGTACTGGGCTCTCCAGGAAAGGTCGTTCGAGAGCTAACAGAAGAAGACTTTAAGTTAATTAGACTTACAATTGACACGTATCATGAAAAAGGCAAACAATTTAAAGAAGAGCTTCGGTAGTTTACTAACTCTTCGTCTTCAAAAGGCGACGATATGAAGATTGAAGACGATTAAGACATATCATTATACACGGAAAATACACGGAAAAAGGGAGACCCAATCGACTTAGTTAGTCCATTGGGTCTCCCTTATTATATATATGCTTTATCTTACAGCTCGTCTTCTTTTAAGGTTTCAGCAATCATATCTTCGTAATCATGCATGTCTTGTACATCAATTAAATCTGTATCCTCGGCAATTTTAACAATCTGGACGAGGAAAAGGGCATAGTGATGCAGGCCTTCATCGATTTTTGTGTAGAAGTCTTCAAGGACATGGGAATCTTCCTCTTCATTATCGATTGCCTGAAGATTAGGTTCCAATGATTCGACTGCGTCCATGTGGATCTCCATTGCTTTTAAGTATTCTTGTCTCGCAAAATCGAGCTCGTCTGTTTCTAATTTCACTCGCTGCATATTACGAATCATTGATGGGACATTTCTTACATAACGATTGTAATGATACTCAACGGTATGTCGAACATTTATAGCATTATCCACTGATCTTAAATAGAATAAGAAATCTTGTCCACTTTCACTTGAAGAAGCTTCTCCAAATGCTTCTAAATCGCTCTCCAATGCTTCTTCATCTGATCGTACTTCAATTCCTAAGCCAGGATACGCCCCTTCGTACTCGTAACGTTCAAATCCGTTATCCTCTTCAGATCCATCTTCTATGGTATCTGCAGGTTCATCACCGGTCTCTTCAGAAGCAGGCTCTGCCTCTTCTTCATTATTTTCTTCATTAGAATCTTCTGCTGTTTCAGTCACTGAATCCAGTCCCGATGAACTACCTCCCGTGCTGTTGTCCGCTTCTTCAACACTTACGTCTTCTTCTTTTGAAGTTGTTGCCTCTTCTTCGCTCTCACCACAAGCGGCTAAAAGTAAAACCGCTACACAGGACACACTAACTAATTTTCTCATTCAATTACCCTCCATTTATAAATACGGCTACTTACCTTAACTGTTACGACGTTAAAAGACACGCCCCAAAAACAAACATATCCGTATTTTACAAAATAATGGCAAGAAAATGAAGTGAATTAGTAGAATAAGAGAAATTTAGGTTATATGTCTTAGTCTATGTATATCCTACACCACTATTTTTGTAGAATTTTGTCGATAAACCAATTCATAAATCTAGCGTTCCTCATTTCCTTTGCTATAGGATTATTTTTCCAAAAAAGAGTTAACATTTTTTTACACATCATGTATGATGTATCTAATTGATATATATCAACTAGATAGTAAAGGAGGTCCCGTTATTGAAATCAAACCATACTAAATACGCCATTCTAGGTTTATTAACTACAGGTTGTCACACAGGCTATACAATAAAAAAAATGATTGACGGCAGTTTAAATCATTTTTGGAAAATCAGCTATGGTCAAATTTACCCTATATTAAAGTTGTTAGCAGAAGAAGGCTTAGCGTCTGTATCCACCCTTACTCAAGAAGGTAAACCTGATAAGAAAGAATACAAGATTACTCCAAAAGGGGAAAGAGCGCTTAAAGAGTGGCTCGAAATACCTGTTACAGACATGAGCCCATCCAAAAATGAGCTGTTGCTAAAGCTTTTCTTCAGTAGGCACCAAGCACCTTCCATTATATTGGCACACTTACATCAACACCAAGTTATCTTAAACGAACGAATTGCAACCTATGAATCCATAGAAAACATGATAAAAACAACCCACGGATGCTCCACCGACGCTCGGTTTTGGATAATTACCTTGGATTACGGCAAACGTACGGCTAGAGCTGAACTGGAATGGTGTGAAGATACCATCAAACAATTTCACTAAGGGGGTTAAACATGAGGTACACTGCAAAGTTGGATGAAGAGGTTGTCGTTTTTATAATTGGCATGAAAGTTAATAATTGGTTAGCGGTACATCGCTATGGCCCTGTTTTTAAAGCGATGCCTCCAATGATTCGTGAATTAAGTGTCAACAAGGAGCTAGGTTGCCTGTCTATGGAATCTTACTTTGGACTTAGAACGACTTTAATGGTTCAATACTGGCGTTCAACTGAAGAGCTCCTAGCCTATGCTAGAGGGAAAACGCATGCTAAAGCATGGCAAACATTTAATAAAAAGTGTCGTAACAATACTGCGGTAGGCATTTACCACGAAACTTATGTCATACCAAAAGGTAGCTATGAATCTGTTTATGTCAATATCGACCCCTTCGGTCTATCAAAAGCACTTGGAATAGAAGAAATGAAAAATCCACTCGCCCCATCAGGCGCCGCCCGTTTCGAGCATGTGGAAGGGAAGGATTAATCGTGTTCATTTTCAATGTAATTCTAAGTTTTCATGTTATTGCAGGTTTTTTAGCCTTACTCAGTTTTTGGGTTCCGATCGTCGTGAAAAAAGGAAGCACTCTTCACAACCGTGTTGGCTGGGTATTTACCACTTCAATGGGTGTTGTTAGCGTTACGGCTATCTACATGGGGATATTTAGAATCTTCTTTGATTCTAATATAGACCACAGCACAATCGCCTTCTCATGGTTCTTATTATTTATTGGGATCCTAAGCGCATCGACTGCGTGGTATGGCATTAGGGTACTTCGCTTTAAGAGAAAGGCGGACCGACACCTTAATGGCTTTGATTTATTTCTCCCTTTTTTACTTATAATGTCTGGTTTATCAATAAGCATTTACGGGTACGTTATCGATTTCCCATTACTTACATTTTTTTCCTTTGCTTGGCATCTTTTTGGGAGGTTCTCAGGTTTATTACTGGCTTTCAACACCTAAAATGAAACGTCAATGGTGGATTGAACACCTAATCGGTATGCTAAGTTGTAGTATCGCAACCCTTACAGCGTTTATCGTTTTTGGTGCACCACAGTTGTTGAATATCGACAGTGTTCACCTGCTTTTATGGTTCGCTCCTACAATTGTAATGGTTCCTCTGATATTTGGATTTTCTAATCATTATAAAAAGAAGTTTGCTTGACTCCTATTGAGGTTAGGACAGATGTATTTATGATTGAAACGAACAAGGGTATAGGACTTAATAAATTCTATTGAAGTTCAATACGCAAGAAGTGGCTGATCCTCGAAGGCACTGAAAAAGTTTGACCTTTACCTTTTTCAGTGCCTTCCTGAGCCTTCCGTAGGAATCTACTTATATTTTTTCCACTCTATTAGCCAACTGTTCGGATTCTACTCTACTCACGTTCTTTATGTCCCAGCCGCAACATCTCAACTATAAAAGCCTGCAAAATAAAGTACAAAGACACCAGCAATTGTCACACAAACGCCTGTAGCAAAAGCCATGAGTGAGGTTTTTCGCTCTTTCATACTAAACCATATACAGGTGGTTGCCAAAAAGGTGCCAATAAATCCAAAAAAGAGTGCGGCCATTGGGTTAGTTGGTGTAATAAAATCGTACCAATTTAAAAAGTCCATCTCAAAACCCCTCCATACATCTATTCTTTTAAGGTTGAGACTTATGATGAGTCATAATGATAATTCCATCCTTTTGTTCTAATACTGACTTAGCATTGTTTGTAAAATATCCCCCTTCTAAAGTCTAAGCAGAAAAGTTATATGTTTCGCTGATTTCATAAGCTGCAATTTCATAGCCCGCAACAATACCTTGAAATAGGCCTTCTCTGTACGATTGGTCATGACCATTTGCTTTTTTTCTATTAACCTCGGCAGATTCCTTAAACCTATCAATCAATGCCTCTATACTTTCCGTATCCTTTTTCTTAACCGTTTTTAATAGAGAATCAATGCTCTTAGCAACCTCTTCATAACTTAATGCGATTCCTTCAAACATCCCTTGTTGAAATTCAGCTGGGATTTTCCGTAATTCTTTTTTTGCTTCTTCAGGAATTTGGTCAATCAAAGCATCGTCTACTTGTATACCAATATTCTCTTTACTCTGTTTTATCGATTCCTCAACTTTCTTTTCAAACATGACTTTTAAACGCTCAAGCTCTATTACCATTTGCTCATCTCCTCGACTATAGTCAAATTCTCTAGCTAAACGATTGACAACAAACGTAAAGGCAGCATTCATCCCTGCACAGTACATCGCTTCATCTTCATTTACTCGTATCTTATCTTTTTCTGCTGTTTCAGCCATTTTGGAGAAATCCAAAATGCAGTCTTCAATCTTAGCCCCTCGAAACATTCGCTTACGATACGCTGTCATATGGTAATAAAACCCTCCTTTATTTAATATTACCATATAATGTTTACATTTGTATACATATTTAATTAACTTTTCTGAAGATACTAAAAAATGAAGTCCTCCAAAAAGATCGCACTTCACCATTTCAAATTTCAAGATTCTAATCATAGAGATTTAGAGAAAAGTATGGCCTGAAGTTCAGGCCAGAAATATTGTAACTTTCAATAATCTAACATCATACTTTGCAATAAAAAAAGCTCCTGAAATCTCCTTCACTTTCCGCAGAAAGGAAGTTAGATTCCAAGAACTTCATTTGACATATGCTCGATCTATGATTCTAAACACGTTTTTATGGCAAAACCTTATGATTGGAAGTTAATTAAGCTTTGACTTTTGAAAGATTCTTTTTAATCAAATCGGCAGTAAGTTGACCGCTTAACGTAACCATTGGAACCCCACCGCCTGGGTGAGTGGATCCTCCTACAAAATAAAGATTGTCATAAAGGTCACTGCGACTTGGGATCTTAAATCCGCCGTTTTTCTTTTTGTCAGCAGCTATTCCATAAATGGAGCCACCATTCGGTCCATAAAGCTCTCTTAAGTCATCCGGAATAAACTGATATTCAAATTCAATTGCTTCCCTCAAGCCCGTCATGCCTTGCCGCTCAAGCTTAGCAATGACTTTTTCCCGGTAAGCTTCACGGAACTTTTCCCATGATTCTCCATCTTTCAATGGAGGCACGTGTGTTAGGACGAACAGATTTTCTTTTCCTTCCGGTGCTTGGCTCGAATCAGACTTAGCAGACACACCTACATAAACCGTCGGATCATCGGCTGGAACACCTTCGTCATAAATTTGTTTAAACTCACTTTCCATATCATCAGCAAAAAAGAAGTTATGATGAGCGAGTTTCGGGAATTTTTTGTTTACTCCTAACAAAAGGACCAAACCTGAAACGGACGGAATAAATGTCTTCTCAAGCTCGTACGATTTATTTACAGCTTCAGGTGATAATGTGAGGTTACGATAAGTCGGGATCGCTTCCAAATTGGAAACGATAATATCACCTTGTATCACTTCTCCGTCGGCTAATTCAACACCTGTCGCTTTTCCATCTTCCGTTTGAATTCCCGTTACTTCTGCTTCTGTTCGAACCTCAACCCCTTGTTCTTCAAGGAGTTTAAGCATTCCCCGGGCAATGTTATACATGCCTCCCTCCACGTAATGAACCCCGATACCAAGTTGCACATAAGCAAGCTGTGACAGGACCGCAGGCGAATGGTAAGGGGAAGATCCCACATACATAACAAGAAAATTAAACATTTGTTGAAGTCGCTTATCTTTAAAATACTTACTCGTTCCCTCTGCTACGGTTCGCATGGGATCAAAGCCGAGAAGCTCCTTTAACGAATGGAGTTGCCTAAGCTCTTGGAGTCCGGAAATACTCTCTTTATAAAAGCTTTTTTTACAAAGCTCATACAATTCTTGAGCATACTGCATATAGTCGAAGTACTTTTTAGCATCATCCGGATTCACCGAACGCAATTCATGAAGCATTTGTGGGATATCAGCTACCATATCTACGGTCGTACCATCTTCAAAGAATGACCGCCACCCCGGCTCCACTCTTGTAATCGTCATATAATCAGATAAGTCTTTCCCAGCACTTTTAAAGAGCCTTTCAAGTACCCAAGGCATTGTTAAAATGGAGGGACCTGTGTCAAAGGTAAATCCCTTGCCTGAGCGTTGGTTCAGCTTACCACCGGCTCTCTCATTCTTTTCAAGAACCGTCACGTTATGACCATCAGCTGCCAGCCGAATTGCACAAGACAACCCTCCCAAACCTCCACCAATAACTACAGCACGTTGTTTTCCCATTCGTTCTCCTCCTCGATCTTTTCATTAACTGATTTCATAAAGATTGTTGCTGTGAACATTACTATAGGATGTTAAAGCATGAGCAACATTTCTCAGAAGATAGATTTACTTTAATAAAGATAAGGGATAAACCGGTACCTTGTTTCGCACCAAGATTTATACCCGTTTCCGAGTTCCTGAACAAGCATACGTTCTTCAATCACCATGCGGTAAAGAAGCGCGGGCACAACGGTTGCGATCACAGACAGGAGACCTAAAACACTCCCCAAGTAGATCGCAATGCCAATGGCACACAGCAAAATTGCGGTATAAAGTGGATGGCGAAGGATGCGGTACGGTCCTGAGCTAACAAGATCAACGCTCGATTCTACCGCTACATCCCTAGAAAACATCATTCCAAGTTTCATAATCCCCCAATACCTCAATGCCACACCAGCACCGTAAACAATCAAGCCTAAAACATAGAGTCCTAATGACTCAGGAAGTAAAAAGAGGTTTACTTCTCTACTGAAAACAGAGAGGGCTATCGTAAATACGAGAGCTCCTATGATCCAATAAAACGATCGTTTCTCTCTATTCGTCTCTCCTGCAGGTTTACGATCGCGAAAGAAAACAAATTCCAACAGCCAAATCACTGTTATTGCAAAAAAGATGATATCCAGCAATGTTCCTTCACCTTCTCTCTGTTTTTGAGGATATACCATAAAAGCATTTGAACATAATAAAGGAATCCTCAATGTATTCGAGACTACATTTGAGAATTCCTTCGTAAAAGATTGTCGTATTTTGTTTAATCATTGACCATTAGGGGGTGTGAAAAAGCATCATATTCTTTGTTTCTTTTCTTAAGTTCATTTCCTTCTTCAAATACAGTTTCAAAAAATCGACTAGCAGGCTCTGCTAATGCTTTGTAATAGTCTGCAAACAATGAAGCAGCATAGTCCCCAAGCCACCTTTTAGGTAATAGATCTTCCGGAAGACCGGGGTCCACAAATAAAAATTTCCTATATTCATGAACCAGCTTCGTCCGCTCTACGAAGCACTCCCCATCGGAGATTTCACCTTTTTCAATCTTATTTTTATCAATGATGTATTTCTCACTATACGTTTTAATAAATGACTGATAGCGATCGTTTATTTCATTTAAGTTCCAACATTCTTCAATAACCTGCCTGCTTTCTCTTGGCCCTTTGTACTCAGAAACGAAAAAATGAACGTAGTCGTTGATCGCGTATTTTTTAATCAAATCATCCACCTGTTTATCTAATGGGTTAGGAGAAATCCAACAACTGTTTGACAGTGTGCCGAAGCCACTCCATACAAGTTCTTTTCGTAGTTCATCCCGAATCGTTCGTTTCGTTTCCGGAATTGTATACATAAGCATACGCCACTTTCCATCCCAGTGAGCATTTTTTAACTTGAAGATTCGATCTGCCGCTTCCTCAATACGGTTAACCCCACGTTCAGTAAGGAAATAGTAGCTCTTGTTTCCTTCTTTTCTTGATTGTACCCACCCTTGTTTGTTCATACGTGAAATGGCAGCGCGGATGGACTGTTCGTTGTGTCCAAACTCCTTTAAAAGGGAGATCAAACTTCCAATCCAAATCTCGTTACCATAATGCCGAATGTAATCCCCGTATAGGGTAAAAATCATTGATCTTGTGTTCAAATTTTCTTCCATAGCGTAAACCTTCTCTCTTCAATCTACCCGCTTGTCGGAAATAGCTGATTATTCGCATATTATAGCGAAATCTTTCGTCAATGTAAATTTCAGCTCTCTTTCACCACATATAAATAGGTGAAAAAAAGCGAGGAGCGTGAGATACGCCCTCGCAAAAAGTAGGTGAAAGGTCAAACGAAAGTTTTACAGGCCAAACGGGTTTAATGGACGGTTACCTACATACGATAAAACACTTTTCGTTTCCGTATAAAGGTCTAATGTTTCCACACATAGCTCTCGACCGAAGCCACTCTGTTTGTAGCCACCGAACGGAGTCCCTGGAAACGCGGAAAACGGACAATTAACCATTACAATACCTGCTTGAATCCCGCTTGCTACGCGGTTGGCACGACCGTTGTCTTTAGTCCATACAGCAGACCCTAGACCAAACTCCGTATCATTCGCTAGCTTGAGTGCTTCTTTTTCATCCTTAAATGTCATCACCACAACGACCGGTCCAAAAATCTCCTCTTGAGCAATGGCCATATCATTTGTAACATCAGTAATAATCGTTGGTGCGTACCAATAGCCCTCTTCAAATCCTTCAGGATGAACTTGCTCTCCTCCGGTCAGAACGGTAGCCCCATCAGCAACGGCTTTCTTTACGTAGCTGTCAATCACATCCACTTGTTTTTGATTAATGATCGAACCGAGATGGGTCCCTTTGTTCATCGGATCTCCAAGCTGTAGCTGTTTCGTTTTCGCAACGAACTTCTCCATAAACGTATCGTATACATCTTCATGGATGAACAAGCGAGAGCGAGCTTCACAAGACTGGCCGGTATTGTAGAAGATACCAAACAAAGATCCATCTACCGCTGCGTCAAGATCCGCATCATCGAATACGAGATTTGGCGATTTCCCACCAAGTTCAAGTGTGACACGCTTTAACGTTTCAGAAGCTTTTGCCATAATGTCTTTACCCGTTCCTGTTTCACCAGTAAAGGCAACTTTGTCTACACCTTTATGTTCTGTTAGGTAAGATCCTACCGTCGACCCAGGTCCGGTAACGACGTTGACAACCCCTTCAGGAACACCGGCTTCATGACAAATTTCTGTAAGTACAATCGCTGTAACTGGAGTGAGGCTGGCTGGCTTCAATACAACAGAACACCCAACAGCAATAGCAGGAGCAATCTTCCACGCTGCCATCATCATTGGATAATTCCACGGGATAATTTGAGCGGCAACGCCTACAGGCTCTTTTTGAGTATAGTTAAAAAAACCACCAGGCACATTGTTAACAGAGCCTGTATGACCTACAATGGCACCTGCATAAAATTCAAAGTCTTCAATAGACTGCATCACTTGCCCTTGGGCAGCACCAACACTTTTCCCGCTGTTTAGCACTTCAAGTTCTACAAGTTCATTGAAACGTGAACGCATAATGGATGCAATTTTATTAAGCACTCTAGCACGCTTGCCTACAGGATACTTCTTCCATTTACCATGGTCGAATGCATTGCGAGCAGCTTCTACAGCACGATCTACATCTTCTACACCTGCTTTTGTAATTTCAGCTAATGGCTTTCCTGTAGCTGGATTGTATGTGACGAAGGTCTCTTTATTCACACTATCGACGGACTCCCCGTTGATTACCATCTTATATAGATCACGCTTCATGACACTATTATCGAGCTTTTTCTCTTCAACACTTTTCATTGTACATTCCCTCCAATACGTTATTTGCCTGAGTAACTCGGCTGACGTTTAGCAAAAAAAGCTTTCATTCCTTCATGGTGATCTTGGGTCTTTCCAGCAGTACGCTGAGCGAAGGCTTCAAATTCAAGCATCTCTGCCAAATCGTAATCCCAACTTTTGTATAAGTATCGTTTGATTAACCCTATCGCCTTTGTAGGCATATTTGCTAGTCGCTCAGCGTATTCTTTTACCTTTGTCTCAAACTCTTCGTGAGAATAAACTTCATTTACAAGGCCAAGCTCTTTTCCTTTAGAAGCTGGCACCTTATCACCAAATACAGCAAGCTCCATTGCCTTGGCATGGCCAACTAATCTTGGTAAATAGTAAAGTGTTCCTGAGTCTGGCACCAACCCGATATGAATAAAGGCTTCTACAAATGTGGCTTTTTCTGAAGCTAAGCGAAAGTCTGATGCCAATGCCAGACTCATCCCAGCCCCAGCAGCAACGCCATTTACTGCTGAAATGATCGGCTTTTCCAATGCCGCCATTTCTTTAATCATCGGATTATAGCGCTTCCGTAAAAATTCAGCATGATCTGTCTCTTCAGTCACTCCTGCAAGATCTTCTCCTGAAGAAAAGGCTCTTCCTGAGCCTATAAAGACAACGGCTCTCACATCAGGGTCTTTCCCTGCGGTTCGTAAAGCTTTAATAATCTCTTTGTTCATTTGTTCAGTAAAGGCATTGAGCTTATCCGGACGATTCAGCGTCAACCAGGCAACCTTGTTTTCAACCCGATAGAGAATGGTTTCAAATCCCATGAGACTCTCCTCTCTATTTCCCTGTAAAGTTAGGCTTTCTTTTTTCAAGAAAAGCCTGCATACCTTCTTTTTGGTCAAGTGACGAAAACAGGAGATAAAAGTTTTTACGTTCGAGCTCCATTCCTTCTTGCAAAGGCTGATCGACCGCTTTATTGGAAGCTTCCTTAATGAGCCTTACCGCTAGTGGCGGTTGTTCTGCGAGCCTTTTAGCAAACTTCATCGTCTCTTCCATTACAAGCTCCGGAGCAATCAAACGGTTCACTAATCCGCACGAATATGCTTCTTTTGCAGGTATCGTATCTCCTGTCCACAAGTATTCAAGTGCTTTCGTTTTACCCATGGCCTTCGTTAGCCGCTGGGTTCCCCCAGCGCCAGGCATGACAGCTAGGTTAACTTCCGGAAAGCGGAAGTCTACCGTTTCAGAGGCAAACAGCAAATCGCAGTTCAATGCAAGCTCGAAGCCACCACCAAATACAAAGCCACTTACAGCACCAATAACAGGTTTTTTGACATACGCCATTCTGTCCCATTGAGCAAATTGATTGAGAAGCTCAAGACTGACTGCATCATCATTTGCCATTTCCTCAATATCAGCTCCAGCTGCGAAAGCTCGTTCTGATCCTGTAAGTACAATGACCCGAACCGATTCATCTCGATCGAACACAAATAATTGCTCGACTATCTCATCAACCATTTTTCGATTCAGCGCATTGTAAACATCCGGACGATAAAGCTGAATGACGCCTACTGCTCCATCTGTCCAATGTTTGATTGTTTCTTTATGACTCATTGACTTCTTCCCCGATCATCATCGTGACCAGGTTTCCGGCAAAGCCCATGAGGTCTTTTCCGCTCGCTCTTGCTTCATCCGTTTTCATTGCTTGACGAAGGGACTCATGATCGTCGTAATACATTTCACATAACAAGTGATAATCACTCTCTCCCCCCATGGGAGATCCGACAATTTTTGTTACTTCCATCTTGCGAAGTCCAGGGATTTTTTCCGTAATCGGTGCATGTGTGTTGAAGTAATGCTCATCGAACTCCTCTTTGTTTTCCGGATTTTTGTAAAGTGCGATTAATTTGACCATGCCAAACACCCTTTCACGTTTTATTTGGTTTATATATTTGCAACCGGTTTCATCGCTTCAAAAGGATTTTTGCAGCTCCGGCAATACAAAATGCTTCTACATGCTGTTGGGCCAAAAATATTTTCCATTGTCGTATACGTAGATCCACAATATGGACAATCAATTTCCCATGGCTCTCCCGGTGTATGCTTCGACGGTGGAGGAGCGATTCCGTAAACCTTTAGCTTCTCTTTTCCTTCTTGAGAAATTGAATCTGTCGTCCAAGGTGGATGATAGACATACTTCACTTCAACTTCTTCAATTCCATGAACCTTTTTGACAGCGCTTACAATATTCTTTTTGATAATGTCTAAAGCAGGGCAGCCTACAAATGTTGGCTTAGCCTGAATACTAGCCAATGCACCTTCTATATGAACCGATTCAATCATACCGAGTTCTACAATGCTGATTGAGGGGATTTCAGGATCTTTGACTTCTTGAAGAACACGTTTTACCTCTTCAATCAACTGCTTTTTTTCAATGACCAACTTCCTTCTCCCCTCTCTGTTCGTCTGATTTACCAGTTTGTGACCGGGTCCATGCGGTACACTTCCGATAATATGGATAGGGCTTGATCGAGATCTTCAGTATGTTCGCCCTTTCGCCCATTTCCGTTTTTCATTCCGGGTGTTCGATCGATTGTATAATTCACATCTTCAAAGATGGATTGAACCCTTTTAAGCCATTGGTCTTTAAGTTCTTTTTCCCCACCAATAAGCTGACACGATTCCATGTCTTCTTTTTTAGGCCCTAACGTTAAAACACCGTCAAAGTCATCCCATACCCGTTCAATAGCCGCTTCCATTCGCTGTCTCGCTTCAGGCGTGGAGTCCATTAGTTGTTTGAACCAAAGCTCCCAATGCATCAAGTGATAGTACTCTTCGCTTAGAATCCTTTGAGCCATATACGCAAGTGGCTTATATGACGATTCTTTCAAGCTTTGTAGACGAATCGTTTTGGCGTAGTCATAAAACAAGTTTCGAACGACTGCGAAAGCCCAATCGTAGTCAGGCTTTTCGAGATAAGTGCCTGAACCATTTTTCATCTCCAATATGACAGCGTTACGAAACTCACGTGGGTTACGTAAGTGGCTGAGGTCGTCGGCTTTTCCTTCCCCAAGCTCTTCTAAAAGCTGAAAATACATCACTGCATGCCCCATAGTATCTTGGTTAATTGATGAAAATGCTACATCCTCTTCAATGTGAGGCGCAAGCCCAAGCCATTCCGATCCTCGATACGCAATCAAAAAATCATCGTCTGCCAATTGATAAAGAAGAGATTTCGTTGCTTCATATGCCTTTTGATTTTCCATTAATTCTTCCTTCGAATTAAAAACCATTTTGACCACCTCCTATTTGAGCAAGTTCTTCTCAGTGAATTGCTCTTGTTCGTATTCCCGCCACTTCTTCTTTAAGTAGCCATATCCCTTCGTTTCTCTGTAGCTTTTATTGTCCAGGCGATTTAAGATGACTCGCTCTTCTTCTCCAAGACTTGAAATATCGCTTTTCTTTACAACCCAAATGTTTACACACGGCTCCCGACGAAGGAAGTTTTCCTTTGCCATTACCATAGCCATTTCCTTATTCGGTGCTAAAAGACTGAATTGGTGTTGGAAGGGCGCCATTTGATTTCGCTTGCTGAACACTTCATACTCTTCATAGAAATCGTTATTCATCTTAGTACGCCTCCTTCACGTTCCGGTTAGCTAATGCGTCGCGAACCCACGCTGTGTTTTCATAAGATGTGGTTCTCAGCTCAAGGCGTTCCTTGGACATTGGTCCGTGACCCGTCACGATTTTCTTGAATTCATCCCAATCTGGCTGTTCGTAAATCCATTCCCCTTTTTCTTCGTTGAAGTGAATGGTTTCATCTGGAATTTTTAATCCAATAGACTGAATTCTTGGGACGTATTTATTAAAGAACTCTTGACGAAGATCTTCGTTTGTCTTTGTTCGGATTTTATATTTGATGTTTTTATTCACATGTGATTTACCTACATTCTCCTTGGACCGTGGTCCAAAGAACATGAGTAATGCCGGCCACCATTCAGTTAATGATGTTTGAATCATTTTCTTTTGTTCTTCGGTACCTTCAGTAAGAGCGAGAATAATACTTTCTCCGTGTTGAGCATGGAACACTTCTTCTGCACAAATGCGTTGCAATGCCCTTGCATACGGTCCATATGAACTATTCAGAGACATGCTTTGCGTAATGATGGCCGCTCCGTCTACAAGCCACGCAATAATACCCGCATCTCCCCAAGTAGGTGCCTTCATATGAAATACGTTGTGAAACTTCAGCTTTCCAGAAAATAAATCTTTTAATATATCTTCTCGATTTCGACCAAGAGGCTTCATCAAGTCCTCAGCTACTCTCAAGAGAAGCTGCCCATGACCCATTTCGTCTTGTACTTTTGCCATAATTGCCAGCTTGCGGTGAAGTGTTGGCGCTTTAGGAACCCACTCCTTTTCTGGAAGCGCTCCCATAATTTCGCTTACAGCATGCATACTAATTAAGCGAATCAGAGCTTCTCTATAATCATCGGGCATCCAATCATCCGCTTCAATTCGTTCCCCGGCTTCAATACGCTCCATAAAACGATGATACTTTTCCTCTTCGGTGAGGCTTTGTGCCATTTCCAACATGAAATGTCGCCCTCCTTTATATAACGTTTATTTAACGTCATTATATATTTGTGTAATAGTAAAAGCAATGGTTATTTGAAAATTCTAATATTAATATGTATTTCTCCTTAAGTGTATTGATTTGAATACGCGAGTTTTCTCAAAAAAAAAGGTGATTCAAAAGGTAGGAATTTACCTTCTAAATCAACCTCTTTAGCTTCTATACATGTTAATCGCTATGCTTTGACAGTGTGACATGCACCATAGAAACTTAACGACTTTAAACAGATTTATAATAAATCAGCTGCCATTTGAGCAAGCCCTGATCGTTCTCCTTTTTCAAGCTTTACGTGCGCGGTTTGTCCCTGCGATTTTAACCTTTCAGCCACATAAGTCAATCCGTTCGTGTATTCGTCAAGATAAGGATGATCAATTTGTTTTGGGTCCCCCATCAAAACGATCTTACTTCCTTCACCTACTCTAGTAAGAATCGTCTTTACCTCATGTTTGGTCAGGTTTTGGGCTTCATCAATAATAATAAACTGATCAGGTATACTTCTCCCTCTAATGTACGTTAATGCTTCAACTTGGAGTGATCCCATGCCGGCTAAAATTTTGTCCAATTCCCCGGGCTTTTTAGCGTTAAATAAATATTCCAAGTTATCATAAATGGGTTGCATCCACGGTCGTAACTTCTCTTCTTTTTCACCAGGTAAATAACCAATATCTTTACCCACTGGAACAACTGGCCTTGCTACTAACAACTTTTTAAATTTCTGCAAATCTTCTGTTTGATATAGTCCAGCCGCAAGAGACAACAACGTCTTTCCCGTTCCGGCTTTCCCTGCAAGTGTAACCAGTGGAATATCATCTCGTGTTAAAAGGTCTAGGGCCATTCGTTGTTGCACGTTCCTTGCTCTTATTCCCCAGATCGGATCTTCGTTAGGGATAAACAATTCGACAAAATCATTATCTTTGTCCATTTTTCCTAGGGCCGAACGGGAAGGAGCTGATTCATCCCTAAAAATGTAAAATTGGTGGGGCTGAGTGATGGTTCGCGTGAAGTCTTTTTTCGACAACTTCTTCTTTTCAAACAGCTCATCCATCTTTTTGGGAGCCAAGTATTTTTCCTCATACCCTTTATACATACGATCGAACTGGACGACACGGTCACTTAAAAAATCTTCCGTGCGAAGTCCAAGAGCATCCGCTTTTACCCTCATAAGAGCATCTTTACTTACAAGGACGACACTACGACCATCTTTGGGTTTCTCTTCTTCTTCTATTTTTATGTTTAAGGCGACGGCTAGTATCCGATTATCATTCGTCACTTCCAAAAACGTTTGCTTCATTTTTTCAAAAGACCGGTGATTAAGCTCTACTGTCAGGGTACCTCCACTTGGTAAGCTCACACCTAAATGAAGCTTCCCTCTCTCTCTGAATTCATCCAAAAGTCTAGCCACTTGACGAGCATTCCTTCCTATTTCATCCATATATCTCTTTTTTGAATCGACCTCTTCCAGCACGACTGCGGGAATGACGATATCGTGTTCATGAAAGGAATAAATGGCAAGTGGATCTTGAAGCAGGACATTTGTATCGAGGACGTATATGTTTTTCAACTTCTCGCCTCCTGGTTTCAGTTGGAATATAGAACAACAGCCATTATGAAAGATAGCAATGTCTTTTATTTAAGACTTCCTTTACTCCTAATGTATGTGAAAGAGAATAAAGATAGACGCTAAAACAAACAATAGGTCAAACACCTTTTGAAATGAGGGATAGATGTGAAAAAATGGATAATTACCTTGTTGGTTCTTACTTTTCTTCTTCCTGGGTGCCAACCGGCTGATAACGGAAATGATAATGAAGATCCTCTTGAAGGACAAAGTTATAATGAACCTACTGAAAATCAGTATAATCAATGGGGTGGACACACTGGCAACGAGATCGCCAATCACCTTGCCAACCTTTGTACAAAGCTTCCTGAGGTTCGCCATGCCACAGCCGTCGTGCTTGGCCCTTACGCGATCGTAGGACTTGACTTAGACCCTGAAATGGATCAAAGTGATGCTGGTCAAGTGAAATATGCAGCAACAGAAGCTCTAGCTGACGATCCTTATGGAGCAGAGGCTCTAGTAACTGCCGACCCTGATATTACAGCCCGTCTAAATGAAATGCAAAAAGATATCGCAGATGGAAAACCAATTTCAGGGATAATGGAAGAGCTTGCCGCTATAGTAGGTCGCCTGATGCCGGTTACACCAGGGCCGGAGCACCGAAAAGAAACAGGCGGTGACCCAAGTGATGTAAATGATGACCGCCTTGGTGGACAAGAGCAACAAGAGCTTGAAAACATTCAAAATAAGCAAAGTAAAGGTCGTAAAAAAGAGCTGAAAAAAGACGAGTAAATAAAATCATGAGTGTCCCTTTGCATGAGGGATACTCTTTTTTATTTCCTAAATTCCATAAGCCTTATTTTCTATTCACTGTTTCTGCAAAGTGTTGCTTTTGCACATGAAAAGTTGAAGCAAAATTGACCCTGTACTACAGCTACAACCACCATTTTAGTGATGAAGAAAAGAATAAAAAAGCAACAATCACAACGAAAACAACATCTCTATTTCATAATAGAAACTACGAATGAAAACCCCATCTAAAAAAGTTGCCTCTTTAGTTTTATCAGAGGCAACTTCACTTTCATTCATACGTACGGATGGCATCTAAAACTTGACGGTCAAGTTTTTCCGCCGCTTCTTTATCGTACGTTTTTTCATATTTAGGTTCTTGCGACATTCGTGAGCCGTAAAACATAACGTCACGAACCTCTTCTACTTTCATCTCAACCAACGACAATTTAAGCGGAATCCCGGCCATCTTTTCGACTTGGATCTGCGCAGTTCCAGCAATAGCATATGTCGATCCATTACCAACCAATGTAACGGTTACTTTAGGCTGCTTTCGAATGTTCTCAACGATTCGAGAACGATTGTCAACAGCAAAGCGAATACTTCCGTTATCCGGGGCATATACCCAAGAAATTGCATTTACGTTCGGTCCTTCTGTTTGATGATCGACTGTAGCCAAAGTAACATAGCGTTCTTGTTGCAAAAGGGGGAGTATTTCTTCTGTTAAAACCGTTTCTACTTGATTTGCCATGAATAGATCGCCTCCTTTGTCCATTATAATATTACTATACCTAGATTTACATGAAGATAAAACTGCAGTTTCGTTAAACCCTTGTAAAAACGATATGGAGGGAAAGAAATGAACGAACGCATTCAGAATAAAGAGGAGCTTGAACGCCTAGTCAAACAGCTGGAACACTACACTCGTCGTCTTGAAAAACTCGAGCATTTCGATCATCACATGGATCGGCTAAACTATGCACTTGAAAGAGCAAAAATAAGGGATATCCTACTAAATTATACAAATCCGAGCAGAGTCTTTTTAATCAATATATTAGTTGGAGTTGGGCGTGGCTTAGGACTTACGATCGGTACAGTTGTGGTAATTTCTCTTTTAGGGCTAGTGCTTAGACAATTTGTTGACCTCCCACTTATAGGGGATTGGATCTCTGCATTATTACAATATGTAGATGCAAGGAATACACCAAATCAATCTTAATTTTCTTATAACCATATCGTTGAATTAGAATGATTCTGTTATACTTGAGACAGACAAAAAAATATGTAAGTTTTGAACAATCATTCCTAAGTTCTATGATATAGCTAAGGCTCCGCGACGACAATGACAGAGCTTCTCGTCGTAAGCCCCTAACGTTGAGATAAAGGGAATGCATTCATCGGGATCATCCTTTTATAAAAAAAGCGGTAGGAAGCGCCAATTTAAAAAGCCAAATGATAGAGGTGTAGCATGAGAGTCCAATGTGTGATGTGTAACGTGGTTGAAGATATTAACGATTATTCTCCACTAGCAAAAAAGTTGAGAAACCGCCCCATCCATACGTATATGTGTGATGAATGTTACGGGCGAATTGAAAAACGTACAAATGAACGAAAAGCAACGGGCAACTTTAAAACCTATGAAGAAAAAAAAGACGAAGACGAATGGCTCATATAAGCCTTACGTCTTCGTTTTTTTATTGGTTATCGACAGTTTCAACATGCTCTTCTTGTTTTCGCTTTCTCATTTGAAAACGGTATACCCCTAATACAATAGCTGCTATAAATAGCGCTTCAATAATTGGCATGGAGAAGGCCAGAAATGTAATAAACATGTTCCCAAACAGCATAACAAGATAAATAACAACATTTTTCAGTATAGGTAACTTCCTCGCAAATCCTAAATTAAATACGAGTACAGATAGAATATTAACGATAACGAACAAGGCCCAATAAGCAAAAAGAAAGTTTGTAGGATCCTGTGCCCCAAAAAGCTCGGCAATTGGGGTCAAAGGATACTCACCGGGAGTTCCTTTAATAGTCAATAGCATGTATGTCGCCCTCCAATTTTAACGTACAATCAAAACATGCTTATTATAACATAAAATACCCCAGGTCAAAACTTTAGAACTTGCTCATTCTCCCTTTCACACGTCAATAAAACGAGAGATAAAGCTTCTTCATCAGCAATCACGGTCACATGAGGATGTTTCTTTAAGATTGTTGCAGGGATGTCTTCTGTTACTTCTTTTTCACAAAGGAGGGCGTGTAAGCTTTTAGCTTTATTTTTACCCGAAGCAAGCAGGACAACTTCACTCGCTTCCATGATTGTTTGGATCCCCATTGTAATTGCGTGAGTCGGAACGTCTCCTAGACGGTCGAAGTAACGAGCATTCGCTTCCCTTGTTGAGGACTCCAGTTGAATCACGTGCGTTCTCGAATCAAATGACGTTCCCGGTTCGTTAAAACCAATGTGACCGTTTTCACCCACCCCTAGAAGCTGAATATCAATCTTTTCTAGCCCTTTGATCATCTCTTCATAACGATCGCATTCCTTTTCTAAATCTGATGCCATCCCATTTGGAATGTGAATGTTTTCACTTGGTATATCTATGGCTTGAAACAAATGCTCCTGCATATAAGAATGGTAACTAGTAGGGTCATTCGGTTGAAGGCCAACGTATTCGTCCAAATTGACTGTATGAAGGTTTTGGAATGAGACCCCTTTTTCTTCGGCTTGAATAATGAGCTCTTTGTACATCCCCTTTGGAGTCCCTCCTGTTGCAAGTCCCCATACACCGAAATGACTTTGAGTAAGTTTGTTAATAAAATAAGTAGCCGCTCGTTGGCTAAGCTCACTGTAATCCCGAACTCTGATTACTTTCATGATGGACCTCCTTCAGATAAAGAGTACACCTTCGTCCCTTGGCAAAAGGTTTCTAAAACCTGACACTGAGGGCTTAATACTGTGTAGTCTGCATCTTTTCCTAGTGCAATACTTCCTTTTCTATTGTCCACACCAAGTTGTTTTGCCGGATTGATTGTTGCCATGTTAATCGCTTCCTTAAAAGTACAACCACTGAAAGCAATCATATTTTTAATGGCTTCATTCATTTTGATTACACTACCTGCAAGTGTTCCATCTGAAAGCTCGGCCCGCCCCCCTTTTACTGTTACTTCCTGGCCTCCTAGATCGAATACACCATCTGGAAGTCCTTTAGCACGCATAGCATCGGTAATTAAGATGACTTGATCGGGCCCTTTGTTTTTAAACGTGAGTTTTACCATCTCAGGGCTCATGTGAATCCCATCTACGATTAATTCGGCAATGACTTCTTCGTGGAGAAGTACACCTCCCGCTACCCCTAAGTCCCTATGATGCACCCCTCTCATTCCGTTGAACAGATGTGTGGCATGCGTTAGTCCGAATGAGATCGCTTCTTTTACGTCCGAGTAATAAGCATCAGAGTGCCCAATGGAAGGGATCACATTATGGTTCGCCAAATAAGATACAAGCTCCATTCCTTCTTCAGGAGCAATAGTCGCTAACTTGATATTTCCTGATGCAGCCTTCTGAAAGGTTTGGAACAAAGGAATACTCGGCTTTTTTATATGATCGATCGGTTGCGCTCCGGCCCTTTGTTTGGAGATAAACGGTCCCTCTAAGTGAACCCCTAATACTTCAGCCCCATCAATAGGCTTTTTCATATACTTTGCCACACCTTCAAGAGCTGCTATTTTCGCATGATCATCTTGTGTGATTGTCGTTGCAAGAAATGATGTTGTTCCTTCTTCCGGTAAATGCCGAGCCATCGTAGGCAATGTCCAATCTTTAGCATCCATGACATCTGCTTTATGAGTGCCGTGTATATGTAGATCGATAAACCCTGGGACGATCTTCGTACCAGGAGGGTAATAAACCGTTGTAGCATTTATAGAATTTGCCTTTTTGCCATCTTCAAGATTTATAATTGCTTTTTCGTCTATCGTAATAGCAGGATCCATCATGACACCTTTATCATGATAGAGTTCACATCCAGGGTAATAATAGGTTTTCATAGTACGCTCCTCTTCTAACCTAATTTAGTTATTCTCCTTTTATATTTATCAATTAGTCTTGCATTGTGGTCATCACTACCTTCTAAGTTCCCACTTAAAAAAATAGGAGGTGACTCTCCCCTTTCAGCCATGAGTGCTATAGCTTGTGCAAAGACGCCATTTAATATAGTCATACCTATAACGGATGAGGAAGGTGCAAATGACACCCCTGTATTTTTGTGTGATAACACAGCATCTCCAATCGGACTAAGGTTATCAATAGCCAAATCCACAACATCCTTTAACTTTTTCTGACTCGAGTGTCTCGATGGTTGGCTTTTCGTATAGGTGAATGATGTAAGGGCTATGGTATATGCTTCTTTTTCTTTTCCGTATATAGCCACATCGATCGGGACGGGATTTCGTCCTGATGTAGACGTTACGATTAAAACGTCAGTCGAACGAATGTCTTCCTTTTTCAAAAAAGTACCAGCATAATCATTCATTCTCTCAAACTCTGAAGAACGAATGGCTCCTTTATGTAGCATCGTATTTTCATCAAAAATGGGGTTAATCGGGACCAATCCCCCTGCTCTGTAAAATAATTCTTCGCCCATCATATGTGAGTGGCCTGCACCATAAAGGTGAATGACTCCACCGGACTTAAGTGACTGATGAATTTTTTTGGCAGCTAGGGAAAGCGATTCATTTTGTTCATCAAGAATTTTCGCAAGTCTTGCTTGAATGGCTTGGAAATAGTCTTCTATCAAAGTTGAACCTCCTATTTTGTTTTAAAAGGCTGTTTTTGTATATATTGTTGCTTATTTATTATTTTCTTTATCACTAGAATTGTTGTTGAAGCATACGGGCCCTTCGCTTTCCGTGGCGGTGCTAGCAAGCCTCCACAGGCAAACCTGTGCTTCTTCCTCTGCTAGCCTATGCTTCGAGGAGTCTGCGTCGAAGCAACTCGAAGCTTACTCTTGATGTAATCGCTCGTCCCTGTGGGGTCTTGCATTGCCCCCACTGCCACAGGAGTCTCGAGCCCTTCTGCTTCAACCTTTCTTGTATAAAAGCAATAATCCTTCCGAAAACAGCGTTTAAAAAGATCCGCTTTACATCATCGTAGCACCTGAAAGTACAGTTGTCTATACCAGTTATAGTAAACGAAGGAGCCTTCTTTAGCCCCTTCCTTTTATCGCTTCATTTCCGTAATAAATTTATAACGATCCCCGCGGTAGATGGACTTCACAAACTCAAATGGCGTTCCATCACCCAAGTAACTCACTCGTTTCATTAAAAGAACCGGGGACCCTCTTTCAATATTTAATAGAGCACTTTCCTCTTTACTGATTGCCGGTTCAATCGACTGCTCTGCGCCGCCAATTTTTAAACCAAGGCTTTCTACATACTCGTAAAAAGAGTGATCGAACTTTTCCGGCGTCAAATCAGGGAAAAGGGTTTTAGGTAATGTAAGCACTTCATATGCCATAGGCAAGCCATCTGCCAAGCGTAAACGTTTCATTTGATACCCCTTCGAGTAGGTTTCTACTCGTAACTCTTTACTGATGGAAGGTGGGAGGTCCAATTGTATGAAATCCAATCTCTTTGTCCCTGGTTCCATTCCTCTTTGTTTCATGTCCTCTGAAAAACCAGTTAAACGAATTAAAGGTTGTTCTACCTTTTTTTTCGCTACAAACGTTCCTTTTCCCTTTTCTCTAGTTAAAAGTCCTTCGTTCACAAGATTGGAAACAGCTTGACGAATCGTCATTCTACTAATTTCATATTTTTCGGATAACGCACGCTCCGAAGGAATCAGATCTCCCTCAAGTAGCTCCCCTTTATCAATCTCGCCTCTTAACCACTCTTCCAATTGGTAGTAAATCGGTACAGGAGATTTTTTATTTATCACGTGTAAACCTCATTTCGTTAGTTATCGTTTGATTACGATTGAACAGTTATGAGTAAATACGTATTTACATTTCTGCTTTGTTCGTTGCCCATTTGGCCACCTTTTTTTATACAATATACCGTTTTACATGATAGTTGTCTAT
Organism: Alteribacter aurantiacus DSM 18675; assembly: GCF_000429705.1. GTDB lineage: Bacteria > Bacillota > Bacilli > Bacillales > Salisediminibacteriaceae > Alteribacter > Alteribacter aurantiacus. The sequence continues at coordinate 1,440,873 of NZ_KE386941.1, forward strand.
ACCACTATACTTTTCAACGACTCCAAATTCATGTAAACTGTGATTAGATGAAAGGGGTGTCTTTCTAATTATGAAAACGTTTAACTGGCCATTATTTATTTTATCTGTTTTTGCTGCATGTGGTATAGCAGGAGTTGGGATCGGCCTTGCCGAGAACAGCGCCTTGATTATTATCCTTTCAATCGTTATCACGCTCGTATGCGTAGGTGGCGGATTTTCCATTCGAAAGAAAATTCTTGCTGAGGACCAATGATGTCACTCTTAAAACAAAAACCTCAACCGAGTTGATATCTTGGTTGAGGTTTTTTTAAGTGTCATGTATTTTTAACCATAAGTAATTCTAAGAAAAACAACAATCTGTCCGAATACAGCTTTACAATTACCCGTGAATTCGCTTCGTAATATCATCGTAGATGGACGGATTGGCAGCAAGAAGGGTGTCCTTATCTAAGAACGACAATTCATTTCCTTCGTAGTTCGTCATTACCCCACCTACCTCATTTAAGAGGACGTATCCTCCAGCCATATCCCACGGGGCTAAGTTAAAGCTGATGTAAGCTTCAATTCTCCCACATGCCACATAAGCTAATTCAAGGGAGGCAGCCCCATATGACCGAATACCTCGTGATTCTTTCACAAGATTTTCAAGTCTTCGATCCTTTAGGACCCAACCTGCATTGAAACTTAAAAGGGATTCATTCATAGAGACGTTAGGAAGCTTTGGCAATTCTTCATTATTTAAGAATGCCCCATGTCCTTTTAAAGCCATAAACATCTCGTCAGCCATCACATCATAAACGATACCAATGAAACCAACACCTTCATGGAATATACCTATCGATATGGCAAAATAACATTGTTGATGGACAAAGTTTACCGTTCCATCTATGGGATCAATGATCCAAACTGTCCCATCCAAATCCTTTACTTCATCGCCTAATCCTTCTTCACCCATGATCCGGTGATCCGGAAAATGCTCGTTTATTTTCTCTTTGAAGAAAAGTTCCGTATGTCTATCTACGTCCGTTACTAGATCGTGTTGATTAGCCTTAGTGTGTATTTCATATGTATCCCCCATCATGGTGCGAATTTGCTCGCCAGCTTCCTTCGTCCATTGTTGGGCTATTTTGTATATTGTTTCCCATTGTGGTTGAGTCAACGAATCATTCCTCCTCTAAATATACTATGAACAATCTATACCATAATAGGTTTGCCGTTGCAAATAACGTGTAGATCCTTTTTATTTTCTTAAAGCAAAAAAAATGAACCTAATAGGCTCATTTTTCATCATCACGATTATCCTTCTAATCGTTGTAATTCGTTGCGAAGCCTCTCCAGAATGCGTTTGCTTTTCTCAATTTGCTTCTGATCGCTGGCTTGCATGGCATCAAAGAGCGTCTGGAGTTCGTAGTCAATTTCCATTTTTAAAACCGGAATACGTCTCTCACCGTCTCTTCGTTTTAGTGTTTGAATGACTTTTTCCATGTTCTCCACACCCCTTTTCTTTTCGTTACATTCTCGCGATCAACGATTTATTTCCGCGTCTCTTAAGGATTACTATAAGTTATGAAAGCTCTACACAAGTTGCAACAAAATTATTTAATTATTTTTTTCTTTCCACTTTTTTTTGTTTTCTAAACCAATGGTGCTCAGAGAAGCACATTTTTTTTAAATTAACACCCCTTATGATAAACTATCGGCATGTAAGTATTTACGAAAAAGGAGTGACTTCTGGAAATGGATTTCAATGGTTTTTCCAAAGATGATTTTAATGTTTTTTATACTGATGGACTAGAAGAGAGAATGACATTAATTCGAGAAAAAATTCAACCAAAGTTCAAAGAAATTGGCGAAGACTTAACAGAAGAACTATCGGTCCTTTCCGGTGAGGAGATGTTCTTGCATATCGCACAACACGCTCGCCGTAAGAAAAACCCGCCCAACGACACTTGGCTAGCCATTGCTCCTAACAAGCGCGGGTATAAAATGCTTCCACATTTTCAAGTAGGTTTATTTGATGATCACGTGTTTGTATGGTTGGCATACATCTATGAATTGCCGAACAAAGAAGATAAAGCATCAACACTCCTTGATAACATCGGGAATGTGAAGGAACTTCCTAGAGATTTTATGGTATCTCTTGACCATACCCAAAAAAACGCCTTTCCAATAACAGATGAAGAAGCACTTGAAAAAGGACTGGAACGCTTTCGTGATGTAAAAAAAGGTGAATTCCTTATCGGAAAACAAATCATGTCCGATGACCCCCTTTTAAAAGACGGGGACCGCTTCTTAAACACAGTCAAAGAAACGTTTGAAACATTAATGCCTCTATATAAATTGTAGAAAATATGCAGCCCTTACGTTTACCGGGCTGCATTACTTGTATAAAGGTATGTGACATAAATTTGTCCTCATCTTTTTCTTATGGAATGGTACACACCTTGTTTTTCGAAAGAAGAATTTGGGAAAAGGAAATCTATTAGTATTTTGTGAAAGGAAGATGAGGATGGATAAGAAAATCACCCAATTAAAACAAGCGATCGTGGAGACCTCGCCACTTATACACAACATAACAAACGTCGTCGTGACGAATTTTACCGCAAATGGATTGTATGCATTAGGAGCTTCGCCAGTCATGGCATATGCAAAAGAAGAAGTTGCTGATATGGTTTCCATTTCCAATGGCCTAGTATTAAATATCGGTACACTTACAGAACCTGATATAGAAGCGATGCTCATTGCAGGACGCTCAGCCAATGAACATCGTATTCCCGTTGTACTCGATCCTGTAGGAGTAGGAGCGACCTCGTATCGAACTGAAACAGCTAAAAAGCTTCTAAATGAAGTAGATATTACTTTACTTCGTGGGAACTTAGGCGAAATAAGTAATTTGATTGACGAGCACGTGAAAATGAAGGGCGTTGATTCCAATACCGATCAGAGTGACGCCATCTCTGTAGCAAAAAAAGCCGCTAAAACGTTTAACACACTCGTTGCACTCACGGGTAAAGTAGATGTGATTACAGATGGGGAACGAACGTTAAAAATAAGTAACGGCTCGTCTCGACTAACCAAAGTCACTGGAACGGGGTGTCTACTGTCCTCTGTCGCATCTGCTTTTTTAGCCGTAAGTGACGATCGATTAGAAGCAGTGGCATGTGCTGTCACCTTTTATGGTATTGCTTCAGAAGTAGCTGATGATAAAAGTAAGTCCTTAGGAATTGGGCATTTCCAGTCTTACTTTTTGGATGAAATTGAACAATTATCTGAAAAAGAAATATCCAATCGAATCTCTATTGAAAGGGAAGGAGGAGCTTAAATGATAAAAACAGCATTAACGATTGCCGGTTCAGACTCAGGAGGCGGCGCAGGCATACAAGCAGATTTAAAGACTTTTCAAGAACATGGTGTATTCGGTATGAGTGCACTAACTGCTGTTACCGCTCAAAACACATTAGGAGTGCAAGGGGTTTACCCAGTAGAGCCTGAAGCAGTACAAGAACAGCTATCCTCTATAGGAGATGACTTTAACATAGGGGCTGTTAAAACGGGGATGCTCTTCGATCGTCGACGTATTGAAGTCGTAGTATCTGCTATACACAAATACCAATGGACAAATGTGGTAGTTGACCCTGTGATGATTGCAAAAGGTGGCGACTCTTTATTAAATGAGACGGCCCACCAAACCCTAATGGACCAACTGCTTCCCGTTACCGATGTTATAACTCCAAACATCCCAGAAGCTGAAGCGTTGACGGGGCTTAGTATTAAAACGATGTCAGACCGTAAAGAAGCGGCAATTCAATTACATAAAGCTGGAGCTAAAAATGTCGTTATCAAGGGCGGTCATGATGATTCAACGAGGGTTGTGATCGACTTACTTTACGACGGAGAGCGTTTCATCTATTTCGAGTTACCAAGAATTGACTCAAAAGACACACATGGCACGGGCTGTACTTTTGCAGCATCCCTTACTTCCGAATTATCACTTGGGTCATCTATTCAAGATGCTGTAAAAAAAGCGAAGATATTCGTTCACATGGCCATTCTAAAAGCTTCTTCACTTGGTTCCGGACATGGCCCGACAAATCACGGCGCACTGAGAGCACATCCGAAAGAATCTGTTCAACTATTAGAAGAGGTGAAAGTATGGGAAGAGTAGACCCTCTCCAATTAAAACGGGCATTGCGCGTCTATTTTATAGGAGGAACACGAGACTGTAAATTGCCTTTTCCCCTTGTCTTAAATGAGGCCATATCCGGCGGTATTACTATGTTTCAATTTCGTGAAAAGGGTCCAGGTTCTTTAGAAGGACAGATGAAAGAAGCCCTTGCACAGCAACTTTTTTCACAATGTCAAGAAGCTTCCATTCCTTTTGTTATCAACGATGATGTAGATCTTGCCATTAAGCTAGATGCTGATGGGGTTCATGTAGGCCAAGAGGATGAAGAGGCGAAACAAGTGCGAGAGAAAATTGGTAAAGAAAAAATCCTAGGAGTTTCTGCTCATACCCTTGAAGAAGCACTAACTGCCATTGATGCTGGTGCCGACTATTTAGGTATTGGGCCCATTTTTGAAACGAGTTCTAAAGCTGATGCAAAAGAATTGAAAGGGCCTGAATGGATTCGAGAACTAAGAAGAAACGGTATTGATATTCCTCTAGTCGCGATAGGTGGAATTACGGTGGAGAACGGTAATCAAGTCTTAAAAGCCGGAGCTGATGGCTTGAGTGTTATTTCAGCCATTTCCCGTGCCCCATCCCCAAATGAAGCAGCCAAATCACTGATAACACTCTATAAAGGATTTGAGAAAAATCACTGACATAAATGAACCGGTAGAAGCATCGACGGATCGATACTTCTACCGGAATCATGATGTTCTCAGATGGGACACCTTTTGACAGAAAGTAGATTTTATTACATTTTCACAATCGCTTCATCAATCTCTTTTGCTTTTTTAACAACATGATACGGGCTTTGTCCACTTTGCTTTTCATACTCTTTAAACGCTTGCTTTTCCTCTGCTTTTGAGGGAACAATTTTTTTGTATCTTCCGTAAAGGGTTTCCAAAACATCTTTTTCAACGCCTTTACCATATGCTTGATCAATAGCTTCAAAGAAGTTCACCACATCGATTACTTCTTCCTTCGACCACTCTACAGAGATTGGGATATTCACTTCACCTTTCATACCTAACACCTCTTTCATAAATTCGAAATACCTTTTTACTTAACGGATAAAATCATGGCCTAAAGTTGATATTTTGAGCAACCCATGTGATTCAGACCAGAAAATGCTTCCCCTCATGGGCTTAATTTGGTATACTCTGTTTGTTTTATACTAAGGATACCAAAGAGTCCACCTCTTTGAAACGTTCCAGCAATGATTATACAGTAGAGGTGAAAATACGTGTACAAAAAAGATCAAGGTCTTACACCGTTGTTTGACGGATTGTTAAAACATGCGGCAACAAATCCAACCCAGTTTCATATTCCTGGGCATAAAAAAGGATCCGGAATGGACCCACGCTTTCGTGAATTTATTGGAGAAAATGCTTTATCCATAGACTTAATTAACATAGCACCTCTTGATGACCTTCACCATCCACAAGGGATGATCAGAGAAGCTCAAGACTTGGCTGCCGAAGCTTTTGGAGCTGACCACACTTTTTTCTCAGTCCAAGGTACAAGCGGTGCGATCATGACAATGATCATGAGTGTTTGTGGACCTGGGGACAAGATTATTGTGCCTCGAAACGTCCATAAATCCATCATGAGTGCAATTGTTTTTTCTGGCGCAACACCGATATTTATCCACCCAGAAATTGACGTAGAGCTTGGCATATCTCATGGTATAACCACGTCCGCTGTAAAAAAAGCGCTTAAAGCGCATCCGGATGCAAAGGGCTTACTCGTTATCAATCCAACATACTTTGGTGTATCAGCTAATTTAAAAGAGATTGTAACGTTAGCCCACTCTTACGACATACCCGTCCTTGTTGATGAAGCTCATGGTGTTCATATTCATTTTCACGAAGACCTGCCTCTCTCTGCTATGCAAGCAGGTGCAGATATGGCTGCTACAAGCGTCCATAAGTTAGGTGGTTCTTTAACACAGAGCTCTGTATTAAATGTAAAAGAAGGTCTCGTGAACGCCGATCGGGTTCAAAGTATTATTAGTATGCTTACAACCACCTCAACATCTTACCTTCTCTTAGCTTCACTTGATGCAGCAAGGAAGCACCTTGCCACACAGGGACACCGTCTTGTGGAGAAAACGATTGAACTGGCCAATAATACACGTGAGCAAATCAATCAAATACCAGGCTTTACTTGTTATGGAATGGACATGCTCGATGATCATGCCATTTATGATATGGATCCTACAAAGCTTACCATATCAATTAAAGAGCTTGGAATGAATGGTTATGATGTTGAGACATGGTTAAGAGACCGTTATCAAATTGAAGTGGAGCTCTCTGACTTGTACAACATATTGTGTATTATCTCTTTTGGTGATACAAAGGAAACGACTGACCGCCTTATTCAAGCTCTTGAAGCTCTTTCCGAGGAGCAAATGAGTCACATTGAAAAAGGACATACACAAAAGGTGTCTGTCCATGTCCCAAATATTCCTACTTTAGCCCTGTCGCCACGAGACGCCTTTTATGCTGAAACAGAGGCAATCCGGTTAAACGAGTCGTCAGGTCGTGTGAGCGCAGAGTTTGTCATGGTATATCCACCAGGTATTCCAATTCTTATTCCCGGTGAGATTATTGAAGAAGAGAACTTATCTTACATCGCTAAAAACATGGATGCAGGTTTGCCTGTACAAGGGCCTGAGGACGCAAGCTTAGAATATATTCGAGTGATCCGAGAACATAAGGCGATTACGTAACCATTTACGATAGCTACAAAAATGGCTCCCTCTATTGAGGGAGCCATTTCATGTAACTTATTCTTCGTTATTCATAAGTGATGCTTCATCAGTACACTGCTCACAGCAATTTCCATAAAGTGTAGAAACCTTCTCGTTTTCATAATGCTCGATAACCTTCTCACAGCCTTGACAAACAATGACACCCATGTAGCTCCACTCCTTCAAATGTTTTTGTAAGCGTTTTCTTTAATGCTATTATAGTATGACACATTACGAAGTGTCAACCTCTTTAGTTAAACTTATTGTATGTATTAATAATTAATGTGACATACTATTTAAGCAAAAAGGGCGCGCATCCCGTAGGATGCGCGTATACGTTAATATTGTTCAACGATTGTTACTGAAGGTAATTCCTCTCGCAGAAAAGAAGCTACCTCTTCAGCATCCTCTTTGTGTTTAATGTGAAATGCTTTCATGATCGGTTCTGGCTCTTGAGTGTCATCTAGAGAAAGTAGTGTCGAACGTCCCGTCTGCATACAAATAACCATCGCTTTACCAAAGAACATGTTCGTGTACATAATTGCAAAGTCATACCTGTGGTAATCAGTAGCAATGCCAACAAAACGAACGTTTACTTGTTCTACTTCATCGTAAAGCCGATCCCATTTCACATTCTCCGCCTCCTTATGCAATATTCATAATTATATGAAAATTAATAAGACAGAGCAACTTAACTGCTCAAGAGGTTATAAGAATTTGCCTTTTGCTTCTATAAAATTCGCCAACTCTTCTGTAAAGAGGAGGTCTTGGTTTGTTAATGGGTACACATCCGTGCTAATTCTTATGGAAAAGATATAGGATACCTTTCCTTTTTTTGTTACAGGGATGAGTAGCGTTTGTTTTTTGCCTTCTTTTAATACGACGGAACTTTTTTTCCCGCACATGCCTAGAAATCCAAACCCAAACATGCGCTCTTTCCCTAAATCTTCCTTTGTACCAAGAATGTGTACCGGCCTTACACTCTCATCCACTTTATAAACAATCACGACAACATTTCTTTGTGCACCATTGAAAATGGCTTGACCAACCCTGCCTATAAAATCTTTTTCGTCCTTCGCGTAATCATAAGCAAGACCGACTTCCAACCGTAACTCATCTAACAGATCCGACTTGTTCATCGCTGTAATCACCTGCCATTCAAATCCTTAATCCGATCTTTTATTTTTTTCGAGCATAACACATATGATCACTGGAACGTGTCGCCTTTTGTCATATGAGTTGAATTTTCTATAGATTTTTTTAGTATTTTCCACATTGTGTTAGGAATTGTAATATTAGTGGATGAATTTCAAAACGTTAGGAACGAATTCGCCCTCATAAATCATATGTGTTTTTCTATAAGAGAAGAACTGTCCTATTTTTTTAATCAGTATAGCTATTAGTCAGAAAGTCTATTAATTATATGTGAAGTGCCCTGTCCTCTTATCATGCGTAACTAAACGATAGAAGCGATACACCTGTGCCAGTGAAGACTGTGTACATCGCGAGTTCTCTGCGAGTTGATTAGACGCAGAACACTACGAAGTGTTACTTGCAGAGGAAGAAGCAGGGTATCTTCTGGCTCGCCAGCACCTCTGGGGAAAGGGAGCCCATGGTGTGAAGCGGACATTACATACTGACGCAAGTGGGATATTCACTTTTTATACAACAAAAAAGGCTAGGGCAAGAAATGTTAAGATAATAACCCTAATCAATCTACTCAATAAGCAAAGCTACAGAAACACTCCCGACTAAAAACACTCATCCCCTTCCCGCAGAAGGTGATGTATCGCTCAGGAGTCATGTATTTGCATCGCAATTGGTTTAAAATATTAGGATTTTCGTTTATCTTAACACTTTTGACCTAGCCACTTTCCTTAGTATTCCTGTATTTATTCAATATGTTTAGGGTTAAGTGGTTCGTATCCCTTCTCACGTAACCCATTTACCATATCTTCAAGAGCTTCATAAGTAAAGGAGCGGTCGTGCATAAGAAGGTTCGCTCCATTTCTCAGAAATTCCGTCTCAACCATAATCTCAGCCAAGGCTTTCGCTTCCATATAATCAGCATTGTAATCATAGCCATATGTCCAATTCATCCACTGCATGCCCTCTTCTTCAATTAACTGCTTAGTATACTCCGTATTTACTCCAAAAGGCGCACGGTAAAAACGAGGGCGCTCACCTGTAACCTCTTCTATTAAATCATTCAAGTCCATTATTTCCTTATATTGTTCATCTTCCGTTAAGTCGCTCATGTTTGGGTGATTCATCGTATGATTTCCAATCTCAAATCCGAGATCATAAATTTCTTTTAATTCTTCTTTCCCTTCATCGGACTGTAAAAAGTGGCCGTTCACAAAAAAGATAGCCCCTGCATCTAATTCTACTAGAGCTTCAGCCATATCAACTCCATGACGATCAGGAGCGTCATCAATAGTTAGAAGAACGACCTTTTCTTCAAGGTTTTCATCTAACGGTTGTACGGTGTGATCACCGGCAAGGTAATGAGTTGTTTCGAGTTCCTCGCTCGCTTCCTCTTCATCAGCTGTCTCATCTTCGTTTTCTTCTTCGGTAAGGTCCGGCTCTTCTTCTATCTCGTCATCATGGAAAGTGTCATCTTCATCAACATCGGACTCTTCGTTCGAATCATATGTATTGCTTTCAACTGTCTCTTCCGTTTCTTCTCCATTACTACACCCTGCGAATATAAGGATGGCTACACTTAGACCACCTAAAGCTTTTTTCATCTTATCTACCCCTCACATTTCATTCGCTTTCCATTTTAACAAAATTAAGGGAAAGAAGATATGATACCACCTTATGCACAGAGGATATGATTCGACAAATTTTGAGATACTAAGTAGTGCGAATCATCATGACAAGTGAGTACAAATTCCTAAGTTAATGTTTCCTTAGGTGTATATAAGGGTAAGGAATACCGTTGTAGCAACGATTTTTATGAGTAAATATTTGAACAGGGAATGTAGTTGTGTTATTTTCAATACTGTTGCAATTTTTTAACCGCACACTTTTATTCGACAAAATCATTTGAAAGGTGGAAATGAATGTGAAAAAAATCACACCCGTATTTACAATTTCTCTTATTATTGCAGTTGCATTCATTATCTGGGGCGTTGCTGCCACGGACAACATGGAACTCATCACGACTGAAATTCAAGGGTTTATTACTGGACAGTTCGGCTGGTTTTACTTACTTGCTGCCACGAGCTTTGTTGCTTTTGCAATCTACTTAATCTTTTCTCCTTTAGGGAGAATTAAACTTGGAGAACCGGACGAAGAACCGGAGTACAATTACTTAACTTGGTTCTCTTTTCTATTTACTGCTGGTATGGGAATAGGCCTTGTATTTTGGGGTGCAGCTGAACCAATGTACCATTTGTTTACCCCACCGCCATCAGAGACCATCGCTGATGACGCGGCGGCTGCAGGCATCGCCCTTCGTTACTCCTTCTTTCATTGGGGTGTACATCCTTGGGCAATCTATTCGATCGTTGCGTTAACTCTTGCTTACTTCAAGTTCCGTAAGAAAAGCCCGGCTGTTTTAAGTGCCGCATTCGAGCCTCTTTTAGGTGATCGGGTCAATGGTCCAATCGGAACAACCATTAATGTCATTGTTGTTTTTGCCACAATCTTTGGTGTAGCAACATCCTTAGGATTTGGGACAGCCCAGATAGGTGGAGGTCTTTCTCAAGTGTTTGGGTTCGACAATAGCATCCTACTTCAGCTCATGATCATTTTAGTGGTCACAGTTCTTTACATGATTTCTTCACAAACTGGTCTAAATGTAGGAATTAAGTACTTGAGTAAAACAAATATCATACTTGCTGCATTTCTTATGCTATTTTTGCTCTTTGCTGGACCAACAAACTACATCATGAATGCATTTACACAAACCTTCGGAAGTTATCTTCAAAATTTCATAGGAATGAGCTTCCGCATTGATACTTTTAACCCTGAAAGCACTTGGGTAGAGGATTGGACAATCTTTTATTGGGCTTGGTGGATTGCTTGGGCACCATTTGTAGGAACATTCATCGCTCGCGTATCCAAAGGGCGTACAATAAGGGAGTTCATTCTTGGTGTCATTGCTGTACCAACTGTGTTTGGCGCATTATGGTTCTCTGTTTTTGGAGGAACAGCCATGAATCTTCAACTTGAACAAGGTGTTGATATTTATTCAACCATCAGTGATTCTGGTGAAGAGTCTGCCCTCTTTGCGGTACTCTCACAATTTAATTTCGGAACAATCATGATCGTGCTCGCGATCTTGCTTATTGCATCATTCTTTATCACGTCAGCTGACTCCGCAACATTTGTTCTAGGAATGCAAACGACGAATGGTAGTCTGAACCCACCTAACTCGGTTAAGTTCATTTGGGGTCTTGTTCAATCGAGTACGGCTGCAGTCCTTCTTTTATCAGGTGGATTAGCTGCCCTGCAAACAGCTTCCATTATTGCAGCATTCCCCTTTGTGATCATTATGATCTTTATGGTCATTAGCCTAATGAAAGCTCTTAGACAAGAAAAGATTCCTCCCAAGAAGCTAAAAGAAGAGAGAAGTTAACATTATTACGCTCAAAAGACCAAATTTGGTCTTTTGAGTTTTTTTTGTTTAGTAGGACACTGTTCAATGGGATTCCTTACATAAAGAATGATGGTGCATTCAAGATCTGGAGCAATTGCATTCTCCCCCCCTTTCACATTTCTAGTCATTAACGGGACGTTTTTAAAGCTTTCATTTAGGTGACAGTTTGGTTACGAAGACTTTTTTAATGATTGAGCGTGATACTATACCACTAACAACTTTTGTACCAAGTTACTTCGAGAGGAATGATCTAACGTGACCATGAGACTGAGTACTCTATTCTTCTTTCTTTCAGTTATCTTTTTATGTATTGGTTGTCAAAATGAACAGACCCGTGCAGATTACTCATTACTCGGAAATGATAACGAGATCGTCACTGTCCTTTTCTCGGATGAAAATCAAATCAATCAAGAAATTCATTATTATGACGCTGTACTGCGACTTCAAAATGACCATTCGGAAAAAATAGACAAAGTTAAAGTGATAGATGCAAAAGAAGAGGACTACACAAGCACATACGAAATCAGCACCTTCCCTACTCTTATCATTATTGACAACAATGAAGTTACATTAAGAATTGAAGGGAACTTGGATAATGAGCAAATACTCAATGAAATAAAAACGGGATTAAATCAAGTCGAACTTCACGATGTATCAAACTTGAATAGAAGCTAAATGCCACCGCCATTTTCTAAGCTCCACTAGGCTGTGGCTTTTTCTTTGAGTATTGAATATTTAGTAACAGGCTATATTAACCTGAATGCCTCCCCCTCATATTGGCTGTCTGCAGTGCCTCCTTAAGCTCCAATCCATGTGACCTGTGGTCTTTATTAGAAAAGAGCTTACACTCTCTCTAACTGTGTTTATGGCTGTCTTACGTGGTTGATGTAAAACTAGCTTTATGAGTGAATTCCTTTCTTAAAGCACAATAAACCCTCTCGCCAAAAGCGAGAGGGTTTTAATATCTTTATTATTTTACAATGTGGATCGGCATGCCAAGGGCAACTTCCGCTGTTTCCATTGTAATCTCACCAAGAGATGGGTGAGCGTGAATGGTTAGCGCTAAATCTTCGGCAGTCATACCAGCTTCGATAGCAACACATGCTTCAGAAATCATATCGGAAGCGTGCTCGCCAGCGATTTGTACGCCTAGTACTAGTCCGTCTTCTTTACGCGTAATCATTTTCACGAAACCTTCAGTTGCATTAAGAGAAAGTGCTCGTCCGTTTGCAGCAAACGGGAACTTGGCCACTTCGATGTCATAACCTTGTTCTTTCGCTTCTTTTTCTTTTAAACCTACAGAGGCAAGTTCGGGGCCTGAGAAGACTACTTCAGGGATTGCTGTGTAGTCAATTTCAGCAGGCTCACCAGAGATAGCTTCTGCAGCAACTTTAGCTTCGTAGGATGCTTTGTGAGCAAGCTGAGGGCCTGCTACGATATCACCGATGGCATAAATGTGACTAGATGTTGTGCGACACTGCTTGTCAATCTTGATAAGACCTTTGTCATCAAGTTCAACACCAGCTTGCTCAAGACCAAGCTCATCTGTGTTCGGCTTACGTCCTACAGTAACAAGAAGGTAGTCACCTTCAAATGTTTCTTCTTTTCCTTTGATTTCAGCTTTTACTGTTACACCGCTGTCTGATTCTTCAACGCTTTGTGCAAAAGCTTCTGTCTTAATTGTCACGCCGTTTTTCTTAAGGCGCTTCGCAACAAGTTGGCTCATTTGCTTTTCAAATCCAGGAAGGATTGCTTTTGTTCCTTCAAGAATCGTTACTTCAGAGCCAAGGTTAGCGTATGCAGAACCAAGCTCAACGCCGATGTATCCACCACCGATAACAACAAGCTTCTTAGGAACTTCTTTAAGACCTAAAGCACCAGTAGAAGAAACAACACGCTCAGTGTATTTAAATGCAGGAAGCTCAACAGGACGAGACCCTGTAGCTACGATACAATCTTTAAACTTATACGTTTGGGAGCTCTTGTCGTCCATGATGCGAACCGTTTCTTCGTCCACGAAGTAAGCTTCACCTTTAACAATGTCAACGCTGTTGCCTTTAAGAAGACCTTCAACGCCGCCAGTTAGCTTGTTAACAACACCTTGCTTCCATTCTTGTACCTTAGAGAAGTCTAGGTTTACTTTGTCAACACTGATCCCCATATCTTCAGAGTTGCCAGCATCGTGAAAACGATGACCTGCTTCAATAAGTGCTTTTGAAGGAATACACCCAACGTTTAAACAAACGCCACCGAGGTTTCCTTTTTCTACTACTGTTACTTTTTGCCCGAGTTGAGCCGCACGGATTGCAGCTACATAGCCTCCGGGACCGGAGCCAATGACGAGCGTATCTACTTCAACCGGAAAATCTCCTACTACCATAAGTTTAGCCCTCCATTACAAGTAATTGTGGATCGTTCAACAGACGCTTAATGTGGTTCAATGCGTGCTGAGCAGTCGCACCATCAATGATACGATGATCGAAGCTTAATGACAAGGCAAGAACTGGAGCTACGACAATTTCTCCGTCACGTACGACAGGTTTTTCTGCAATACGTCCTAGACCAAGAATGGCAACTTCAGGGTGATTGATAACCGGAGTAAACCACTGTCCACCTGCAGAACCGATGTTTGTAATTGTGCAAGAAGCACCTTTCATTTCATCAGAACCAAGGGAACCTTCACGTGCTTTACCAGCAAGTTCATTAATTTGGTCAGAAATCTTGAAGATCGATTTACGATCCGTATCTTTAACTACCGGTACAAGAAGACCTTTTTCAGTGTCTGCTGCGATACCGATGTTGTAGTAATGCTTGTGTACGATCTCATCCGTTGAATCATCAACAGAAGTGTTAAGTGCCGGGTACTCACGAAGTGCGGAAGTAAGGGCCTTAACTACGTATGGAAGGTAAGTCAGTTTAACACCTTTGTCTGCTGCAACCGGCTTAAACTTCTTACGGTGAGCAACAAGCTCTGTTACATCGATTTCATCCATTAATGTAACGTGTGGAGCTGTGTGCTTGGAATTAACCATTGCTTTTGAAATTGCCTTACGGATACCGGACATTTTTTCACGAGTTTCAAGCTCTTCGTTAGCAGGCTGATAAGCTGCAACAGCTTTTTTCTCTTGCTTCGTTTCCTGTGCTGCTTCTTCTTGAGCAGGTTCTTCCGCTTTGCCTTGGTCTCCAGAAAGATAGCTTTCGATGTCTTCTTTTACGACACGGCCATTTTTACCTGAACCACTAACTTTGCGGATATCTACGCCTTTTTCACGGGCAAACTTACGCACAGAAGGCATTGCAATAATGCGACGGTTCTCGTCTACTTCCTCATCTTGAGCAGCTGGCTCAGATGATTCTTCTGTCTTCGCTTCTGCTTTTGCTTCGGATTTTTCCTCTGCTTTTGGTTCTTCCTTCTCTTCTGACTCTTCACCTTCGTCTTCCTCAGGTTGTTCAGCGTCAGTTTCAAAGGTAATAATTGTTGTTCCTACTGTTGTTACTGTTCCTTCATCGATGTGAAGTTCTTTGACCGTTCCATCAACTGGAGAAGGAATTTCTACAACGGCTTTGTCATTTTGTACTTCACAAAGCACATCGTCCTCTTTTACTTCGTCGCCTTCTTTTACTTCCCATTTTACGATTTCGCCTTCGTGAATTCCTTCACCAATATCCGGCATTTTAAATTTATAAGCCAATCGTAACGCCTCCGTTTCTTATCACTTGTTGCTCTGTACAGGAGTGCTGAAGAAGGATTACAATCCTCCTCCAGCTTTCTGTTAACTGCTGATTCTATGGATTAAAATTCGATGACTTGTTTTGATTTCGTAACAATATCTTTGTAGCTTGGAAGCCATGTATCTTCTGCTGCACCGAATGGAAATACCGTATCAGGGGCAGTCACACGTAGAACAGGCGCTTCAAGACTCAAGATTGCACGGTCGTTGATTTCAGCTACAACGTTTGCTGCAATACCAGCTTGTTTTTGAGCTTCTTGTACAACGATGGCACGGTTTGTCTTCTCAACGGATTCAATGATCGTGTCAATGTCAATTGGGCTTACGGTACGCAAGTCGATAACTTCTGCGTCGATACCGTCTTTTTCAAGCTCTTCAGCCGCTTTTAGAGAAGAGTGGACCATTGCACCATAAGTAATGATAGTAATGTCTTTACCTTCGCGTTTTACATCCGCTTTTCCAAGCTCGATTGTGTACTCTTCTTCAGGTACTTCATCACGGAATGAACGGTATAGCTTCATGTGCTCAAGGTATACAACAGGATCGTTATCACGGATCGCTGAGATTAAAAGACCTTTCGCATCATATGGAGTAGATGGAATAACCACTTTAACGCCAGGCGTTTGAGCCATTAGACCTTCCAAGCTGTCTGCGTGAAGCTCAGGTGTTTTAACGCCACCACCGAACGGTCCACGAATGGTAACTGGAGAGTTGTATACCCCACCAGAACGATAACGCATACGAGCCATTTGCGCTGCAACCGCGTCAAATGTTTCGAAAATGAAACCGAAGAATTGAACTTCCATAACCGGACGGAATCCAGTTACACTAAGTCCACAAGCTAGTCCACCAATACCGGACTCAGCTAGGGGCGTATCAAATACGCGATCTTCCCCAAATTCCTTTTGAAGGCCTTCAGTCGCACGGAATACACCGCCGTTTTGGCCAACGTCTTCACCGAATACGAGGACGCTTTCGTCGTTCTTAAGTTCGCATCTCATCGCATCCGTAATCGCTTGAATCATTGTCATTTGCGCCATAGCTTACTTCGACTCCTTTTCTTTATACTCTGCCATTTGCTCCTTCAGGTTCTGAGGCAGTTCTTCGTTCATGAAACCGATAAGGTCAGTAACCTTTTGCTTAGGAGCTCCATCTGCTTTTTTAATTGCTGCTTTAATATCTTCTTTTGCTTGTTCAACGATCTTGTTCTCTTCGTCTTCGCTCCAAAGATCTTTAGACTCTAGGAACTTACGGAAACGAACAAGTGGATCTTTCTTTTCCCACTCGTCATCCTCTTCAGAAGTACGGTAACGAGTTGGGTCATCTCCGGCCATTGTGTGAGGACCGTAACGATATGTGAGTGTTTCAATTAGTGTTGGGCCGTTCCCTTCAAGTCCACGCTCACGAGCTTCTTTAGTCATAGCGTAAACAGCAAGGATATCCATTCCGTCTACCTGCACACCGTGAATTCCAGCTGCAACTGCTTTTTGTGCAATTGTTTGAGCAGCAGACTGCTTTTCAACTGGTACGGAGATCGCAAAACGGTTGTTCTGAACAACGAATACGGCTGGTACGTTGAATGCACCTGCAAAGTTCATACCTTCATAGAAATCACCTTGAGACGCACCACCGTCACCTGTATAAGTAATAGCAATTGTACCAGTGTCATTGCGCTTAAGTCCCATTGCTACACCGGCAGTTTGAGTAATTTGAGCACCGATGATAATCTGAGGCATCATGACATTAACGCCTTCTGGCATCTGTCCTCCGCCGTAGTGTCCACGAGACCATAGGAATGCTTGGTCCATTGGTACACCGTGATAAACAATCTGAGGAATGTCGCGGTATCCAGGTAAGATCCAGTCTTTTTTATCAAGAGCAAATTGAGAACCGATCATCGATGCTTCTTGTCCTGCTACAGGAGCGTAGAAGCCAAGGCGACCTTGACGATTTAGAGAAATCGCACGCTGATCCCAAATACGCGTGTAAACCATACGCGTCATTAACTCCTTAAGTTCTTCATCTGAAAGGTCCGGCATCGCATCTTCGTTTACGATTTCACCGTTTTCATTTAATATTTGGAAGGTTTCAAACTGGCTTTCAATCTGTTGTAGTTCTTTTGTTTTTTCCATGAATCCTTTCACCTCTTCCTTTCTTTTCACATTAAGGCTGCCATCAACAACACCCGAATATTCTGCAAAGTCACAAAGCCAATGAAAGGCTGCCCAACTTCACGAACACTCGCATGACTCTGGTGTTCACCATCTTTTAGATTACCCATTTTAGAAAAAACAATGAGAAATCCTGCTGTTCCGACAAAAACCTCTAATGGTTGTATACCCAATCCAAAATTCCGTTAACCAAAAGTATCGTGACTTTTATACGTCAAAGCAACACTGTATTACTGATTTTAAAATATGAGTGATACAACTTCTCATTCGACAATAAGTTTACATGAATGATTTAGCTTTCGTCAATGGTTTTGCACCTGTTTTTCTTCTTTTTATTAAAACTGGTTTTATAAACTGTTATATCGAAAAAACCTTACTGTTATACACACACATAGTATGTATAACGGTTCGGGATGGACAATATTATTTTTAACATATCTGCTTAAACGACAAAAGTAATAAGGCTCACCTGCAAAACCTTCCTAATTTGACACCCAACTAAGTAGATATATAGCTACTTCGTGTGATAAGAGGAGTGTTTTTAATTTGAATCTTTCCATATAAAAAACCCACACTTTGATAGTAGTGTGGGTTTTGGGTAGCTTTAGCTAAATGACTTTAAGATGGTTCTTCTACGCCCATGTCAGCAGCTTCATAAAACGAACGTTTCGCGTCATTATACTCTTGAGTTTTTGTATTGAATTCGTTGTTTAACTCATTGATTCTGTTATAAGCACTGTTTACTTCCTCATGCTTTTCCTCTAAATCTTCAATCCCTGTCTCATCTTCTTTAATCATTTCATAAAGCTCAATATCCATATCAATAGTGGCATTATATTCTTCGTAAAGTTCTTGATAAACTTCATAGCGGGCATCCATAGCCTCTACCATCTCTTCGGCAGCTGATTGAACCTCATCTTCCAAGTCGCTGATGTAGCTCTCAATTTCTTTAAACTCATCGTAAGCATCATCAATGCTTTGTTTTTCATTTTCAATCAATGTCCGGCGCTCTTCAGCAGAAGCGATGGCATCTTCAGCAAGCGGTTCAATCTCACTTACGTCGGAAAGAGTAAGCATTTCTTCATACCATTCATGCTCCCTGGTCTCAGCTTCTGTTAATGGTGATTGTTGCTCTTGAAACACTTGTTCTTTTTCTACTGCGTTCTCTAAATGGTCGTGCATATCCATTGCGGCATTGTTGCCGAGGCATCCAGTAAGGGCTATAGCCAGACCAACTGCACCAAGCAATTGAATTCCTTTCTTCACGTATGTAATCCCCCTTCAAATATCTACAATTATCTTCTTTTTTCAACCTACCTTATTTTACCCTAATTTACAAGGTCTTTCTATTCTGTTTAGACCTTTAACCAATAACTTCTTTCATTTCTGGGTATTCATCCATTCACTCAAGAACGTTTCGCATAGCATGTAGTAAATCGCTGAACAAACGGCGATGAAAACAAAGGAGGCTTTTGCATATGTACGGATATGGAAATGGTTGTGGATGTTGGGATCCTTGTGGTTACGGTTATGGTGGTCAGGTAGCTGGAGTAGGTTACTCTGGTGCTGGTAAAGGATTTGCGTTAATCGTTGTCCTTTTCATCTTGCTAATCATCGTAGGTGCATCTAAATTTGGTTGCTAATTAGCATCCATGAAGTGAACGAGGGTAATCACCCTCGTTTCTTTTTTTCTCCATGGTTTTCTGCGACTTTCGCCTGTTTTTTTATTATATAATAGGATATGATGGAAAACGACCATGAACCAAAAGGAGTGAAGTAAGATGATAACCATGGATGATATTATCCGAGAAGGTCACCCTACGCTACGAAGAGTGGCAGCCGAGGTTGACTTGCCACCAACTAAAGAAGAAAAAGAAATCCTTCAAAAAATGGTTGAATATCTAATACATAGCCAAGATGAAGAAATGGCTGAAAAATACGGTCTTCGTCCAGGAGTTGGGCTTGCAGGCCCGCAGATCAACGTTAGCAAGAGAATGATTGCCGTACGTACACACGATCATAATGATGAACTTATCGAGCTTGGCCTTTTTAACCCGAAGATCATTAGTCATTCTGTCGAAACCACCTATTTAGAGGGCGGTGAAGGATGCCTAAGCGTGGATCGAATGGTTGAAGGGGATGTCCCTAGGTATGCTCGAATTAAAGTCAAGGCAACCACTCTTGAAGGGGATGAGATTACTTTGAAATTAAAAGGGTTTGCTGCGATCGTATTCCAACACGAAATCGATCACCTCAATGGCGTCATGTTTTATGACCGCATTGATAAAAACGACCCACACAAAAAGACGTTACCACCAAAAGAAGTCATTAAGCTAAGTGATAATCATGGACCTGTTTCTTAAACGAAACAGGTTTTTTTAGACTTACAGTATGGGTATTGTTTTTTTACTTAGCACTTTAGGTGATGCACTTTTGTAATATTAGGTCTTTTTCATTTCACCAACAAAAAACAGGCTGAGCCAGAAGTGATTTTTGATGAATAAAATCCGACCAAGGATATGCAGTGCAAATAAGCCACTCCTGAAATATCCTTCGCTTTAATAGCAAATGTTTCGGACTCTACTCTAAACACTTTCTTCTGTCCCAGCCTCTTATCTAATGATTAAATTAAACCGAGTTTCACTAAGCCATTATGAATGCCGTCGTTTTCGACATGATCCGTTTCATGGTTCGCTGCTTCTTTCGCTTCCGGAACAGCATTCCCCATTGCAACGCCTGTGCCCACATATTTAAGCATCTCTAGGTCATTTAAACCATCACCAAATGCATAACTATTTTCTAAAGGAATACCGAGCCTTTCTAGCACCACTTCAATCCCCTTCGCTTTTGAACCACCTGGTGGCAGGACATCGATCGCCTTCTCGTGCCAGCGAACATAGTCGAACGAAAGGTGATGATCATGGTAATGCTTTTCAAGACCGTCTTCACAGAATAATAATGCCTGATAAATCTCACGGTCTTTATGGAACTGCTCATCATGAGGCGGGTGCGCCATTTTTAAACTACCCATTGATTCTTCAATCAGAGGGTGCCTTTGGTGGTTAGCCCTTCCTGTTTCATGATTAAGAAAGACCATAGGGTGACTGTTGTTCCAAGCATCCCGTTCAAGCTCCAAAAGTCTCTTTGTTGATAAAGGGGAGCGGTGAATGGTTTCACCCTTAAATACTACATAAGAACCATTAAAACTTATAAAAGAATCGATCTTTAATTCCTCACGGAGCTCTTTAAACATAAACGGGGCTCGGCCTGTAGCAATTGCAACATTTATGTTGTTATCTTGCAGCTTTTGAATCGCCGTTTTTGTAGATTGTGGTAACTGTTTTTTTTCATCCAAGATTGTACCATCAATATCCAAGAACACTACTTTATTTGACAAAACAAATCGTCCTTTCTATTGAGCAAGTGTATACAACAGCAAATAAATCGTAACACCTTTACTGTATCTCGTCTATACAAGTCCAAAGAGAGAGGGAGCCTATTAGGCAGGCTCCCTTTCATGCATTGTTTATGCTCTTGAGTTTTGTTTTTGCAGTTCTTCTAAGTCCCTTTTCGTTTTTTCAGTACCGTAGCGATAAATCATTTCAAACAATTCTCTCGTATCGTATTTCAATTCTTCTTTGTCTCGATCGGCTGCTGGCTCATTAAAAGGACGCACAAAAATTTGTTCAGGCTCTACGTCTTTTTCTCTGAACCTGTGTACGAGATTTAAAAATTCCTCGATTTCAGCTTCATCCACTTGAACTTCATATTGGATGAGGCTCGGATCTGTTCTTTCTGTAAAGATTTCGATCCTGCTGCCTTGATTAATTGATATAAAGTACGTTTGTTTGTTCATCAACGATCCCCTCCAACTAGTGTTACTAACCCATACCCCTTTTTAATTTTTATATTCGTCTTGTTTCCTACACCTGTCTTTGCCAGTCATTCCCTTCAATAAAACAAGAAAATGATTCCATACTATAAATAAAAAAGGAGCGCTAGTCTTGAATAAGTTGCGAGGAGGGTTTAAAATGTTGAAAAGGTGGAGAGAACGGTTATTAAAACGATGTCGCGATTTATTTCCTAAAAATATATACGCGTAGTCATCGAAATGATCCTTCTTTCTCATTGAGGAGAAAGAAGGTTTATCATTTCTATGCGTACAAGTGCAGGAAACATAACGGAAGCAATTCATTGACGTACATACGTATAATTAACTTATTTCTATCAATCGTATAACACATACTTACAAACTGTGTGAAAGAGAAGAATCATTTACGGACGTGACTTGCACAGTGAGTATTGACTCATTTCCGTGGTATTGATTCGGAGTTTCTTTAACCGCAGTTAACAAATAAAAAAGGAGAGGATCCTATGATTTTTAAAGTATATTATCAAGAAACAAAAACAGAAGTTCCTGTACGTGAGAACACGAATGCCATTTACGTAGAAGGAGCCTCACAAGAAGAAGTTCGTAAAAAGCTGGCTGATCGCGATTACAACATTGAGTTTGTAACCCCCCTAAGCGAGGAAGCACTTGAGTATGAAAAACAACACGAAGATTTTAAAGTGGAGCAGCTGTAAAAGATGAAGGCAAAAAATCATCAAGCTGCTGTATTCGCCCTCGGGGGTTTGGGTGAAATCGGTAAAAACACATATGCAGTACAGTTTCAGGACGAGATTATTTTAATTGACGCAGGAATCAAGTTTCCTGAAGACGAGCTTCTTGGCATCGACTACGTTATTCCTGATTATACGTATTTAGTAAAAAATGAAGATAAAATTAAGGGTCTTTTTGTCACACACGGTCACGAAGACCACATCGGCGGTATCCCTTACTTGCTCCGTCAAATTAACGTACCTATTTATGGTGGAAAATTGGCCCTTGGTTTACTAAGAAACAAACTTGAAGAGCATGGCCTTCTTCGCAACACCAAGCTCATTGAAATTGAAGAAGATGAGGTTGTAAAGTTCCAAAAAACATCCGTTTCTTTCTACCGAACAACGCACAGTATCCCGGACTCATTCGGAATTGTCGTGAAAACACCTGCTGGTAACATCGTTCATACAGGAGATTTCAAATTTGATTTCACCCCTGTGGGAGAACCTGCAAACTTAACACGAATGGCAAAAATCGGTGAAGAAGGCGTTCTCTGTCTTCTATCAGACAGTACAAACAGTGAAGTTCCCGGATTTACAATGAGTGAACGTAAGGTTGGCGAAAGTATTGATGGTATTTTCCGCAGCGTGGAAGGTCGTATCATTTTCGCTACATTCGCTTCAAACATTTACCGTCTCCAACAAGCTGTTGAAGCTGCCGTAAAATACCGACGTAAGGTCGCTGTTTTTGGCCGTAGTATGGAAAATGCTATTAATATTGGTCTTGATCTTGGTTATATTAAGGCACCTAAAAACACGTTTATTGACGCGTCACAGCTTAATAAAATCCCGGCTGAGCAAGTGGTTATCCTCTGTACAGGAAGCCAAGGTGAACCAATGGCAGCATTGTCACGTATTGCATTTGGTACTCACCGCCAGATTCAAGTGATCCCTGGAGACACAGTTGTATTCTCCTCTTCTCCAATTCCAGGTAACACACTAAGCGTAAGTAAAACCATTAACCAACTCTACCGCGCCGGTGCCAATGTGATTCACGGAAGTCTAAACGACATCCACACATCCGGACACGGTGGACAAGAAGAGCAAAAACTTATGCTTCGTCTGATGAAGCCAAAGTACTTCATGCCAATTCACGGTGAATTCCGCATGCAAAAAATGCACGCTAAATTAGCCGAAGACTGCGGTATCCCTGAAGAAAATTGCTTCTTAATGGATAACGGTGACGTTCTAGCACTTGATAAAGAAGAAGCGCGTCTAGCCGGTAAAGTCCCATCTGGTTCTGTTTACGTGGACGGAAGCGGTATTGGTGACATCGGTAACATCGTTTTACGTGACCGTCGCATTCTTTCTGAAGAAGGACTCGTTGTAGTTGTTGTTAGCTTGAACATGAAAGAATTCAAGGTGACAGCAGGACCGGATCTCATTTCACGTGGTTTTGTGTACATGCGTGAATCAAGCGATTTGATAAACGAAGCACAAAAAATGCTCGCTTCTCATTTAGACGGAATGATGGAACGCAAGACGACTCAGTGGTCTGAAATCAAAAATGAGATCAGTGACGTTTTGGGACCATTCCTATATGAAAAAACAAAACGTAAACCAATGATTTTACCTATCATTATGGAAGTATAATAAAAAGCCTCCTGAGCATTCAGGGGGCTTTTCTTTTGGTTTGTAAGGGTATTTGCTTGATTCTCACTTAACTTTGCTCCAGTTAGATTCAACCATATTACAACTACTCCTCTTTCACAATTGCGAAAGTGTCTAAGTCTCTATGCTGGTCTTTTATTAACATGGCCTTTCGATGAGTCCCTTCAAAGACCATTCCCACTTTTTCCATCACCCGTTTAGAAGGCGTATTTTCTTTAAAACATCTCGCTTGAATTCGAATAAGATTCATTTTAGTAAAGCCGAAGTTTACAATTTCTCTAGCCGCTTCGGTTGTGATTCCTCCGCCCCAATAATCACGAGACAGGACGTAACCAATCTCGGCTGTTCGGTGAAAAGGCCTCCACCAAACAAAGTCGATTGTACCGATCATCTTTCCGGTGGCTTTCTCTTCGATCGCCCAAGGCGCTACGTCGTTGTTCTTATATCGAGATAATACAAAGGATACGAAGGATACGAACTCTTCGGTGTCCGAAATGGACTTGTGGGTTGGCCACGTGACGTATTTGGCCACTTCTTCGTCAGATCCATATGTATAAATGGCTTCAACATCATTCATTGTGACCTTTCTTAACAATAAACGTTCTGTTTCCAATGTAGGCATGTTACGATAGATCTCTTCAACCTTCATCAAACCACTCCCCTTAGCTCTAAAACGGTTCTTTAAAGCTGACTTAGTATAGCTCATCTGCAGGTTCACTTCCTAGAGATGGCGTCTTAATCATTCGTAGTTTAATACATATTAGAAATACTCGTCACCTCTCTAAGAGACCCATAGTTAGCGTTCAACTCTGAATAATTATAAAAGACATCGTTTTTTTCAGGTGACTATAGGAAAGCTAGTTCTTAAAGAAACTACGAGTCTTCATACTAATCATTCGTACTATAAAAAAATAGTAGCATTCAGATGTTGAATACTACTGTTACTTCTATTTTAATCATCATCGTCAAATAGTGCTTGCTCTAAGCGATTAATATCGCTATCAGCGCCTATTACGATTAAAACATCGCCACGCTTTAGCATTTCATCCGCTTGAGGTGACACGTTTATATCCTCACCTCGTTTGATCGCCATGATGTTGCAGCCGTACTTTGCTCGAATGTCTAAATCAATGATGGTCCTACCACTAACCATACTTCCAGCCATAAGCTCGACAATACTATACTCATCCGACAGCTCTAAATAGTCCAGCACGTTCTTAGAAACGACGTTGTGGGCAATTCGTACCCCCATATCCCTTTCAGGGTGAACGACCTTGTGCGCCCCGATTTTATTAAGTACCTTTTCATGGTAATCGTTTTGCGCTTTAACTGTAATATGCTTCACACCTTGTTCTACAAGCATGAGTGTTGTAAGAATACTCGACTGAATGTTGTCTCCTATTGCCACAACAACATGATCGAAGTTGCGAATACCAAGGCTTTTTAATGTGTTATCATCGGTTGCATCAGCTACAACCGCATGGGTGGCTATATTAGCGTAACGATTGATTCGATCCTCGTCCGTATCAATGGCCAACACTTCCATCCCTTGTTTTGAAAGGGCTTGACACACGCTACCTCCAAATCGCCCCAACCCGATGACCGCAAATTGCTTCTTCATACCTTACCCCCATTTTAACGGAAACCATTTTCTATAATCATAGCAATAATTGTTTGAAATTGGCAACAACAATTGTGCGGGGTCTGTCCCCTGAATATTGTTGTAACCCTGTTGACACTCGCTATGTAAAGTCTTAATTAACATGCTTAAGGCCTCACTTGAAACACAACCATAATTTCACATTATTGTTCAGGGGACAGACCCCATTTGAGTCTTCTTTCTCCCATATAAAAACGATGGCCTCTAACAGCCATCGTTTTCTCTATTCTTTAATTCCAAGTACGCGATTTACTCGCTTTGTTAGCATTTTCATGCCGCCTCCACCTGCTTGAAAATGGCGAAGCTGACCTTCTGCATCAAAAACATAATAGCTTGGTACGTATTGATTTTCGAATGTATCTGTTAGCTTATGCTCACTGTCGACAAAGGTTGGTTGAGTAATATCATGCTCTGCAGCTACCTTCTTAATTTCTTCTATATCCAAGTCTTTCTCCGATCGCGGCATATGAACACTCATTACATTTAAATCATCTTTGTATTGGTCACGAAAGGCATTAATATCCGGCATTGCTTCTTTACATAAGTGACAGCTAATTGACCAAAAGTGAATAAGTGTAGGCTTCTTTCCTACTAAATCATCTTTTGTAAGCTGTCCGTTTAACCATTCGGTAGCGCCATCCAACTCAGGCATCGGTGAACGTAATTTCATAAAAAATCCCTCCGGTACAATTTTTTCCAACTTATGTACTTAAAAGAAAAGACCTGAACAAAATCATTTGCCAGGTCTTTTCTGTTCTGATTCTATTTTACCCCGGTTAAAGGATTATTACACTTTTAGTGTATCTTGTCCTGGCTTCCAGTTTGCAGGGCAAAGTCCGCCAGTTTGAAGAGCTTGTAATACACGTAGAGTTTCATCTACGTCACGACCGATGTTGTTGTGGTTAACAACAGAGTACATTAGCTCTCCTTCAGGGCTGATGATGAATAGTCCACGAAGTGCAACACCTTCATCTTCAATTAATACCCCATAGTCACGAGAAACTTGGTGGTTTGTATCTGCAGCTAGTGGGTATTTCAGATCCCCTAGACCATTGTCATCGCGATCTGTGTTGATCCAAGCAAGGTGAGTGTGAACTGTATCTGTAGATACGCCAATTACTTCTGCATCTAAGTCTTCGAACTCGTCGTAACGATCACTTAGAGCTGTAATTTCAGTTGGACATACGAATGTGAAGTCCATTGGATAGAAATAAAGAACTGTCCACTTATCTTCTTTCATGTTTTGCTCAAGGCTTACTTTACCAAATTCTTTGTTAGAAAGAACGGCGTCCATTTCAAATCTAGGTGCTTGTTTTGCTACCATACGCTTGTCTGACATATGTAACCCCTCCTGAGTGTAGTTGATTAGTTTAAATTACAATGATTATTATAAGAAAAGAATTCTAACCCGTCAACAGGTGAGCAAATTCTTTCTTTTCCGTCATAATCATTCACACTTCGTCAGTATTTCCATTTCCTCATTAATTAATCGGAAAAAAATCACCAACGTTAATCATTATAACGAAGAACGATTATCATTTAAAGTAAAAGCCCTTATGTATGCGAATCTTCTTATAAACAGTTCCACTCACTTCCGTTTGAGAACCCTGCATTTTCCTCCTATGACTAGTACCTAAATGATTTTTAACAAAGGAATGAACCCCTCTCTCCGTCTAACAGAGAATTACAAGACGCGTTTTCTTTTTCTCACCTGTTGGGTATGATAAAATGAATGGCATCGTTCAAAGAGATCAATGAATACTATTTTCGTTACAAAGGAGTGTGAAACAATGAACGATTGGATTAGTTCCTTCAGCTGGGAGGCTCTTTTAATTGCTGCATCATTATTACTCATTCAGCTCGTTGGAATTTTTGTTGTATACTTAATAGTTAGAAGTATTGGAAGGCGAGTGATCTCGTCTAGTTTTGACCGTATGAGCAAGCAGAGAAACATGACTGCAGGACGGTCAAAAACGTTGGAGAAATTAACGTTGAATATTTTCTCATACGCACTGATGTTTGTTTTTTTAACCATTATTATTGGACTGTTTGACTATGATATTGCGCCACTGATCGCTGGTGCTGGTATCGTTGGTCTCGCAATTGGTTTTGGAGCTCAAGGGTTAGTCAGTGACATCGTAACAGGATTTTTCTTACTTTTAGAAAAGCAACTGGAAGTAGATGAATATGTGACCGTTGCTGGAATTGATGGCGTTGTTGAAGAAGTCGGTCTGCGCACAACAAGAATTCGCAGCTTTGACGGTACCGTGCATTACATTCCGAACCGGGAGATCAGTTCCTTAAGCAACCATACTCGCGGCAATATGCGCGCATTAGTGGACATTGGTATCAGCTATGATGACAACATTGATCATGCCATGAAGGTCATTCAAAATGTGTGTGATCGAATTGCCGCTGAAGATGAGACCGTTGTAGAAGGGCCTAACGTCCTTGGTGTACAAAGTTTAGATGATAGTGATGTCGTTATTCGTGTTATTGCTAAGACAGTTAACATGGAGCAATGGGGCCTTGAACGCAAGCTACGTAAAGCTATAAAAGAAGCGTTCGACCAAAACGGCATTGAAATTCCTTATCCACATCAAGTTTATATTCAAAAAGAAGAACAATAAAACACACAAGCACCTCCCGAAACGGGGAGGTGCTTTTATCGTTATTTTATTGCTGAATACGTTGGTCTACTTGCTGACATACCTCATCAGCACTCATTCCGTGACAGTTGATAACGGAACCTTGATTCTGAGTGTCTTGCATACCCATCATGTTTTGGTCCTGACCACTGATTACACAACAGTCACAGCCTTCTTCGTCACCTTGTTGCTTAAGCTGGACAATTTCATGTCCTTTTGCTTGTAGAGCCTCTTGAATATCAGATAATGACTGTTCTACACCTACTCTAGCCATTGTTGTTTCCTCCTTTAATGTGAGAGATAAGCTTCCAACGATTACTATGCCCTCATGAATCCCCTTCTATTCAGTGTTAGATCGTTTTTCTTAAAAACCCTTTCATACGGAGAGATAATTGCAAGTAAAAAAGAAAACGGATTGTTCCACTAGTAATCCTACTTCCCAATTTTTTTAAAGCGAAATAAAGAGATACGTTCTTGGCCAAGGGGGCTTGTTAATACTGCCACGATAAGCGAAGACCACGTAGGATTCAACCACAATGGTAGTAAAAGAAGAGATTAATCAAAACAACCAAAATCAAATCAAAAAAAGCCCTGCTAAGCAGGACTTTTCATATTATCTTTGACTATATTCCAAGTAGTCAACAAGTAAGGAAACAGCAAAAGGAATCGCTTCCTCTTTCGCATCGAGTGTGGATGAATGAAGGCCGCTTTGACTATTTACACCGAGCCAGAACATCAGACCAGGGATCTCTTCTAAAAAGTATCCAAAATCTTCTCCTGTCATGGCTTTATCACACTCAATCAATACCGCCCCTTCTCGTTTCTTAGTAAAGTTCATAAAACGTTCGGCACTCTCATGATTGTTATACACCTGACAATAGTTCGCACCATAATCAATCGATGCTGTACAGTCAAAACCCGTTTCAATACCTGCAACAAGGGCTTCAATTCGACGCTTGACCACATCCATGGATTCAATAGAAAGAGTACGAATGGTTCCTTCCAAACGGGCATGTTCAGCGATGATATTTTGTTTCGTTCCTCCACTGATTTTACCAACAGTGACTACCGCACTATCGAGTGGCGCTACATTACGTGACACAATCGTCTGAAACTGAGTGACGAGCTGACTGCAAGCCACAACCATATCGTTGGCTAAATGAGGTAAAGCGGCGTGCCCGCCCTTACCTTTCAAATCTATAAACAACTCACTTGTGTTTGCAAAAAGAAGACCTGGCTTTGTTGCTACTGTGCCAACCGGATATTCCGGAGCAATGTGTAGAGCGAGCATTTCATCAGGCTTCCACGCTTGGAATTCTTCAGATTGTAACATAGGCTGCGCCCCACCTGGTCCTTCTTCTGCAGGTTGAAAGATGAATACTAAATGATCTTTCGGTCTCTTATAGGTAAAGTGAGCGAGAACCCCTAGTGCAATGGTCATATGAAAATCGTGACCACACGCATGCATAAATCCTTCGTGAGTGGAGTGATAAGAGGCACCTGTTTCTTCGAGAATAGGTAGACCATCTATGTCTGCACGGTACCCGTACGTTTTGTTTCCTTCGCTTCCCTTTACACGAACAAGAAGCCCTGTTCGCCAAGGCTTGACCTCAAGATGATCTTGGGGATATTCATTAATGGTATCTATGAGATATTTCTGTGTTTTAACCTCTTGAAACCCGATTTCCGGGATCTTGTGGAGATCCCGGCGGATTTCAATTAAACGGTTCGTTTGCATTGTCATGAATGAAACGACTCCTTTATCATACTCAGCTTATTCGTCGTTTAATTTACGAAGCTCTTGTTTGATTTCAGTCTTACCTTTTGTTTTCTCATCAATCTCTTTGATTACACGTGCTGGCGTACCTGCCACTACCGTGTTTGGAGGTACGTCCTCTGTTACGATCGCACCTGCTGCTACAACAGCACCTTCACCTACTGTAACTCCCTCAAGGATAACAGCATTCGCACCTACGACAACTCCGTCTTCAACTACGACAGGCTTAGCTGATGGTGGCTCAATCACACCGGCTAATACAGATCCAGCTCCAATGTGGCAGTTCTTTCCTACTGTAGCACGACCGCCTAATACAACGTTCATGTCGATCATTGTACCTTCACCAACAACCGATCCGATGTTGATCGCAGCACCCATCATAATGACTGCTCCATCACCGATTTCAACCTGATCACGAATGATCGCACCAGGCTCGATACGCGCTTTAATGTTTTTCATATCTAGAAGTGGGATTGCAGAATTTCTACGATCGTTCTCCACTACAACATCTTCAATTTTACTTCCGCTTTCTTCAAGAGCTTTTTGAATGTCTTTCCACTCACCGAAAAGAACACCTGTATTTCCTTGAATGAACGTCTTTGTATTGGCACCAAAATCAACATTCTCAAGGTCTTCTCCCTTGATATGTACTTTAACTGGTGTTGATTTTTCCGCGTTTGAAATAAATTGAATAATCTCGTTTGCATCCATCATTTTCATGGTTAATACATCCTCCCTTAAACTCGCTAATTTATTTTACTTCCCTTATGATAGTCACAACAAAGTAAAATTGCAATCATGAAGTAAAAATCTCGGAGCAGCTTTGCCCCGAGATGATCAATCGTCCTTTATTTATTCAAACAAACCATTAATCGTAGACCAGATTACCAAAGGCTCTCCACCTTTTTCATCACGTTCAATTATAATATCTTTACCGTTTGTTTCATAAATCTCCATCCATGTATGATCCATTTCATTTTGACCACTAAAAACGTTTTGCCCCTCTAATTCTTCTGTGAGTTGCTCCACGTCAATGTCGTTTATGTTTTCTCCTTTGACGGCGATTGCATTAACTTGATTACTTTCCGGATCAACAAAGTACGTATAGGTGCCGTAGTCGAAGAAATGGCCTCCATTATAATACCCTTCATCAACCAAAGGATCTTGAATATCCCTCACATCTTTTTTCATATCACCAAGAGATACATCAGCTTCTTCAAAAATAAGATGGTATAACGGCTTTTCATCCTCTATTGTTGAAACACCTTTAACAACTGACGTTTCTAATTTAACTAAACTTCGTTCTTTATGGAAAAAATCGGAAGTAACATCAACACTATTTGTTTGAAAGACACCGCCGTTAAATAAAAAGAATAAGGCAGAAGTTACGAGTACGACTCTTGTATGTAATTCCATCATTTTGCATGTCCCCTCTCTACTTTTTCGTTTCCCGCCTTCAAGGGACTTTAATCATATTTCTTCTAATTTTTTTCGTATATGCATGTTTTTATTACTTTTTAGGCATAACTAAGAGTACTCGGGATGAACCCTTTTGAAAGGGACAGGTCGTTTTATTACAAAATGGCCGATTCAGGTGCAACCCCTGACCATCCCGCCACTTTTTGAGTGTGGGCTATATGTTGGTACAGCCCCACAGTTTCGTCGTGTTAGACACGACGAAAAAAGAGAGCTCGCCGGGATGGCAAGCTCTCTTTTCATGTTCTCTTATCGAGCTCATTGAGAAACCTTTTCCTACTACTATTTAATATTCACGCTCATAGGACTCCACTGGCGTTTTTGCCCCTTGACCTGCATCTTCATTTTTCACATAAATTTGACGAGTTGGGAAGGCAATTTCCACACCTTCTCCTTCAAGAATTCTCATGATGTCTAAATTGATCTGTTCTTTAACTTTTAAGAACTCTTCCCACGCTGTTGTTTTCGTGAAGAAGTAAACGAAAATTTCCAAGCTGCTTGATGCAAATGATTCAAAGCGAACAAGGATCAGCTCTTGGTCTACGTGCTCGCTTTCTCTAAGCAAGTTTTCAATTCTTTTCACGCACGTTTCCAGCTGTTGACGCTTTGTTGAGTACGTTACACCAAGTTTAAATGTAATTTGTCTTTTCCCCATCTTCGACCAGTTCTGTATTGGTTCATTTGCAAGTGTAGCATTAGGAACCACTACTAATGAGTGAGCAAACGTTCTAATTTTGGTGCTTCGGAAGGTGATGTCTTCTACAATTCCTTCCACACTTGGAGAGCTAACCCAGTCACCAATTGTAAACGGCTTCTCCGTAATAATAACAACGCCCCCGAAGAAGTTACTAATCGTATTTTGTGCTGCAAGTGCAAAAGCGAGACCACCAAGACCGAGTCCGGCCACAAAACCATTCACATCATAGCCCCACTCACTTGCAATAATACTTAAAGCCATAGCTACAATAGCAAACCGAACGAGCTTGGATAGAAACGGTAACAAGATTTGATCGAGTTCAATGTCTAATTTTCGTCCGACTTTTACAAACAGCGTCGATGAGGTGGAGGACAAATTGAACAATCCCCACGAGATGAGAATGATAATCCAGGTCCGGTACACATCGACCATGGGATTATTAAAGCCATCTGGTAATGGGAGATATAGTAGCGAAAAATACAAGCCAATAATGACAAAAAACACTCGTATCGGGCGCTTAAATGCCATGAGAATATTGTGAAGGATATCTGTCTTAGCCCTGTCGGAGTATTTAAGTATGATCCTGAATAAATAGCGGGTAAAAATCTTGCGAAATACCAAAAACAAAATGAAGATTCCAAAAGCAATTCCGTAATCGTATAGTGAAATACCCGTTACCGTTTCGACTACAGCATCTGTATCGATGGCGGGTAGGTTTTGTTCTTCGTTCATATCGTCCATCCTTTATAAACTTAATATCCTTATTATTTTACATAACGCTTTCAGGTTGTCTATAGTCCTCTCGTCCCTGTGTAGGAACGCTTATTGATACAAAAAGCATCTCAGTGGTATACTAGCCCAATGATACCAAGATTTGAGGGAAACATCTATGAAAAAGCAGTTTGCTGTTATTGGCCTTGGACGCTTTGGTTCTAGTGTGTGTAAAGAACTACATCGTATGAATCATGAAGTACTGGCCATTGATAATGATGAGTTTAAAGTGAATGAACTAAAGAATTTCGCCACTCATACCGCTGTTGTTGATGCAACAGATGAAACAAGCATGAAAAAAATAGGGATAAGAAATTTCGACCATGTCATTGTAGCCATCGGCGAAGACATTCAAGCGAGCATTCTTTGCACACTAATCTTAAAGGACTTCAACATTAAACAAGTGTGGGTAAAAGCTCAAAATGATCACCACCATAAGGTGCTTGATAAAATAGGAGCGGATAAAGTCTTCCACCCTGAATCGGATATGGGTGAAAGAATTGCCGAGTTCTTGACTTCCGAAAAGGTCATTGACTATATCGATCTTTCAGATGAATACAGCATCATAGAGAGTTTGGCCACTGAAAAAGTAAAAGGAAAGTCTCTCGCTGATCTCGATATACGTGCTAATTATGGTTGCACCATTATTGCAATTAAACAAAAAGACAAAGTCGACGTTACTCCTCATCCCGAAGATACGTTAAATCCTGGAGACCTTCTCGTCGTAATCGGTCATAAAAACGATCTCCGACGATTCCAAAAAGAAGCACTCTAACCCTGTAGCCATTAGCTACAGGGTTCTTTCATTCCATCACCATATAAAAGTCAACTCAGTCCATCATTTTACACAATTGTTCAGGGGTCAGACCCCTCTCAGGAATGTTTGTCCATTTTTTGCGTACATATGAAAGTACAGGGATTTCTATGCTTTATTATGACAGCGCTATCATGATTGTGAGAGGTGGTGATACGAATGAATGCAGTAGAAATGAAACATGTACTAAAGCAATACTTTGACGGCACTCAAATGAACATTCTTTTTAATGATTTAAATTTGACTGTAAAAGAAGGCGAACTGGTGGTTATTCAAGGTAAACCAGGATCTGGGAAGTCTACCCTTCTTAATATGATTGCAGCCATGACGCCACCAAACAAAGGAAGTGTCAAAGTATTTGGGCGGAATTTACTATCCGTTACTAGACGCCTTGAGTGGAGATCGGACACCATAGGCTACATTAGCAACAATTGTTCATTAATGCCTTATTTAACAGTAAAACAAAATCTTCTTCTCGGTTTCCAAACGGGCACTGCTGATGATTCTAAAGCAGAACAACAAGCAATGACTCTTTTATCCGAATTAGGAATGGATCATAAACGTTTCGATGAGGCAATTGAGGGGCTGGAACAAAAGGATCAAATTCTAGCTACAATTGGTCGAATCTTTATGGCCGAACCAAAACTTGTGCTAGCAGATGAACCAACCAAGTCCTTAGATGGCAAAGAAGGCGCTGACGTTCTAGGTAAACTCCTTTTCTTTACTAGAAAAAAAGGAACAACCGTCATCATCGTAAGTAACGATGAGAACTTGGCTGAAATGGCAGACAGAACGTTAAAGATGGAAAACGGAAGGTTACTATCAGTAAAATCGGAAGAAAAGCTGAATAGGAAAAAAGTGTGGTCATACTAGGTAAGCATGTTTGTTCGAGTAATGTTAAGTAGGATTTCAAACTAATTATTATTAAACGAAACAAAGAAGCTTCTCACTCTGCTATGACAGAGGAGAAGCTTCTTTGTTTTCCACACCAAACATGAGACCAAAGATGACGTATACAATATAAATAATCATTACTGCACCTGTACCTAATAGAAAAAAAGCAATTAAGATTTTGTGAAACGTCTCCATGAGGCTGACTCCTTTATGATCGTCTTTTAGTGCTTTCATTATAACGATTGTACGCTTCTTTTAAAAGCTTAGCATTTTATAAAATGATCCAAAAGCAAACAACGATGATAGCCCCATTCGTGAGAAGGTATCCAATCACTCTTTTCTTTACTCCTCGATTGCTCCGAATCCGAATCATTTCTTCCAATAATTCTTCAATCATCTCCGGCCCGTAATCGACCTTTTTTTAAGCCCCTTTACGAGAAGCTTAATATTTACGGGAACATCATCATTCATCACAGACCTCTTCCACTCTACTCTAATAAAAATGTTTTTATCAGAGTTTGGCACTCTGTATTCTTTATACTTATAGTCGAACCTCGTTTTCCCTTTGATCAAAAGGAAGATCATACTGGGCTATTTTTTTATCAAGAACGTTGATAACTTCATTTTCTGTTCCGTTGGTAATTAAATAGCTTCTATTTATTAATAAAGGAATTCCGTAACTAAAGACGGTCGCCCCAACTAAAAATAATAACAGTTGACCAATCGGAAGGTGCTCGCCCCAGTCAAAGAACGTAAAATAAGCCATCAGGACAATAACCACAAAAACGACCGTCGAACTAAAAAAAGAAGGACTATGTTTATACACGCCACGAGTTTTAATCGTTGTAATCCATTCACTAATTAACATCACCCATGCTTGGATAAAAGGCAATATAATGCTAAACCAAACAACAGCACTCATCATCTTTTCCCCTCTCAACTTTTACTGCCCTAAAATCCATTAGCCCAATACTTCAGTCATACCTACACGATTGTTAGGACACCTGCCTAAACCAAACGTACCCAATCTTCATATAGTAATAACGGAATAACGAGCGAGGTGAGCAGCATGGAGAATTTCAAAAGCAATCGCAAAGCACCTAAACCGATTCACGAGAAGCCAATCGGAGATATTTTGAGTTCAATCGACGGTTTTTTTCAGGATACAATTAAACAGATAAGTGTCCCCCGCACGATTAATGTCTATGAATATGAAACAAAACGGGAGTACATCATTGAAGCTGAGCTTCCTGGCATTAGAAAAAATCAGATTTCTATTGATATTTATCACAATTATATTCGGATCGCCGTTAATGAGAATGAAGTCACAGAAGTACGTGACGAAAAAAGGAAAGTCGTTTCACAAAGTAGGAAATTCCAACGGGCAGAGCGTACAATCACCCTCCCCTTTTATGTAAACGAAAATGAAGTGAAAGCTACTCTAAAGGACGGACTTCTGGTCATACGAATACCAAACAGACGCAAACGAATTCAGATCGATTAGGAGGGGAATTATGTACACAGAAGAATACCGCTGGCAAACACACCCTCGCCCATGGAACGGTTACCAACAAAACCAATGGCCGCAACAGCCACAAATGTATACCCACCAACCATATACAGAATATGGAGGATATTTTCAGCAGCAGCCCCAAAGTATCCCCTACTATCAGCAGCAAAACCATCAAGGCTACCAACAACCACACTACCAGCAAGGGTTTAACGGCTATGGCTATCAGCCTCAACAATCAAAGTTGTCAGGTCTTCTGACACCGTTTCAAGGGAAAGACGGTAAATTTGACTTTAACAAAGCCTTTGTCACGGTCGACCAAGTGATGAAAACAGCGAATCAAATTAGCCCTCTAATGAAACAAGTGGGGAGCTTTTTCACCAACTTCACACCTTAAGAACCTAAGGGAATTAGGTTCTTTTTATTGTGTAATCATACCGATAAAAATGACAAGTATAGTCATAGCAACGACGAGTAAGAAACCGTAAAACATTTTGGTATTCATAAAGACCAACTCACTTTCTATAACCTTACTACTTATTTTTACCTGTTTATTGCCCATTAAAAACGCTCCACTATGATAAAATGAACATATATCAAAACGTTGGAGCTGATCAAAATGAATACGGTGATAGAAACGCTCTTAGACCACCGATCCATCCGAAAGTTCACGGAAAAACCACTCACAAATGAGCAGATTGAGATGATCGTAAAAAGTGCGCAAATGGCGTCCACGTCGAGCTTTATCCAAGCGTATACGATTATCGGGGTTAAAGATCGTGTAAAAAAACAAAAGCTTGCTGAACTGGCTGGGAATCAACCTTATGTTGAAAACAACGGACATTTTTTTGTGTTTTGCGCCGATCTTCATCGTCATAAGGTGGCTGGTCATATGGAAGATACAGATGTGACTGCTTCAATTGAATCTACAGAAAAATTCTTAGTTGCAGCCGTTGACGCAGCACTTGCAGCCCAAAACGCTTCGATCGCTGCCGAATCAATGGGGCTTGGCATTTGCTATATCGGCGGGCTTCGTAACAACATTGAAGAAGTTGGTCGTCTTTTAAACCTTCCAGACTACGTGATTCCTGTATTCGGCTTAGCCGTTGGGGAACCTGCAGATCGTTCAAGTGTAAAACCAAGACTCCCCCTTTCTAATGTGTATCATGAAGACCAGTATGAACAAAATGAAAAGGCGTTTAACCGCGGTCTTGAAGAATACAACGGAGTCATTTCGGCCTATTATGACCTTCGTACAGCCGGCAAACGAAAAGATCGTTGGACTGAACAAATGGCTAATATGTTAAAAGAGCCAAAACGTCTTCATATGAAGGAGTATCTTGAGAAAAAAGGATTAATGAAACATTAATGAAAAGCACCCGATTGGACCAAAGCCAATCAGGTGCTTTTCATATCAGAAGAGTTCCTCAATTTCTGACTCCGGAAAGCGAAAAATTCTGTTATGAAGGTCTTTAGGGAATAAATTCTTGATCCCTTCACTATATTCTGAACCATCGCCAGGAACATCATAACCTTTAATATATATATTTTGTTCATTCACGTTCACAAACAATACGACTGGCAATGACCACCCTCCCCCTTGGAATCGATCATTTCCGTCCTCATAGTACTCATTCATATGAGCCCAAAGGTAAATCTCCCCGCGACTTTTGTCAGACCCTAATACTTTAAAGGTACTTTCCACAGTTCCATCATTAGAACGAAACATAACGGTTTCACTTAAATAGTTTTCCACTGCCTTTTCGTCCTCCATACTTAATGGAATACTTTCACGAGTAGAGCAACCAACCAATAGAATAGCCACAAAGAGTAGACTTAACCGCTTCACCTGTCACTCCACCTTTACTTGTTTTGGGAAGTCTCCTTCACATGCTTATATTTAGACCACCTTTTTTGCGTATCATAAGCAAACAGGACGACGATGACCCAAAAGAAGAAGTCATCAAAAGAAAAGCCCACTTGAGACTGACCACCCATGAAATTAAACAAAATCAACATGAGCATAAAGTAGATATTAAATACAATTCCAAAGACAATTCCCTCGACTTTTCTACCTTTAAGTAGGGCCACTCTCAAAATCACCACAGCGATTAATAAGACAATCACCATCCAGCTTGTCAAAAAGAAATCTGGATTAAAAAAATCAATCCATAAAAACAGGGCAATCAGGCCGAATAACAGCCCGTCCAAAATCCTTCTTTTGTTTTCCATTACTACCTCTCACACCTTTTCAGCGGATTCTTATGATGTTTGTCTAATTTTATCATGATTCACTCCGTTATTTATGGAATGTTTACAACTCAATTACCAAAATATCAAGAGTTCCCTCCACTCTCTTGAAAATAGATAAGGACTATACTTATACCAATTCCTATTATTACATGTGTCCAAGAAAGAGGGGATCCCAGAATGATATTTACGAGTATTATCGTGGCATTCAGCGCGAAAAGGCTAAGCCACTTGGATTGAAACTTGTCCATCAATAAATATAAAGCCACTGTGGTGAGGACCATGGCAGCAAGCCACTGAACGAATGATGGTGCAATAAAAATGTATACCGCAAAATAAATCATAAAGCCTATTAGAAATTTGCTCTTTTTCTTGATATGTTTTTCCATCCTTCTCGTTGTCCCCCTACCCTTCCAGCAAGATTCTGTAGAGCACCTCTTCACCATCCACAATCGCAATTAAATAATTCATCGCATTTCCAGCTGGCTTATATATGGACGTTCCTTCAGGTAATTGTGTAGCTGAGCCGTCTCGAAAGAACCACCGTCGATCCGTTTGCCTCTTAATCTCTCCAATCTTCTCATCAGGTTCAAAGCCTCGATCAATATACTCGGCACCAGACATGTTTGAATAAACGAACCCTCCGTTCCATTGAAAAATATCTGCGTCGGGGTTGTTCCTTAATACTTCACTCGCCGACGGATTATCAATCCCGCTCTGGCAGCCAATCAAAAAGATCCATATTAAAATAGAAGATATTAACTTTTTCACAGGACTTCCTCCTTCAGATAATGCTGCGGGCAATGAAGAGTTTGAACTTTCCCTATTCAATGCCTTCATAGTCTCTATGAGTCTACCATAAAATTACCATTATTAGGGCTAAAACCCTGTTAAAACCAGCAACAATAACTCCCTTTATTAACGTTGCACACCATAAATGCATATGATATATTAAAGTTAATCCCGACCTAATCCATGCGAATTATATGTTTTTGGTGTGTTGCACATTTTTACACAACATTGTGCGGGGTCAGACCCCCGATCTAGAAAGGTGAATGAGAAATGGGACGTGAATTTGTCGATTTGTTTGATCGTTGGGCTGAGTCTTATGATGATACGGTTCATGGGATCGATGAAGAATACAAAGAAGTATTTTCGAATTACAATTTAATTTTGCAAGCTGTTGCGAATGGCGCTCATGGTAATGCTATTGAATTTGGTGTGGGAACGGGGAATTTAACCGGTCTTTTAAAATCAAAAGGATTATCGGTTACGGGTATAGAACCATCTAGTAAAATGCGGGAAATCTCTTCTAAAAAGCACCCATCCATCTCCGTCGTTGATGGGGATTTCCTAAACTATCCAACACCTGATACGGGGATTGATACATTCGTTTCCACTTACGCCTTTCACCATCTAACAGACGAAGAAAAAAAAGAAGCAGTAAAACAATACAGCAAATCGCTCAATCGTGGCGGTAAAGTTGTGTTTGCTGATACAATGTTTATAGACGACACCGCAAAGCAACGAATGATCAAACAGGCGGAGAAGCGAGGGTTCTATAACCTTGCACAAGACTTGCGAACAGAATACTATACGACGATTCCGTACCTATCTACAATTTTTCAAGAAGCAGGGTTTGAAATAGAATTCACTTCACTAAATCCATACGTCTGGCTTTTGAATGCGGTGAAAAAAGACCAATAACCTTAGGAGGCTGTTAAAATGACGAAGAAAATGAACGTAGAAAGCTTCAACCTGGACCACACAAAGGTGGCTGCACCATACATCCGCCTTGCCGGAACAACAGAAGGAGCAAACGGTGATACCATTTACAAATACGACATCCGCTTTTGCCAGCCAAACAAGGAACATATGGAGATGCCTGGTCTCCACTCACTCGAGCACATGATGGCTGAATTCAGCCGCAATCACCATAGTCAAATTGTTGATATTTCCCCTATGGGTTGCCAGACAGGGTTTTATTTAAGCGTGATTAACGATGAAAGCTATGACGCTATTCTTTCCCTTGTTGAAAAAACATTGAAGGACGTTCTTGTTGCAAATGAAGTGCCTGCGTGCAATGAAGTCCAGTGCGGATGGGCCGCTTCTCATTCTCTTGAAGGAGCAAAAGAAATTGCTGAGCAGATGCTATCACGAAAAGATGAATGGACGACCATCTTTGCTGAAGAAAGTCGTTAAATAGGAGAGTGCAAGGTGACCATCTATCAAGGCATTCACACACTTATCGGTCATACACCGTTATTTGAAATCACAAATATCCCATTGCCAAACCGGGTTCGATTATTCGCTAAGCTCGAATATTTCAACCCCGGGGGCAGTGTGAAAGACCGCCTCGGGCAAGAGCTCATTCGTGATGCCATTGATGGCGGTCATATTTCTGAAACGGGAACGATTATTGAACCTACAGCCGGTAATACAGGCATAGGGCTTGCACTTGCCGCTGTAGGAAAAAAAGTAAATGTCATCTTTGTAGTACCGAAAAAGTTCAGTATCGAAAAGCAAACCCTCATGCGCTCACTGGGAGCAACCGTTATTAACACCCCGACAGAACTTGGTATGAAAGGGGCTATTGCGCACACGAAAGAGCTATTGGCGAAAACACCGGACTCCTACTCCCCAGATCAGTTTTCAAACGATGCGAATCCAATGACTTACTACAAGACGCTAGGTCCGGAAATTGTTTCTGATTTAAAGGGGAAAGTCGATATTTTTGTTGCTGGCGCTGGTACCGGTGGAACGTTTATGGGAACAGCAAAATACTTAAAAGATCATATAAAAGATGTAAAGACGGTCATTGTTGAACCTGAAGGCTCGATCTTAAACGGAGGCCTGTCCGGTCCTCACCGAACAGAAGGAATTGGAATGGAATTCCTCCCTCCATATATGGATTCAACTTATTTTGACGCCATTCATACCATAACGGATGATGAAGCATTCGCTCGCGTTAAAGAATTGACTCAAAAAGAAGGCCTACTCGTTGCCAGCAGTTCAGGAGCTGCCTTTGAAGCAGCCGTTCGAGAGGCTAAAACGGCAAAGGAAGGTGCTCATATCGTCACGGTCTTTCCGGACAGCAGTGAGCGTTATTTAAGCACAGGGATTTACGAAGGGACTGACGCGTAATGAAAAAGAAAACACAACTCATTCACGGCGGCGTATTCGGTGACAAACATACCGGAGCCGTGAGTACACCGATTTATCAAGTGAGCACATATAAACAAGACGGTGTCGGTAATTTTGCCTATGAATATTCACGCACCGGAAATCCGACTCGCGAGGCTCTCGAGAAGCTGATCGCTGACCTTGAAGGCGGTCACCGAGGCTTTGCCTTCGGATCTGGAATGGCTGCGATCGCCGCAGTCATGAACATGTACAAAGCAGGAGATCACATCGTTTTTACAGATGATGTATACGGTGGTTCATACCGCCTCATGACAAAAGTGCTTAACCGTTTCAACATCGACGTTACGTTTGTTGATTCAAGCAATCCGTTAAAAGTAGATGAAGCGATTCAAGACAATACGGTTGCTATCTACGTTGAAACACCGACCAATCCTCTTTTAAAAGTGACGGATATCGCTGAAATGAAGAAGCTTGCCGATGAATACGATCTTCACTTAATCGTGGATAACACCTTCAGTACACCGTACTTCCAAAACCCGATCGCGCTAGGTGCTGATATTGTCCTTCACAGTGCAACGAAGTACCTCGGGGGACATAGTGATGTTGTTGCCGGCCTCGCTGTTGTTAACAGTGAACAACTCGGAGAAGAGCTTCACTTCGTCCAAAATTCCGTAGGTGGAATATTAGGACCGCAAGACTCTTGGCTTCTTATTCGCGGAATCAAGACACTGGGCCTCCGTATGGAACAAACGGAGAAAAACACGGAGAAAATTGTATCCTTTCTTGAAAGCCGTAATGATGTGTCCACGATTTATTATCCCGGACAGCCGTCCCACCCAGGCCATGAAACCCATAAAAAACAGGCCACAGGATTTGGCGGGATGATTTCATTTGATGTTGGAAGCGGTGAACGGGCAGAGCATGTTCTGGCACAAACCCGTTACTTCACTCTAGCTGAAAGCCTCGGAGCTGTAGAAAGTCTCATTAGTTTACCCGCTAAAATGACCCATGCTTCTATCCCCGCTGATCGTCGAGCGGAACTAGGAATCACCGACGGTTTGATCCGTGTATCTATTGGAATTGAAGATGCAGATGACTTGATTGAAGACTTAAAGCAAGCGCTTGATAGTAAATAAGGAGAACCCCCTCGGGAGATTGATCACCCAAGGGGGTTTGGTTTATTGAGCTTGGTGGTTAGGTTCATCGACTTTGCTGCGTTCTTCATCGACTTTTCTCTCCCGCTACCCGAAAGATCGCTATAACGATCCAAGCTCATGACTCACCTTCCATCGCTTCTACTTCACTCAAATCCATGTGGCCATCGTGGAGTAGATAGAAAAGGCCGCTCGGATGGTGAACATCCAACATCGCACCACCAGAAGCTTTGACTGATGTAATGAGTGAATCATTTACTTTACCTGCTATTGCAGACACTTCTTCCCCTGAATACGTTTCCGTGACGACACCTATTGATTGCATAGGAACGTCGCCATCAAATCCATAATAAGGCGAACTTCGATACCAAGCATAACCCTGATCACTCTCAGCAATCGATGCAATCCCTAAAGCATCACCCTTTTCATAAATAACAAACATGGCTCCCTCAAACTCCTCCACGGAAAGAATTGAAACAAGGTCGGCTCCTTCCACTTGCACACCTTGTTCAATTGCTTCCTCCTTCGTTTCATACCATGTAAGCCTCTCATGGTTCGAACAGCCAGAAGTGATCATTCCCATTACTAGTAAAATTAAGACGACCCTTTTCAAAACATCCTCCCCCTCCCCCATTGCCTTTGTTATCTTGCTGATGACAAATACTTGACCGGACGTACCCGATCCACATATACAATC
Organism: Alteribacter aurantiacus DSM 18675; assembly: GCF_000429705.1. Lineage (GTDB taxonomy): Bacteria > Bacillota > Bacilli > Bacillales > Salisediminibacteriaceae > Alteribacter > Alteribacter aurantiacus. Next base: position 1,484,066 of record NZ_KE386941.1, read on the forward strand.
CCGTCATATTGTTCATGTAAGAGAAAACGTTCCTTCGTCAATCCAAAGTTTTTAGCCCTCACCGGCTTAATCAACCATGGATCTAACGATCGGTTTCCTTTAACTGGTAGAAAGAGACCTCTTTGCTCAGATTTATTCAACATCCATTCTAGATCTCCTTCTTCATGTTCGTCGTTTATTGTAAAAAATTGATTCCTGACTCTTTCTGCAGAACCGCTGTGCATAAACAACCCAATTGTGTAGGATACTTCACGAATACTAGTAGGAAGGAGCTCACCCATCAGTTTCAAACCTTCTGAAGGTGTATTGGTTTCCAACACGCGCGAGTTGTTTTTTCTCACATGGTCACCGTGCGCAAGAACAATGATCTTTTTATCAGGATACATCTCTTCAGAAAGCCACGTTAGCTGTCTAGCCATCCCTTTATCTCTCACCGCATACCGTTCTTTGGGCTCTGCGAGGGGAAGTAGATGTTCGATTGTGTTCAACCTTTCTTCCATCGATACTCTTAATATCGCCAAATGATCAGTGTCTTCACTTTCTACAATCTCATTTTCTGCCATGAACGTCAGGACTTCTTTATAGCCTTCCATAAGGTGATCTAATAAGTCTGGGCTGTTTAATTCGGTGTCCCTATAGTAAGCAGTGTTGAACATCCTTTCCAACTCTCTTATCTCAGGGACTTGTTGAGCATCAATATTTTCAAACAACTCCCCTAAAAAATCCCCATATACCTCATTACGATGGGGCTGAATATCAAATCCTGCAAGGTGTAATGGACTGGTGGTATCTTTCTTTTCCTGAATGTATTCAAATAAGGGCATTAATTCTAACGTCTGCCAAATATGAAGCACCCCGTCCCCCATCAACTGTTGTGGTCGATCATTTATTGACGCGTTTGCATAACTGATTGCAGTCTGTGCCATATCACTTTCAAACGCAACCACCTCAAAATCCATCTCCGAATGGAGATAAGGGATAACTTTTGTATAAAAATCATGAAATTCCCCGACCCCATGACTTGTTTCACCTAAAAACACCATTCTGCTGTCACCGATGACATCCTTTAAAAAGGAGAAGTCATTTACTCCATCAGATCCAAAAGATAGAGGATAAACCGATTCTTCAAAAGATCTAATTGGAATATCATCCGAATCACCATTCGCTTCTTTTTCAGTAAGAAACAGAAAAGTACTTACAGAGAGCAACAAGATAAAAAAGCAATAAAAAGCAAGTTCCTTAGTCAGTTGCAATCACCGCCTTTTTAAAGTCAAAACTCTAAACTGGGAAACTTGATTCTTCCCAGTTAAAAGTGTACTTGAAACAACATAATCCTTTAACCAAACCTTCCTCACTTCACACGAATAAATAGCTAATGAAAGAACCTCCTACGTAAATAACCAAAGCTGTTACCCAAGCCGCTGTAGTGCTCATTGATGCCACGATACGAAGGCCCATGACCGTTAGAATAAGAAGCCAAATTCCGAACACTTCAGCCATAGCTACCAGAGGAAAGACAGGATCCATAGGATCGAAGAATACCGGTAATCCTGTATATGTCTGCAAAGGATTCAAGCCAAAAACCAAAACAATCGTAAGGTTAACTAAAAGTCCGATTCCTGTAATAAGCGTAACGAAGACGTTTAACGAAAAAAGCTGCTTAAATGTTGCTTCAGCTGCTGTTAATTTAACAGCAATCAGCATAATAAGAGCAACGAACAGAGAACCGAGTGCCGGTATAAACAACCCGGAGATAAAAGTAATTAGACGGGTAAGACCTTCTGCAGCTTCCACAAATGCGACTTGGCCTGGAGGTACATCACCCATCAATGTCTGAAAATCCGTTGTGTAAGCAAAAATCGCGGACCAGACCGCAAACAACGCCGTCACCATTAGAAGCGGTACTGCCACCGTCGGGTTTTCTTTCATTCTAGCGAACTGTTCAGAGGGGTTCGTAATGAGCTTAAATAAAGATGGATTTTCTTTCTCTGGTTCTCCCGGATCTAATTTATGTACAGATTCTGACATCATCCATTCCTCCCACGTTTTATGTCTCAATCATGTGTACGAATAACCAAAGGAAATCGTTTCAATTTTTGTTAAATATAATCTCAAAAGTGAAATTACACCTTATTACAGCACGTCGTTCCCCAATAAAAAACGCTCCCCATAAAATGAAGAGCGTTTCATCCAAGTTGATCGTCCTGCTTCCTAAATTTGTGTTTTACAGGTAAAGCGGAAAGAATGTTCATTCGCTTAAAGGTACGTAAAGCTTTTCTCATGTGACAAAACCCAATAATGGCCTCGTCATTTATTTGTCTGACTGAAACAACTCGCTTCGTTACTATGCCTGTTTTACTCATATAAATTATTTCAATCGGTGTTTGCTCAGCAATACTCCTTTTAAACAACCCTTCCACAATACCCCTCCTCATTTCTTTTTCTTCCATTATACGAACAAGCGTTCTGTTCTGCAATCCTTTTCCCGTTGCCAATTCATTCCTAAACCCTCATGTGTGAAATTCACCTTTCTCTTTTTGTTTTTGTTTCATAGTTAGGATATGATTCATACGATAAAGGCTTCCATTGCCTACATAGGCCTGTTTTTTGGCTTCAAATCCATCATAAAGGAGCAGCATTTTATCAACGAGTTCAGCCGTAGAGACTTGGCTCGGCGAAAGCATCTTTTTAGGGTTATTCACCAACAACTCTGCTTTTTTACCTACTTGTTTTATGCTTGACTGAACGAAATGTTCTTTTAATCGCTGTTCGTTCTCTTCCTCTTGGCCTGGCAAAGGAGAGGTCATGATTGTTGGTACATTCGCTGCGAGTGCTTCTGTCATCGTCACACCACCGGGTTTTGATATTAGAACATCTGACGCTTTGACATAATCAGAGAATACTGGTGTGTATGGAAATGTACGCACATCGTGCTTCGTTTTAAGTGTGCTTAGTTGTTTTGCAGCTCGATGGTTTTCTCCGGTAAAACAAAGAAGTGTCCAGACACCTTTTCCTTCCTTCTCAAAGCTCTTAATGACTTCTTTGTAGCGAAGAAGTCCTTCTTTTCCTCCGCTAATGGCTGCGATTTTCCCTTGAATAGGCAACCCCAATCGTTGTCTCAAGTCCAGTTGATCGATCTTTTCGAACCACTTTTTATGAACGCTAATACAGCCGTGTATAAACTGTGCAAAAGGGTATGTCCTTTGCAAAGAGTGTGTTTCATTTTTATCAGGTAAAAATACAGCCGTCACTTCTTTTGTAAGACTCATCCCGTGGAAAGAGTAATCTGTCACTAGTGAGTAAAGAGCCGGTGTTTGTTTAAACGTTTTATCACGAATCGCTTTTGCTGCTACTGCGGTTGCGAGTGGATGGGTTGCTATAATGATTGATGGAGCTGAGATTTTCATTCGATGATTTGCTCCCTGCCATAACGCACGACGGAACAAAAAGGGGTTACTATAAGGCGTGTTCGTCTTTTTGTAAATGAAACGCCAAAGAGGCGGAACGACTTGTACCATTGATAAATAAAGGGCTGGGATTGTTTTTTTAAACAAGGACGGTAAACAATTGAACAAATCAATGACTTCACAATGAGCACCTCTTTTTTCCCATTCTTGTTTCACGACATCGCAAACAGCATCATGTCCAGCCCCTGCAGATACTGTAAGTAAAATTACTCTCATACTCATCACCCGTCCCTAAACAACCATTTATTATTAGTGTAGTGTGTGATTAGCCAAATGATTCCATGCACTCGAGATAGAATAAAAAAACCTGATTAAAAAGTTTTGGTAATGCCCTCAATGTGATTTTCACAAAAACAAAGAGGCAGCCTATTCATAGGCTGCCTCAACAGTTTTACGCATAGCGACATGAGGGATTCCAGCATCAAAAAATTCTCCGGAAATCGTCTCATACCCTAATCGAGTATAGAAGCGTTCAGCTGTGACTTGTGCATTCAGCTTCATTTCTTCGATCGGGTATTGCGTTGCTTCTTGTTCAATTTTTTTCATTATTTCAACTCCGACACCTTGTGTACGATATTCTTTCAACACGCAAATCCGCTCTACTTTTCCGATGTCATCCATGATTCTGAGTCTTCCGGCTCCTACCGGCTTCTCTCCATCATAGGCAACGAAATGAACCGATTGTGATTCGTACTGATCAATCTCTTCTTCCTCAGGAACTTGTTGCTCATCCACAAACACCGTTCTTCTAACAGCGAACGCATCTTCTTTCTCTTTTTGGGACTTCACTACTTTTACGTTCACGCTTATTCCCCTTTACCTAAACGGAAGGTTTCATAGACTGTCCACGTATTGTTATCGAGCTGATATAAAAGAGAAAACCGGTCGACTAACTCTTCGTGGTTAACAGATTCCATTTTCAATCGGCCGAACACGTCCGAGCATTCATCATTATCCAACTGTTGTCCAATGGTTATGTGAGGAACGAACTGATAATCGTAATGGTGTTCGAGCTTTCCCGAGTTGAGACGTTCACGAAGGGTTGTGAGCGTGTCATTCTCTCTTACCTTCATATAGATCGTGTTTGTAACCGGGTGGAACGATCCGAATTTATAAACTTCCATCGTAAACGGACTCGTCTCACTCGCAACAGATCTCATCTCTTCGAGGAGCTCCGGGAGATCTTCTTCTTCCGATTCAAACGCTTCCTTAATGGTTACGTGAGGCGGGATAAGAGAATAGTGGGAGTCATATCGCTTTCTGTATGAGTTTGCAACATCCTGTAATTTTTTAGATGGGAAAATAGCAATACCGTATTTCATGTTGAGTGCCCTCCTTATGTAATCGCTTTAATCATCGCTTATTTTTCGATTTGCTAAAGATCGACAAAGAATCTTCCTAAAAAGTCTATTCAACATATACCATGAAATCTCCTTTTTTTCTACTATGATTGTTTTCTGACAGAATGTAAATAGTCTTTCTATTCCAAAATGTATGATAAACTATAGTTAGATCGGACCAGTCATAGGAGGAATGCTCAAATGGAGAACAGACAACCTGTTCATTGTCACGTAGTAGAAAATGCTGCACGTAAACTCATTCAAGAACGAGGTGTTACCCTCGATGATATTGCGAAAATTGTGTATGACATGCAAGAGCCTTACAATCCTGACCTCACAATGGAGGAGTGCCTCGACAGTGTAGATAAAGTCCTGGAAAAAAGGGAAATTCAACATGCCGTTTTGGTAGGGATCGAGCTTGATAAATTGGCTGAAAAAAAGCAGTTGTCAGAGCCTCTACAATCAATTGTTGAAATGGACGAAGGACTCTTCGGGGTGGATGAAACGATTGCCCTTGGATCGGTTTTCGGATATGGGAGTATTGCTGTAACGACTTTTGGTTATCTGGATAAAGAGAAAGTCGGAATCATTCGAGACTTGGACCAAAAGAAAGACGGACGCATTCACACTTTTTTGGATGACCTTTTATGTAGTATCGCAGCAAATGCTTCAAGCAGGCTTGCCCATCGATTGAGAGATCGACAGGAACGATTGCGTGAAGAAGAAATCAAGGACCGAGACCGGGAAGAACGGATCGGTTAAATAATTCCTCATGAAGCCGAAGGACCCTCTTCGGCTTCATCTCCCTTAAGGGACAAAGCAGTCATTTTTTTTATCACTCTTTCATGACCTTGGTATTCTTTTGACCAAAAGCACATAGGCTAACGGAAAACAGTGGTTGAGGTGACGAGCATGTTGGGAAAGCAAAAACAACCGTTAAAAAGAACGCGCTGGGTCTATTTAAAACAGATTTTCACATCGAAATTTCAAGCAGGATGCTTAAAAGCAAAGCTTGAGGAGAACTGGCAAAACGGCTATGAAATCCCTCCTTGGGTCGAGATTCGTAAACTGAGAGATGATCGTTATGTGGTCAGGTATACGTATGACGAATGAATTTTCACAAATCTATTGACTTCTATTCTGGGTTAAGATATATTATTAAATGTCGCTACTACATAATCTGTCCCGTTCCGTTAGCTCAGTTGGGAGAGCGCCACCTTGACAGGGTGGAGGTCACTGGTTCGAGCCCAGTACGGGACACCATAAAATGTACATATCCCTCATTACACACATGTGTAGTGAGGTTTTTTGCTGTCTTCAAATGTACAAACGTAATACAGCTACCCTTCTCATTTTGAGTAGAGTAGCTGTTGATTGATTATCCTCGTTGCCAAAGGAGCGCAAGTGTTCCTTCACCGGCGTGTACCGCGATGGTTGAGCTGATTTCCCCAATGAGTACATCCACACCAGGGATTTTTTCTTTTACCTTTTCTTCAAGCATGGCTGCTTTTTCAGGTACGTTTCCGTGCATAATCTGAACACTGCGAACAGGGTGCTCCTCGTGATACGTGGTTAGAAGCTCTACAAGTCTGTTCACCGCTTTTTTCTCCGAACGAACGCGCTCAAAAAGATTGAATTCTCCTTCAGGCGTAATAGTGATAACAGGCTTAATCTTGAGCACACTTCCGATTAGGTATTGAGCGCCACTCATACGTCCGCCTTTATAAAATTGATCAAGGCTTCCAAGTAGGATGTAATTTGCCGTTCGGCCTGCTTCGTCACGGACGTGTGCCGCAATATCAGACACGTCTTTTCCCTCTTCTGATAGTTTAATAGACTCGTTGATTAAGTGTGTGATCGCATAGCTCATACATTTGGAGTCAACGACTTCTACCGGAAAATGATCTACTAAATCACTTCCCTGCTTGGCACTTGCCATTGTTCCGCTTAATTTGTCAGAAATGTGAATGGAAATAGCTGCGTCGTAGTCTTCTTTCAACTTTTCATAGAGCTCGGCAAACCTACCGATTGCAGGCTGGCTCGTTTTGGGAACTTCCTTTTCTTTGCGAATGCGAGTGTAAAGCTCGTCCACACTCAAATCAACACCGTCCGCGTAGGATTCCCCGTCAATAATAATGCTTAAGGGTAACGTATAAACGTCAGGATGATTTTTAAGTTCTTCGGTCAAGTAAGCCGTACTGTCTGTTACAAATGCAATCTTTCCCATTTATATCAACTCAATTCTATAAATTGTATGAAAACGTATTCTTTAAAACCATTATATATCAAGTTCTTTTTATAACCAAGTACTAATTGTTGGTACTAACTCACTTTTTCTGAACTAGAAGAACGACTTGATTGTATATATTATATCGAATGACGATGGTAATGTTAATTCAATAGTGGTTTCCACATAAAAACCCGAAGAGAGACGGATCTCCTTTCGGGTTTTTACTAGTTTTCATCCTATTATTATGTTTGAGAGATTCTCATTCCTAGATAAAGCAGCCCTTAAAATCCTTCTCCTCCATCACATTTACACAAAATTGTGCGGGGACTGACCCCTTTTACCAGAAACGGCGAGCGGAGCAATAATTTTTTTCGTATTTTGTTGTGTTGATTGGAACGATTTCTATTCCCTTACCGGCGCTAGGTGCGTGAAGCATTTGCCCGTCACCGTAATAAAACCCTACATGATAGACAAAGCCTTTTCCTTCGTCTTTAGCAAAGTACACACAGTCCCCTGGCTTTAAGTCCTCTCGCTCAACCGGCTTGCCTGCTTTTTCTTGGTCTGAGGCATCCCTTGGGATCGTAACGCCAAAGTGACGATGTACGGTATATGTAAAGCCCGAACAATCAAAGCCGAATCCGCTCATACCACCCCAAAGGTAAGGAAGCTCCAGGAACATTTCCCCGTTCTTAACTAAAGCATCTCCAAGAGGTGCTGGAATGTCACTTTCTTTTTCAAAAACGTTTACGTCACCTGACTTTAGTTGGGCAACGCCGTGGGGGGTTTCTACCGATACAAAAGATCCTTCCACGATGTCTTTGGCGAGAGGTAGCCTCGTTTCGTAGCTTATTTCAAGAATCGGATTTTGATTTTGATAAAGCCAAGCGGTTTGCTTATTTACCACTGCAAAGGGGACCTGGGATTGAATGTTCGTATCTGTCCGCTCAACAACTTGGCATTTAGGTATCCAACCAGGGTAGCCTTTTTCACTTTTTTTAGAAGGCTGGTCGACCACATGGACTTGAAGCCAGTCCCCTTGTTCTTCAATCAAAGAAACGACTTGACCATAGAGCACCTGTGATTGAATAATATTTTGGTCTGTAAGTTGTTTTCGGTCATCTGTAGACAACCCATTCAACCAGCCATGAATGTCAACAGGTTCCTCTAAAGCTAGCTTATCGATTTCACGTGGTTTCTCTGCTGAGGTCCAAAGGGTTGCGACAGAGGCCTTCACGATATATTCCGTACTCATTTAAACGCCTCCTCGAATTCTCCGATTCCAGTAATGCCTAGTCCCGGTTCTTTTTGTAAGGTAATTTTATTTTTATCGTAGATCATGCCCCCGTGGACAATGTCTTTTTTAAGCATAAGGGGACTGTCAAAATCGAACCTGGTCACATTTTTCTTACTCGCTGCAAAATGAGCCGCAGCCGAAATACCTACACGAGTCTCGATCATGCTGCCGGTCATACATTCAATGCCGGCGGCCTCTGCCAAACGATTGATCGTTTCTGCTTTGTATATACCCCCGGCTTTCATCAATTTAATATTGATCATGTCTGCACAGCGGTTTGTAATTACCCGCAAAGCATCTTCCGGTGAAAACACACTCTCATCGGCCATGATAGGCGTAATGGTGTTGTCTGTTACCATTTTTAACCCTTCAAAATCGTGGGCTTTTACAGGCTGTTCTACAAGCTCGATTCCCAAGTCTAGGTCCGCCATTTTATTGATTGCAAACACGGCATCTTTTGCATTCCACCCTTGATTCGCATCGAGCCTCAACTTAATGCTGTTTCCAACCCGTGATCTTATCTCTTTGATTCGTTCAATGTCTGTTTGAATGTCTTGAATTCCGACCTTGACTTTTAATACTGAGAAGCCGTCGTTCACATACTGTACCGCGTCTTCCCCCATCTCTTCAGGCCCATTAACACTAACGGTGTAATCCGTTTCAAGCTCGTGTTGAAACCCGCCTAGGTACTCGTACAATGGAACGTCCATTTTTTTCGCCAAAAGGTCATACAATGCCATGTCCACAGCTGCTTTCGCACTCGTGTTTCTTACTAAAATACGATGAAGCTTTTGAAATACCTGTTCAAAATGGAGCACATTCATACCGGTAAGTGCCGGTTTTATCGTATTGTGAATGGCACTTTCAATACTTTCCAAACTGTCCCCTGTAACCACAAGAGTAGGAGGCGCTTCTCCAAATCCTACTAAACCGTTATCACAGTGAATGGTCACGATTACTGCTTCTGCTACTTCCAACGTTCGTAGAGCCGTTTTAAACGGCTTCTTTAAAGGTACGGCAACGCGTCTCGTTTCTATTTTTTCAATTAGCATTCGCTCTCACCTTCCGCAAAAGTAATCTATTATTACTCGTATAAATGACAAGCTACGTAATGATTCGGACGTGCTTCTTGCCAGACCGGCCTCTCCTTGGCGCACACATCCATTGCATCCGGGCATCTTGTTCTAAAGGGACATCCGCTAGGCGGATCAATTGGGCTTGGCACATCTCCTGATAAGATCGTTCTTTTTCGTTCTTCCTCTTTTTGAGGGTCAGGGATTGGTATTGATGACAAGAGTGCTTTTGTATATGGGTGAAGAGGTTCTTTATAAAGGTCTTCACTATCGGCCAGCTCCATGAGTCCACCTAAATACATTACACCAATACGGTCGCTAATGTGCTTAACCATAGATAAATCGTGAGCAATAAACAAGTATGTAAGCCCGTGATCTTTTTGAAGGTCCTTCATCAAATTTACTACTTGCGCTTGAATGGAAACGTCCAAAGCTGAGATAGGCTCGTCCGCAATGATAAATTCCGGATCTACAGCAAGGGCTCGAGCAATTCCTATCCGTTGTCGTTGCCCACCGCTAAATTCATGGGGAAAACGAGTTGCGTGTTCTGAGTTGAGTCCGACAGTTTCCAATAGCTCATGCACTCGCTTTGTTCTCTCTTTCCCTTGGTAAATGCCATGAATATCCATTCCTTCTGCAATAATATCTTCGACAGCCATCCTCGGGTTAAGAGAAGCATAAGGATCTTGGAAGATCATTTGCATCCTCCGGTTAAACTCTTTTACTTTTTTTCCTTTTATTTTATGGACATTGTCTCCGCGGAACACAACCTCCCCTGAAGTTGCTTCATAAAGGCGGATAATGGTCCGCCCTGTAGTTGATTTCCCGCAGCCCGACTCTCCAACGAGCCCGAGCGTCTCACCTTCGTACACGTCAAAGGAAATGTCATTCACTGCTTTTAACTTCTTACCTTTTCCAACGTCGAAATGTTTTTGTAAGTTTTTAACTTCTACTAATTTCTTTGCCATAAGTTACCCCTCCACTATGCCCTAGCTCGTGTTTGTCTTTTCTTCAAACAAGCTGTGATAAATGCCTTGAATAATGTTACCGACGGGTTGTCACTCATACATTCAGGGTGCCATTGAACGCCAACGATGAATGTATGCTCAGAACTTTCAAATGCTTCAATCACACCGTCCGTGGAACGAGCCGTTACCTGAAATCCCGGTGCCATGTTCCTGACAGCTTGGTGATGAAAGCTATTCACCTTGTATGTTGTTAAGGTAGTGGTGCGATGAAGAATACTTCCTTCTACTACATTAATGAAGTGTGAGCCATAAGCTCTTGGTGCCTTTTGGGTATGTTGAAGGAGGTCATGATCCATTTGGGTATAGATATCCTGGTACATGTCTCCTCCGGCAGCGATATTTAAAATTTGGCAGCCTCTGCAAATGGCAAGGATCGGTTTATCCTGCTTCATCGCCTCCTTCAACAATGCAACTTCAAACACATCTCTGTCCGGATGAATAATCCCGAGATGAGGGTGAGGTTCTTCTCCAAACAATGTGGGGTCGATGTCACCTCCTCCGGTGACTACAATTCCGTCAACCGAATCCAGATAAGCCTTAACATGAGACAATTCCGTTACATTTGGGAACACAACGGGTGTTCCTCCCCCGTTTAAAACAGAATGAATATTATCATATGACGTTTGTAATGTTCTTTCGTCCATATAAGAAGACGTAATGCCGATGATGGGTTTCATGGTGTTGTTGCCCCCTTCAGTTCATTTTTCCTTCCTTACTCTCTTACTCTATGTATATCGCAATCGATCATTCCTTATGTAAAGGGCTTCACCCCGGCAATCCATAAGGCACCGGGGTGAGAGACCTATATAACCTTATTCCATGCTAGCCCATTTGAATTCTACGAATCCTACTGGGTGTCTTACAACGTCTTCAACGTTGTCTTTTTTAACAAACGTTGTGTTGTAGTAGTAAAGTGGCACAATAACGTAGTCATCCATGAACACTTTTTCGGCTTCAATCATGAGGTCAAAACGTGCTTCAGGATCAGTTTCAGCCAAACTGTCAGATACAAGCTGGTCATACTCTTCGTTAGACCATCCCGTACGGTTCATCGGATTTCCTGTTGTAAAGTTATCCAAGTAGTTCATCGGGTCGTTGTACCCACCAAGGAAAGAAGAACGGGAATATTGTAGTTCCAGTTCACGCTGGGCATCAAGAAAAACGGCAAATTCCTGATTTTCAAGGCCTATCTCGACACCTAAGTTTTGTTGCAACATTTCTTGTACGGCTTGAGCTACGTTGTGGTTAACATCACCAGTGCTATAGGTTAAGTTTACTTCAGGTAGCTCATCGTATCCTTCTTCTTCCATACCTAACTCAAGTAGTTCTTGTGCTTCTTCTAAGTCAAACTCATGAAGATCACCAGCTTCTTCTCGGTAAGTTGAGCCGTTTGGGTGTTGGAAATCATCAAACACGTAACCAGTCATCACCGGTTGGTTTTCTTGCGTAATGTAGTCTACAATTTCTTGTGAGTTAATTGCTTTTGCGAAAGCTGCTCGAATGTTACGGTTTTGGAAAGGTTCCATTTCTACGTTAAAACGTTGGAACTCAATTCCAGAACGTGGGTATTGGATTGTTTCAGGACCACCTACAAGTTCCCCTGCCATATCGGATGGGATACCTGTCATGTGGATTTCATCGTTTCCATAGAGCTGATAAGCTGTATTCGCGTCTTCAATCATGACATATTCAACACCGTCCAGTTGTACAGTGTCTGCATCCCAATAATCCTCATTCTTTTCGATTAGAAGATACTCATCGGCTGCCCATTCACTGACTACAAACGGACCGTTCCCAACGAACGTATCTGCATTGTTCGCCCAGCTGTCATCACTTTCCACTGTATCTTTATGTACAGGGAAAAGTTGTGGCATCGCTACGATAGACGTAAAGAAATCAACTGGATTTTCCAATGTGACTTCAAGTGTTTTCTCGTCAATAGCCGTTACTTGAACATCGTCCTCAGAACCTTCACCTTCGTTAAACGCTTCTGCTCCTGCAATCCAGTAAGCATGGTGGGCAGCTGGCGAAGCTGTTTCCGGGTTTGCAAGGCGTTTGAATGCAAACTCAAAATCCTCTGCCGTTACAGGCTCCCCGTTGCTCCAATTCGCATCTTCGCGAATGTAAAATGTGTATGTAAGACCATCATCAGACACGTCCCAATCCTCAGCCATAGCCGGTTCCGGTGTCGCTTCGTCTTTTGCAAGTCTAGTCAGACCCTCCATCACATTGTTTAGAACCGCATAAGAAGGTTCGTCGTTTCCGATTGGCGGATCAAGCGAAGTTGGGTTTCCACTATTATAAATAAGAACGTTCCCTTCACCACCAGACTCTTCTGTAGCGGTATCTTCACCGTTACCCTCTTCGTCACCTGACGCTTCTTCTTCCCCTGAACACCCAGTTGCGATCATCGCTGTTGCCATTAAACCTGTACCGAGCAACCACTTCAAGTTTTTCGACTTTTTCATTGTGTTTCCCCCTTGTTTTCGTTTAATTATAATAAAAATGCGGTAAAGCTAGGCGGTAACACTCACCTCCTTTATAGAATCTACCTTTAAAACGGCTTCTGCGCTCGTTTGTCTTGAAGCCAGCATTTTGTGTAATGGTGATCCGTAAGCTTTGTATGTTCCGGGTCATGTGAAAGGCACACATCCATGGCATAGTCGCAACGAGCGGCAAAAGCACAACCTTCAGGTGGTGAAAAGAGATCCGGCGGGCTTCCTACAATCGGAATGAGCTTTTGAGTTCTGTCCCCATCCAGTCGTGGGACACTATCTAATAGGCCTCGTGTATACGGATGTTGAGGATCATAAAAGATCTCTTTCACTGTTCCCGTTTCTACAATTTCACCTGCGTACATTACGTTAATACGATCAGCTATTTGAGCAACAACACCGAGATCATGGGTAATAATAATAATGGCTACGCCTGTCTTCCTTTGAATCTCTTTAAATAAATCGATAATCTGGGCTTGAATTGTCACATCCAATGCGGTCGTCGGTTCGTCAGCAATAAGAAGTTCCGGCTTACACATGAGAGCCATGGCAATCATCAATCGTTGCCTCATTCCCCCACTAAATTGGTGAGGATACTGATTCAATCGTTCTTCAGGGTTCGCTATCCCTACAAGGTTTAGCAAATTGATCGCTTCTTGTTTCGCTTCGTTTTTACTGATTTTCTGATGAACAAGAATCCCTTCTGTGAGCTGATCCCCTACTTTTAGCGTCGGGTTCAGACTGGTCATTGGATCTTGAAAAATCATTCCAATCTGTTTTCCCCGCACCCCGCGCATTTGCTTTTCCGACAAGGAGGCAAGGTCTTTTCCATTCATGTGAATCGTTCCATTTTTTATTCGACCTGGCGGCTCTGGAATCAGGCGCATAATGCTTTGGGCCGTGACGCTCTTTCCGCATCCAGACTCGCCTACGATTGCTACGGTCTCACCTTTTTCAACGGCGAACGTAACACCTCTTACAGCTTGTACCTCTCCCCCTTGTGTGGAAAAAGATACAGCTAATTCGTTGATTTCAAGTAATGCTTGTCCCATCGGTTACCTCCTTAACTTCGGATCGAGTGCGTCTCTTAGTCCATCTCCAAATACGTTAAACGCAAGCATCGTCAATGAGATGAAGAAAGCAGGGAAAAACAAGCGCCACCAATATCCTGTATTTAGTACACCGAGTGCATCATTGGCCATGGACCCCCAGCTGGCTACTGGTGCAGATACACCCAAACCTAAGAAACTTAGAAATGCTTCTGCAAATATGGCACCTGGCACCGTAAGTGTCATAGAAACAATAACTGGTCCCATCGTATTTGGCAGAAGGTGTTTTCGAATAATCCTTGACGTATCAGCACCAAGAACTTTTGATGCTAGTACGTATTCATTTGTTTTCAATTGGAGAACTTGTCCCCGCACGATCCTCGCCATACCAATCCACCCTGTAAGAGTTAAGGCAACGATGATCGTAAATAATCCTGGCCCCATAATAACCATAAGAAGAATGACTACAAGAAGGTAAGGAAGACCATAAAGAATATCAATGATTCTCATCATGATGTTATCCGCTCTTCCGCCTTTATATCCGGAAATTCCTCCATAAATGACGCCAATGAAGAATTCAATCAGGGCAGCAGCAAAGCCAATAAACAATGAGATCCTGGCCCCATACCACGTTCGTGTAAACATGTCCCTTCCGAGATTGTCTGTACCGAACCAGTGTTCACGGGAAGGTCCCATATTTTGATTGCTTAAGGTTTGATCAGAGTAACTGTATGGCGTTAGCATGGGACCAATAATGGCCATGATTGTTAATGCGATGATCACGACGAGCCCACTAACCGCAAGCTTATTTTTTAATAGCCTTCGCCAAGCATCTTTCCAAAACCCAACACTCGGGCGGACAAGAGTATTCAGCTCAGCTTTGTTTTTGTCTATAGGCGCAAACAATCGATCTTCAATCACACGATTGGCGCTCTTCTTGGTTGTGACCGACATTCTAGTCCTCCTTCGAGTGTAGTTTGATTCTTGGATCAATTAGTCCGTATAAAATATCAACAATAAACATCATTACAACAAGGATCGTACTGTAAATAACGGTCGTTGCCATAATCATTGGATAATCACGGTTACTAATACTGTTTACAAAGTATTGGCCAATTCCCGGAATTGAGAAAATTCGTTCAATAACAAAGCTACCAGTCAATACAGCAGCTGTAAGTGCCCCCATAATCGTAACAACAGGTAAAAGTGCGTTTCTGAGGGCGTGCTTCACAACAATTTGAAATGATGTAAGCCCCTTCGCCTTAGCTGTACGTATGTAATCTTGCGTTAGTACTTCCAGCATGTTTGATCGGGTAAGTCTTGCAATAATAGCCATTGGACCTGAAGCTAAAGCTAATGCAGGTAATATCACATGTTGCCAAGTCCCCCAACGGGCGATCGGGAAAAAATCCACATTGACAGCGATGTAATTGATAAAGAGCATAGACTGAATAAAGTTCGGAATGGAAATACCGATAACAGCAATGATCATGGTAATATAATCGATCATTTTATTGTGTCTAAGAGCTGCAAATACACCTAAAAAGACACCTGAAATTACCGAGAATACCAATGAAGCAATCCCTAATTGAAGAGAAGCAGGAAACCCACTTTCAATCATGTCATTGACATCACGAGATCTCGATGTCATCGATGGACCAAAATCAAATGTAGCCACGTTCTTTAAATAGGTGACGTACTGAACGCCTAATGGCTGATCAAGATTATAATAAGCAGCCAAGTTTGCACTGGCAGCATCTGAACTTCCCGTATCACCCATGTCAAGCGGATCTCCCGGTATGGCATGCATAAGGAAGAAGGTCAGGGTAACGATGACCCAAATGGTCAGGATCATCCATAAAAACCGTTTTAATATGTATTTGAGCAAACCTTTTGTCCCTCCTGATGTTTTTTGTATGATCAGAATTTTCTAAACTTTTACGGTACACGTTAGGTAGTTATAACGTATTGTCGTCTAGTCCACTAGTACTATGAATCTCTTAACTTCCACTCCCCTCACATTAGCAATCTTTTGAAAAATCTAAAACTATTATATCAAAATATATTTCGTTTCACAAATAATTATAAGATGAGTCTTGCATTTATGCGATCTTTTTGTCAGATCATGTCCCAACGTTTTCTGAGCCGTTTTTGAATCACTTAGCCAATAAACCTCATAGGTACAATAAAGGAACCCCTTTCATTATTATCACTTGCTTCTTATCCAATTTTCTTACCAAAGAGAAAATGGAAGGAATTTGTAGAAATGAATGCATAAATACTATCTTCCATACTACTTGAAAACACCGCCTAACCGCGAGTGACTATAGGTCTAATTGTTTAACATAGTAGTCAGACCCTCTGTGAATTTTTCACAGAGGGTCTGACCCCAAGATTTACTCTGCCATCCATTCGTCGACCATGTCCCTGTTTTCTTCGATCCATTCTTTTGCGCCTTCATATGGATCATCAAGATCGTTGATCGTCGCCATTAAATCCCCTAGCGACTCATCGTCCATCATCCAATTGTCCATCCACTCCACAACCTCTGGATGGTCCTCTGCAAAGCCTTCTCTTGTCATATAATAAATGTCATCAGGATCGCCGAAAACGTTTTTCGGATCCTCCAAATATTTAATGTCGTAATCCGCAAACAGCCAATGAGGGCTCCAAAGGGTCACCACAATCGGCTCTTCATTGTTGTAGGCCTGCATAAACTCTGCATTCATGGCAGGGTCAGAACTTGTTACAAGGTCCAAGTCTAAGTCATACTCATCAATGGCGTCGCGGGCTAAATCCGTTAATGCAGCCCCTTCTTCAATTCCGACAATTTGTCCGTCAAACTCATCGGCCATATCATTTAACTCTTCAATGGAATCGATGTCCATATACTCTGGCACAGCAAAGCCCAGCTCCGTACCCTCGTACCACATTTCTCTCATATCAAGATCATCGCCATATTGATCATTATAGGACTCATCGGTATTTGGGAGCCACACTTCTGGTGCAATATCCAACTCACCTCTTGAAATGCCAAGCCAAACCGGGGCTTTGTCCATTGATTGAATGTCTACTTCATACCCTTCTTCTTCAAGGAGTATTTTCCACATGTTTGAAACAGCGATATTTTCAGCCCAGTTGTTTCGGCCAATCACAATTTCACCTTTTTCTTCCGTTGACTCTTCTACACCGCCATCAGTACCAACATCTCCGTCATCTTCAGTAGTACCTCCGTCACCGCCACAAGCGGACAAGGCTACCATTAGTCCCAAAGAAAACAAAAGTAATCCTTTATGTTTCTTCATTCTATACACCCTCTTTTTCCATTTTTAAGGTTCTTATCGTATTTTTTCCAAAAACACAGGTGTTATACTCCGTAGATTGGCTCCTCAAATGGTATGATGTATGATAAACGAAAATCTCAACGAAAACCAACCGAAAGGAGTCGTCCATTATGGAAAGCCCCCTTCACGCACACATAAAAAAACAAGCGCTTTATTGGCTTAAAGAGAAAGTAGTGGACCTTTGCGCGAGTGAAGTCAAGCTGTTTGTAAAGCGTAAAAAGCTTAAGGCCGATGCGATGGGTATTAACATTCGAAAAAGAGAGTCTCGTATTATTGAAGTAAAGGTTTCCAGAAGCGATTTTTTACGAGACAATGTCCTTCGTACCCCTTATGGCTATCATGACATTGCAGATTACGCCTACATTATGACCCCAAAAGAATTGATCGATCCTAGTGAAGTTCCCGAAGGATATGGCCTCCTTGAAATAGATGAATACGATCATGTTATTGTCAAAAAAAAGCCGATACGCAACCCAAATCCGGTAGTCGATTTAGATATTCTAATGAAGCGAACCGCACGTGCGGCCACAAATGAAGTGTTGTTCAAAGAACTAAGTAAAGAACAAAAGGACGTAACCAAAGGGACTTTTGCAAGAAACCCAAAAGTTCATCTTGTCAATGCCACGTGCCCGGTATGTAAAAAGAGACGTAAATATTTAATCAAGGCACAAGGACAAGAAGAAGTAACATGTAAAGGCAGAGGATGCAAAACCAACATACCGCTAAATAAAGCTCGCATCCACATCGTGACATCCTATAATGATCGATTCTACAAAGAATTACAAGAACTGATGGAAGAGTAAATCAAGAAACCATAATTCTCTAAAAAAATGACTGCGCCCCTAAAGGACGCAGTCATTTCCCCAATAAATCTCTTACTACCAAGAACACGAGCAAGCGATAATAACAAGAAGGATAAACAAGACAAGGATCAAGCCAATGCCATATCCGCCACCGCTTGTTGGTGCATATCCGTAATTACATCCACCATAACCCCAGCACATATGTGACACCTACCTTTATAAAGGATGTAATACAGTATAGTGGTGAAGCTTGAAACGGCTTGTTCATTCGCCCGTTTGTATCGAAAATTCCACTAGTATCCCTTCGACCTCCCCATTCTAGAGTGAAAAGGAGATGGAAGTGTTTTACCGATGATCCACTCCCCCTCGGACCATACATGTACGACACGAGCCACGAGGATCGACCCAAAAAGAGCCAAAATAAAGAGAAGCGCCGCATACACAAATGGATTCATTCCTTCCGAAGAAGGTACCGGATAAAGGACAAGGGTATGAAGTAGATAAATATTAAACGAGTATTTACTTATAAATAGGATCCACCCAGGTACACGATTCACCTTTGCAGCTACGAATAAAATAAAGGCAATCATAGACACCGTATAAAAGACGTTATCCAACCTTTTTGACGAGACGACCTCAATCACATCAGCACGAACATTTACAGTTATGATAAGGATGGAAATAACAGGTAAAACAAAGATCGTTTTCTTATGAGTAACGATCCATTTCTTTACGTTTTCATAGTTTCTGCCAACGTAGAAACCAAGAGCAAAGTAAAAAATCCATCCAGTAAATGGGAGCCAATGGCCCCGAAGCCAAATATATTCAGATACTTGATTTGATCTCGGTTCAGTAAAATTAAAAAACGCCAAGTACGTCATCTGAATAAAAAAAGCTACTAGCAGGACAGGGAGAGCCGGCCAATTACTCATCTTTTTGTGAAGTAAAGCATGAAGGATGTAAAACTGAAAAATAATCAATACAAAATATCCTGTATATCCACCAGCAAATAAGTTAAGCGACGCTTCTTGGAAAAAACCTATTAAATTTGAAGCTTGTATAGCCGCAAACAACAATCCCATCACGGCAAATGGAATAAGTAAAAAACGAACCCGTTTTGTAAAAAAACCATGTGGAAGCTGTTCAGGATAGGCTCTAGCCAAAAGGAGCTCCGAAATAAAAACAAAAGCCGGGGTGCCGTAAAAAGCGGCAAACCGTATAAAAATCAACATGTATTCTTCAAATTGGGTTAGAGAGCCTTCATAGTTTGCGAGTGTTGTGTTGACAGCATGAACCAATACAACAGCTAAACAGGCGAGGGCTCTGATCCAATAAACTTCGTATAAGATGTTTTTCTTCATGATGTGTAACTCCTTCTACATTGACTGAGTCCTATAAACTCTGCTCATATCCTTCGAAGTGCGTTTCTATTTTTGAAGGTTATGAATATGACAATTGAACAACAACTCAATCTCGTTCCCTCTTTACCGGTCTAAATTCAAACTAAGAGTCATTTATATGAATAAGACAAGCTACGATTCTGTGTCTTCGGTAAGGAGGAAAACAAGTGATCTTTTTACTAGTCCGCCAAGTCGTTTTAGGGCTGTCCATTGCAGCGCCAATTGGTCCGATCAACATTGAAATTATACGACGCGGCATTTACCAAGGGTTTTGGCCTTCTTTACTTGTTGGTGCTGGAGGGATGAGTGCAGATTTCATTCTAATGTTTTTGATGTACCAAGGATTGTCACTTTTTTTAACACTCGAAGCTGTTCAATTGTCTCTCCTTGTACTTGGAGCATTTATCTTGACTTACACAGGAGTAAAAGGATTACTCAGCTCAAACCAATCATTTACCGGCCCTGTTTTGGATATGCGAAACGATCCCGAGAACACCATAAGTTCGTCTCTTATCCATGCATACCTAACGGGCTTATCGATTGCGTCCTTTAATCCGTTAAATCTGTTATTTTGGCTCGGTATCTATGGATCTGTTCTTAGCGAAACATTTTCCGATGAGAATAGACTACGAGCTTTTATCATCAGCAGTGCCGTATTTTTGGGCATTGGTCTTTGGAACCTTAACCTTGCATGTACCGTTCACTTTGGCAAAAAACTTATGAGCCCTCGTGCACTTCATGGCATATGCTTAGGGTCTAGTGCAATTCTTATTGCTTTTGGTATGTATTTTATATGGAAAGCAGCAATAAGCTTCATGGCTTTCTTCACCGTTGAAAGCTCAACCTTCATTAACGTTTTAACAACCTCACTGCCGTTCTTTTCTAATTAACCAATAAATAAAATATGGAAAAAAGGAGAAATAAAAGAAAAGCTACCGGATACCATACTCAGTAGCTTTTCCCGATATTATGAAATTGTAAAAGCAATCTTACCAAATTGGTTAGCCTCTTGAAGTCGATCAAATGCATCTTGATACTTATGAAGAGGGTATACGCGATCCATTATCGGCTTAATACGATGAGTTTGAATAAAATCCAACATGGCAGAAAACTCTTCTCCACTCCCCATGGTGGACCCTAGCATGTTGAATTGACCATAGAAAAATTTCCTGAGATCAATTTCAATTTCATCGCCGGTAGAAGAACCAAAGGTAACAATCGTCCCTCCTTTTCTAAGGGTATCAAGGGACTTATTAAACGTAGCCGCCCCGACACACTCAATGACGAGATCCATTTTCGCGCGACCAAATTCTTGTGACCAATCCCCTTCAGAATCAACTGCTTGCACTGCTCCTAACTCAACCGCTCGCCTGCGCTTCTCTTCTGAACGACTGGATACATACACATTCGCTCCTTGTGCCTTTGCAAATTGAAGAAGAAATGTAGCTACACCGCTTCCTATCCCTGGGATAAACACATTCATCCCTTCTTTCAACTTTCCCCTCGTAAACAGGGCCCGATAAGCCGTAAGGGCAGCAAGGGAAAAGACACCGGCTTCTTCCCAGGATAAATAATCCGGTTTAGGTACAACGGCAGAAGCTGGGATTATCACGTAATCTGCAAACGTTCCATTGTTTGGAAATCCGAGAACTTCAAATCCCTCTGGTGGTGCGTCGCTTAATCTCTCCCAATATAACCCCGGGTTGATCATGACTTCCTCACCTGGTAAAAAGTCTGTTACCCCAACTCCTACTTGTTCTACCGTTCCAGCACCATCCGATCCGATCACGAATGGAGGGTCATCGGGGTTGTGACGGTCCAAAACAAACAAGTCCCTATGGTTAAGCCCCGCTGTCTTCAGTTTCACCTTCACTTCTCCCTCTTTCGGTGTCGGTTCTCTGAAATCTTCCACAAACGTAAGGCCGTTATATCCTTTCTTGTCTTTATGGATAACTGCTCTCATTGTTAGATCCTCCTCGATTTACTTTGATGTTTACAGTATAGTCCTTCCCCGGATTGTTTTCATTCCTAGGTGGATGTCCTTCTTTACATACCCTGTTTCTCTATGTTCATACCACTTTTTATGATCCGTGTATAATCCCCCATGGTTAGCAAAAACTACCTGTATCTATAAAAAGGATTGGAGGGATGAAGATGGATAAACGCAATCATGACATAGAAGAAACGATGTCCCAGTTCGATCAACCGTTATCAGACCATCTCGAGACAACCGTTGCTCAATTCCTTCAATACCTAGGCAATAGTGAAGACATTGAAGTTGCTCGGTTTATGGATCTTCCTGTTCCCTTTGTAGTCGTTCATTTTCAAGCGATGAACAACGAAGAAATGATTAGTGACATGATTAACAGCCCGATGATCAAAATCCAAAACCAACAATCCGACATTTTAATAAAAGAACCTTCA
The DNA here is from genome assembly GCF_000429705.1 of Alteribacter aurantiacus DSM 18675. Classification (GTDB taxonomy): domain Bacteria; phylum Bacillota; class Bacilli; order Bacillales; family Salisediminibacteriaceae; genus Alteribacter; species Alteribacter aurantiacus. The sequence goes on from NZ_KE386941.1 coordinate 1,506,013, forward strand.
TTGTTATTTTCAAAAATTGAAGGGACCAAATCCACTCCATTACAAACCTATAAAGATGCGATTGAGAACATGATCCATGGTAACGTAATCGTATTTGTCGCTGGTGTCGGCTACGCATATGCCATTTCCGGTCTTCTCGTTGAAACACGAAACGTAGACGAACCTCAAAACCAGACTGTCATTCGAGGACCAAAAGAAGGCTTTGTTGAAAATATTAATGTTAATACTTCTTTAATTCGTAGAAGAGTTCGAAATCCCCAACTCCGATTTAAAACCATGACGGTCGGCCGAAGTACACAAACAGAAATACGTCTATGTTACTTGGAAGATGAAGTTGATAAAAAAGTGCTCAATGAAGTGATTCGCCGTATTGAGTCCGTGCGCACAGAAGAAGTGTACGAAAGCGGCATGCTTGAAGAGCTGATTGATGATTACGGCAGAAAACATCGATGGTACAGCCCCTTCCCTGTAGCTCAGGTTGTTGAACGACCTGATACTGTCGCTTCTGAAGTACAGGAAGGAAAAGTCGCCGTCATTGTTGACGGCACTCCGTTTATCATTGTGTATCCCATGACGTTTCTCGCTTATTTTCAAGCAGCAGAAGATTATTATCAGCGCTTTGACTTTGCATCCTTCATCCGTATTATCCGATTAGGCGCTTATGCCATAAGCTTGTACTTGCCTTCTCTCTATATTGCTATTACAACCTTTCATCCTGAGCTTGTTGCAACCGACTTGCTTATAAATCTTGCTGCTCAACGTGAAGGGATTCCTTTTCCTGCCTTCATTGAAACCTTATTAATGGAAGTAATTTTTGAAATTCTACGAGAAGGGGGCGTTCGGATGCCGCGAACGATCGGGCCTGCCATTTCCATCGTAGGAGCGATCGTTCTAGGTGACTCGGCTGTTCGTGCCGGTCTTGTAAGCCCTGCTATTGTTATCGTAGTATCATTGACGGCCATCTCAAGCTTCGTAGCGCCTGCATATAACTTCTCTATCTCTGCTAGAATTCTTCGTTTTATTATGATGATTTGTGCAGCTACTACAGGCCTTTATGGTGTCATGTTTTTCTCAACGGTTCTTCTGATCCATCTTTGTTCCCTTGAGTCGATGGGGAAACCGTTCTTCTCACCAATCGCGCCAATGAATTTCAAGCATCACAAGGACGGGTTTTTCCGTTTTCCATTATGGGTAAAAAACGTGCCGTTCCTTCGCCCCTGGATTCAACATAAGGCGAAAAAGGAGAATACCGGATCATGAAACGATTACTTTTTCTTTTTCTCATGCTACTCTCAGTCTCCTCTGGTTGTGGAGACAAAATGGAGCTCGATCAATTGGCCATTGTCGTAGCTATGGGAGTTGATCAAATTAAAGAATCAGATGACCTTGAAGTGTCCTTTCAAGTTATCAACCCACACGGGGCCTCTGCACGAGTAGCTACAGAAGGGGGCGGAAGTGAAGATGCCTCCGTATATACGTTTACCACAAGAGGAAAGACGCTCGTCGAAGCCATCGACCATGCAAAAAATATTGCCCCGAGGCGGCTTTTCTTTTCTCATATGTACTACATGATCGTCGGTGAAGAGTTTGCAAGGGAAACAGGAATTAAACGAATTTTTGATTTTGTAGAGCGAGACGAGCAAATGCGCATGCAATTTCTAACCTTTGTTGCAAAAGAAACAACGGCAAAAGATTTAATGTCCGTCTTTACACCTTTGGATGAAAACCCTGCGAAATCGGTAAGAGACCGAGTTAGAATCGCGTCAGGTTCACTTGGGATTTCTGGTCACATTAACTTAGCTGATGCCATTCGGGCATATGTGCGTGAAGATCACCACCCTATCTTGCTTGGCTTAAAAGATATATCAAGTGAAGGAAGTGATAATACGGATATTTTGAAAGGTATAAATGAACATTCCTTTTCACTCGACGGATTGGCTGTGTTTAAAGACGATAAGCTCATTGATTGGATGAACACAAAAGAATCACAAGGCTGGGTTTTTCTTAACAACATGGTTAAAGACCGGACGATCTTTGATGCAAAATGTGAGGGAGGATTTGCCGGAGTGCGTATCCACTCCCTAAACGAATCAATCGAGGTAAATTTAAAAGACAATAAACCTCACTTCACCGTTCACCTAGATGGAAAAGGATACTTACTCGAAACCAGTTGTGACATGAATATCAGTAATCCCGATGACTTTAAGAAGCTGAGATTAGCTGTAAATAATGAACTGACAGAAGAAATACAATTGGCAATCGATAAATCGATGGACCTTGGCTTTGATGTAGTCGGGTTTTCAGAATGGTTCCACAATCAAGAGCCGGAAAAGTGGAAGGAATGGAAAGAGGATTGGTTTTCTCATTTAAAAGAGGCTGAGATTGAACTAAATATAGATATTGATATTACCAATACAGGAATGAGGTACGATGCTGTTAATGAAGACGAATAAAGGAAAAAAAAATTCTCATCTGACCCTTATTCTCACTTGGGGATTTACAGGTGTGTATACCCTTTCTTTTTTAAACGAAAAAAATTGGATCCCATTGACTGAGTGGGTTAGGAAACTGTACGAACCGCTTTATCACTATTTCTTTGGAGGATAACCGTTATGAGCCATGAAATCAATCGTTGGCAGTTTGCTTTATTAATCGTTAATTTCATCGTTGGAAGCTCCCTTCTCATGGCTCCTACAACAGCTACGATGATTGCCAAGCAAGACGCTTGGATCAGCATGGGAATAGCGACGCTAATTGGACTTGGGGTCAACGTCGTATTATATTTGTTTTTAAAAAAATACAATTACACGTCCATTTTCCGGATTAATGAATTAGTAGGTGGTAAAGTAATTGGAACGTTTCTGAACATGATTTTGATTTTCTCAGGCATTCACCTTACTGCGTTAATCGTAAGGAATTTTTCCAACTTTGTTAACACTGTAGCCTTACCTGAGACATCCACTCATGTGATCGTCGTAATGGTCCTTTTTCTCGTCGTTTACTCTGTCAGTAAAGGGGTCCAAAACTTGGGACGAGTAAATGAAGTCATTCTCCCGATTATGATCCTGGTTGTCATTGCTACCCTACTATTTGTATTAAACAAGTTTGAAGGAGATCTTCTTGTTCCAATTTTAGAAAATGGATGGTTTCCTATTCTTCATGCCGCTCACCCAATTATCGGATTTCCGTTTATTGAAATGCTATTATTCTCCGCACTCGCAACCTATGTTTCCGATAAAAAACACTTACTTTTTTATGTACTCGCAGCCATTGCATTTTCAGGGATCGTTTTGTCTCTTGCTATAGCAGTCACAGTTGGTGTGGAAGGCGCTTTTTTCGCAGGTCGAGAGACATACGCTACCTATTCAATGGCCAGAAATATTGAAGTAGGTGAACTATTCCAGCGCGTTGAAGCAGCCATTGGGATTGTTTGGCTCCTTTCCCTATTTGCCAAAATATCGGTATGTGTAATGGCTGTCGTACTTGGTCTGCAGCATATAAGTAAAAAGAAAACATATACCTCTTTTATTTTCCCCATTGCCATTTTAGTTTGGGCGATGAGCTTTCATTTACACCCGGATATCGTTGATTTCGGGGATTTCGTGTTAAAGAACTGGACATTTTATTGGCTTTCCATTTACATTATCGTCATTTCAGTCCTTACAATAGGAATCCTCATGAAAAAACACCGCCTCACTAAAGAAGAGACGGCGCATCAAAAGTCAATGTAAGAATCGTTTGATCCAGTTCGAAAATTTAAGGTTCACATCTTTAAGAATGGAAATGGTGTCTTCATCTGTCACTCGCCCATCCCCGATCCTCTCGTGGGCGGTACCGATGAACACCTCTGGTTGTGGCAACACGTAGGCACCACATGCAGATAGGGTTTGTTTGATTTGAACTTGTGACAAGGCAGTGCCAACTGCGCTTGGTGAGGCCCCGATCACCATTGCTGGCTTTTTGTCAAGGACGTTTACATTCGTCATGCTTCCAGCCCAATCCAGGGCGTTCTTTAAGACTCCGGGAACCCCATGACTGTATTCCGGTGAAACGATCAAAAGGCCGTCAGCTTGCGCAAGCTGATCTTTAAATCGATGTACGACACTCGGATCGCCCCCCTCTTCTAAGTCTCCATTAAATAAAGGTAGGTCTCCAATGGAAACCACTTCAACAGTAAAAGTATCGGAACTTAACTCTTTTAATTCATTTATAACAACTTTATTCAATGAATTGTTCCTTAAACTACCGCAAATGCCGATCACTTTCATCGATTCTCCTCCAATTGTTTTCTTTTTTTCTATCTATTCCCACTGGCACCACCTGTAAAACAAAGACCTTTTCATTGACGCATTTCTGTTGTTTCGATACGATGTAAGTATGGTTTATTTCCGAACTCGAAATACCTAGATGATTAGGCTCGACCGCCATAAAGGTTGTGCCTTTTCTTATGCGCAGAAAGAAGGATGAATTGATGAACAACAGCTCTAACGTTGACCCAAGACTCACGTCACGCCTCATATTACTTTTATGTATTCTACTTATTTTTACAGTTATGAATGGAACCATGTTTAATGTGGCCATTCCAGATATAGCGGAACATTTTGATCTTCTACCCTCTCAAGTGAGCTGGGTCATGACTGGATATATTCTCGTGTTTTCCATTGGTTCTTTAATGTATGGAAAACTTGCTGATATTTATCCGATTAAAAACATTCTTACATTGGGATTGATCCTTTTCGCCACAGGAGCGACACTCGGGCTGTTGGCACCGAATTATCCCACCCTTCTTGCAGCCCGCATTATTCAGGCGATGGGCGGCGCTACGATCCCTGCCCTTGCCTTTATCATACCTGCACGGTTTATTCCTGGTGAAAGAGGGCGGGTATTTGGCATTATCTCTTCAACTGTAGCCTTCGCTTCGGGTATAGGACCCATTGCTGGGGGTATCATTGGCGGAATACTAAGCTGGCGATTTTTATTTGTTTTCTCCATGCTTGCCGTTTTCGCCATCCCTCTCTTAAGAAGGTGGATTCCGGATGAAGAAAAGCGGGACGGTGTAGTCGACGTTCCCGGTGCTTTGTTTATAGCAACAACTGTAGCATTCCTTCTTGTCTTTATTACGACAGGACTGTGGTGGGCACCGCTAATCTTTATCGGTAGTTTAGCGTTGTTTATATGGAGAACGGCTACTGCAAAACACCCGTTTATACAGCCTAGTTTGCTAAAAAACAAAAACTATACAATCACGGTAGCTACAAGTTTTATGGGTACGAGTGTCTTGTTCGGAATGATTTTCATTATCCCAATTATGCTAAGGGACCTATACGAACTGAACACGCTAGCCATTGGTCTTGTGCTGTTTCCAGGAGCCATGGCAGCTGGATTAATTGGTCAAGCCGGCGGAAGACTCGTGGACAAAAAGGGAAGTGTACCTGTCGTTAAGCTGGCCCTTCTTTTAGTAGCCGGTGGAACATTCTTTATATCAACATTTGCCGGCTTCCATCCGCTTGTCATCGCATGTTGTCTTTTAGTCACCTATTTAGGCTTCCCTCTTATTCAGAGCTCTACGGCAAACCTCCTGTCTATTATTGTTCCCAAAAAGGAAACAGGTGTCGGGATCGGTATGTTCAACTTGCTCAACTTCATGAGTGCGGCGATTGGAAGTGCCGTTTATGGAAGGATTCTAGATATAGAATCCACAACTGTTCTTCTCAACCCCCTCGCTCTTAACGAAGCCAACGTGATCTATACCAATTTGTTTTTGAGCCTTACAGTAATCGCCCTTCTTGCCTTTACATTGTTTTCTCAAAAATTCAAACAAAATCCCCCTCCTCTTGAGGAGTAAAGGCATTGGGAAAAGTTTTTAAGACTTTTCCCAATGCTTTTTTGCATAGAAATTTACGGTCACTTTTTATAAAAGCCGGTTACGTTTTGTAATCGAAGCTTCATTCTGTAGAGGTACTTTACTTGCTTTATAATAAAAGGACCTTTCATCTATAATGCTGCTAACTAAAAGACAGGCTCGTTAGCATGGTTATATGCAAAGAATGTCAAAAGAAAACGAAAAGTATTCCTGTTATTTCATGTTGGAAGCGCTTTACAATAGACGTAAATCATCTGTGGTCTAGGGGGAATTACACAATGAAAAAGACGTTATTTTTCCTTAGCGTTATCTTTTTGTTTGCTATTGTAGGGCATTTCTTTTCATAAATGTAAGTGAGCCTTAAAAGATCAACATAAAAAAGAGAGTCGCCTCTGCGTAACGGGTTCTGTTAACGATCGCAAACATTAAAAATGTTAAGCAAAATGACCTTCAAATTGTACGGAAATTTGAAGGTCTATTTTTGATGATATAAAGGGATTTCGATCATGATTTTTGGGGGATTTGTAATGCAGTTTGCTATTTTAATGCGGGGATACAATAGCCAATGTATCGCAGCAAAAGACACTACATTTTTACTTACAAATTGATATACAGAAATATTGGGTAAGCACTGTTATAAGTGGATGATCATTTCACTGTGTTTGAAAAATAAAGGGAGAAATTCCGGCTAAATTGGTAAATACCCATTTTTCTATAATAATAAGGGGAATTTTTCCGCTTATATATCCAAAACCTTTAGATTTTGTCTTATTTAGTGCAGTTAACCGGAATATCTCAGCTTATCTCCGCATCTTAACCTCGTTTATCTACATTAGGAGGAAATTCTCCGCCTATTTCATACCTAACCAAAAGTTGATATGAGCGGGCGGAATTGGTATGCAAACTTCGTCATACATAAGCAATTAAAAGCAAAATAGCAAGGGTAGAAACCCTTGCTATTTCTATTGATTTTAATCCTCTAGCCTAACAAATTACCCTACATTTTTTTGGTTTGGATTTCCCTTTGCTAATTGACGTTTTGTGATAGGAAATGGAACCCGTTAGCCTCTGCGATTCTCTTTTTATGTTGACATTTTCATCAAGCTCTTCATACCTTCATGATCATCTTTATCTGGATTGATCGAATTGCTGACCTTTTCCTGTTAACTGTGCTATCATCTGTTTTCTTCGTTCCATGTTTTCTACTTGTCGTTCGAAATGATTTCGACTTCGTATCGGATCTACTCTTTCCGGTTTTGGCACGTTGTAAATCAAAGGTGTGCATTGACTCTGCCGACTCGCATAAACAAGACGCTGTTCATCCATTGCAGGTGGGACATACCCCATAACCAATCACCTCTTAATTAAAAAATACCCATTTCCTCAATACTCAAACACTTAGTGAATCCACTCCAATTCTTTGGTAAGATAGTAAGGCTATTTGATTTCCTTATAGAAAGTCCGGGGTGAAACAATGCAACGCGCAAAACATATGAACACTACATACGAGCTCACTTCTCTAGACCGAGGAAAGCTCCATACTGTTTATCAAAAAAGCAAAAAAGGGGAACTCACCTGCCCATATTGCGGCGAACCAGTGACTCTTAAACTTCATATAAACACTATACCGTTATTTACTCACAGAAAGCCGTCTCTTGTTTGTGAGGAAAAGGATACAGAAACAGACAGAAACAAGACACAAGAACCAGGCGAGGCTTTAGCAAAAGAGACAGCTTCTGCAACTGTCGGCTCGTTTTCTTTACCTATAAAGAAAACAATTTCTTCTATATCAAGTGAACCAACGAATAAAAAACATTGCTTTAAATTACCACTTCGATTTTCAACCCAGGATCGAGTGAACACGAACAGTAAAGAACCATCTTATTCCGTCGATCCTGTTCTTAAAAGAATCGAAGAACAGGGAACGCCGCTAAATGAAAAGCAACAAAAAGCGGTTACGACAATTGACGGACCAGTCCTGTTACTAGCCGGAGCAGGGAGTGGTAAGACCCGTGTTCTCACTTCTAGGGCTGCTTATATGATCCTATCCGGTCACGTTGGCCCAGGAAACATGATGCTTGTCACTTTTACACAAAAAGCCGCTCAGGAGATGAAAGAACGACTCTCAACAAAATTTGGCCTTCCCGGTCATGACGTCCGAAACCTGGTATGCGGAACGTTTCATAGCCTTTTTTATAAAATGCTCATGCATCATGATCCTTCCAATTGGCGCCCTGAACAATTGTTAAACGCTCAGTGGCAAAAGGAAAAGATCGTGCACCAAGCCCTTCGTGAGCTATCCATAGATGAAAAAGAGTTTGCAATCGATCAAGCCATCACAACAATCAGTGCTTGGAAAAATGAAGGTCTTTCTCCTTCAGATGTAAAGCCACAAGATCATTTTGAAAATGAATTAAAAGATGTTTTTGCAATCTATGAACGTGAAAAAGCATCAAAAAACATGTTTGACTTTGATGATATGTTACTCGGTTGCTACCAAATGCTAAAAGAAGACCCTGACCTTTTATCTAAATATCAGTCTAGGTTTACTCACTTTATGATTGATGAGTTTCAAGATATAAATCGAATACAATATGACATTATGCAGTTGCTCGTCACCCCTCAAAATCATTTATGCGTAGTTGGAGATGATGACCAATCGATTTATCGCTTCCGAGGGAGCGATCCTTCGTATATCTTGAATTTTAAGGATCAATACCCGAATGCAACTATCCTACATTTGGAACAGAACTACCGGTCAGAGCAAAATATTGTAGATTTGGCGAATGCGGTTATTTGTCGAAACACTAGTCGGTTCGAGAAAAAAATGAGTCCGGTCAAAGTGAACACAAACGAACCTCTCCTCTTCTTTCCTTACGATGAAGAGGAAGAAGCGATTTATATTATTGAGCATATCAAAGAAAAATTGAAAACCTCGTCGAAACCTGAAGACATCGCAATTTTATATCGAACTCATGTTCAAGCCCGTGCTATCTTTGAACAGCTGTTGGAGAGCGGCCTTCCGTTTTCCATGGAATACGCTGGAGATTCCTTTTACGATCGCCAAGTAGTCAGAAAAGCTCTTTCCTTTCTTCGCCTGGCATTAAATGGTGATGATGTAGAAGCTATAGAAGATTGGATCCGAGTGATGTTCTTCAAACAATCCATCCTCCGCGACCTTAAGCGCCATACGATCTTTCATGATGAAACAATGCTCGAAGCCACGCGGCGGATTGAGGAAACGCTCCCTCCATTTCAAAGGAAGAAGCTCGGAAGTTGCTTAAACGAGTTTCCTAAGCTCAAAGGAATGAAGCCAAAAGATGCGCTTCACCATGCATTTGTAAAAATGGGGCTAGAGGATTACATCAAGAAAAACGGTAAGGAAGGAAATAAGATGGAGCGTGGTTCCGACGACTACCACGAGCTCGTGTCAATCGCTTCCAATTATGAGACGATCGAGGAGTTCGTCACATACGTTGATCATATTAGAGCAAAGATCAAGGCTCACAAAAAGGATAATCAAAAATCAGCCGTTCAGCTCATGACGATCCACCGGGCAAAGGGATTGGAGTTTCCGACTGTCTACGTGCTAGGGTGCAACGAAGGCTCCCTCCCCCATGAATACGCCCTTGAAAAATCCAGAGAAGGTGACGACTCCTTTTTGGAGGAAGAACGCCGTCTTATGTATGTAGCTTTGACTCGTGCTGAACATCAGTTGTTTTTATCAACTACAGACATGCGTCGCGGAAAAAAGTCCTATCGTTCCAGGTTTCTCCGTGACATTCGATTTAAAAATTAAGAAAAAAATGAAGCTGGGCTAAACATGTGTTGAATGGATAGCATGTTTGCACCAGCTTTTTTATATAGGTATTAAAATAAAAGCAGCAAAAAATTCAGGCTGTACATTTTCAGTGGTTTTCTTCACCAGGAGCCTAAGCGTTATTCGTACGAAGATAGGCAAACAAAAAAACACGCCATCTTCTGGCATGTTTTAAATCCACCAAAAAGGTGGTTGGTCTTCTTTTGCTTCCTTGTCTTCTTTTTTTGCTTCACCTTGGTTTTCATTATTTCCAAGCATGAATTTGTTCCAATAACTCCAACGTGTTTTTTCCTTTTCCTCTTCTTGGCGTTTTAGTGGAACATCCGGTTTCTTTTTCTTACTCAATGTTTAGCCCCCCCACTCCCTCGATCCTGATACCAGTGTATGCGGGTACCTCTATTTGGGTTTGGGCATGAAGCTGAATATTATGATGGTTTTGCTTTTTTGCCAGCGCAGCCACAGCCTCGTTTTTTTACTTTTTGAACACCGGGTGTTTGTTTCCCTTTATATACATATTCATGATTTGATCCGATCACTCGATTAGCAGCACTGATTTTTTTCCCGACTCGATTATTGTTGTCCACCGAAAGCGCCCCTTTCATAGTCACATAGCATGCTTGCTATACAGTATGACTCTAAGGGGCAGTTTGTCTAAGCACCTGCGGATATAATCACATTTTGTTTCAAAGTCTTTTCTTAGATGAGTATCTCCATGCTAAGTGTATAAGGTTCACTGATTAAGAGGCATTATCATTTAATAAGGTGAAAGTATTAATCATAACTTAATTATGGATAGTCATCACTATCTGGTAGATCGCCCTGCTCATTTCCCCTTGGCATTTCATCCATCTCCAAGGCTTTTTTTCTTGGGTTTGCCTTTGGTTTAAACCAATCCTTGTCTTCTTGTTTTAAACGTTTCTTTTGTTGAGGTTTCTCGATTTTGGGCATTTGGATTGGCGCATTAATGGTTGTGAAAAATGGAAATACATCAGGGTCTTTCTCCATCTCCTTAAGCAATTCTTCTGTTGGTGGTTGCTCGTATTGTGCTTCTTTTTGCTGTTTTGCGATCTCTTTTCGATTCATCTCAGGTATAAATGGCTGAACTGACTTTCCTTGAGGGTGCTGTCCTGATTCATTTTTATAAGATCTTTTTTGTTGTTTCGGTACTTCCTCTTCCTTCTTTTGTGCTTCCAGCAAACGGAGATACTCCTTTAATTCATCTGCCTCTCTTTTGTATGACTGCATGGCATTTAATTCTTCTTTTAACAATGCAATTTCATTTTCGTATTCTTGTTTGTTTACTTCATTCAAAAGGAGCTCTGCTCTTTCTTGTTCCCATTGACTCTTTTCATTAGCAAATGCTTCATTTACTTGTTCAAGTTCTAGGTCAGCTGCGGATTTCAGCAGACGCATAGCTTCAAACTCACTGCTGACTCTGTCACAGTTTTCTTTATATTTGGCTGCTTTTTCACTCCAGACACCTATTTCATCGTTCGCTTTTTCAATGACAGTCTCTTTCTCTTCGTACTTCTCTAACAAATCTTGATATCGATTTTTCAACGTGATGTTTTCTTCTTTTAAAGCTTCCAACTCGTTAATCACACGATCCCTTTTGTAACTTTCCAATTTTCTGTAGCATTCTTTCACCTCTGACTGAAGGTGAATAATGCGTTGTTTCAATTGAACGGTTGAAAGTTTTTCGAGTGACATGACTTTCTTCATTTCTTTTTCCTCCCTTTTTTACTCATGTATGCATTCGTTAAAGCATTTAATGAGTATACCCTTGCGACAATCAGTGTGTAAGTTGCTTCACGCTATTCGCTCCCTTTTTCGCGGTGGTGACCCTTTAGAAAACAGCTTTTATGAACGAATCCGTACGTGCGGACTGTGTAACAAAAAATAAGAACGGTCATTATAGGCAATGGAACTCATGGAATCACATTTGGTTTAGTAAAAAATCATCCAATACATGCATATGTAAGAAAATCTTAATCTTTCTTAAAAAAGCCCAACAATTGTTTTTCACTCTGGGATTATGCACAATTTTTAGCCCACCTCATACTATGAAGTAGTCCCCGATAAAGGAACTACCATGAATGAAAGGATGATATAAGGGATGTCAAGTTTGGAACGCCTATGTATTGAAGTAAATAAACTGTACGATTGGGTTACGCGTAGCACAACGAAGACACTTACGTTTTCAGGAGAAGCAGGTTTAGCAGAACTTGATTTCGATTGTGATGGAGAAGAAGGAGCAGATCCTTGCGAATTCCTTCCAGAAGACGGAGATTACATCGTTAACGTTGTAGCAAACGACGACCTCGACTGCACACAAGTTGGGCCGCGACGAGATGTGTTTTTCCCTGAACTCGGAATCGAGCTTCAAGAAGTGAAAATTCGAAAACAAGGTTCATTCTTTGTAGAGCTTCGTTTAGAAGAAGGCGGAGACGTCGTATGTACATCAGGAGACATCGACTTCTGCTTATTTGAAACGTTCTACCTCTGCGCGCCGGAAGGAACCGACGTTGAATGTGAAATCTATGACTTTTTTGGGGACGGAGTTATCTGCTGTACCAATGGTCAATTTAGTTCACTTGAACTTAGCTTGTTGATTTGTCAGCAAGTAAAAGTTACCGGTACAGTCATTATCGAAATCGAAGGTAAATACTGCAAACCGCGTCAACACATCATGCCACAACCAATCGATATCGAGTGTCCAAAAATTGTATTCCCGAAACAGTGCCCAGAGATCTTCCCTGGACCACACCGTCACGACGATAGCCACCACACGGTTTAATGGTTTACCTGTAATCATGATCAGATTGATGATATCCATCAATCTGATTTTTTTATTGCCTAAAATGAAATACTTTCTCACATGTGGAGTGGGGAAGAGTTTTTGTGTAAATCTCTTAGTCACCCAGCTTAATCCCCTTCAAAGTTCGAGTGCCAGTACCTCAATATCGTCATAAAGCAGCTTAATATGATGGCCTGAATTGCGTAACGCGCTTGATATGACAGTCGCGCTTTTGTTTACATGAATTTAGGGTGGTTTCCTACATTTGTATCAATACCTGCCTGGTGATTTTTATTTTACTTCTGACTGCAAACAGACGTGCATACACATTTTGTATCAAGGCTTAATCCGGGGTGATTGAAATGAAGTCAAAACAACCATATCAAACTCGTAAACAAGATGATTCCAAGCTTCAGCTTGAACAGAAAGTTCTACATTATCGTTCTGAAGTAGCTAAATATAAACAACAGGCTGAAGAGTTGAAAGTCTTATTGAAGGCATCCAAACAGAGCGACCAAGGCCTATCAATTGAGACCACTCCCCCACCAACGACCACACATGCAAAAGCTTATTTCAGCTACTCTACTTTTTTACCTAAGGAAAACGAACAACAAGATAACCAAATTCACGTCATTGGTCATTATGTATTTGAAAATACGGGCAATCAAATTCTGCATGATCCTGTTTTTTGTTTTCGAACAAAGCCCGCCAATCGCGTTCATATCGGTGGGAAGATCAGAATGAACCAAACGCATGATCAAACGTGGATGACACCGAAAGAAGAATGGATTTATGTACAAAATGATTGGAAGGAATGGGTTAAAACCAAGGGGGAGCACTGGTTAAAGCCCGTTCACATGGATACGATCAAACCCGGTGAAAAGGCCACTTTCTCAAATTTTGATATGGTCATCTCTCCAGGGAAACAAGATGAGCATGTTCTCATTGAAGGGTTTTGCTATGCACGAGAGTTACAAAAAGGGATTGCAAGTGTAAATACGATCAGTATTTATTTATAGGGGGAGCATGATGAAGATCGCATATATAAAAAACGAAAACCTCCCTTACGATAACCACGAGATTATTCAAACATTTAAAGAGAACGGTGTAGCAGTTGTTTCCACAACACAACAAAACTCCGAAGACAATATCATTGAATGCCTTAACCAGGAACGTCCCGCTTTTGCTTTTTGTGTATTCCAAAAAGGAAAGTGGGATGGCTTTTTTTCAGCCGTTAAACAAGCATGTGTGCCAGTGGTTGCTTGGACTACTGACGACCCGTACAGCTTGGATTACACCAAGCGGAGAATTCACCACTTTGACTACTTATTTTCACCGGACAAATACGCGGCTACTGTATACAGGAAGCTTGGTCACCAACGTACTTATGTGTTACCTTACGGGACTTTACCAAACCTCTTCTACCATGATCCTTCAAAAAAAAGAATCTATGAAAGTGATGTCTGTTTGATTGGAGATGCCGACGACAAAAGAGCATCTTATGTGGAATATCTCTATCGTCAAACCGATTGGACGATCCGAGTCGTGGGAAGGGGCTGGAAAGAAGCAATAATGAACTTCAAGCCATCTACTAGGCTTTTAGCGGTGAATTACTGGGTCCCTCCTTCAATTGCGAGATTATTTTACTCAAATTCTAAAATTGTACTTAACATTCCTCCAGTCTATAAAACCTTGGATAATGCTACAGGCTTTCCAGCACACGGACCCTCAAGTGACTTTTATCAAATTGCTGGATGCAAAGCATTTCAGATTGCGGAAAAAAGAAAAGGGATTAGCGAACTTTTTCATTCGCCTAAAACCATTGTGCAAATGAACTCGAAAGAAGAATGTCTGGCTTTCGCAAGCCATTACCTAAGAAACGAAGAAGACCGTACCTTAATGGCAGAAGCTGCCTTTAATGAAGTCACAAGTCGCCATTTACTCTCTCATCGCCTTCAATCGCTTATAGAGACCATTCAAGAACAGTTCGTAACTAATCCAGAAAGAATTTAGCTGTAATAGCTTCGATCAGAGCAGCCACTCCCGCCACAGCTAAAATGACGATAAGGATGAAGAAGAAAGAAGGTAAGACGACATAACCACCTGTAAGGATCATCGCTGCCCAAACAGATGTACACCAATGACATGTAATCACTTCACCAATAAAGCGTTTAATTATACCGTCTTTCGGCACATAATATTCTTCTCCACCTTCTTCAATAACGTCAAGAAACAGCAGGCGAAGTGGAAGGGTAATCTTATCGTATACAAACAAATGTGTTAAACGAAACGATGCGAGTGAGAGCAACAAAAAAGTTAAAAATGACATTTCCATTTAAATCCCCCCTAAAAACGATTGTCTTCTTCACTGTATGAAGGACATTCTCTTTTTGATTGGGACAGTTGAAACAATTGTTTTAAAAACTAAACCACAATCGTGTATCATCACACGGTGATTGCAATGAAACGTTTTGGTTATGTCAAGCAACTTCTCGTCTATAAATAAAACGACCTACTCTAAGTCGTTTAAATGCTTTTATTTATAGACAAGACAGTGCCGATAATCATCCCCTCCACCTTCTATTATGAGAATGGTCTCCTCGATCTTGCTGGAACATCTCTTTCTAATAATCGAGGTATAATCATATTCTTTGAAACCTTTATTCGTTATTTTCGTATATACTAGAGAATGTTATTCGACAAAAACAATGGGGGAATTGTTACACATGTTTATTTACAGTTTGTTAGGAGCACTTCTTTTCTTGAACCCTATTATAGGACAATGGGTTTCATCCTTTAAGAAAAAGAAAACCGCTCAATTCTTCATCTATGAAAACGTTACACGCTACGTAGTTGGCGTCATCATTAGTTTCTTTATTTTTTATGTAGGCCTAATTGATGTCACTTGGCACGGAATTTTAAGTAGCTTCGCCATTATTATTATTATTAACTTATTGTTTTCTGCTTCACTGTCTTATTACTATGAAAAAAAAGCAACATTATCCAACAGAGGTGCTTTTATATTGGGGTGCTTGTTAGCCGTTGGTATGGCTTACATGTGGATGGTTTACCCTATTCAAACAGCTCAAGATCGTCATCATTTACCAAACGCAACCGTTGAGATGGATGTAATGGAAAGTGCAAATGAAGAGAATATTCGTGTGGTTCCTTATGGTAATGCTCGTTATCGTTCCGAAATCGTTTTCGGAGAACTGGACAACTCCGCTCGGTATCATTTAGGTGAGTCAAGTATTCAAAAGATTGATAATGAACTTTTCTGGGTTAGCCCTA
Organism: Alteribacter aurantiacus DSM 18675; assembly: GCF_000429705.1. GTDB lineage: Bacteria > Bacillota > Bacilli > Bacillales > Salisediminibacteriaceae > Alteribacter > Alteribacter aurantiacus. Next base: position 1,521,784 of record NZ_KE386941.1, read on the forward strand.
TTGAATATGATGGACTGTTTCGTTGGTTTACTACGGACCATGTACCAGGATATATTAAAGTATCAGCGGAAAACCCGAACGACCAAGCTGAGCTTGTAGATACTTATGAAATGACGTATGTACCAAGTGCTTACTTCGGTGAAAATGCCAAACGAATGGTGAGAAGTGAATTTGATGACATCATCATTGTAAGTGAATCCTTTGAGCCAGATGAAGATGGTCATCCTTACTATGTATTTTCATATGGCTACTATGAATTTTTCCGACATGGCAACAAAGCCCATGGCGTCGTTGTACTTGATGCCGTAACCGGGGAAATGGAGCGGTATGACCTTGCCGACATGCCTGCATTCATCGATCAAGGTGTGGCAGAACGAACAGCATTGAATTATGCTACTTGGTTCGGTCAATACGGTGGCGGTTTTATTAATCGTTTCATAGGACGTGATGGTGTACACGAACCGAGACGAAATGAAATGATTGGTGTTTTTGGCTCAGATCAAGATATGTATTGGTTTGTAGACCATGAACGTCCAAGAGGTTCGGGAAATACGATGGTCGGCTTTTCCATGGTTAATGCTCGTACCGGGGAAATGACCTATTACGGCGGTCAGGACGCTCGCGGTATTTTAAACGGTAATGCTGCGAGAGATCGGGTCGATCGTGCCTTTGAGCGTGAGCAATGGGTTGGAACACAACCGGTTCTTTACTCCATTTATGGTCAGTACACATGGGTAGTACCTGTAGTGGACCGAAACAATGGTTTCCAAAAAATCGCATTGGTTCACGCAGATTCAGGTAGAGTCGTACACGGGGATTCACGCCGGGAAGTATTCAATGACTATCAAAACTTCCTTGCTACTGGCCTTGACCGAGATGTGGATATCCCGACAGATGTAGCCAATGAAATTGAAGAAACCGTTACCGTACAGCGCGTTACGCAATCAACAGACGAAGATGGCACGATTGTTATGATTTTATTCGAAGGAAAAGACCAAGTATTTACAGTCCCTGTCAATCGCTCTCAACTGGCTTTGTTTATAGAGCCTGGGGACGAATTGCTCATTCAATATATCGATACAGAAGAAAATACCATAGCCATACAAAATTACCGCAATTTATCGTTAGATGAATAAGTAAATAAAAGAAAGAGGCTAGGACAGAAGTTCTTGATGTCCTAGCCTCTTTCCTATGATTAAAACTAAACTAATTCTGATTCAAGATAATGATATAACAGCTTTGTTGTTTCTTCGATCGAGTCTCGATGGGTTCTTTCATAAGCATGAGAAGAATCAATTCCTGGCCCTACAAGACCATGGACGATATCATGACCTGATCGAATCGCGGCAGAGGCATCGGAACCGTAATATGGGTATATATCAAGCTTGTACGCGATGTCGTTTCTTTCAGCCAATTCAACAAGGTTTTTACGTAGACCGTAATGATAAGGGCCACTTGAATCTTTTACACAAATGGAAACGGTATATTCGTCCGTTTGCTGTCCATCCCCCATCGCTCCCATGTCAACAGCTAAGTACTCAATCGTTTCAGGCGTGATGTTCGAGTTTCCACCGTAACCGATCTCTTCATTATTTGAAATCAAAAAGTGTGTCGTATAAGGTAGTGTAGTCCCCTCCTCTTTCACTTGTTGGATCAGTTGAAGAAGGATGCCTACACTTGCTTTATCATCAAGATGTCTCGATTTTATAAACCCACTTGAAAGCACCTGTACCCGTGGATCAAGGGAAACAAAATCCCCGACTTCAATGCCTAGTGCCCGCACATCTTCTGGATTATGAACCTTTTCATCAAGTCGCACTTCCATGTTGTCTTGATTCCGTTCTGCTTTACCTGCCTCTTTGTAAACGTGAACGGACGTTTGGTGCATTAAAATAGTTCCGGAAAACGTTTTACCATTGGACGATTCAATCTCGCAATACTCCCCTTCAATTGCGTTAAATTTATATCCTCCAATCAAGTCAAGTTTTAACCGCCCGCTTGGCTTGATTTCTTTTACCATCGCACCTAACGTATCAACGTGGGCTGTAAGCATGCGATGCTTTGTGTCGTTCTTCCCGGGAAGTGTGGCAATTAGACCCCCTTTTCTATTTCGCTTCGTTTCTACTTGTAACGATGAGAGAAACTCCTCTACATATGTAATCACGCGATCTGTATTCCCCGAAGGGCTAGGAATGGAAACCAGTTCTTTAATCATTGTTAACGTTTCATCTACATTCGGGTATCCCATAATGATCTCTCCCTTGTCCAATTGTAGCCTGCCATAATCTTGTGAAAGTATCACAAAGGGTCAGACCCCAATATCATTATAACCGAAACGCACACGAACGGTCATGACTCCGGGTGAGTTACAAAAAAGGATCAAAAAAAGAGCATCTCGTATGAGACACTCGTTTCCTTTTCTTAGTATACGTAGGCTGAACCTACGATTACTAGCAAAATGAATAGAACTACAAGTAGTGTAAATCCGCTACCGCTGCCGTAACCCATTCCATCCACCTCCAGACACCTGACTCGTTTGAGATCCCTCTCTGTATAAGCATATGTCCGGTATCTGGATTTGGATTGGACTCGTTCACTAATTTAAGCCGATTACATTAGGCCGATCGTACTGTACCCACCATCAACGTGAAGCATTTCTCCTGTAATGGCACGAGACATGTCACTCATCAGAAATAGAGCTGTATCCCCAACTTCTTCTTGAGTCACTGTACGTTTTAAAGGAGCTTTCTCTTCGATTTCACGAAGAACTTCGTTAAATCCACCAATACCTTTTGCAGCTAGCGTTCGGATTGGTCCTGCAGAAATGGCATTCACACGAATGTTTTCTTTGCCTAAGTCATTTGCTAAATATTTCATACTTGCATCAAGAGATGCTTTAGCAACTCCCATGACATTGTAGTTTTTCACAACACGCTCACCACCTAAGTACGTGAGCGTCACAATACTACCTCCTTCTTTCATCAAAGGACGAGCTGCCTTGGCTACTGCCGTCAAGGAGTATGCACTAATGTTTTGGGCTAATAAAAACCCTTCACGAGTCGTGTTCAGATATTCTCCTTCCAACTCCTCGCGATTAGCAAATGCAATACAATGAGCAATTCCGTGGATCACGCCTACTTCTTTTTCAATATCTTGAAAAGTCTTTTCAACCTCATCGTCTTTTGTCACGTCACATGGAAGAATAACGTAATCATCACGCTGCAATGTTTCTGCAAGTTGTCTAACATTACGCTCAAGGCGCTCCCCTGCATATGTAAAGATCAATCTAGCTCCAGCGTTTGACAGGGATTGGGCAATTCCCCAAGCAATACTACGTTTATTCGCAACCCCCATCACAACATATGTACGGTTAGATAAATCAAGATTCATCATAAATATGAGCCTCCTCATTATTTTATATAGCTAGTATTATTAGTTGGTACTAATCTTTGTCTATTATATCACACGTAAAGAGGTTTGTTTAATAAAAATCCACATGAGTAGAGGAAGAAAGATGGCTAAATTCGTCCTTAACCTGAGCCCTCTATAGACAAAATCACCTGTTCTCTATCTCATCACCAACCGTACCTCTAACCCACTTCTTTACCCTTTACTCGTTAGTATATTTCTCTTTTCATACCCACATTTAGGACATTCAAAAATAACGTTTTGATTGGATTGAGCAGTAAGTACACTTTGAATTGGGTGTTCTTCGCCACACTTCGGACAGTGTACAAGAGGTTCTTCCATATTCATATCCATTCGCCTCCTTTTCTGCTTTAGTTTGTGTCCTGCTTCAAAAAACATTCCTTCTCTATCTAAACAAAAACAAGGCTAGAACATTGTCTCTGTCCCAGCCTTGTTTCCATTTATTTGTTCGTAAAATCAGGGCTCATGACCGTTCCTTTTGTGCCTCGATCGTCAATGGCGGCTTCTTTGGTGAATAACACAATAAAGCTGACGATCTTTGTCTTTTGAATATAATGAGGCAATCGTTCCAAACGGTGGTGCCAGCTTACGGTACCGCGACGGGCACTCAAAATAAAGAGAAGGTCCGTTTCCCTAAATGTATCGTAATACTGTTCTTTTAAATCAATCCAATCATCGATTTCTCCCGCTTCCATGGACATGGTCGGCTTAATGGAAGCAAAGATCTTCATGTACTTTTCTTTTTTATCACCAACAATGATAAGAAACAGTTCCGCACCAATTCGACTAGCAAGTGTTTTTGTTGTTCGAAACGCTTCATCAGCTCCACTCATGTGATCAAAGCCTTTTGGAATCACTACGATCATTCTTCTCGTTACATTTAATGGGTGCGATAGCTTTGAAACTAACACTTGTCGGTCTGTGAATTCGACCACATCATCAATCACACTTCCGAACGTGTGACTCCCTTTGTTTCTTTGCCCATTCCAACCGACAATAATGGTGGAAATTCGGTTGTCTGTTACTGCATAAGAAATGCGCTTTGCCGGATTATCTCCAACCCGCGTCATAGGTCGGACGGATACATCAGCTGCAGATGCATACAGAACTGCATGTCCGAGCATTTTTTCCGCTTGAGCGACTTTGAGCTCCATGTCCTCGTTGCCACCTTTCACCACGGTCATGGGGTACAAAGGCTCAGTAGACAGAGGATCCTTGATTGTAATGGCCAATTCCAACAGATTATCCATGGTTTGGGGATTGGCCATTGGTATGAGTAAACGTTCGGGTAACTGTTCTTCTTTAATAGGACCATTGTCTTCTACATAAGCAAGCTTTCGACCATAAAATTCGGTCATCGTAGGACCGATGATACAAGTGATTAAAATCATAATAATCACTCCGTTAACAACAGCTACATCAAACAATCCAAGTTCATATCCTACAAGAGTAGCAGCCAAAGTCGCAGCGGCTTGGGGAATACTTAACCCGTACATGACTTCACGTTCTAATTGTGTGTATCCGTACATTCTTGACGTAATATAGGTTGCCAGCCATTTTCCGCCGTTTACAAATGCTACGATGGCAATTGCTAAAAATACGGACGAGGGATGATCAATGAGCACTCTGAAGTCCATAAGCATTCCTACTGAGAGTAAGAAAAACGGAATAAAGAGGGCATTGCCTACAAATTTAATACGGTTCATAAGAGCGCCGTTTTCCAGTATCAGTCGATTAAGTGCCAAACCAGCAAGGAATGCCCCAATAATCGGCTCCACACCTGCGATGATGGCCAACAGAGCACACAAAAACATAATACTCATCACAAAAACATAGTCAATGGAGCCTCCCCCACTGAATTTAATGAAAAAACGCTTACTGATGTATGGCACTCCAAAAATGACCACAGTGGAAAAGATCCCTAAGCTTAGTATGAGTTGCACCCAAAAAACAAACGTCAACTCCCCTTGAACTGCACCAGCTACGATCGCAAGAACAAGCATTGCTAATATATCGGTAAGGATCGTTCCTCCAACCGTTGTCGTTACTGCCCTGTTTTTCGCTATCCCCATTCGACTGGCGATCGGATATGCTAACAAAGTATGAGAACCAAGAAGAGAGCCGAGCAATACCGCTGACAAAATTGAAAAACCGAATACAAAACCAAGGACAGCTCCCAAAACAAAAGGAATGAAAAACGATAGCAAACCAAACTCAATGCTTCTTCGACGGTATTTTTTAAAACCATCGAGGTCAATTTCAAGCCCGGCAATAAAAATAATATATAAAAGTCCCACCGTTCCTAAGATAACGATGGTTTCATTTCTCTCAAGCACGCCAAGACCATTTGGTCCGATAATCATACCCGCAATGAGAATGCCAATAATTCCAGGAATCCTAATCCGAGTCATAATGAGTGGGGAAATGAGAAATATAATCATAGCAATGGCAAAAATAAATACAGGATGAGTTGTGAATTCAGTGACCATCTCATTCTCCTTTTATACGATACTTCCACGGTTCACTGAAGTCACATGACTATACAAGTACCGAGGTGTAAAAACGTTTCAATCGTAAGCTAAACGAAGCTTGTTTGTCAACGTTCGTCCTCATAAACATTCCATGATAGGATAAAAGTAGTAAAATTCAAACCTGTAGGAGGAAGATCCCTTTGATAGATATTATCGGTGATGTGCACGGTTGTTATGACGAAATGATCGCTTTATTAAAAAAAACTGGTTATTCCGTTGGGGATGACGAACTCCTTTCAAGCCCGGAAGGCCGAAAACTCGCCTTCCTTGGAGATCTAACAGACCGAGGACCTAATTCTGTTGGTGTACTCCGCTTTGCGATAAAAAACTGGAAAGAAGATCGGATTCTCTATTGCCCTGGCAACCATTGTGATAAGCTTTACCGCTATTTTTTAGGGCGAAATGTCCAACAAAAACATGGGCTTGAGACAACCGTCGAAGAGCTTAAAAGCTTGAATAAAAAAGAGTATACATTTATATCTGAAGGGTTTAAACGTATGGTGGAAAACTCTCCTCTTTATTTAACCTTAGATGAAGGTAAACTCGTGGTGGCACATGCAGGGATCCGCGGGGACTTGATTGGCAAAACAAATAAGAAGGTAAAGACGTTTGTCCTTTATGGTGACATCACTGGAGAAACACATGCTGATGGCCGACCTGTAAGACGGGATTGGGCGAAAGCATACACCCATGACACGTTCGTTATATATGGACATACACCGGTAAACGAACCGAGATTTCTAAACCATACGGTCAACATTGATACGGGATGCGTGTTCGGAAACAGACTCACTCTCTTGCGGTGGCCGGAAAAAAAAATCGTAGATGTGCCTTCAGAGCAACCTTTCGTTGAGGAGAAGTTCAGACCGCTCGGGGAATAGTGCTTAAAAAGAAGCCTTTTCGTTTACGAAATCCGAACAACTAGGTGTGGTAATCATCAATCCCTGCTGTTCGGATTTTTAGTTTAACACCTCCATACGATCTCAGCCTATGTAAAGAGGTTTGAAAATCAATGAGTCACTCACTTACTCTTATCTTTTTTGCTACATTAAGCAATCTCTACTTATTTATATTCCCCTCTTCCATCCATGCCTGTTCCATGTCATGTGGAACCTTACTTTCATACCGATGATGTTCGCCTGTAAATGGGTGAGTAAAGGACAAACAAGCAGAATGCAGTGCTTGGCGACTGATTTTATGAGTATGCCCACCATAAAGCGTATCACCAGCCAAAGGAAAGCCGAGATGAGAAAAGTGGACACGGATTTGGTGTGTCCTACCTGTTTCAAGACGCACTTTTACCTTCGTAAGCCTCTTATTTTTTTCCAACACTTCAAAATGTGTAACAGCATGTTGCCCATCCTCTCGTACTTCACGTTCAATAATACTCGAGCCTTTCCGTCCGATCGGATATTTAACGGTCCCTTCATTCCTTGGCAAAGAACCTTCAAGAAGTACTTCATATTCCCTCTTTAATCCAGCTTTCACAAATTGATCATGAGCGTATCGATGTTTGGCAACCAGCAAAAGACCTGACGTATTTCGATCCAAACGTGTAACACCATGAAACGTTGCAGGAATGTGCTGTTGTTGATAATAATGAATCACACCGTGAGCCAACGATAGTCCAGGCTCCCGGGATGAGGGCACCGTAGGTAATCCTGCTGGTTTATCGATCACAAGCATATGATCATCTTCCGCAACAATCGTGAGTGGGATCTCCAATGGCTCGAGTGCCTCACTTGCCTGTTCAGGTGGAAATAAAACCAGTACGTGGTCTTTACCACGTAAAATGGTGCGTACATCTGATTCTTTTCCATTAACAAAGAGCCCACCGCCACGTAATTTAATCTCGGCCAAGGCTTTTCTAGACATCTGTTTATGTTTTCTTAGAAACGTACGAAGGAGCTCCCCGTCAAGTGAGACAGGGACCTCCCAAGTAATCTTCATTCGATTGTCAATCATTAATGAACGACTCCTTTACACGTTTCCAGAACGGAAAGGGCCTAAAGCGTGCAAAACGTACTTTTTGCTCGGCAACGCGACATTGAATCGACTTTACGTCTTGTTGCAGCAAAGTTAAGTGGTCGATCGTGACTTGAAAATCCACATCGTTTTTAGGCTTTAACAAGCATGTATGATGTTGAGGCAGCACGAGTGGTGAACCAATTGTTCTGTACACACGGTTATTAATGGATGCCATTTCAGCAAGCTGAATCGATGCTAATGATGGGTGTAAGATTGCACCACCGAGAGCTTTATTATAAGCGGTACTTCCAGAAGGTGTACTCAGACAGAGTCCATCTCCTCTAAACGTTTCAAACAACTCTCCTTTAATCTCGATATCCATGACAAGGGAGCCTTCCGTACTTTTTACAGAACATTCATTGAGAGCAAGGAAGCGCTCGGACTTTCGATCTCCGTTATGTCGTACAATCACTTCAAGGAGAGGATATTCAACTACCTTAAAAGGTGTCTTCGCAATGTGAATGACCAATTTTTCCACTTCATCTGGCTGCCAATCCGCATAAAAACCTAGGTGTCCCGTATGGACTCCCACAAAAGCTGTATCCTCAAGTCGATGAGCATATTGGTGAAACGCTTCTAATAAAGTACCATCTCCCCCTACACTAATAACGATGTCTGGCTCTTTATTGTCGTAGGAAAGGGCAAATTCATTTAAATAGGTTTTTACTTTTTGAGCGATCCGATTGGAAGTGGTGTCGCCTCTTGACGTAACCATAAATTTCATCAGCTATTATCCTTTCATTACGAATTCGGTTTATGGATGGAATCAGTGGTTGATGAAATAATCTTTTGCGCTTCCCTAACTTCGCCTCGAATTTGAGACATTTCTTCGTCAAGTCTAAACGCCGCTTCGGATGCACGGTGTAGCCGCTCTTCAATTTCTCTCGGGATTTGACCCGAATACTTATACTGTAAGGAATGCTCAATCGTAGCCCAAAAATTCATAGCAAGCGTTCGAATTTGAAGTTCAACCAAAACCGGCTTCTCTCCATCAATGGTTTGAACTGGATACTCCAAGACCATGTGATAAGACCGGTAACCACTTTCTTTTTTGTGCTTGACGTAATCAATTTCTTCCACGATTTTAAAGTCGTTTCTAATTTTGATTAAGTCTACAACCGTGTCGATATCACCGACGAATTGACACATAATTCGAATGCCCGCAAGGTCTTGCATTGTCCCTTCCAATTCATTTAAGGGAATGTTTTTTCTTTTTGCTTTTTGCAAAATACTGGATACGGGTTTGACACGGCCTGTAACGAATTCAATAGGGGTATGACGAGGAGAATGTTTAAATTGCTCACGCACACCTTTAAATTTCACTTTTAGTTCGTCTACTGCTTGCTTGTATGGGGCAAGCATCACGTCCCACTCTTTCAATCCAACTCACCACCGCGCTTGGTTTGACTTACCGTGTTCATTACGTTAATGGTTAAATGTTTTTTCTACGGCCTCCACCATTTCGTCACCGTAATTTGTGTTTCCTTCAATGTTTTCTACTAAGTAGTCAATCTCAGTCCAAAAATCGGTCAGCTCAAGTTGAACGTTCTCGTTATCTTTAGAAGTCATTTCAAGTACGACAGGTAGGTCATGTCTGACACTATTAAGGGCTTCCCAAGACTCGACTGGAAAGCGAATATATGTAAAAGAACTGTCGTCTTCTATTATGTAAATAAATGTTTTCGCATCACTGTCAGCAAGCATTTGTGAACTGGCTTTAAGTGAGTGTAAAGCACTCGTATCAAGATTCGTATCCACTTTCACACTCAACATTGAATCAGTTCGCTCCAACTCTTTTATGGTCCATGAATTATTCATTGTACATTCCTCCAAAACATAAATCATTTTGTTCATAAGTTTATCATAATTCCCATCCCTACGTTAATAATACCCTGTTTTATCGAAAAAAAAGCCTCATTGTATTCAACCTGTCCATATGAAATAATAACGTAGGACAACTTTTATGAAAAGGTGAACTAACCATGAATCAAGAAATTGAAATTGAATTTAAAAATCTTCTGACAAAAGAAGAATACATACGACTTAAACACGCTTTTTTTGAAACAAACGACCAGCCGTTTTCCCAAAGCAACCATTATTTTGACACTGCGGATCTTTTGCTTAAAGACAATGGTTCGGCTTTACGAATCCGCAAAAAGAACGACCGATACGTTTTAACATTAAAGCAACCCCTAGAAACCGGACTACTCGAAACACATCAAACCATTACAAAACACGAAGCTGAAATAGCTTTCAAGAATGGATCGCTCCCTTTAGGAGACGTCATTAACCATCTGAAAAAAACATTACCGGTAACAGAGAACTCTTTTACCTTTCTCGGAAGCTTAGCCACGGATCGCTTGGAAAAAGACATCCCCGGTGGTTTACTTGTTTTGGATAAAAGTTCTTATTTAAACGAAACGGATTATGAGCTTGAGTTTGAATGCACAAATGCAGACGAAGGTAAAAAAGTCTTTCACTCTTTACTACAAGATTACGATATACAAAAGAAGGACACCGAGAGTAAAATACATCGTTTCTTTAACACGTTGCACCATCAATAAACGAAGGAGCGGATGAACGTGAACATTCGTAACGATACGTATCAATGGCAAGCCTTAAAGCAGTTTGCGGACCGTCTTCAAACATCCATGACAACAAAAACAAAGCAATCCTTCCATGACATGCTAATGACTACTTCTTCCTCCGAACCAAAAGTGGTAGTGAAAGAACCACCTCCTGTTCTTACTAAGGGGGAAAAAACGGGAAACTTTTCTAATCTTATTGAAAGCACAGGAAAGAAACACGGAGTCGACCCTAGCCTTATTTACGCCATCATTAAACATGAATCCAACTTTAAGCCAGATGCAGTAAGCCACGCTGGGGCTCGAGGATTGATGCAACTCATGCCAAACACAGCAAAGGGGCTAGGTGTCACGAACATCTTCGATCCTAAAGAAAACGTCGATGCTGGTACTCGTTATATTAAAGCGATGCTCAACAAATACAACGGAAACACAGAACTCGCATTAGCCGCTTACAACGCTGGACCTGGCAATGTTGATAAATACGGAGGAATTCCCCCATTCAAAGAAACACAATCCTATGTTCCAAAGGTAATGGCAACGTTTAAAAAAGCATAGATTAAAAGGTTCGGTCAAGCCCGAACCTTTTTTTGTTGCGCAAAATGAGGCCGCAATCAAGTCAAAGCACTTATGACTTGTACTGTCGAACTCCCACTCTATTGCACACTATCTCACAATCACATTTGTTGCCCATGTGTCATATGCTTGCTACAATAAGTTTACATTAACGTTGACTGTATGAAAAAAAGGGGTTTACGCATGAAGGTACCTTACGACATCATTGGAGAAGAAAAACTGGAAGAACTCGTCGATGTGTTCTATACTAACGTAGCACTTGATAAAGAACTTGCCCCTCTATTTCCGGAGGATTTCACAGAAACGGCAAGAAAGCAAAAGCAGTTTTTAACGCAGTTCCTGGGCGGGCCGCAGCTCTATACAGAAGAACACGGTCACCCCATGTTACGTGCTAGACACATGCCTTTTTCCATCACCCCAAAACATGCTAAAGCATGGTTGTCATGTATGGAACAAGCGATGGATGAAGTGAAATTGGAAGAGCCTTTTCGTTCTGCATTCTTAGAAAGACTCACACAAACAGCCAACCATATGGTAAATACAATGGAGTAAGACACTCCTTTACAAGGAGGGACGACACGTGAAAACCAAAGAAGGAAACTTCGTATGCTATGACGACTTAGGGATCTGTTGTCCAGAGGAGCCATCCTCATTCTATGTTCCAGATCAGGGGAAAAAGCCCCTTGAAATATATATGTTTATCGATCCCCTTTGCCCTGAATGCTGGGCGTTGGAGCCCATTATAAAAAAGCTCCAAATGGAATATGCGAACTACTTCAAAATCCGTACGTTCCTTGGCTATGAGCTTAAAAAAATGAACCCTTGCTCAAACTCTAAAAATGACCGTTACCAAAAGAATATGGCACAGTCTTATGATGAAACAGCTACTCGTACTGGTATGCCATGCGACGGGGACGTTTGGTACGAACAATCGATCTCCATGCCGTATGCTGCATCACTTGCCATTAAAGCAGCTGAGCTTCAAGGTGGAGCCATCGGTTCGAAGTATTTACGACTGTTACGAGAAGCGTTATTTCTTCACAAGAAAAACATTGCCGAAGAACAAGTACTCATTGACTGCGCGAAAAAAATAAAAGGTCTCGATTTGTGCGAATTCAAATGCGACCTCCACTCTCAAAGCGCGACAAAAGCCTTGCAATCTGACGCATGTACGACGAAGGAAATGGACGTGCAATCACTTCCAACGCTCGTATTCTTCAATGACAACGTAGATGAACCGGGATTAAGTGTTCCTGGTTTGTACGACTACTCGGTTTATGTTGAAATTATCACTGACATGCTCGGGTTTAAGCCTGAGAAATGTCCTCCTATATCCATTGAACGTTTCGTAAAATTTTACACACTCGTTGCATCAAAAGAGATTGCTGTCGTTTTTGACATGACCTGTGAAGAAGCCGATCGAGAAATGAAAAAGCTTCAAATTCAACAAAAAGTGGAATGTGTTCCGGTCAAGTTCGGTAACCTTTGGCGTTATATTGGATAAAAAAAGTCAGGCATTGTGCCTGACTTTTTTTATCCATACCCTCTTTTTTATTGTTTCACTCAACATTTAGGTTGTACTAAAAATAAAAGAGGTTCATAAAGTAGTAGAGAAAATCATGTTTTATAGGAGTGACATTGAATGCAAACCACTCTTGTTTTCATAGGCATTGTTTTTATACTCTTAAGCTTTTGCCTTCTCATCCTAAGTTTAATGGGCCTCTTCCCAAAGTGGATTAGCATTCCATTACTATTAGGTACCATCCTATTTACAGTAAACATGTTAAATCACAGGCACCGCTTTAAAGGATTTAATTTGGCTCATCAAACACGAAACAATAAATAAGCAAGAGGCTGGGACATGTCCCAGCCTCTGATTGTTTTGTTTATTTTTCAAATAAAAGGGTTTCAAGCTCTGTGAGTGTCTCTTCAAACACCTTCATGGCTTCTTCAATTGGTTCTGGAGAGGTCATATCTACTCCTGCTTTCTTGAGTACTTCGATCGGGTAATCAGAGCTTCCAGCTTTTAAGAAGTCAATATATCTTGTTACTGCCGGATCTTCTTCTTCAAGGATTTGTTTGGCAAGTGCCGTAGCTGCACTATAGCCTGTAGCATATTGATATACATAGAAATTGTAATAGAAGTGTGGAATACGCGCCCATTCTAATCCAATCTCTTCATCAATCACAATATTGTCACCAAAGTATTTCTTATTTAGCTCGTAATAGGTATTTGTAAGAAGGTCAGGAGTGAGAGATTCTCCGCTCGCTGCTTTTTCGTGGATCAATTTCTCAAATTCAGCGAACATGGTCTGTCTGAATACAGTACCTCTAAAGCCCTCAAGGAAATGATTTAATAAGTATAAACGTTCCTGCTTATCTTCTGTCACATTGAGCATGTGATTATTTAGTAAGGCTTCATTACAGGTGGAAGCCACTTCAGCTACGAAAATGGAATAATTCGCATATGGGAACGGCTGATATTTTCTCGTGTAGTAGCTGTGTACAGAGTGTCCGAACTCATGAGTCAATGTAAACAAATTATTGACGTTGTTTTGCCAATTCATAAGGATATATGGCATTGTTCCAAAAGCACCGGATGAATATGCGCCACTTCTTTTGCCTTTGTTCTCTTCTACATCGACCCAACGTTTATCAAAACCTTCTTGAACGATGCTCACGTACTCGTCTCCAAGAGGCTCTGCACCTTTCTTCACAAGCTCTTTTGCTTCCTCATAAGGGATATCCATCTTCACTTCTTTAACAAGTGGTGTATATAGATCGTACATATGAAGTTCGTCTACGCCTAAAGCACGCTTTCTTAAATCCACATAACGATGTAGCAGGTGCAGATTATCATTTACTGTATCAACTAGCTGATCATAGACAACTTCAGGGATATGGTTGTTACTAAGAGCAGCTTGACGTGCTGAATCAAATTTGCGTACGTTGGCATTGAATAAGTTTTTCTTAACGTTTCCGCTTAACGTACTAGCGAACGTGTTTTTATACTTGTCATAGGTGCTGTAAACAGCTTTAAACGCTTCTTCCCGCACTTTTCGATCTGGGCTCTCAAGGAAACGAAGGTATCGACCATGAGTGACCTCCATTTTCTTTCCGTTCTCGTCTTCCACTTCAGGAAACGTCATGTCTGCGTTATTTAACATTCCAAACGTATTAGAAGGCGAATTCGTCACTTCCCCTACCTGAGCTAATAATGCTTCTTCTTTTTCACTTAATACATGTGGACGGTTTTCGTTTAATTCATTGAGCATATGTCTATAGAGTTGTAGCTCACGATGCTCGTCCAAAAAGCGTGAAAGCTCTCCTTCAGGGATCGAGAGTATTTCAGGAGTAATAAATGAAGACTCGCTACTTGCTACAGAAACAAGCTGGGATGCACGGTCATTTAAGCCCTGATAAAATGAATTTGTTGTGTCTTGATCATAGCGCATGTGGGAATATGTATACACGCGACCAAGCTTTTCAGAGATTTTGTCTTGAAGTTGCAAAGCTTCATAAAGTGTTTCCGGAGAATCACCAAGTTTTCCTTTAAACTCTTTAATCGTTGGAATCAGTTCTTTCAACTCTTTGAAAGCTTCTTCCCATTTGTCATCCGTTTCAAAAATATCTTCTAAATCCCACGTCAGTTCCTTAGGAATTTCATCACGTTTCGGTAACGCTGTTGATTGTTCTGTCATGATTTGACCCCTCCATTATTATATAAGTACTTTTTTTCCTTCTTAAATCCTTGTTTTGGTCTTTATGGTGCTCATTGAACAGCCTCTAGGCGGATGCTGCCACGCCTTCCCTTCATAGGAAAAAGCGAGGCGAAGGTATCGCCAGCCTCCTATGCCCTGCATTTTTAGGACACCTCGGATTCATTACTTTCACTTCGTATGTGAAAACAATAAGACTTTACAAAACCACATATAAAAAAGGACAGAATGGTGCATTATACGTATTCTAGTCTTTTCCTAAAAACCCTTTTAAAATATGAAATTTATTTTTATAATCGAAATATTGCACGCTCCTTTCATATCGTTTCTAACCATTTCTCCTCCCAATATCCTTTGACAATTTTAAGAATATATTCATCATCTCTAAGCAACTGGTCCGGTGATTTACGAACGGTAATATGTGAAACGACTGTAAATGAGCGGCGATTATCGGTGTGTACTACACCAAACAGACTGAGCACATCCAAGTACTCCAACAGCAAACGTTGAACCATGTTTTGCTTACTAAATGGTAAGAGCCTTAAGTGAAAAGTGTGAAGTTCCTTCATAAACGTCCGGAGAAGGTGATCGATTGAAAATCGCGAGCCTGGAGTAAAGGTATGGATATACGCGAGGATGACCCATGTTTGCCATAACTGTGGTGGTGTATCCAAGAAGATTTGTGACGGTAACGGGATCCGTGTAAGAGAAGGAAACATGGTGAGGTTTAAGTTGTACTGATAAAGAAGAGTGGCAACTTGTTTTTCTGCCTTGTTTTTTTGAGCAAACCTGGGCCTTTTTCTTTCTTTTCTCGTCTGTGTGTTCCACACTTGAAAATAGTGCTGAAGAGAATGTTTTGATAATGGTGGATTTCGATCCTTACTAAGGTCGAACAACGAACGATAGGAATAGGAAGATTGAAAAGTAGTAATTCGTGAGAAGGTCTTTCGAGGCGATACGTAAAGTTGTGGACAAAATTTAAAGAACATACCAGTGTATGGGTTTAAAAGGGTTGATGTGAGCGTGAGAGGATGTTCCTCTTTTGGAAAAGATAGAAAGAATCCGTCGAGGGTAGAAAAAGTGACAATGTTATGTTGAGGCATCGAAGCCTCCGTTGTTAAACCGAGCCACCTTACATTATAACTCGCATTTATATATCGTTGATGTCTGCTTTTGAATTGTTCAAAGGGAATGGAAGAGTGTTGGAGTTCAATGATGTTTCGTCCAAACATCAAGTCTGGTCTCAGGTTAAGGTCGGGGATTATTTTCTCAATTTTCGGGTGCAGCAGTTGATTTTTTAACCAGTTGTACAAAAACCACTTTCCTTGAATATGGTCGTCGGTTTCACACTTGAATGTCTGTATGCAAGATGTAGATCGAAGATGCGCAAAATGCCATGCTTTCACTGATCCGAGTTTCATTTGAAGAGGCTCTTTGCAGTCGGGGCAAAAAAAAGTATTGTTGTTACGAGCCTTTTCCAATTCCGCCTTGGTCCAGCCGTCACATAGAGACACGAGTTTCCCATTTTGACTGATTGCAGTTAACATGAAGTCCCCCTTTCCATGGTTAAATTTAGTATACATAAAGGGGAACGTATGTTCAAGTCGTGGTGGTAAATAAATACACGGACCAAAGTTAGACTTCGAGGTTGGTCCTAAAGGCAGCGTTTCACCACCTAGGACCAAACTCTTAAGGGTATAGCTGTATTCGCGAGTACCTCTTATAAAAGAGGCGACATAAGCCTTGAAGTGGATTCTACAAGTTTGTAGTAAAATGAACGTTTCACAAATGCTTCTTGACGAATAATTGTAGAGTGCTCCATATCGTAAATAAAATCACTAGCAAGTGTTTCTACACTTCTCGTTCGATATAAGAAGGCATTCACCTCAAAATTCAAGTGAAAACTACGCATATCCATATTTGCTGTTCCGATAGAAGCAATTTCATTATCTACAATGATAATTTTACTGTGCATGAATCCCCTGTGATATTCGTAAACTTTCACACCAGCTTCCAATAGCTCGGGGAAATATGACCTGGAAGCATGGAAAACGATTTTTTTATCAGGTCTGCTCGGAACAAGAATACGAACGTCAATTCCACCCAGTGCTGCAATTTTAATAGCTGAAAGCATGTCTTCATCGGGAATGAAATAAGGGCTTGCAATCCATATTGATTTTTTTGCCGAAGTAATCATGGTAAAAAACAGCTTTTTAATCACTTCCCAACGGCTATCAGGTCCGCTAGCGATCATTTGAACGCCGCCTTTAGGCTCCCCATCAGGAAGTGCTGGTGAAAGATATCCAGGCTTCAGCGCCGCCTCTCCTGTAGCGTAATACCAGTCTCTTAAAAAGATGAGCTGAAGGCTTCGTACCGCTTCTCCTCTGACTAATAAATGGGTATCACGCCAGTGGCCAAAATAGCTACTTTTCCCTAAGTACTCGTCTCCAATATTTAAACCTCCAATAAAGGCATAGTTAGTGTCTACAACAATAATCTTTCTATGATTCCGGTAGTTAATTTTGTTCGTGAAAAACGGAAGTCGAACAGGTGAAAAAGCTACCATTTGTACCCCGGCATTTCGCAGATCGGATATGTAAGACTTCGAGAGCTTCCAACACCCAACTGCATCGAACAAGAAACGAACTTCTACCCCTTCCTTTGCTTTTTGGATCAGGATATTTTTGATTTCGCAACCAAGCTCATCGTCTCGGACAATGTAGTATTCTAAATGTATGTGGTCTGTGGCCGAGTTAAGCGCTCGTTTAATATGATGATACGTTTCTTTACCGTCTGTCAACACACGAGTGTCTGTTTGAAAAGAAATGGGGTTATTCGCCAGACGATGTGCCAATCGGAATAGTTTCTGTTGATTTTCCCGCATCATTCCCAGTTGTGCTTCGTCCAAAGGTCTGTTTCCTTCAATCTTATTAAAAGCTTGTTCATCCATAATCGCTTTTTTAGTAAAAGATTTCCTTTTGCGATGGTTTTGTCCGAACATGAGATAGAATACAAAACCCAAGAGAGGAAAAATCCCTAATACCATTAACCAAGCAAGGGTTTTTGTTGGATTTCGATTCTCCAGGAAGATGACAACAGCAATAAAAAATGCCGTTAATGAAAAGAAAATAGAGGCCCACCCTACGAGCCAGCCCTCCCAAAATTGTCTTGTTAGATACAAACTTGTAAATATTATTGCTAAAAACAGAATTACTTGCAGCCGTTTTAACATGAGTTTTCTCCCTCTTCTCTTTAATCTATTTAAGGAGATGCTTTACGTTCATTATAACCGAAAAAGAGGTTTGTATCTGTCCTAACCTTATTCCCTATCCATTGAGTTTAAAATCACAAAAAAAGAAGCCGATAAAAATCGACTCCTTAACTAAACTTTTCACGGATTACGCGAAGGGCATCTTCAGCGATGATTTCTTTACCATATTCTTTAATACGATAGATTGTCGTGTCAGACTCGTAACCGAATTCGAGCATACGGCTTAAATGATTATCTTGCTCTTCGTCCGTATACGTTTCATCAAGAGTCACATAAATATAATAGCGATTTTCGAAGTGGTGAAGGCTTGTTTCGATCGCTTCGTCAAAGCTTTTGCTTAACGAGATCACATCCTCGAAATCGTTAAAACCGATTACAAGGCTTAAGATGAGATCCTTTTCTCCGTCTTCATCTTCACCGCGAAAACGACTGTCCAGCATATCTGCAATATTTTCATCGACCGCTTGGTCATGTTTATCGTCACCTACAGGAATTTCAAGTTTCACATTACCGTCGTTTACCTGACCGCGGGTGACAATGACCTCAAGACCTCGATCTAATGCATGAACCTGAACCCATAGAGGACCGTCAATTTCAAAGTTTTCTTGGTCATTGGCTTCGTTCATCATTTCGAAGAATAGCTCTTCGCCACGCTCACGATTATACCAAATTTCATCTTTATCAAAACCACGTTTTTCAATATCTTTATATGTGATGAAAAACTTTAGCGTTGTATCATTCACGCGTTCGATATCCATTCATCGTTCACCCTTCCATTCGAGATTTGGTGTACTCCAATTAGTCTCTTCTATTGTTGTTGATTTACCCAATGTGATCACTCTTCAATCAGCCTAAATGAGTAGTAGTTCCTATTTTAAAAGAAGTTGCTCTGAATTGAAATAGTCCTGCTCATGATTTTATCTTTGTTCCATCAGAATACGAAATCCAGTTCTGAACAACTGGGGACATGTATACATTATTATGACATCACATTTAAGGACCAGCCATGTTCTTTATCTTATGATTTAACCCTCGAATAAAGAATGGTTTAACTGATTTTATCGTTTATGAAGGGAGGAATCAACCGTTGAATTCTGATTTTTTTGTCGCTTTGCTTACCGTCATAGGAATCGATTTAATTTTGGGCGGTGACAACGCGATTGTCGTTGCTATGGCATGCCGTAAGCTTCCTCCACCACTTAGAAATAAAGCGATTATCATCGGTATTGCTTTCGCTATCCTCGCTAGAGGTTTTTTAACCATTATCGCACTTCACTTATTATCTATACCCTATTTAATGGGGATTGGAGGTATTCTCTTATTTTGGATATCATACCGCCTTCTCACCTCTACTGAAGGAGAGCAAAATATTAAAGGGTCAGTCACGATTTTTGCTGCCATTAAAACCATTGTCATTGCTGATATCGTTATGGGATTTGATAACGTACTAGCTGTAGCCGGTGCTGCAAAAGGAGATATGCTCATCGTTTTCTTAGGATTGTTGATTTCCGTACCTATTTTAATATGGGGAAGCAAGATCATCCTGTTCTTGATGAAACGTTTCCCATTTATTCTCTATATTGGAGCTGGGATACTCACCCTTACCGCATCAACAATGATAACACACGAACCAATGGTTTATTTTTTCTTAGCAGATACGGGAATTCCACCATTGTTATTCTCCATTATATTAATTATTGCCGTTATCGTTGCCGGATGGCTTCGAAACAGAGTCCAAGATATCACCTATATTAGATACTAGAACGAGCATTGTATCAAGAGGATAAAGAAAAAAGGCCTCTGCCAAGAAGACAGAAGGCCCGAACTATATTATTCGTTTACGAGCTTTTTCGCAGCTTCCTGAAGTTGAAAAGTACGTACTTTTCGAGGTAGAAATCGGCGAATTTCAGCTTCGTTGTAACCAACTTGAATACGCTTTTCATCCATAATAATCGGTCGTCTCAAGAGACCCGGGTGATCGCTAATAAGCTGGAATAGGTCTTGAAGTGGCATATCATTAATGTCTACTTCAAGCTCTTGAAATACTTTGGATCGTGTGGAGATAATTTCGTCTGTGCCGTCTTCTGTCATACGGACAACTTCCTTTACCTCTTCTACTGATAATGGTTCGGAAAAGATGTTACGTTCCACAAATGCGATATCGTGCTCTTGAAGCCATGCTTTTGCTTTACGGCAAGACGTACAACTAGGCGATGTGAACAACGTTACCATGAAAACCATTTCTCCCTTCCAATTAGGTTTATAATTTATAAGTACATTTCTTTATTCTGCTAAGTTCGTTGATTACTACATCACTTATTATACAATAATAATTTTAATTTGACTAGTGGGTAATCTAAAAAACTTATACGTTAGCTATACAACGTGTACAACTTAATGAAAGCAGATATAATAAAGAAATACCACGAAAGTTGACATGTTAAACATAAAATATGTAGAAAGTTATAATAAATGTTGAACATTTGTCCAAGAATACTATACTTCCTTTTCTCACTCATTATCAATTATGAATGAGTGTTCTCATTTTATTTTACCATTAAGAAAAACTGCCCTACACATGTGTGGGCAGTTTTTCACTATTTTTTAGATTTAAGCGATGGTTTTCGACTGAGATTGCGGTTGACGTCTTGGGATGCGGTTTACATCATTCCATTTTTTCTTTAACAGGTCTTGCCATAGCTGCTTTTTTCTTTTTCGACGCTGTTTCCCTTTACCTTTCATCGATCAACACCCCTTTACCTTATTCTTACATTGGCGGTTGAGCTTTTTCATCTTCCTCTTCAAAACTGAACACCTTATCTGTTTCATCATAGGATTCACCATAAATCTGCTCGTCTTTATACGTGTGGATCGTTTCATACGTATGTCTCATCTTATTATAGATGCTTTCTTCCGATTCGTTCGATGGTGACCAGTAGAGAATTTCCATTTCATTTATTTCACCTGTATCAAGTGAACGTCTGCGATAGCCAATCGATTTAGCGTGTTCAAATCCTTCCCTCTTGTAAAACTTCTGACGTTTTTCCGTATCCGTATCATCATAATCAATTGGTTCTACTTCAAGAATAATCGGCTTGTTCTTTTCTTTTAAAGTATTCAACAATTTCTTTCCGATTCCTTTGCCCCGTGCTGCTTTTGAAACGAACAAGTAGTCAATAAAAATGAAATCATCCATTTCTGCATACATCATCACGTGATATTCACTTTCGTCTTTTTTGTAGACTTCTTTTTTTTCTTTTAAAAGTAAATCCATGTGCTCTTTTGATTTCATCTCTTCAACAGGGAAATACTGATTGAGTTTTTCATACCAGTTCATTGTCCGTTACCTCCATTAGTTTCTTTCGCACGGTTTTTTACTTGTGCAAAACTTTCCTACCTATAGTATAAGCTAAAACGCAAAATAGATAAAACGGTAACATCAGCACCATACCTAGAATAATGACCATCTTTACAACTAAGGTAATAAGAGTGACACACAGAGTAAAAAAACGCTATCATCCTTTAAATTCCTTTCATTCACAACATTTATTCATGAAATTTTTTACATTTCATCACCAAGGATTACGAAAGACTAAAGTGAGGGTCTTGAGATGGGGGGTCTGACCCTCAGGCTATCCAAAACGCTTCGGGGACTGTCCCCATCTTACGCAAAAAAACCGGACCTAGCTATGGTCCAGTTTTTTCTTTGCTTGATCAAATTGTTTAACCACTTGTTTTGGTGCCGTCCCCCCTGCACTGTTGCGGGCTGCAACAACGTTTTCTGGGGCAAGTACCGTATAAATGTCATCTTCGAATAACTCACTGAACGACTTATACTCCTCCAAATCGAGTTGAAGCAGAAACTTTTTCTTTCCAATCGCATAGAGCACGACTTGACCGATAACCGAGTGAGCTTCTCTAAAGGGCATCCCCTTTGTCACTAAGTAGTCAGCAATATCTGTCGCATTTGAATAATCTTGGTTGACCGCTTGACGCATGGCGTCTTTCTTTACGGTCATCGTCTCAATCATTGGTGCCAGCATCTTCAAAGATCCACTTACCGTTTCAACCGTATCAAACATTCCCTCTTTATCCTCTTGCATGTCTTTGTTATACGCCAGAGGCAGTCCTTTAAGAACCGTTAACAAGCTCATCAAATTTCCATACACTCGCCCGGTTTTTGCTCGAAGCAATTCCGGAACGTCAGGATTTTTCTTTTGTGGCATAATGCTTGATCCTGTGCAAAAAGAATCGTCTAATTCAATGAACCCGAATTCTTCGCTGCTCCAGATTACAAGTTCCTCACTCAATCTGGAAATATGCATCATCATGATTGATGCAGCCGACAAGTATTCCAATATGAAATCACGATCACTAACCGCATCCATACTATTTGGATAGATGTCTTCAAACCCTAAGATTTCTGCAACGCGTGCTCGGTTAATCGGAAACGTGGTTCCTGCCATCGCTCCTGCTCCGAGAGGGAGAACATCCACACGTTCTAAGCTATCAATGAATCGCTGTTTGTCTCGCTCCAACATCCAAAAGTAAGCGAGAATATGGTGAGCAAAAGACACTGGCTGCGCTCTTTGAAGGTGGGTGTATCCTGGAATCATCGTATCAACGTGAACTTCAGCCTGTTCAACAATCGCTCCTTGGACACTTTCAATAAGAGCAATCGTTTCTTTAGTATGTTTTTTCAAATATAGATGCATGTCTGTAGCCACTTGGTCATTTCGACTGCGCCCCGTATGGAGTTTTCCTCCCACCGGACCAATCTCTTCTATTAAGAACTTCTCGATATTCATATGAATATCTTCATCAGCAACCGAGTACTCAAGCTCCCCGGCATGGAGCTTCTGTTTCACTTTATGAAGCCCCTCCGTTATTTTCATAGCATCATCGTCAGAAATCACACCTTGCTCCGAAAGCATTTGCACATGGGCCAGGCTGCCTTCGATGTCTTCATCTGCAAGCTTTTGATCAAATTCGATCGATGCTGTTAGCTCTTCAACCAATTTGTTCGTTTCTTTAGTAAAGCGCCCTCCCCATAATTTAGACACGGTTACACTTCCTCCTTCACGACAACAGGCTTCTCTTCTTTATGCACATCGGCATAGACTTTCGTTGATAAACCAAACAGTTTAATGAAACCTTCGGCCGCTTTATGATCAAATGCATCCCCTTTAGAATAGGTAGCGAGATCGGCATTGTATAAGCTATTCGGTGATTTTCTGGCAACCACTTGATAATTCCCTTTGAAAAGTTTTACTTTAATTGTTCCTGAAACGACGTTCTGAGTCTCATCAATAAAGGACTCCAAGGCGTTCTTCAATGGTGAGAACCATAACCCCTCATAAATGAGCTCCGTCATTTTATTGTCAACTTGTGTTTTAAATTGGGTTACTTCTCTCGGAAGTGTTAACAGTTCGAGTTCTTTATGAGCATGAATGAGAATAAGTGCTGCTGCATTTTCGTATACTTCACGACTTTTGATTCCGACGAGACGATTTTCAACATGGTCAATTCTTCCAACCCCGTGAGTACCACCGATTGCATTTAACTTTTCAATAATCGAAACAAAGTCCATTTTCTCTCCGTTTAAAGCCACGGGGAGCCCTTGTTCAAATTCAATATCGATGTACTCAGCTTGATCTGGTGTCATTGTAATCGGCGCTGTCCATTCGAAGGCGTCTTCCGGTGCTTCTGCCCACGTATCTTCAAGAACTCCCGCTTCACAAGCGCGTCCCCAAATGTTTGCATCGATTGAATATGGTTTATCTACATTTACAGGAACATCGATTCCTTTTTCCTTTGCATACTCAATTTCTTCGTCTCGGTTCATTCCCCACTCACGTACTGGAGCGATCACTTTAAGATCTGGGTTTAATGCTTGAATCGATACATCAAAACGAACTTGGTCGTTTCCTTTACCTGTACAGCCATGAGCAACAGCCACAGCCCCTTCTTGCTCTGCTACTTCCACAAGAAGTTTTGCTATAAGAGGGCGAGAGAGAGCAGAGCTCAATGGATATTTCCCTTCATACAAGCAATTGGATTTTAGAGCCGGTGCTAAGTACCCTTTTGCAAGGAGTTCCTTTCCTTCAATCATGATCGCTTTTACCGCACCTGTATCCAACGCTTTTTGTTTAATGGCTTCGAGATCCTTCCCTTCACCAACGTCAATGCCTAGGGCAATGACTTCATAACCGTATTTTTCCTCAATCCATTTAATTGACACGCTTGTATCTAAACCTCCGGAATACGCAAGAACAACTTTCCCTTTACTCATGCTATCCACTCCTTATATATGAATTATTATTTACTTTAAAGAATTTTTATACATTCATAGTATAAAAAATTAGTTGCTCATCGTCAACCATAATAATGCTTTTTGTGCATGTAATCGATTTTCAGCTTCATCAAATACGACCGAATGAACCCCGTCAATGACTGTTGTATCAACCTCTTCCCCTCTGTGGGCAGGTAGACAATGAAGAAAAATAAAATTTTTATTCGCGTGTTTGCATAATTCATCATTCACTTGATAAGGTGAAAAAACGGTGCATCGCTCTTCCATTTGACCTTCATCTCCCATACTTGCCCATACATCGGTCACAACTACATCAGCACCTTCAATCGCAGTAACGGGATCCTCAGTAACCTCAATGGTTGAACCAGTCTTTACTGCTATCCTCTTTGCATTCGATACGATTGTACTCTTCGGCTGATAGCCACTAGGACTTGCTACAGAGATATTCATCCCGGTAAGAGCTGCACCTTCAATTAAGGAATGGGTCATATTATTGTTTCCGTCACCAACGAAACAAAGCTTTAATCCCTTTAGTTTCCCTTTGTTTTCAACGATCGTCATCAAGTCTGCCAGTACTTGAGCAGGGTGGTGGTCGTCTGTTAGACCGTTGATAATCGGTACGGTGGCATGTTGTGCCAGTTCTTCTACTTTTTCATGAGCAAAAGTACGTATCATAATGCCGTCTACATATCGAGACAGGACTTTGGCAGTGTCTGCAATCGACTCCCCTCTTCCTAACTGGATGTCTCTTGAACTTAAAAAGATCGCATCTCCACCTAGCTGTTTCATCCCAATTTCAAAGCTTAATCGTGTTCGGGTAGATGATTTCTCAAAAATCATTCCGAGCGTTTTTCCTTTTAGAAACTTGTGCTCGATTCCTTGTTTTTGTTTATGTTTTAACGAGATCGCTTCATCGATCAAGTATCCGATTTCTTCCTCTGTAAAGTCCGCCAAGGTTAAAAAATCTCTCCCGATAAACGAAGGTCTGATATCTTTTACTTTTTCAATAGATTGCATGCTGTCACCCCATCTTTAGTGTTGTTTTACTGATCCACTCTTGAACCGACTTAGGTTCAACATTTTTTTTCGTTTCATTTAGCGTATCAAGCCATGCGTTGAACGATTCCAATGCTGTAAAACAAGGAACATCGTACGTAATGGCCATTTCTCTAATCGTAAAACCAGATCGTTCTTTTCGTCGTCCTACAGTAGGTATATTTAACACTGTGTCTGGTTGGTGTTTCTTCCACCACTCACGTAGCTCTTCATCAACCACAGCAATACAGCTTACATTGTTTTCGTTTAAAAAGCGTGCCGTTCCTTTTGTTCCAGCAATAGAAAAGCCCATATTAGAGCATGCTTGAATAAAGAACAAAGCATCTTTTTTCCTTTGATCCGTAATGGAACAGAAAAGGAGGGGCTGCGGTTTATGAACGCGTTGTCCAAAGACTTTGCTTAAGGCCGCTTCTTTTGTCGCACCTAAACCAAGGGTTTCTCCAGTGGATTTCATTTCAGGGCCTAGGACATGATCAACGTCCGGTAGTTTTCCGGCTGAAAAAACCGGCGCTTTTACGGTGAAATAAGAAGGCTCTCCTAACAATCCGGTCAATGGTTTGGGAATATTTTCACCGAGTTGAACTCTCGTTGCCCACTCGATCATCGGAACACCGGTTACTTTACTCATAATCGGCACCGTTCTCGATGCTCTTGGATTCACTTCGAGTACGTACACCGTGTCCTCGTTAACGACGAACTGGATGTTCATGATCCCTCTTACAGGCAACACGGATGCCAGTGTTTCGGCATACTCCATCATGACCTTTTTCGTATTTTCACCTATGTTGATTGGCGGAAAATAGGCTGTACTGTCTCCGGAATGAACACCGGCCTTTTCCACATGCTCAAAAATTCCCGGAACCAAGATGCTCTCTCCGTCACTAATGACGTCCATTTCACACTCAACCCCTGGAATAAAACGGTCAACTAAAAGGGGCCATCCTCTTTCATTTTCGGATAAAATAAACTGCTCCACGTTTCGTTTGAGTTCATCATGATTTTTACAAACAAACATGGATTGGCCACCGATCACGTAAGAAGGACGAATCATCACAGGAAATCCGAGGCTTTCTGCCGCTTCCTTCAATTCATCAATACCCTTTACTGTCTTCCCTGGGATATGTGGGATCTCGTTGTCATGCAATAATCTATAAAACTTCTCCCGGTCCTCCACACAATCAATCGCGCTAAGGGAAGTACCTAAAACTTTAATCCCTTCATTCTCCAGCTGTTCGGCTACATTGATGGCCGTTTGACCACCGAACTGAACAAGAACGCCTTCAACTTGTTCCTTTTGTGCCACTGCTAAGATATCCTCTACAGCTAACGGTTCAAAATAAAGACGGTCAGCTACCGTATAATCCGTACTCACCGTTTCAGGGTTATTATTCATTACCACAGCTTCATAACCGTATTTCTGAACAGCCTGAGCAGCGTGAACAGAACAATAGTCAAACTCAACACCTTGGCCGATTCGAATTGGCCCTGATCCGATCACGAGAATTTTCTTCGTCTGTGTTGAAGTTACTTCATCGCTCCCATGATAAGTAGCATAGTAATACGGGGTCACCGCATCAAATTCTGCCGCACACGTATCTACCTGCTTAAAGCCTCTCTTAATACCTAAGCTTTTTTGTTTTTGACGGACCGTTTGTTCTGTAACCCCAAATAATGAAGCGATCCATCGGTCACCCATGTTCATTTTTTTCGCTTTAATAAAAAGGGAGTCAGGCACATGATTCCAAGTATAAGATGCGAGTTCTGATTCGCATTCGAGAATCATCTTTATCTTCTTCAAAAACCAGCCATGAATGTTGGTCACTTCTTTTACTGTGTCCAAACTCATTCCTCGTTTAAGAGCTTTTGCAATCACAAACAATCGAAGGTCTGTGGGCTCTGCCAGCTCTTTCAATAGTTGGTCATCAGTCATGCTATCCACCAAATGATGATTCATTGAATATACATTCATTTCAAGGGATCGGATTGCTTTATTTAAGGCTCCTTCGAACGAGCGGTCGATCGCCATCACTTCTCCTGTTGCTTTCATTTGTGTGCCTAGTGAGCGATCCCCTTCAGGAAATTTGTCAAACGGAAAACGAGGAAGCTTCACGACAATATAGTCCAATGCCGGTTCAAATGAAGCGAATGTATTCGCCGTTATCGGGTTGATAATTTCATCCAAATGATAACCAATCGCACATTTTGCTGCGATTTTTGCAATTGGATAACCAGTCGCTTTCGATGCTAAAGCCGAAGATCGGCTTACTCGTGGGTTCACTTCAATGATGGCGTACTCGTTTGTATGAGGATGAAGGGCAAACTGAATGTTGCATCCTCCGATTACCCCTAAAGCCCGAATCACTTTTAACGATGAGTCACGAAGAATATGATACTGTTCATCGGTTAACGTTTGTGAAGGGGCAACGACGATAGAATCTCCAGTGTGAACTCCGACAGCGTCCATGTTTTCCATATTACAAACGATCGTACATGTATCATTACCATCACGCATCACTTCGTACTCGACTTCTTTCCAACCTTTAATGCTCTGTTCAACTAGCACTTGATTGATCGGGCTTAACGAAAGTCCTCTTCTTAGCACCTGTTCAAACTCTTGATCGTTCTCAGCGAATCCTCCCCCGGCACCACCAAGTGTATACGCCGGACGAATGATAACCGGGTACCCTGTTGACTGAGTAAACGTTAGCCCCTCTTCTATGGACTGAACAATTGTAGAATCAGGTACTGGCTCTCCAATGTCCATCATCAGCTTACGGAACTTCTCTCGATCTTCCCCCTTTTGAATCCCTTCAACGGCAGTACCAAGAACCTCTACTCCGTATTTATTAAAAATCCCTTTCTCATAAAGCTCAACGGTTAAATTAAGGCCCGTTTGTCCCCCTAACGTCCCGATCACCCCATCCGGAGTTTCCTTTTTAATGATCTGTTCAATACTCTCGGCAGTCAGAGGTTCCATATACACACGATCTGCAATTCGTTCATCAGTCATAATCGTTGCCGGATTGTTATTTACAAGTACAACTTCTATCCCTTCTTCTTTTAGAGATAAACAAGCTTGTGTACCTGCATAGTCAAACTCGGCAGCCTGACCGATTACAATCGGACCGGACCCAATGACAAGGACTTTCTTGATGTTGTCTTTCTTAGGCATATACGTTTCCTCCTGTTGCAACTTGCGCTATGAATTGGTCAAATACGTAATCCGTATCACTTGGCCCCGGGTGCGCTTCCGGATGAAATTGTACACTTTCGATAGGAAGGCTCTTGTGCTTGATTCCTTCAATGGTTTTATCGTTGACATTCACATACGTCACATTAAATCCTAAAGGTAACCCCTCATCCGCGATCACATAACCATGATTCTGTGATGTGATCATCACCTTTCCCGACTGGAGATCTTTGACGGGATGATTGCTTCCTCTGTGACCATTTAGCTGTTTCTTGGTTTCTCCGCCGAACGCAAGTGCGATAAGCTGATTACCAAGACAAATCCCGAGCGTAGGCCACTTCTCCGTTATTTTTTTAAGTTGGGTAAAATACGGCGCAAGTGCTTTTGGATCACCAGGTCCGTTACTTAAAACAATGCCATCAGGCTTTAAACGTTCCACTTGTTTAAAGCTATAGGAAAATGGCACGACCGTGACAAAACATCCTCGCTTCACTAAAGCCTCGAGTATGGATTTTTTGTACCCAAAATCAACCATTACAATATGTGTCGTTCCATTTCCGTACGTTTTAGGATGAGTCACTGTGGTTCTTTGCATAAGCGTGAGGGAACCCTCTGTTTCCCAAGTATTCGACACATTCGCTTCTGCTGAAATGACTCCGATAACTGTGTCGTACTGACGGATGGTTTTCACAAGAGCACGTGTGTCAATCCCGCTAAGTCCCGGAATGCCCCAACTAGATAAAAATGATTTAAGCTTGTCATCTTCATCCCACAACTCTCCTGTAACCACACCTTTCACAAATGGTTTCACACTCTCACTGGCTGTGTCATGTAAACCATAATTTCCGATCATCGGATAACAAAATGTAAGAACCTGTCCAGCATAGGATGGGTCTGTTAAGGTTTCTTGGTAGCCTGTCATACTCGTCGTAAATACCACTTCACCTGTTTGGCCGCAGTCTGCGCCAATCATGTCACCTTCGAATACGTGACCGGTATTTAAATGCAAATAACCTTTTGTCACTGTTTTACACCATCCTTTTCCTCCATGTGCATAAGGACCTTTTGAAGGACTTTCAGCACCCGATCGACTTCCTCTTCAGTAAGTGTAAGTGGCGGTAATAGACGAACCACGTTTGCTCCTGCTGTTAATAATAGGACACCGTGCTCAAGAGCTTCTACCACGATGTTTTTAGCCGGGCAAGTCACTTCAATCCCAATTAGAAGCCCTTTTCCTCTTACTGCTTTCAAAATGTCGTAATCTTCTTGAAGCTTTTTGAGCTCTTCAAATAGATAAGTAGATTGTTTATTGGCGTTATCAAGTACACCATTTTGAGTGATTTCATTTAACGTTGCAAGCCCCGCTGTAGAAGCAAGTGGGTTTCCTCCAAATGTGGTGCCGTGGGAACCTGGTGTAAAGGCCGCAGCTACTTCCTCTTTGGCAATCACCGCCCCAATAGGAAATCCTGATCCTAAACCTTTTGCTATCGTCATCACATCAGGGATTATGTTGTAATGTTCGTAAGCAAATAGCTTCCCCGTACGCCCCATACCCGTTTGTACTTCATCAATCATAAATAAGATTTGGTTTTCATTACAGAAGTGAGCAAGCTCTTGTACCCAAGTTGGGTCTGCGGGAACAACGCCTCCTTCTCCTTGGACAAGTTCCAGAAGAACAGCGCATGTACGGTCTTTATCAATGCCTTTCAAGGCATCTATGTCGTTATATGGTAAATGGTTAAACCCCTTCGGCAAAGGATCAAAATCACTCTTTACATGCTGTTGACCAGTGGCCGTAAGAGTTGCCAGTGTTCTACCATGAAAAGATTGAGTAAACGTCACGACTTCATGTGCTTCAGGCTTATTATTTTTCTTTGCATGCTTTCTTGCCAGCTTGATTGCCCCTTCGTTCGCTTCAGCCCCACTGTTGCAAAAGAATACGCGATCCCCAAATGTGACTTCGGTAAGCCTTTGGGCCAACTCTTCTTGAACGGGAATATGATAAAGGTTTGAGCAGTGCCATAGCGTTTCAAGTTGCGCTGAGACTGCTACTTTTACACGATTAGGAACGTGCCCCAGATTACAAGTGGCAATGCCTGAAGTGAAATCTACATATGTTTTGTTGTTTGAATCCCAAACGTAAGAGCCTTTTCCTTTAACCATTTGAACTGGAAAACGCTGATACGTTTCCATAAGTGATTGATTGTTAACCAA
The DNA here is from genome assembly GCF_000429705.1 of Alteribacter aurantiacus DSM 18675. Taxonomy (GTDB): domain Bacteria; phylum Bacillota; class Bacilli; order Bacillales; family Salisediminibacteriaceae; genus Alteribacter; species Alteribacter aurantiacus. The sequence continues at coordinate 1,552,696 of NZ_KE386941.1, forward strand.
CACGAGACCCCTCTCTATCCACAATGATTTTGGTACCTGCTACTTTTCCTTTTAAAAAGTCCGAAAGGCTTGAAGAACACATTCCGTTCACAATGCCAACTCGAGAAACACCGGCTCTAAGGCCGTCAAGAGCAGAACGAACTTTTGGGATCATCCCACCGGTAATGTCTTCGTTTTTAATGAACGCTTCTGCTTCAACATTGGTCATCTCGTGAATGACTTTTGTTTGTCCGTTTTCTTCTATATAAATACCGTTAATGTCACTGATGTAACAAAGCTCTCCTTTTAAAGCTGCCGCAACTGCAGCCGCAGCCACATCTCCATTGATGTTGTAGGTATCACCTTTTTTGTTTCCACCAACCGGAGAAATAACAGGGATACTCCCTTGCGAAGCAATCATTTCTATCCACTTCACATCCACATCTGTTACTTTCCCAACAAGACCAAGAGAGCGGTCCTCCATGAGCTCTGTTGTGAAGAGTCCCCCGTCTATACCACTAAAGCCAAACCCATTCCCTCCTGCTCTTTGAAGCGAGCTCACGATTCTTTTATTGATAGAACCACTCAATACCATCTCCACAACTTCCAACACTTCGGGAGTCGTGACTCTCATGCCGGACATAAACGTCGTCTTCACCTCATGTTTTTCTAGAAGTTCGGATATGAGTGGGCCTCCCCCATGAACAATCACAGGCTGCCAACAAGTTGATTCTTGCAAATCCACAATCATGTTATAAAAAGAAGGAGGTAATTTGTCTAGGATACTCCCACCACATTTAATGACAATATAGTTCTTCATCTTCCACCCTCCTCACGTTCGATATGATGCATTAATCTTCACATAATCGTATGTGAGGTCACACCCCCACGCCTTCGCCTCACCAGACCCTTGACCGAGATCAACATGAATCTCAATGGTTTTCTCGTTTAAATACGCTTTGCCCTTTTCCTCATCAAATTCCAATGGAAGTCCTTGTTTGACAACAGGAATGGACCCTAAGCTAACGTTGACCTTTTCCGGAACGATCGGCTGCTCACTATACCCAATGGCACATACGATTCTTCCCCAGTTAGGGTCACTTCCAAAAACCGCTGTCTTTACGAGATTTGAAGAGATAATTGCTTTTCCTACCTTTTTTGCCGCCTCAGTATCGCTTGCGCCTGATACAGAAACTTCGATGAGCTTCGTTGCTCCTTCTCCATCTTTTGCAATCGCTTTTGCTAAGTACTCACACACAAGTTGTAAGCTTAAGCAAAATTCGTTCCACTGAGGGTGTGCTTCATTGATAAGATTGGTTTTCGCTTTTCCGTTAGCCATGACTAGAACCATATCGTTCGTACTTGAATCTCCATCAACAGTGATCATGTTGAACGTTTTATCGATGGTCATTTTCAAAGCCTTTTGCAGACTCGAATGATCCAAATCCGCATCTGTAGTTAAAAAAGCGAGCATGGTTGCCATATTTGGATGAATCATTCCTGACCCTTTTGCTGCTCCTCCAATCTGTACGACTTTCCCGTCAATGAGTAGTTCGACTGAGACCGATTTTTCACATGTGTCGGTTGTTAAAATGGCCTGTTGAAATCGCGGTGCTCCTTCATTTTCTTCTTCATGTAAGTGAGAAAGTCCATTAATGATTTTATCCAAAGGTAAGGGAACACCGATAACCCCAGTGGAAGCCACTGCCACATGATCCGGGTTCATGTTTGCCTTTTGTGCAAAAGAACGCCTCATCTCATATGCGTCTATCAGCCCTTGCTCTCCTGTACATGCATTTGCAACGCCCGAATTTACGAGGATACCTTGAATCTTGTGATCTGTGAAAATACTTTCTTTCGTTACTTTTAGAGGAGGTGCCTGAAATTGATTCGTTGTATAAACTGCTCCGGCAGTAGCTGGAACATCAGACATAAGCCAGCCTAAATCAAGCTTTTTCCTACGTATGCCACAGTGAACACCTCCAGCTTTAAACCCTTTTGGTGAAGTAACGCCACCTTGAGTATTGAGTTCACATATAGGTTTACTTGCAATTGTTTTCAAACGAGCACCACCTTTAACATTTTTTTATTATTAAGGATAAATTGGAACATGATGAAGCCCTGTTTGCTCCTCAAACCCAAACATGACGTTTGCATTTTGAATGGCCTGACCAGCTGCCCCTTTACCTAAATTGTCAATCGCCGATACGATTGTGAGCCTCCCCGTTCTGTGATCTGAGTAACATCCGATGTCACAGTAGTTACTACCATAGACATGTTTGGTAGACGGCAGCTCCCCTTCAGAACAGATTCTGACGAAAGGGTCATTTTCATAAAACGATTTATAATAGTTGATAACGTCCTCTGTAGTAACCTGTTCATGCAGTTGTGCACTTATCGTGCATAAAAGCCCTCTTGTCATAGGTACAAGGTGAGGAGTAAACGTGACGAGAACTTCTTCATCTGATCCTTTATTTAAAAGCTGTTCAATTTCTGGAATATGCTGATGTATGCCTGGCTTGTAAGCTTTTAAACTTTCATTAGTCTCAGAGAAATGCGTATTCATCGATAAGCCCCTCCCAGCACCGGATACACCGGACATTCCATCTATAACAATCCCTTTTCCTTTCACCCAATTCTTTTTAAACAAAGGAAGTAGTGCTAATAAGGTAGCAGTCGGATAACATCCTGGATTGGCGATGAGACTACTTTCTGCGATTTCCTTTCGGTTGATTTCGGTCAAACCGTATACGGCCTTTTGTTGAATAGCTGAGTCCGGAGGGGTCCCTTTATACCACTTTTCATATTGTTCACCATCGTTCAACCTGAAGTCCCCACTCAAATCAATGCACTTCAATCCTGCCTCAAGGCATTCGGGAATCAATTCCTTACTAACCCCGGCCGGTGTTGCAAAAAAGACTGCGTCTACCTCCTCTTTCAAAGTATGTATATTGTATTCATTCAAAACAGAGGTAGCGATGTTCTTCAGGTGTGGATATGCTTCTTGTATATGCGTCCCTGACCGGGAATTTGAAATCATCAATTTCAGCTTTAAGTGTGGGTGATTGTTCAATAACCGAAATAATTCAACAGCACCGTAGCCGGTACCTCCAATAACCGCAACATTCATTTCCGCTCATCACCTTTCGTTCGAATTAATTCATTATTATACTTACGGTTTTATTTTTATGCAACCGTTTTTTAGGAAATTGTTTAATGTAGATTTAATTATGCTAAGGTGAACTCGGTGGAGACATACACATTGAAGAGGGGTTAATATGCGTCTGTTCAGTCGGAGACAGGTTCTGTAGGGGTGAGATTCGCAACCTTGGAATTACTTTTGAGGAGGTTGTTCATCACTTTCGGAATTTATCAATCACTTCCTTCGGTTGTTCATCACTTTTGGCATTTATCAATCACTTTCCTTCCGTTTTCCATCACTTTTGCAACCTGCTCACCCCTCCCTACAGAACTTAAAACACAAAAAAAGGCAGATGCATGTTTTCTGCATCTGCCTATTATCACAGTTAGATTAATTCTCTTTTCCGATCAAGTAATCCACGCCTTCACTATAGCGGTTTCCAGCGTTCCATAGGAGGAACTCGTCCACACCGTTTTCGTATAGAGCTTTAATTTGCGCCTCAACTTCAGGTGCTCGGTAAGGAATGTAGTTTCCAGATCCTAAGTAGGAAGCGGTGAAGTCTTGTAGCCAAGGACGAGACACCGGTGGGTTTTCCAACTCGGCCAACTTCTCGTTTTCAATCTTAATGTATTCTGTGACAAGTTCATATGGGTATAGATCTGGCTTATCCAAGCCAAAATGTGCTGTCCAGTGACTTGGGTAGATCATGGAAGAGATAACGTCTACATTTTCAGAGATACGAGTGAAATTCTGACCAATTCCCGGTGCTTCCGGCAGTGTTGCCGTGTAGCCGAAAATGTCGACGGATACATCCACATCGTAAAGAGCAAGTCGTTCTCGCGCATAAGCAACAAAATCCGTGACCGCATCCACGCGACGTTGAACATTGTCTCCCTCACTATTCTTGTATTCACCTACGTCATAGTTCAATTCCTCGTCTCGTCTTTCAAATCCTTCAGGATAACGAACGTAGTCAAATTGAATTTCCTTAAATCCCATTTCGGCAGCTTTAATGGCAATATCGATGTTATAGTCCCAAACCTCTTTTAAGAATGGGTTCACAAATGCTTCTCCGCGATTGTTTTTCCACACTTCGCCACTGTCTGTTGTAAATGACCATTCAGGCTTTTCTTCTGCGAGGAGCGTATCTTTAAACACAACCACTCGTGCGATTGGATAAACTTCATGTTCTTCGAGACGGCTCATCATGGCTTCAGGGTCGCTAATAAAAGGCCGGGAAATGTCATAAAAAGGACTGTCTTCTTCAGGTTTGTACGTTAAAAATCCATCGTCGTCCTTAACGTCAATGACCATGGAATTAAGGTCGGTCGTATCCATCAGTTCAAGTAACGAATCCATTCGCGCTCCACCTGCAGAGTGAGCGGTTACAAAAACCCCTCTGACGGCATCCGGATATTCAAATGTGTAACCAGAATCGAATGAAAAGCGGGCCACACGATCGGGCCACTCTCTCGCTTCAAGTGCACTTACTTTTTCACCGTGAACATTCATCGATACTGTTTCTTCTTCTGCGATCACTTGTCCGCTTGCTACAAACAATGACACCCCTGCAACAAGTGCCGCTACCGTGCTTTTGCCCAATTTCCCCATTTTTTCACTACCTTTTCTCACAGATTATGTACGTACACTATTTCCTATATTTTATCCGATTACCTACATTATACAACGGAATGAGTCGAAACCCAATCACATTCCTATATGCAATTTGTCGGATTTTGGTTTGTTCAATGGTTTGTCATTCACCTTACACCCCTTTTTCCTTTATAATAGATAAAGATTGTCGTATATAAGACTATAATTGAGGTGGAACGATTTATGCATCGCAACCTAAGATCCTTTATGGATCAGTTAAAAAAAGAAAACGATCTCGTTGAAATTCAGGCGGAGGTCGATCCTTATCTAGAAATTCCTGAGATTCATCGGCGTGTGATCGATGAACAAGGACCTGCTCTTTTATTTACAAACGTAAAAGGAAGCAATACCCCTGTCGTTACAAATCTGTTCGGAACCGTTAATCGAGTAGATATGGCTTTTGGCACAAAGCCTGAAGCATTCGTAAAACAAGCTGTTGGTGCGTTGGACAAGCTTATGCCTCCAACACTTGGCTCGTTGTGGAATGAAAAAAACCTGTTTACCGATGTTCTTAAAATGGGAACTAAAGGGGTTAGTCAATCAAAAGCCCCTGTTATGGAGCACCATACGACAGATGTGAATATGAAAGAGCTGCCTGCCTTGACTGGATGGCACCATGACAGTAACCCGTTCGTTACTCTCCCCCTAGTTTATACGGAGCATCCTGACCATAACGAACATAATCTTGGTATGTACCGCATTGAGATTAAGGAAGCTAAGAAGACCGGTATGCATTGGCAAATTCATAAAGGTGGAGGCTTCCATCATAGTGTAGCCGAGCAAAAGAACCAGGCTTTGCCTGTCTCCCTCTTTGTAGGAGGACCACCGGCACTTATCGTTTCAGCCATCGCGCCACTACCTGAGGCTGTACCTGAACTTATGTTTTCTTCCTTACTCATGGGTGAAAAGTTGAATGTAGTCAACGTGGACAACCATCCGCATCCGATTATTGCTGAAGCGGAATTTGCTTTTGCTGGTGAAGTCCCTCCTCATGTAAGAGAGCCTGAAGGACCATTTGGTGACCATTATGGCTATTACTCCTTGGAACATGATTTCCCAGTTTTTAATGTGAAGCAAATGTGGAAACGAAAAGACGCTATTTATCCAGCAACAGTAGTAGGTAAGCCGAGACAAGAAGACTACTTTATCGGGGAATACTTACAGCGCCTCATGAGTCCGATCTTCCCTGTTGTTATGAACGGGGTTAAAGATCTATGGACTTACGGAGAAACTGGGTTCCATTCCTTGGCAGGCGCTGTTGTTCGTGAGAGCTATTATAAAGAAGGCCTGGCTCACGCTTTAAGAATCATGGGTGAAGGGCAACTCACACTAACCAAGTTTTTGATGGTTACAAATAAACCGGTAGACCTTTCAAATTTCTCGGAATTATTGGAAGGAGTATTGGAACGATTCCAACCGGAGCGAGATCTTCTCATTTTAAATGACACGTCTATGGATACCCTTGACTACACCGGACGCAAATTCAATGTGGGAAGTAAAGCTATAATGACAGGTCTCGGCGAACCGATTCGCGAACTTTCCCACACATACGAAGGAGGTACCATTCCTGGTGCCAAAGACGTGAAACCATACTGCGGAGGGTGCCTTGTTGTTAGCGGACCAACTTTTGAACAAGACCCGGAATTTGGAGAAGCATTAGTGAAGCACGCACAAAGTCAGCTAGGTGATTGGCAACTTGTATTCCTAGTAGATGACACGAATATCGTTGAGTCACAGCAGCAAATGCTCTGGACTACCTTCACTAGGTTTGATCCTTCGTACGATTTGTATGCAGACCGCGACATTGTAAGAAACAATATTCGTTATAAAGGACCTGTTGTCATTGACGCAAGAATGAAACCATTTTACCCTGACGAGGTCGAAACAAGAGAAGACATCGATCAACTCGTGACTGATCGTTGGAAGGAATACTTCCCTAAATAACCTTAAGCGCCGGCCCTCAATGAACCGGCGCTTTCTTTCTCTTGTAAGAAATAGACATTTTTTAACGAAATCCGTCATACATTTACTATAGTGACCATTCTTGTGTAAAGGAGTGACTTTCATAAAAGAGAAAATCAATTTGCTCACGCGAGAGTTGGACTCCCTCTTAAATAAGCTTTATGAACATAGTAAAACGTCACTACCGGCAAACGAAAGGTTGATTGTTAAAAATACAGCTCTATTTTTATTCGAAAAAACAAGAACCCTTTTATCCATAAAGGGGATACTTGCGGCGTTAATCGTGCTCGTTCCTGGCTCTATTCTATCCATGACTACAACGGTTTTCGAACCTGTTCGGCACCTCCCCCTAGGAACGTTGCTTGTCGTTGTTTTATCAATACTGCTCCCACTCTACCTCTTGACTCGAAAGATCGTCATGTTTGAAATGACGAAAATAGACAGTCCTTTTTTTCACATCAGCCTATTTGAAAAGCTCCGCCCCGTGGAATATCGAGCACTCATTCCGTTGGCTACGCAGAAGGATTTTATCAACTCTTTACGAGACGATCTCGTTGCCTTGATCGATACGCCCCACCGATATGATGCTCTTCTAGATGAAAAGAATAAAGCCATTCGAAAGCTCATTGTTCAGCTCGATTCAACAGAGGAAAAAGTGGTGTTAATTAAAGAAAAATATGACGTCCTTCTCCAATTTCTATTTCAACTTAAAAGAAAGCTGAACCTATTAGTAAACGACCGTTTCTCTCTGGACAGCATAAACTTCGGCACGAATTACTCTCTTTATAAAGTTACAAAGGACGGTCTTACATTCATTGATTCATACGGTGTAAACAAAGCAGAGCTGAGTGAAACGATTTGCTTCACTCAATCGGACCACCCATTGGTTCAAGCAATGTGCTACTCCTATCATACCCCTTTGATTACCGACCACCTTGTAAGCTGGAAACGAACTCTTCAAGATCATTCTGAATGGGTTTTATCCCTTCACCTGGATGAATCAAACCGGAACCGTTTTCTTCAGACCCATGTTGCAAAATTAAACCTGACCATCACACAAGAGCTTCTATGGATTTGTTGCGAGCTTGTCAATAAGTTTAAGAACAAAAGCACCACAATCACGAGCGACAAGCATTTCAGGCCCTCAGATTGAAGCTGCTCTATGGCTTCGTCTGATGGAATGAAATGACCTCGAGCACGTAGGTCCTGGAGCTGGACCCTGAAGAGCTTTTCCCATTTCCTGGACAAAAAAAGGATGATCAAAGGTTCGTAATCACCTTCCATCATCCTTTTTATTTATCCAGCGCCTCTTTTGCTTCTTCTTTTGCTTTTTCATTGTCCTTTTGAAGATCATTAATCATAGCATCCAGCAATTGTGATGACTCCGCTTCTCCCACAGCTATTCCCTCCAGTACGATAGTGGTTGTCCATTTCAGTGTATCCTGTTCTTTTTCACTATATACTAGACCGTTAAGAAGTGTGCTTTCACTCAATCACGTTTAAAATCCCTTCAGGTACAACGTTAAATGTTTTTGATTTCGCCTCATCGATCGTTATCCAGAGTAAGGTGAACACCTCACCATTACTTTCTACACCTTCAAAAGAGGCCTTCTCATAAAAGGATTTGTCAATAAACCGTGCATCAAAGACTTGAACAAGTTCATGTCCGATTGTGCCATTAAACGTAAATATATTCTCTATTGTGCCAACATACGTAATGTCCTCTATTAAAGCACCTATTTCTTCTTGAACCTCTCGTTCAATGGCAACACGACCTTCCTCTCCAAACTCAACTCCTCCACCAATGGGACGATAAAAAAACTCGTCTTTTTTGGGATCGTATCCTTTTGCCACCAATATGGAACCGTTATATGAAAAGAGACAAATGGCTTTTACTCTTATCAGTTTTTCTTTCATTCATTAACCGCCTTTCTCATCACAGGTTGATGTCATATTCCATTTCTTTGGCGGTCTTCCTTGCAATCTCTGCACCCAAAAGACGTTTAACCAAATGAAAGCTCATATCGATTCCAGCAGAAATACCGGCAGCCGTGATGACACTACCTTCGTCAACAAATTTCACTCCGGTTTTAACAGTCAAATTTGGGAATTGAAGCCCCATCCTTTCGGCACTTTCCCAATGGGTCGTCGCTGATTTACCATTTAAAAGACCTGCTTTAGCAAGTAAAAATGAGCCTGTACACACGCTTACAACAAGCTCGACTTTTTCACTTTGAGCTTTAATCCATTTAATCATTTGCTCGTTAGACTCAATATCTCGTGTGCCATAGCCTCCAGGAACAATCAAGATGTCAAGGGGCGGGGCATGTTTCATATCGAAATCGGACAAAACCCGAAGGCCGTTACGTGCCTGGATTTGCCCGCCCTTCTCAGAAATGGTATGTACACAAAAGGGCTGTTGACCATGGTCATCCACCGTTACAGAAAACACCTCGAATGGTCCTGCAAAATCAAGCACTTCCACTTCATCGAACAAAAAGATCCCTACGCTCCACTCTTTTGTCATCCCTTCCACTCCTTTTCTTGTTAGTCGATCACGAGACGGCCGGAATCCATAAATGTTTCAACCAAACCGTCAAGATGACTCTCCACTTCTTGCGTCCACTTAGACACATCATCTGCTTCAGAAATACTTCCAAAATGCTTTGACACATAAGCTTGGACGTAACTCTCCGTAGTATGGTAGCTCTCGTTCCACATGGAAAAATAAGTGACAGGAGTCATACCGAGCTTCTCTCCTTGTTCTTCATAAAAAGAACGCTCAACGATATTGCCATACATCTCTTGTTGGGTTTCACCAGGAAACGTAGACTTCATCCGCACCGTTATTTCTTCAGATGTAATTGTAATCCCATCTTCTTTGGCTTGAGTGACCGTCACTTCCTCTTTTAAGAAGGTTTGTTTGTTTTCTTCACTTATTTGGTACCGAATCATGACATCTTTGTAGGTAATTGCCTCACCGTCTAACTTAGCAAACATTTGGGAATAATCCATTTGCTGGTTGGTACAACCTATTAAGAGGATCATTAGTGCCATCACAGGTATAAGCTTGTATAACCTCATTCCTTTTTTTCCTTCTCTTTTACGGAAGCAAGAAAGAGAACAATCATAAGGGGTACAAACAAGTACCAATGCACAAAGGCATCCGCACCAGTTTCTCCCGTTTGCATATACTGATAAATACTATTCAACACCATTAAACCGACAAAGATGCCGATTACTACTTTAAAAGCCCACATAGGAATGGGTCTTAACAATTCTTTCATTCGCCATGCTCTCCTTTATTTCATCTCTCTCATTAGTTTAGCATAATCATATATGTACAAGCATGGACAAAGGGACAAGCGAACCTTTACGGCATGCATATACTAGAAGAAATAGATGTTGACATGGACCAGGATTTCTCCGTATAATCTATAACAATATACTTCTTTATGGAAGCAATAAAGGTTTCACATTTTGTGGACCGTGATAAATAAAAGATAAAGGAGGTTTTTGGTTATGACTCGAGTAACGTTACTTGATATTTTAAACCATGACATTACACAAAAATTCGTTAAACGATCCGGACTTGCCCATGCTGTCGCAACCGCCGAGTATGCTTTCAAATTGTCAAAAGTGCACGGTGTCAATCCCGATTTAGCCGTCAAGGCTGCATTCTTGCATGACATCGGTCATTATACGTGGTACCGTAACGGAAAATGGGATTATTCTTTGTATAAAGAAAATGACATTCATGCCATTAAAGGAGCCGAAAGAGCCCACAAGTTGCTTATTCGCCTCGGTGAGCATCCCGTAAATGCAAAAAAGATCGCCTTAGCAGTCCTTTTGCACACGGATTCTTATTTACCGGACGGTGAATTAACCCTTGATCCTCTTCAACATGTTGTCGCACTCGCAGATAAATGTGACGAAGAACCAGGTGGTAACCACCACTATAAAACAATATCCGATAACGATGCCGAAGTGCGCCTTAGCAAACTCGACAAGCAAGTGGAGAAGGCCCTTGAAGCAGATACGAATGCTCAATCAGCCTCAGTGTCCTGATTGGGCATTTCATTTTTGCAGACAAAAAATACCGTTGACGACCCTTGAGGTTCGTGATACATTTTGTTTAAGAGAACATTCCTTTGTAAAAAGGGGAGTAGCGACCGGGAAACCGGTTAGCGAGTCGTCACTTCAGTGCTTTTTAAGCACTCGGTTCGCTAAGCTTGCTGGCTTTCTATGAAACATTGAAAGTAGCCTGTACGCAAGACCTTTTTATGAAATGAACGTCTGATTTTTTTCAGGCTTGATTTCATAAGAAGGTCTGTTTTTATTTTATCGGGGCTTGTCCCCCGAAAATAAAAGGAGAATGTCCGCATGTTTCCATTCATCTTGTTTTTTTTAGCCGCAGCAATAACCGTCATCGCTGCCGTTCGCTTATCGACTTACGCTGATGTCATTAGTGAAAAGACATCCTTAGGAGGAATGATGGTTGGCACGCTCTTACTTGCCGGCGCTACATCCCTCCCGGAAGTTACGACGAGTGCAACAGCTGTATTTGTAGGAAGTCCTGATATTGCTGTTGGAAACGTACTCGGTAGTAACTTGTTCAACCTGATGATTCTCGCAAGCTTCGATATTATGTATCGCAAAAAAAGACTTCTTGGAAATATCCATGCCGGACATCAAATGAGTGGATTTGTAAGCCTTGGTTTGACCGCTCTTGTCATGATTATGATTTTGGCACCTACAGGAGTGACCATCCTCGGTGTCGGGCTCGAAATGTATTTGATGGTTCTGTTTTATGTGTATAGTCTACGCAAAATGAATGAACAGGAAAAAGCCGTACCTGAAATTGCTGCAGCAAATGAAGAAGGCGAAGCCGCTCTTCAAAGAACCACCAACCATATTCCGTTAAAAACCGCCAAAATTGGTTTTGTAATAAGTGCATTAGTCATCTTTGTTGCCGGGTCATTGTTAACCATTGCCGGTGATCAAATCGCAACCATTACCGGACTAGAAGCAAGCTTTGTTGGTAGCTTCTTTATTGCAGCAGCTACATCCTTACCTGAAGTCGTAACGGTTATGGTGGCCCTTCAATTAGCCAATTATAATTTAGCTGTCGGAAATATTCTCGGAAGTAACGTATTCAACATGATGATTCTCGTTGTATCGGACGTCCTGTTCCGCTCAGGAGCGATTTTAGGCTCTGTAAGTCCCGTTCTCGCTTTAACGGCGTTCTTTGCCATCGTTTTAAATTTGATTGTTCTAGGACACATCGTCTACTTGAGGCAAAAAAGCCCAAGCCGCTTCTACATTGTACCGTCAATTGTTTTATTGATCGTTTATTTTGTAGCTAGTATCATGATGTTCTAAGAAAAAACGCTCGAGCTTGATGAAGAGATTCTACCCGTAACTTGTTTTTGATGATAGAAATAACATACATTCAAGGCAAACAAAAAGCCCTTTTTTTAGAGGGCTTTTTGTTTTATCTCTTATATTTTTTTAAGATGGACTTTGCATGTAAAGTAACAAATACGAACCCCCAACATAACAACATGATTAGCAAGGAATCAAAAAGGAAGTTATAATCGAGTTCCCGTATCTGTCGCTCTATTTGACCGTCTGCATCGAAGTGAACAATCGTCCATCCATTATAATCGAGTATAAAGTATGAGATACCCAAACCAAGCGCTATGCCCCAGATAAGCGATTTTGTTCGTTTGGTCACTGACTACTCTCCCAAGTTGACGATAATTTATTGACTAAAAAAAGCGTCTGCTTCCATCAAATCTGGAGTAAGCATCCCCAACACTCGTTTATGAACCTGTTTGTTTTCATCCACAAGGTAAACGGTAGGCATTCCTACGATTTCAAATTCTTGTTTGATTGTCCCATCTCCATCAACAAAAACCGGAAGTGACTCCCATCCACTAAAGTACTCGCTCAAATTTGCATCTGGATCTAGGTCCTTTAAATGCACACCGACAATTTGAATGTCAGTTAACCCCCCTGCTTCTTTCATTTCTTTAAGATTCGTCCAATGTTCCGAGCATACTTCACACCACGTTGTAAAGAAAATCACAATCGTTTTTTGTTCACCTAAAATATCATAAAGCTCCTGCTCTTCTCCATATTTGTCAGGCAAACGAAAATTAACAATCTTATTCCCTTCATGAACCCCTTCATCCGCTGCTACCATCGCTCGTTGTGATAGTGCCCACTCATGCTGAGATTCACTAGCCCAGAATGCCCCCCCTGCTAAAAGTAAACACGTAAGTACAAGAGGCCACTGCCGAAAACGTTTAATACCCACAACCGGTTCCCTCCTTCAAAAGACTTGTCTCCTTCATGGTATGTCCAACTTCAGTTGATCATGAATAATTCCTAAATCGTAAAAATGTCGAATGGTTAACTTATTGAAGATGGGGAAAACCAATAATAAGGAGGGATAAGAATGTCAAAAAATCATAATCACGAGGTTCACGAAAATCACCCACACAAACATAGCATTGCGTGTGGCCATACAAAGATCCGCCACGATGACCACATTGATTACGTTCATAACGGTCATTTGCATCACGAACATAATGGACATTGGGACGAGTGCACGATTCCTGTAAGTGAAACCAATCCTGATGAATGTATCAAAATTAGTTGTGGTTGCAACCATGAAGAGGACTGCGGACACGAAATGGTTCCCCATGGTGACCATATGGATTACTTAGTTGACGGAAGGCTTCACCATGTGCATGGAGACCACTGCGATGATCACGGACCTGTGGAATTAGTAAATGTAAAATAGCGTACAAAAAAGCCCAGCACAAAGCCGGGCTTTTTTCATTACATTGTGCGGGGACAATCCCCCTCCACTGTTCAGTGAAAAAGAGCCGCCCGGATTGGGCGACTCCTCTTTTTATTGTTCTACACTGCTTTTTTTGCTGAATTTGTTTACGATCATGTTAATAGCACCATCACCTGTTACATTCGTAGCTGTACCGAAACTATCTTGTGCCATGTAAAGCGCAATCATTAAACCAATTGCAGCTTCAGAAAAGCCAAGCTGTGTGGTTAGAACACCTAGTGCTGCCATAATCGCTCCACCAGGTACACCAGGTGCTGCGATCATGATCACACCAAGCATCAAGATGACCGGAACCATTTGTACAAAGGATGGTACTGAGTAGTCACCTAATACGCTCATCACAGCTACAGCTGTCGTTACGATTGTGATGACACTTCCACTTAAATGAATAGTCGCACATAACGGAACACCAAAATTCGCTACGTCTTCTCGAACATTATTTTTCTTTGCCTGAGCCAGTGTTACCGGAATTGTTGCTGCACTACTCATTGTCCCGAGACCTGTAAAGTAAGCCGGTAGCATCGTTTTTAACGCCTTAAATGGATTCTGACCAGTAAGGGCACCAGCTACACTAAATTGAATAACCAACCATAACCAGTGAGTCGTAATAGCAACAAGAAGAACTACGCCAAATACGCTAAGGGTATTAAAGACTTCCCCTTCTGCTGCAATCTCTACGAAAATACTTGCGATATATATTGGTAAGAACGGAATAATGATCTTTCGAATCACAAGATCAATAATATCCTTACCTTCATCAAACACTTTCATTAACATCTGACTGTTTGTCTTCGCGATCCCGATACCAAAAAGGAATGCTGCGACAAGTGCTGTTACTACACCCATTAACGGTTCAATTTCAAATGCTAAAAAAGGTTGAAGCCCTTCACCTTCTGCTACAGGTGCTTGTTCAGTCGATAGCATTGGAACGATAGCAACAGCAATAAAGAATGCGAAAATACCGGCTAGGAATGTAGAGAGATAAGCCGTCCCTACTGTCGTACCCACCATTTTTCCTGACTCTCCACCGAGTTTTGAAACCCCGGCTGCAATAAAGAATAAAATAATAAATGGAATAACAAAATTAATAAATTGCCCGAATAGTTCTTTTATGGTTACAAAGAGTTGTGTAACCACGTCGATATTCATGAGTCCGATCAAAATACCCGCAACAATACCGATTACGAGTTTGAGTATAAGCTTCATCTCCTGCTCCCCCTGTCCTGTCTCTGTTGTTAAGGCCTGTCCACCTCTCATGGACAAGTGTCTTTCCTGATTACATGCCTTATATCTTGCACCCTTTTTGGGTAAAATGCAAGTACTAATAAGAAAGTTTTAAATTTCTGTCAATTCAGCCTGTTGCTTATTAACTATAGTTTCGCTATAATAACGACAATACATACGATTGCGATGAGAAAGAAGAGTACGCTTTTCCATGCATTACCAGAGAGTCTGCGGTTGGTGCAAGCAGACAATGCACAAAGCGGAATGGACTTTCGAGCATTCAAACCGAACAGCTTTGCGATGAGCTCAGTAGGCTTTGACGTTACTCATACGTTACCATGAGACCCCTTAGCGTCACGTACGGCCGAGGGTATTGAGTGATTTTTCTATTGAAAAATAACCAGGGTGGCAACGCGGTCCATCGTCCCTGTAAACAGGGATGATGGGCTTTTTTTGTATGCTCTCGCAACCGTAAATCACCACATTCTGAAAGGAAGATGCAAAATGAAAACCATTTTTTCAGGCATCCAGCCAAGCGGCACACTCACAATCGGGAATTATTTAGGAGCGATGAAGCACTTCGTCGATCTCCAAGATGAAAACCACTGTTACTTCTGTATCGTAAACCAACACGCCATCACGGTCCCACAAGACAAAGCTGCGCTAAAAAAGCAAACACGATCTCTTGCAGCCCTCTATTTAGCGGTTGGGATTGATCCAGAAAAATCTACGTTATTTATCCAATCTGAAGTACCTGGACACGCCCAGCTAGCTTGGATGCTTCAATGTGTGAGCTACATCGGTGAGCTCGAGCGCATGACCCAATTTAAAGATAAATCCGCCGGTAAAGAAGGCGTCTCGGCCGGACTTTTAACCTATCCACCATTGATGGCTGCAGATATTCTTCTATATAACACGGATATTGTACCTGTTGGAGAAGACCAAAAGCAGCATTTAGAGCTCACTCGTAATTTGGCAGAACGCTTCAATAACAAATTCAACGATATTTTCACGGTTCCAGAAGTACGCATTCCAAAAGTTGGCGCGCGCATTATGTCTTTAACTGAGCCAACGAAAAAGATGAGCAAGTCTGCTGAAAATCAAAAAAGCTTTATTTCCATGCTTGATGACGAGAAGACCATCACGAAGAAAATCAAGAGTGCCGTTACTGACTCTGAAGGAGTTGTTCGTTACGATAAAGAAAACAAGCCAGGGGTCTCAAACTTGTTATCCATCTATTCTTTGTTCTCCGAAATGACAATTGAAGAGATTGAAACGAAATATGAAGGAAAAGGTTACGGAGATTTCAAAGGAGACTTAGCTGAAGTTGTCGTTGCTGCATTAAAGCCCATTCAGGAACGCTACAACGAATTAATTGAAAGTGATGAGTTGGATCGTATCTTGGATGATGGTGCTGAGAAAGCGAATCGTCATGCTCGAAAGACTCTTGCAAAAGCGGAACGAGCGATGGGGCTAGAGAGAAAACGTAGGTAAGAGGTATCGTAGGACCGCACAGCATGGGTGCGGTTCTTTTTTCTACGTTTATCGACCCTTGTTTGTGATTTATCGAGCCTTAAGTTGGATTTATCAACCATTAATAGGAATTTATCGTCCACTACTTCATTTTTATCGACCCTTAAGGAGAATATATCGACCAATCGGCAAGATCCGACACTATCCACGCACAAAAAAACAACCGGCCAAGAGAAACACACACTCTCCTGCCGGCTGTAACACGTCTCTTCTATTTCACACTCTCACCTTGTTGCAAGTCCCAAAGCTTCTCAAAGAACGGCTGTCCTTTTATCATCGCCTGGCAATAGTCATCGTGCTTCTTTGACCAACCCTCTTTAATGTCTTCAAACAACCCTTCCCAACACTCATCAAAGCTGCAATTTTGAATAAAAGCATATTTTTCCGGAGCCCACTCTGTGTACCAATAACGAAGCTCTGCAAGCGTTGCTTCTGCATAAAGCTGGTCGAGTGCCATGAACAAAATTTGCTTTACTTGGCGCTCACGACGGATGAGACCGTGCATAAACGACGGATCAGGAGAAAGGATGTGATACTCTTTTTCCGGCTCACCATTGTAATAGCCCATGAAGTACTGACGCATCGGCTCGTCCTTTACCAGTTCCAGCACTTGTCCCTCTTGCCTTGGAACCATTCGACTCTTACGAACAGGCGTGTGGTACCCCATCGTATCGACAACGAGGCAACGATCACCATCTGTTGCAACAAAACAATAATCCAATTCCAGGCGCTGACTGTTTTTTCTAACGTAACTCTGCTGGTGAACATCTGCCAGAAGCTCTTCTGGCAATTCTTGAAGTGAATTCTCTATGTAGTCAAAAAGATCCTCACTCAGCTTAATGATGACCGCTTGATCAAGAAGCTCAATTCGGTCTTCTTTTCTCCATTCAAAAAACTCGCACACATTATAACCGTTCTCTTCACCTTCAAACCAGTTTACCCATACATCCCTAAGGTGCAACATAGCTTTAGAACCCCCTTGCGCAGTCGCTTTTTTGTTATTCATAAGTATGGGCAGACCCTATCCAGTTTATTCCACACTCTACACTTTTTTCTCTTCATCCTCTTTTTTCTCCGGGTAGTAAAGAGAGAGCCAAACCATCAAGACACCAAAAATAAACAAGTACGATTCCGGGCGAAAAGCCATAAACAAGAGATATTTCGCAACTGTAAAACCTACTGTGAACAAGTTCAAGTACGCAACGAATGCAATACCGCCGAGCACTGAAAAACCAAATCCTACGAGTAGAACGACGATCCGAAACATGTTACGCACCTCCTATTCTTCATCCTATGTGGAAATTAATGAAGCATGTCCTAATGTTTTTTCTTTTTATCCAAAGGGAATACAAACCTATATGAACGGCACACGACTATACATACATTCCATAAACACAAACAAAGGAGATGAACAAATGAACGTTAAAACTCCAATCCCGAAAGCAAAAGGCTTTGATAACACACTTAAACTACTCAAAGAAGGATTTTATTTTTTGCCGAAAAGACGACAAGAACTAGGTTCTGATATGTTTGAAACAAGGCTTTTAGGAAAAAAAGTGGTCTGCATGGGTGGTGAAGAAGCTGCGAAAGTGTTTTATGACAACAACCTCTTTAAACGCGAAGGCGCTGCACCGGCACCTCTAAAGAAATCGCTTCTTGGTGAAGGAGGCGCTCATGGCATGGACGGAGAATCCCATAAGCAACGTAAACGAATGTTCCTATCCATGATGACTCCAGATCGTCTTGAAGACTTTCGACGCATTTGTATTCAAACATTAGATGAAAAAGTCTCAGAGTGGGAAAAGATGGACAAAGTCGTATTCTTTGATGAGATGGAAGAAGTGCTTACACGTGCCGGTTGTGAATGGGCCGGGGTACCATTGAAGGAACAAGAAGTGAAGCAACGTACGAAAGAGCTTGGAGCTATGGTCGATTCATTTGGAGGATCAATTTCTCGTTTTCAAGCAGGGAAAAAGGCTCGTGAAAGTCAGGAGAAGTGGTTGGAAGACATTATTAAATCTATACGTAAAGGGAAATTGGAAGTAGCCTCATACACCCCCGCATATATTATTGCTAACCACCGTGAAATGAATGGGAAGCTTCTAGATGTTAACACCGCCGCAGTAGAGTTAAACAATGTGATTCGCCCTCTCATTGCAACATCATATTATTTAACATTCGGTGCTGTTGCCTTGTTTGAGCATCCGCAAGTCGTTCAAAAAGTAAAAGAAGATAAAGATAACTATAGCCATATGTTCGCACAAGAAGTAAGACGTTTCTATCCATTTGCACCTGCTATGGCTGCAAAAGTGAAGAAAGACTTCACGTGGCACGAGTATCGATTCAAAAAAAATATGCTGGTTGTTCTTGATATATTCGGTACAAACCGTCACCCTAATTCTTGGGATCAACCAGATGAATTTCGTCCGGAACGCTTTAAAAACTGGAAAGAAAGCCCCTTTTCCCTTATCCCTCAAGGGGGTGGCGACCATTACATCGGTCACCGCTGTGCCGGAGAGTGGATGACCGTTCTCGTCATGCGAGCTTTCTTTAACTATATTAGTCATTATGTTTCTTACACCGTACCTAAACAAGACCTTTCTTATAGCTTGACAAGGATGCCGACTGTGCCAAAAAGCGGCTTTGTTATAACAGAAGTAAAGAAAACCAAATCCTCTACAAAAGAGTTAGAACGTACAACAAAAACCGAAACCGTTATGAAATCTTAAAAAAATGAGGCCACATGAATCAAATCCGTGTGGCCTCGTTTTTTATTTTGATTTCGAAAAGTTCAAATCCCAAATCACATCAAAAGGATCTTTCACTTTTGCATACTTGGCATCCCAAAACGTATCTTGAAGCTCCATTAATACAGAGCCTTCTTCACTGAGCTTGTCATACAACGATTGAATTTCCACTTCGCTGTTCAATTCAAAAACGAGTGCCATGTGATTGCCCTTTACAACTGGTTGATCGGGAAACGTGTCTGACACCATGAACACAAGATTGCCTTTTTTAAACCGAGCATGAAGTATTCGATTTTCTGCATCCGGAGGTGTAGGAAAATCCGCTTCCCCGAATGTTTGCTTTTCCACAACTTCCCCCTCGAACACCTGAGTATAATAGGCAAGTGCCTCTTCCCCTTGTCCATCAAACGTAAAATATGGCGTAGCTTGATGCTTCATATAAAACCCTCCCGTTATTATTTTTTTACACTTTACAACTATACGAGAAACCTTTACATAAACCCTCCTCTTTTTCCTAAAAATAAACGAGTCGGAATAAGTGGAGGTTCAACATGGGTTCAAATGCTGAAAAAAATGCGGAAAAGAAGATTAATTGGTTACAGCTTGCCCTGCTTGGTGTGGCAGCTACGATTGGAACAGGTTTTTTCCTAGGATCGAGCATTGCCATTCAACTAGCCGGGCCTTCAGCGATTTTTGCCTATATTATCGCAGCGATTGGTACCTACTTTGTTTACGAAGCTTTAGCAAAAATGACGATTGCCGATCCGCAAACGGGATCATTCCGGACCTATGCTAGTAAAGCTTTCGGTCACTGGGCTGGTTTTACAAGTGGTTGGGTTTATTGGGGTTCAGAGATTCTCATTATGGGAAGTCAACTAACAGCATTGGGGATCTTTACTCAGTTTTGGCTGCCTGGTGTTCCCCTTTGGATTTTTGCAGCGGTGTACGCTGCATTGGGGATTCTCGTCATTCTTCTCGGGTCAGCAAGCTTTGATCGTGTGGAAAATGTTCTTGCTGTGATGAAGGTAGCAGCCATTTTAATGTTTATTATTCTTGCCATTATAGCCCTATTAGGGTTTATTGGGGTAAAGCCACCTGAAAAACTTACTGTCCCCCATACATATGGAGGAATCTTTCCCAATGGAGCTAAAGGATTACTACCAGCACTTATCTATGGATTTTACGGATTTGGTGGGATTGAAATCGTCGGACTCCTGACCGTCCGATTAAAGAAAATGACCGATGCCACACTTACTGGAAAAGTCATGCTTTCTACTCTCACCATTATTTATGTCACGTCAATCGGCCTAGCTATCTTGATGGTACCTTGGGATACGATATCAACTGAAGAAAGTCCTTTTGTCTCTGCACTCACTAGATACCGGATTCCTTTTGTAGTTAATATCTTTAACGGCGTTTTCATCATTGCTGGTTTTTCTACAATGGTTGCTTCCATGTTTGCCGTAGTAAGAATCTCTACCGTTCTCGCTCAAGATAACGACGCACCTGCTTTTTTGGGCAAAAAAATTCACGATAAAGTCGCCCTTCCAGCCATTACGTTTATGGCATTTTGGGTTATCGTGAGTGTGGTATTGTCACTATTAATGCCAGGTAAAGTGTATGAGTACTTTACAACAGCCGCAGGCATTATGCTTTTATACAATTGGTTGTTTATACTCGCATCCTATGGTCGCCTAGAGGAGCTAACCGGCTTTCAACAGTTTAAGCGCTTTAGCGGAATTATTTTAGTCGGTCTCGTCATTTTCGGTACATTGTTTCATACGACGAGTCGCCCGGGCTTTTTTATCAGTATTGTTTTTGTTGCGATTGTAGCGATTATTACGTTTTTTATGCGTAACCATTGGAATAAGCCAAAGACACCGGAAGCACCTAGCCTATTTACGAAAATAAAACGTTGAATGCTTGAATGGCGAAGTAGATCCCAAATCCAATTAAACTTGTGCCTGATAATATGGAGACAAAAAACAAAAAACGATCTGTCATCATTCGTTTTAAACTACTCGATAAAAAGGCCATTGTAAGGTCCCAGCAGACAATTCCTAAGAATATTGCCCCTGTATAAAGAATGACCTGTTCGATTCCATAGTCACTTACGGTTTTCGCAAGAACCGAGCCGAAAATGCCAAGCCAAAACAAGATGGTAAGAGGATTAAACAACGACATCATAAAACCTGAAAAGAAAGACTTAATATGCGTTTGTTTTTTTCGATAGTCGTCATGAATCATGGTGATTTCTCTCGCGCCAAGTAGGCTTTCAATACCTGTATAAACAAGAACAAAGAATCCGAACAACCACAAAAACACTTGAATAAAAGGGATATCCATCAGATGTACGAATCCGAGAAACACAAGGAGCATGTAAAAACCGTCGGCGACAGTAGCCCCAAGGCCGACTAGCCAAGAGTGAAGAAATCCATTTTTTATTCCCCTATCTAATTGTGCCGCGTTAACTGGACCGATTGGGGCTGCAAGTGATAAACCGAGTAACATATACGTAACAAAAACCGCCATGAACTGCCCTCCCCTAAAAGAAGCGTTGCTTGTACATCTTATTAGGACAAGGCGGTTGTTAGCACATGAAGTTTTATTTGCTCTGTACTTTCGTTTCAAAAAGAAAAAAGCCGGACACCTTGTCCCGCTTTTTACGTTCCTTTCTTCTTTCCTTCGAACTCTACATCCAGCTTTTTTCCTCCGGCTACGAGGTATGAATAGACATCCATTTCAGGATCAATTTTGAGAAGCCCTTGAACGTATGGTTTTATAAGATCTTTAAAATCTTCCGTAACTCCTTCATTTTCTAAGACACCAAACAGGTACATTTTTTTTTCTTTCATTAAAAAAGTCAAGTACCCGACGGGTTCGTTGTTTTGTGTAACGATATTCAATACTTGTGAATCTTCTTTAAAAAATTCCGGCGAAAAATAGATTTGCAAGGCAAGCCCTCCCTCACCCTACATTATTTCCCATCTGAAAACAGTTCATGTATGAATGAGTTAACTTAATCCCCGAATAAGGCGGAACAGGAGACGGGGGATAAAGAGAACCACTTCCATAATGAGATCAAACATCAAATGGTCTCGCATCGTTCTCTCATTATTTTTCTTTTTCAAACAAACCCTCTCCTTAGCGGTTATAGTTAAGTTCAACCCTTTGATTTCAACGATCCATCTTTACATTCTACTCAAAATGGCGGATATTCAAAAGA
The DNA here is from genome assembly GCF_000429705.1 of Alteribacter aurantiacus DSM 18675. Classification (GTDB taxonomy): domain Bacteria; phylum Bacillota; class Bacilli; order Bacillales; family Salisediminibacteriaceae; genus Alteribacter; species Alteribacter aurantiacus. Next base: position 1,575,033 of record NZ_KE386941.1, read on the forward strand.
TTTCAGTTAAGCATGTTTGTCTACTTCACAGTCTATTTACGCTTGAATGTACCTATCGGTTTCAAAAAAGCTGGGATGTGGTTTAACCAACCACATCCCAGCTTCTTTCATCTTTATAACCCTTCATCCTCAAATCGGTCAAGGTCGTTTTTATGACCCATAACAATTAAAATGTCTCCTTCATAAACTTTATCATCCGGTAGAGGGGCAATGTTCATATCGTCGCCTCTTTTAATCGCCAAGATCGTCACGCCGTATTTCGCTCGGACATTTAAGTCGATCAAGGTTTGATTGCTTACTTTTTTCGACGCTAACAACTCCACAATGCTGTAATCATCGGACAAATCAATAAAGTCGATTATTTTTTCAGAACTCATGTTGTGAGCAATCCGTTTCCCCATATCAAACTCCGGGTGAACGACGAGATCTGCACCAATCTTATCGAGTACTTTTTGGTGATAACTGTTTTGTGCTTTCACCCATACTTTCTCAATACCCATCTCTTTTAACACAAGCGTAGTCAAAATGCTTGCTTGAATGTTATCACCAATGGCCACAACAACATGATCAAAGTTGCCGATGCCAATACTTCTCAACGCTTGCTCATCCGTACTATCCAACTGCACCGCATGGGTAGCATATTTAGCATATTCATTGATCTTCTCTTCTTCTTTATCAACCGCAAGGACTTCGTGCCCCATCTCATAAAGCTCTTTACAGACACTTCCGCCAAAACGACCAAGGCCAATAACTGCGAACTGCTTTTTCTTTTTTGACATACCTTCCACTCCTTTTGTTAAACAAGAAACAAACCCGTAATGAAATCACTTTTTTCTTAAGGATTCTTGTTCTTTCTATATATACCCTTTTGCTTCATCCACTACTTCATAAAATTTTTTGTTCTGATCAGCTTTCCTACTTAAACCTCATTCATTATGTAAGTGTCAGCCAAAGTTAAGACCGTTTTGAGTATTCTGTTTGAATGTACCCTTGAGCAGAAAAGAAGTCAATTATCCTTCTAAATGTCTGAATAATCGATCAACTGGTGGTAAAATAATGAAGGGAGGGATCCATGATGAATAAAGATACTAAACGTAAAGTCATTGATCAGTTCGGAAAAAATGCGCAAAAATACGTTACCAGTGAAACCCATGCAAAAGGTAAGGATTTGCCGATCATAGTTGAATGGTTAAACCCTAAGAAATCGGATGTCGTGCTCGACATTGCTACAGGAGGTGGCCATGTGGCCAACGTCCTTTCTCCTTACGTAAAGGAAGTCTATGCAACGGATTTGACAAAAAATATGCTTGCCAATACAAGAAACCACCTGAGTAAGAGTTGTGACAACATTTCTTATGTGATTGCCGATGCCGAGTCACTCCCTTTTTTGGACAATTCATTTGATACGGTTACGTGTCGGATTGCTCCTCACCACTTCCCAAATCCAGAAGCCTTTATAAAGGAATCAGCTCGGGTGCTTAAGCCCGGCGGTTCGTTTTTAATGATCGATAACGTCTCACCAGACGAACAAGAGCTTGCCATGTTTATGAATAAAATGGAATATTTAAGAGATCCAAGTCACCATCGTTGCCTTTCTGTAAATGAATGGCGTGCCCTATTTTCCCGGAATAACCTTACCGAGAAGCAGTCACATCTTCGTAAAAAGATCTATACGTTTCCTTCTTGGGTTGAGCGTACTTCGGAATCGGACCCTCAAACCCATTCCGTTTACAAGCACATTATGAATGGTCAAAAAAAGATGCAAGATTACTTCAACGTCACATATGAAAACAATACATTAAAAACGGTGTCTATCGATGAATGGATGACATTATGTCGTAAGGAGTGAAGACAATGGCTTATAAACTTAAAACTAAACAAACAGATCGTAGTGTGGTCGAATTCATTGAATCAGTAGAGAATTCAAAAAAACGTGAAGACGCATATAAACTACTCGATGTTTTTACCCAATCAACTGGCTATGAAGCTAAGATGTGGGGTACTAGTATGATCGGATTTGGGAGATATCATTATAAATACCCTTCCGGTCACGAAGGAGATATGTTCTTAGTCGGCTTTGCCCCACGCAAATCAAAGATAAGCTTGTATTTTGCTACGGGAGACGAGAAAAGAGAAGAATTGTTAAAAAACTTCGGTAAACACACAACGGGGAAGGCATGTGTGTATATCAACAAGCTAGAAGATATTGATCAAGAGATTCTTAAGTCACTCATTTCTCAATCCGTCCACTTTCTGCAGACTAAATATCCTGATAAAAACTAAAGTGTACGCTACTTTTATGGCATACTACGACCATTCAAGGAGTTCATATTCATAAGATTGAAGCTATTAAGGCTTTGAGTTATCATAGCAATCTACAAGAGATATGATTGATTAAAACAAAAAAAAGAAGACTGCCAATGGGCGGTCTTCTTTTTCTTGGCTACTTTATTTAATAAATAGACAAACGTTTGTTTTACTCGCTACATCGCCATATACCTAAGCATGTCTCCTTTTTTTACATAGTTTATTACTATACGAAAGGAGGCGTTCTACATGAGCCACAAAAATAACAACGTATTTGGTTTGCTTGTTGTGTTGTTCGTATTATTAGTTATTGTTGGTTGCGCTTGCTACTACTAAGTAATAACATCGGCCGATTCCTTAAATATGAATCGGTCATTTCTTTTTACTTTATCACTCTGCTCACCATGACCCCATCACCGACTGGTAATATAGTAGCTTCAAGACGAGGATCCTCAGAAACAAACCGGTTAAACGCTCTGATGGCCTCAGTTTGTTCGTCGTCATTGGTTTCGTCTGTTACTTTCCCTCCCCATAGCACGTTATCCGCTACAATTAAGGCACCAGGTTCCGCACACAAAAGAGCTGATTCTACATAAGCCACATAGTTTTCTTTGTCAGCATCAATGAAGAAAAAATCGAATGTTTCACCTGATGAAACCAATTCTGTAAAGCTTTCCATCGCATCTCCAACAAGGTATTCTACTTTATCGTCCAACCCTGCTTTTTTCATGTTCAACTTCGCTACATCCACGTGCTTTTCATCGAGTTCAAGAGAAGTCAAAGACCCGTCCTCAGGTATTGCACGTCCCATCCAGATTCCACTGTATCCGCCTAATGCACCTACTTCGAGTACTTTTTTTGCGTTTGCGATTTTCACTAATAAATAGAGTAGCTTCCCCGCGTCACTAGGTACGGAAATCGTGGGCATGTTGTTTTCCTTAAGTGAATCAATCACATCTAACAAAACCTCATCTTCTTTTGCAAAATGCTTCTTAATATAATCATTCACTTCCACAGTGCTCACCTCACTTGTTTATGAATAAATCGTTAGTTTTTCTTTTGCGCTTGTTCGCTTTTTCGGTGCAGGAATATCTTCTTCTTTAAAGTATCCTAGATGAAGGAAGCCTACAACTTTTTCATCTTTATCAATATTTAAAATCTCGTGTACTTTAGGCTCGTATATATGAGGGTTGGTTTTCCAAACGACCCCTAATCGTTGTTCCCATGCAAGCAGTTGGAAGTTTTGAATCATGCTGCATACAGCCCCGAAATTCTCATCCCATTGCTTTTGTCTTGGGTCCTCTTTCATGACAACAATGAGGAACGCGGCTGGCTGACTGAAGTAGTGTCGTCGATTATCTTGCTTCTCTTTTGGAAATGTGGAAACAAGCTTCTCTATAAATGCGTCTTTTTTTTCCGCAGGTACAAAGATAAAGCGCCATGGCTCTCTTAGCCCGTGGTTCGGAGCAAAAATCGCACTTTCTAAAAGGTGGACAACCGTTTCTTCTTTTACTTCCTCGGTTGTATACCCTGATTTTATGGATCGACGCTCTCGAATCATTTTTTCTAGTGAAGTCATGATTGTTCCCCCAGTGTATGTATTCTTTAATTGAGATCCATTCTCAATACATTCATTTTAGTGAGAATCAAACGGTCTGTCAAATAAAAAAAGGCCGGTAAAGAATAGAATCAACTCCTTAACCAACCTATGTAGAATTGTGGAAATCATGTTTCCTTAATTATATGGCTGTTGTCGTCACAACCAGATTTCATCATATCAATCACTACTATTTGTGAACGAAGCCACTTTAACCAACTACGCTTTCTGTTGCCTCTTTTACCGCCCATGCTTGGTGCTCGTGAAACAGTTTGGCAATGGCTTCATCAGGGGATAGCCACGCGAGGTTATGGTCTTCTTCAGAAGGTTCGGCTACTTTTTCACCGACTTCGCAAAGATAGAAATGGCCTTCACTCAAATAATAAACAAACTCGCTTGTTGAATAAAAGTACCTCTCTGCATGTCCTACACATGCTCCCACTTTCACAGTTATCCCAAGCTCTTCGATCATCTCCCGCTTTAAGCAATCTTGGTCATTTTCATTCTCTTCAATACCTCCACCAGGTAGAAAGTACTTCAAATCACTAGTATGGAGAACGGCCAATTTATCTTTTGACTCATTGAAGATGATGCCATAAGCTGCAGGTCTTCTTTTGTATGAGACTCCGCGTTTTTTCTCACCGAAAACAATCATTTGCTACTCTCCTCCTTTTATTGCTTCATATGTAATCGATTGAGTATCCTTTTCAGGGAATTTACCATATTCATAGTCCGACGAGAGAACGACGCTAGTAAAACCAATCTCCTTAAGAAGAAGAATAAATTCTTCTACACCGTACCAACGAAGACAAAATTGTTCTAATTCTGTTAACTCAAGACGACCTTTTTGCCATAATTCATATCGATTTAGGGATATGAAGTATTGATTAATCCGGTCAACCTCAATTGTCTTCGTTTCCAATGTAATAACGTCTCCGTTGAATTTCTCCCATGTTCTAGTAGATACGTGACCTACATGAAGGTCACTCGGTAAAAATAAATCAACTATCAAGCGCCCTCCCTCTTCAAGGTGGTCATAAAAATTCGTTAAGGCCTTGATGGACTTTTCCCGTTCGTGAAGAAGTAAAAAGCTACCTGTTGGAATAATAACTGCACCGTATTTCTTATTCGATTGATACGATTCCATTTCACCTTTAAAAAGCGTCGCACTTAGGTTACGCTCCTCAAGATTTCTTCTGCATATCGCTAACATCTCTTCAGATAAATCAAAACCATCTACTTGAAAGCCCTTTTCGAGCAAAGGAATAAGGATTCTTCCCGTTCCAACAGCCGGCTCCAAAATGGGGCCCTTCGATTTGCTCAGCCGCTCCGTATAATACTCCACATCACCAAACGAATGACCGATTGGCTTATCCAAGCTATATACCTCAGACGATAATGTGCTGTAAAAATTCAACATTCACTCTTCCTCCTCTGCATCTCACTTATTATTGTAGCAAATACCGGTAAAAAATTCCCTTAACCCAAGCACTTCTCTCTTTTAAGCCCATAAAATAAGAAAAACGAGCAGGGAGTTTTAAATCATGGCCAATTTATATCCAGCTTCATTAAACACGACAAACGGAAGACAATGGGGCTATATTAATGATCAAGGTAATTTTGTCTTTTCTCCCCAATTCGACTTTGCCAATGATTTTCAAGATAACGATTTAGCCATCGTCGCTACAATGTCAGGAACCGGGATTATTAATAGAGAAGGAATATATGTGGTCGCACCAGAGTATAGTTCCATCTTTCCCTTTACAGAAGGTCGTGCAATCGTGATGGAGGAAACCGGTGGCTCCCAGGTCATTGATGAAGAGGGGAACGTACTAACACAAAAGCCTTACGATTTTATCAGCCCTTATGTCGGTGAACGTGCTGTATTTTTAGAAACCAGTAACAGCACATCTGTTTACGGCTATTTAAACCGAGACGTAGTGCCCGTAATTCCTGCACAATACCGTTATGCGTTTGACTTTACCGATAACGGTTTGGCTCTCGTGCAAAAAGAAGATAACCTCTATGCTTTGATCGACAAAGAGGGCAACGACATTCAAACGTTCCCTTATGCTCAAATGAATGGTTTAGGAAATGGACTTCTTCCTTTTAAAGAAACCTTTTCTGATCCCTTCGGATATGTAGATGTAAGAGGGCAAGTTGTTCTTGAACCCCGATATCAAATGGCACTACCCTTTGAAGGTGGAAGAGCCATTGTAAATATGTCTAATTCCGTTCAAAATAAATACGGTTTGATTGACCGTAAGGGATCGTTCATTATTCCCGCTGTTTACAATGACATCCGACTCTTAGGAGAAGACAGGGCAGCAGTTGGTATCGCCATTGATCCGACAGGGCCATTTCTAGGCTCCTACTATGGAATTGCAAATTCCCAAACAGGCGAGATGTTGACGGACTTTTTTTACAATACGGTGAATGATTACCAAGAGGGCTACAGCTCTGTTACACAAGGGATTCGCACCTTTTTTATTACTACAAATGGTATTCTTGCACCAAACCTCCCAAATATCGATGGAATCGGTACGCTAACCCTTGAAAGGGAGCTAGTGAAAGCTTTTGTAGACCAGCGACTCACCTATTATGATAGAAACGGTAAGCTAGTGTGGTCAGAAAATACCCAGATCCCCCTTACTAATTCCATTTATATTCAACAAGTAAAATACCGACCGAACAAAGATTATCTTGTCTACTACCCACAATTAAGAGGGATGACAGATGCTGTTGCCCAAACCCGTGTTAATCAAGTATTAAGAGAGAAATCTGAAGTTAAACCAATTCCTACTGGCGTTCAGTTTGATTATTCCTATACAGGTGACTTCAGTGTGAAGTTCTTTAAAAAAGACCTTCTTGTATTGGAGCTAGTAGGCTACAACTATCCGTTCGGTGCTGCTCACGGCATGCCTACAAAAATAAATGTTCCGATTAATATCTTGACAGGTGAGATTTATACCCTTGAAGATTTATTCAAGCCTGGAAGTGATTACATTACTATATTAAGTGAGATTGTTGGAAAGGAGATTGAAGACTCAGAGGATGGGTATTACTTTCCAAACGCATATGAAGAAATACGGGAGGATCAACCCTTCTATGTAACCGAGAACGCTTTGGTTTTATATTTTACTCCTTATGAAATTGCACCATATGCGGCAGGGTTTCCTTCTTTCACCATTCCATTCGAAGACATCATGGACGTGATTGATACAAAAGGCTCATTTTGGAAGGCGTTTCATTTATGAAAAATAACCGAATGGGATAAACAGATCCCATTCGGTATTTGACATTTATCCATCCTTATATTCTTTAATACGACTAATCACCTCATGGTCCCTTAAATACTGAAACATAAGGATCGTACCTCGTGTATTTACCTCAATAATCCACAAATTCCCCTTCTCGTCAATTCCAATATCAAGGCCTAACCGTCGACGCTTCGGATAATGGGGTCTTAAATAAGATGCGGTTGTTAGAGAGATCTGTGACATGAGATGTTGTATCAACAATCTATTCTTTGTACTTACGTTGAGTTTTACATAAGCATCTTCTAATGAGAGTACGTCGCTTGCTACATTTGTTATAAAGTATTTTTTTGCAGCTACTTTAACTGCGATTCCGGTCACCACCCATTTGGATGATTTCTTTTTTCGTTGAACCATTACTCTAACATCAAAGGGGGATCCGTTGATCTTCTGAAGGTGGATATATTGTTGAACAATGTAAACTTTTTTGTCTTTTAATACGTGGTCCACCAAGTAATCATAGGATTGCCTTAATCCTTCTTTTACGGTTGTTGATTGTCCTACATGGATTTCGTAACCGCCTTCTGGTAATGATGAGACTTTTAAAACACCGTTTCCTCGTCGCCCTTTGGTTGGCTTGATTACAACGATGCTATAGCTTTTCAATAGACGTCGATAGGATTTATAGTTCAGAACCTGTGTATGTGGTAAGTATGGTGCTAATTGAGGATGTTGCTTTAAAAGTTCATATTTTGTAAGTTTGTCTGTCTTCTTCCCCATAAGATACCTCCATACTAATCTTTTCTATCAGTGTATGAACGTACCTACGAGATGCTTGGACTATAGCAACTGTTGTAAAATATACTGTTCTCCTACAGGACCTGTTATCGTTTTCCCTGTTTTTTTAAAACCCACTTTCTCATATAACTGTTGAGCCGCTTGATTTTTCTTGTTAACAGATAGGACTACCTCGTCACAAGCAGGAAACTCTCTTTTGATAAACTTTTTCAACTGGTGCATGCCAGCAGATGCAATACCTTTACGTTGAAAAGGTTCGTTAATGGACAAAGACGTCAGAAGCATGGCGCACGGGTTTTCTGTAAAGCGTTTGACCTTTTCTGTTCGGGTTAGAATAAAAAAACCTGCAGGATCTTTGTTAGAAAGAATGACGATTCGGTGCTGCCCCTTTGATACTTGTAAAGCATCTTTTGGTAAAGATGTATACTTCGCCTGCTCTCTCGGAAGGTGAAAGTTCATAAGTTGAAATAAATAATCCGGGCTGTAGTGAACTAATTCTGTTTGATCATTCATCGAGGTACAACCTTCCTACCATGTTTTGTCTAGTTTATCTCTGTAAAAGGATATGGCCTTTTCATAGTCTCGTACATGATTATCACTGCTTGTCTTTATAACTACGTTTAATAGGACTTCCATTGCGTGGCTGTGTTCATTTAAATTATAAAGGACCATCGCATAAAACATATTCAATGCCTGATTCTCGGGGAAACGGTTCCTTCCTTCTTCAAATATGGTCTTCGCTCTATCATAATGGCCATTGGCCCGATAGGAACTCCCTGCATTTGTATAAGCTTTAACTAATACTTCAGGCTCCAACCCAAGTTTTATTGCTTTTTCGTAATAAGGAATAGCCTTCCGCTCATCTCCTAAGGCATCAAAGCTTGCTGCACACTCGTAATATAAGTACCCGTTATTAGGATCTAGTTGGACCAGCTGTTCTAAAAGCTCCGCCGACTCTTCCACATGGCCTTCGTTTCTTAATTCGATCCCCTTTTTAAACTGTTCCAATTCCATCTCTCCTTAAACAATATAGGTTGTCAACCAAGCGATATAGTGCGCTCCTGGAATAAACAAAATTTGTGCAAGAATGGTCCCTAAAAGCCTGGATGAGACCATTAAAATCGACATGGCTTTTAATGATAAATAACTCCCTTTTTGATTAATCACACGATCGGCAAGGATGGATATCTTCGGATCCACAAAGATGATAAGGAGCACTGTTGCAATGCCGTTGATTAAGCCTGAGGCCATGATAGCTGTAGAGGCCCTTTCAGGAGCAATTAGCGCCGCATATAGAGCTGACAATACACCGATTGTATAGATGGCGGTGATCACCATATTTAAAAGGAATAGTTTTAAAGGAAAGTCCTGAAATGTTAAACCTTTTAAGTATAAAATTTTTGGAATACGAATCTTTGTTAAGATACGTTTTATGTATGAAGGTGTGAGCGCTTTTTTTAAGAGAATCGGGATGGATCCTTTAGCTTCTCCTAAATGAATAATCGCTCTTGAGAAGATGGCAATAAAGGTCGGCAACAACAGAATACCGACAATTGTTCCTATTGAAGATGCCCCTATGAGAAAACGAAATTGAGCTTCCACAACTTGCATAGGCTGGTCTTGCGGAGCTGTATCAATCAAGCTTCCTGTAAAAGGTTGCTGCATCATATTCGCTGTCCGAGATACGATAACCATTAAATTAAAAAGAGAAAGAGCGGTTGCGATCATTTTTACACGTGCTCCTGATATTCTTACCGCATATGCCAATGTTTCAATACAATGAATCACAAGAATGAAAAAAGAGATCAATATCACTTTCTCGGTTATGAATTCCATTATTAACCTTCTTTTCTTAAGACATGACATGACACCTACTCTCATAGTGTATCATAACAACGTTTTTTCCAGTACGTAAGGGACTGATGAGTTAGGAGGGATTTTTATGAGCGGCAATCGTCATAGAGAGTTACCATGGAAGGAAAAACTAGAGGAATTTCAAAAAGTGTATCAGTTATTAGAAAATTACGCATCAAAAGAAATCGATAATGACTTGGAACGAGCAGGCATTGTTTATCTTTTTGATACGGCATTTACTCTATGCGTAATGATCATTCAAGAGTACTTGGAATCCCAAGGTTATACGGCAAAGAACGATCGACACACGATAAAAAAGGCATTTCAACACGACATAATCCATAATGGGCACGTTTGGATGGAGGCTTCTTCCAAGCGATCAATTGGTAGCCCTTTTGATAAGAACCACGCCAAAGAAGTCGTCCAATTTTTTCAGCATGACTTTCTGCCGGAGCTCACTTTTCTTTTTCATAAGCTGAACCGTAGTCAGTCTCGCTTCGGATTAACGGAACGAGACTTTAATTATATGGAGAAGACGTTTAAGAGGGATGGTCGAATTGAGAAAGTGACGTTATATGGCAACAGGGCGCAGGGATCATACAAAAGGGAAACTGCCGTTGAGCTGGCTGTGTTTGGAGAAGAAGTAAATCGAAATATTATTCAAGACGTTCAACATCAGTTAAATGATATTCTCCCTCTTCCATATTATTTCCACATCCTTCATTATGAAGGGTTAATCAACAGCGATTTGGTTCAGATCATTGATGGACATGGGGTTGTTTTGTACGAAAAAGAGACCCCCTAATTTTAAATAACAAAAGAGACTTCTACAATCTTAGAAGTCTCTTTTCCTTATACATTCGTTACGTTTCCTATAGTAATATCTAACGGTAAATTTCCGATTGAAATGGTTTCAATGACTTCAAGACTTACGGTATCGATCACACTCATCGTATCATCTCCCACATTGGTTACGTAAGCTCTCGAACCGTTCGGCGTAATGGCAATTCCTCCTGGCACGTTTCCGACTGTAATTGTATTTATGACTGTATCCGTTAACGTGTTTACAACTGAGACTGTCCCACTGTTTGTATTCGATACGAATAATCTTATACCATCTGGAGTAATGGAAAGCCCGAACGGTCGATCACCTACCGGAATCGTTCCAATCACAGTAGATGATGCTGTATCAATCACATCAACTGCCCCTCCATCAAATAACCCTACATACGCTTTTGAACCATCAGGAGTAAAAATTACACGATAAGGGTTTGCTCCTACATTAATCGTGCCAACTACAGTGTCATTCACTAGGTCAATTACGGTTACAGTATCATCAACTAAAGAGGTCACATAGGCAACCGTATCATCAGGTGAAATTCCAACTCCATACGGTTCTTGCCCAGTTGGAAAAGTATTCATAAGAGCATTTGAATTGACCGACACCATGTTGGCCTCATTGTCCGTCTCAATTGCTACCAGTAATCGAGACGAATCTGATGTTATCGCTATATCTCGAGGCGTATTTCCTACAGATATGGTTTCCACAACCTGGTTTGTTGTCGTATCAATTTTAGAAATTGCTGCTTCTCCAAAGTTTGATACATACACAAATTGTCCATCAGGTGTAATGGTAATCGCATTAACTGAATCAAACCCGGTTATTGTTGTTATCAAACTATTCGTGGTTATGTCATAAACCGATATCGTATCATCCCCGACATTGGATATATAAGCAATTGTACGAAAAGGGATTATTCCCATTGTACATCTCCTTTCTATTATTGTAACTGTGTAAAATAATTGTCCGCCACCAAAATTTCAAAACGACTCGCCTCTTGTGAAGGGTTTTGAGGTCCAATTAAGAACAAATTTCCTTCTAATGTAAAGCCACCCTCCTCATTGGCTAAATCACATAAAATGTCATATTGAAGCTCGTTTGTTGCTCCCGGAAATATTCCCGGAAGTGAAGTACCATTTAACGTTAAATTAGTTACAAAGACTTCACTACCTTCAGGAGATCGATCCCGAATGAAGATCTGAACCACATCAAAGCTTTGGTTTACTAGTGTTTGAAAATTGATTGTAACCCCGTTTACTGTAGACGTTAAAATGCCGGTTTGAGCATTATACGAAAAAAGGAAAGGGTTGTTTTCTACCCATGTAACATTGGCTTGCGCCCTTGCAGGTGGAGGAAATGCCAAGTTAGCAATATTGTTTGAAAGGAACATATCTAATCCTGAACCATCACTAAAGTTACGATAACGAACCGCTCCAAAAATATCTTGAGCTTTCTCTACACCAGGTACAATTACTGGACCGTGTACACATATACCCACAATCATAGCCTCCTTTCTAGTCTATGATTAGTCTATGAGACTGATCGAAGAGACGGACTAGGGTAAGAGTGGAAAAACCTGTGTGTTGATATGTAGGATACAAATGTGGTGAAACAAAAAGAACCCTAAAAGGATGAGCTCCTTAGGGTTCTTTTTACTTATCGATCGTATGCATTTAACGCATTAATACCGTGAGCGAGTGCTGATCCTGCGTTTAAAGTCGTGGCTACCATGATCGCTTCCGAGATTTCCTTAAAAGAAGCGCCTGCTTTTTTCGCCCCTTTAGTGTGGACATGGATACAGTAGGCACACCCTGTGGTATGAGCAACAGCGACCGCTACAAGCTCTTTTTCTTTTACAGTAAGTCGCCCTTCATCCATCACTTGCTTATCAAATGCCATAAACGCCTGAACCGATTCTCCGTTGATATCAGCAAACTCCCTTAATCGTTCGAAATAGGCACCTTTATAAAGTTCGTCTTGTCCTTTTTCGTCATAAGCATTCAAACTGTTTACACTGTGTGCCAGTGCAGCACCTGCTTTTAGCGTGGTTGCTACCATGATCGCTTCTGTCACTTCTTCTTTTGATGCTTCTTGCTCTTTCACATTCGCAATGTGGAGTTCAATACAATAAGCACAGCCTGTCGTATGGGCAACCGCAACCGCAATCAACTCTTTTTGCTTCGCTGTCAACGTCTCTGAAGCTAATGCTTTGTTATTCACATTTAAATACGCTTCATATGACTCAGGGGCAAGGTTTTTCAACTCTTCCAATCTACCGATCGATGATTTTTTGTACAACACGTCGTCTGACATCATCATCCTCCTAAGATTAGTCGTATTCATGTATTCATGTATTCATGTTTCCATTACCCCTTATCTCTTTAACAAAACGGGGAAAAATGGCCTTATTATACTTTTTAGACTTACGTTAAAGAATCTGAAAACTGCGGTTTCCTCGTCTCAGTTGCTTCATATATTTTTTAAATCTGTTACCTCTCTACTTTCTCTTCTTCAAACGGGTTCGGCAATTCACTCCAATCGGATACGAATTCATCCGGGGTTAAAAGACATTTGTCCAGCTCGGCTGCAATCTTCTTCCGTTCAAGGTCGATACCAATAACGACTAATTCAATCTTTCTGTCCCCAAATTCGGGATCCCATTCTTGACGTAATATTTCATTACCTTTCAAATACTCCTGTTGTTCTGATTGTTTTAATGTAGCTACCCAATAAGCAACGGGATTTATGGAAATGGAAGGTCCGGCTTGGGATAACATTAATGCATACTGGTTATGAGTAGCACACCAAATGACTCCCTTAGCCCTAACAACTTGAGGGTGCTTTTTGTTAAGCCATGTGGCTAACCTTAAAGAGTGAAATGGTAGCCTTCTACGGTAAACAAAGCTAGAAATGCCGTATTCCTCGGTTTCTGGGGTGTGTTCAGGTGCTTCAATCTCTCGAATCCATCCGGCGGATTGGCTTGCTTTTTCAAAATCAAACCGAGTAGCATTTAACAATTCACTAACATCAACTTCTCCGTAATTTGTTTTTATCAATTCTGCATCAGGTTGAAGTGTACGAAGGACCTTTTCCAATTCATTTACTTGCCCTTCGTTTACCATATCTACTTTATTCATAATTAATAGATTACAAAACTCAATTTGGTCAATTAATAAATCTACCACTTCACGACGGTCATCTTCACCAAGGGCTTCCGCTCGATCGAGTAACGTTTCTCCTGACCTAAAGTCATCCCAAAACCGGTACGTATCAACGACGGTAACCATATTATTCAGATAACAAAAACGAGTCAGATCAATACCTGTTTCTTCGTCTATATATGAAAATGTCTGAGCCACCGGTATCGGTTCACTAATTCCAGTTGATTCGATTACAATATGATCAATATCTCCTTGTTTCACTAGTGATTCAACTTCAACGAGCAAATCTTCACGAAGGGTGCAGCAAATACAACCATTCGACATTTCTACGAGCTTTTCTTCGGTACGTTTAAATCCACCATTTTCAATTAAGTCTGCGTCCACATTAATCTCACTCATATCGTTTACAATTACCGCTACTCGTAGGTGTTCCCGATTATTCAAAATATGATTTAACATGGTCGTTTTTCCCGCACCAAGATATCCACTAAGAACGGTTACAGGAATCTTTTTCATTGTTCTCATCACTCCCCATTCACCCTATTTTCGGTTCTATGTCTTCGCTCTTCATCCATTAAAAAAGCCCGGTCTAATGCTTGCCACGGCATAAGGGCACAGTTGTGACGAGCTTTCAGTTTGTGGACCCCTTCAAGGGAGAGAGCATCCCCTAAATCCACATTTGGTTGCTCACCTTTACGGATCAGCTGTTCCATCCCCTTTCTCATACTTTGAATTTCCTCAACACGTTTTCCTTTGATCATTTCAGTCATCATTGAACACGAAGCCATACTGATGCTACAACCTTCTCCAATAAAACTCACATCCTCCACTTCATCAAACTCATTTAGTATCCAATATAATGTCATCACATCACCACATGTAGGATTTTTATAATGCACATGACTTCCTTGACCTTTTCTGAAATTTCGTTTTGATTTGGCGTGATCCATAATAAGCTTTCGATACAAGTCATCTAGCATCGTTATTAACCTCCCTTTATGAAAAAGAGAGCTGAGTGTTAAAAACACTCAGCCAAAAAATCGATATAGAGGGGGGAACCGTACTTACCAACTTGATTTTTTCACACCTGGTATTTGGCCTTTATGGGCCAGTTCCCTAAATGCAATACGAGACATTTCGAATTTTCGCAGATATCCTCTTGGTCTTCCGTTTACTCGACAACGATTATTCAGCCGAGTAGCAGAAGAGTTGCGGGGTAACTTTGCTAAAGCAGCATAATCACCTTTTTCCTTTAACTCTCTTCTTTTTTCTGCATACTTTTCAACTAATTTTTCACGTTTCTTTTGACGCTCAACCATTGCTTTTTTAGCCATGTCATCTTCCTCCTATTGAATGTTTATTTTTTTTGATTCACAAAAAATGAACTGGGATTGAAACCAATCATAGTCAAGATCTTTACCGATAATCACAAATTCGCTAATACGACTTTCTCCCGTTTTCCAAGGTGAACCCACTACACCGCCAAAAAGCATGTGAACACCTTGAAACACGACACGCTTTGGAAATCCTTCGATTGAGAGAATTCCTTTATACCGGTACATTTGCTCACCTTTTTCATCCACGATACGATTAAACCACTGCTCGAAGGCCTGCAAGTCCATGTCATTTTCACTTTTTAAAAGAATGGAAGAAATGTCCTCATCGTGACTGTGTGCTACATCTACGTTCATCTTTTTACTTAATCGTTTTTCACCCATATCGAAAGAAAAATGATTAAACAGTGGCCTCAAGTCTGCTTTACTGTAAAGAGTGGTTTGAATCTGAGCTTCGGGATTCATCGCATTTAGCTTCTTCTTAACTTGATCCATCGTAACTTTTGAAACAAGATCGGTTTTGTTAAGGATAAATTGATCGGCAAAAGCTACTTGCTTCCTTACTTCTTCATGACTTTGAACATGTTTAAGAAAGTGATAACTGTCAATGACGGTTACAATCGTGTCCAAGTGATAGACCTCTGACAATTCAGGATCCACAAAAAAAGATTGGGCAATTGGAGCGGGCTCCGCTAACCCTGACGTTTCAATGAGCACACGGTCAAAAGGAGTATGCCCCTTCTCTTCCACCGCTTGAATAAGAGCATATAGAGTATTGATTAGGTCTGTTCGTACTTTACAACACAAGCACCCGTTATTGAGCTCAAAAATATCTTCCTCAGTCCCGATTACCAGCTGTTGATCAATACCGACCTTCCCAAATTCATTTACAATCACTGCAATGCGTTCTTCTTGTTTCGTCGACAAAATCTCATTTACCAATGTAGTTTTTCCTGAGCCGAGAAAACCTGTCAAAATTGAAACCGGAATCCTTTTAGCCAATTTTCTTTCACCTGCTTTTTTATGGACACTTGTGTCACTTCGTAATCATTACGATTTACAGCCTAAATATATCGTAATCATTACGTTTTGTCAAAGGGGTGTTCTTATTTTACTTTATTTCATGATCTTTATAAATCAAGCTTCCAACTGCACCTGTTTGGTGCTGGTACTTACCTTGATACGGTTTTATACAAGGCCGATCCATCTTCGCAAACACGAGCTGGCATATGCGCCTTCCTGATACAATTTCAATTGGAACATGATTTGCATTAAACAGTTCCAACGTTATTTCACCTTTAAAGCCTGGATCCACCCATCCAGCATTTTGAATAAATAACCCCATTCTTCCAATACTGCTCCTCCCTTCTACAAAAGCGGATAGATCGTTTGGTAGTGAGACTCGTTGTTCTGTTGTGGCTAATAGAAAGGTTTGTGGAGGAATCGTCACCCGCTTACTCTCGAATGAGACCTCATGTGCTGACTCCTCAAGAGTAATAGGCCCTCCATGTTCATGTATTTTCCTAAAGTTTGTACCTAACGTTAAGTCAACGGATGCAGGCTGAATTTGACCCTCCATTAATGGGGTTATGATTAACCCTTTTTCTTGCATATACTGTTTTATCCCTTGGTCAGATAAGATCATAAATATCCCCTTTACAAGTTTGAATGGAATGTGATTAAATACTATTATAAAACGTAACTATTACGATTTAAACCAGAAATTTTGATAAGGGGATGTTATACAATGAGCGAACGACGATATGAATACGCTCGAGCCAGGTGTATCTCTCAATTACCTGAGCCAGACCGGAGCTTGTTTCGATTTGTGGAAAATGCAGAGTTATCACTCGCTGACGAAGCCATAAATGAAAATCATTATGTTCAGCTCCTTCAACAACAATCTCCTATATACCAAGCCGCTGAGGCCTTCAATTTAGATCCTGTCACTGTTTTTAACTCCGTGCAAAGAATTGAAGCATCATTGGAGGATGCTATATCCGATTACGCACGCCGACTTTCATTGATTGATTATACAGATGAGTTTCGACTACAAGGATTATGTAACTTGAACGACAAAGTTAAATATTTTGTGTTGATGGAGGGGTAGGTTTAATTTGTGGAAGATGATTAAAATTTAACGGCTTGGATGACGGCTTTAACGGATAAATGTCAGGTATTCACAGCTACCGTTTCATTCTTTTCCATACAACTTCTTTTATTTACGGCTTGTACATGCTTTCTTACGGCTTAATACGAACAACTAAAAAACGAGCAGAGAATGCCTTCCCTGCTCGTTTTTTTATTCATTATGATTGCATCGGCCTCACAACGACTTCGTTCACATTCACAGTTGATGGTTGACCAATCGCGTAAACGACCGCATTGGCAATGTCTTCTGCCTTTAGCTTCTTCATTTCTCGATCTTTAAACATACCAAGTACATCTTCATCCGTAATGTGCTCTGTGAGCTCCGATTCCACTGCTCCAGGAGAAATATTCGTCACTCTCACACCGGCTTTTGAGAGCTCTTTTTCCATTCCCATTGACAGGGCTCGTACGGCGTATTTTGTTGCACTGTAAACAGCACTGGATGGGAACACTTCGTGACCGGCCACGCTCGAGACGTTTATGACCTGTCCGCCACCTTGCTCAAGCATGGAAGGAAGAGCAGCATGAATACCAAACAATACCCCTTTTATATTAACATCGACCATTCTTTCCCATTCGTCTACTTTATCATTTTTCATAAATGACAATTGCATAACACCGGCATTATTAATTAAAACATCAACAGCTCCGAATTCCGCTTTTGCTTTCTCAACGAGTTGCTCAACGTCCCCTTTGTTCGTCACATCCGTTTTTACAACGAGAGACTCTTGTCCGGTTTCTGACTTGATTCGAGATGACAATTGTTCTAGCTTGTCCGTCCTACGAGCAGCGAGTACCACTTTCGCCCCCGCTTCTGCTGATTTTAAAGCGATGGCCTCACCTATTCCGCTACTTGCTCCAGTAATAACGACAACCTTGTCTTTTACGTTTTCCATTAGACACCTCTCCTTTACCATCATGTGTTGAGCGGTTCACTCACTCTCTCACATTAGCACGAGAAGAATGTGAACGGAAATAATCTGCTTTTTAAGTCTGTCGGCCATTCGAATATCCCGCCTTTTAGCCATCCTAGTGATTTTTATTCACCGGTTATCAATCACTTCGAATAAATTCCCTTGTAGAAAAGCTAAGTCATAGACAATACTACCTGTGTCCTTTTAGCTTGATCTTTTTATACATAATTTGAAAAAGGGCCCATTTGACTAGAAAAATAAATCTCATTCTTCCTTGGATGCAAGTATATCAACGGTCCTTCATCAAAACCTTTATCACTTCTACAAATGCTATTCGGGTCTTTAAACATAGAGTATCCCAACATTCCCCACATCGTGTATCTTTTTTATTATTTTTATGATGTGACTTCTTACCTCTTTCTCTACTATGTTCATATCCTTTGTTTTTTCTTAACTTTCATTATTTTCAAAGTTTGCTATATTTAAAGAGTTCAAATTGACATTTATTTAAAAGGAGAGAAAAACATGTATCCATTCACAAAACGCTTGTTGATTACCTTTTTTGCCTTTATGATGATCTTTGTCGCCCTGCCTGTATCGGACATTGAAGCGAATACCTTTGATTGGAAAATTTATTCAAATTCCATCGAGTATAACCAAACAGGCCAATCCTTTACCAATCGCTCATGCGGTCAAGTAAACAATGCAACCCAAGGATTTTTCCGCCTTCCTAATACCTCTTCCTCTCAAACAATTGCAAGCTATCCCATAGACCACCGAAGTGTCGATCTCGATTTTGGCAGTTGTTCTACATATGGAATGACTCATGTGTTGGCTCGACACGCTCCCGAACACTTTATCGGTAACCCAACTCCGGTACAATCGTTCTTTAACCCTGGCCGATCATTAGGCAATTACGAAACCATCATCGCTGATATCGTTGCACAAAATCGCACTCAAATTGCGAACTACGGATTTACAAGTAACGGTACTGTCGTATATGGTAATGTAAATCAAGGCTCTGTTCGCCTCGTTATTAAAGGAGGCAAAATCATCACAATGTACCCATCTGGGTGGGGGCTTGGAGAACATCAATCGTAAGAGGTGATAGCCGTGATTGAAGTGAAAAGCTACTTCACTTTTATGCATAAAAAGAAAAAATTCATGATTTCATGTGCGGATATTCCATCATTAGCTGAGCACATCAACGTAACTGAACCGGTATTTCCGGGATTTGTGGAGATTCAAGATTCAGGTCAAACCGCATTTGGAAGTCCGTATGAAGATAGCATAGACCATATATGGCTAGGGCTTCTTCATGGTCTTGAACATCTAGATGAAGATGTACAGACCCCTTTTGTTTACCAGCCGATCGACTTTTGTCTGAAAGAGGTCAATCAAAAGTTGGTTATATCGGTTCATCACAACCAAGTCGTGATAAAAGAATGGGCGTTTCCTTTTGATCAAGGAGTTC
Organism: Alteribacter aurantiacus DSM 18675; assembly: GCF_000429705.1. Taxonomy (GTDB): domain Bacteria; phylum Bacillota; class Bacilli; order Bacillales; family Salisediminibacteriaceae; genus Alteribacter; species Alteribacter aurantiacus. The sequence continues at coordinate 1,594,721 of NZ_KE386941.1, forward strand.
AAGCTATTTTAACAGGAGCAGAAGAATTCTTTGCTGTAGTAAAAAGGTTGAACTTGCACCTGTTTAAAGATGAAATCGATACGATTGAAGCCCGGTTGACAAATTTAAAAGCCTTTCACAAAAAAAGAAGCGACTCATCATGAGTTTCGCTTCTTTTTAATTCATAAAAATGTGTCCATCAGTGAGTATGGTCAATGTTATAAAATACAAGAATGTGGCTGCGGCCAAACAGATACCTACATATAAGTAAAAGTTCACGTTCGTCTTTCCTTCAGGTCACGAACAGAAGGAATGATATGAGCCCAAAAGCCAAAATAATCTCCCCCTCTTCCTTTCAGTATCATTCACCCCAGCCTGAGCCCTTTAACCAGTCGCTTGCCTCTTTTTTTAGCCATTCCCTTTCGCTTTCAGGCGGATTTCTATTAAGATAATCATCGACGATAAAAAATCCGGTCACATAGCCAATCATTTTCGGCATGTCTCTCCCGCCAAACATCCAATGCTCGTGGAACTTCCGCCCTTTCACGTCTTTTTTATATGACAATACCTCTTTCCACCAATCGGCACAAACATCCTTAGATAAGGTTTTTGTCCACGGAGCCAACTCCTTTTTCCCAAGATGCTTGTTCACTGATGCTTCGGCAAGACCCTCCATGACCATCGACTCTAATAGCGTGACTGTCTCTTCGTTATTTTTCTGATGAAAAAGGCGGCACGCATGGTTGTACTCGTGTGTCAAAAGAGCTTTCATTGATTCTAGTGACAAATCTTCACTTATAAAGAGGACAATCAACTTTGTAAAGGTCACACCGTTTTTTCCGGCCAACCGTTCCATCAATTCTTCGTTTGTAAGGTCGATTGGCAAAAGAAAAACCGGCAAGTCGGGTCCGGCCCAACGTTTTTTTAATTGGAGATAGTATTTTTGCAATTCTTTGATGTACCCTCTTTTATGGAGAACCACTCCGAATTTCTCCCAGTTTCCCGATGGTTTTCGCAACCCTTGTGCAAGTAGATAGTGGTGCCACTCTAAAAGTGGCACGTCTTTAAAATGACGAAGCAATGGCTCAGAGATCATGTCAGCTTGCAGCTTAAAGGCTTCCTCTCTATAGACATTCTTTGCTTTTTTATGAAAGGACGAATATGTTGTAATATCGCACTTTAATCCCACAAAAACACCCCCTGCGTAAAGTGTATGCACACAAACAGGGGGATTTGTTTTTTCATATGGATTTTAGAACAATAAAAAGCCAAATACTCCGAATATCAAAGTGGAAACAAGTGCTATAATCATCCCGATTGCAGTCTCGTGAGGAAGGATTTTAAATCGTTCTCTCATGGACATATTGACACTTGCTCTCGTTACGTGGAAATAGGTTCCGTGAGGTAAATGGTCGAGCACCGTTGCTCCCGAGTTTACCATTGCCGCTGCTGCCAACGCGGGAATACCGGCCTCTAGCATTGTTGGAGCAAACACTTGCCCTGCAACCGCTGTGCCGGCCGCTGTTGAACCAGTCGCGCCACTCATCGTAATTCCTGATATAGGGGCTAGGAAATAGGAGGGCATGTTCAAGGCATCAATGGCATTTAATATATGTACAATTACAACAGAATTGGCAATGACTCCGGCAAGTGTTCCAGTTCCAATTAGCAAAATCGCCACAGGCGCCATTTTCTCCAATCCAGATTTCACAAAAAAATTGATGTGACTTCCCTTCCCCATGGCAAGAGCACCTATAATGCCCCCAATTGGCAGAGCAAATATAGGATCAATTGTAATGCCTGCTAGTGGCTGTAAAAGAAGCAAAAAGATAGCCACAACAGGACCGCTAAGGGATTGAGCCAATGTGGGTGAGTCCCCTTCAATTGGTGTTGGCAATTCATGATCACTTACCTTTGCTCCTACTGTTTTCATTTTTTTGGCGATCACATACGTTATACCAATTCCGGCTATGGCTGGGATGATGCCTGCAAACATAACAGAAGTAAGGGGTACATGGAAAGAGTCTGCCACTGCGATGGAGTTGGGGTTTGGAGAGATGATATTTCCTGCTTTTCCTCCACCAGAAATGGCCAACAAGATCGCGATTTTTGACATCCCTGTCCTTTTGGCAATCGAGAGGGCGATAGGGGCAATGGTGAGAATAGCAACACCAATAAACACCCCCACTCCTGTAAGGACCATGGTTGCAAAAGAAACGGCCACGATCGCTTTTGTTTCCCCAAGGCCATTTAGAATTGATTCAGCAATCTTTTTTGCAGCACCCGATTCAATTAACACACCGGCAAGGACACCTGCTGCCAAGACTCTTAGGACGACCCCGGTCATCCCCTCGGCACCTGAAATCATAATTTCCGCCGTTTCAGTCAGTGCAGCCCCGCCTACCAAGCCTCCTATGAATGCACCAGCCATCATAGCATAAGCAGGTGCTACCCGAATTAAAATGAGACCGATTGTAACAATGAGTGCAAGTATCGTTCCAAATGACGTTAATTGAATGTCCATATATACACCGACCTGTCCTCATGACTTTCTCCTATCATACTTCATGATTCGACCAAAAAAGAAGGGAAATGGTTCGGAATCGTTCTCGAGTACTACTCAAAGTATGACATAGCCTAACGTACATAGGCGCGCTTCACTTAGATGAAAGTTGAGCCCTTCAGGATCGTATCCATCACAAAAGAAGGCGCTCCCACATTTCGGAGCCCCTCTTGTTACACCAGTGAATGCTTATTCGCATAAATAGCCGCCTGCGTTCGGTCATCTAATTCCAACTTCGTGAGGATATGACTCACATGTGTTTTTACTGTCTTAATTCCAATATGAAGACGTTCACCGATTTCTTTATTGGAAAGACCTTGACCAATAAGAGCGAGCACTTCTTTTTCTCTGCGGGTTAATTCGTCGTGCTTCGGTTTATGACGCATTTGATTAAACATCTTTTGCGTGACTTGCCCTTCAAACGTGGCTTCGCCTTTGTATGCTTTGCGAATACAGTTGGCGATTTCCACAGCGCTTGACGTTTTCAGTATGTAACTAAACGCCCCCGCTTCCATTACCGGAAAAAGCATTTCATCATCCATGTAACTCGTTAAAACAATTATTTTAGCCGAGTGCGCTTCTAACGCTTTCGTTGCTTCCACACCGTTCATGTCGTCCATCAACAAATCCATTAAAATCACATCAGGCTTAAGTTCATTCGCCTTTTCAACGGCTTCTCGTCCACTTTTCCCTTCTCCGACTACGTCAATATCTGGTTCCGTTTGCAAATATGTACGAAGACCCATTCGTACCATTTCATGATCATCAACAATTAACACGCGGATCTTATTCACCTTGTTCTCCTCCTTTTTGTACACGTAAAGGGACACGGAGTTTAATTGTGGTCCCTTTAGATGGATAGGAAAGTAACGAAAAGTGTCCACCTAACTCTTCAATTCGCTCTTTCATGGTTGCGAGGCCGTATGACATGTTCTTGTCCTCTTTCTCACTCATATCAAACCCTATCCCATCGTCACTAATGGTCATAATCAACACTTGATCCGATTGGTCAGCTGAAAATCTGACATGTTGGGCTTTACTGTGACGCAAGATATTGGATAACGCTTCTTGAATCACTCGAAACAGTTGGTCTTCTATTCCTGGGTCAAGAGAAAGAAGCTCTTCTGTTTTCCACTCAAAGCGTATTCCGTTATTTTTGCCGGAAAGTTCAGTAAATAAAGCGTCTAGTGCTTCTTTTAGGCCTTTCCCTTCGAGGGTGATGGGGCGAAGATGCATAATCAAAGCGCGTAGCTCCTGTTGAGAAGCGTGAATCATCCCCTCTACTTGACTTACGAGCTCTTTTGCCTGCTGTGGATTCGTATCTAACAATCGTGGTATCGCCCCAAGACTCATGGATACCGCAAAAAGCTGCTGACTTACCGCGTCATGTAAATCTCGAGCGAGCTTACGACGCTCTTCCAACCCTGCCGCTCGCTCCTTTTCATCAATAAGAGCCGCATTTTCATTCAACACTCTGTGCATGGACCGAATTTGTTTTTCATACCCGGCAGTCATGTCATTTAGTTCACCGGCCAAACGCTTCAATTCATCCTCTCGGTTCGATTGGATCCGATTATCCAACGCTCCCCGTTGCACTTGCTTAAGCTGATAAATAAGATGGGTAATTCCTTTTTTAAGATCACTCGTATATGAAAAGGAGAAAGCAAAACTTATAAGCAGAAAAAGAAGCGATCCGATGACCAACACAAGGAGAACCACTTCCACATCTGATGCAACCTGATATAGCCGGGCCGGAAGCGTTGGTCCATCTGTAGGACCTCTATACAATTGTCCGTAAATCCATGCGATAACCCATCCTCCAAGAAAAGAAACACCTGCGATCTTTGCTTGGAGCCTGAGGCCATCCCATATGACACCATGAAGTTTTTTTTCTTTTTGTGTGGCTTGTTGTTTAGTCAACGGCCATAACCTCCACACTTCCGATGCTGTTTCGTACATTTAAAATGACACGGTGCTCGGCTTCATAAAAGTTCTCGCTCGTATAGGTAGCGTTTCGACCCGTACCTGCGACATTGTCGTCAAACAAGGTCGCATCACCTAAACTTACCCCTACGTGGGCTTGGATTGCCATGTCTTTTGGTACAGTAATCTCAACCGATCCGATCCACATGCTAATGTCGAGATAATTGTCTCCTTCTTTTAACACAGCAGTTGTAAGATCCACTTCTACACTTCCGATGGTCGCTCGAATATCGGAGTTTTCCAATGTCCATGGATTCTTCCCAATCACGACCTCACCAACGAAGAGCCTCACGTTGGAGTAATCTCCACCATGTTTATGTTGGTTGGTTTTCGACCGCTTTCTTTGTTCTTTTTTGACCTTTTCGTCATCCCAGTTGTACAAAGAGCTCGTGGCCTCTTCGACGGTTTTCTCTACGGTTTGTTGGATGTATTCACCGAAGTCTTCAGAGTTATAGGGTTTCTTCTTTGATTGTTTCTTAGAGTGTTCTTCGTTCCAGTCGTCATCGTCTTTACTAAAGTCCACTTTTACTGACGAGGTGTTACTACGTAAAAGTTGAAACCCTACAAAGATGATAATTAACGGCCAAGTCCAGCTCCAAAGATCTGCTAACGTATAATAAAACAACCCTGCTCGATTTCCTGTAAGAATCACGCCAATCGCAATGACGATCAGTCCAAAGAAGACTGTGCCAAAATCCCATTTATCCCGCTTCAATCCTTGATAAGCACGGAAGATTCCGTCGAATAGAATCTTCAAGCCCACTACTACAAAGATAAGGGGCCAATAGGTGGAGACCATTTGACCGAAGCTCGCTTCAATAACCCCAGTGTTGTTTAATAAATATAAAATACCAATGGCTAAAATGATCATTCCAATTGTTTTATTCATCTCGGTTTAGTCTCCTTTTCCAACCCCACCTAATTTTGAGGTTAAAAATACCAGTCTTTTTCATTCTATCGTGTCATCCCTCTTTGCGCCAATGGATTTTTTTCAAAATTAACGTGTACGAGACAAGGGTGTATAAAAGAAGCATTAGCATGTTTTGCCCTACAGAGTAGGTAAATCCAACGGCTAGTAAATCTCGCAAACCGGCTGCTGCATACGTTGTTGGCACCAAGTAAGAGAACCATTGCAACACGATGGGAAGCTGCGACATCTCCACTAACACCGGTGTCATGAAGCTAATGATCATCATTAAGCCTTGAACGAGAAGGTTCGTCAGCTGCATGTTCGGTGACCAAAAGCCGAGGAAAACACCTAACCCGACGACGCTTAAGATCGTAAGGGTGACAAACGGGATGAGCCAAAAGCTGAAACTAAAGGTAATACCATACACCCACTGACCTACAAACGCCATAATGAAAAAAGAAGGAAAGCTTACAATCATGCCTCTCAGTAGGTTCGCGAAAATGAAATTCACTTTTTCGATTGGCAAAGACGCATAAAAAGTGAAGTGCCCCTGGTGCTTTTGAAACGATATCTCTTGGGCCATTACATTCATCCCCATAATAATAAGAGCAAACAACATGTTCCCAGTAATGATCCTGATAATCATGGCTTCTGTGGGATTGATCGTAAAGAAATGCAAAAACATGAGCGTCGCAAAAGGGAATATGGATGCGAGAATGAAAATGAGTGGCCATTGTTCCCTAATTATTGAAAACTGAATACGAAACAAAATCCATACCTCTGCAATAAATTGCTTCACAGATGACGTTTCATAGCTCGTATTAACCACCGGTTGCTGCATACTCGTTCACCTCACCCTTTTGTGTTTGTAGGCTTTTTTCTTCGTTATCAATATGAAAATAGACATCTTCCAAGCTTGGCGGCACAATTGAATAGCTTTTTACTTCCTCATACTTGTTAAGAATATTTAGCAAAGTGGGTGCACCTTCTTTCGAAATAAGGAGGCGACTTCGGTTGTCGGATAAAGGTGTGAGTGTCCCCCACCCCGCAAGTTCATCAGTGAGAGCTACACTCGCAGCCCCGTTAGTCGTGATTTCGCATTTAAGCCTTTGGTCAACCTCACCTTTAAGTTCCGTTACGTGATTAATCGCTAGAAGGCGTCCGTGATTAATGACGGCGACTCGGTCTACCACTTGTTCTGCTTCAAGAATGTTGTGAGTCACCAAAATGACCGTTGCTCCTTTACGGTTTCTTTGTTGAATGAGGTCCCACACTAGCCTGCGCTTTTTGGGATCCAGTTCGTTCGTCGGTTCGTCAAAAATGTAGACACCTGCTCCTCCGATTAACGTCGTTCCAATTCCTGTGAGACGTTTTTGACCACCGGAGATGTTTTTAAGTAGTTTGTTTGCTACCTCTGTAAGTTCCAGTTCTTCAAGAAGCTTTGCTGTTTCTTCCAATGCCGGCTTTCTTTTCATGCCTCTTAGACGCCCGGAGTAGTAAATCGCTTCTCTCACCTTCAGGCTGGTTAAGGCGTGGGGCTCTTGTGAGTAGTACGCCACCTCACGAGCCACTCGTTTGTTTTGCTCTACTACATTTCTTCCTTTGTAAATGACTTCACCTTCAGTCGGTTTTACATGAGCAACGATTTGCTTAATAAGCGTCGATTTGCCGGCTCCATTCGGTCCGAGAAGTCCAAGGATTTCACCCTCATTAATTGTAAAAGAAATGCCTTCATTTGCTTTCACCTTCCCTTTTTTGTACGTCTTTGATACGTTTCTCACTTCAAACAACGGTTGTTGATCCACGTTATGCCGCCTCCTCACTGGTCGTTTTTGTTATCTGCTTCTATCATAAGGCGTACAGCGTTCCTCCCAAACAGGCGGCAGACCGTTATCCTCTCAGTCTCAAGACTGATTTTTAGAAGGATTGATTTGTAAAATGATGAGCGTAGGGTCTGTCACTGTGTGAAGTGATGAGCGAATTGGTTGGTTACAGACAAAAGAAAAGGTTACGAGGTGGTAGCCTCGTAACCTTTGTCAATATTCTTTAAGTAGAATTCCGTTTCCTGACGGATCTTCTAGTTCAATTTCATCACTTGTTCTTTGGTTGTATGGATAGGAACGTAGATTGAGATGTTCTTTTACGGATGTAAACTCCTCATTTGTAAGAATGATGGTGAAGGTTCGCAGTCCTGTCGCCTCTTTTGGTGGACGAGGCAAATTTGTACCTGCCCATGTGTTCAAACCGATGTGGTGATGATAGCCGTCTTTTGAAACAAACAACATCCGATCATCTTTAGCCACGATATCTAACCCTAGTGTATCCACATAAAAGGTTTCAGCTTCTTGTAAATCTGCTACTTGAAGGTGCATATGTCCAAGCTTTGCGTTCGGTGACAAAGCGTTCCAATCTTTAGGTGGAGCTTCATTCAAAATCTCTTCAACGTTCATTGGATACGTGCCGCCTACATACCACCCGTTTTCTTCTTGTTTCCATACCTCAGGATCTGTATCGGCATATAGCTCAATCCCGTTTCCGTCTGGATCTGACAAGTAAACAGCTTCGCTGAATTGATGATCGGATGCTCCTTGCAAAGGATATCCGGAGGCGAGTAAATGTTTTAACGTATGGCCAAGCTCCGCTCTAGAAGGTAGTAGAATGGCCAAATGGAAAAGCCCTGTTGTACGAGATAGGCGATCCACAACTCTATCATTTGCATGCAATTTAATGAGGGGACTGGTATGATCCGCACTTAACACAAGTGAATTTTCATGTTCCGTAAGAACGGTCAGTCCAATTACCTTTTCATAATAGTTGCGTGATTTCTCCAAATCTTTAACGTACAACTCTAGATGACTTATCCTTTCAGATAACTTTGGCACGTATTTTATTTTGCCCATAAAAAACGCCTCCTTTTAATGTTTTTATTGTAGCACAATTCACTTACTTTTAGTAAGTGAATGTGCCTGACCCTGTGTGAAGTAATGATCAGGGGTCAGGCACTGTGTTTACCATTTCACGAGGTGTCAGGCACCACAAACGACAAAAAGAGGATGCCACCTGTATAGGTGACACCCTCTTTGAATTATCTTTCTTCGAGTCGAGCGATACGCTCGTCAAGATCCGGGTGGGAGGAGAATAGTTTTGCTACTCCGCCTTTACCGTTAATTTTCATCGTTTGGATTGCACTATCATCTGTGCGGTCGTTTACGTTTGCACGATCAACGTATGACTTAAGTGAGCGAAGCGCGTGGGCCATCTTATCACGGCCAGCCAAGTCCGCTCCGCCTTGGTCTGCATGAAACTCGCGGTAGCGTGAGAAAGCCATAACAACCAAACTTCCGAGAATCGAGAATAGAATCTGGAAGATAATGATTGATGCAAAACGTACAACGGTCTGCATTTCAGAACGCACGAGACGGGATACAAGAATCGCTGCAATTCGAGAGAAGAACACAACGAACGTGTTGACCACACCTTGAAGTAACGTCATCGTAACCATATCACCGTTTGCTACGTGAGCCACCTCGTGAGCGATAACTCCCTCAACAGCGTCGTCGTCCATCGTTTGAAGAAGACCAGAAGATACAGCTACGAGAGAACGCTTTTTCGAAGGACCTGTGGCAAAGGCATTTACCTCAGGAGACTGGTAGATCCCCACTTCCGGCATGTGCATAAGACCAGCTGCACGAGAAAGACGATGTACTTTTTCCACAACGGCACGCTCTTGTGAAGAGAGCGGTCCATCAGGATCGAGAACTTTTACGTTCATCATTTTTTTAGCTACAAAACGTGACATGGCTAGGGAAATAAACGATCCCATGAAACCGACGAGTAAACTAAATACGCCGAGTGACACATAATCAATCCCAAGACCCGATCCTCCTGTTTCAAAGGACCCGCTAATATCTGTGAAATGCGTAATGACAGACCATACAATGACGATTGTCGTCATTACGAGAATGTTCGTTAAAATAAAAAATAAAATCCGTTTTCCCATTCCTACGCCTCCAATTTTAAAATCTGCTCATCTATTTTACCATCTTTTTAGTAGGAATGGCAGAGATGTACGATAGATTTACAATCCTGACACAATTACGATCACTTTGGGGCTTATTTCGATAGATGGGATAGTGTTTATGTACATTGTTCGTGCTTTTCATCCTGCATGTTTTCTGAGGGTTTCTGTTGATAAAAGTTAACATTACCAACCGAACTATGTTGTGATTATGGAGAATTACATCAATGACACCTTATCTCATATCAACCGTGATCCTTCTATATTGAAAGGAAATTAAGGTCTCATAATGAATGACGAAAAAGCTCTCTATTCTATACTAATGAATGGGAGCTTTTCTTTTGGAATCTATTATCCTTCAATTCACTCACCATCAAACCATCTACTTCACTCTTACCCCAGCTCCCTCTTTATGTAATGAGACGTGGGGCCAAAGCGCTCAACTTCTTGCAGCTCACCATCATAACCGTTAAAGGGAAAATCTTTAAAAGTCGCTATTGAGAAAAGCATCATTCTCGATACGAGAGTCACAAAGGCTTCACTTGATTGCTCCTCTCTTCCTTCTTCAAGCACATGCATAGCATGTTCATTCATTCGTACAGGGCTTGGAGAGGGATTGATTGAAAAGAAAACGGTGTTCATCAACTCCACGAGGGTCCGTCCTTTTAGAAGTAGCCTTACATCCCGGTCAAAAACTCCCCACTCATCAGATGATACTTTTTGAAAAATAAAAGTATAGTCACAATCTTGGTTCACGGATCGTTCATCGTAAACACACGTGGGAATACTCGCTGTTTCACGAATCAATCTTATGTTTTCTTCAAATATACTTTCATTAGAAGTAGCACCCATTGATATAACCGCTGCCACCTCTGTCACCGAATCCAATAGATCAGAAGAAACCACCTCCCCCCGCTTGTACGCCCGACTTAACCGGTGAGAAGCTGCAAAGTCTGGGATATTCACGATGTCTTTACGGTGTCGAAGATGAATGTCAACACGTTGATTACGAAGGTCTTTTAGATCACACAATGCTCGAATCACCCACGGTGGAACGGGACGTACGGGAATTCGTTTTCCGTAGTACAAGTCGATAATATGCTGAAAATCAGTCACAATAGTAGCATGCCTGTCCTGAAATTTTCGAATTAACTCTGTTACTTTGTGTATAGCAAAACACTCTGCCCCAACCGACTGGTGAGAGCGTGTATCGGTCGTAAATGTATAATACGATTTTGTAAACCCTTCTGTGCGGATGATCCCCGCTCCAAGCTTCCTTTCCGATGAACTGCCATCACACACATAAAACGCCATGTGAGTACCCTCCCTATTCTACTTATCTCAATAACTATGCAAAAAAAGAACAAACGATACCACCAAACCTATGCTCATAAATGCACAGAGGGCCAGACCCCAGGAAATCATTTCCTGGGGTCTGGCCCTCTGTGATCCTTTTCACAACAGGCTTATTTAAATTATTTTATTTTTATGAATCGTTTGATTTTTACAGATTAAGACTTTATTCTAGTATTTATAGTTAAAATTTTCTGAAATTTAACAATAGCACCATAGAGGAGGCAAATAATGAAGAACAGATGGCTTATTGCACTATCCGCAATTGCGATTCACCTATCGATCGGTGCTGCCTATGCTTACAGCGTGTATACGATGCCGATTCATAACGAGGTGGGTTGGTCCACGTCAGGGATTACGGTAGCATTCACTATTATGATGGCGCTCGCAGGTATTTCAGCAGCATTCTTCGGAAGTTTTGTAGAGAAGCAAGGTCCAAGACGATCAGCAATCTTAGCCGCAATCCTTTTTGGATTAGGACAAGCAGGTTCAGGATTGGCGATCGCTATTGACTCTCTACCACTCTTCTTGTTCACATATGGACTAGCCAGTGGTTTGGGTCTTGGACTTGGATATATTGCACCTGTGTCTACCCTTGTGAAATGGTTCCCAGACCGCCGAGGACTGGCAACAGGGATGGCTGTAATGGGCTTTGGTGCCGGCGCTCTTATTACCGCTCCAGTCGCAGCATCAATGATGGGATCAATAGGGATTACCTCTACCTTCTATATACTAGGTGCCTCTTACTTTGTGATCATTATCTTAGGTGCATCCTACATCGCACCGCCACCTGAAGGATGGATGCCAGCCGGCATGAAAAAGGACATTGCATCTGGTAAAAAAGTCGTTAAAAAAGATTTGTCTCAACTTACGGCAAAGCAAGCTGTTAAAACACGACGTTTTTGGATGCTTTGGACAATGATGCTCATTAATACAAGTGCCGGGATTATGATGATTTCCGTCGCCTCTCCTATGGCACAAGAAGTTGTCGGACTTACGGCAGCTGCGGCAGCTACAATGGTAGGTGTGATGGGTATCTTTAACGGTGGCGGACGCCTTGCCTGGGCCGCTATTTCCGACTACATCGGACGCCCAACCGTCTTCATGATTTTCTTTGTATTACAAATTATTGCCTTTATTATGATGCCGAACATTACAAATGTTCTCGTATTCCAAGCATTAATTCTGGTTGTAGTTAGCTGTTACGGAGGTGGATTTTCCAACTTGCCTGCCTTTATCGGTGACCTTTTTGGAACAAAGCAATTAGGCGCCATTCATGGGTACCTATTAACAACTTGGTCACTCGGCGGTATTTTAGGACCGTTCATTGTCACACAGCTTTACGATCGAACCGGAAGTTACATTCCCGTGTTTTACGTTTTTACAGGCTTAATTGTAATCGCTTTCTTTATATCACTCTTGATTCGTATGGACATTAAGAGCATTGAAAAACAACACGAAAAGCAAAAAGAAGGAGTTGCATAATAGGAAACGAACATACCACCCCGCATCATTTATAATTGATCGGGTTTAAAAGTAAAAATTCCAAAAAGCAATGATAAAAGCAAACTAAAAAGGAGCTTGGATAGATAAGCTCCTTTTTAGTGTTAATTGAATGCCTTCTTCAACTAACACTCCACTATTGTGAAAACCTTGAAACTATAATTGAAACTTAGTTTTAATAATTTGAGCTACTTCTTCAGCACTTCTGTTTGTGTTGTCTATTCTGAGATAATTTTCCCACTTGATTTCACCTTCGTTTGAATTTAATCGATGGCTTTCCACCGTGCTAAGTAAATGATGTTCCGATTGCTCGATGTCTCTTTTTGTTGGCTTATGTTCAAGTCTATGTGGTGTCTTATTCCGTTTAAGCCTTTCTTCAATATCAGCCTCTAACTCAATGAAGTAAAGTTCCGCCTTTAGAACGAAAGATATTACACATCTTCTCGACGCTATCCCAGTCATCTTTCTCGTTAAATGCCCATACATAAGGGAAGATCATCCCATAGTTATCGCTTTTAGAGAAGGACTTAAATATTTCCTCTCGAAACAAGTTTGTTAGTCTCCACATTTCTGGATTAAATCCATAAAGTGGTTCAACTAAATCAATTGTCATGTGATTATGGAAAAGCTTTAACCCAGTAATCTTTGCTAATTCTTGCCCAATAGTCATTTTACCAACTGCTTGGGGTCCAAATAATAATACAAACTTCATTACACTTCCCCCTACCTTGTTACAAGCAACACTCATTATTAAATATGTTAAGCTAAACTACCCAAAACAGTAGCCATACCTTCTTGTTTTTTCGTACCAATTTGTTAAAAAACATTATTTCACAATCTATTGCCTCACTTCAACATAAATTTTCCAATCAATACTTCAAAATCACAATCTCCTTACGACAGTTAATAGAATATCAATAAAGTCTTCCGCACCTATTTTCAGTGGTAAAATCCTTTACTACCAGATAGCACTGACATGAAAAACCCTCTAGCAGGGTAGGTTCTCCTGCTAGAGGGTTAAAATCATCTTATTTCAACGCTTCATACGCATCAACTAAGCCGTGACCAAAATATTCATCGTGACCGTTTTTACCAAGGTCATCAGCCGTTTGCTGAAGATGGGTTATAATACGAGATCTCGAGAAGCTTGGGTTTTCGACCTTTACAAGAGCTGCTGCCGCTGCCACTTTAGGAGCGGCCATGCTCGTTCCCATTGCCCAACCATAACTGCCTCGGTCGACCGGGATCGTGCTGAAAGCTCGTGATTCCGGTTCAAGCAAAGACTGGTCACCGTCCTCATTCGGCCAGTTCGGACCATAGTCTCCACCTGGTGCAGCCAAATTCACATTGGAAGAACCATAGTTAGAGTAGTACGCCAATGTATCACGATCCGTTGTTGCAGATACACTCACCACTCCGGGAATATCAGTGAATGTGTCAAATAGAGGACCATAAATCTTTCCTATCCCTTTTTCCGTTTCAACCGCTTTTCCTAAATCAAGACCGTTATTTCCGTTTGCACCAACAATAATCATCCCTTGACGGTGTGCGTATTGCACAGCGCGCTTGGAAGATAAATGGAGAAGACGATCTTGTTCTTGGTTAATAAAAGAATAGGTGCCGAGACTTAGGTTCGCTACATCGACTCCGTCATCTGCTGCAGTTGTAATTGCATTTAAGATGCCTGTCCAATTCATACGCCCTTGATCGTTTGTCACACGATAAGATGCAAGGCCAAGCTCTGGTCCTACTCCCATTACACGCCCGTTTGCGGCAATCGAGCCGGCTACGTGTGTCCCGTGCGTTCCTGAATCTCTGTAGGCGTCTTTTTCAATTGTATCAGGGTGAAAGGTCTTCCCATACAACAAATTGTCCACTAAGTCAGGATGGGTAAAATCTACACCTGTATCAATAACACCGACGATAATAGAATGTTCTCCTTTTGTAATATCCCATGCTGCGCCATCACCGGTTACTCGCTTGATGTCCCATTGATATTGTTCAAATAAGTCCGCTTCTACTTCGTCATCACGAGGAGAAACTTCTTCTTTTGCTTCAAGAGCAAGCTCATTTGTTTTTAACTCCATATTTTGCGATACATGAGCCACACCTCGGATTCCCTCCACTTGCTCTAAAGAACCACCTTTAACGAGGACAAGCCCAACCTGTGGGGATTCGTCCAACACTTCGATCCCAAGAGATTGCATCTCGGAAACTGCAGATTGATTAATCCGATTTCCATTGAAAAGAACGAGGAACTCCTCGTCTTCTCCTTCCGCAATTGCAGGTTGTCCAAAAGTAGACATTGTAAGAGCCACCACAAGTGACCATATGAATAATGTTTTCTTCACCGTTTTTCCCCCTCTATATAAAAGGTCGATTCATTAGAATACTTCATTTATAATCAACCGTTTGGTAAGCAAAAGCGCAGCCCTTTTAAATGGAACTCTCGTAGCTCCACTAAAAGGGCCACGCTATCGCCATCCCATGTGAATGTTAGCTATTGCACTTTCTTATCTAGTTAACGCATTGTATGCATCGACACGACCGTGACCGTAGTAACGGCTATATCCGTTTGAATCGACACTTGCCGCAGATTGCTGGAGACGATTTTGCACCTGACGAGGCGTCGGTTTTTTGCCCGTTTCTTCATATACCTGAGAAATATAGGCTGCTGCAACACCAGCTACTTGAGGTGACGCCATGGACGTACCGCCTTTCCAACCATAACCATTTTCACCAAAGTACTCATTTCCTCGGGCTGACTGTCCGTCCATGTAAGTCGGTACAGTACTTAACACAAGGAATTTGAAGTCATCATTAGCTTCATACCCCTCTGGTCCAAGGTCTCCACCAGGTGCACCTAAATCAATCGCGCCGTTACCGTAGTTTGAGTAGAACGCCAAACGATCTTCCGTTCCGAATCCACCACCCATAGCCGATACGGTAATCACACCGGGAATGGAGGCTGGCACAAACCAGGCTGCTCCGCGAACATCATATTCAGGGCCAGCATTTCCTTCGATCCAATCTGCAACCTTGGAAGGATTGCTCATGTCTTGAGCTGAATTTCCTGCAGAAGAAACAATCGTTACGCCTTTCTTCACAGCATAGTCAATCGCACGCTTATAGGCTACTATGTCTGCCGCTTGGTTATTTCCTAAACGTACACGTTCGCCCGTCGCAGGGTCCGTATAGAACCATTGACCAACCACCCGTGTTCCACCTAGACTCATGTTAATCACGTCAACACCATCATCGGTTGCTGAAATAATAGCATCCGTAATCCAGATTTGCTGAGCGCTTCCAGTATCAAAAACTCTGTACGATTTTAACCCAACATCAGGTGCAACACCTTTCATACGGCCGTTACCTGCAATGGTCCCTGCTACGTGAGTTCCGTGACTCTGGTTATCCCAGCTGTCTTCTGTGCCCGGTACAAATGTACGAGAGCCCTCCGGTCCACCAATAATGTTGTCTTTAAGATCTGGATGATCAAAGTCAAATCCAGTATCAATGACACCTACAACCACGTCATGAGTACCGCTATGTACATCGTGGCTTGCACCGTCGTTTGTTACCTGTTCAATGTCCCACTGCCATCCTGATTCCCAGATGCTTTCATCGGGATCAAGTACGCCAGGGTTTGTCCCTTCTACTAAACTACCAGCTCCCTCAAATTCCGGTAAATCGAGCTGAACATCAATGGCAGGCGTAACGCTTAGCACTTCACGCTCACTATTCATTCCTTTAATAAAATCGATTGGATTATTCGTAACTGCTTCGATTACCCCGATCTCATCTACTTCATAGGTCAACTCTCCCCCAGCTGCCTCAACCATTTCTTCGTAACCAGTCGGAAGGTTTTCCGATTTAAATGCCACCATAAACCGCTTTAACTCTTCTTCACTTGAAGAAGCCTCTTGCTCAGGTGATCCAAAACCTAACGATGGTACAACAAGCAACAACACAAGCCCTAAAATCACAGGTAATTTCAAGTTCCTTCTCACAGGAAAAATCCCCCTTTTAACTCATAATGCTTTTAAATTAACACATAATTTTACAAAATAGTTTGAATTTTTTAAAAATAGTGAGTATGATCCATTAGTGATATTTCCGTATACTACCAAAAGAACTAAAATCAATTCACCATTTGTTGCTGTAGAACTAGATTTGATTTAAAAGAAAGAAGGACTATCATCTTACATAATTTTGAAAAAGGCCTGCCACCTAGGCAGACCTTTTCCATGTGCTATTCCAGCATGCGATAGTGACTTAATTCCATTTCCTCATCAGCATTAGAAGCTGTAACCGTTACTTCTGTCTCCTTAACACCAGGTACATCGTAATCACGACCATGGTACGTTTCTTCTTTCGTCTGGACAACAATGGTCAGATCAAATGCGCCTAGGGCTTCTCTAGCATCATGAACATCGATCTCTGAAAGTGGAACGACATACGATGTGTTTCCATCTTTGATCTCGATTTCCAGTTTAGCATTTTTCTTTTTCATCTCGTGTACATCATCTGAGGAAATCGAAAGCTCCAATACCTCATCCGCCCCTCTATCCGACTCTATTGTCACTCGATCTGGAACGGACTCAAGAGCTCTACGAACCTCACCTTGTCTTAGTGTGGAGATGACTTTTTGATTGTCGCGAGCTTCATCTGCCTCTAGTTGAACTCGATTTCCTTTTCCTTGATTTCCTCTTCGGTTGGACTCTTCACTTACGGATTGGTAGATGGCATTACTTAAAAACTTGTGGCTATGTTCAGTGTGACCTCTAAAAGCAAGCTCATTGGCAAACAAGGTCATAGTTGCCTCTTCTGTGTCGGATGTAAATGCCATTACCTGCCCTTTAGCAGCGTCGTTGCCTGGCCACCAACCTGCGCGATAAAAATCATCATCGTTACTGAATGATGCTAAAATCTCAGCATCTTCAGGAATAGCAGAAATCCAAGCTCCTGTTGTGATGTAAAGCTTTTCTTCCCCTTCATACCCAGCAGTCAATCGATGTTCGCTGATCTCAGCTTTTACAAGACCTTCATGATTCGCTCTAGTGTAATCAAAGTCAAATCCCGGCAACATCCCGCTGTTACGAACTCCACTAAGGGCATAAGCGCCAATGCCAATATAAGACTTCCCAGATACTTGCTCTGCGTTAAATGAACTGCTATCGCTCACGATAACGTCAGCCTCAGATTGGTTGACCAACTCAAAGCCAAGTTGTTGCAATGAGTACCTTAATTGTTGTGAACCAGTCGAAGCCACTTTAGGGTTTCTGAGCACTTCTGAGGAGACATTTTGCCCGTTCCCAAGAGGTACTGTATTAAAGTAGTAGTTATTTTCATAAGCACGAAGATCGTTCGTTTGAACCAAGAAATCCCCTTTCTCGATTCTTCCCTTTGATTCCGTTGCCACCTCTACTTGTTTACCGTCAGCCAGAAGGGCATTGACGACTCTAATCGTATCGTTCGTGTCATTGGATAGAATTTGTCTAGGTGAATTCCCAGTGAGTGACCCTGTAGGCGTAGCTACTTCCGTCACCCCTGTTGTTTTTCCTTCGAAAACCCCTTCTGCTCTTACATCGATGGTGTCAAATCCTCTTAAATCGGGAAAATTGACAACGATTGGATCATACATGGCGCTCCAATCAGACACGTCATCCCCTTCATACAAAACAGCGTTAGCAAGCCCGCGCTTTGCTTGATTCATGGGCACTACGAATGTTCCTTTTGAATACGTTTCACCGTTAACCGTAACCGGTTCAGTTGTTTTCTCCACACTTACACCGTTTCTAACTAAGTACTCTGTCATATTGTAGGCTTCAAGAACATTTTTCTGTTCTTTTTCAACAGCAGGTATCACGTAGTAGTCAGGGAAAAAGCTCTCACGTTCCCCTCGTACACGGCCAATTGATTCTCCAGCTGCATTCACAAAATACTCATCTACTGCAGGGTTATCTTCACCATTGACCCCTCGCTCAAAGATTTGCAACTGCTTTTTAAACAGCTCATCCTTATTTTCCGTTACAAACAAAGTCGATCCAAGACCTACCCCCACCATTGCACGGAGAGAATTTTGGCTAAGGGTCGGGACTTCAATTGTATGGCCAAGGGACCCATGTAGCATGGCGTACATACCCGTGTAGGCGGGGCTCATATCATCCCAACCACTGTCCCATTCTAGTCGTGCGATGAAATAGGTTGTCAAATCGGACTCACCTACACCCGTTCTACCCATCGTATGAGCGTGGTCAATCATATTGTTAATAAGAAGGTCATACTCAAAATTTGGGTTATGGGGCGGTGTTGTAGGCTCAATAAGAAAGCCATTAACATATCCGTGCATATCTACAAAAGAAAGAGGTGTCCACTTCGCTATATGCTCGTTCACCTGTTGGGTTTCGATTTGTGTTTGATAAGCATTGTCGCGGTTCAAATCAAATCCGTTCGCATTTCCTCTTGTGTTCGCAACACGACCATCAGGATTACTCGTAAACATATATAAAAAGATCACATCATCCAACACATCATCTACATCTAAACTTACGGGAACCTCTTCTCCTTCCTCATCAGTGGTCACAAAGGATACGTCGTCCTCGAGGGCAAACTTCTTAAGAAGCTCCACTTGCGCATCTACACCCTCCACCTCATCAGGGTGGATATTATTAAACCAAATGGGTACTTGGTAATCTCCCATTGTTCCTTCTTCCATTTGCTCTAGTAAAGTAGCTGGTTCTTCCAAAGCTAGGGGAAGCGTTTCATTCAAGTACTTGTCTACTGCCTCTTCATCCCTCGCCAAAATGACAAAATGAATGTCACGACCTTCGACGGACTCACCGACCTTTTGATACTCTAGGTAACGGTCGTTTAGATCCGCTGCATCATGAAACACTTCCTCTATCGCTGGCATGAGCTCTTCATAAAACAAAAACTCATCGTACACATTCCATTCTACTGTCGTAGCTGACGTTTCTCCACTCGCTGAATCAACTACAGCTAACTCATACTCGCCGATAAATTGTTGGTACTGGGTACGTATCGTCCGGTTAGACAAGTTTGACGTGTTGTACAAAAGTCCAAACTCCAGTGTAGCGGTGATTTCACCACTATCTGTTCGTTCAGGACCTTCAGTCACTGTGATGAACGGGTTCCCGTTGTAGTTCGTCCCCCCTGACCATTGTCTCCATTCCTCGATCGGTTTTCCTCCGAAATGAAACTCAAGATTTTCAACTTCAGTCCCTTCACTGAAACTCGCCTGAACATTGACAGAACGGGTTTCTGTTAAAGAAAAAAGCGTTCGGTCAACCATCAATTCGTTACCTACTGTCTCATCTGCGTATGTACTTGTTCCCTGTTGTGTGACAGGTATGACCAAGGTTAGTAAAAGTATGACAGCTAACCACCCTAACGAAAGTCTTTTCACCATAACATCCTCCTCATATATATTTAATAGACTGCATATCTATTAATATAGCAGAACGTTTCGACTATCGTAATATTCTACTGGAAAAATAGTCCTTTTTCTTATGGATTATTTTTCAAACTGGTAGAATAGCCCTACTAAGGTGGTTCTTTAAATTCAGAAAGGTAAAGAGGCTGAGACAGAAGTGTTTTTGAATGAAAATCCGAACGATTGTAGGCGGTGTGGAAATGCACCGCTACTAAAATATCCTTCGCTCTGTTAGCGAATTGTTCGGATTTTGCTCTAAACACTTATTTTCTGTCCCAGCCTCTACACTTCATAATTTAAAAAGCAAATTTGTTTCATTAACTCGCTTTTCGTGCCGCTGATCGGGCAACATTAAAATGATTTTCAAAGTAATCATTTGTCTCCCTTACTACGACTCGACTTAAGAGAATAAGAGCAATCAAGTTTGGAATCATCATTAAGGCGTTTGCCATGTCTGCAAAAGCCCAGATCGTCGTCAAGTTTGCTACAGCACCAATTCCACATGCTGCGATATACACCGTACGATAACCGGAAATGCCTTTACGTCCTGCTAAATATTCAAAGCATTTTTCACCATACACATACCAACCAACGATCGTAGAAAAGCCAAAGAAAATGACTGAAAAAGCTACAATGTATTCACCGATTGATCCTAAAACTGAGGCAAATGCGGCACTCGTTAACGCTCCCCCATCCAGTCCAGCTTCATGAGTTACACCAGAAAGCTGACCACCGGTCGGATCCCAGAAACCTGTAATCACGAGCACCAAGCCAGTCATTGTACAAACAATGATCGTTACGATAAACGTTCCAGTCATAGCTACCAATGCTTGCTTAACTGGATGATCAGTCTTGGCGTTACCAGCAATCAATGCGGCTGTACCTAGACCAGCCTCGTTTGAGAAAATTCCACGGGCCACACCGTTACGAATGGCTTCAGCCACAACCACCCCTACAAATCCACCAGTAGCCGCAACCGGGTTAAAGGCGTAATAGAAGATGGTCTGAAAAGCAGGTATGATCTGATCGAAGTTTATTATTAAAATGAGCAACGAACCGAAAATATAGAAGACAGCCATTATCGGCACGAAAAAACCGGCAACGGCACTAATACGTTGCAAGCCGCCAAAGATGATCAGTGCGGCGAGCCCTGATAGAACGATAGCGGTAACGATATTACTTACGCCAAAGGACGTTTCCATTACCCCAGCAATGGTGTTCGATTGGACACTGTTTCCAATCCCAAGAGCTGCAAACGCTCCGAACACGGCAAACGCAATCGCTAGCCATTTAAACTTTCGACCAAGACCGCGCTCCACATAATACATCGGGCCACTTGAATATTCACCACTTTCATTTTTTACACGGTATTTCATAGCGAGAAGTGCTTCCGCGTACTTTGTAGCCATACCTAGTAGACCGACAATCCACATCCAAAAGATTGCACCCGGTCCACCCAATGTGATCGCGGTTGCCACACCGGCAATGTTTCCGTTTCCGATTGTTCCGGCAAGGGCTGTCATGAGTGCCTTAAAATTACTCACGTCCCCTTCATCTTTTGAACTACTCTTTCCTTCCTTCGTAAATGCCAGCTTGAATGCATATAAAAGGCGTCTGAATTGGAGCCCTCTTAACATCACTGTTAGTAGTAAACCTGTTCCGAATAATAGAATCAAACTTGGCGTTCCCCATAGGACGCTATTGATTCTGTCTAAAATAGCAAGAATGTCCACGATTATGCCCCCTCTTGATGACAGCGCTTTCAGAAGTACAGGGTTATTCTATCATCTGTTTTCTACTCTGTTTTTGTTCAAACACTAAAATATCATACTATATTTTTGGGTAAATAAACAAATGTCGACAGAATTCGAAATTGCAAAATAAAACAGACTATACCTAGTATCCGTGTGACAGGCTCAGCTTCACGCCATTGCTCCCTTCTCACGGTGGTGCTACCCTAACAAAATGTAGCTCGAATTTAGTAAACTTATATCTTCCATTCATTCACCCTTGTTTCTATTACCCAATAAAGAATAAAATAGAATGAGATAATCACGTACTTTTCTAGAGGAGTTTTATCATGAACACCAGCACACAACCAAACCCCTTTAAAGGGTTCTTCGGCAACTTGGAAAATTTAGTAGATAAGATAAGTGACGTTCTTGAATGTCCCGTAACCATTGAGGACGCCACACACCGCTTATTAGCATACAGTTCTCATGATGAAGGGACGGATGCGGCACGCATTGCTACCATTATGAGACGGCGCGTACCTGAACGAGTCGTGAGTAGCCTTTGGAAAGACGGTACAATGCAACGGTTGCAACAAAGTGAAGCGCCGATTAGAATCGCTCAAATTCAAGAGGTAGGTCTCGGTGATCGCATTGCGATGACGATCCGTTCTAAAACCGACATCCTCGGCTATATCTGGGTCCTTGAAGTGGAGAACTCGTTAAATGATGAGCATATGGAACTCCTTTCTCATGCAGCCCAAGCAGCAAAGAATCAGCTTGTCCAACTCCACGGCCGTAAAAAGAAGCGTGAAAAAGGGCATCAAGAGTTTTTCTGGCAACTGTTAACCGGTCATATTAAAGAGCATAGAGAGATTGCTGAGTCTCTGGACGAGTTCAATATCAAGGCAACCTTGCCGATTACGGTGTTTGTGTTTCAATTTCCGAACGAAATTAATCAAAAAACCGAGCGAAATATCTCTTATTTGATTACAACAACACAAAAAATCAACGTTCCTCTTTATGCGATTGATGGAAACGAGCTCATTTTATTAGGCTCACCTTCCCTTTTAACAAAAAGGGCACTTGAACCAGAATCGATCATTGAAGAATTCATCACCCAGATGGCTCAAAGGTTTAAAATTGAAGGTTTAATTGGGGCAAGCGGGAACGTCTATGATGATTTTACGCAAATAGAAACAAGCTACCAAGAAGCTCTTACCGTCTTAAAATTGAAGCATCAATTTTCAGACGAGTTAGGCCATACCAATACGTATAACCATCTCGGCATTTACAGATATATAGATGTGCTTGCTGAAAAAAATAGTAAGGATCGATATGAGAATACATCTCTTAATAAACTGAAAGAATACGATCGCATGCATAATACTCAGCTAAAAGAGACGCTCAATGTATTTTTAGTTAAAGACAGTCACGTCAACGAGGCAGCAAAAGCCTTGAACGTTCACAGCAATACCCTTAATTACCGATTAAAACGGATTGCCGAAGTTGGTGACATCAACTTAAGAGACCCAAACGAAAAAATGACCCTTTATCTAGATTTAAAACTAGATACATTAAAACAAAACGGCCTTTTGTGATTTTACACAAAAGGCCGTTTTGTTTTTCTCTTTTCTCACCAAAGCAATGTCCATGGATCGTGATTTATACTCACCTTAACAGCAAGTTACCTATTGAAGGAGGCATTACTTATGATTATCGGAGTACCTAGAGAGATTAAAAACAATGAAAACCGTGTTGCCCTCACACCAGCAGGCGTCATCACGTTACGTAAAGCCGGACATACAGTATTAATTGAAACCGCAGCAGGAATTGGAAGCGGTTTCGAAGATATGGATTACTTGGATGCAGGAGCAGAAATCGTTTCAACAGCAAAAGAAGCATGGGCTGCAGAAATGGTCATGAAAGTAAAAGAGCCTCTTCCAGAGGAATATGATTATTTTTACAAAGGATTAATTCTTTTCACCTACTTACACCTTGCAGCAGAGCCCTCTCTTGCAAAGGCACTCACTGAAAAAGGCGTGACTTCCATCGCTTATGAAACAGTGGAAATGAATCGTACACTACCTCTTCTAACACCAATGAGTGAAGTAGCGGGACGCATGTCCACTCAAATCGGAGCACAATTCCTTCAGAAATCTAATGGAGGAAAAGGTGTCCTTCTTGCAGGTGTGCCAGGTGTACAACGAGGAAATGTCACGATTATCGGTGGTGGAGTCGTTGGAACGAATGCGGCGAAAATCGCTATGGGTCTAGGAGCAAATGTCACGATTATTGACCTTAGTCCTGAGCGCCTTCGTGAACTTGACGACATCTTCGGTAACGACATTCAAACGCTCATGAGTAACCCACTAAACATCGCACAAGCTGTCG
Organism: Alteribacter aurantiacus DSM 18675; assembly: GCF_000429705.1. Classification (GTDB taxonomy): domain Bacteria; phylum Bacillota; class Bacilli; order Bacillales; family Salisediminibacteriaceae; genus Alteribacter; species Alteribacter aurantiacus. The sequence continues at coordinate 1,618,610 of NZ_KE386941.1, forward strand.
CCAAGTCAGACCTTGTCATTGGTGCTGTCCTTATCCCAGGGGCGAAAGCGCCAAAGCTTGTAACAGAAGAAATGATCAAACAAATGTCACCAGGGTCTGTTATTGTTGACGTTGCTATTGACCAAGGTGGTATTTTCGAAACGGTTGATCGCATAACAACTCATGATAATCCTACTTACGAAAAGCATGGTGTCGTTCACTACGCAGTAGCCAATATGCCAGGTGCTGTTCCAAGAACGTCCACTATTGCCTTAACAAATGTAACGGTACCATACGCCGTTCAAATTGCTTCAAAAGGCGTTACCCAAGCCATTGCCGATAATGTTAACCTGAAAAAAGGTCTAAATACAGCTGCAGGCCATATCACTTACGAAATTGTTGCCCGCGACCTCGGATACGACTATGTACCAGCTGAAGATGCATTAGCTCAGACATTAACTACTGTATAATCATTACGTAAGGCCTTTCTCGAAATCTTCGAGAGGCCTTTTTATGTCTGTGGCTCTTAGCCATTCCCCTTAGCAAGTGACTTTTCTACAGCTTTCGTAATTACCTTTATCGCATCAGGAATTGCCTCCCATTGAAATGTCATCTGTGGATGGTGAAGGCCTGGTGTCAAATCACATCCAATTCCGAGCATGGTTGCCCTAAGCCCCGGCTTTTTGATCGTATAAAAATGAAAATCGTCACCTCCTGTGGTGATCCTAACTGGACAAAGAGTCTCTTCCCCTTTTACCTCTAGAATTGCGTCTCTCATGGTGTCTGTTGCTTCATCATTTAAAACAGCCGCCGCCATATTTGCGACTACTTCTGTTTTGATTCCAATCTTATGGTACGTTTTATAAAAAGAAATCACACGCTCCAACTGGGCAGTCATTTCCTCCATTAATTCATTCGTTTGGGCACGAACATCGACTGTAAACGTGGCGCGTCCCGGAATAATATTCGCACTTTCCCCTCCTGCATGAAATGCCGTTACTTTCATTGAATGAGGGATAAGGGGATCAAAATGCATGTTGTTGATTGCTTGAACGAGCTCAGCTCCCACTTGAATTGCGTTTGTATTAAGGTGAGGTCGAGCACCGTGAGCATCATCACCTTCTATGACACCTCGTACATGACGAGTTGCTCCGTGCGAAATAGCCGGAGAAAACGTGCCTGAACGTAGCTCTTGAATCGGTCGAAGGTGCATGCCAAACAAATAATCCACATCATCAACGACACCTTCTTCAACTAACTTAAGGGCTCCTGCGCCTTTTTCTTCAGCTGGCTGGAAAATAAAACGAACCGTTCCATTTAACTCATCTTTTCTTTCCAGCAAATGAAGGAACACCCCGAGAACGATCGTCATGTGAGCATCATGACCACACGAATGATTCGCCCGGAAGTCACCATTCACTTCTTGCCATAACGCATCGATATCTGCACGGAGAGCTACAACCGGATTTCCCTCCCCTATATCGGCAACAAGACCGGTGCAATCCACAAAAGTACTCGGTGTTACACCTCGCTCTTCAAAAAACTCTCTCAAATAAGCTGTCGTATTCACTTCTTTCCAGCTCACTTCCGGATATTCATGAAGATGGTCAAATACTTCTTTTAAAACAGCTTCATATGTATTCATATCCAAACTCCTTTAAGCGTAGTGTCTCTAAATTATAAACAGGATTCGTATCCTATGAAATTGTTTTCTGTTTTTTTAGTAAATTTCATAGAAATGGCTCCAATAGCTTCGTCGAAACCTAGAAGGTTAAAGAAAGACTGCAACCAAGTGTCAGACAAATCAAAGAAGGTTGACCCGAAAGGTACTTACTTCCCTTTTGGATCAACCTCAATACAGTAAGGATAGCTCCCTAACTACACTTTTCTACATTTATTTATTAAAACTTCTCAGCGTCAAAGTTCTGGAACACATACTTGTCATAAATTGGGTACTTCTCTCTTCCAAGCAAGTGATTAATAATAATCTTATTTCGGTGTACAGCAAGGCCAAGGTTTGTAGAACCAACACCATGGGAGTGGGAGATCCCGCTTTGGACGTAGATTTGATTTGGAATACTTACACGAACTCTGTAATCTTTCTCCACTTCATAACGTCCTTTATCATCCCAAGAAATGTAGTCACTCAAATCTTTTACAAAGCTTGGAACATTCGGAGTATATCCGGTTCCTACAATCACCACGTCACTTTCGTGGGTAAAGTGAATATCTTGTTCCCACTGACGACATGAGATTTCGTAGGAATTTCCTTTTTCTTCAATACCATTCACTTCCGTCAACACTTGTAAATCAACATTGATCTCTTCATTGGAGACAGAGTTTTCGTATAGAAGGTTATAAATATCTGTAATCGTATGTGAGCTGATCCCTTTATAAAGAAGATCTTGAGTTGCAAAGATTTCATCTTTCTTTTCCTGTGGAAAACGGTAAAAATAGTTCACATAATCAGGTGAAAATTGCTCGACTGTAAGCTTTGATTCTTCCATGGAAAAGAAGCTTCTGGAACGCGTAATCCATGTTAGTTTGTAATTGTGTTCCATGCGCTCTTTTAGCAATTCACGAAAGGCTTCGGCAGCACTTTGACCGGACCCCACAACTGTCACTGACTTTGCTTCTCGGCAACGGTCTTGACGCTCAAGAAACTCGGAAGTATGGAATACATTCTCTGAAGGGAAGCCTCTAAACGCCTCTGGGAGTTGCGGAGTAGTTCCTGTACCTAACACGAGGTTTTTACAATAATAACTCTCCTGCACTTCTGTATGTATATCTTCGACGGTCACTTTGTATTGCTCATCGTGTTCAACGTATTCGAGCTCCACTACTTTCTTACCAAAACGACAGTTGTCCAATTCACTTTCAACCCATTTGCAATAGTCGTTGTACTCTCGTCTTGGAATATCAAGCCTTTGCAAAAAGTAAAACGGATACAAGCGATTTTTTTGTGCCAAATAATTAAGAAAACTATAACGATTCGTCGGATCGGCCAATGTAACCAAGTCCGCCATGAAAGGAACTTGCAACCTCGTACCTACAATCAGCATTCCAGGGTGCCAATCAAACTGGGGCTTCTGGTCAAAGAAGACTGAATTCACTTCCGGTGTGTCCTCCAAAAGGGCTGCAAGGCTTAAATTAAATGGTCCAATTCCGATTCCAACCAAATCATAAACAGTATGATCCACTTATGTTCCTCCTCTATGTGCTACTCTTTTCTATTTTAATAAACCTTTTATCCGGCAGTATAAACCGTCTTTGGTTAAATAGAAAAAAGCATTTTATGAACTTACGCTCACTTGTTCACTAATACATCTATAATAGTATCAACTCTTAAAGCGACGAGCAACTAAGGTCATCCAAACATAAGCTCTATTCTTACCGAATTTTTGAAAACTAAAGAGGATCAGTACAAAACACCTCCCCCTCAAGGTTTACGTTATATATGGTTTCCAACCCTATTTCCGCTAGTCGTTGATGCCCGTAGAATGTTGGGTGGATGTCAAAAGGTAGTACATAATCCTTTGGAGAGAATTGAAATGCATCAAAAGCATCAACGAGATAAACCCCAGCATGACGACACTCCTCCACCATTTCTTTCAGTGTGCTATTTACATTTGGCAAAACATGCAATGCGACAGGATATAGGGGATCATTATCTTGAAACGGATTGTAGAAATTATACAAGAGAACAGGTGCATCTGTTAACAATCTGATCTCTCTTAGTGTTTCTTCAAGCTGGTCGTATAGATTACTCCGTTCAATTTCTTCGTACAAGTATTCTTGGAACTTGTCTGAGTTAAAAAAAGAACGAACAAATGCATCGTGCAAAGCTTGTAACAAATCATTACTTCCCACTGTTACCGTTACAACCTCTGCCTCGCGAATGGATTCGCGAAACATGTGGTCTTCTTGAACTGCTTGAAGTAGATCGCCTGTCTTCCACATGGGAACACCTAGGTTTTTAACACGTTTATTTTTCATTTCGCCAATAAGTAAAGGAAAAGCACCATCAGACACTTTTGAATGATCCTCTGCTAAGTTAAATCCAAAAGGGATCGAGTCGCCTAATGCTACGAGAGTAGGTTGTTTTAACTGCGTATGCGCCATGACATGTGATGAAAACACAAGTCCGGCTAACAAGAAAAGAAGAAACACTTTAGCTATCCGTACCATATCAATCCTCCTATTCGAAGGCATTGAAAAAGTTAAAGATCGAACTTTTCAATGCCTTCCTATTTTAGGGTTTGTCTCCTTACTCTTACACTATTACCTTTATAAAAATGTGATACAAAAACAAAACAAGACAGCAGCCCTTTTTTTTCATAGAGACTGCTGTCCAGTTGAGAACTAATTTTTTTCAAATTCAAATTCAATTTTTCCCTCTTTTAAAACGAGTACCGCGTCAAACGGTTTTTTTCCTTTAAACCCTTTGATTTTGTTCGTTCTTCCTTTTTCACATAGCTGCTTTATCGCTGTTTTTGAGATTGCTTTCCCTAAAATCCGCTTGTTAAAGGTCTGTTTGCAACCAGCCTTATACTCCGAACACCCATAAAAGGTCTTTCGGTCCATCATCTTTCCTTTTTCACAAGCGGGACAAGATGCAACCGGTTCCGGCGGTCCCCATTTCCCTTGTTTTCCCCGCCCTTTTGAACTCACTTGCGACTTTGCCACCTCACTCACTTCAAGTTGGGATACTACACCTCCGGCATCTTGCACGACTTTGTGAGTAAAGGCAATCGTATTGTCAATAAAAGCCGTCTTCTTTCCTGCTCCTTGCCCTATCTTTTTAAGGTATTTTTCCCACTTTGCTGTCATAGCGGGTTTTGCAAGAAGTGTGCCTTTCACGGCTTCACAAATCGTTTTTCCTTTTTCAGTTACGGACACGATGTTCTTTGTAACCTTAATGTACTCTTGCTTAATTAACGTTTCGATGATGCTACTTCGGGTAGCCTCCGTTCCGAGCCCTTCAACCTCTTTAAGGGTCGCTCTCGCTTCTTCATCGTCGTCGATCATTTGTCCGCACGTTTTCATCAAGTTGATGAGTTGACCTTCTGTATAAGGATTGGGCGGTTTTGTTTCATCTTCCGTTACATCCACTTTCGCTTGGACGTCCATGCCAATGACCACCGGAGGCAACAGGGCATCCCCATCTTTTTTCTTCGTTTCTCCTTTAAAGAAAAGCTCTTTCCACCCACGTTCCTTCTCTACTCTCCCTTTTGTGAAAAATTCGAGGGTTTTTACATCCGTCGTAATCGTCGTTTCTTCATACACATAATCGTGATGAAACATAGCGAGTGCACTGTTCACAATTTCCATATAGACGTTCCGTTGATCTTGAGTAAGTTTGTCTATCGTTCTCCTTTGTGGAATCTTCTTAGTCGGTATAATGGCATAGTGTTCTTGTACCTTTCCATCGTCCACATATCGCTTGCTCGGACTCATAGAAGCCGGTGTAAAATCTGTTTCGGCTATGTTTTGGTAAGATGAGAAGTTAGACTTTAAGTATTGAAACTCGTTATGAGTAATGTGTTGCGTATCCGTTCTAGGGTAAGTAACAAGTTTTAACGGTTGATCATACAAACTTTGAACGATCTTCAGTACTTTCGACGGACTATACTTGTACCTTTTATTCATCGCCGTTTGGAGCGTAGAAAGAGAGTGAAGCTTTGGAGGTTTCTGCCGTTTCATTAGTTTTTTAACGTCTTTAACGAACCCGCTTTCCCGTTCAGATACCCCTTTTTCCTCAAGAAGCTTACTCACTTCTTTTTTCGTTTGATAACGACCTTTCATTTTTCCTTTGTAAGTTCCAGATTCAGCTTTAAACGTCCCTTCAATTTCAAAAAACGGTTCCGGCTTGAAGGTTTCAATTTCTTTTTGCCGTTCATAAATCAAGTTTAACGTCGGAGTCTGAACGCGCCCTACACTAAATACGTTATCCACACCTTTTTGACGAAGAAGTAAGGTGTAAAGGCGACTCGTATTAATTCCTACAAGCCAGTCCCCTACCTGTCGCGCTTGGGCTTCTTCGTACAAGTTCAAATACCCTTCACCTTGTTTCAAGTTTGCGAATCCTTTACGAACCTCGTCCACTTCAAGGCTGTTGATCCATAATCGTTTCGTAGGTTTCCCCCTTACACCGCTCATATCTATAATGCTTCTTGCAATATTTTCTCCTTCACGATCACAGTCTGTGGCCACGATGATTTCATCGGCCTCTTTCAGAAGGCGCTTGACCACATGAAACTGCTTCAACGTTCTTTTAGTAGGCTTGAACTCAAACCGTTCAGGAACAATCGGTAATGTGCCAAGGGACCATCGTTTCCACTCCCCTTTATACTCGCTGGGGTCTTTGAGTTCTACTAAATGGCCAATTCCCCATGTGAGGGTTGCTCCGGTAGGAAACAAAGAGCAAGGAGAGATCACAAGAAATCCGTCACCCTTTTTCACATTTGAAAACGCCTCTGCGTATGCCTTCGCCTGACTCGGTTTTTCAGCTAAAATCACTGGCATGGCCACAGGCCTCCTGTCTCGTCTAGTAATCTACCTAACTATAGCATCCGGAAAGACCTTGGACAATTTCTTTTTCTTTTAGTTACACCACGGAAAACGTAAAAATTGCACCTGTAAAAAGAGGTGTTTCTTCAATACGTTATTCGTGTTTCTTTCTGTTTACCTATTCCCTCTATGGCGGCGTATCATTTCACCATTCCTATTCACTCACCTCTTCATAAGAGACGCAAATACTTCATATAAAAAGTAAAAGCGTCGCCCTCAATGGAGCAACGCTTCTGCTATTATGAGCTTTCACTTGCAGCAAGCTCCGCTCGTCGTTGAACAATCTGAAGCCTCACAAAAAAGCCAATCGCGGCACATGTAAGTCCAATCGTTATGCCGACCCATAACCCGAAAGGGCCAAGAGGGGAAAATGCAGCCAGACTATAGCCTGCTGGGATTCCAATAAGCCAGTAGGATGTAAACGCCGTAATAAATGGCACCTTTACATCTTTATAGCCACGCAATACCCCTTGCAGTCCGCTTTGAGCAGCGTCAGAAAGCTGAAAGACGATGGCAATGATAATGAATTGTCCTGCCATAAGAACCACTTCACGCTCGGTCGTGTACAGATACGCAATTTGTTCCCTAAAGAAGTAAAGGAAAATCGCACCGATGCCTAAAATTCCGATTCCTCCCCACACACCTAAGCGCCCGTATTGTTTTGCCGCCTCAATGCGCTGTCCTCCGACAGAGAAGCCAACCACAATGGTTAATGCCATTGAAATGCTTAACGGAATCATAAAAATGAGTGACGTAAAGCTTAACGCAATTTGGTGAGCCGCGATCGTAACGGTCGTAAACATCATTCCCATCAACAACGTCACCACAGCAAAAATGCTTGATTCAAAGAAGATGGATAGTCCAATTGGAACCCCGATGGAGAGCTGCTCTTTCCACATTTTCCAAGAAGGTTTAAACCATTTCACAAAGATCTGATAACGTCTCAATACTGGTACTTTAAACGTCATTCCTATGCTAAAGAACAGAATAATCCAATACGTAGCAGCCGTTGCATACCCCGCCCCAATCCCACCTAAAGCAGGCAAGCCAAAGTTCCCAAAGATGAACCCATAGTTAAGGAGAACATTAAACGGTACAGCGATAATCGTAATAATCATCGTAATGCGAGTAAAGCCTTGTCCGTCAAAAAAGTTCCTTAGTACACTGGCCAAAAATAAAGGTATAATACCAAATGAAAGACCGACTAAATAATGAAACGAAATATGGGTTACTTCAGGTGTTAAGTTCATAAATATCATTACATGGTCAAGAACCACATAACCAAATGTCACAACGAGAATTGCTAGGACAATAGCTAGATAAATCGACTGAGTGACCGCTTCTGAAATCCGATCTTTTTTCCCGCTACCCATAAGTTGCGCAACAATGGTTGTCACAGCTAGGAGGATTCCATTTATGCCTGTAAACACAGGCATCCAAAGGCTCGATCCGATGGCAACACCTGCAAGATCATCCGTCCCTACACGCCCTGACATGAGGGTATCTACCAAATTCATAGCATATAAGCTAAGTTGAGTGACCATAATTGGCCATAAGATGCGCAGAAATAACTGTATTTTCTCTTTTCGTGAGTCCACATGTTCCATTTTTTCACCTGATTTTCTCTTTTGTATCTGTCTATCTTACAACATTTAATGATAGAATGGTGGAGAAGAGTTTTCCCATTTTCACGGACTTGTCGAAAAATATTTTCGGTTTCTTTTACAAATCGACGATTTTTTTCATCAACCTGACAAGCTTCACGATTCTTTTTTCAAAAAATATGTTTAACTTATAGAAAGGATTATTTTTTGACACAAATGTAAAAAAATCAATACGAATGTTTGGCAAGCCTATACTTACTCAGCCTCCCCCTTTCATCCTTACAGTGAACATGTTACACTTGCACGAACCTTCTACATTAGAAAGGAGGACTACGATATGGAAACCATTAGTGTTTTTCTAGACGATTATCGTCAAGCCCCCGAAGGCTATGTTCTCGTGGAGACGATCGATCAATGCAAAAGCTTGCTACAAGACTTTAATATTGAACACTTGTCATTAGACCATGATTTAGTAAGTAAACAGCGAAATGGACTCATGCTGGTCCAGATGATGGTAAAAGAAAGCTTGTATGCGAACAGGATTACCATCCACTCTGCAAACGCCCCTGCTGGAAAAGCGATGTACTTCTCTTTACTCCAAGCCCAAAAGGACACTCACATGCCTCAATCTGTTAACTTATCCCTCCGCCCCCTTCCATTGAAAAATTACTCTCGTATCTCCCTACAATATTATGATGACAATAAATAAAGATTTCCCTTCACGAAAAGCCTGACCGGAATTGAATAACATCCAAATGATTTGAACCAGGCTATTCACACGCCTGGTTTTTTACGTAATGATTTATCCCATAGGACTTATAACTACCTCTATTTTTGCCCTCAAAAGTTTGTTTTTCATAAATTGTTAAAGCGTTGCTTGTCTGATTCCAATAACAAGACTCCCCCTTTTTGCTTCAAAAAAAAGAAACCGACGTCCTTTAGCCGGCTTCCTCTCCGTTATTAATTTCAAGTGCGACCCGCACCCCAGAGTCAATCGCCCCCTCCATCCAAGCGTGAACGTCAGAGGCATGCTCACCGGCAAAATGAATGTGCCCTTCCGGACGTTTAATCACGGCTGGGTAACTCGCTGCTTGGTAAGGAGCATACAGTGTGAAGCAGCCTGCTGAATAAGGGTGTTCATCCCAGTTGTATGTTAGGCCTTTAATAAACGTTTCATACACTTTTTCTCCATGAATGGATGCTACGAAGTCTAGCGCTTGTTGAATGCGTTCTTCTTCAGACAATGAGACCCATAACCTGGCGTTGTTCCCCCAACTGTAAGTGGCATTTATAACGCCACCACCTGGTTGCCCAATGGCATCACTTGGATAAAAGATAAATTGATAGGGTAAATCCGTGACCAAACTTCCCCCTTCCATCCCGTCTTCTTCCCAGAACTTTTCAGAGAATTCTAAGCCTACTTTATTTGCAGGAACGTAAGGAAGCGTTTGAATGATTCGCCATTTATCCGGCTTAATTGAATGTCGTGGCACCACATCAATAAACTGAAAAGCAGTGAATGGAATCGTTGTAATCAGCAGATCCCCATCAAATGTTTTTTCTACTCCATCATTCCTCCGTGTGATAACCTGAACGGAAGAATCATTTTGAATGATACGAATCACACGCTCTCCAAAGAGGACTTCCTCCTCCACCTCATGGAATAACGCTTGTGCAAGAAGATCGTTCCCTCCTTCAATTTGAAAAAATGAGACATCACTAAATGTGGTTGAAATGATCGCTTCAAATGTATCGATAAATGACATCTCCGGGAAACCGACAACGCCCACAAGTACTTTGATCATATGAACCGCTTCTTCTGATAACGAGCCACCAAACGGGTTATCTCTTAGAAAAGCCTCCATGGAATAAGGCTCAAACTGCTCTTTAAGCCGTTGCCGTTCTTCTTCGTTTGAATTGATATATAACGTGTAAAAAGGCCTAAGTGCTTCTTCTAACAGTTCAGCCGCTGTTTTCCCCTTTTCATCTTCACTCAGCCCAAAGTTGACGAGTTCTGGATTTTCATCGTACTCATATTGCCTGACCAACCTGTTGTTTACATAGATCAAATTATTGTCGGAGCTACTTATATAAGGGATGAGTGGTAAATTGAATTTTTCGGCCAAAGCAAGTACGAGATGATGATGTTCAGGTATTCTCATGGCGCCGACTTCCCAATGATTTCCCTCTTCAAAAGGCTCCCGAACCGTAAACACCCTCCCTCCTACTCTGGTGTTACCTTCAAGAACAACCACATCATGCCCGGCATTTTTAAGTAAATAAGCCGCAGTAAGTCCTGCAAGTCCTGCACCAGCAATAATGACACGCTTAGGGTTGATTGTTTGAAGAAGACCATCTTGAAGTATCTGCAAATGCTCCTTTGATGTGGTAACCACGTCCCGAAATGAACCCAACCTACTTCACCCCTTTTAGTCTATATGTACAGACAAAGGAGAATGGATATTCTGATTAAAAAAGCTCCTTGGAAACAATTGGGTCAAATCAACTATACGAAAAAGCCGGTTCAATAGTTCGAACAGGCTTCTTGTATTGGTCACAGTTTCTTTACCACTATTATTATTTTGAATGTGGAAATTCTGATTCAGGGTGAATAATCTTGGATTGAAGGTAAATCATATCCTAATCGACCACTACCCCGTTGCTTCTTCAACGTTTACGAATCACAAAAACCTAACAAAAATCTTTGACAACGGCTAAGAAATCGTGTACATTACCCTATGTACGAACATTAATTATTTATCATAATATAAATATTCGCCTTTAGGAGTGTTAACCATGGAAAACGTATTCGATTATGAAGATATCCAACTGATCCCTGCAAAATGTGTAGTAAACAGCCGTTCAGAATGCGACACAAGCGTTACGCTTGGTAACCATACATTCAAGCTTCCGGTAGTTCCTGCAAACATGCAAACCATCATCGATGAAAACATCGCTCTCTTTTTAGCTGAAAAAGGGTATTTCTACGTGATGCACCGTTTTGAGCCTGAAGCTCGTCAAACGTTTATCAAAGACATGCACAAAAGAGGTTTGATTGCGTCTATCAGTGTTGGGGTAAAAGAAGAAGAATACGGCTTTATCGAAGAGCTTGCCGCAGAAAACACAAAGCCAGAATACATTACCATTGATATTGCACATGGCCACTCCAACGCCGTTATTAAAATGATCGAACATATTAAAAACCACCTTCCAGAAACATTCGTAATTGCCGGAAACGTAGGAACGCCTGAAGCAGTAAGAGAGCTTGAGCATGCAGGCGCCGACGCAACGAAAGTCGGGATCGGCCCCGGTAAAGTGTGCATTACGAAAATCAAAACGGGCTTCGGTACCGGTGGTTGGCAACTCGCCGCTCTTCGCTGGTGTGCAAAAGCCGCAACAAAACCGATTATTGCCGACGGTGGCATCCGTACCCATGGAGACGTGGCAAAGTCCATCCGTTTCGGTGCCTCGATGGTCATGATCGGATCTCTCTTCGCCGGACATGAAGAGTCTCCTGGTGAAACAAAGGAAGTCGAAGGCAAACTCGTAAAAGAATACTTCGGCTCCGCTTCAGAGTTCCAAAAAGGCGAAAAGAAAAATGTTGAAGGTAAGAAGATGTATGTTGAACATAAAGGCTCCCTCGCTGATACTCTTGTTGAAATGGAACAAGACCTTCAATCTGCCATCTCCTATGCAGGTGGAAACAAACTTGATACCATTCGAACAGTCGACTATGTTGTCGTAAAGAATTCAATCTTCAACGGAGACCGTGTTTATTAAACAATAGGAAAAAGACATGGAGTGAACAACCTCCATGTCTTTTTCCTTTAGAACTAAATATACCTTTGACAACGATCACAATACGCTGCAGTTTCCCCCATCTTCACTTGTTTTGAACAACGATCACATTGAACGGTTCCCCCTGTACTCGACCTTTTAAATCCGTTTTTCCTCGCCAACCCGGTTCCTAACATTTTCGTCTCTTTAAGTTCATACTTGAAGTAAACCCACAAACCGAGCCCGCATATGAGCAATATGATCAAAACGGCCATGCAGTCCACCTCCACGTAAACAAAACACCTGGTTTTTTAGTATGGTTTAAATGTACTAATCACCTTCTTTTTATACTGTTCCAGCCTTTTGACTTTTTTCAACGTAAAAAATGAACAAATCGTCAACACGATCAACAACCATTCATGCTCTTCCCCGCGATTATCTATGATTGTTCTCATCTCAACCCCTCCAACAATCAGCTTCTTAAATGTAATACGAATAGAATGGGGTGAGGTTTCAAAATTTCTCCACAGCATTTCCCATTACGCTCGCCATTTCCCTCAGTCTTATTTCCTCTCCTTACACATAGAGTAGTCGTAATGAACATTTTGGTGGGAGGGATTCCTTTGTTATCAAACGCCATCCAAAAGCTAATTGAAGAGCTTAGAAACCGCCAGTCCAACGACGGATCGTGGCGTTTTTGTTTTGAGACCGGTACGTTGACCGATGCCTATACAATCATCATGTTAAGAAACCTCGAGCAACAGGACAGCGAATGGCTCATCGAGCGACTCGTAGAACGCATTTTAACCAGGCAACAACCGGACGGCTCATGGACATTGTACCCTGACCAACAGCCTGCACACCTCTCTTCCACAGTGGAATCGTACTTTGCTCTTCTTTACTCAGGCTACACAAACCAACATGAGCCGCACATGAAACGAGCCAAACAATACATCAGAGAAAACGGCGGTCTCGCCAAAGCCGGCCCTTTTACCCGTGCCATGCTTGCCTTAAACGGTCAGATCCCCTGGCCACCCTTGTTTAACGTTCCAATCGAAGCCATCCTTCTCCCAAGGACTTCGCCAATCAATATGTACGACATCGTCGGCTACACACGAATTCACCTAGTGGCCACATTGATCGCTTCAAACAAAAAATACAGCCGGAAAACAAGCCAAACGCCAGACCTAAGCCACCTTCATACCACCCGCTCTCCAAATGAATGGGACACAAACGATACCCGCCTGATTCTAGACGCTATCAAATACGAAATAGCCAACCTTCTCGACAAACCAAAAAACATCCGAAAAACCGCATACCAAAAAGCCGAACAATATTTGCTCGACCGAATCGAACCAGACGGCCTATCATTCAGCTACATGACCTCCACCTTTTTCATGATCTACGCCCTCCTCTCACTCGGATACAAAAAAGACGACCCAACAATCCAACACGCTATTAACGGGATAAAAAACCAAGTGTGTCTCACAACAGATCACGCTCACATCGAGTTTGCCACATCGACCGTTTGGGACACTGCTCTGATCAGCCATGCCCTTCAAAAAGGAGGCGTCCCTTCATGGGATCCCCTGCTTGAAGCCTCAGGCGCTTATCTTCTCTCTCGCCAACATGTCTTGCATGGAGACTGGTCGTTCAATAATCCCTACACCGCCCCTGGAGGATGGGGGTTCTCAGACATGAATACTTTTTTACCGGACGTTGATGATACATCAGCTGCCCTCAGAGCCATAAAAAGCTACGCTCAACACAACCCCACTTATGGTCATACATGGAGTCGAGGCGTCGATTGGGTTCTTAGCATGCAAAACGATGATGGAGGCTTTGGAGCATTTGAGAAAAACACAAACAAAACACGAATCACGCTCCTTCCCTTTCCCGATGCCGGCCGCGTCCTTCTCGATCCGTCAACTGCAGATCTAACAGGAAGAGCCCTTGAGTTTTTAGCGAGCGATGCGAATCTCCTTTCACCTCATCCAACCATCGACCGAGCCATTCAGTGGCTTGAAAGACATCAAGAATCCGATGGCTCTTGGTACGGTCGCTGGGGAATTTGCTACATCTACGGCACATGGGCCGCCCTCACCGGTTTCATAGCAGCAGGTGTTTCCCCTTACCTCCTTTCAGTTACAAAGGCTGTGAAGTGGCTTGAATCCATTCAAAACGACGACGGAGGTTGGGGTGAATCATGTCAAAGTGATACAGAGAAAAAGTATGTACCTCTCGGTGCTAGCACCCTATCTCAAACAGCTTGGGCAGTCGATGCCCTTACTGCCGTTTCAGACACACAGACTTCCGCACTGCAGCGCGGTGTACACTACTTGCTCACTCATCTCGACCGTGGCGACTGGACAACGACCTACCCAACAGGAGCCGCCTTGCCAGGAGACTTCTACATTTATTATCACAGCTACAATTACATTTGGCCTCTTCTCGCTTTAAGCAACTATCGAAACAAATTCGGCATTTGAATTCATTCCCAGACAGGCACACTTGCCTACCAACTTTAATAAACTAACCGTGGAAAGGGAGGCGATCGGAATGAATAATAATCATGATCACAGCCAGAACGGTCAGATGGATCAAGCTCACATGCAGGAAGTTCAAACAATCTGTGAGCAGTATATGAATTACTTGATGCAAATGCAGATGCAAGACGGCTCAATGGTAGAAGGAATTATTAATGGAATGGACGACGAAGGGGTACACATGCTCGTTCCTGATGGAGAAAACGGCGACGACCAAATGCGCTTTTACGGAGGTGGATTCGGCGGAGGATATGGTGGAGGCTACGGCTACCCAAGACGATTCCGCCGCTTCAGACCATTCTACTTCCCGTATTGGGGAATAAGAGGATTCTTCTTCCCGTTTTTCATCTAGATCGAGGGAAGCTGTTTCGCGGACTAACTGGAACCATTTTAGAATAAGTGGATTAAAACAAAAATAAGTGGCTCTATTCTAAAATAAGTGGATCAATTACACAGTTATCTCAGACAATTAAGAAATAAGTGGATCTTCCCAATGTCGAAGGAATCGACCATGTCTGTTAAAACCGTAAAAAGCTGAGTGCGAAATGATTTCGCGCACTCAGCTTTTTTGTCTCTCCTTATGAAAAACTCTTCTCCAGCTCGTCAATCAACTCTCCTACGTGTGCCACTGCTTTTTTGACTGGTTCGTCCGTAGTCATATCCACACCAGCAAGCTGCATCAACTCAAGAGGTTTCATTGTGCCTCCCGCTTTCAATGCATCAATCCAGCGATCCACAGCGGGCTGCCCTTGTTCTTTAAACAATAGTGCCGCCGCAGTGGAAGCAGTCAATCCAGCTGAATACGTGTACGGATACAGCCCCATGTAATAATGAGGTTGACGCATCCACGTGAGGCCAGCTCCTTCATCAATCTCAACATCGTCACCCCAGAACGATTGAAGAGCCTCTTTTTTTTGCTCACAAAGGAGGGTTGCTGTAATCGGTGTGCCTTTGTCCGCAAGGGTATATACTCTACGCTGTAATTCTCCTTCGAGAATGTGCGTCACGAAGTTGTGATAATACGTACCTAGGGATTGTAAGATTACAAACCGTCGCATACGAGCATCATTGGTTTTTGCTAAGACATGTTCACTAAAGAGCATCTCATTCATTGTTGAAGGTGCCTCAACAAAATAACGGGACGGTCTTGTGTTCGAGATGCGCTGATATTTACCCGCAAGAGCAAAATGTCCGGCGTGGCCAAGCTCGTGAGCTAATGTAAATGCATTGCGCATCGCGTCATTCCACGTAATTAAAATGTATGGATGTACGCCGTATGGGCTCGAACAGAAGGCTCCAGAACGCTTCCCGATGTTATCCGCTCGGTCTACCCAACGATCATGGACTCCCTTTTTCATAATTTCCATGTATTCCGGTCCCATAACTTCCAGTGACTCAAGGACAAGCTCCCCCGCTTCTTCATAGCTCATCGGAGGTTCAAAGTCGGGGTCTAATGGTGCCTTTAAGTCCGCATAGGTCATCTTATCCAACCCAAGTACACGCTTTTTCAATTTTGCAAAACGGCGCATATGCGGTGCAAGTTCTCGTTGAATCGTATCTAGCTGACGATTGTACATGTCCAGTGAGACTTGTTGCTCGTCAAGAAGCATATCTGTAGCTGAATCATATCCTCTCAACCTCGATTCGACAACTTGCTTTTTCACTTCAGTAGCATAAGTTGCCGCATAAGTATTTTTGTATTGATTAAGAGTTTTCGTAAAAGCTGTGTAAGCGCTGCGGCGAACATCCGTATTTGGAGAACCTTCGTATTTAGGGAAAGAATTGAAAGTTAACGGATGGGTTTCCCCAGCTTCTGTTGTAAACGATCCGAATCGCATATCTGACGTGCGACTTCGCTCAAAAATCATATACGGAGCACCGTGCACTTCTCCAAATGCAGCGAGCACTTCCTCCGCGTCAGGGGACAAGGTATGAGGTTTTGATTCAAAAATATCATCTAACGTTTTTTGAAATTCTTTAAGCTTTGGTTCTGCTTCTATGTATGTGTGAACGGTCTGTGCATCTAGAGATAGAATTTCAGAGCGAATAAATGCCGTGTCTGCTCTCAGCTGGGCAAGTACCGAACCAACGCGAGCACTGTTTGCTTGGTTTTGCGGATCAGACCCGTCCCCCGATTGGCGGAGATGGGCATACGTCATCACGCGCATGGCAGTAGCTTGTACCTCGTCCCCTTCTTCCAAGCATTCAAAAAGCGTCTCTGCACTCTCTCCTACACGCCCTTTATAACGAGTCACACTCTCGATTTCTTCTTTCAGTTGAACGAGGGCTTTTTCCCATGCTTCTTCCGTCTTGAAAAGATCTTCCAAGTTCCATGTTTTTTCCACAGGAACTTCCGATCGCGTTAATGTCTCTTTTGCCGTTGTCCTCATGTTTGTTTCCCCTCTCTGTCGAAATTGTAGTACTATTTCGACTTCCGAATCTTGTAAACTATTATAAAGGAAGTTCATGATTTACGCAAAAAGGCTCCGGTTCGGTCCGGAGCCTTTTTTAAGGCGTGGGGTGAGGCGGTGGGGGGCTAAACCGTTAATAAAGCGAGGGAAGCCGTGAATTGTGAGCGGCTTCCCGTAAATGAAGACACTCATCCCGTTAATTCTCGGTACGAACCCGGGAATCCCTTTATCAAAGCCGCGAATCCCCTCACTTAGAACTGGCTATCTGCTAAAAGATGAGCTAAACCGTTGATAGAGTAGGGGTAGCCGCGAAATGTGAGCGACTACCCGTAAATTATACTACCCAACCCGTTAATTCCCCGGACGATGCCGTTAATCCACCAACAAAACCAGTGAATCACCCTATGAAACTCCCAACCTCTCCCACGCCACCTCTCTTATACTAAGCAAGATCTCTCCTTCGATACCCAATAAATCCACCCACACTGAGCACCAAAGCCACCATAAACAGGATCACCAATGCAAAAACATTCATATCTTCAACCGGTACTTGCGGGACATGACCAAATGGGGAAAGTTGACCGAGCCATTCAGGTAATTGAAGAATGGCGCCAAGATAGACGACGAAAAAGGAATATCCAAGATAGCCCCAAACCACCCCGGTCCATTTCGGAAATAGACCGATAAAAAAGGCGCCTAGACCGATCAAGATGAAGATCGCCGGAACATAGACAACCAAGGCATCGAAGAGAACAGAAAAGGCGAGCGGTTCTTCCATCACGCCTGCTGCCGCAGACCACAATCCAACGAGGGCCAAAAACGGCATGATCACGCCTGAAAGGATGGCCAATGTAAAATAACTGCTCATCAAACGATTCCGAGAAACAACTCTCGTTAACAAGTGATCCAACCGCTGTTTCTTTTCTTCTCCTTTCAATTTCAGCATCATCATTAGAGGCGGAATGGTACAAATCATGGAGATGACCGCCATCAGCATCGTCAAATACTGCTCCGTCATGGAAATGTCCGAATCAGGTGCAAGCATCTCTCTCATCATCTCGTTGTTTTCAAAAAACGACTCCAAATCTCCTAAAACAGAACCGTACGTGGCTCCGAGGACAAACATTCCGATAGCCCAGGAAATGAATGCCGTCCGTTGAAGACGAAAAGCCAATCCAAAAGGGCTTGTAAGAAACGGCGATGCCTGTTTTTTACCCGCTCTAGATGGGAGCAAGCCTGCACCTAAATCCCTTCTCACGTTCAAGTACAACGCAAAGCCAATTACGATGATAGCAGCCCCAACGGTTAACCCGATTGGCCACCAAACGTTTGTCACATACACTTCCGTACGTAGAATCCATCCAAGGGGCGATATCATCGCTACTGCTTCACTGCTCACGTCTCCAACCGCCCTTAGCAAATAGGCTACACCAAGAAAGGCAAATGAAAGTCCAACCGTTCCTCTTCCGTTCTCTGATAGTTGGGAAAAAAAAGCAGTTACTGCGGCAAAAAACAACCCGATCGCTCCTAATGAGAAGCCGTAGAGTAGAGATCCATTCAAATCCATGGATTCAATGCCCATCACCGATAACCCAAAGCCGGTGACTAGAGACAACACGACATTCGCGCCAAACAAAACGATTAATGTGGCAGCGAGAGTGGAAAGCCTGCCTGTAGGAAGAGATCGGACAAGTTCGATTCGCCCTTCTTCTTCATCTGTTCTCGTATGACGAGTCACAAGTAGGATACTCATAATGGCGACTGCAATTGCTGTAAACAACAGCATCTGGTGAGCCATCATTGCCCCTTCGTGATAGTTGTCAATGCCATACCCCGGTCCCATCATCGCAGTCATAGCCGGATTCATCATCGTCTCGGCGATTGCTTGACGCTCTTCATCTGATTGATACAATCCCGTGAAGGAGGAAGCGGTCAAAAACGATACAAAAGCAATCGAGAGGATCCATACGGATAGCCGCACGCGGTCTCGGCGAACAATAAATCGGGATAGCCTTCCTGTCTGACTAAACAACTGACCCAACATCACCCTTCAGCCCCTTCATAATGGCGCATAAACAGATCTTCAAGTGTAGGCGGAGCGCTTTCCAATTTCACAATTCCCTTTTCACTTACGAGCTTCATAACACGATCAAGTTCTTCAGTATCTACATGAAAGACAAGTTCTCCGTCTTTTTCCTCTACATCATGGACCCCTTTTACTCCGTTCAATGTAAGAGGCTCTTTTGTTTTAACTGTAAGAATCGTCCTAGTGAGATGTCGAAGCTCATCAAGCGTACCTGCTTCAATAATTTCTCCTTCGCGAATGATGGCCACCCGGTCACATAACCGCTCCACTTCTGAAAGGATATGACTCGATAAAAGGACGCTCTTCCCTTGTGCTTTCGCCTCCAGTACGCACTCTTGAAACACGCGTTCCATGAGAGGATCAAGACCCGATGTCGGTTCGTCAAGAATGTAAAGATCAGAATCACTTGAAAAAGCAGCCACCAACGCAACCTTTTGTCTATTCCCTTTTGAATACGTTCGGCATTTTTTTGAAGGGTCTAGTTTGAACCGCTCAATGAGCTCTTCCCGCCGACTAATAGAGGGGTTCACACCACGTAATTTCAAAAGCAAGTCAATGACTTCGCCTCCCGTCAAATTTGGCCACAAGTTCACGTCCCCCGGAACATATGCGATGTGCTTATGAATCTCCACCGCCTCTTTCCAAACATCTTTTCCAAAGATGGTCGCTTCCCCACCGGATGCTTGAAGGATCCCTAGTAAAATTCGAATCGTAGTCGATTTCCCAGCACCGTTTGGACCGATGAAACCATACACTTCTCCTTTATTCACTTCCATCGTTACGCCTTTTAATGCGTTGAATGTACCAAACCGCTTTG
Organism: Alteribacter aurantiacus DSM 18675; assembly: GCF_000429705.1. Classification (GTDB taxonomy): domain Bacteria; phylum Bacillota; class Bacilli; order Bacillales; family Salisediminibacteriaceae; genus Alteribacter; species Alteribacter aurantiacus. The sequence goes on from NZ_KE386941.1 coordinate 1,638,400, forward strand.
TTACGTCTTTTACTTGCAGAATGCTCATTAGTCGCCTCTCCTTTTATAGTGCTGTCTATTTATCTGTCCGGGGCAACACGCACACTTACGTAATAAACCGTCTTGCCCTTTTAAAAAGTTATGAAATATTTAAACTTATATAGTTCATAATATATAAAAACCAATCTCCTGACAATACTTTATGAACTATTTTGTTTGTTTTATTACAAAACTTTGATTACAATAAGCTTGAGGTGAACCATATGGACGGATTTCAACAGCGAAGAGAACAGAAGAAACGAGCCATTCTAGAGGCAGCCACTGCCCTCTTCATGAAATACGGCATTCAAAAAGTGTCTGTTGCGGAGATTGCTAAAAAAGCCACAGTCTCTCAAGTAACCATTTATAATTATTTTGACAATAAGCATACGCTTGTTCACGAATCGTTTCTTTATTATGTAGATCAAGCTTCCAATCAATTTGAACGGATCGTAGAGAGCGATATGGCCTTTCCTGATAAAATAAAGCAAATCATTTTTAATAAGAAAGAAACGAGTCAGATTCACGAAGAGTTTTATCATTACCTTATGAAAGAGTACACGGCCGAAGAGACAAACTATATCGAAAAAATCTATGTTGAAAAAGCCGTTCCATATTTTACGAAGCTACTTGAGGAAGGAAAAGAACTTGGCTACATCGATCCCAATTTATCTCAGGAAGCGATACTCTTTTACATTAAAATGTTTAAAGATACGTTGCAGCAAGAAGAGGTATACAAACGGATTCTTCCATTAACAGAAGACATTACAAACATTTTCTTTTATGGTTTGTTTGGGAAACCAACCAAATAAACCTAGTAAAGGCATGAAGAGCAACCTTCATGCCTTTACATTTCCTTTCATCGTTAAATATGAAGGATATTAATATCGTTACTAGACCAATAAGGTTCAGTATGAACATCAATACATAGTAAAGGGAGTCATCCCCCTCTAATAAATAGGTGAAATATATGCTGGAGTTAATAAGTAAAATGAATAAGAGAAATCCATAGGTTGCTTTTGTGATGTGTTCCCCCACCCTTACAAGATTTCTTACTCTATTACTCGTATAACAATCCTTCTTATCTTAATTTGATTCTGGCAATACCAGGACCATCAAATCTTCATCGTAATAGTCGCCGTCTACAAGCATGGCTCTTTTGTCGACGCCATAAGTCTTAAATCCAAGCTTTGTGTATAGTTCTTTAGCCGGCCGGTTAGTAGACGCGACCGCCAAATAAATCTGCTTCATCTCTTGAAGCTCTGTTCCTTTTTTTATTGCCTGTTTGACGAGTTTCTCCCCAATGCCCAAGCCTCGGTGTTCAAGCGCCACATACATAGCAACAATTGTTCCTCTGTGTTGCAGCTTCCTTTTTGTTTCTTGTATTAAAGTAACAGTCCCAACTAATTTTTCGTTCACAAAGGCACCAAACGTAAAGATGTTTTCTTTTGAAAGTCTTTCTTTCGTAATGTCAAACGAATACTCTTTTTCTTCTTCATAGCTGGCACTAAACGCCTCTGGTACTTTTTCCAGAGCCTCTAACCTTAGCCTGCGATAAATGGAGGCGTCAAACTCGTCTAATTGTCTGATCATCATTTCGTATTCCTTTCTCTTTCACGATTTTCTTTTTCTAATTAAAATTACATACAACCTAACATTAATATTACAATATTCGGTCAAATGATAATATTCCTACTTATTGTATTATAAAGCTGGTAAAATAGCATACACACACTGTGTCTTATGTGATGTACTACCAAACCTTGACATACCCATTCGCCCTTCTGGGTATACTACTATAAACTATGGTTAAAGGAGCAGATGTCCAATGGACATTACCCCGGTTAACGCGCGAAAAAAGCGAACAACGAAACTGGAAGCCAATGATATTAAGCAGGCTGCAGTAAAAATAAACAAGAGTTTGCAAAACGTTTTTTCAGACTTACAGGCACTCAAAGACCATTTGGATCTAATTGAAAAAAAATATACTAAGTAACATCTATCGCCTATTCTTTTCCTAGACGTTTTAATCCATCTGTTATTTTCTTCCATTCTTGAAGAAGCTGACTGTATTGTTTTTCCCTGTCTTCTTTCACTTGACTTAACAAGCACGTCCCATTTGATTGTGTTTGCTTTACTCTACCTTTTACACAGACGTCCTTCATACCAATCTCTCATTTCCCTTCTAGTTCATAGTCAATTTAAAGGCATACAGCTTAAAAGCGGTAGATACGAGATCTGCCAACCTCTCAATACTATGTTTCCCAGCTTCCGTTTTTGGGTTAAGGACGCTACGGTTGCGGCTATCAATAAGAATCGTATAAACAAAGACCTGTTTATCAATTTCTACTATGAAAGAAATCGTGTTTTTTTCATCAGCCTCCCACGAATAGCTGGAACGAAGGATTTTCACATAAGACATTACCGAACAATCATCACAGGCGAGATCAACTTCCTCAGGAATAACCCCATTTGAACGAGAAGAATGCTCCAATAAGAGTTTGTCCCCTTGGAACCGATAAATGGCATAATGTCCGAAAAAGTCCATGGCTTCAAACGTGAAGCTCCCCCTAGCTTTATATTCAATTTTGTCTATTAGATTAAAGTAAATCGTGTTAACAAATTCCACCTCACGCTTTGCTTTTTCTGGAAGCTGCACAGCATCTTTGGCTAGCTGCTTCAAGTCTTTCTCAAGTTTCACTATCATCTCATCTTTTTTACCCATGTCCGTTTCCCATTCTTTAATTAAGTCTGTTACTTGCTTGAATTTAAAGTCATTTCCTTTGATCAAAAAGGGAGAAAAAAGATCGTATTCTCTATAGAAGTTCGTGAAGGCATAATAGTGAAAGGAATTCTTTTTCTTTACATTCGTCATGTCTTGTATGGTTTTTTCTCGAAGGATGTAATTTGTAATGATTAAAATAATCACTAGCAAAATAGATGTAAGGATACTAAACCCCAGAATAACGTCCATTGTAAAAAACCAAGCAATTACTCCGGCCGGAAAACTCCAAAAGATACTTTTAAAGCTCCAGAACGTCTTAAAAAGAGATAGAGCCTTTTTCCATTTAAGACGGTTTAGATCATGAAGGTAATGACAGCCAGACGAACTTGTTTTCGGTGCTGCTTCTCGAATGGCATTCATATAGGGGTCAATTCTTTCTGCAGCCAGTTCCAGGTTTCGCAGTGCAGATTGTTTTTTAAATCTATTCTTTTGCACAACCTAGCCCCCTTAACACAAATTAATTGAAATTTCAATTAATTTTATTATATCAGGTTGTCTATGTAAGCTTAGATTACCACCATCACTGGAAAGTAATGTATTTGTCCTAAAAACACCACTCTTAAAATGTCGAATTTTTGATAATTAATAAATAATCGACATTGTTAAAAGGGATAATCTGACCATTTGTAGGTATTTCACCTTATTTCTCGAATGAATTGTTTTACTGATAAAGTGTAATAGTTTTTCTCATTCGATGACAAAAGTCATAGATAAAGGTCTGCTCACTGTAGTGTGATCAGACCTTTAGGTAACCTGGCTTCTATTCATTATATTAATGTAATTTCATTTTACACACTCAAGGTCGTCTTTCCCACGGGTCAGTGTAACCAATCACATACTCTCGTTCAGTGCCCTCTATTGCCTCAATAACGCCACGAGAGATTTCGTGGTGAGTAAGCCAACGACTCGTATCTCCTTCAATAACAAACCCGAGCTTCACTTGCCGATACATACAAATGGAAGGGACGTTGACCCACTCTTTGAGCGATTCAAGGTTTGAACTACTTCCGAGAACATGTACAAACGTCCACGCATCCGTGCGGTCACGCCCGATCACCTCAACCAAGGTTTGAATCGCTTGGGGATCTTTACCATGAACCCAAGCAACAAGCATATCAACAGGTCCGTTCTGCTGTTGCGCCTCATTCAGTGCTTTACGAAAATTCTGTTCATCTATGTAATCAACGGGCAGCGGTGTATACTTTGTCGGGAAAGATAGGTGATTCTCCAATTCTAACAGCCTCTCTTTCCTTCTTCCAATTACACTTACATGAAACCTTTCATCGTTCAACCACAGAGAAACCTCTTTGAGCATCCCTGTTCCACCAACAATAAGGGCATGTGTCATCAAAAACCCTCCTCAAGCGACCCTTTGCCCACATATTACCACTCGCACTAAAACGTGTAAACGGATTACTGAGCGGACAAAGGAAAAAGGCTTACCATAGAGGTATGCCTTTTTATCTTTAAAGAAAGAATGGAACGACTGTATACAAGACCGCTGTGATTCCAGCGGCAATAAGCGCCGGTTTTAACTTAAACTTAGCATAGTCAATGACGGTAAGACCGAGAATTTTGGCAATTGTATTCGTATCGTCACTTAATGGAGAAGCAAATGCCCCGAAGGACCCACTCGCAAACACAGCACCGATAACAAGGGGCAAGTTGACACCTGCCGCAAAGCTCATGGACACACCGAGTGGCATCAAGATTCCCCAAGCTCCCCATGCCGAACCAATGAAGTACGAAATCGTAGCACCGAACAAAAAGAGTAATGGCGTTAAAAACATATAGGGAATCCAGCCAATGTTTGACGTTACAAAACCGGAGAACCCTAAGTCGTCCGTGACGGATGATAGCCCCCATACCACAGACAATAAAACAATAACTGCCATGAGTTCATTTCCGCCTAAAATAAAGCTATCGATCAGGTCAGATAATTTGAACCGCTGAAACAAAAAGAAAACCATACTTACGAGAACGGTAATAAGTAAGGCCACAACCATCGCTTGTAGCACGTCAGCTTCAATAAACGCTTGAAAGAAGTTCACACCTTCTCCTCTTCCGTCCCACCACGTTAGAAAAAGCGTCAGACCAATCACTAAAATGATCGGCACGATTAAGTTCATCGGCTTATTTGGTAACTCCAAGGAAACGGAAGGGTGGCAATTGTGCCAGTCCTCTTCTTCCGCTTTTCCGTCTTCCTCAATCTGAGTCGGTCCCCCTGTTTTTGAATGGTGAAAAAAGCTCAGGTAAATTCCGAGTAAGATCATGACAATGGCAAAAAAATTAAACGGAATGCTTTGGAGAAACAAGCTATATGGATCGAGAGAACTTCCTTCGTTTTGAACAGAAATTTGAATAACCGACACCATATACCCAACAAAAGCCGTTGCTACAGGAATCAATACGATCACCGGGGTGGCTGTCGTTTCAATAACAAAACCTAATTCTTTCGTAGACATCTTCACTTTCTTTAGTAACGCCTTCATAATCGGGGCAATCGTCACAAAGCGAAACGTCGGTGCACTAAAGGTTCCAATCGTCGATACGTACGTGAGAATAAGCGCTTGACGCTTGTTTGTAATTCGCTCAGACGCCATTTCTACAAAGCCTTTAATTCCACCGCTTGTTTTAATAATTCCGACCAGACCCGCAAAGGCATACAAAAAAACAATAATTTTAATGTTGTTTTCGTCAATCAATGCTTCAACTACATAGGTAAGCATCGCTTGCATGCCACCCAAAATCGTAGGTTCGACCAAATAAGAACCAACAAGCAGACCAACAATGAGCCCCGGCAGCACTTGCCTCGTATATACCGCAACAGGAATGACAAGTAAAAAAGGAATAATGGATACCCAACCCACTCACACCACACCAATCCACAACAGTTTTTGTTAGGGTGTGGAGTTGGAGTTAAATTATGTAGGGAGAGAGTGAACTTTGGAAAAGCAGAGTATTATCTTCCGTGCTCACTCACCCACCCAAAGTAAAGATTCACATCACCAATGATTGCAGGTCCTACGATACAATCTTTTTCAGCAATCACAGGAAAAAGGTCAATAAACGCTTCATAATCTTCATACCATTGCCCGATTTCACTAAAAGAATGAATAAGCATTAGGGCATGCTTTGCACCGATTCGTTTCGCTTCAATAACTGCAGAGGCTGCCCGGTGCAAAAGCTGATATCTTGTCTTTACAACGTCCATTCCTTCAAGTTCTAAAGTTTCAAGCAAAAAGTTCAAACGCTTCTTTTTGCCCTTACTAGGGTCTTCACCATACCAGGAGGCGATTGTTGGTCCAAACGGTTCGTCCACTTTTCCTTCAACCATAATCGTAATAAGTTCATCGCCCGCTTTTCCTAAAACATAAAGATCGTTTTGAGAACCGGCTGCGCCACCTGGCAGTGGAACGTTGTATTCAGGAAAACCATATAAAAATTGGACTTCTCTAAAGAGATCTATATCGCTTTTCTTGAACGCATTCATTACACTCGGCGGAAATCCCTTTGCCCCTTCCCAGCAATAGGCCAGTTCCTTAGCAGAATAACCCTCACGCCACTGCTTTCCTGAGACTAGCTGCTTCTTCCAGTCTTCAGGAGAGTTAGTTGGAAGTAGGAATTTACTCATTACGACTGCACCACCCTTTCATTCGTTTCTTAACTGGATTACTAAAGTAAACCTGCCTATCAATACTCCTCTTTTTGAAATAAAAGTTGCGAAAACCTAAATAGATATTTATCAAATTATGTTTTTTCCTTAGCTATCGTTAGAGCTACCTTCTACGAGGTTCCTTTTGATACCTTCTTTCTTTTCATTACGATTTTTGAATATTTCTCTTTATTAGATTAAGGAGATTAATTTTGTAGTCACTTCATGGAAGTTTGTGGTTTCTTATTCACAAAATAGGGAAAGCATCATATAGCAGTAATGGATTCAAAAAAGTTAGTGAAAACATAGATGAACTTGAAAGCATGACAGCTACATAATTAAGAGTTTAGGAGGACGATTGCCACTCTACTTCTAAACGACCAATACTTTCGACTCCTTTTTCGGTTTACAATCAAGAAAATGAGATCTCCCTTTGACATCGCTTTCATTGGATGCTTTAATGATAACTACAAGTTAACTACTGCTGAGACTCGGAGACCAGTGAATGCAATTTTATTAAAGGTGCTACACCTTTAGTGGATTGTTTTTGCTGGTCTTTTTTACATTTTTAAACTTAAAATGAAGAGGAGTGGTTTCTAAAATGAGTCCATTTTTAGGTGAACTGCTTGGTACAATGATCCTCATTATTCTAGGTGGAGGCGTTGTGGCAGGCGTTGTGCTAAAAGGAACGAAAGCTGAAGGATCAGGCTGGATTGTCATAACTGTGGCATGGGGTCTCGCGGTTGCCATTGCTATCTATGCAGTAGGAAACATAAGCGATGCCCATATTAATCCGGCTGTTACCATCGGGTTTGCCCTGGTCGGCGACTTCCCATGGAGCAGTGTCCCTGGTTATATCGCTGCCCAAATGATAGGAGCCTTTATAGGTGCGTCTCTCGTATTCTTTCAGTATTTCCCCCATTTCAAAAAGACGACAGATCAAGGGGCCAAGCTCGGAGTGTTTGCTACAGGGCCAGCGATCCCTCATTCGCCCTCCAACTTCTTCAGTGAAGTGTTAGGGACGTTTATGCTTGTGTTTGGATTATTAGCAATTGGAGCAAACGAGTTTACCGAAGGATTAAATCCAATCATCGTCGGTACGCTCATTATGGTTATTGGCTTGTCCTTAGGTGGAACAACCGGTTATGCGATTAACCCAGCAAGGGATCTTGGGCCTCGTCTCGCCCACTTTTTCCTTCCAATCCCTAACAAAGGGTCTTCAGACTGGGCGTATTCCTGGATTCCGATTGCCGGTCCTATCATTGGAGGTGGTTTAGGAGCACTGATGTACAGCGCATTGTTTGAGGGCATTGTCTATGTGGCACTTTGGGTGATGATCGGGCTGTTTGCTGCTGTACAAGCCTTAACAATCGTTTTGGAAAAACGCAAAAATATTAGTGAAGAATACAATGAAGAAGTTGTTCAGAAAAAAAATACTCAATTAAAACGAGGAGGATGAAATCATGGAGAAAAAATACATTCTATCATTAGACCAAGGAACGACTAGTTCAAGAGCGGTGTTGTTTAATAAGCAAGGTGAAGTTGTTGCGATTGATCAGCAGGAGTTTAAGCAATATTTCCCTAAGCCAGGCTGGGTGGAACATAACGCAAATGAAATTTGGAGTTCTATTCTCGGAGTAATCGCAGGTGTCCTTACAAAAACAGACATTTCTCCAAAGGAAATTGCAGGAATCGGAATCACCAACCAGCGGGAAACAACGGTTGTTTGGGAAAAAGAAACTGGCAGACCTGTTTACAATGCTCTCGTGTGGCAGTCTAGACAAACAGACGGTATCTGCAAAACCCTTAAAGAACAAGGCTTAAATGATACATTCAGAGAAAAAACAGGTCTTCTGATTGACGCTTATTTCTCTGGAACGAAAGTGAAATGGATTCTTGATAACGTAGATGGGGCAAGAGAAAAAGCAGACAACGGCGAGCTATTATTCGGTACGATTGATACATGGCTAATTTGGAAGCTTTCAGGAGGCAAAGCTCACGTAACGGATTATTCAAATGCGTCTCGTACACTTATGTATAACATTTACGATCTTTGTTGGGATGAGGAATTACTCGACATTCTCGACGTACCAAAATCAATGCTTCCTGAAGTAAGACCTTCCTCGGAAGTGTATGCTCATACGGTCGATTATCACTTCTTCGGAGAATCCATTCCTATTGCTGGAGCTGCAGGAGATCAGCAGTCAGCTCTATTTGGACAAGCATGTTTTGAAGAAGGAATGGCCAAAAACACCTATGGTACTGGGTGTTTCATGTTAATGAACACAGGAGAAAAAGCAGTAAAATCCGATCACGGACTTCTAACGACATTAGCGTGGGGAATCGACGGCAAAGTAGAATATGCTCTTGAAGGGAGTATTTTTGTAGCCGGTTCAGCGATCCAGTGGCTACGAGATGGCCTTAGAATGCTGAAAAAAGCATCAGATAGTGAAGACTATGCCAAAAAAGTATCCTCAACTGACGGGGTTTACGTTGTACCTGCCTTTGTAGGACTTGGCACACCCTATTGGGATTCAGATGTACGAGGAGCCATCTTTGGTCTTACGAGAGGAACGGAAAAAGAACATCTTGTCCGTGCAACACTCGAATCTTTGGCCTACCAAACAAAGGATGTGCTACAAGCGATGGAAGCAGACTCCGGAATCGAACTGAAATCCCTCCGGGTTGATGGTGGTGCTGTGGCAAACGACTTCCTCATGCAATTTCAAAGTGATATCTTAGGATCTGAAGTTGAAAGGCCACTAATTCAGGAAACCACAGCCCTTGGATCCGCCTACCTTGCAGGATTAGCAGTAGGTTTTTGGGAAGATAAAGCCGAGATCGGTAAGCAGTGGAGCATCGACAAAACGTTTGTGAATGAACTCTCTGAAGAAGAGCGCTCAAAGCTTTATAACGGTTGGAAAAAAGCAGTGGAAGCTACAACGGTGTTTAAGCCATAGACGAAGATCCCACACCTGCTCTTTTCCGATCCAAAACAAAAAAAAGCGCTGCCGAGTCATTTTTCCGGCAGTGCTTTTTTGATCTTACTTTTCCACTAGTCTCGCAACGGCTTTTCCACAAGTCTTACACTTTCCTTCTAGCAGGATTCCATCTGAATGGTCTTTGATAACATAATCCACGATAGTTGTTTCAAAACAACTGCCACAAAAGACATTACTAATAAGTTTTTCCCTAATGTCTTTCGGAATTTCTCTCCACTTTTTCTCTGCATTCAAGTCTGTTACGGACACTTTATTGCCTCCTTATGATTTAACTGTCTCCCTCGCACCCTCCGGCTCTTCTTTTGGCAATAAGCTCGTAGCAATCAAAGTCAGTATGGCCAACACAAAAAGTATAATAAACGCGGCGTGCAAGCCTTCTGCGAGAATGGCAGGTGCGACACTTGTTCCGTTATTCGTATGACCACCAATGTATTGGTTCAACACAGCACCCAAAACGGTAATTCCTAGCGTTTGCCCTAATGTTCTTAAAAAGGCGTTTGAAGATGCAGCTGCTCCACGGTTATCCCAAGATACAGACGATTGCACGATCACAGAAAAAATCGTCATAGAAAGACCGAAGCCTGTACCTACAAAAAACATAATCAAGATGAGCAGCCAGTTCGGTGTGGCACTTGAAATAAACGTAAGCGAAAAGGTACTCATGGCAATAATACTTACACCCGTGAGAACAATTGGTTTTGCCCCGAGCTTTGTAAGTAACCGGCTACTCACAAAGGCTGCCAGTGGCCATCCGAGACTCATAGGAAGCAGGGTTAGTCCAGAATAGGTTGCCGGAAGTTCCAACACTCCTTGAACCCACAAAGGTAAATAAGCTGTGAGTCCAATGAGGATCGCGCCCATGAGCAATCCGCATGTGTTCGCTACTAATAAATGACGTATTTTAAATAGTTTAAAAGGGACCATTGGTTCTTTTACTTTAAATTGAATGAAAATGAATACAGACAGGAACGTTAACGCAACGGCTAGCAAGATAAACATCAGCGGTTCATTCCATGCAATTTCATTTCCTCCCGATAAAAGAGCGTATAGCAAAGCCCCTGCTCCGATGATGAAGGTAATCGCTCCTCCAAAATCGATCGACCGCTTCTTCTTCTCCAGCTTTTCATCGAGGTTTTTCCAGATCAAATACATGCTTACTAAACCAAACGGAATATTGATGTAAAAAATCCAGTGCCAGGTGAGAAAGTCGACGAAAAAACCGCCTACAAGAGGACCGAATATCCCGGCAATTCCCCAGATCGAGCCGATAATCGCCTGCGCTTTTGCCCGCTGTTCATAAGAAAACACATCTCCGACAATCGTAAATGTCATTGGCATGAGCGCCCCTGCCCCTATCCCTTGAATCGCGCGGAATAAAATGAGCTGTTCCATGGATTGAGATAGCCCGCATAAAGCCGATCCAATCAAAAAAAGCGTGGCTCCTGTTATGAAAATCTTCTTCCTACCGAAGAGATCTGCTAGTTTTCCAAAAATCGGTGTCATCACCGCGTAGGTTAATAGGTAAATAGCAAACACCCAGCTGATTAGATCGAGGCCACCAAGGTCACTCGTAATGCTAGGCATCGCTGTACTGATCACCGTCACTTCAATTGCCGCTAGAAAAGTGGCAATGAGGAGAGCAATCACAATTTTGCGTTGGTATGTATTCATAGATGAATTCCTTTCAAATGGTTCTAACTCATATCTAGTATAGCAGATGGATGTGAAGGAACGTATTTTCTTAAAAGAGATTATACTAGGTATAATGACCCCCTTTTTAATTGGAATATTTATATAAATTACTAAATTAATTCTATATATAAATATTTTATACAGGACATTTCTTCCTTTTTATACAAATCGGGTTAAAATACGACTTTTATAGCCGTATAGTAAAAGTAAATACTGATAAATTTTGTATAAAAAGGGGAGATTTGATGAAAAAGAATATCTTATTGATGGGAGTATCAGCTACAGTTGCACTTTCACTTTTTGCAGGTCCTCTTATGAGCTCTTCTGTTCAGGCCGTTGGTAATGGTCCTGAAATGAACGAAAACCAAGAGATCAAACTTGAGAGACTTACAAGCTATGAAGAAATGAAAACATTTCTCGAAAGAGTTGATCGTCAAGCAGACCACATCTCTGTCGAAACAATTGGACAATCTGTTAAAGAAAGAGATATAGACTTGGTGAAATTCGGAGATAACCCTGCCAACCCTACAGTCTTGTTCCTTTCACAACAACATGCTAATGAAGCCCTTGTTACTGAAGGTGTTTTTCAGCTTATTAGACACTTGTCATCCAACAGCCGTGAAGTACGAGACCTTTTAGAGAACGTTAATGTTTTGTTTGTGCCCCGTTTAAACCCTGATGGAGCTGAGGGAGATGTAAATTGGGACACTTCCCATTTGTTAGGTGGCGGTCAGCAAACGAGAAACAATGCAAACGGAATCAATTTAAATCGCACACATAATTCCTTATCTCAACCAGAAACAAGAGCCCTTCATGAACAGGTGCTTCAAAAATATGATATTGCCTTTGCTATTGATCTTCATCAACAAGTGGCTAATCGTGCTATTGGGGATGACGAACTTGTTTCTGGTTCAATGCTTTATCCAACAAGCGCTGTAACGGACGAGGTGCTTCTTCACTCTAAACAGTTAGGAGCAATCGTATACGAAGCAATAGAATCAAAGGGTTATGGGACATTTGCCCGTTATGGTGCCGGTGATACCTTAACATCGAATGCAAGGAACAACTTTGCCACCCATTATGGAATACCTACTCTCCTTTTTGAGATGAGAGGGATGACAGACTCACCTAATATCACGTCCATTTTAGGACAAAAGAGTAACGGATACTTAATTAACCAAGCCGTTACAGCAATGCAAGAAACCATTCGTTCCGTTGCAGATGGCTCTATTTATGAGGCAGATGTGACCATTTGGGATAACCTACCCACTCAGTATACCCTTACTCCTGATTCAGATGAGGATGGAGAATAACAAAAAGTATTCACGAAACAAAGCCTTGGTTTCATAAGAGAAACCAAGGCTTTGTTCATATAAATCACAAGCATCAAGGATCAACTATACTCTTCTAAGTTGTAAGAAATAGAGGCTGGAAGTGATGCTTTGGTTAAATAACTCACTCAACAAAAGCTTTTATGGAATAAGCACAATTTTTCCTTTTTTACCTGACTTTTTAAAATACTGCTGGGCTTCTTTCGCTTCCTCTAAAGGAAATGTCCTGTCGATGACCGGCTTGATTTTGTTGTCAGAAATTGCGCGCAGCATCCGTTTGAATTCTTCACGTGTTCCTAAGACAGATCCATACATCGTAATATGTTTCAAATAAAGAGTACGGAAGTCCAGTTCCGTTTTCTGCCCTCCGGAAGAGCCGGACGTACAAAATTTGCCCCCTTTTTTCAAAACGTTCAAAGACGTAGAAAACAGGGCATCGCCAACAACATCAAGTACAGTATCCACCGGACCTCCGTTTGCTGATAGGATTTCTTCTTCTAATTTATTAGATTTGTAGGACAAGACGTGTGTCGCTCCGAGTTCCTTCATATGCTCTTCCAGCTTTAAATCTCCCACAAGAGCGATAACATCCGCACCGAATACGTTTGAGACGATCTGCACGTTGAGCGAGCCTACACCACCGTTTGCTCCAGTAACAATCACCGTTTCGCCAGGCTTCGGCTTCACTTGTTCGACCATATGCCAAGCGGTCATGCCACTCACCGAAAACACACAGCTTTTCGTGTAGTCGTCAAGCGGCATATCAAAACATAGTTCCGCCTGCCAAACAACGTATTCGGCATACCCTCCATCATATTCAGAACCGATGAAAGACATATCACCAGCTATATGTTCCTGTCCCTCTTCTCCACTAGATGTAAAAGGAAACAAAACGACGTCTTTATCAAGCATCGTTTCATAAACTTGTGAACCAACCTGTACTACTTTTCCAGTAATATCAGAACCTGGTGTGCGGGGAAATTGAACACCTTCCGGACGCCATCCGGATTTTTCTCCCTTACCATAAGCGCCTTCTCTCATCCAGATTTCCGTATTATTAATCGCACAGGCTTTTACCTGAACGAGTACTTCATGTTCTTTCGGCTTAGGAATGGGGATGTCCGTTACCTTTAATTGATCCACATCTCCGTACCCGATAACTTGAACAGCTTTCATGGCAAGCACCTCTTTATCATTCGCTTTTCTCGTCTAATATGCGGTATTAATTAAAAGGCTATTCATGGTTCTTACTGAGTCATCTCTGTTGGATTGAACTATATAAATCGTACAAGCCGTTCACATAAAGCAAAAAGCCATCCGATGTAGATGGCTTCCTTTTTGAGGTATATGCGATTTGAATCCTCCAAGATGCCATGGTAGCATATTATAATATGATAAAAATCGGAGGTTACGATGAATCTAACTACCAAACTTCTTCTAAAATATTTGGCCATTTACTTAGGGCTATCTTTTCTCATTTTCTTCCCCCTTCGTCAGATCTTCGAATCAGGGGTCATGCAGATTGTATTATTTATTCTTCAATTTGCGGTATTACTTACGCTAGTTGTTCGTTACTATGGCCAAACGAAGCATTTACATGATAACAAAGAATAACAATGGGCATAGAGTGATCCTATCAATAACTCTAAGCTTTTTTAATTCCATAATTTCAGCTCAAACACTAGGTGCAGGAGAACGCTCGACCAAAGAAGGTACCATTGAATAAAATGGAACTGTGATGATGACAAACATCGTTCCAATTCCAAATTACTTAAATCCTCATTCTCCATCACCTTCATGTTCTTTTAATCGAACGAGTAAGGCTAGAAATGTTCCATTTTCTGCGTACTCACAAGCAGATCCTTCTACAAAGCGGTCGGAACGAATGCAATAGGTGAGCATGGCTCTTGCTTCCATTTCCTCGGCAGTCTTAATGTTCTCTATCGTGATTTCTTTTGTTATGAGCTCGTTATAATGATGAATCATACAACCGGATTCGTACGCATCCTCTAAAAATGCACTCAAATCTCTTTCCCCTTTTGCCCCTCCTTCCATGTTCTTGAAATAAGAGATGTACTTTGATAATGTCATCGCTCTATTCACCCCGCCCAGTTTATTACCTCCATTATAATCCACATTTTCGATTTATCTGTTTTCAAAAAAGGGATTTGTTTTTTATTTATCCAATAGTAAAAGGAGGAGGGATTCGATTGAATGGTTTCTTTGAGTATAACTGGCAAGTGAGAGATGAGTGGTTCGCCTGGTGCGAAGCTCTTACAGAAGATGAAATAACCGAGGAACGCGTTGGTGGGCAGGGCACTATCTTACGTACGCTGTTTCATGTAATTGATGTAGAGTACAGCTGGATCAGAGCTGTGGCAGGGAAAGATGACGTTGCTGTGTCCTTTGAACGTGTTGATTCATTGGAAAAAGTACAGCAACTCTCTACTACATATCGTGAAGAGATTCGAGCATTTTTATATGCAAACCCTGATATTTGGGATCGAATTGGTGTGGTGAAGCCACCGTGGCTAGAGATCAGCTTTTCCTTTTATGAAGTTGGCCACCATGTTGTTGCTCATGAAATTCATCACATGGGGCAACTTTCGATTTGGTCAAGGGAAATGGGAAGAAGGCCTATTTCTGCAAATGCGATTGGTCGTGGATTACTACGTGGTTAAACCAAATGTACTCTTTAAGAAACGTAAGAGTTCGTTCTGTATTTGAGGCACTTATAGTAGTGGTTTCGAGCTAATTCTACAAATTTCCTTAAAAAATAAAAATTATTTAGGTATTTGTATGAATCTGTGGTATGCTTTACTTAACCATTTTAATACCTGTAACATGATGTCTTCTGAGCTGCCTGATTGATGTCTGAATCCCTCCTTCTAGGGTCTGACATGTAACAGGCAGTTTTTTTGTATGATCCTCTTTGTGAGTCGATCAAGGAGATTTATCGACCGTCTTTATTTATGCGTCATTTTCCGTGACGTATGCGACTTTTCCTGAAGACAAGAATCGATTTTGGTGATGTCGGTTCATCCGGAAAAGATCAACATCCCTCCCCCATCACTAAGCATCTCATTAATTATATAAAAATAAAAAGGACTCTCATGTGAGAGTCCTTTTTTGGTCAATTATGCTTTGTTTACGTTAACAGCTTGAGGTCCGCGTTGGCCTTGCTCTGTTTCGAAAGTAACACTTTGACCTTCTTCTAGAGTTTTGAAGCCTTCGCCTTGGATAGCTGAGAAATGTACGAATACATCGTCTCCACCTTCAACTTCGATGAAACCGAAACCTTTTTCTGCGTTAAACCATTTTACTGTACCTTCTTGCATGTGTGTATCCTCCTGTGTGGATTTTCTTTTGATCCACGATTTATTACTATTGATGTTCATGTAGCTATCAAAGGCGAAGAGTTCATAACTTTTCTGTCCTATGTAACTGAACAAAAATAATTCTTCTTTAGAATAACAGATAAAAATAGAAAAAGCAAATTGTAACGCAATTCCTTTTGAAATAAATCTTTGTGCCTATAAAAATGAAGAGCTTTCTAACATAGATGTTGTTGGTGAGCCAATACTTGACGAAGTATAAAGAAAAACGCGATCCTAAAAGGTCCGCGTTTTTCATACTCATCATTACTTACTAAACTTTTTAAACACTAGTGTTGCGTTATGACCACCGAAACCAAGTGAGTTACTGAGGACAGCATGTACATCTTGGTTACGTGCTTCATTCGGCACATAGTCAAGGTCGCACTCTTCGTCTGGTGTTTCTAGGTTCATTGTTGGAGGGATGATGCCCTCTTCAATGGCTTTAACTGAGAAAATCGCCTCAATCGCACCGGCAGCACCTAGCAAGTGACCAGTCATTGATTTGGTTGAACTGATTGCAAGCTTTTGAGCGTGATCGCCAAAGACTGTTTTAACTGCGATTGTTTCGTACTTGTCATTATACTCCGTGCTTGTTCCGTGTGCGTTCATGTACGTGATGTCTTCAGGCTTTAAACCAGCGTCTTCAATGGCCTGGCGCATGGCCCGAACGCCACCTTCCCCTTCAGGAGCCGGAGCAGTGAGGTGATAGGCATCACCGGTCGCACCGTAGCCTACGATTTCAGCGTAAATACGGGCGCCACGTTTTTCTGCACTTTCCAAGGATTCAAGAATTAGAATTCCTGCCCCTTCGCCCATGACGAATCCGTCACGATTTTTATCAAATGGACGGCTTGCTGTTTTTGGATCTGGGTTACGTGACATCGCTTGGGCACTTGTAAATCCGGCGAATGACATTTCTGTAAGGGGCGCTTCTGCTCCACCTGTAATCATGACGTCCGCGTCGCCTCGCTCGATGACTTTAAATGCGTCTCCGATAGAGTTTGCCCCTGAAGCACATGCTGTAACGGTACACGAGTTAATGCCTTTTGCTCCAAGCTGAATAGAAACTTGTCCACTCGCCATGTCTGGAATGAGCATTGGCACGAAGAATGGGCTCACACGGCGGTGTCCCCTTTTTTCGTATAAACGGAATTGCTTTTCGTATGTTTCCATACCGCCGATTCCAGATCCGATCCATACACCAATGCGGTCGGCATTCGTTTCATCAATGGTTAAGTCTGCGTCTTTAACGGCCATGTGTGCACTAGCAACTGCAAACTGTGTAAAGCGGTCCATTTTACGTGCGTCTTTTTTGTCCATAAAATCGCCAGGGTCGAAGTCTTTTGCTTCACCTGCAACGGTTGTTGGAAAGTTAGCTTCTTCATAACGATTGAATACATCAATTCCTGATTCACCGTTAATGAGCTTGGTCCATGTTTGTGTAAGATCATTTGCTAAAGGGTTAACGGTACCCATGCCCGTTACCACGACTCTGTTCTTTTTCATGATTGAAGACTCCTTTCATTCTACATACAAGGTTTAGTTATCTTCCCCAACGAATCGCTACTGAACCCCAAACGAGTCCAGCACCGAATCCGACTAGGACGACGATGTCATCGTCTTTTATTTTACCATTATCGATTTCATGCATTAAAGAAAGTGGGATGGAAGCTGAGGATGTGTTGCCATATCGGTCAACGGTTTTACTCATCTTCTCTTCCGGTAGATCCAGCCTTTGGCGGGAGGCTTCCATGATACGAATATTAGCTTGGTGTGGGACGAGAAAATCACAGTCGTCTTTTGTAAGACCTGCTTTTTCCAAGGCGTTAATGGATGATTCACCCATTTGACGAACCGCAAACTTAAACACTTCTCGACCGTTCATCATTAAATGCTCTTCTTGCTTAATGTGTGGCCAACCGCTTCCATCTGACCCTAGCTCAAACGAGAGAATTCCTCGATCGCCACTTACAGATGCAACGACGGCTGCCCCTGCTCCATCTCCAAACAGCACAGCCGTGTTACGGTCTTTCCAGTCCACAATTTTGGATAGCTTCTCAGCACCTATGACTAAGACTTTTTCATAAGCACCGTTTTCGACAAACTGCTTCGCTGTAGCCAGTCCATACATAAAGCCGGCACAAGCAGCACCAATATCCATGGCCGCGGCCTTTGTTGCTCCGAGACGATCTTGAATCATTGCGGAAACGGATGGAAAGCGATAATCCCCTGTTACCGTTGCGACAATAATCAATTCGATTTCTTCTGCTGCCACATTTGCTTTTTTTAGGGCATCCACAGCTGCTTGATAGGACATTTCAGACGTATCTACATCATCTGAGGCAATTCGTCGTTCACGAATACCTGTACGGGTGCGGATCCATTCATCGGACGTATCTACTTTCTTTTCTAGTTCCTCGTTTGTCACCACATGTTCCGGGATGTAGGTTCCAATACTCCAAATTCCTGCTCTCATCTCTATTCTCCTCCCTCCACACGTGAAAAAACATGAGAGGTCCCATGTTTTTTTCGGTGGTCTGTCCTCGGTGTTTCGTCAATTTATAGTTAATATTATGACCTAGTCATAAATAAAATGCAATGCTTTTCCCTATCCAATGTGGACACGACCCCAAACGCTTTCATGGTCGTGGACATAGAGTATTAAAGACAGGTTTAGTCAAAAGGAAGGTGATCGTATGAGTAAGGAAGAAGAGAAGCGCCCCCAAAGAAACATTTTTGATGAAATGATGTTCGGTTCTGCACGTGAAGAAGACAATGAAGTCGCTGCGGAAGTAGAGGAGCAGGAAAGCGATCAATTTTCAGAAGCGCAGATGGAACAAACAATGGCTCAAATTGCCGCTATTATGGATACAGCAGAAAAACTTAAACCGTATGCAAAGCACCTAACCCCTATTTGGGAAGCGATCAAAAAGGTAGCCAACGAAAAAAATAAGAGCTGACTCATCTATCCCTTTTACCCTTTTGGAAAACTGCTTTGCGGTTTTCCTTACATACATAAGAAAACTCCGCACCTTGGCGGAGTTTTCTTATTTAATAAAAGCCGCCCGGATTCGGGTTAAAGCTTTGACCACCGAATTGGTTGCCAAATTGCGGACCATAGCTTGGGCCGAACTGATTACCGAATTGAGGCCCGTAGCTTGGGCCGAATTGGGGACCAAAGCCTGGACCGAATTGTGGTCCAAATCCTGGGCCACAATATGGTGGAATGCAGCCCGGTGGTGGATACGGAGGGCGGTTCCAAGGACCTAAAGCCCCGACCAAGCCACCTAAGGCAAGACCGCCGAGAAACGGAATGAACGGGAAGTAACGTTCATCGTGCCCCGGACCCGGACCTGGTCTTGGTCCCCCTCTGAAACCACCGCCCCCACGATAGTATGCAGGATGTATCGTCATAAATGTAAGCCTCCTTAAACCATTCGCAAGTACGCCCTATAACGCGTTTGCTCCCTACCATCATATGAGGACAATACCTAAACGCGCCTGTCCTAGTAGCCTAGTTCGTCAGTGGAGATTCGCTTCGTAGGAAGTGGAATCCTACTGGGGTCTGTGCCCGTACATTTTCGTGTAAAAGTGTGGGATTGGGTAGGGGGAAAGTTTTGTCTATATAGAAACATACAAAAGCCCGCCGAATGGGCGGGCTTAGTTTAGTTATTAACCTGATGCGGAAACATTCGGCTGGAATTCCGATGTCACCATGATTGTTCGAACACGGCGTTCATCGGACTCATGGACTTTTAAATTAAGATTTTCGTACGTGAACTCCTCACCTTTATCGGGAATTCGCTGAAATTCTTCTGATAGCCATCCTCCAAGCGTATGATAGATCGTATCTGGTAACTCCACTTTAGTAAACCGTGCAAAGTCATCCAACGGATAGTCTGCATGGAACAAGTACGTGGACGGGTCCATTTGTTTAAAGAGCTTCACATCATCATCGTGCTCATCATAAATTTCCCCAACAAGCTCTTCAAGTATGTCCTCTAGTGTAATTAATCCGCTTGTACCACCATATTCGTCTATTACAATGGCCATATGATTTTTTTCTTTTTGCAATTGAGGAAGAAGTGCATGGATCTTCATTGATTCCACTACGAAGATCGGCTCTCTTAACAAGCCCCTAATATTTACTTCTCCTCTAATATAGGAGGTGAAGAAATCCCTCTCGGATAACACACCAATAATATTATCAATATTCCCTTCGTAAATCGGGATACGGGAGAACCGCTCCTTGAAGAACGTTTCTTTGATTTTTTCAGGATCTTCATTTACGTTGAGTGCGGTCATGTGCGTTCGAGGCTTAAACACTTCCGCTACGATAATGTCATTAAAATCAAAAGAACGATGAACGAGTTCTCTTTCGTTTTCATCAATGACTCCTTCTTCTTCACTGATTTCAACCATCATTTTCAATTCTTCTTCTGTTACGGAAGGGTGTGTAGCATCCTTCTCAATAAGTGAAGAAACCCCTTTCTTCAGCTGTAAGAAAAGCCAGTTGACAGGGTAGATAATTGTAATCAAAATTAATAAAATACCAGATATCTTTGAACAAAAGGTTTCAGCGTATTCTTTAGCAAAAGACTTGGGAAGAATCTCACCAAAAATTAATACTAAAATGGTAACTACGAACGTGCTGATGAATACACCTAAGTTTGGTCCAAATAAATCTGTGGCTACTTTTGCGGAAATCGTTGCTGCGGCAATGTTCACCAGGTTGTTACCTACTAATATCGTGGACAAAGCCTGGTCAAAACGTTCCGTAATGTAAAGGGCTTTTTCAGCTCCTTTATTCCCTTCGTCCTTCATCGATTTTAACCGTATCCGGTTGGCACTTGAAAACGCCGTTTCTGATGATGAGAAAAAGGCTGATAATAACAGTAGCACTACTAAAAATAAAATTAACAGCAGGGGAACATCTCCCAACGCCATCACTCTCCCTTTCATTCAATTATATACTTTTTTGCTCATTGTCAACACAAAAATTTTAAGAATCAAAATAGGACTTCTCTCTTTACGAAGAAAGTTGTACGTATTTAGTATGTGATGTGTCACCCTTTTCATGCCCTCAACCGAGGGGGTCTGTCCCCGCACATTTTTGTGTGAAATTGTGGGATCAAATAAATAAAAGAAAGCTACCGTTGTTGGATGTTGTGCCTTCCATGTACGATAGCTTTTTGTATTTTATTGCTCGTCGTCATCCCAACCAAAATACTCATCACACCCTATTGAAGTCATCACATACCCTGATACCCCGTCAACATGCAGCGTCCTCCCAAATGACCCTTTGTAATGGATTCTAACGTGTTCACTTGTTGCGACTTCTTGTGCTTTAGATTCGAGAACTAACACCAAATTCAGCTTTTCTCCCGGTTCGATTACCGCATCTTCAACCTCTACCTTATCTGTCCAGTTTTCTGGTGAATGCTCCGGCCATGAACCAAAGCCAGCTAGGTTTTGATCGATAATGGGAACTAGCCCTGCATCAATAATTCTAAACCCTTCATTTCCCTCCAATGAGATGCCAGATAATCTCACAGCCCGGCTTCCTTCGTTTTCAACTAGCGTATCACCATACATTTTCACTTCCCCCTGATTTCCCGGGACACAAGATGTTCCATAGGTTGTTCCTGTGTAAAGTGAAAGACTGTCCCAGCCTCGCACAAGAAACAAAGTGAACAGAACACTTAACAACACTGCCACAATGCCTATCTTACTTCTCACTCAAAACCTCCTTTAAATAATTGGTGTCTTCTTTGCCGACTTTTCTGATATCATCATCTCTTAATTTTAGAATGGAATGATCTTCTTCGAACCATACCTTAACGGAATGAAGAGAGGCGAAGCTTTTAGGACTATTCACTTGAAAGAGGACATCTGACCTACCGCCCTCAATGTTTTCCTCCGACTCTTCAACCTGTTCACTGAACAATAAAATCTGCTGAAGATTATCGACGACGGTTTGGTCCTCAATATCTGTATACGTTTGATGAAAAGTCGTTACCTCTTCCTCTTCATCTGTAGTTCCTACAAGGATTTCTCTTGTAGGATTCTCATACACCGCTTTCCCGGTCAACACTCCACCCAAAAATAGCCCTGCCATAACTAGCAGCACCAAAACCACGAATACACTTTTTTTCATCACTTATCTCCCCTTCAATCCCAATAATGATATATAATCTCCCCTACCGTTTTTGGTTTCCAATATCGGATCTCTTGAAGCTCCGTCTTTTTCAACTCGTTTGAGTTCAGTAACTGTTCCCCTTGCCATTGAATTTGCTCATTTAATTGCTCTACTTTGAGGTATCGATAGCCGCCGAAGTCATGTTGCTCATACCATTCCATAAACTCGATTTTGGAAAAAGACAGGTGAGACGCGAAAGAGACAAAGGGATAGTACTTATTTAAAAGCAAAAAAATGTTCACCATTATGAGTCAGTTTTGCACTGAAGAAGTTCTCAGGGTACGCTGGTGCACATACTTCTACAACGTTCAAATGATTTTGGATCGCGAGAGTATATACAAATTTCTTGAAGTGAGCAATGCTCTCTTTGATATTCTGAGGCTCATCAAAACCCGTTACGCCCTGTAAAAGAAGCATTCCCTTCACCACACTCCCATCAATTCCCTTTTATTACACTATTCCACACCGAGGAGCCTATTCCCTCTTTCCTACGAACAAGGTGCCAGGCACCGTGTGAAAAAATACACACAGTGCCTGGCACCTTTTAGAATGTGGAGAAGCCGGTACGCTCTTGGAGGATATACAGCATATGTTTTAAGCGGGATCGGTCTTTATACTTATTTGCTTCAACAGTAAAATCACCATCTTTGTTCGTCCACAAACGGTCAAAATACAGAGAGACTTCTTTCATTAGTGGCGTATCTGGGTCGCCTGACACTTTTAAGTTTGTTTCCAAGTTAAAGCCATCGATGTTTCGCTTTGTAAAGTTCGCAGCCCCACCAATCACTGACGCACGTTTTGGTGAACGAAACATGAAAAACTTTGTATGATACTGCTCTCCCATTGCTGTATTGTACCAACGAACGTGGATATTTTCGGTCCCCTCTGCCTCCAGCTCGTGTGCAACGACTTGGTTTGGAATGCCCGGTTTATCTCTTCCGAACGCGTGAAGGTTCGGATCAAGAATCACGTTAATGTCAACTCCTCTACTTGCAGCATCAATCATTGCTTTGATCAATTCTCGGTCAGATAAATAAAAAGCGGCCACTAAGATCGAATCTCCCAGCTTGCTTGCGTTAATCCCTTTTAACAGATGTTTTTCTATCTTGTCTTCTGTAAGCACTTGTACTTCATATTTGGCCAACTCTTTTGCAGTAGCTGATTCTTCAAAGGAGAGTGACTCAAACACTTGTCCATCAATGCCTGAATGTTCTCCTGTTTTTTTCTCCGTATAAAGAAGGTCTTGAATCACGTTCCCTTTTACAACAAAAGCAAAGTTAGAATTGTATGCCCCTCTACCCTGGAAGTTAAGGGAGGTAACGAACGCTTCTTTTTCCGTAAACAACAGTTTTCTATGATTGCCTTTTAAATTCAAAGCCTTTAAATAAGAACGTGCCGTCACATCGGGAAGCTCTTTACTCATGGCGTTTGGAAGCCATCCATGATTCCCGGTTCCAAACCACTGGAAAAACGATCGCCATAGGCCAGAATACAGAGGAGCAGGATCACGTAGGACCGTGTTGTCAAAATACCCCGTATGTACCCCGTGTTTTTGAAGTTTTTCTATGTGAGGGGATTCGTGGGAAGAGTATGAACGGTTGATTTCATCGGTTAACACGATAATCTCTGTGTCAGGTTCCTCCGTTTTTTTATCCAAAATGGCTTTCGTTACTTTCTCCGCCATTGAAGGGTAGTTTTGATCAGGTTCTTCGTGGTCATTGAACAGAAACATATCAATGACAATAAAGTCGTCTGCTTCATGAATGGATTGAAGCATCCGATCAAGAATCTCATGATCCACAACAGTTTGATCCTCTTTTTTATAACTCAAGTCTTTTAAAAATTCTACGTCATTCGTATAATGAATTGGCCCTTCGTACGAAAACCCTTCAGGAAGAGGCTTTGTGTAACCGTATAAAGAGACAGGTACAATAATTGCTAACAACATAAGTAGGATAGCGACTGTCATTCGCTTCTTGCTCATTATTCTCACACCTCTTTTCCTTTCTTCTATTATGAGGAAGTTATGAGGTTTCATTCAGTGAGAGTGGTGTGTAGCAGGAAACAAATCACAGCCAAATAGATTCTGGCGAAAAAAAAACAGGAGAGCCGACTGCACCAGTCGTTTCTCCTGACAATTTTACACTGATTTACTCACCTGCTTGTTCTGCCAGGCTTTTCATCAGCTCTTCAAATGTATCATCCACACGTTTTTTCAACTTCGCTTCTTCATCATTCTTAGGTTCACAGGCTTGTAGCTCCTCATAGGTGGCGAGAAAGTCTTCGACACTGTGAGTTCCGATCTGCGCCATTGATAAGTGCACTAAGAATGTAACATTAGGCTTATCTTCTTGGTGAAGTAATGGTTTTAATGGTTCTAATAATTCTTTTGCTTCTTGAAAATCCTTTCGGTGCACAGCTTTATAGCCGTTTATGACTCTGTCCGCCATGGATTTTAACGCTTTATTCGCTTCAGTCATTGTATAATCCTCTCCTTTAGTACTCGTTCCCTAATCGTAAAGAAACATGAGAGAGGATGCAAGCGCTATGTATTCGGCTTAACAGTGCTTACCAACAACAAGCTGATTCCTACGCCAAGTGATGTCCCCATTAACAACCCCAAGTTTCCGTCCTCCATCATCGGCACCCAAAACACTTGCCCCATCAACAGACCCACAACAACTCCCAAAACAATGAGCAGCACACGCTTGACTTCCAATGCCAACCTAAAGCACCTCCAAAAATTGTCCTGCCAAAAACCAACATTTACACAATTGTTCGGGGGACAGTCCCCCACCTCAGCGCAGTGATAAAGCGACCGTGAGTGACGGCCGCTTTGGGTTAAATTGATAGGTATGGCGTATTAAAGTGATCCCATTTTTCACGTTTGCCGTTGAGCATTCGAAAGAGGAGGGCAATTTGACCTCTGTGGTAACTTTCGTGATCGATGAGGTGATATAAAATCCATTCCGGTGAGCATAATGTATCCTTCCCATTCAAGTTAACTTGAAGGTTGGGACGCTTAAACTCCATGTCACTCATCGTCATATAATGCTCCCTGGTCATTTTACGCACCTCTCCTAAACGTGCGAGAAACCAGGACTTTTCCATTCCTGCCGGTGCAGCAATCTCTTGCTCCTCAACAAAGTGAAATCTTTCTTTTTCTTCTTGAGTAAATTCACTCTGCTGGAGGGCAACTTTGTTCCACCAAAGCTCGATCTGAGCGAGATGTAATAAATATCCTGCAGGTGTAGGCAATTCTTGAGAATGAAAATAGAGATCGGAATCGTCGACTTGATCAATCATTTCAAGAAGCTTCTCACGGGTTTCAATTAATCCATTCAATAAGTAAAGGGAATCCCTCGCCGCCCCTTGTGACAATGTTTTCTTTTCCATTATTTTCACCTCTTAGTGTATGATGTAGGTTCTGGTGTTATGACTATCTGCCAAATAAAAACACCTTTCTATAGAAAAAAGCCGATGCCACGCATCCGCTTTTTTCTCTTATTCTTTATGTTCGACCTCTGAGGGTAGTTTTCCTGTTTCCACGTACATTTCTACATGCTCATTTAACCACTCTACCACATCGTCAGGGACCTCTTTAGAAAAGTCACCGAGAGAAATGACCCCTTCCATGAAGTCGTAATAGCGATTGCCGCTTTCCAGTTCCCCATTGTTAAACTCGGTTGCAACTCTTTCATAAAGCGTGTCTACTTGCTGAACAGTACTTGTTAATACTGTCGATTCCCCTAAATCCAATTGGTCAGCTACGTAACCGATCGCATAACGATCATCCGCTTTGATTTGTTCAATCACAGAAATGTGGAATCCATCACCAGCAGGGTAAAACACATCAACGCCTTGTTCACGCATTTCTTCATAATAAATAAGTGCCGCTTCTTCGTCTATCCAGCTTTCGGCAAAACGTACGAATACAGTTGCATGATCATTTTCAAATTGGGCTCCGTCACGAAACCCTTCTACTTCAGGTTGCCAGTCAAACGCACCGATTACACCGACTGCGTCTGTATCTGACATTCGACTCGCAAGCATTCCTGCAAAAAAGCCCATAGAGTAGCCTTGAAAATGGATACTCGTTACATTTTCACCGGTTACTTCACCGTTAAAACTGACGAAGTGAATATGAGGAAATTCTTCTTTTAATTCCGTAAATACGTCTGCATAAATGTTACTGTGACCGAAGATAAGGTTTACCCCTTTTTGATCGAATTTTTCAACCGCGTTATGTATCGCATGTTTACTTTGTACGTTTTCTTCAAACATGACTTCCACGTTCATGGACGAATGGATGCCAAGGATCCCTTGGTACCCTTTGTTGTTCCACCCTTGATCGTCCATGGTATGGGGCAGTAATAGCCCTGCCTTTTCAAGTTTGCCACTTTCTGCAGAAATCATGGAACATCCCGCCAATATGACGGTTAAGATCACGATTACAAACATGGGCATTGACTTCATTCGTCATTCACTCCTCGAGTCTTCTCCGGAACTAGGTACATATAACTAGATTCCTTTAATGTAAAATTCGACAGTTGTTTTCTCTATTCCTCTACTCTTTATTACAATAAAATTACGATCGGTTTACGTTTCGGTGAAACAACCATTCACACAATCCACCTATAACAAGGCCAATGATGGCTGCCACTCCTTGATTCACATCAAAGAAAGTGGTTAAAACGGCAAAGCATAGGATGGTAATGACCGCGAAAATGGCGATTCCTGTAAGCAACGTCTTCAAGTGATTCGACTCCTTTTAGCTCGTCCCAGTTTTTCAAAAAAGAGGATGTTTTCATCCTCCATCATCCCAAAACTTCCATATGATCGCAAACCATTATTTTACATTATTGTTCTCATCCATTCGATTTGACGCTTAATCCCTTCATCAATAGCCATGCCTTCTACTTGAACGACGGTGACATCTTCATCTATTTTTCGTTCTTCTCCTCGGATGTTTACAAGGTCTTGGCTCCACGACAGGGTTTCAAACGCTTTTAAAATCTCGGTTAGGCCGGCGGTCCATGCTTGGTCTTCCTTGTTCGAGAGAATGATTGGGCTTGTTATGCATTCTTCCACTTTCTCGAGTGCGGCTTTTGCTGCGTCTCCTGCGTATAAGAGATCGGCTGCTTCTTTTTCCCCTAAAGCAGTTAACTGTTCAAGGTCTCCTTTTTCGTTACGTAGGGCGGTTTGTATAAGAGTGTTGTAGACATGGGTATTGGGCTGGAATGGTCCGTATAATGTGGGGATGCGGATGTGTCCGTTACCGGTTATGGGTGCGAGTTGAGTGCCTTTGATGGTTGATTGGCGCTCGTAGGCGTTGATGATGGTGTGCGTTGCTTCGTCTGGTGTGGTGGTTGTGTGTGTGAACAGGCTGTTTCGTGCGAATAGGTCTTTCATGAGTGTCTGTTCATCGGTTAGTTCATCTGGTTCTACTGCGATTACGTCAAATCCCATGTCCATGGCTTGCTCACAAAGGTGGTACCCGAAAAAATCAAGAGCGTTGACAATGGTCATTCGTTTCATAGGTAAGCTCCTTTAAAAGATAGAATAAACCAGTGGCGCAAGACGAACGATAGTAAAAAACCCTGAGGAGCGAATCAGATGACTTTACATACAGGTAATTTGTTTTGGCCAACAACTGTGCAGCATAAACCGGAGTACCCGAAGCTTAGTGGTGATGTGGAGTGTGATGTGTTGATTATCGGTGGGGGTGAGTCTGGTTCGTTAATGGCATATACCCTTTCTGAGCATCGAGTGAGTACGATTCTTGTGGACAAAGCGACGATTGGAAGTGGTTCATCGAGTGCAAATACGGGTCTTTTGCAGTTCTCTAACGATAAAATGCTTACGGACTTTTCCAAGCGTATTGGTGAGAAAGCGGCGGTACAGTTTTATAAGCGTTGTTTAAAATCGGTTGATGACCTTGAAGTGATTACGAAGCGTTTGGAATACAAGACGGATTTTATTCGTCGTAAGAGTTTGTTTTATGCAAGTGATAAAGGGGACGCGAAGAAGCTTCGTAAAGAGTTTGATCTGTTGAAGAAGCACGGGTTTCCGGTCAACTTGCTCGAGGCCCATGAGATCGGCTCCCTTTTTCCTTTTGAAAAGGACCTGGCCATTTTAACCGACTTGGATGCGGAAGTGAACCCGTTGAAGCTCGCAGTTTCCCTCGTTCGTGAAGCCCACAAGAATGGCGTGCAGGTGTTTGAAAATACGGAGGTTCTCGGTCATGAATTCTCCGATGGTGGCGGCTTGTTTCGTACGCCTAAAGGGACGATTCGAGCAAAGAAAGTGATTTACTCGACTGGTTATGAAACGGCTCAATTTGCTTCGATTAAAAAAGCGGCCTTAAACCGAAGTTACGCGATTGTGACTCATCCTGTGAAAGACATGAGCTTTTGGTATGAGAAAGCCATGATTTGGGAGACGGCAAGACCATATCTGTATATGCGAACCACCCCGGACAACCGAATCATTGCCGGGGGGCTTGATGACAACCATACGGAGCCGGAATCGGACCCGGATCGATTAAAGGGGAAGGGATGGGAGCTTCTCTCGATCATTCAAGAACACTTCCCTCTTCGTGACCTTCAGGTGGCCCACCAGTGGAGTGCCACGTTTGGTGAGTCAAAGGACGGGCTTCCTTTTATCGGGCGACATCCGAAATATGATCATGTTTATTTTTTACTCGGGTTCGGCGGGAATGGCACCGTGTATTGTACGTTGGGAGCCGAAGTGATTAAAGATCTGATTTTGTATGGATATAGTCACGATGCCCCTTTGTTAGCGCTTGATCGGTAAGTTAAAGCTTCTTTAATTGCTCGTGGTTAGCGAGGAACCGTTTGACCGGACCGAGAAAATCGGGAAGGAGTTTCCCTGGTAAAAACACCGTCAACTCTACGGGAGCTCCTCTGTCTTTTCTTGATTCTTCAAAGGGCCTGCTATGCTGCTCCAAGGGAAACGTGCTTTGAAATATGGAATGAAAAATGCGAATCATCGTCTCGGAACATGTTTTTTCCCATAGGGAAGAAGGGTAAGCAATGGCTTCTTCTATTACTTGTTCGTCTTCTCCATAGGCGTGTTTCATTTCTTTGATAAAGCGTTTGTAAAAAAACAGATTGCTTTTTTCATGACGACTGTATGCTTTGAGGTCAAGGCATGGATTATATAAAACAACAGAACGGAGCAATTGGGGCTGATCGACAAGCAATCTCAAGGCAATCAATGCCCCCATTCCTTCTGCAAACACATGAATTTTCCCGTTCAGTATTTCTGTTTTTAAGGCATGCTTGATTGTTCTCATCGTCAAACGGTACGCTTCATCGTTCCCCCAATGCTTTCCGTATTGATTGGAGTAAACAATCGTGTACCCTTCTTGCTTTAAGGCGTCGATAAACCGTTTCCGATCGTGGTTTTGATGCCAAAAGCTCGTATTTTTTTCCACATAGTGATTGGCATCTCCTAATAATAAGACTAAAAATCCGTTCGGTTTTTCTGGCAAATGAACGACCGCCTGTTCTCCTTCCAATGAAAAATACCTTTCTGTTACTGCCATGACCATCCCTCACTCACCCTAAACGCTCGATTTGTGTTTCATCAACGGCTTCATCTTTCTACTTACTGAAGGGGAGTTTCTTCCTTTTGTGAACAAGCCATTTTTGTTAAACACGTTTACACTCATCCTATTCAGCAGGGGAAAAAACGGTTGATTTTTTTGCCTATCTAAACAAAAATAGGGAAATGATAATGTTAGTTTATTACGCAAGTTGACGAAAAATGATACCGATGAATGGGTCAAATAGCATAAATAAAAGAACCCCGAGGACGCTTCATCCTCGGGATTCCTTTGTTTCTATATTCACCCGTTAAGGCTTTCGCTGGTATGTCCATTTCCGGTCTTTGTTTGCTGTAGCCGGAAATTCGTCTCCCGCTTCCATGTGCACTTTGCGGGGATTGTTCACCATGCTTCCTGTCTCTCCGATTTCAACGTAAAATCCGTTGTTCGGTGCCTTATCACCCGGGTTAAATTGACGTCGCTGACCCACGCGCGTTCCCTCCTCATTCGTGATGATCTTAGGATGTGTCTTTTTCATGGGAATTATGAAGGGAGAATTTGTGGGGCGGCGGTGAGATTTGGGCAGAGTTGCTTAGGTGCGGGGTGAGGGTGACGAGGTCCTTCGCCACCCGTAAGAAGCACTTCGTTTTTCTTTAGCGGGGATAAGTATGTAATTGACCAACTTATTTTTCGTTTAGCGGAGTTAATTATGTAATTGGCGGACTTATTTTTCGTTTAGCGGCGTTAGGTCCCAAGCAAGCTAAAAAAGACCGAAAAACAGCTGAACTGCTTTTCGGTCTCCTTACTTATTTACTGTTTTTCTCCTGTTTCGTGAAGATAAACAATTTCTCCGTTGTCTTCATTCAACTCGACGCTCAAGTCTTTATCATCAAAGTACCATTCGTCTTTTTTCTCCACATAGAAGGTTACACCGTTCACTTCTTTCGTGACTGCCGGGTCTTCTGGGTCTTTTTTTGCCATGGCTAGGGAGAAACTGCTTTGGAAGTTACCGCAGCCACCATATCGTACGTAAAAATGGACCGCTTCACCTTCTTCAAGTTCTAACTCTTCTTTAAACCAGTCATACGCTTTATCTGAAATTGTAAGTTCCATTGTTTTTCCCTCCAGCTTGTTTGGGTATATGCTTCTGTTCCCTTGTTCAATCTCTCACTAAACCATGATAACCTCGAACCCTGACTGAACACAATAGGTTAAGCGTTAGTTTGCTCCTTACTCTGATCGATACTCGGCAAGCACAACTTTTTATACCGCTTTACGTAAAAGAAAAAGGCGATTGCCAAAACGATTGCGGCTACACTGATTAGGAATAAAACACTCTGTCCAAGAAGTACCGGTGAATCCATAAAAATCACGGAACGAAAGCCAAGCACTGAATACGTCATGGGGAGCCAGCCGTGCAAGGATTGAAGTGGGGACGCTAATAGTTCGACTGGAAATGTACCTCCACTACCTCCAAGCTGTAGGATTAATAAAATAATCGCCACAAACCGACCTGGATTATCGAGAACTCCCACAAGCATAAAGATCATACTCATGAACACGAAACTTACTAAGTAGGCAAAACCTACAAATGCTCCCGGTGAAGAGACGTCCAAATTGAGACCAAACAAAATGAAAAGTAAAAGAATCGATACTTGAACAAATCCAACAATTAAAACAACACCAAACTTACCGAAAAACCACTGCGTTCCGTTTGCATGGGGTCCGAGTGGCTCGCGGAATGGGAAAATGATCGATAGTGTTAATGCTCCTACATATAACCCAATGGATAAGAAATACGGCGTTAGCCCCTCTCCATACGAATAATCACTTTTGGATTGCGTACTTAAAGACTCTACTGGAGAAGATAACATCATTTCATGTTGATGTCCCGGGTCGAGTTCATTCGTAAATGCACTCACATCCGTGACACGATCGTTCAACTCGCTTGATCCTTCGGCAAGGTCGTCAAGCCCGTTTACCAATCGCTCGCTCGCTTCTTCTGCATCTGTTAAATTATCCGAGAGTGAGTAGGCGCCATCATGGACACGATTTGCTCCTTCACTTAACTCACCGAGTCCGTTCGTCACTTGTTCAGAACGTTGAACGGCAACTCCATATGCGTCTTCCAAAGTAGTCAATCCTTCGTTTACTTTTTGTAATGATTCGTGAAGGTCTTGTTCAATATCGTCCGGATTGACTTGTTCATCCATTTTTTCAAGAGACTGTAGCGCTTGTTCAAACGTATCTAATGACTGGTCCACATCATCTAAAACACCGACCATTCGCTCTATATCAACCGTTGTTTCTTCAATCAGGTCAAAGGCCTCTTCCACATTGGTTAAAAAAGCATCGACCCGATCCTCTCCGGCGGTTACACTTTCTCTAAGGTCATGAACGCGGTTGTTTATGTTCTCCATTTGGTCATGCAGGCTAGATTGAAGTAGAGGCACATCCTCAAATTGCTTCTGCCCTCGTTCATACCATGAAACCACTTCGTCATTCTCATACCATTCTGGCCAATGCTCGTCCAAATAATCAGGTAGTGCTTCGTAGTGATTTTCCACGTCTTCGAGAGTTTCGATCGGCTCTTTCAACAGCTGTTCCACTTCTAGAAGACTCTCTTCTATTTCATCGATTCTTTGTTTTTTCTCTTCGTAGCCTTCGCCAAGCTCATTTCTCCGCTCGTCTACATCAACAACCACCGTTTGAAAGGTTTCTTCTGTTTTTTTCAACCTTTCTTCAATCGTGATCAGCTTCTCTTTTCCATCTTGAAGAGAATCGTTGATTTGACTAACAGATTGTTCAAGGTCGGCTGCTTGTGAAAACCAGTGATCAAACTGTTGGCTAGCTTTCTCGAACTCACCGTTTTGTAGAAGCTTTTCAATTTCACCTGTGGTCTCTCTTACTGTAAAAAAGCTACCCTTCGCTCCTTCAAGCTCATCTGCCTCTTCCACAGCATGAACCACTGATTGCCATTCATTCTTAAGAGTGGTTACACCTTCGTTTAGTTCTGACGAGCCTTCTGATAAATCACCGGCTCCTTGATTGATTTTCACAACCGCTTCAAAAAGGCTTTCACCGCCTTCAAAAGCGTCTTCGTTGCCTCGTTTAATTTGATCGGTCCCTTCTTCTAGCTCAAGAACTTTCTTCGTAAAGGAACTAAAGGAGTCATTTGCGACTTCAATGTAAGCTAACGTAAGGGCCTCAGCTAGTTCATTTTCCATCGTTTCTATGGCTGTACTGGCAATTTGAGAGCTCACATAGTTGTAATCCTCATTGACCTCGTAAAGTAACGTTCCTTTAACCGGTTCAGAATCGATGACACTCGCCACATCTTCAGAAAACGTGTCGGGAATAAGCACGTAAAAATAATAATCAAAGTTCTTCATGCCTTCTCTTGCCGTTTTATTGTCCACAAAATGAAAGTCTAAAGACGGGTCTTTTTTCAACGTCTCAACAAACTCTTCACCCGCTTTTAATTCTTCTCCTTCTACAAACGCACCTTGGTCTTCGTTTACAACGGCAACAGGTAGATCTTCAATTTGTCCGTATGGATCCCAAAAGGACCAGATTAAAGCCCCTCCATACAATAAAGGCATAAGCATAATTCCAATAAGAGCGATAAGAAGTTTCTTTCGCTGAAGAATGCCTCCAAGTTCATGTTTTAAACCTTTCATTTATAACGAACTCCTTTTTGACCATTCTGTTTACATGGTCATTTTTTAAAAGATATAAAAAATGACCATTTTGTTCAATTAGTCATTTATTAGTAAAAAAAAGAGACAATACTACATCTCTTTATTGTGAACAAGGGCATACATGAAATGCTGATCGAGAAGATGGGCAATCGCTTTTTTCCCGAGCGGTCCGTATTTTTCCTCATAATCAAACACGAGTGCCATGTACTGTTTATAGAGTAGGAAGGCCGCAATTCTTGGATTCGACGTATAGATTTTATCTTGCTCTAGTGCAGCAATGAGCTGCTTTTCCAAACAACCAATGATCGCATCTTCCACTTTGTCCATGGCTCGCTTAGAGTGGTCTGTACCAAACATGCGGACCTCGTTGGTAAGCTTCATCATGACTTGATGGTCTTTTCTGAACTCTAAAAGTTCATACAAAGCGGAATGGAGGTTTTCAGACACCGATTGTTCAGGAACAATACAGTTGAAAAAGATATTTTCCATTTCTGAAATGATTTGTTGCAAAACGGCATCAAAGAGATCTTCTTTATTTTTAAACGTCGTATAAATCGTTCCTTTCCCCACACCGGCCAAAGCAGCAACCTTGTCCATTGTTGTTCCTTTAAAGCCGTACATGGAAAAAGCTGAAGCTGCCCCATCCAAAATAAGTTTCCGTTTGTTTTCAAGCATGCGACTGTTCCCTTCTACCGAAAATAAAATGACCAAAATGCTCATTTGGTCATTTTGTTCTCATTCTAGTCTACTCGTTTCTCAACTAAAATTCAACCGCCACTCACAGGGGGAATAAACGCAATCGTATCCCCAGCTTTCACTTTGTCATCACCATTGGCGTACTCTTCATTCACCGCAGGCATGGCTTGATCGATGGCATTTAAATTAGGATGCTTTTCTTTAAGGATGGCGCGGACGTCCGATACGGTTCCTTCTTCCAACGAAAGGTCAAGTTCCCTCGCACCAGCCGCATCTTCCAATTCAGCAAACAACAATACTCGAATCATATAAGGTCCTCCTTTCTTGGCTTCCCACTTGGATACGCGGTCGTTTCTCGTTGGTCACCGATCCACTTCGTTCCGTCTTCCCAATGTTCTTTTTTCCATATTGGCACGATTTCTTTTATCCGCTCAATAGCGTAACGGCAGCCGTCAAAGGAATCTCCTCTGTGTGGGGTCGATACGGCAATCACTACAGCAACATCGCTGATCGCCAGTTCCCCTATTCGGTGGACAATGGACACTTTCGCATCAGGGAATTTCTGGATGATTTCATCTCCGATTTGTGCGAGCTTTTTTTCAGCCATCGGCACGTATGCGTCGTATTTTAAATAAAGAGTCCGTTTTCCTTTCGTCATTTCCCGAACGGTTCCAATAAACGTATTGATTGCACCTGCATTTCGGTCCTCTACCTGTTCTATTACTCGTCCGACGTCAATCGGCGCATCTGTTATTTTAAACACCATGATCCCCTCCAAAAACCAACTCTGTCAATGTTTTGATTACTGTTTCTGTGTCATGAATATGAATAGCCACTCGTTCTTGTTGAATAAAAAAGTCCACATCTGTTTCTTCCCAACAGACGATCGCTTGAACATTTTTACTTTTCCCGACCAGATGCCGATCTCCCGCGTTTCGAACGAGAACGGCTTTCGGATAAGCTGCTCCTTTATATCCTTCAATAAGGAGAACGTCCGGGGATGTGTGAGCAACCAGGTCAACCATCGCTTCAAGAGGTGCCGGGGTAGAGCCGATCCACTGAAACTCATTTCGTGAGACCACTACGGTATTCTCTGCTCCGGCACTTCGAAATCGGCCGCTGTCTTTTTCCAAATCAGCACATTCTAGTGGTTGCTCGTGCCCGTGGTGCTTGATGATGCTTACGGTTCGGTTCATGGTAGTGAGCTGTTTGATCCAGGCTTCCAAAAGCGTCGTTTTGCCGCTGTTTGAATAGCCGGTTACTTGAAAGATGTTCATTTATCTTTTCTCCGGTAAGACGAGTGGTGTTTCGGAGCCTTGTCCACCTATGAGAAGGACGTCCACCTGCTCACCGGCTTTGTACCCGCGACTGCCCCCAGGCAACACGGTGAAGCACGTGGTATGGGCAAGGGAGGTGACTGTGGATGATTTGTCAAAGCCCACTGGCCCAGTCGTTAGTGTGCCGTCGTTTGTGTAACCGACTTCGCTTCGAATAAAGCGGGTAAATGGGTTCGGCTTCGGAAAGTCCTTTGTGAGTGTGGCTTTTGTTTGGGTTAAAAACGGCGTCTTGGAGCCCAAAAACGTTTGGATCACTGGGCGGGTGTATAACTCGAAGCCTACAAAGCATGCACTCGGGTTTCCCGACAGCCCAAAGAGGAAGGTTCCGTCCAGCTCCGCGACGGTGGTCACACTTCCGGGACGCTGGGCGATTTTGTTAAATAAGACACGAGCGCCGAGCTTCTCGTAAATGGCAGGCAGAAAATCGAAGTCGCCCACGCTTACGCCTCCGGTTGTGATGAGCATGTCTACGTCTTTAAGCGATTCAGATATGGCGTGATAGCACGGATCAAAGTCATCGGCCAGTTTTCCGTAATAGCGGGCGGTCGCTCCGGCCTCTTCGACTTGCGCCGCTATCATATAGGCGTTGCTGTTTCTAATTTTCCCCGGTTCCATCGGCTCGTCTACTTCTAGAAGTTCTGTTCCGGTTGCGAAAATGCCTACCACCGGCCTTTTTATGACGTTGATTTTGGCATAGCCGAATGTGGCGAGTACTGCCTTTACACCGGCTGTGATGCGTGTTCCTGCTTGGATTAAGGGGTCTCCTTCTTTCGTTTCTTCTCCTTTAAACGAAACAAAGTCCCCTTTTTTAAATGGTCGTTTGATTTCTATGTATGTTTTTCCGTCTTTTTTCACTTCATTCGTAAGCTCAAACATGCAAATGGCGTCACAACCGTCAGGCATCATCGTCCCTGTCATGACGCGAACAGCTTGTCCTTGTTTTGTGACGGGCTTTGCCACATGCCCCGCTCCGACTGTCTCCATCACTTCCAAGAGTACAGGAGTTTCGGAGGTAGCATGGGTCGTATCTTCACTTTGGACGGCAAACCCGTCTAGAGGTGAGCGATCAAAGGGCGGGATGTCATGATCCGCGTAGATCGGTTCGGCAAGTGTTCGATTATCTGCCTCTTGAATCGTCACCGTTTCTGTTTTGGTGCTTTTTTTCGCCAATTCTATGACCCGCTTTTGGGCTTCGGGCACAGGGATCGGTGTTCGTTTCTCGATCATGATGGTCACACCTTTCGAGCTTGTTTCCTCTAGGATAGCAACGAATCTTCTAACTTTCCAGATAATTGTGTGAGTCGAATGGAAATGAAGAGATTTTTGATAGAAAAAAAGAGCAAAGTCCCTTGGACTTTGCTCACCATTTATCGTTGCAAGTATTTCAAATCGGCTGTGATGGCTTCTAGGTCGAAGCCTTGCTCGCCTCGGTAAAACCGAATCACATCGCCTTCTTCGTCAAAAAGATAAAAGCGTGTTGGATGTACGATGTCGTTTTCAACAGGCTCGACACGAGTGAAGAGTGCTGGTGCAAGGTCGTCTTGAAGGAACTCAGGATCGTAACCGGTTAGAAGCTGCCAGTTATCAAAATGAGCACCGTACGATTCTGCGTAGTCTTCTAGTCGTTCCGGTGTGTCAAAGTCAGGGTCAACGGTAAAGGATACGATGTTAACTCCTTCAATCCCTTCCTCGTCCATGGCTTGTTGAACTTGAACCATGTTTGGTGTCATCGTCATACAAACGGTCGGACACCGAGTAAAGATTGTTTTAACGAGTGTTTTAGATCCTTTAAGGTCCTCATTCGTTACGGTTTCACCGTCTTGATTAACTGCTTCAAATTCAGGCATTCTCCAATGATGCTCTTCTTCCCGTTCCACTTCTGTCAAATCGACGATCGCTTCCGATTCTGCGGCCGGGTCAGAGTACAAAAAGCTGCATCCGGCAAGGACCGTGAGTAAAGCAAGGGCAGCCAAAAAAACGAACTGTTTCATGTATTGCGTCCTCTCTTTCTTTTCCCGCTTAATTGGTTTGAACCATTTCATATTCTTGCAATTCTTCTTTTGCATTGTCAGACTTGTCACGGTTCATCCACTGCTTAAAGATCGTTCCAATCGCAATCCCGTATACAAGTTCTTGAACGACTTTCATGATCGCTCCGCCTAATTGTTGATCATGTAAAGGGCTTAATGGTGGCAAGGAACCGTCACCTGCGAAAAGTTCATAAGGAATCTCTGTTCCAGCAGGTAAACAATACGCCATGGCAATTGCCCAGGTGCTAGGATCGGTGTAAGTGTCGTACAACGGCTCGCCAGCAAAAATGATCAATGCACAGGCAGGTGTGATCAATACACCATTACCAAACATATAACCGATCTTTTTCAATTCGGAAAGCTCATAGCGTGTTTTAATTCTAGGAACGAGGTGCCACCACATGAGCGTTGCAGCCCCGAACATTGCAAGTTGATAGATGTTATGAGCACCTTCGTTTGTTAATAACCGATCAAACATAAACGGCATGTGATAAATTGAGAACATGGCGTTGAACAATAACAGACCAATGATCGCGTTTCCGAAGAACCTCCCAAAAACTTTAAGGGATTTATGTTTGGCCAACGGCTGGAACACCCAAGATGGGATTCCCAATAAAAGCAATGGCGGTGCCATTAAATAAACGATCGCCATACTAAACATGTGCATGCTTAACATCATGTGACCTAAGACATATAATGGTCCACCAAATCCGAAATAAACAGCGATAAGGCCTAAGTGAAAGTATACCTTCCTACTCGTTGGCACAGGCTTTGCACCTTCAAATTTATGTCGCAAAGGTCCAGTGACCCAGAAGTATAATGCTGAAAATAAAAGCAATACGACTATGAGTTCAGGAGTCCAAATACTCCATGCCGGGAAGCTTGAAAAATACGTTTCAATAAACTGACCCAACGTGCCTCACTCCTTTACAAAAGATTAAAGTTCACTAACAATCATCTATGTTATACTGAAAATCCAAAATTGAATTTGAACATACAAACTCCTATCATTCTAACAGAACGAGGGTTTGTATAATATAGTTATAACACGATTTCACAGAAACGACTAACTTCTCATTTAACCACCGCTGACAGGTTTTCCCTTCCTGTTTGGGACAAAAAGGAGGCAATATCCATGGAAAAACATCTCATTGCCGTTGATTTAGACGGCACACTACTTACAGATAATAAAACGATTTCACTTAGAAACCGGGCAGCTCTTGCAAAAGCTCGTGAATTAGGTCACCAAGTAGTGATCGCTACAGGTCGTCCATACCGTGCGAGTGGTCAATACTACAAAGAACTCTTTTTGGATACACCGATTGTCAACTTTAATGGCGCCTTTGTCCATCACCCAAAAGACCGACAATTCGAACCATCTCACCAACCTCTCGATAATAAAACGGCCAAAACGATCATTGAAACGTGTGAAGCGTTTAACGTGAAAAACATGATGGTCGAAGTCATGGATGATTTTTATCTTCGTCATTTAAACCGGGGGTTCGCTGAGGCGTTTACCATTGGAAGTTCACCTGTAGACTACGGAAAGCTTGAGAAACTGCTTCATCACGATCCTACATCTATTCTGGTTCATCCCGAGGAAGGGCAAGAAGATGAGCTCACTCGCCTTCTCGGTCAAGCCCATGCTGAAGTCACAGAGCAACGAAATTGGGGTGCTCCTTGGAATGTGATTGAAATTACAAAAGGGGGCGTAAGTAAGGCATCAGGCTTACAAAAGGTAGCCTCTCATTTAGGGATTCCGCGAGAGCGAATTATCGCGTTTGGTGATGAAAACAACGACCTTGAAATGATTGATTACGTTGGTACCGGTGTGGCTATGAGCAATGCGATTGATGAGTTGAAAGCCATCGCGAATGAGATTACGTACTCAAACGAAGAAGACGGGATTGCTCGCTTTCTTGAAGAACGTTTGAGCTTTACAACAAACACTTCTAAATTAGCTCGGTAATGGGGGTCAGACCCTCGGAAATAATTTCCCATAAGTGTGCAGAAAAAAACCACCGTCGTCCGGTGGTTTTTTGTTTAGACTTTTTGTTCTTGCACAAGGTGAAACCCGATCGATTGAAGGGCGGACTCAAGTGTGGAGAAGGTTTTTATATGACCGAATAGTGAAAAGGACGTTGTGACTTCCTCTTTTGCCATTTCAGCCGACACACCTGTGAGCATGGCACTAACTCCCATTAAACGAAGGGCGTCCATCAATTTTCCCATCGTCGTAGGAAATTGTCCGTCTACAATGATGAGACCTGTCACATCCAATATAAAGTAAGATACCTTCTTTTCCACACAGTGATTGAGCACCGACTCCATCATGCGAGCAGAGCGTTTATCATCAAGAATGCCTTGAATAGGTAAGATTGAAACGCCTTGTGTTAATGGAACGATAGGCACAGTCAGGTAGTTCATCGAGTCTTTTACATCATCTAATTCAATTAAGTAGCTGAGTACTTCAGCCATGGAGTTAAGGTACCGAACATCCTCCTCGCTAAAATGGGTTTCGTGTTTATTCATGACGCATAACGTGCCGAATACCTTTCCCTCATTGTTTCGGAGGGTTACTCCCAGAAACCCCTTTAACTTCAACTGATCTGTTACTTCCAATTGTTTTGTCACTTCATGCCTCGTGAGATCTGGTGTCGTCAAACTGCTATCGTGACTTGAAATGACCAACCTGCAATATGTACCGCTGTATTCGACTTCATAGCCTTCTGGAATGATCTCTTCTTCTTTATTAAATGAGCTAAGTACTTTAATGGCTGTTGGTCCTTTGTTTGTCACGTAAGCTGTATCCACATCCATATGATCACCGATTGCCTTTAAAATAGGATATGACGCTGATCGCAATGAAGGAAATGCCGAAGACTTTACGTTAAATGTATTCAATATATGCCCTCCCCTTTTAACCAAGTGATGTCTTTATGTCTGTACTAAAAGTCCTTTACACTATATTCCTGTTTTCTTCATAAGCTAAACCACAAATCTTAAATGTTTGGAGAGAAAATGTGGTGTACGTTCCAAGAATTTATCCTGTTTTTTATTCATGGCCATGTCCCTTTTGGTACTATCCCTTATACCGCCTTCCAGAATCTTCTTACCCGCCTGTAGAAACAAGCCTGTTTGCTCAATCTCTTCAGGAAAGTCAGGCGTTAATTGAACACGGAAGAACCATCGTCACCCATCTGGCAGCGAATGAAGGTAAAATGTACGATCTTATGACTGCTGCACAGGCGGGAAATGATGATCAAGTCGACCAAATTGTTGGTTCAACAGGCGTTCCAATTGATGTTGAAACAAGCTACACACCACGTTCGGTGACATTTAGGTTAAGACAAAGTACAGCTACGATCCCAAGGTGTTGTACATTGACCATGAATATTGTGTGGACGGATTACTAAAAGGATCAGTGACACGAGGGTTGTTATGAACGAATATCCGAACATCGGTATGCTGTGCAGATACACCGCTACTGAAATATACTTCGCTTTCCGGGGGAAGCGGTTGAGCCTCGCTTTGAGAAGGCACTGAGAAAGTTTGATCTTTAACTTTTTCAGTGCCTTCCTTTGCCCTCCGGAATCTCACCTTCGCTTTGCATCCCGCAGGAGCTTCGTATATTTCATCCGCTCTGTTATAGGTTGTTCGGATTTCGGTTTAAACACTGACTATATGGCCCAGCTCTTTAAATCACCTTCATAAATTTGCTTTAACTGCACAACCTAGACCTGACACTTAAATTGGGAGGTCATAGCTATGAGCAAACATTCAAAATCAAAACGAAACCCGGAGCAAAGCGCTGACGCTGTTGCATCCAAAAACGAACAAGTCGTAAAAAATGATAAACAATACAAAGCACGTAATCTAAAGGAGAAATAAAGGATGGGAAATCGATACTATCAACAAGCCCAGCAAGCGATTCAAGCAGCCCATCAAGCCATGAATGCAGCCCACACGCCTGAGTCTCTGGAGCAAGCTTACCAGGATATCCACCGTGCAAAGCAAGCGTTATCTCAGGCTTTTGCAGATTCCTCTCAAGCGGAACGTCAACAGCTGGGGCAAATGCAAGACGAGCTTTATAACGCCGTTGAAGCCTTTTCTCCTGAAGATTTGACGTAATGAAACATTCAAAACCGTCCTTCGTTCATGAAAAGGACGGTTTTTTACTATGTTAATCGGGTCGTTTGAAAGGGAGCGGAAATGCCCTACAACGAAAGATAAGATGCCACCTATCTACAAAAATGGTCTTAAAATCTGAAAAACTGTAGTCGAATTCACGGCTTCCATGTATCATGAAAGTAGGATCAATTTAGGAGGCCAATCGAGTCATGAACGTTTATCAGGTACCAAAAAATGTAGATACAGATACACGCGTGGCCATTATGCACTTAATGATGGAACAAATGAATGCCCTCGGAGGACCAGTCACAGCAGAAGACCTTCTTAAAACAATCGATCTTTCTCTAACAGATCACTCTTGCGCTGAATTCTTCATAGCCGAGCAAGATGGGGAAATCATTGGCTGCGCTTTCTTTAATATTGGTGTGAGTCTTGAAAAGGGTGGACGCTACATTTGGCTAAACGACCTTTATGTAAAAAGAGACGAACGTCAAAAAGGGATTGCTAAACGGCTTCTCTTAAAGGTATTGTACTGGGCAGAACAAGAAGGATTAAAAGGAATTGAGTTGGAAACCGGAATTAACAACGCGGCTACCAAAAAACTTTACAATTCTCTCGGCTTTTACGATATCATCTCAAAACGATATGGACGTACGTTATAGCAGAGCAACAAGGAAAACGGCGAGCCCGGTAGGAATTCGAAACCCTGCCGGGCGATTTACGTCTCTTCACTATCGATCACCTATTGATGGTTAAAGAAACCAAAATGTCCAAGGACACCAAAAGAAGCTTCAACGAAATCGTCCGCAGCTTTTTCCCGCCACTTCGCCTCTGACGGATAAAACATTTCCATATATCTGTGACGTGTCACTCGCTCTGTGCGAAAATTCTCTGCCCCCTGTTGGGTTAGCTGATTTTCATCGATCGTATACTTCAAACTTCGTAGTGAACCCACCGTTCCTTCACCCAATGTTCCGAACTCAAACGTCGTGGCAAACACGTCCGTTTCCGCCCCCAGTTCATCTTTTAATCCGTACAAGTACTCCGTAATGCCACCAACAATACCGTAAAAACCATCAGAATCATATGCAAAGACCAAAGGATAATTAAAAGCCTCCATCGCTTCTTGTTCACTCATCCCGTCCTGGCCCGTATTAAAAATACTCATTTGATCTCGGGGACCATATCCAGTATGCAAATCAATGTATACAAGCTGTGCCACACCGGTTTCCAGGCCCTCTTTCATGAGCTCTTTCATAAAGGCAGTAGACACTTCATCTTCCAAGCCTCCATAATAGACGCCATTCGGATGAGTAAATTGTCCAGTTACAAGAGCATCCTTAATTGTGTCAGCTCCACTCGCTATAACATGACTTATTGCGCTCAGCATAAATCCTGTATCTTCAATCGCAAGCTGCCTTAGGGGACGGTCCTTTTCGAGTAAACCGTTCACTTCCACATAGGCCTCGTTGAATTCATAATCAAACCGATCTCGATCGTCAATGAAATTCCGGTTCAAGTCAACGTTGTTTTCATTAAACCTCCGGTACTCCTCCATTCCCCATGGGTTCACCGCGTGAACGAGGATGAGGTTCGTCGTTTCTTTATCCAAATCGGGATACACTTTAGCAAAAAACACATCAAGCATACCTAACCCAACATACCCTTCAATTCCGTGAACCCCCGTTGTGATCATGAGTGTACGTTCTGCCTTCTCCGCCTCAACGATAAAGGTATCGATCGTAAGTCGCTCATCCTCTGTAATCCTTAATGCAGAGTGCTCCACACGCCCATAATCACTTCTTAACACGTTTTCGAATTCTAGAAAGTGCTCCTTCGCTGCTTCATAGGTTTCAGGAAAATAAAAGCGTGTTTCGCCTTGATCGGGATGTTCATATTGAATGGAGTGTTCAATAAGGAGTGGGTACAGCAAAAGAAATGCCACAAAGCTACACGCCAACACCGAAACTGTAATCCTAATGAATTTCAGCACATGACTCCCCCTTTCCTGAGCCACTGAAAAAGGTAAAGATCGAACTTTTTCAGTGCCTTCTCCAAAGCTTGATCCTTTCACCACCTTAATTCATAAACCCTCCCTCAGAGTGAATCACTTGTCCGGTAACCCACTTGGCCTCCTCACTCACGAGGAATGCTATCAGGTTCGCCGCATCTTCTGGTGTTCCGATTCGTCCTTGAGGAAATAACGGACCGAGCCCTTTTTTCACCTCATCACTCATCCAACCGGTGTCAGTCGGCCCTGGATTGACCGCATTGATTGTAATCCCTTTTTTCGCAAGGACGGACTGCAATGTAAACACAATCGTTTCTGACGTAGATTTAGTGAGCACATACGACAGCTCCTCAGGCATCGGCCCTTGAGACCAGCCTGTCGTAATGTTTACAATCCGACCTCCCTCTTTTTTATCAAAATGACGAACAAACGCCTGTACGAGTAACGTCATCGCCCGCACATTTATCTCGTAATGACGATCAAGAGTTTCTGTTGAAATGGATTCGATCGTATCATTCACTGACACAGCTGCGTTATTAATGAGAATATCGGGAGCACGCCCAAACTTGGTAATCGCCTCGTGAAACACCTTCTCAACAGCAGATGGGTCGGACAGGTTCACTTCAATCCCTTCACACTGCCGTCCCATCGCCCGAATGTCTCTCTTTAACGCCTCAGGTCCGTCCACATCTTCTCCATATGGCATCTCTCGGTCATATTCTCCCCAATATGTAAAAAGAACGTCCACACCTTTCTCACCAAGCTTTTTGCAAATCCCTGCGCCGAGTCCACGAGTTCGACTCGCTCCTGTCACAATGGCCAATTTTGTCATTTATCTCAACTCCTCACAACACCTATTCGCCAAGCTTTGGTAAAAATCCTTGGATCAGGAGCACTTGAACGGTAACAGAAAAAGACTTCCACACAATCGTGAAAGCCTTACTGCCTTATTCGGCTAAAAAAAGACGTCTATTTTTCTCACCATAGAATAGGTCATTGTTAGAACAGAAGCTGCATCATCCCGAGCATCCCAATTGCACCGCCGACAACCACAATTAATGGCATTCCAATATAAGCAAGGATAATCGCTACACCACCACTTACTGCAGCAAACCACATGTTGTCATGAACCGTAAGAATCCCAGGGAGAATGAGGGCCCCAAGGACCGCATACGGAACCCTTGTGAGCATGCGCTTTGCCCAGTCCGGCCAATTGTCCGTACTGAGCATCACAAGAGGGAGAAGCCTCGGAATGTAGGTTACAACTCCCATCGCTATAATCATCCAAAACATCGTCATTGACATTGTCGCTTCTCCTCCTTCTCATCTGCTTCTTCATGTTCTACTTTACGAACAAGGACCCTTTCCAATCCTTCATACAACAGCACGGCGATGATCGTCGCAAACATGATCGACCATCCCGTGGACAGGAACAAGGCAAATAAACTGTGAAACAATCCACCC
The DNA here is from genome assembly GCF_000429705.1 of Alteribacter aurantiacus DSM 18675. Lineage (GTDB taxonomy): Bacteria > Bacillota > Bacilli > Bacillales > Salisediminibacteriaceae > Alteribacter > Alteribacter aurantiacus. Next base: position 1,683,399 of record NZ_KE386941.1, read on the forward strand.
ATCCCAGCCAGGATGATAACCATCTTCCCTTCCTTTTTAATTGAAGGAATAAGAAGTGCAATAAACAGGGCATATAACGCAATCGCCATGCTTTCTTGAAGAATAAGCGGCAATAATGAGCCCATATAATACCCGACACCGGTAAAGCCAACCCAGCTTCCATATGCTACAGCCGCCACTCCGATCACGTAAAAGGAACGAATTGGCGCTGGTTTGGTTGAAGCTACAGCAAACACTTCATCTGTCATCCCAAACGCATAAAGGGCTCTCTCCCCTTTTGAGCCTTTCTCTGCTTTTTCATGAATGGACGCGCTCATTAACAAGTGCCTTAGATTCACAATAAACGTAGCTAAAACAATTTCTAGTGCCCCGCTTCCAAGAGCAATCATGGATAGGGCCATATATTGAGCCGCTCCTGCGAAGACAACCATGCTCATTAATACCGCTTCAACGACCGTTAGTCCTGTGGCACCTGCAATTAATCCGAATGTGATCGCCACAGGCATATATCCTACTGCAATGGACAAACCATCCATTGCGCCTTTTTTAAAATATGGTGAATCCTTTTTCCCTGTTGATTCTATCGCTGTTAGGCCCATGAACACCTCTCCCGTTCTGCAAAATCTTTTGTTCATTTTACGTCCGAGTGCCAGGGATTACAAGGACTTTTTTCGCAAAACGAAAGATTCTTACATTTCCATATAAAACCTTCATCCTAATTTTCAAATAAGGGTAGACTTGGGTGCTTTATAGGGCGTACACTTGGCTGGACGCAATTTTAAAAGCGAGGTGAATCTCAAATGGTATGGCAAGCATTGATTATATTTGTTGCACAGTTGTTATTCGTTCCCGTTCTCACCCTTAGAACGATTATGATGGTAAAAGGAATGAAAAAGCGTACAGCCGCAATGGGCATCTTGGAAGGTGCGATCTACGTCGGGGCCCTGGGTCTCGTGTTTAGCGACCTTTCCAACTACTACAATATGGCCGCCTACGCCCTTGGTTTTGGTGTCGGACTTTATATCGGGGCCTTGATTGAAGAAAAATTGGCCATTGGCTATGTAACAATAGAAGCGAACATCCCCGAGAGAAACGAAGCGTTAATTAATAGGTTAAGAGAAGTAGGCTTTAGCGTATCCACGAGTCCCGTGGAAGGAATGAATTCAACGAGATACCGTTTGGATTGCACCGCACGCAGAGATCGGGAAAAAGAGTTTATTAAAGTAGTGGAATGGTTTGAACCGAAAGCATTCATCGCCTCCTATGAACCACGAAGCTTTAAAGGCGGCTACATCACAAAAGCAATGAAAAAGCGCCGCGAACGCTTCCTCAAAAAGAAGCAGCGCCAAGAAGAAGAGCGCCAGTCGGCTTAGTTTGGCGGTGGCGGCGATTTGTTGATTGGCGTTTGTCGTGTCAGCAAGGCAGCACCTCAGATGGATGGGGTGCTGCTTTTTTTATGGGGTGGGTTGGCGGTGGGGATGAGGAGGGTTGGGTGATTTAAGGTGAATTTCGGGTGAGTTATAATGAGCTTTGAGCGGGTATGATGAACTTTGGACTATATAAAGAGGATTTGACACACTTCGTCACAATCCGCACCTGGATCGCGGTGTGTCACGAGAGCCCGGCATTGCCTGAATGCTGTCTCGGGAGACGATATCGAGCTTTGATTTCGATTTATCGAGCTCTATTCCGGTTTTATCGTTCTCTATTTTGATTTTATCGAGCTCTATTCCAGGTTTATCGTCCTCTACTTCAATTTTATCGAGCTCTAATCAGAATATATCGACCAATCGACACGATTCGACAATCACTCCCCTCCTCCTCGCCCCTAACGCTAGCGCCCCCACATAAAAAAGCCGCTTCCCAGCTGGGAAGCGACTCTACGCTATTATCCGAAAACTTTGTCAAACGCTTGCTGGGCTCCAGCGAGAATCCCATCCCACTCTGCACCAGGCTCTTTGTTAATTGTAACGAAGTCTTGGAATCCGAAGATGTTGTCTACACCTTCAATCGCCAAAAGTTCTTTTGCAAGGGCGTGATCGGGCTCATCTCCTTTTTTGAAAGATGCGCTCCCGCTTCCTTCAAAAATGACCTCACTTGCTGTAAGCTTCATCGCATTTGGATTCGGTGTTGGCTCTGCACGTACTTCTACTGACATATGTATCATCTCCTTCACTATAATCTTAATCCCATCATACCACATCCACCATTCATTTGAAAAAGATCCTGCTGTGTATCCCCACATGATAACCCTCACTAAAATAGCTTGTGCTCCTTCTCAGTATCAACCACAATATTCCACATTCAACTCGAGTGTTATTGTTATAAAAATCGGGAATGGTCTGATATATTGATTATACAAATGTTATACAACTCACGAAAAGGTGGACGCGCAATGTTTAATTCTGTTATTAAGAAGCCAAAGATTACTTTACTATTTTTACTATTAGTGACCATTATCGGTGCCATTACGTTCACTCAGCTTCCCCAGCGGGAAATCCCTGAAGTGACGTTCGATATTGGGACCATTTCCACGCCTTACCCTGGAGCTTCTCCTGAGGAAGTAGAGCGTCGGGTAACGAACCCGTTGGAAGAAGAACTTTTAAACATTGATGGAATCGCTGACATATCGTCCGTTTCCACATCCGGTTTCTCGAACATCATCGTGGAAATCTCGGAACAAGCCGATCGAAGCCAAGTTTTTTCAACGATTCAGCAAACCGTATCTGATGTGAGCTCTTCTTTTCCTGAACAAGTTCAAGAGCCAGATGTGAGCGAAGAAGTTCAGCTTGGCGCCCTATCATCGTATCACCTCTTAAGTGATGACCGGGAAAACATATATGAAGTAAATGGACTTATTGATGAATGGGAGCAAGAAATCCAAAGCATTCCTGGTGTACAAGGAACGCTTGTAAAAGGGGTCCCGTCTGAAGAGGTCGTCATCGACATCGACTTTGATGCCCTTTTTGAGGAAGGTCTTCAAATGCCAGATGTGATTTCTGCTTTGGATGAAGAATTAAATACCGCTCCCCTTGGGATAGAGCGGGTTGATGACGAAAATGTACAGCTCGCGCTTCCTAGAACGGAGGAGCTGGATGCCCTTGAGTCTCTCAGTCTTGGGCTGAATATGGATGATGAGCCTGTTTATTTATCTGACGTTGGTACGGTATCCCTGGAGCGGGTAGACGAAGAGGATTTGATTACGTATGAAGGGACACCTGCCGCTTCGTTTACGGTGATTCCTGATGCAGGAGTGGACATTCCAGGTCTGCATGAAACGGTAGACGAGCGAATGGAAATGCTCGCAGCAGATCTCCCGACTAACGTGGAGTTGGATTTGTTTTATACACAGAACACGATTGTCCAAGAAATTTTCGGCGATTTGGCTGTCTCGTTTTTGTTTGCCATTTTAGCCGTTATCATTGTGACTCTTCTTGGGTTGAATGTATCATCGGCGGTCATTGTATCACTGGCCATTCCAGTTTCGATCTTAATCGGACTCGTGCCACTGCCCTTTTTAAACGTTGACTTGAATCAAATCTCTATAATCGGAATTATTATTGCCCTTGGTATTCTCGTCGACGATGCCATTGTTGTGGGTGACAATATTCAAAGAAAGTACCAAGAAGGCTTGTCACCTCTTGAGGGAGCCCTTGAAGGAAGCAAGGAAGTGCGTGTATCCATTATCACGTCAACCCTTGCGATTGTGTTTACGTTCCTTCCACTTGTCTTTATTACTGGAGCGAACGGAGACTTCATTCGTGCCTTGCCAAGTGTTCTCATTACGACGATTATTGCGTCGACGATTATCGCTTTGTCTCTCGTACCAATTTACTTAATTTGGTTACAGCGACGAAAAGTCCGTAAACAAGGAACAACAGGTATAGAGCAACCGGGTGTTAAAGTGGGGCTCCTCGGTAAGCAAATCGACCGCCTTGCCGATTGGTACAGTAACACCCTCCTAAGACGGGTTGTTAAGCACCCTGTAAAAGTCGGTCTTGCCGGACTTGTCTTTTGTATTTTGTGTTACGGTCTCATCCCGTTTATCCCGGTCGTGTTTTTCCCGAGTGCGGATCGACCTGAAGTAACGGTAGAGGTGCGCATGCCTGCGGGGACACCGATTGAAGAAACAGAAAATGTATTATTTGATATGGAAGAATTCATCACCTCAGAAGATCAAAACGTCATTGAAACAGCTGTTTATACCGGTTCAGGTCTTCCACCGTTGTTTGGAGAGGGAATGAACAATACCGGTGAAGAAACCGGTCAGGTCCTTCTTCGAGTCGATCGGGAGTTGCAAAGTGCTGAGGCAACGATTGATCGTTGGAGTGATACGCTTCAAGAGGCATACCCTGATGCTGTAATCGAACTGTCTTCCATTGAAGCAGGACCTCCTGTAGGGGCACCGATTGCAATTAAAATTCAGGGTCCCGAAATGGATGAATTGAAGACGTTACGAGACGACTTACAAGATTTCATCCGCTCCACTCCAGATAGCGGTAATGTTGTAGACGATCTCGGTGACGACCGTCCGACACTACTATACGAACCGAACAGAGACGTGATGGAGGAAAATGGCATTACGTTGAACCAAATTAGCGAACAAATTGGTCTTGCCACAGACGGCATTCCTGTTGGAACGTTTGATGATGGGCTAAACACCTATGATATGCAGCTGATCGTCAATGGAGATCAAGAAGAGCTTGTTCTTGAAGATTTTGAAATTCCAAGCCAAGTTTCGGGTGAAGGAGGAATGCCGGAATTTATTGGTCTGGATGAGCTCGTCACAGAAACGAGAACGGAACAGACACCTCTTATTGCGAGGGAAAATGGCGATCGCACGATTACGGTCCGCGTGTTTCCTGGTGAAGCCGATCAACAGGAGCTGGAAAGTGAGATTGAGTCGTATGTTGCTGATGTGACAACATCTGGTGACTTTGATAACGACTATACGATTTCAATTGGTGGTGAAACGGAAGATCGCTCTGATTTCTTCGTTGAACTGGCCATGTTGTTTATCGTCGTTGTGTTCTTGATTTACATTGTGATGGCGATTCAATTCTATTCCCTTGTGATGCCGCTACTTGTGATGAGTACCGTGTTCTTGGCGATCACAGGAGCCATTATCGGCTTGTTCATTACGCAAACGGGACTAGGATTTATGGCCATGATGGGGATCGTTTCTCTTTCCGGAATCGTTGTTCGAAATTCGATTGTCCTGATCGAGTTTATTGAACAGCGACGTCGTGAAGGAATGGCTCTTGAGGATGCGGTTGTCAATGCGGGTAACGTCCGATTAAGACCGATTTTACTCACGGCGATTACGGCGATTGCAGCACTGTTGCCGGTTGCCTTTAGTGGAGATGTGTTGTTTGTTCCACTGGCGATTTCGATCATTTCCGGGCTGTTGTTCTCTGCCGTGTTTACCGTAATTCTCGTACCTGCTTTCTATACAGCACTTAAACGTAAATCAGCTAGAAGAGAAGAAGAAAAAACCACAACGTAAACAAAACCGCCCCTGATCGTTCGGGGGCGGTTTTTGTGTGCCATTAAGTTTTTATTTTCGTCATTTCATAACAAATGGTTAAAAAACGAAGGCCGAATACGGTCATCGTATGAGTGGCTTGGAGGCGCCCATCTTCTTCTCTCACATGAAACACTTCATTTAACGGAAGCTTTACAGTTATGTTTTTTAATGTAAAGTAAATCCCTTCGTCACCAAGGACCCCGTTGTTCTTTTTACTTGTTAAATAGAGGCCGTCGTTGTGATCATTGTCAGGCCTTAACACACCGGTCATCACACCTTTAGGGAAAGGAAGAGCGATGTTCATGTAGGTGACATGGCGGCTTTTATGGGACGAGTAAAACGCTGAGAATATGGGATCGTTCGTTTCTTTATTGTAGCGAATCCATGCTCGTACATCCGGTCGTTCATCTTTCTTTTCGTCAATGGCGAGGATATCGCCCTCCATCGTTGCGTGACCTGTTGGTGGAAGATTGATTTGACCCATGCGGGTTGTAACGGGTCTTACGAGTGCGCTCATCCACTTCCACCGCCACTGAACGTTCGAGGATAAGGTGTAGGTGGTTGTGTGAACGTAAAAGTCTTTGACACTACTAGATACTCGGGACGGTGAAAAGCCGTTCCTTTCATATGCCTCCCAATTAGCGAGGAGGCCCTCTGCTTTTTTACCCACAGCCGTCCAATGGTGGTTCGTTGCTACGTTCGGGCCAACATATCCTTTGGCTCGAAGATGGCTGATGGGAAAGGCTTGTTCGTCATACCTAGGCCTTGGTTTTACAAGAAGCCACGCGGTGGTGCCGAGAACGGAAAACACAAAGGCGTTCACAGCGCCATGATAGCGAAGCATCTCTCCGGTGGGCACAAGTTGGATGTTCAGATGAATCGCGGCTCCGTGCAGCGTGGTGTAACTCATGGTGAATAAGAGAGAGGCTGTTGCCACAGCGGCAAGAAGCCCGGCTAAGCCACCGATCCTAACTGTATTAAGGAGCACCCATATGCAGAGCCAAAAAATGAATACGACGTAAAATACGACCATAACAAATTCAAGAGGTGGTCCTTGAGCTATCCCGATCGCCACCAAGGGCGATCCGATGATTAAACCTAGAGCTAACACTGTAAAGCTCATCATTGAAGGGGTTGTAAGCTGTTTTTGATTCACATACCACCTGCCGAAAAGCCCTGCAAACAAGGGAAGGATGAAGGCGGAATAATGGTAGTGAATCGCTGTTAGGTCGACTGTCATGGTTGAATAGGGCATCCAGTCCGCTGCACCGGCCCTTGCGAGAACGAACCAAATGCCTCCTGCGAACAAGAACATCTGCCCTGCATCCATGACGGCTTCTTCTGGGGCACTGACTCCCTTGCGAATAAGGTGAAGCCCTCCGTTTATTGCCACTAGTAACGTAAAAAACGCCCACACCACGGCAAGAAGCGCGGCCCACATCCCGATTTCTATGGACAGTGCTATCATCGCTACGAAGGCAAAGGGGTAGGAATACCGGGCTAAGAAGAAGGTGCGTTGTCGATGCAGAGACTTTGGATTGTCTGTTGCTGCAAGGCACAATAAACTAGGGACAAGGACGAAAAAAGCAAGTACCAATGCGAGATCAATGATGGGTGGTCCGGTGAAAATGGCCCAAACCACACCGGTTCCAAGCCCAAGTAGAATATTTTGTTTAGTGGTCATTGGCAGTCCTTCTCTCTTTGTAAGTGGTATGGGCATAGCCTTCATAGGAGATGAGCCGGCCGAACAACCGGCTTTTCACGTCGACCTGCACATGAAAGGCTTGTTCTTTTTCATCATAATGTTCGTTTACAATTACTTGTGGTGCGAGGATTTGTGGGAGGAGCACTTTCCAGCTACCAACATTCAGCCACGTTTGGTCTGAAACGATTCTAAGTCCCCTGTCTTCGCTTACAGTCATGCGAAGAGAAGAGGTTATTCTGCCTGAAATGCCGAGGTCATCCATGATCACCCGCCGGGACGGGTCCGCGTACATCACGGCGTCAAAGGCACGGGTGCAATTTTGAAAGTGGAACCGCCGGGTCCATGCGACTCGATCGATCCCCTTCTCGTCTTGATATGCTTTTGTGACGATAGAAAAAGGAACTCGTTCTCCTCTTTCCGGAAAAAAGAGGTGGTCCTTTGCTCCAAGGTGCCAAAGGGGGCGCTGCCATCCTTTACCTCCGGTGATGGTAAGGTAACCTTTCCCGGTTGCCTGAAAGGCGCCTTTTAATTGCAGGCCGAATTTCTTTTTCATTTCAGGGTGAAGCTGATCAAAGGCTTCACCCAACACTTTCTCATAAATGCCGGTCATTTCCGCTTCCTCCTGCATCGCCTTGCCAGCGGTAAATCGTTGACATTCATTGCTCCAATCATGCCAAGGGCAATCACCGCCACGTTTAGGGTAGCCGGATTAAAGGGGAGGGTAAACACGTCCGGTTGCACAAACATTGGGCCAAGACCGAGTAGAAAAACCGCTACAGACGATCCGGCAAACAACCATTTCTTATTGATTGGCATTAAAAAAAGAAGTCCAATCGCACATTGAATCAATCCGATCAATCGGACAACAACCTGTTCTGCACCTGAAAAAAGACCGCTAGCCATGACCATGGCTACTTCACCGGTCTCAGGAAACAGGAGCTTCGGTACAAGTCCTTGGTATAGCCACACAAATGCCAAAGCAAAACAAAGGATCACGTGGATGAGTGATCTTCTTAGGGAATCCTCAGGGGTAATGCCTTTCTCAAGCCATAGTCTGAGTGAATCAAAGCTCCAGCTCGTTGCCCATCCAATCATCGGTCTAAAAACCAACTTGTCTACGAATTTGCCAAAAGAGCCCCACCTTGTTTTGTAATCGTATTGGGTTAAAAACGTAATCCGACCTGCTTCTTCTTGTTTGTACTTCCAATAGCCGCTGCCTTCTTTAATCAACGAAAGTGGCTGCCCACTGAAAAAGCCGAGTGACGATGTCCGATCTCCGGAATCGGTGGTTCTTTCACCTTTGCTCACGCCTGTCCCTTTAATTCCGAGTCCGAATCCGATTTTCGTTTCATATGTAAAGTGCTGCGGATCGTCCTCATGTTCTTTTTCTAAGTAATGAATCTTTGAAAACCGCAAGTCCCACCGCTCGTGCAAGTGGGGCTTTTGGGTGTAGTCCCATAGGTGATCCATCTGTGTATGTATGTTTGTTTCTACGTAGATTGGTTTTTGTTTCTTCAACCTCTCACCTCTCCTTTCTCTATAAATTGGAAAGATGGTTCAACTATAGCATAGTGCAGGGAAAAAGACTCGAGGCTAAAACAAAAGTGTTATAACCACCACGAACAAATACGATGCATTCGAAATAAACCTCTACTGATATATACTTCATTATGGTCGTACAATGTTCGAATCCTTATATAAGGCTATTTGCGTAACGGTTGTGGCTTTTTTAATGTAATTCTTCATCGCTAGAATTCTGGTTGAAGCAAACGGGCCCTTCGCTTTCCGTGGCGGTGCTAGCAAGCCTCCTCGGGCTACGCCCTGTGGGGTCTTGCATTGCCCCCACTGCCACAGGAGTCTTGGGCCCTTCTGCTTCAACTTTTCTTGTAGAAAAGCAACAATTCTTCCTAAAACAGTGTTATATAAAACATTTCAATCTGTCCCATCCTCAATCGATAATAAATGGAACTTCCAACCTAAAACGTGCTTAGTCCGCTCCACTCTTGGAAGCGATAAAGAAAACGGGTGGTGGTCGACTCGTCCGCGAACTCTTCGTATCCAATTGTAAATTGAGCCTCTTCGTTCATCCAGATGGTATCAAAATAGGTCTTTACGTCTTGCATCACGTCAGCGTCGCGATTGGCTACAACTTTTACATTCGTTTCTAAATTCAGGTCACCGAGATTACGTTTTGTGAAATTCGACGAACCTCCGATGACGATCGATTCCTCTTGGCGTTCCACATGCACCAACTTCGTGTGGAATTGTTCTCCTTGAGTGTTATACCATTTTACTTCGAGCCTTCCTGCTGAGTCGTGCACAAGCTCTGATGCCACCGGGCGATTCGGAACGCCGTTCTTTTCCCGTCCAAAAGCGTCTTTATTGGCATCCAAGATTACACGAACATGAGCCCCTCTCTCGGACGCCTCTTTTAGCCCTTCAATTACGAGGCGATCAGATAAATAAAACGCGCCTAAATAAACGGTGTCTCCTTCTTCTGTCAAAGCCAACTCCTCAATAAGGGTTTCCCTTATCTTCCCCTCCGTTATAAGCTGGACGCGAGTATCACTAGAGCTGGCATTCATTGCTTCTTCACTGATAACGACTCTTTCAAACCACTGCTCATCCGCACCACTCATCAACGCCACCGCTTTTTCCGACTCCACGAGATCCTTAAGGACTACTCCTTTTAGGGTAAAGGCTATGTTGGAATGATGAGCACTGGCATCATGTGGGTTGGCTGATGTGACCAATCCTTCCTTTTCCGTTACAAGAACCTTTCGGTGGTTCGCTTTGAAGTTTAAAAGACTTAAATAAGAACGAACGGTTCCATCAGGCGAATCAGGGCTGAACGGGTTCGGTAACCACCCACTGTCTTCTGAGTTTCCGAGCCATTCAATGCCTGCTCGCCACACGCCGGAAAAGGCCGGATTCGAATCTCTTAGCTCAGACAAATCGGTCATCACCAAACGAATTCCGGCTGCTTCTAATGATTTTAGACTTTCAGGATAATAGGAGCCATAAAAGGTATTGATCGGGTCCGTAATCACGATGATTTCCATGTTTGGATCGGTCTCTTTTTTTTCGATCAACATGTCTACTAGATCCCCTGAGACATTCGGATATTCCGTTGACCTTTCGTATTCATCGTTGAATAAAAACATATCCAACAATACGAATTCCTCCGCTTCTTCAATCATATCGTGTACTTGCTCAAAAATGCCGTGTTCATACACCGTTTCTCCATCGGCACCCGGGTACGTCATGTCAGTCAAAAATTCAACTTCACCTTCATGGAGCTCTCCAGCAAAGGAAAGGCCTTTCGGTAGCGGCTTATTCGCTCCATACACACTCGTTAAGATTAAAAACAACATGACTAAAGCGAGAAACGCCGTTGCTATTCTTTTTTTGGTCCAGCGGGTTCTTTGTTTTTTACCCATAACTACTACACTCATCGGTTCTCCACTCCCTCTGCAAAATCAAGGTACAATCAGCTAAATTTTACCACACATCACATGAAATATATGTAAAATTCAGATAAAGAATAACCGCTCCCAAAATGAAAGCGGCCTTCTGCGTCTATCTCCATACAGATTGATATTTCTTTTTGTATTTCTTGTCTGATTCCAGTTCAATCAATGAGAGAGCGACATCTTTTACTTCGTGGTCGTCCATTTCCATGTATAGCTGATGAAGGCCGACCACAATATCATACCGAACGAGGGTATGATGCATTTGTTCATCATCTTTAAACCGGTCTTCAAGGTGAGACGTCACGAGATCTCTTTGCTTGTTCCCTCCAAGTGCCACCTTCCAGATCGCCTGAAGAGAATGCCTTGCCGTGACGGTTTTATCATCCTTCGTCACTTGCCAAAGTGTGGAGAAGTCGTCCAAAATCCGATCCTCCGGGTCACTGTGCGCTGCGAGTCCTGCTAGGAGTTGAGCCCCTCGAGATCTCCGATGGTTGTCTTTGTCCGTGAGCCAATCAGTAAGCTTATCCCACATCTCATATGCCCACTCTACCTCCTGGTCCACTTCTTCCTTCAGCTGCAAAAAAGCTTCCATTTGGAAAGCCTTATCTTTTCCTTCTAGCTGCTCAAACAGCGCCATTGTTTTTTCATCCATACAATCACCTTCTATGTATATTTTATAATGCTAATAGCTGACTACTCTTTTACCGTGTCATACAAACGATTCTTATCTCATCCCCTGGTGAGTCAAGCCACTCTGGAAACTCTTCTAGGTGCCAAGCCTGACACGTTCAACAGCTTTCAATTCTCACCACTTCACTCTCTTATTTTATCGGTAAAAGCGTTACCGCGTCACAGTGATTCACTAGATTTTACTCTCCCTTGCTATTCGACAGTGGCTCACCTCCATCCTTCACGTTTTTTTCCAAGAAGGGAGAAAAGAAAGTCGGTTTTAAACAGGTTAGGTTCTGTTTTAAACAAGTTAGGTTCTCTTTTAAACAGGTTTACCTCTGATTTAAACAGGTTAGACTCTCACTTAAACAGGTTAGCCCCCCTTCCCATCAGCCAACTACTATGTATATGTAAATTTCCGCTACCCGCACCACATGCCCGTTCCCCCATGAGATCTAATCTTCACATTCCGACACAAAAAAAATCGCCCTGCAACAGAGCAAGCTTGTCCGCGTTTTTTTCAACTGGCAAGACCCTACGTTACACAGGGTCCAATCCCTCTTCTTCTCTTTTTTTCTATGTTCACCTATTCATTAACTTAATGGGCAAAAAGAAATCCGCGCATAGCGGATAAGGATCGCTAGTCGAGATCGTGGAGTTCTTTGCGTTGATCCGCAAGTTTCTTTAGTTTAAGTTTAATCTCCTCGCACGCTTCAACGTCGCCCGCTTCCATCGCATCATGTAATTCCATTAACGAGTAATCAATCTCTGCACCAAGGACGTAATCCATTACCTCAGGATCTACCTCACGTTTATGGCCTTGTCGTTTGCGAATCGTTCTGTATGAGCTCATCTCTTTCTCACCTCCACCAATTTTCATTACAGAAACAATTTTCCCGTTATCGAAACAACTCACATAAATCCAGCCATCGGTTTCTGTTTTGACGATTCCCCTGCCTTTACCTTCCGTAATCAGTTCCTCCAGGAGAATCGCGACTTCCTCGATATCTACCTGCAGCTCTTCCATGACAATTGCAGTGCCCTCGTTTTCCTGTTTCCTGATCGGAATCATCGCTTGTCCTTGGTCATTTTTTATTAGAAGTTCTACTGTCTCTTCTTCGTAACGCCATGTCAGGCGGAAATCAGCTTGAAGCAATTTATGAATGAAGGTTTTAAGCATCGGTTTGGAGATTCGAACAAAAATATCTTGAAACTCGGCCTTGAACCGAAAGTCTTCCATGACCACGCTCCTTTCGATTTTCTTATTTTTATCCTATGTCGCTCCCCTGAAAAAAGAATGACTTTCACCGTCCAATTCCAATAAATTTTGTTTGTCCACCCAGCCCAAAATCGGTAAAATAGGTGCATAACCACAAAAAGGGGACAAAACCATTGGCACGCTTGACCGAACGATTGCTCACTCACAACATCAACCTAAAAGATTGCATCCCCGTGGCAAAAGCCATTAGCTTACAAATGATAAAAAAAGATGAACCAGACCTTACTCATATGAAGAATCGACCACCCGGCACAACCTACCGCCTCTTCTTTCTCACAATCACGCTGCTCGTCACACAAGACCTCGTGAATAAACGCTACCTCACCTTACGAAAACCGACCTTAAACCGCTTTTTGGAAAAAGGGATGAACGATCCCTTGTATCAAGAAACACAATCCGCCGAAGAGGTGGCTTTGACTGAGGAGCTTCTCGCGCACATCGGCCGCCATTTGCCCATTCTTCCCAAAGAAAACAGTCCCAAAAGGAAAGAAGAGGTCGACAAGTGGATCGACACGTGGAACACGGCTCCTCATGCCGAGAAATACAAGGCGTACTACCGCTCGCTTACGAACACTGAATTTCAGTACCATGCCAGTAAAGAGGCACTGGAGACGCTCAGGGATCATCGCCTCCACCCCGGAACGAAACGGGTCTACTTTGAACTGCTCGCTTTTCACGAAAAGTGGGAGCAGGGCCTAAGAGATCTTTTAGCCGACGAAAAAGATCCATTAGTGTCCACGCCTGAACAGCGATCGTTTATAAAAGGAAGCCTTAGACACCCCGTCTCCTTTTCGTTTTTGCACCAGTGGATTGAGAGGCTCATTGAAAAACGGACTCGACCTCATTACCAAGAAGCGATCCACTTTCTTTTGGTTTTAAAAGACGCATACAACGAGCAAGGAAACGAAGACCGTTTTAAGATATGGCTCAACGTTCTTCGGAAAAAATACACCAGCTATCACGCCTTCAGAAAGGAGCTCGACCGTTTTGAAGAAGAAATGTAACCTCGGTCTTTTACAAACCGACACCGAATCAGCATGGTTTATATGGCTCAATCACGTACAAAAAAGAGAAGACGTTCTTTTACTCAAGCAGCGCTTGTTTGAAACGGACGAGCCTTCTTTTTTCGGTACAGCTTTTTCCATTACCGAGACTTACAATGAGGAACATGAGGTGATCACTGGGATTGTAGTGGACAAACACATGGTCCACTCTCTCGTTCCTCTGTTTCCTGAAGTGGAACACTGGACGAAACAAACGCCTATACCTTCTCGTTTCGGTCGCTGGACACTTCCTGAGGAGCCTAATGTCCCTCTTTTTATAACCAAAAAAGGAATCGAACCGTCATACCGAACGATGATCGACGGTCTCCTCATGCCCAGTCGCCCAGATTCTTTTTATCGCCTGTCAAACGATCACGATGAGCGAATCCGTAAGTGGGTACATGCCCTTTTTACTCCCGGGGAAGTGTATGAGCTACCACTACACGTGTACCATTATTGTTTAAACGAGCTCGATTACAAAGGAGCCCCGACCTTTCATTTAAGTTTGACCATTCATGAACCGGATCTATTTTCGGACAGTTGGGGTGCTGAGCTTTTCGTTACACATCGAGAAGCCAAACGAACCGTTCCCTTAAGAGACGTAGTCAAAGGCGATCACCCGTTTACGCAAAACCCGGTACCGGTCGTTAAAGAGACGATTCAAACGTTATCTTCTGTCCCCGCTCTCTCGGAGTTAAGCTTATCGACCCCAAAAGTTGAATTGGAGGACGAAGATGTCTATCAGTTTTTGCAATCTTATCAAGGGATGTGTGAAGAGGCCGGTGTCCGTGTGCTCGTCCCTCAAAGCTGGGAAAAGCCTGCTCAGTTGTCTGTTACAGGGGAAGTGTCTCCTGCCCACATCGATGGTGGTGCTTCCGTTCGCTGGCTTTTTTCACACCACGAGACTTCTGTACCAGAGGACAAAATCAGGGAATGGGTCGACGAACAACGGCATTTTATCTACTTTGATAACCGTTGGATGCATTGGGACCTTCAAAAAGCATCGGAGTACTTGCAAAGGATTGATGCGATTCGTTCGACCAACCGAGTGACATTGTTTCAAGCCATTCAACAAATGGCGTACATGCCAGATTACGACCAAACCATTTATGAGGAACCTCCTGAAGACACAATAAACTGGACGTTATCTGACTCTTGGTTTGAGCAGGTTACGGCACTTGCTGATGTCACCATTCGTCCTATGTGGCAACAGACACTCAAGTCGTACCAACAAGAAGGAACCAAGTGGCTGATTGCTATGCGCAAATTAGGGTTAGGGTGTTGTTTGGCCGATGATATGGGGCTTGGTAAAACCGTTCAAGCGATCGCATACACCGACCAGATTGAACGCCCGTCACCGGTACTCATCGTTTGCCCTACTTCTCTGTTGGAAAACTGGCGCACAGAATATGAGCGGTTCGCGCCCGAGCTCGATGTGATCGTTTATTATGGGTCAAAAAGGACACGAGAGTCGATCGATCTTGAGGGTGCTGATATTGTATTGACCACGTATGGTTTGTTGCTTCGTGACACTTCCGTGTTTCAAAGAAATACGTGGACAGCGGTATTACTGGACGAGGCCCAAATGATCAAAAACAGCCAAACGAAGCTTTGGAAAGAAGCCAAAACACTACCAACGGATCACCGAATTGCCATTACTGGAACTCCGGTTGAAAACCGCCTTTCTGAATTGTGGTCGTTGTTTGATTGGTTCGCTGAAGGTTATTTAGGGTCTTTACCAGACTTTTTAATTCGATTTTCGGCCGACCCTAAAGGTCGACTGAGCCAAACGATTGCCCCTTTTGTATTAAGACGTACAAAGGAGCAGCAACGGGCTGATTGGAAGCTGCCTGAGAAGACGGCTCGATCGGTCTCTGTCGAGTTAACCAAAGAACAACACCTTTTATATAAAGCGGTGGTTGAAGAAACGATGGAAAAGATGGAGTTTCTGGCTCCTCACGAACGAAAAGGCGTGTTCTTTAAAGGAATCACACGCTTGAAGCAGATATGTAACCACCCGGCTCACTTTCTTGATGAACGGCATCCTCTTAAAGGTCGTTCTGGAAAATGGGAAGCCCTCATTTATACATTGGATGAGCTTCTAACAGAGAACAAGAGAACGGTTATTTTTACCCAATACAAAAAGATGGGGTATTTGATTCAAGAAGGGATTAGAGAGACCTTTGGTTTGGACGTTGAATTTTTGAACGGGTCAATGAAAATGAGAGATCGCTATGACTTGGTCGGTCGATTCAATGAGGGACGCTCGGCACCTGTTCTCCTCGTTTCGATTCGAGCTGGTGGAACTGGTTTGAACATAACGGGAGCTACGGAGGTGGTTCACTATGATCGCTGGTGGAACCCGGCGGTTGATAATCAGGCTTCTGACCGTGTGCACCGGATCGGTCAAACGAAGCCCGTCACTATACATGCTCTCACTACAAAAGGGACCATTGAAGAGTCTATTGAAACTGCTTTAGCACAAAAACAAGAGCTGTACGCTTCTTTGTTTGGCGGTGAACGCCATCGACCGGTTTGGGAAATGAATCAGGATGAAGTGAAGAGCTTGTTTTATGGGGGGTAGTGGCGGGTGAAGTGCGTCGGGAAGGGGGTAGTAGATGCTAACTCGACTAAACGCAAAACTAACTCGACTAAGCACCCCCTTTCCACCTCCCGAAAACCGCTCATGTGTAAACGAAGAAGAACCCATCTTAGCTGAGCTAAGATGGGTTCTTCTCTAGTCGACCGCAACTTGTTTATTTACGGTAAACTTGCTTTTATCAATTTGTTCATTGTCGACAGAGAAGATATTGAGCATCGCTTCAACATCTAAGGTTTGACCACTAATGTCTTCGTCAGCAGTCCACGTTTCTTCAAGAACGAGAGACTCGCCCGGGGCAATCGTTTCAGATACGAGCGCCTGGGTGAACATCATTCCTTCAGCGAAATGGTACAGAACCGTACCTGATTCGTCTTTTACTAAAATATCGAACTTTTGACCTGAGGCAAAGTCAATTTGTTTGTCGTGATCGGTATCGTTATCAATGGTCATGGTAAAGTGAAACTGGCCGTCTGATTCTTCTACATCAAGGGTAAAGGTAAGATCATATTCGGTCACAGAATCGGTCCCTTCCGTCTCGTCTGACGATTCATCGTCTTTTGTTTGTTCTTCTTCGTCTGTATGGTCATCAGGTGTATCACCTGTGGTGTCATCGGCTGTGCCACATGCAACTAATCCAAAAACTAGCATTGTGCTGGCAATTGTTTGAAGCCACTTTTTACTCTTTTTCATGTAAGAAAGCCCCCTTCATATGACTGAACTACATCATTAGTCGACGTGTTTGTAAAAAGGTTACACTTTCTTCAATCTCTTCGGAAGAGGCCAAAGATACCCGTCGTTTGCACGATGTTTGTAAATGCAGTAGGGTCCACTTCGTCAATGATTTGCCTTAAATGGTAAAGCTCATAACGAGTAATCACGATCATAAGGATTTCTTTGTCCTCTTTCGTATAACCACCTTTAGCCGGAATTCGAGTGACCCCACGGACGATGCGCTCATGAAACACCTTTTGCAGTTCATCTGGTCGCTTGGTGACAATCATTGCGGTCAGCTTCACATGACGAGTGTGGATTGTATCAATGATTCGCGATGTGACATAAAGGGTCAAGAGTGTGTAAAGGGCTTTTTCCATTCCGAACATGAGCCCGGAAGTAATAACAATGATCGCGTTCATGAAGAAGAAATAGACACCAAGAGAGCGGTCACTGTGCTTCGCCATGATGAGTGCGATAATGTCAACACCACCGGATGAAGCGCCGTACTTCAAGACCAGTCCTCCCCCAATTCCGCCTAGCACTCCTCCAAAAACAGAGTTTAAGATAATGTCATCGGATATGGTTGTGACCGGGATCACTTCAAGAAAGAACGTCGTTGCGGCAACGTTAATAAAGCTGTATAGTGTAAAGCTTTTCCCGACCTTTTTCCACCCTAAAATAGCGACTGGAATATTGAGTAATAAGAGCATAATACCTGGTGACACAAAAGCAAGGGGAATCAACTCAGATATAATCTGAGCCAAACCTGTAAAACCACTGGCAAAGACACTTGCTGGAATGAGGAAGAAATTTAAAGCAACGGCCAACACCACTGCAGCTGCAATCGTAATAATGAGCTTTTTTGCTTCCTCGACGGGATTAATATGTGCGAGCATGGTGAAACTCCTCTCCTATGTTTAGGGGCAATCATATATGTAAGACATGCGATTGGGACAGCGCTTAACCTTTATTTAAGCCGCTCCGATTTCAAAGAGTTATTATACGTTGTTTTCGTTAGTTTGTCTTGAAATCACATGAAAAAACCACCATGGACCCATGATGGCTTTTTCTTTACAGCTAAACGCTTAGGAATAAGCGCTCAGATGAGTGAGTTAATTGTTCATGTTTTCGTTGTAATAATTGACGGAGTACATCGCGCCTTCGTCTACCATGGAGTTATCGTCTACATCATGAGGATCAGAGTGACCGACTTTTTCATTTAAATACGGGTTATGGTCTTCTTTTGTTTCATTCTTCACCTTAGCTTTTATGCGGTTAAAAGAATGTGCCAACTTTTGACGGTTTTCTTCTTTTCCAAAATAAAATGATCCTGCTGCTACTGCAGTTGCAACGATTGTCGATGTAATGATTTTGTTTGAAGCCATTGTTCCCCACCCCTACTTTTTTTGTTTGGATATGATTACTTTACCCCTTATCTCTTTCGCTAAACATCACATATCTTCCTTCTAAAATAACCATATTATGAACAGGTGAGAAGGCACTGAAAAAGGTGGTTTTCCATTTTCAGTGGTCTCTGGTGAAAGGAGGGAACACAATGGCATATAATCCAAATCGGGATCCGAATAAAAAGGCTCGCGACAACCAAGCTAAACAAGAAAAAAAGAACCTTGAAGAGCAAGCAAACCGTCAAAACACGGATAGACATAGTTATTCTAAAAAGTCAGATCATCTTTAAATGAAGAACCTTCACACCATTTCAGGTAAAGCCGCCCTAGTGGCTTCACCCTACTCTCACGTCACATTTCAACACAAAAAAGGAGGCCTTTTCTTTCTAAGGCCTCCTTACTTTATGTGATCTCCGAAACGTTCACCAAGCTTAGCTAAGCTGCACGTCTACCGGAAATTAAATTAATGACTGCTACAATTAAAGCAACAACCAATAATAGGTGAATCAAACCGCCACCAACTTCAAAGCTGAATCCAAGTAACCACATTAAAATGATAATACCAACAATTGTCCAAAGCATGTTTTGTACCTCCTGTTTTTTTGTTTTGGTTTAGTGTAACTGTGTTCGTAACTGTGAATGTTCTTGCTGCATTATAAGGAATGATAGGAAAATGCCTGATTGATGTATTGGCCGATCCTCCTTTCAACTCTCTTATGTGCTGCTTGTTGATTAAGTACCCTTGAAAAAATCAGGTTAAACATGACCCCTAAAAAAAATGTCGCAAACGGGTTATTCGTACTATTCCCATTCAAACAAAAAAAATGACCTTCTACCTAAAAAGGTAAAAGGTCACGTGCATTATTTCAGATTTTTTAGTTCTTCCACGTTTTCAATGCGCTTCTCCATGCCTGTGTTCACTTCCGTATCCCACTCAAGCATGCCACCTTTGTAGTTCGTCACGCGGTCGTATCCTTTATCTTTTAGGAAGAGAGCGACATTTTGTGAGCGATTGCCGCTTCGGCAAATAAAGATGTACTCCTTCTCCTTATCAAACCCTTCAACCATCTCAGGAACAGCGTTCATAGGTAAGAGTGGTACACCAGGAATGTGACCGGCGTCATACTCTTCCGGTTCGCGAATGTCGATCACTACCGTGTCTTCAGGTTTGTTTCCCAACAGCTCTTTCAATTCATTTACGTCTACTTGTTTAATGCCATCTACTTCTTTTGTCACTTTAATCACCTCGTTGGTTTACTATATACATTTCCCAGTATATAAAAGGTCGTCGTAAAAACTCAAACTAAGTATCCAAATCGTCATCTTTATCATTTTTCTCATGGTCTTGCTTACGTTTTAGCATGTACAGACGATACGCGTGTGAAACGACTACCTTTGAAACTGCGTATGTTGGAACGGCAAGGAGTAGACCGAAAAGCCCAGCGAACTGCCCTGCTACAAGCAATAACAAGATGATCGTTAGTGGATGAACCGCCAGCTTTTTCCCCATAACTTGAGGAGAGATTACATTACTTTCAATTTGTTGCACCACAACGATCGCGATCAATACTTTTACAACCATCCATGGCGAATCAATGATCGCTACGATTACCGCTGGAATGGTACCAATCCATGGTCCGATAAACGGGATCACGTTCGTTACCATCGCCACTAAAGCTAGGATCAGCGAGTATTCAATGCCAATGATCAAGAACGAAATGTACATCAATACACCGACACAGAAACTTACAATGATTTGCCCTTGAATGTATGAACTTAACGCCGTGTCCAGATCGTTTAAAATACGATGGCCTTCTCCGCGTTGTTTTTTTGGCAAATATTTAAGAACTTGATCAGGAAGTTTTTCCCCGTCTTTTAGCATGTAGAAAAGAATGAACGGGATAATGATCGCTAAAATTAGAATGCTCGTCACGACGCCGATGACACTGGCAATGTTTCTTGTAACAATCTCAAACGCATTGGACAAGTATTCCGTGAAGTTTTCTGTAATTTCTTCAATCGAGAAGTTGTCTGTCTCTTGGAACTGATTGATCCATTCGTTATTTTGCAGTTCAATTAACAGGTTCCGCATTTCGTTAAATAACCCTGGTGCATTGTCGACCAAGTTGTTCCACTGCTCTTGAAGGGTTGGTCCTACAAGGAACACAAAACCAGTCATCAGACCAATCGCCCCTAAATAAATCAGCAGGATCGATAAAGGCTTAGGAACCTTTTGCCTATGTAATAAACCTACGATCGGTCGCAGTAAATAAAACAAGACCCCTGCAATCAAGAAAGGGATGAACAACGTTCCGAACAACACTTGAATGGGAGTGAAAATGAAAGGTACCTTTGTAGCTAAATAGATAATGAGTAAGACAAACGTAAGTCCGTATAAAAATCTAAAAAACTTGGACTGGGGCAACTTTTTCACCAACCTTTATGATAGTAGTGTGATTATAGCATAATTTCCCTTAATTTTATGTATAAAACCCTTGTACAAAAACACCCGCCACGAATACGTAGCGGGTAGAGAATGGTTATTGTGGGGCAAGCTTTTTCGTTTGCCTTTGACAAGACTGGCGTTTGATCAGCTTGTGAGGAATAATCATTTTTCTTGGGTTTACGTCGGGCTTTAGAATTTTTTCGATCAATAGTGTGGTAGCTTCGTATCCGAGGCTATAAATGTTAATATCCACAGTTGTCATGGGAGGAGAAGAGAGCTCGGAGATCATCAAGTTATTGAAGCTCACAATGGATACATCATCCGGCACACTCACATCCATCTCACTCAGCATTCGAAGGACACCAAAGGTCATGATATCATCCGCCACTAAAAGAGCCGTAGGTGGTTCCTTTAAACTCATGAGGGCAATAACCGCTTCTTGTCCCCCCTCTTGCAATTCCTCGTGAAAAACAACGTACTCGTCTCGCATTTTAATGCCCGCGTTCTTTAACGCCCTCTCATATCCTTCCATATGGTCAACAGTAACGACAAAATCTAAGTTTCCGCCCACAAAGGCAATGCGCTCATGACCGAGTAACAATAAATACTCTGTAACGGTTTTTGCAGCTTTAAAGTTGTCGTTGTTCACAAACGTAATTTCAGACATCCGTGAATCATATGGCCGCCCAATAACAGTAAACGGGAAGTTTTGTTCATACAAGTAAGACATGACTTTATCATTGACTCTGGAGTACAACAGGATAATGCCGTCCACACGACGACCTTGTACCATATGTTGGACTTCCTCGAAGATTTCTTCTTCCGTTTGACCTGTTGATAAGTACATTCCATATTCAAGCATATGGGCTTTCGTACTGATCCCTCTAATAACTTCCGGGAAGAACGGGTTTTGGAACGTTTTATTTGCTGAATTGGGCATCACTAATCCAATTGTTTTTGTGCTTTTATTGGCCAAGCTTCTTGCGTTAAAATTCGGGTGATAACCGAGATCTTCCATTGCCTCTCGCACTCGTTCTTTCGTCCGTTGACTAATTCGCGAACTATTTGCAATCACGCGGGAGACTGTGGAAGGAGCAACATTTGCTTTTTTAGCCACATCTTTAATGGTTACGGTCATGGGCGTTTCATCCCTTCGCTTAAAAATACAGATCTATCTGCTTATCGTTATAACAACGTTGTTCATGTTGTTTTTTTGAAATTGAACATGCTTTCCATTTACTCGTGCTTCCGTTACGTCTGACAAGCCGTGAGCTACGAGCGTAACCTTGTCAAAGCCAGGTGTATAGCTGGTGTTTACATCTTCAGCTGTAACCGTTAACACCCCATTATCATAGGACATCTGAACATACTTTTCAAACGCATGGTTGTTTTCATACTCAAATGTTTCCCCGTCATCTTCATAAATCGTGTATGAAGCTTCCTTTTTTACTCCGAAGTAGGCATGAAGTTGGTAATCGTCTTCTTGCACAAGAGTCGATTGCTTAGGCGATCCTTGGGCAATCATGGTGTCTACTTTTATGAAAAGTGGCAATGTATCTATTGGCGCTTTTGCAATGATGTGATCTCCACCGCTCACCTTTTCATCCGTCCAGTAATTCACCCACTCCCCTTCAGGCAAATAGACCAATCGTTGTTCTGTGTCAGGAGTCGTTACAGGGGCTACGATTACGTTCGCTCCAATCATGAACTGGTCGCTCAAGTTAAACGTGTGCTTATCTTCTGGATACTCTAAAACAAGAGGACGCATAACTGGGATACCAGTCACGCTCGCCTCTTTGAACAACCTGTAAAGCTCAGGCATCCAAATGTAACGGAGGTGGATGTATTTCTTCACATTGGCTTCCACATCTTCCCCAAAGCTCCACGGCTCTTGCCTTTGCGTGCCAATCGCGCTGTGGTTTCTAAAATAAGGCGTAAACGTACCAAATTGTGTCCATCTGGCAAGTAGCTGTCCATTTGAGTCGTGAGCAAAGCCACCAACGTCAGGTCCACAAAACGGAACGCCGCTCATCCCTAGGTTCATACACATGGGAATGGCAAGCTGAAGGTGCTCCCAAAAACTACGGTTATCCCCTGTCCAGACGCTCGCATAACGTTGCACTCCCGCATAGCCTGCACGAGTCAAAAGGAAGGTCCTCTTGCCGTCAAGGTTGTTCTTCATCCCTTCGTACGTGGCCTCTCCCATCTTTAGGCCATAGATATTGTGAAGCTCACGATGGGTTTTGGGAACTCCGTTGTTATCATGTACCACTTTTGTATCCATCGTTTTCGTTTCGTTGAATACGGCCGGCTCGTTCATGTCATTCCAAATGCCTTCAATTCCTAAATCGGAATAGAACGTGTGCTTGTCTCCCCACCACGTTTGAACGTCCTCGTTTGTAAAATCAGGGAAGGCGCTTTTCCCGGGCCACACATCTCCATAGTAGACATTTCCTTCAAGGTACTTACAGAACCTGTCATCACCGATGCCCTCTTGATACGTGACATACTCCGGGTCTTCTTTTACACCTGGATCTACAATGGGAACGATCCGAATTCCTTGTTCTTTTAAATCCGCCACGAGTTGTTTGGCATTCGGAAAGCGGTCTTCATCAAAGGTAAACACTCTGTACTCGTCCATATAGTGAATATCCAGGTAGATCGCATCGACCGGGATTTCTTTATTAAGAAAGTTCCCTACAAGCTCACGAACTTCCGCTTCCGTTTCATAGCTGTAACGAGATTGATGATAACCAAGAGCCCATTTCGGCGGAAGAGGCATTGTACCTGTGAGGGTCGTATATTGATTTAACACTTCTTTCATTGTTGGTCCGGCAAGAATATAGTAATCCATTTGACCGGTTTCACCACTGAAATGAAATGTTCCGTCTTCTGTTCGCATAGTAAACTGTGTTTTTCCCGTGTTATCAAAAAACAGACCGTGAGCACGCCCTTGTCGTAACGTCATGAAAAACGGAATGGATTGATATAAAGCATCGGTTTCCGGGTTGTGTGGGGCATAGACGTCTGTATTCCACATGGTCATCTTTTCGCCTTGTTTATCTAGAAAACCGGTTTTTTCACCAAAGCCGTAATAGTGCTCATCGGGGTGGGCTTGTTTGTAGCAGATGACTTCCCCAGAGGGACTGTGCCCCATCCCTTTTTGACCTTCACCGATGATGAGATCGCCGTTAGTGTCCAAGAAAGATACTCTCATGGGAGATTTCTCAATGTATACGGTTAAAGCGTCTGTTCCAAGGCGAATAGCTTCTTTGTCCTCTACTACTTCTACGTTTACAATCCCCTGTTTTTGAATGACGGCAAAGCTTCCTTCTACTACAGGGTCTTGCTTATGGTTCATCACAACTCTAGCTACATGGTTAGAATAAAAGACTATTGTAACTCTCCCATATTCGCAGCTAAATAGGAAATGGTTATTCTCTTGTTTAAAAGAGGTCACATCTCCAATGTCTCGAAAAGTGGTACCTTCAATCTTACTTTTGTTGCCCGGATGTATGGCAAAGCTTGTATCTTGCATTATTGAATCCTCCCAATCCATTTCTTGAAGTACTCTATGATGTAGGAAAAGAAAAAGATACGGCAGGAAGAGGGACATCTTCCTCATCGACCGTATCTCTCTTCGTTCCATTTCTCTTACCCTTTCGTTGCCCCTGACGTAAGTCCTGAAATAAGGTAGCGTTGAAGGAACAAGTATACTAATGCAATCGGAACAGCGATTAAAATCGCACCGGCTGCAAATCGTGTAAAGTTGTTGGCAAACTGATCGTTTACAAAGTTGAACAGACCGAGTGCCAATGTAAAGTTCTCAGGGCTTCTAAGAACGATACGAGGTAAAATAAAGTCCATAAACGGCGCCATAAAGTTAAACAATGCGACTACCGCAAGAATCGGCTTTGCTAGTGGAAGCATGATTTGGAAGAACACACGGAAGTGTCCCGCACCATCAATTCGTGCACTCTCATCCAGCTCACGAGGAATCGTGTCAAAGTACCCTTTTACGAGGAAGGCGTTCATTGGAATCGCACCACCGACGTAAATAATGATCAGACCGAGCAGGGAATCAAGAAGTCCTACAAGGTTTAACAAGATGTACAATGCAACCATCGCCATGAGTACCGGGAACATTTGTAGAAGTAAGAAGGCGTAAAGACCGTTTTTTCTACCAATAAACCGGTAACGAGAGAACGCATAAGCCACAAGTGAAACCATCAATGTTGCAAAAAATGAAGTAGACAATGCTACGATCAATGTGTTTTTATACCACGTGACGTAGTTACTTCGTGGGTCTGTAAACAACCACTCGTAATGAACGAAAGACCAGTTCTCAGGAATCATTCGGGCACCGTAGAGACTTGTGCCTGGGTTAAGTGATAAACCGAATGCCCAAAGAAGAGGGTACAAAATGATCACGAACATCACAGCAACAACACTGTAAATAGCTGTTAACTCAAGGAAGTTTTTTCTTTTTTTACTCATTGGTTTTTTCTTTTTTACTGCAGTGCTCATTTAAATGTTCCCCTCCTCTTTAAACGATCGTGTACGTCGGAACTGGAAGAATGCGAATACAACTACGATCAGTCCCAAGATAATGGATATGGCAGCTGCCATGTTAAACTGCTGATTTTCAAATGTTAGACCGTATACCCAGGAGATTAAGATGTCTGTTCCTCCGGCAACCTGTCCACGAACCGGTGGTCCACCTTGGTTGAACAGATAAATAATATTAAAGTTGTTGAAGTTTCCTGCGTACTGCATGATCAATAAGGGTGCTGTTGCAAACATCACGTGTGGGAACGTAATATTGCTGAATTTTTGCCAACGGTTGGCTCCATCAATATCCGCAGCTTCATACCAGTCGGCTGAAATGCTTTGAAGCACACCGGTGAACAATGCGAATACGAATGGGAATCCAAGCCATGTCTGAATCATGATCAAGGCTACTTTTGCCCAGAATGGATCACTCATCCATGGAATCCCCGTTCCGAACAACGGTATAATAATGTCTCGGTTAATCGCACCGAAGTTGTCGTTAAATAGTGCAGAAAAAATGATAATGGTTACAAAGGCCGGCACAGCCCATGGCAAGATAAAGACAGTACGAATAAGACGCTTTCCTTTTACTCGTTTGTCATTTACGATAATCGCCAAGAATAAAGCCAGTCCGATTTGAAGTGTCGTAGCAACAAACGTCCAAATTAACGTCCATGATAGAACATTGATGAAGGTGTTTCTCCACTCGTTGATCGTGAACAATCGAACGAAGTTATCAAAACCGACCCACTCAAGCAAGTTCCTAGGTGGTGCGTTGTATAAGTTATAGTTTGTAAACGCTAAGAACACCATAAAGAGTAGTGGAAAGATAACAACAAAGATAAGTAAAAACAGTCCCGGTGCTACTAAATAATAAGGGAATCCTGTATCCCAGGCGTTTTTGAAACCTTCTTTAAGACCTGGTACTTCCCAACCTAATTGAATTCTCTTTGCGTCTTTATGAGCATCGATAATATTAATAACATAGAACGTAATAAAGAAAGCTAGAAATATAAGTGATAGAATACCGTAGCTTAAAAAGATACGGGAATCATCATCACGTGGTGTTTCACCGAGTGTAATCAATCCTTGTAAACCATCGGCGATAAAACCGTACATCACACCAACGAAAGCCGCAAAGAGAATGAATAAGGTCGCACCTTTCCAATATCGTTTGTTGTACACCTGCCCGAACCCCGGAATAATGGAGAGCAAAGCAGCTACAGTTGGATTGTGTCGTTTGTTGACGATTTTCACATCTGGTTGGTTATCGTTTGTAGCCATAGTCGCATCCTCCTGCTTTTAAAGAATCGGGATTGGAGAATGTCTTCCCCAATCCCTACTTTTCATTAATACTATTGCATAATTGCGATTTGCTCGCGGATTTGTGCAACAGCTTCTTCCATTACTTCTTGTGGATCTTCACCTTGAGAGATGAACTGAAGTGCGTCACTAACCGGCTCCCACACTTGGCTCATTTCAGGAACGTTTGGCATCGGCTCTGCCACTTGTGTCTGTTCAAAGATAGGACCCATAAACTCGTCATCGATTTCTACAGCAGTGTGGGCAGGAAGCTCACCAGCCGTTTCAAAATACGTCTCAGAGCTTTCAGCGTTTGTGATGAATAATGCTAGTTCAGTAGCCCAGTACTGGTCGTCACTGTATTCAGATACTAACCAACCTTTGTTACCGGAGAAGGAGTTAAGCTGTTCGCCATCCCACTCAGGAAGCATAGAAACAGCAAGGCTGTCACCTAAAGCATCACGGTAGTCAGGAATCGCCCAAGGACCTGTAATAACAGCTCCAACTTTTCCGTCTTGGAAAAGACCGTTCATGATGTCGCCATCAATCCCTGTTGGCATGTAGCCTTCTTCAAACCAAGATTGAATTAATGCTGCACCTTCAACCGCTCCATCATTATCAAGACCAATATCTTCAGTGTCATAAGCACCGTCAGCATCTTGATTGAAGATGTATCCGCCAGCTCCAGTTAGGAACGGGTAAGAGAAGTATAGGTTCGTTGCTTCCATTAAGAATCCATACTCATCAGCACTTGCATCAGTTAGAGATTCTGCAATTTCCATTAGTTCATCAAGCGTTTGTGGCGCTTCTTCTACTAGATCTGTGTTGTAGAAAAGGGCATATGTTTCAACTACTGCAGGAATTCCGTATTGAACACCTTCGTAGCTTAACGATTGAACTGCTTCTTCGTTATACTCAGCAAGACGTTCTTCTTGATCAGCTGTAAGCTCAAGCTCTGCAGCAAGACCTTGTAATACGATATCTCCCATACGGTCATGCGGTTGGAAGAACAGGTCCGGACCTTGACCAGATGGACCATCTAGAGAAATTGCATCGGTTTGATCCAACATAGAGAATGGTGTGATGTTTACTTCAATACCATGCTCGTCTTCAAAACGTTGTGTAATTTCTTCGTAAGCATCCAACTGAGAGTCCTCATCGTTAACCCACATGGATAGAGATTCAGGTTTTTCTGGAGCATCACCTTCTGCTGCAGCGTCACCGTCTTCACCTTCGTCTTCTCCAGCGTCTTCTCCGTTTTCATCTGTGTCCGGATCTGCTGGTTCTTCATTGTCATCTCCGCCACCACATGCCACTAATGCGATAGAAAGTACGAGCATCATCATTAGCGTTAAAAGAAACTTACCTTTAAACATGTTGTTTCCCCCTTTAAGTAAATGGTTACATCGCGTGCAACCTGTTGCCTGTCCACCTCTCACCCGTCCCCTCGGTATATATGTAATCGGTTTCAAAGATTGTAAGATTCGAATCCGCTTTCATATATATGTAGAAGCTCTTTTCCCGCTTTTTGAATCTGTGAGCGGGACAAAGGGAGGTTGCGCAAGAAGTCGGACAACCGTTTGCACAATTGAGGCAAAAACAATTCCACGGTAGCGCCGTGAAATCGTTTGCATCACTATTACAACTTCATTATATATTTGGGTCTTAGGAAATACAACCCCTTTTGCAAAAAAAATGTAATCGTTTTCTTTATTGTTGTAACGTGGCTGCCGTTTCTTTTAAAACTTTCGTAGATTCGGCCAATTCCTTTTGTTTTTTTGATTGAAGATCGATGGTATCAGCTACTTTTGAAGATTGATTGTCGAGCTCTTTCGCTACATCTGCCAGCTTTGCTACAGCAGTAACCACCTCATGTATGGCCTTGTTGATCTGTTCAATGGCTACAGATGTCTCTTCGTGCTCCACTTGCAGTGACTTACTTTCAGACTCAATAGTGGTAAATAGAGTGAGCGCTTTTTCTGACTGCACTCTTGCCGTTAAACTTGCCTCTTGAAACGAGTTGAACGTTTCTTGCATCTCTAACGTTTCCTTTGTAATCTGTTCCACGGCCGATTTGGCGTTTTTAGAAAAGTCAGCTGTGCCTTTCGACAGTTTGCGAATTTCATCTGCTACCACTGCAAAGCTCCTACCTGCTTCACCTGCTTTTGCTGCCTCAATGGAGGCATTAATAGCAAGTAAATTCGTTTGAGAGGAAATGTCATCAATCCCTTTCATAAACGCGGATATGTTTTCAATTTCTAGAGCGATTCCACTCACTCGTTTCCCCATCACAAGAGTTTCATCCGAAAGTGTGCTCACATCCTGGGCCATTCCACTCACAACTCGAGAACCGCGATCTGCCAACCCACTCATCTCTACCATTTTCTTATAAACTTTACCTGAAGAATCTTCAATTTCTTGTGCACTGGCACTTACCTCTTCCGTAATGGCAGATATACTCTCTGTCTCTATGGACTGTGCTTCTACATTAGCTTTAAGATCCTTGATTGTTATCAAGACATCCGACATATGCCTTAATTGATTATCTGACTCGGTGGATACGGCCTCACTTACATCAAGTACTTGTATGCTCGCCCGTTCGCTTGTAATCATGGACTCACCTAGTTGATGCCCCATCTGACTCAGACTCTCGTCGATCTCTTTGAATTCATCATTTCGATGCAAGTGGTGATCAAAGGTAAAATTCCCATCTTTATATTCCCGGATCCTTGCAAGTACTTGAGTGACTCCTTTATTTAAATCGCGGATAAACCAAACTACAGCCATCATCGGCACCAAAACAAGAAAGCCAATTGCTGCATATAAAATCATTTCCATCATGGTAAGAGCTCGATCAAGCTCAGATGAAGCCTCATCACGAGTACTTTCGAGAGATTGCTGTATCCTTGTATTCGCTTGGTTAAGGTTTTGTTCGGTTCGTAAAATGTCTGGAGCTACCCTGTTTCGGATTCTCTCAATTTCATCCCCAACAAAGATGGATTGAAAATAGGTTTGACTGATGTTTTCATAGTTAGTCATGCTTTCACCGAAAAGAGGTAGATAGTTGTTCAATTCACTATCCTCATGTAATGAGGTGTTTAACTGGTCAAAAAGCACACGGCCTTCATCTAGAAGCTCATCGGCCCTATCGATTCGCTCTTCATTATAACCGCTTGTAACAAGCTGAAAATGAAGAAGACCTACTTGATTGATTTTGTTCAAGAGTGATGAATAGCTTTCTTGAAACGTCGCCGACTCATTTAACGTTGTCGTTTGGGTGTTCACATTCTTATTGGCATACAAGATTGCCGCTCCCCCAGCCATACTTACAATCACAATTAAACATAATAAAAAACCTAACTTATGTACTAGCTTTGTCTTTTTACGCGCCCTCTTTCTCGACACCATTCCCCCTCCTCCGAATCTAAATGCAATCGTTTGCATCAGATGAGGACATTATACCATGAAAGCACTTACGAAAATCGGGACCATTCCCTACTCTTTCCTTCCTTCTTGTAGCGGTCGAGCCACTTCTTTTTCTCTCATTCTTCTGAACTCTCTTGGCGAAATGCCTTCCACTCTTTTAAACAACCTAGAAAAATAACTTCGGTCTTGGATCCCTACTTCTGTGCTGATCGCCCCGAGGTCCATGTTCGTTGTGATTAACAAGTCTTTGGCCACCTCTAATCGGTAACGACTGACATACTGAACAGGTGTAAGCCCCGTGACTCTTTTTAAACACCTTGAAACATAATCAGGGTGGTACAAAAGCTCTTTAGCAATGTTCGTAAGAGTAAGAGCTGAATCAGCATAATGCTCTCTAATAAAGTGAATGGTCTCTTCAGCTACTCGCTCTGCACTCGTTGGTAATTGGATTGCTTCTTGTTGCAATAATAAAAGGCCTTCATAAAATAATGATTGTTGTTTCATCTTATCCATAGGTGATTGAGAGTGGTTTAGTAAGCTTAAGTGATCGAGCAAGTTCTCCACTCTCTCTTTGTTTTGAATCTTACCGTATCTAGGAATATGCAGGAGAAAATCAGCCGGTTCGGTAAACGTACTTTCCCTGACCAATACGTGAGACCAATCAAACAGTTTGTTATCCGCTAAGGTATAAGATCCAGGAAACACAAAATGAACCCAGAAGAAGCGAGTATCTTCCTCGCACCCTTTGAATCCCCCGTGACGGAGTCCTGGTGCCAACAATAAGTATTCTCCTTGTTGAACTTCATATTCATCGTCTACTTCCTTCATATATAATGTACCTTTTTCTACTATTAAAAGATCAAACACTTCAAAGGTTCTCCAAAAGTGCTTTTGGCTTTGTTTAAAACTTCCTTTTCCACACTTAATAAAAACGGGCATAGGCGGTACATGGGCCTTCAAAAGGTTCATAACAACCTCCAAGTCGGATTTGTCCTATTATTATCGTTATTATACCTTTTAAATCTGATATTGTCCTTATAGACTAATGATAGCTTAATTCGTTAATGTCCAAACAGGACACAGGAGGTAATCATGTCACAACGAGAAAACACCACGAGAAAAAAACTAACTTTATTTGCCCTCACGTGGCCGATCTTCATTGAAATCTTTTTACATATGTTAATGGGAAATGCCGATACACTCATGCTCAGTCAATATGATGACAATGCAGTAGCTGCCGTAGGCGTATCCAACCAACTCATGAGTGTCATTATCGTCATGTTTGGGTTTGTTGCTACAGGGACGACTATTTTAATTGCTCAATACTTAGGAGCTAAAAAGGATTTAGAAGCAAGTCGAATTGCCGTGGTTTCTCTTGTAGCCAACTTGGCTTTTGGATTAATCCTAAGTGCCGTGCTCTTTCTACTCGGACCTTCTCTTTTACAATTAATGAATCTACCTCCGGAATTGATGGATACAGCTCTGATGTATCTTCGTATTGTAGGAGGATTCGCCTTTGTTCAGGCGTTAATCATGACAGCAGGTGCCGTTATCAAAAGTCATGGTTTCACACGCGATGCCATGTGGATCACCCTTGGCATGAATGTATTGAATGTAATCGGAAACTACTTATTTATTTTTGGACCCATGGGCTTTCCTGAGCTCGGTGCAACAGGTGTGGCGATTAGTACAGCAGCAAGCAGAACCATTGGTCTAGTCGTACTCATGGTTGTTTTATATAAAAGAGTGAATGGAGAACTTCCCTTCTCTTATTTATTCCAAGCTTTCCCTAGAACAGAGATGAAGCAATTGATGAAAATTGGGATCCCCTCTGCCGGTGAGCACCTCTCATATAACATGAGTCAAGTGGTCATTACTATGTTCGTCGCATCGATGGGAACCATTGAACTTACAACACGGGTATATGCGATTAATATTATGATGTTCGCTTTTCTCTTTGCCTTTGCGATCGGTCAAGGAACACAGATCATCGTTGGCCATTTGGTCGGAGAAGGAAAGCTTGAAGAAGCATATCAACGTTGCTTGAAAAGTCTATGGATCGGTTTTGGAGTCTCCCTAGGAGCGGCAAGCTTATTCGCTGTTTTTCGTGAGAACCTGTTATCCATTTTTACAGACAATCCACAAATCATTGAACTTGGTGGCATGTTGTTGCTACTTACGATTATATTGGAGCCGGGGCGCGCATTTAATTTGATTGTGATCAACTGCCTTCGAGCTGCCGGGGATGTGAAATACCCGGTTTATATCGGGATTCTCTCTATGTGGGGAGTGTCTGTCACCATTTCGTATACGGCAGGCATTGTGTTAGGGCTAGGACTAGTCGGTATTTGGATCGCTTTAATCGCTGATGAATGGTTAAGGGGACTTTTGATGCTTAGACGGTGGAAAAAAGGAGAATGGAAACGCATGTCCTTTGTGGATGTTAAGGAAAAGGCACACGGGTAAACGATCCTAGTGAGCTGAACCTATTAGAGATTTTCGGAACTACCACTTTATTTGAAAGTATTAAAGGCATGGAAAAGCTCCATGTCTTTTTTGATTTGGATGACATCTGTTTCAAGCAAATGATCCAATCCACTCATCATTAACCACCTCCTTCTATATCATAGAGGAAACCAAACCTCTATGAGTTTGAAAAAAACATTTTCTAATTCACAAGTTTAAGATCTATTTTTGGATGGTATAAAGATGGATTTATGTCTGTTAATGATGAAGAATATATTACTAATAATATCTTTTCAGAAAATTAATAGGTTTGTGACATTTATAATGAGGGAATAGAGGTATGTTTAATGTGCAATCCCCAGCTTTATTTATGCAAAATTAAGTATAATCATTCACTAACACAGAAAACAGAGAGATTTTTTACCTTTTGTTACAAATTAATCCACACAACCGACAAACTCTGACAAATCTAGTTTTCTATGGGGTGAATCTATGATGTTCCCGCTTACAAGTACAATTTTTTTGACAACTTCATAGATTTCTGCTTAAATGTAAAAAGGGTACTAACAATTTTTATACAATGGTTAGTATGAAACTATATTAATTTCAAGGGGGAATTTGCATGAAGAAGTTTTACACAATGTTTGCATCCGCTTTGACACTCGGTATGCTATTGTCTGCGTGTGGCGATGGCGATACGGAAGAAAACGGCGGTGCAGATGACGGTGACTCTGACAACGGCCAAGAAGAAACAGCTGGCGATGTTGACGTAACTGGTTTACAAATTGGTACAGGTAGTACTGGGGGTACATATTATCCTCTAGGACAAGAAATGGCGAACGTAATCAACGCAAACGTTGAAGGTTACGACGGATTCGACCTCAGTGCTGTGGCTACAGGAGCTTCTGTAGACAACCTTGCACAGATTTTCCAAGGCGAACTTGACCTAGGAATGAGTGTACACCTTCCAGCTCTAGATGCAGCTGAAGGTACTGGTGAATTTGACGGAGCTCAAGTAGATAACTTCGGTTTTATGGGCCACATTTATCCTGAAGTCATGCAAGTTGTCGTTCGTGCGGATGCAGGAATCGAATCTGTTGCTGATCTTGAGGGTATGGATATTGCCATTGGACCACCAGGTTCAGGTACGCAAGAGGCTGCTCGCTTGATTCTTGAAGCTTACGGTCTTGAAGATGGTGATTACAACGCGTTTGATGAAGGTTTTGGTGACGCTGCAGGACGCCTGCAAGATGGTAACTTAGATGCTTCTTTCGGTCTTCTTGGACTACCGGCCGGAAGCATTGAAGAGCTTTCTTTACAACGTGATATTGAGCTTCTTTCTTTATCTGATGAAGCTGTAGCTTACATCGAAGAAAACAGTGGATACGAGCTTCTTGAAATTCCAGCTGATTCTTACGACTTTATGGATGAGCCTGTAAACGCAATTACGGCTTACGCTGTTTTGGTCGGTTCTACTGATACGATTGACGAAGATCTTGGATACGAAATTACGAGAGCCCTTTACGAAAACTGGGAAGATGTTTCTCATGCACAAGGTCAGCACTTAGACCCTGAGAACATCATGAACGGTTCAGATGGCCTTCCAATGCACCCAGGTGCGGAGCGATTCTTTGAAGAGCAAGGCTACCTTGACTAATTGAATGTGACGGGCCGGACGTGGGTTTTTTGTCCGGCCTTTTTTAAAGAAGTTACACCTATTTCTTTTTGAGTTTTTAAAATCTTGTAAAGATTGTTTTCCCATAAGAACTATGATAAAACGTTAGTAGCGAATGTTTTGCTCCGCTAAAGAAGTTGTTATGCGGAATACCGACGAAAAAGCAGGAAGTTAGATCGCTTTCTCCTACTTTTTCGTCGGTTTTTAGTTCGTACTTTTGAAAGGACGGTGATTACATGGCAGATCTAACCAATCAGCAAGCAATGGATGAAAAAGAACAACAAAAAATGCTCGCGAAATATGACAAAGAAGCAACGTTCAGACAAGATCTCGGCCGTTGGAAATGGGTCATAGCCTTCGTCGCTATTTCCCTAACAGTCTTTCACTTATACCGCGCAACACCAGCAATCGGTCCGCTCGTATACTTAGTACAAGGAGCCGTTCACCTTGGTACAGCAATGGGTCTTATCTTTTTGCTCTATCCTGCTACAAAATCGGGGATTACTAAAAGAGGGATTGCATTTTATGATGTAATCTTGGCTCTCCTTGCCATGGGAAGCTCATTTTATATCTTATTCCGTTATGACTGGATAACAGGACCTGCACGAATTTTAGGGTTTACGACTGTGGATATTATTGTAGCTACAATTGGAATTGTTCTACTTCTAGAGGCCACTCGTCGTGCAGTGGGATTACCGATTGTCGTTATTGCTGCTACAGCAATTCTTTACGGTTTGTATGGAACAAACTTACCGTACGGATTTGGTCACGGAGGATTTGACTGGTCTGGCCTCTCAAGGCGTTTGTTCTTCTCTTCTGAGGCGATCTTCGGGATTCCGATTCAGATCTCCTCAACCTATATTTTCTTGTTCTTATTCTTCGGTGTCATGTTAGTACGAACGGGAGTAGGACAATTTTTTAACGACCTTGCATTTGGTTTAACAGGTCGGTTTACTGGTGGTACAGCGAAAGCGGCCGTTGCTGCTTCTGCCATGCAAGGAACAGTAACAGGGAGTTCGGTTGCCAATACAGTAGCATCTGGTTCCTTTACCATTCCGATGATGAAACGTGCAAAATTCAGACCTGAATTTGCCGCTGCTGCTGAAGCATCCGCTTCAACAGGTGGACAAATCATGCCACCAATCATGGGAGCAGCTGCTTTTATCATGGCTGAATACATTAGTGATGTATCATATAGTGACATTATCATTATCGGTATCATTCCAGCATTACTTTACTTTACTGGTGTGTTTTTAGGCACACACTTTGAAGCAAAACGTTATGGTATTCATGGCCTGCCAAAGAGTGAGCTTCCATCCGCCAAGGGATTACTCAAGCGTATGGACCTCATTTTGCCATTGTTCACCATTATTTATATGCTCGTTTCCGGATTCACACCAACAGCTGCGGCCTTGACAGGGATCGGAACAGCCTTCTTAGTAAGTATGTTCAGAAAAGAAACACGAATGGGACCAAGGAGCATTATTGATGCTCTTGAGCAAGGTGCCCGCGTTGCCCTTCCGGTTATCGCAGCGTGTGCGAGTGCCGGTATTATCGTAGGTGTGGTTGTATTTACAGGTTTAGGTGGGAAAATTGCAGGGGCTCTCCTTACCATTGCAGGAGACAGCCTGTTCTTACTTCTCTTCTTTACAATGATTGCTTGTATCATTTTAGGAATGGGACTGCCAACAACAGCCAACTACGTTGTTACAGCTTCTATGGCTGCTCCGGCATTAATTGCCTTTGATGTGCCACCAATTGCAGCCCATTTCTTCGTTTTCTACTTTGGTATTGTTGCGGATATTACTCCGCCAGTATGTTTGGCTGCCTACGCTGGAGCCGGAATTGCCAGGGCCAATCCGATGAAAGCCGGTGTAACGGCCTTGAAATTGGCGATTGCCGCTTTTATCATCCCGTATGTGTTTGTATACAGTCCGGTTCTTCTATTAGAGGATGCTACGTTCGCTACATTAACTCCGGTTCTTGTTACAGCCATTATTGGAATGGTCGCCATCAGTGCCGCAATGATGGGATACTTCTTCGCGAAGCCTTACTGGTATGAGCGCATCTTGCTAATCGTAGCAGGTATTATGCTCATTATCCCTGGGAACCTCTTCATCTCGCTCGGTGGACTTGTTCTTCTTGTGATCATTGGTGTGGTCCAAAGAATTAGAAATCCTGAAGGTGCGAAAAACAACGCACCTGCATAATAGCGAAACGCCCCCGCAATCCGAACTCGGATCGCAGGGGCGTTTTTTATTTCGTTTATATAAACGAGAAAGTGACGAGTTCGATTTGATTATTGCCGGTTGACATGGGTGGATTTGCGGATGAACTTCATTATTTTGCGGCTTTGATTCTATGATTTACGGGTTCGTATTCTGATTTTACGGGTTCACTACCCTTATTAACGAGAAGTGCTCTCTTTTTTACGGGTTACCTATTTTTATTCACGGGTTAGCCAAAATAACTAAACTCCTCCTCTTACGTGATAAACTCAAACCACCATCACTCTTCAAACACATCAAAATTATCCCAAAGCCCTTCCAAGTCGTGAAGGCGTTTCTCAACTTTTACGTGTTCTGCTCTTGTCACAGCGGTTACCAAAGCATTGACAATGCTTAGGGGCGCTGAAAAAGAATCGATAAACGAATTGATCTCTGTGGCTGCTATCAGCTTTAAGTCTCCTAAAGGAACGAGAGGGCTCATGTAGTGGTCCGTGATGATGAGGGTTTTTGCTCCGCGTTGTTTCGCGTATTTGAGTACCTCTACTGTTCGCTTAGTATACCTTGCAAAACCGAAGCCGATCACCAAGTCATTTTCTTTAATATCCAATAAGTGCTCAGACACACCGTCACCTTGACGGATCATCTCCGTATTTTGAAGGACCATGTCCAAATAAAACTCCATGAAGCTTCCAATACTAGCTGCACTTCTATATGCAATAATATAGATTCTGTTTGCATCAATAATTTCTTGCACAGCTTGCTCGAAGTGTGCCGTGTTCAACTGATTGAGGGTTGTTTTAAGGTTTTGAATGTCGTCTCCTAAGATCTCTGTCACGACGTCAGACGTTGAACCGTCTTTGTCCGTGGTTTTAACAAGTACTTCGGCTGAGGTCATCTTTCGTTGCATGGCTTCTTGCAAATGCCTTTGGAGGTCTGGATAACCTTTGTAGTTTAAAAAAAAGGCAAACCGGATGACCGTTGCTTCCCCTACACCTACATGCTTTGCAAGTTTCGATGCTGTTAAAAAAGGCGCTGTCTCCCGGTTTTCAATTAAGTAATTGGCAATTTTTTTATGAGATTTACTCATGGTTTCTTGATAGTTGATCATCCGCTCATACACTTCATTTTCGAACATCATCAAACGCTCCTTTTTCCCCTGTCCGCTTATTCCTTGCTTCATTTTTGTTTAAAGATTCTGTGTAAAGCATCCATTGTTTGTTTGAGTTCCTTTTCTCCATGCGCTGTTGAAATGCTGTATCTATTTAATGGTTTTGTGTAAATCCCTTCGTTAATCAGATGCAGGTCAAGTTCTTTTCTAAATTGAAGATTGGTTTTTTTCATATCCCGATAATGGTTCACTTGTTCAATTGTAAATATGGGATTGAAGATTGTACCCATTCCTATCGTTTTCATTGGTACAGATTTTTTCTTAAAGAAACTTTCTAGTTCCATTCTTAGATCTTCTGTAAAATCGACTGTTTTTTCATACTCTGACTCTAGCACTTCCAGTGTAGCGAGTCCGGCTGCTAGGATGAGCGGATGACCGTTGTAAGTTCCGCTGTGAAACAAGGTGTCTATTGCTGAAGAATTTTTACTTTGCATGGTATCAAAAACATCGCTTCCGTCCTTAGGGCTTGACACGTCCATGATCTCTTTTTTTCCGCCTACCATACCAAATGGAAAACCACCGCCGACGACTTTCCCCAACGTGGTGATGTCAGGCGATACTTGGTACACCGTTTGTGCTCCGCCCATTGAAGATCGAAAACCTGTTTTTACTTCATCGAAGATAAGGACAATTCCTTCTTCTTCCGTTGTTTTACGTAGTCTGTTAATGAATTCTCGCTCAGCTGGGATAAATCCTCCTTGAACGGGCTCAATGATCACGGCTGCGAGCTCTTGGCGATGCTTTTTTAACAGTCGATCACAGGCCTCAGGATGATTGAACGGCAATATTAGTGTGTTCTCTTCCCCACCGGGTAACAACCCTGCTGATTCAGGTACAGTATAGGGTTCGTCAAAAGGACCGGATTGTTGTTCGTCAGGATTGATACTGTATAGCATTTCGTTATACCCACCGTGGTAATGTCCTTCAAATTTTGCCACTTTGGTTTTTCCGGTGTACGCATAGGCAAGTCTTAATGCCAACAATGTTGCTTCAGTGCCTGAGTTCGTGTAACGAATTCGCTCCATCGATGGTAGGTAATGCTTTATTTTTTGAGCAAATCTGGTTTCAAGTTCGTGTGGGGTTCCAAACAAATAGGTCCCGTCCGTTTGAATTTGTTTTTGAAGAGCTTTTTGAATCCGATCATGACCATGCCCTAATGCCAGTGCACCATAGCTCATCAGATAGTCGACATAGTCATTTCCATCAACATCGGTTAGCCACGCTCCATTTCCATGCTTCATTACAATTGGGTACGGAGCAAAGTGCTTGATGTTCGCAGTGACACCACCCGGTAAATGTTCCTTACTTTCACAATGAATCCGGTAAGATTCTTTCGTCCGGCTGAAATATGAGGCCAAAGGATGTGAAAAAGAGTGAATAGCCATTTTAATTAAGCGCCTTCCTTTCATCACTCCACTTTTATGAAGTATTTATTTCATTATATGGCAAATCGACGAAGAGATGAAGAGAAAATTTCGCCCATTTTTCAAAATGAATGATATATTTCAAAAATATTATAATATTCTAAAAATTGGCTAAATTCATATATTATTGGTATACTGAACTGGAATCAACGCTGCTAACTACGACTATTGGAGGGTGTAAAAATGGTGCAACCTAAGTACATTATGAACCTCGATAAGATCGAACACATCACTGATGAAGAAAAAGAAAAATTAAAGCAGATTACAGAAAAATTCGTTTTTAGAGTAAACGATTATTATCTTAATCTTATTGATTGGAAAGATCCGAACGATCCCATTCGAAAACTTGTCATTCCTAATGAAGGGGAACTTGAAGAATATGGACGTTGGGATGCTTCCGATGAAGATACGAACTACGTTGTTCCAGGATGCCAACATAAGTACACAACGACTGCCCTTTTAATCGTTTCAGAAGTTTGCGGTGCCTATTGCCGCTATTGTTTCCGAAAGCGCTTATTCCGTAACGACATTAAAGAAGCCATGTCAGATGTTCAACCGGGGATTGAGTACATTAAAGAGCACCCGGAAATCAACAATGTTCTTCTAACTGGCGGTGATTCACTCATTTTAGCGACTAAAAAGCTAAGAAGAATCATTGAACAATTACGAGAGATTGATCATGTTAAAATCATACGCCTCGGCTCAAAAATGCCTGTTTTTAACCCGATGCGTATTTATGAAGATGAAGAGTTGTTAAAGTTGATTCGTGAGTACTCCACTGCTGAAAAACGCATTTATGTGATGGCTCATATTAACCATCCGAATGAAATCACAGAAGAAGCGAAACGAGGGTTTGAAGCCCTACACGATGCAGGAGCGATTGTTGTTAACCAAACCCCAGTCCTTAAAGGGATTAATCATGAACCGGAAGTCCTTGCTGAACTATTAGATAGACTATCGTGGGCGGGAGTCACACCTTATTACTTCTTTATTAACCGTCCGGTAGCCGGAAACAACGATTTCGTTCTAACGTTGGAAGAGGCTTATCAAGCTGTTGAAAAAGCAAAAGCCATTACATCTGGTCTTGGTAAACGCGTTCGTCTCTCTATGAGCCATACTTCTGGAAAGGTCGAAATCCTTGCTATCGAAGACGGTAAGGCTTACTTGAAATATCATCAATCACGTGACGGTGAATATGGAAAATTCATGGTTCTCGATTGCCCAAAAGAGGCGGCTTGGTTTGATGACCTTCCAGGAAATACAGATCACTGGAAGCAACCGAACAAAAAAATGGAGACGTTTGAGTCGGCGAACGAAAAAATAAATCAAAAAGAAAAGACTCCTATTGAGTCTTAAGGACACTGATAGGCACTGAACTTTCCTTATTCAGTGGTCTGCCTAGGTCATACTAGACGTTTTTATGAAAGCATTCGCAACAGCGGGTGCTTTTTTTTGATAAGGTTTCGTGCCAAATACTCCATTGGGACCTCTCCTGTTCTCTTATTGAAGGTCCCAGATTGTCAAAGCACAAAAAGAAACTGACCTCATACGAGCCAGCTTCTTTTAACCCTATTCATCTATGGTGCTTTTGCTAAGACTTCTATATTTTTGTGCTTTTAATAATCAAAGTTGTCATCATCATCAGCTGTCATATACCCCATGTGCGGCATCCCCTGTGATTGGTGGCGTCCCTGCTGCGATTGTTCCATTTGAGCATGGCCTCCGTTGCTTGGCATCATCGGCATTCCGTGTTGACCTCCGTTGCCTGGCATCGACATCCCGTTCTGGCTTCCGTTGCCTGGCATGCCATGATGATGATCTGTCATCATCTGATTAGGGTCGCCTGGCATTTGGCCCATCCCCATCACATTCGGGCCTCCTGGCATTTGGCCCATTCCCATCACATTCGGGTCGCCTGGCATCTGACCCATCCCCATCATCTGATTCGGGCCTCCTGGCATCTGATCCATTCCCATCATCTGATTCGGGCTTCCTGGCATTTGACCCATCCCCATCACATTCGGGCC